>NZ_NGFO01000005.1 GCF_002149015.1 Gordonia lacunae | reverse complement strand
CCTCCGAGACAGCCCAGCACCACCCGCCGAGACCACAGCCCACGATCGTCAGGAGCACACGATGTACGAGAAGAATGGCGACAAGTACTTCATCGTCGACGCCCACGTCCACCTCTGGGACGGACGCGAATCCAACCAGAAGAACATCCACGGCAAGCAGTTCATCGATTGCTTCTACGACTATCACCGCAACCTCAGCCCCGAGGACAAGGTGTGGGACTACGACACCTACACCTACTACGGTCCGGAACGGCTGATGCGTGACCTGTTCGAGGAGGGCCCGGCCGACCACGCGATCTTCCAGGCCACCATGCTGAGCGACTTCTACGTCAACGGCTTCGCGCAGGTCGACGACTCGCTGAAGCTGTGTGCGGACAACCCCGGTCTGCTGACCTACAACCACGCCTACGATCCCCGGCACGGCGAGGCGGGTCTCGAGCAGTTGCGCCGCGACGCCGAGGTGATGAACCTCACCGGCGTCAAGCTCTACACCGCCGAATGGTTCGGTGACTCACGCGGTTACAAGCTCGACGACGCCTGGTCGCGCCGCTACCTCGAAGAGTGCATCAAGCTCGGCATCAAGAACGTCCACATCCACAAGGGCCCCACCATCCGGCCGCTGGACCGAGACGCTTTCGACGTCGCCGACGTCGACAAGGTGGCCACCGACTATCTGGACCTGAACTTCGTCGTCGAGCACGTCGGCCTCCCGCGCCTCGAGGACTTCTGCTGGATCGCGACCCAGGAGTCGAATGTGTTCGGCGGCCTGGCCGTGGCGATCCCGTTCATCCACACCCGCCCGCGGTACTTCGCCCAGATCATCGGTGAGCTCCTCTACTGGATCGGCGAGGACAAGATCCTCTTCGCCAGCGACTACGCCCTGTGGACCCCGCAGTGGCTGGTCGAGAAGTTCGTCGACTTCCAGATCCCGGAGGACATGACCGAATACGCACCGATCACCGTCGAGCAGAAGAAGAAGATCCTCGGTCTCAACGCAGCTGCGCTGTACCCGCACATCGAGGTGCCCGAGGAGCTCCGATTGCCCACCAGCGCAGCCGATCCGGATGCCGAGGTGGCAGCCGGCGCGAAGGATGCGGTGACCGCATGACCGCGCTGGACCATCGGCCGGCGCCCGGCGTCGGACACGCGACCCGTCTCGAGCACGACATCCTGGCCGCGCTGGACACGGTCCTAGACCCCGAACTCGACGAGCCGATCACCGATCTCAACTTCGTGCGGTCGATCCTGATCGACGACGCCGGGGTGACGGTCCATCTGCGCCTACCGACCTCGTTCTGTTCACCGAACTTCGCCTATCTGATGGGTTCGGACGCCCTCGATGCACTCGAGGACATCGACGGGATCGGTCAGGTGCGGGTCCTGCTCGACGACCACCACGACAGCGACAAGATCAACTCGGGCCTCGACGCCCACGCGGGGTACCGGGGCACGTTCGGGGTGGAGGCGCTCGAGAGTCTCGACGAGTTGCGACTCACGTTCCGGCGCAAGGCGCACACGGCCGCGATGGAGCGTTGCGTCGCCGCCGAGATCACCGCCGGACGGGTGCTGGTCGCGGAGGTCGAGCGCCTCGCCCTGCGCGATCTCCCCCGCGGCCACCGGAAGTCGGCGTTGGTGCGCCGGCGGATGGAGCTGGGACTCAGCGTCTGCCCCAACAGCCTCGTCGTCGTCGACGAGGAGGGCCGTCCCCTGCCCTCCGAACAGGTGCCCATGCGCCTGCGGTTCGCACGGTCCGTGCGCATCTCGATGGAGGGCAACAGCCACTTCTGCCGCGGCCTGCTCGCCACCCGCTACGCCGACGACTCCGCCTGCGACGGCCGGAGCGGACCCGTCATCACCGATCTGCGGACCACACACGGCGGCACCACCCGAACGGAACAGGAGTAGATCATGCGCGCAGTACAGGTCGTGGGTTATCACGACAAGTTGCAACTCAACGAGGTTCCGGCGCCGGAGGTGACCGGCCCCTTCGACGTGATCGTGAAGATCGGTGGCGCCGGGGTGTGCCGCACGGACCTGCACATCCTCGAGGGACAGTGGGAAGAGAAATCCGGTGTGTCGCTGCCGTACACGATCGGGCACGAGAACGCCGGCTGGGTCGACGCCATCGGGGACGCGGTCACGAACGTCGCCGTCGGCGACAAGGTGATCCTGCACCCGCTCATCACGTGCGGCCTGTGCCGGGCGTGCCGGTTCGGCGACGACGTCCACTGCGAGAACAGCCAGTTCCCCGGTATCGACACCAACGGCGGGTATGCCGAATACCTGAAGACCACCGCCCGCAGCGTCGTCCGGATCGACGATTCACTCGAACCCGCCGACGTCGCCGCCCTCGCCGACGCGGGCCTGACCGCGTATCACGCCGCCGCCAAGGTCGCCCGGATGACGCGTCCCGGTGACACCTGCGTGGTGATCGGCGCAGGAGGACTGGGCCACATCGGGATTCAGGTCCTCGCCGCCATCTCCGCGGTCCGGATCATCGTCGTGGACCGCAACCCCGATGCCGTCGAACTCGCCCAGCAGATCGGGGCCGACGTCGGGATCGTCGCTGACGGTACACATGTCGCGAAGGTCCTGGAACTGACCGGTGGGCACGGCGCCGAGGCGGTGCTCGACTTCGTCGGAGAGGGCGGGGCCACCGCCGAGGGCACCGCGATGCTGCGGCGGGCCGGCAACTTCTTCGTCGTCGGTTACGGCGAGAACATCGACGTGCCGACCATCGACGTCATCTCGACCGAGATCAACTACATCGGCAACCTCGTCGGCTCCTACAACGACCTCGGGGAACTGATGGACCTCGCCGCGCGGGGAAAGGTCACGTTGCACACCAGCACCTACGCCCTCGACGACTTCCAGCAGGCCCTCGACGACCTCGACGCCGGCCGGGTCCGCGGGCGGGCGATCCTCGTGCCCTGACCGCCCTGCTCCCTGATCCGAAAGAAGCCCCCAACTGCCCCTGAGGAGCGAGCTTGCGAGCGTCACGAAGGGTCTCGCGGGACCCTTCGTGACGCGCCCTCCGCAGGCTCCGGGCGCTCCTCAGGGAGCAAAGTGACGCGCGCAAGCGAGCCACGAAGGGCAAGCAGCACAACAGTTTCACCGCAGTACACAGCCGAGAACACCGAACGAAAGGCAGGACGACCATGGCCAAGGAGTTGCGCTACAACGCCGAAGCGCGGCTGCGGCTCGAGCGAGGGGTCAACGCACTCGCCGACGCGGTCAAGGTGACGCTGGGACCGAAGGGACGCAACGCCGTTCTGGAGAAGCTCACCGGCCCTCCGACCATCACCAACGACGGGGTGACCATCGCCCGCGAGATCCAGTTGCGCGACCCGTTCGCCAACATGGGCGCCCAGCTGGTGAAGGAAGTCGCGATGAAGACCAACGGGGTGGTCGGTGACGGCACCACCACCGCAACCGTGCTGGCGCAGGCGATGGTTCGCGAGGGGCTGCGCGCGGTCGAACAGGGCGCCAACCCGATGCGGGTGCGGCGCGGCATCGAACGTGCCATCGCGACCGTCATCGAGTCGCTCTCGGAACAATCCGTCGCACTCGGGGGTCGGAGCGACCTCGAGCGCATCGCCACCCTCGCCGCCAGCGACGACGAGGTGATCGGGTCGGCGATCGCGGCGGCCGTCGAGTACGTCGGGCGCAACGGCGTCATCACGACCGAGGAGAGCGACACGCTCGGACTCGGCGTCGACGTCGTCGACGGCATCGAGTTCGACCACGGATACATCTCGGGCTACATGGTCACCAATCACGAACGCATGGAAGCAATCCTCGAGAACCCGGTGGTCCTGCTCACGAACAAGAAGATCACCACGGTCCAGGAGATCATGCCGAGTATCGAGGCGGCCAAGCGTGCCGACCGTCCGCTGCTGGTCCTCGCCGAGGACGTCGACGGCCCGGCACTGCAACTCCTCGTCGGCGGCAACATGCACAAGACGATGCAGTCGGTGGTGGTCCGCGCCCCGGGATTCGGCCACCGGCGCGTCGCCGAACTCGAGGACCTCGCCGTCGCCCTGGGCGGCCAGGTGATCGCCAAGGACACCGGCCTGGAACTGTCGGAGGTGTCCGTCGGCCAACTCGGCACGTGTGACCGGGTGACCATCACCGAGGACGCGACGACCATCGTCGGCGCGCGTGGCGACCAGAGCCTCGTCGACGCGCGTGTCGCCCAGCTCGAAGCCCAGCACGCGCGTGCTCGGATCGACGCCGACCGCGACAGCCTGGAACTCCGGATCGCGCGGCTGACCGGCCGGGTGGCGGTGATCCGGGTCGGCGGGGTCACCAGTGTCGAACTCAAGGAACGCATGCTCCGCGTGGAGGACGCGCTCGCCGCCACCCGTGCAGCGGTCGAGGACGGCATCGTCTCCGGCGGTGGGACGGCCCTGGCGCAGGCGCATCGAGCCCTCGATTCGCTCGCCGACGTGCCGGGCGACGAGGGCGTCGGCGTCGAGGTGGTCCGCCGATCGATGGCCGAACCGCTCTTCTGGATCGCGACCAACGCCGGGTTCGACGGCGAAGAGGTGGTCCGCGTCGTGAGCGGACTGCCGACGGGACACGGCTTCAACGCGATGAGCGGTGGCTACGGCGACATGTTCGACGAGGGTGTCATCGACCCGGCGAAGGTCACCAAGGCGGCGCTGGAGAGCGCCGCGTCCATCGCGGCCCTGCTCATCACCACCGAGACCGCGGTCGTCGAGGAGGTCCTGACCCACCCCGGCGCCATCGAGGCACCCGGTTTCGGCGACCTCGCCGAGGGGATGGTCCGGCCCTCCAACATCTACTAGCGCCGACATCCACCAGCGCGGACACCACCCGAACCGCCACCGGCCGGCCCGCACCGGTCGGTGGCCACCGACCCCGGCGGGGACGTCACCGCACAACGGTGACGGGGGCCGGTCGCGATCGGAAATCGTTCTCGGCGTCGATCGCGGCCGGCCCACTGCCGGGCCGTCGGCGGATCCGTGCAACCCAGGGGCGTCCGGGACCGGCCTTCAGCCGGACTCATACCCGGTTCGACGCCCGCCACCAGCACTTATTCTGTACACTGCTGATGATGTGAGACGTACATCACAGTAGGGAGTTGTCTACCGCGGTGAAGCATCAGCCCACAGCCCAGGCCCGGAAATCGACCACCTTCGTCGCACGTGCGCGGGAGCGCTTCCTGAACGACGACGGCGTCCCCGACGACCGCATCGACGGCACCGTCCGCGACGCCATCTCCACCTCGTGGCGGCGCTCGCGCTCCTTCAAGGTGCAGGCAGACCGTCTCGAATTGCCGTTCGTCCGCGAACCGAACACCGACAGCCCGCTCATGAGCGCCGCCCGGCCGGTGCTCGATCAGCTGGCCGTCGACCTGTCGGACGAACCGGTGAGCATCATCCTCACCTCACCCGACGGTGTCGTGCTCTCCCGCGCCGCCGGAAGCGGTGAGCTCCTCACCCAGCTCGACGCCGTATCCCTCGCTCCCGGTTACAGCTACAGCGAGGAACACGCCGGAACCAACGGCATCGGCACCGCATTGGAGACGAGGCAGGCGACACTCGTCACCGGACCCGAGCACTACGCGGGCGTCCTCGCCCAGTTGAGCTGCGCCGGGGTCCCGATACGAAATCCCTTCTCCGGCGGCATCGTCGGCGCGCTCGATCTCACCGGCTGGGTGGAGGAGGGCGGGTCGCTGCTGCTCTCGCTGGCCAAGTCGGCCACCGTCCAGATCGAGCAGCAGATGCTGGCGAACGCCAGTGAGCGCGAATCACGGCTTCTCGCAGCTTATCTCGCCACCTGCCGGCGGGCTCCCCAGATGATGGTCCTCGCGCTCGCCGCCGATGTCGTGCTGATGAACCGCCGCCTCCGCCAGAGCATCGATCCGCAGGACCAGGTGTCGATGCTCGAGCACGCGGTGGACCAGACCCTCGACGCAGGCACCGTCCGACGCGTCAACACGCTGCCCAGTGGCCGCACGGTCCGGCTGGCACCGGTCGCCGAGTTCTCCGACACCGACGCCGGGATCGCGGTCTTCCACGTGCATCTGATGGACCCCGGGTCGTTTCCCGAACCACGACGCCGACCGCCCGCGACGGCGACGCTGCCGGGGATCGTCGGCCGCAGTTCGTCGTGGCGGGAATGTTGCGATCGCATCGCCCAGCACGTCGGCGCCGGGCGCTGGATCGCGGTGTCGGGCGAGCGCGGGAGCGGCCGGGCCGCGGTGCTGCGCGCAGCCGCGGGCCAGTACCGCCGCGGCACCATCCGGGTGTTCTCCGCCGAGGATTTCTCCGACGCCGACACCCTCGACAGTTTCGGCGCCGAGATCGAGCGCGACGACTTCGCCATCATCCTGCGCGACATCGACGAGTTCGACGACGACATGCTCTTCGACGTCGCCGACGTGCTGCAGGGCCGCGAACACGCGGGATGGCTCGGCATCACGCTCAGCACCGGCGACACGCTGCCCGCCCTCGGCGCGACGCTGCTTCCGTTCTTCTCCCACACCGTGGAGGTCCCGCCGCTCCGGCACCGCATCGAGGACCTGCAGGTCCTGGTGCCCGCCATCCTGCGGCAGCTCACCCGGGGCAAGGAACTCCCGGTCGCCCCGGATGCGATGCGCCAGCTCAGCAAGTACACCTGGCCCGGCAACGTCGCCGAACTGCGGCAGGCCCTGCGCGACGTGGTCACCCACCACCGGTCCGGGACGATCACCGTCAAACAGCTCCCCCCGACCTATCGGGCACAGAGCCGGCACACCCTCACCCGCATCGAAGCGCTCGAACGAGACGCCATCGTGCGCAGCCTCGAAGAGAACGGCCACAACAAGCTGGCCGCCGCCCACGCGCTGGGCATCTCCCGCGCGACGATCTATCGCAAGATCAAGGAGTTCGGGATCGACGTGTGACGACACCGGGGTGTGTCATCGCGTCCGCGTCAGGCCGGGGCATGATGGACGGGCGGCGGACATTTCCGTACCGGCGCCCGCCCGCCCGATCGACGAGGAAAATGCGATGACCACACCCATGTCCCGCCGGGACCTCGAGTTCCTGCTGTACGAATGGCTCGACGTCGAGACCCTGACCTCACGAGACCGCTTCGCCGACCACTCGCGCGAGACCTTCGACGCCGTACTCGAACTCAGCGCCGACATCGCGATGAAGTGCTTCGCGCCCGCCAACAAGATCGGCGACGCCAACGAGCCCTACATCGGCGACGACGGCAAGGTCGTGTTGCCCGACGAAGTCGTCACCGGCCTCGCCGAGTACCGCAAGGCAGGCTTGATCTCGGCCTCCTTCGACGACGAACTCGGCGGCATGCAGTTGCCGACCGTCATCCGCCAGGCCTCGGCCGTGTGGTTCCAGGCGGCCAACGCTGCCATGTCGTCGTACAACTTCCTCACCGTCGGCAATGCCAACCTGCTCGCCGAGTACGCCACCGACGAGCAACGCGAGACCTGGGTCCGCCCCCTCGTCGAGGGCCGCTTCTCCGGCACGATGTGCTTGTCCGAACCGCAGGCCGGGTCATCGCTCGCCGACATCACCACCAAGGCCGAACCCGCCGGCGACGGCACCTACCGGATCACCGGCACCAAGATGTGGATCTCGGCGGGCGATCACGAACTCACCGAGAACATCGTCCACCTCGTCCTCGCGAAGATCCCCGGCGGCGGCCCCGGCGTCAAGGGCATCTCCCTGTTCATCGTGCCCAAGTACCTCGCCGACGGAACCCGCAACGACGTGGCGCTCGTCGGCCTCAACCACAAGATGGGCAACCGAGCCACGACCAACACCCTGCTCAACTTCGGCGACGGCACCTTCGGAGCCGACTCCGCTCCCGGCGCCGTCGGCTACCTCGTCGGCGAAGAACACCGCGGCCTCTCCTACATGTTCCACATGATGAACGAGGCGCGCATCGGCGTCGGATTCCTCGCCACCGCACTGGGTTACGCCGGCTACCGAGCCTCGCTCGACTACGCGAAGGTGCGCACCCAGGGCCGGCCAGTCGACCAGAAGGACCCGTCGGCACCACCGGTCCCGATCATCGAGCACGCCGACGTGCGCCGCATGCTGCTCGCGCAGAAGTCCTATGTCGAGGGCTCTCTCGCGTTCGGGCTGTACTGCAGCACCCTCGTCGACGAGGCGGCGACCGCGACCGATCCCGCCGAACGTGACCGGCTGAACCTGCTGCTCGAGGTGCTCACCCCGATCGCCAAGAGCTGGCCCTCGCAGTGGTGCCTCGAGGCCAACAGCCTCGCGATCCAGGTGCACGGCGGCTACGGCTACACCCGCGAGTTCGACGTCGAACAGTACTACCGGGACAACCGGCTCAACCCGATTCACGAAGGCGCACACGGCATCCACGGGCTCGATCTGCTCGGCCGCAAGGTGATCATGCAGGGCGGCGCCGGTCTCGCCGCCCTGGCCGAGACCATCGGGGCCACCGTCGAACGGGCGCGTGGCGTCGACGGCCTGGCCGGTTACGCCGACGAGTTGCACTCCGTGGTGGACCGGCTGGTGAAGGTGACCGCGCACATCTGGTCGGCGGGCGACCCCAAGCTGTCGCTGGCCAACGCGACCGTCTACCTGGAGACCGCCGGGCACATCGTGATCGCCTGGATCTGGCTGGAACAACTCCTCGCCGTCGGCTCCCGTACCGATGACTTCTACAACGGCAAACGCGCTGCGGCGCAGTACTTCTTCCGCTACGAACTACCCAAGACCGGCCCGCAGCTCGACCTGCTGACCGCCCTCGACCGCACCACCCTCGACGTCGAACCGTCCTGGTTCTGACGCTGCCCCGCGCCGACCGACGCACCGCGTCGGAGGAATTGCCGAGTTTCAAGGGAGACAACGATGTCCGTGATGGATCTGTTCGACACCACCGGCAAGGTGGTCATCGTGACCGGCGCCTCGTCCGGCCTGGGCGTCTCGTTCGCGCGCGGTTTCGCCGAGGCCGGTGCCGACGTGGTCCTCGCCGCACGACGGGCAGAGAAGCTCGCCGACACCGCCGCGGCGGTCGAGGCGCTGGGCCGCAAGGCGCTGGTGGTACCCGCCGACGTCGCCGACCCCGAGCAGTGTCAGCGCGTCGTCGATACCGCGATGGAGACGTTCGGCAAGGTCGACGTCCTCGTCAACAACGCCGGCGTGGGCACCGCCTACCCGGCGACCCGCGAGACACCCGAACAGTTCCGCGGGGTGATCGACGTCAATCTGAACGGTTCGTACTGGATGGCCCAAGCCTGCGGTCGGGTCATGCAGCCGGGCAGCGCGATCATCAACATCTCGTCGATCCTCGGCATCACGACCGCCGGTCTGCCACAGGCGGCCTACGCCGCGAGCAAGGCGGGCGTCATCGGTCTCACCCGCGATCTCGCCCAGCAATGGGGCGCACGCAAGGGTATTCGGGTCAATGCCATCGCTCCCGGATTCTTCGAGAGCGAGATGACCGACACCTACCAGCCGGGATATCTCGACTCCCAGATGCCGCGCGTCCTGCTCGGCCGCACCGGACACGGCGAGGAACTCGCGGCCACCGCGATCTGGTTGTCCTCGGCCGCCGCCGGATACGTCACCGGCCAGACGCTCGCCGTCGACGGCGGAATCACGGTCACCTAGCACCCGGGGGACCACACCTAGACTGACCACAATGGACCCCTCCTCTGATTCGCGGCTGCCGACGCGCGCCGACGTGCACCCGACCCTGCGCGAACCGGCCAACCGGGTCGATCCGCGCGCCAAGACCCTCTGGCGAATCGGCCCTCTCGTGCTCGGCGTATTCGGCGTCGTGGCCGCAGTCGTCGTGGCCGTCGTGGTCGGCGAGGGGCGATGGATCGCGGCGCTCGCGGCCGCCGTCATCGCCGTCCTGACCGCTGCCTACACCGCGGTTGTCCCGCAGTGGCGCTACCGTTTTCACCGCTGGGAGGTCAGCGACGACGCGGTGTACTCACAATCGGGATGGTTCGTCCGGCATCGCGTGATCATCCCGATCGCCCGAATCCAGGTGGTCGACACCGAGGCCGGCCCGATCGAGCAGTTCCTCGGTCTGGCGACGCTCACCGTGACCACGGCCTCCTCGGCCGGGACCATCCACATCGCCGGCCTCGAGGCCGGGGTCGCACGGGCGATCGCCGCCGACCTGACCATCCGCACCCAGGCCTTCACCGATGACGCGACCTGACCGGTTCGTCGTCGACGGGCCCGACGACTGGCACCGGCTGTCGCCGTGGATGATGGCGGTCAAACCCGTCGAACTCCTGCCCTCGCTGGTCCCGGTCGTGATCGCGCTGGTCTTCGCCGGTTCGGGCGCACCGCTGTTCACCCTGATCGCCACCGCGGTGATCGTGCCGTTCGTGACGGTGGTGCCCTGGCTGACGACGCGTTATCAGGTCACCGACGAACATGTCCGGGTGCGCAGCGGACTGCTCACCCGCAGGGTCGCGACCGCGCGCCGGGACCGGATCCGCAGCGTCGACCTCACCGCGTCCCCCGTGCACCGCGTGCTGAAACTCCAGAAGGTCACGATCGGCACCGGCGGCGACGACGAGTCGTCGGCGGTCGTCCTGACCGCGCTCACCGCCGACGAGGCGCGGGCACTGCACGACAATCTGATGGCGACCCGCGCCCACCGGGGATCGTCGGCGCCGGCCGACGGCGCCCGCCCCGACGACCCGACCGCTCCGGAGCCCGACGCCGAGGTCCTGGCCCGGTTCCAGTCCTCCTGGTTGCGCTACGCCCCGTTCTCCGTCGCCGGACTCGCGCTGGCCGCCGGTGCGGCCGGCCTCGCGGCGCAGATCGCCAACGACGCCGGCGTCTTCGCCGAGGGGATCGGCATAGCGCGCGACGCCGTCGACGCGGTGCGCGAGACCGCGATCGGATTCGTCATCCTGGGGGCGTGCCTGGCGGTGATCATCGTCGGCGGGGTGCTGTCGGTCCTGGGTTATGTCCTCAGCTACTGGAACTTCCGGCTCCTGCGCCACCCGGACGGAACCCTCCGCACCGAGCGCGGCCTGCTGACCACCAACGCGACCAGCTTCGACGAACGGCGTATCCGAGGCAGTCACCTCACCGAACCGATTCTCATGCGCCCCCTGAAAGGCGCTCGGCTCCAGGCGATCGCGACCGGCAGCACCAAACACCCCCTGCTGCTCCCCCCGGCGCCGATCGACGAGGCCATGCGTGTCGCCGGTCTCGTCACCCACGAACGAACCGAGCTGACCACCCCGCTCGTCGAACACGGGACCACCGCCCGACTGCGTCGCCTCAACCGCGGATTCCTCAGCGGGGCCGCGGCACTCGCCGCGATCGGCGTCGCCGTGGTCACCCGCGCCATCCCGGCCCCGTGGCTCGCGGTGGGTCTCGTCGCGGTCGTCGGCTCGACTGCGCTCGGCATGGTCCGCGCCCGCCACCTCGGACACCGGTTGACGGCTCGTTCGGTGGTCATCGCCCCGCCGAGCGTCGCCCGGCAGCGCGTCGTCGTCGACCGGGACGGCGTGATCGGCTGGGCGAGCCGCACCTCGCTGTTCCAGCGTCGAGCCGGCGTGACGACACTGATCCTCGCCACCGCCGCGGGCGCCGAACACTACGCACTCGTCGACCTCGACGAGGAGACCGCGGCGGGCGTCGCCCACGATGTGTCGCCCGACTGGATCCGACCGTTCCTGATGTCCTGACCGCCTCCGCTGTGACCGCCTCGGTCAGGACAGCGGCAGACCGACTGCCGCAGCGAGCAATCCGAGCACCGCGCACACGCCCAGGGTGCGGAGCACGGACTGCTTGAGCGGATAGATCAGGACGAAGGCGATCACGGTGATCACCGCCGCGAGCGGCCGCACCGTGTCGAGGTGCGGGACCGCGAGGTGCAGCGGTCCGGCGGTGACGACCGTGGTGTCGCGGAAGAGTGTGTGCAGGGCGAAGTAGAGCGCGAGATTCGCGATCACACCGACCACCGCCGCGGTGACACCGTTCAGTGCGGACGTGAGATGCCGGTTGTTGCGCAGCTTTTCGATGAACGGCGCCCCGAGGAAGATGAACACGAAACTCGGCACGAAGGTGACCCAGGTGGTCAACAGCGCGCCGATCGTCGCCGCGACCCAGGGATCGAGTCCCCCGGGATCGCGGTAGGCGCCGAGGAACGCGACGAACTGGACGACCATGATGAGCGGGCCGGGTGTCGTCTCGGCGAGTCCCAGCCCGCGCACCATCTCGCCGGGGCTCACCCAGCCGTAGACGTCGACCGCCTGCTGGGCGATGTAGGCCAGAACGGCGTAGGCACCGCCGAAGGTGATGAGCGCGGTCCAGGTGAAGAACGTGCCCTGCTGGGTGAACACACTGCCCGTCCCGGTGGTCGCCACGACGATGCCCATCGGGATGACCCAGGCCAGGGCCCCGACACCGAGCACGATCCCGGCCCGCCGCCAGTTCGGCGAGGCCGTGTGGATCGCGTCGTCGGCGATGATCGGCGCAGGCCCCTCGTCGGCTGGTTGTGAGTCGGAGACTCCGCCGCCGGTGGCGACCCGGTGCCGGCCGGTCGACCAGCCGATCACACCGGCCACGACGATGACGATCGGGAAAGGCACGGCGAACACCGCGAGCGCGATGAATGCGGCAACGGCGATCGCGACCTGAACCGGCCCGACGAGTGCCCGCTTGCTGACGCGGGTGACCGCCTGGGCGACGATGGCCAGCACTGCCGGGCCGATACCGGCGAACAGCGCGGCCACGATGGTGGTCGCCCCGAAGGCGACGTAGATCGCCGACAGCCCCAGGATCGCGATCGCGCCCGGCAGGACGAAGAGAATGCCGGCGATCAGTCCCCCGGCGGTGCCGTTGAGCAGCCAGCCGACGTAGATGGCGAGTTGCTGCGCCTCGGGACCGGGCAGCAGCATGCAGTAGTTCAGTGCGTGCAGGAACCGGCGCTGACCGATCCAGCGCCGGTCGTCGACCAGTGCGCGTTGCATCACCGCGATCTGACCCGCGGGACCCCCGAAGGTCTGCAGCGAGATCAGGAACCACGCCCACGTCGCCGTGCGCAGCGACACTCCTGCCGACGGGTCGACCTGTGCGCCCGCCTCCGGTGGAGCCTCCGGACGCCTCGAGGCATCAGACCCTCCGGACAGACCGGATCTCTCCGACATCGCCCACCCAACCCCTTCTCGTCCATCACGTGACCTCGGTGCCGCACCGGTGCGCGACCCCAGCAGATGCAACCACGGTTACAATCGGGTTGTCCAGGGTTGAACGCGCGGTGAGCGGCGGATCACGACATCGATGGCCGATGCATGATCTGATGGCGTGTCGAGGAGGTGCTCGGTGGCCGAAGACTGGGTGATGCTCGTGTACCGCGTGCCACGAGAACCGTCGACGCCGCGGATCGCGATCTGGCGCAAGCTCCGCAAGTACGGCGCGTACCAACTGACCGACGGGGTGGTCTTGCTGCCCGCGAGTCCCCGCACGCGCGAACAACTCGAGTGGGTGGCCGAGGACGCGGTGAGCGCCGGGGGCTCGGGCGAGGTCTGGGACGCCGCGCCGACGAATCCGGCCGAGTTCGAGCGGATCCGGACCGAACTCGAGCTCGCGCGCGGCGCCGAATACGCCGACATCGTGGCCGAGGCACACCACGCGCTGGAGCACGCCGACCCCGCCAAACAGTTGGGCGCGCTGCGTCGCCGGTTCCGGGAGATCACCCGTCGGGACCACTTCCCGACCAAGTGCCGGGAGACTGCCCGCCAAGCACTCCGCACGCTGGCCGATCACATCGCCGACACCGAACCGGCGCGGCCGTCATGAGGTGGGCGACGCGCGCCGGCGTGCACATCGACCGAGCCGCCTGCGCATGGCTCATCCGCCGTTACGTCGACCCGACAGCAGAGTTCGTCTTTGTCACCGATCCCTCCGAAATCCCCTCGGACGCCACACCTTTCGACATGCGCGGGGTCGAGCTGGGTCACCACGACGGCGACTGCACGTTCGAGACGATCCTGCGCAGACACGACTTGGACGACCCCGTCCTGTGGGCGATCGCCGAGATCGTCCACGAGGCCGACATCGAAGACGATCGATACGACGCCCCGGAGGCGCCGGGACTCGACGTCGTCCTGCGCGGACTGTCACTCTCCGGCGACGACACCCGGACGCTTCAGGTCGCCGATGCCATCTTCGACGGCCTGTACGAGTACTTCCGGCAGCGCACCCTCACCGGCCGCGAGCCGTCGTAGGCCGACGTCCCACGAGCCGCGCACCCGCCCACTGAGACGATTTGCCGAAACCGTCCGACCCGGGTTTCTGCTGTGGTAGACATCACAGCAGATGAGTCACTGCTGACTGTTCTCGGTCGGCGGCGACCGTGTCGACGAAGGGGTCGTGGGGATGACGGAAGCCAACAGCAACTCGAAACTGCACTCGCCGAACGGCTTTCCGCGCCGATCAGTGTTGCGCGGGTCAGCGGCCGCCGCGGTGCTCGCCGGGACCGCGGTCGCGTTGCCGGGAGTCGCCGTCCCCTCCGCGCGGGCGGTGCCCCGCCACGGTGCCGGCCGCGGGCGCGACGTGGCGATCTTCGGCGGCGGGATGGCCGGCCTGTCCGCGGCGCACGAACTCACCGAACGCGGCTTCGGGGTCACGGTCTACGAGCCGTCGCGACTCGGCGGCAAGGCCTACAGTCACGACGTCCCGGGTACCGCGCGAGGAGGGCGCCTCGCACTGCCCGGCGAGCACGGCTTTCGCTTCTTCCCCGGGTGTTACCAGCACGTGCCGGACACCATGGAACGAATCCCCGTCGGCAGCAGCAACGTCCGCGAGCGCCATCTCGTCGACGTCGAGTCCGCGGTCATCGCTTTCGACGACGCGGGATATGCCCCGACCACCGCCCCGGCGTCGATCATGGGCTTTGTCCAGCACGCGAACGAGATCGTGACGCTGGACAACCTGCGCAACGCGTTCATGACCGGGCTCGAGTTCGTCGTCGATGTACCGCTTCCCGAACTCGCCTTCTTCGTCACCCGCGAACTGATCATCGCGACGAGTTGCACCGAGCGCCGGATCGGCCAGTGGGAGAACCAGTCCTGGATGCAGTTCGTGAAATCCAAGGGCAAGTCACGCGCCTATCAGCGATACCTCGTCGGCGCGCTCACCCGGGCACTCGTCGCGGCCAAACCCGACACCGCGTCGGCACGCACCATCGGTCAGATCGGCTTGGCACTGGCCACCTCGGCGACCGGACTGATCAGCGGCTACGACGCCGGGCTCGTGCACGGCGGCGTCGACCGGATCCTCAACCGGCCCACCACCCATGCCTGGATCGACCCCTGGGTGGCCCACCTCCGCGGCCGCGGCGTGCGCTTCGAGATGGGGACCGGTCTGGCACGGTTGACACTCGCCCGCGGCCGGATCGGCGGGGCGCAACTCAGTTCGGGAGCGTCCGTGGATGCCGATTGGTACGTCGCCGCGATGCCGATCGACCGTCTCCGTCCCCTGCTGTCCCCCGAACTGATCACCGCCGATCCCTCGCTGGCCGGCATCCACGCACTGAAGGACGACTGGATGGTCGGCATCCAGTATTTCCTCTCCCGGCGCGCCGACATGCCGCCGAGCCACATCGCGGCACTGGGCACCCCGTGGGCGCTGACGGGCCTGTTCCAAGCGCGGCCGTGGAACGTCGACTTCGGGCGCGAGTACGGCGACGGCCGGGTGAAAGACTGTCTGTCCATCGACATCTCGGAATGGGAGAAGCCGGGCATCCTCTACGGCAAACCCGCCAGACAGTGCACGAGGCAGGAGATCGCGCGCGAGGTGTGGGCGCAGATGAGCCGCGCGATGAACTCCGGGGCACGGAAGATCCTGCGGTCGGAGGAGATCGTCACCTGGTCCCTGGACCCCGGCATCACCTGGTCACCGTCCATCGCCAACGCGACCCCGCTCATGGTGAACACGGCGGGCTCGTACAAGAACCGGCCGCACGCCTACACGTCCATTCCGAATCTGTTCATCGGTGGCGACCACGTCCGGAGCAACATCGATCTCGCGACGATGGAGGGTGCCAACGAATCCGGGCGTCGGGTGACCAACGCGATCATCGCGGCCGCCGACAGTCCCGCCCGCGCGGCGACCGTGTTCCCGCTCTGGGAGTTGCCGATGCTCGAACCGCTGAAGCAGATCGATCGCGACCGCTACCGGGCGGGGCTCCCCCACATCCTCGACGTGTGAGGCGTCGATGATCCGCGCCGCGCCGAACTACGATGCCTCCGTGACCACCTCTCCCGGCGCCGCCCGGCGCGCGCGGCAACAACGCAGCGGGGTCACCCAGACCCGCATCCTCGATGCCGCGATCCGCGTCCTCGTCGACCGCGGGTACGCCGCGGCGAGCACGGTGGCGATCCAGAACGAGGCCGGCGTCAGTCGCGGCCGGTTGCTGCACCACTATCCCTCACGCGACGTGCTTCTGATGGCGGCGGTCGGACACCTCGCCCGTACCCGCATCGCCGAACTGCCCAGCCGCGTGGACTGGCCGGACGATCCGATCCAGCGCATCGCGCTGGCGACCGACGTCGGGTGGTCGACCTTCCATCAGCCGTACTTCGTGGCGTCGATGGAGCTGTGGGTCGCGGCGCGGACCAACACCAATCTGCGCACCGCACTGCTGCCGACCGAGCGGGAGATCGGCCAGACCGTGCGCCGCGCGGTGGCCGGTTTCCTCGGTCCCGAGCTGACCGCGTCGCCGCACTACGCCGATCTCTATCCGCTGCTCCTGACCAGCATGCGCGGCGCGGCGACGACCTATCTGATCGACCGGCGCGACCCGTTGACCGATCCGCACCTCCCACTGTGGCGGGACCTCACCCGCGTCTACCTCCTCGGCGACAACGCCTCGAGCAAGCGGTCGACGAACGGCACCTGAGCGGGGTTGAGCCTGGTCCGCGCCAGATCGGGCGAGCACCACTCGGCGCGGTCGATCTCGGGGAACGCCTGCATCCGCCCCGACCGCGGCGGCCACATCAGATCGAAGGTGTTGCTGACGACGGACGCGACGTCGAGGTCGCCTTCCACGGCGAACCCGATCACGCGCTTGCCGCTCTTGAGGGTGACCTCGCCGAGTTCGATCGGCGGGCCGTCCGGGACCGGACTGCCGATCTCCTCGGCGTACTCACGCCGGGCGGCGGTCCACTCGTCCTCCCCCGGTTCGACGAGACCCTTGGGCAGCGACCACGACCCCGCGTCCGGCTTGCGCGCCCAGATCGGACCACCGGGGAACACGAGGAGGACGTCGACACCGGTGTCGGAGCCTTCTGCGGGCGTCCGGCGATAGAGCAGGATTCCCGCGCTGCGGCGGGCGGTCGTGGAGGTCACCGATACATCTTGGCGGAAACCTCGCGGACACACGTCTGCACAGTCGCCGAAACCTGGGAACCGTAGAACTTTGTCCATGTCGATTCTCGATGTCGTCCGGAACGGGAGGGCCGCCGCACATCCGGTGGACGAGATCCCGCCCTTCGTCCGCCTCTTCCCACTCGGCCTGCAACACGTCCTGGCCATGTATGCCGGAGCCGTCGCGGTGCCGCTCATCGTCGGCGGCGCGATGGTGGGCGCCGGGCAGCTCGAGCAGGGCGACATCGTGCACCTCATCATGGCCGACCTGTTCGTCGCCGGCCTCGCGACGATCCTGCAGGCCGTGGGCTTCTGGCGGTTCGGCGTCCGCCTCCCGCTGATGCAGGGCGTGACCTTCGCCGCCGTCGGTCCGATGATCACCATCGGCACGTCGTACGGCATCACCGCCATCTACGGTTCGGTCATCGCGTGCGGTGTGTTCATGATCGCGGTCGCGCCGATCGTCGGGAGACTCATCCGGTTCTTCCCGCCACTGGTCACCGGCACGATCATCCTCATCATCGGCGTGTCCCTGATGCGGGTCGCGGCAGGCTGGTTCGGTGGTGGCACCGCCGCGGGCCCCGACTTCGGTGACCCCAAGAACATCGCCTTCGGATTCCTGACGCTCGCCGTCATCGTCGGCATCGAGCGCTTCGCCCCCGCCGCGATCCGCCGGGTGTCGATCCTGCTCGGCCTCGCGATCGGCACGGTCGTCTCGATCCCGTTCGGGATGACGCACTGGGATCAGGTCGGCGAGTACCCGTGGGTCGGCATCCCCCAGCCGTTCCAGTTCGGCGCGCCCACCTTCGAGGTCAGCGCGATCATCTCGATGATCATCGTCGGCGTCGTGATCATGACCGAGACCACCGGCGACATCGTCGCCGTCGGCGAGATCGTCGACAAGAAGATCACCCCGCGCAAGCTGGCCGACGGCATGCGCGCCGACGGTCTGGGCACCGCGCTCGGTGGCGTGTTCAACACCTTCCCTTACACGGCGTTCGCGCAGAATGTCGGCCTGGTCGCGATCACGGGCGTCAAGACCCGGCACGTCGCGACGTGCGCGGGCGTCATCCTGGTCGTTCTCGGTCTCCTGCCCAAGATGGCGGCCGTCATCGAGGGCATCCCGCTGCCGGTCCTCGGCGGCGCCGGGGTGGCCCTGTTCGGCATGGTCGCGGCCAGCGGCATCCGGACGCTCGCCAAGGCGAAGCTCACCAACACCAACATCCTGGTCGTCGCGATCTCGGTCGGTGTGGCGATGCTGACCGAGGCCAAGGTCTACTACACCGATCGCGAACTCGGCGAGGCGCCGGTCAACGTCGTCCTCGACCTCTACGCCCAGTTCCCCGACTGGTTCCAGACCATCTTCCACTCGGGGATCTCGGCCGGCGCGCTCACCGCGATCGTGTTGAACCTCCTGTTGAACACCCGGAGCGTCTCTGCCGATCCGGTCGACTACCACAACACCGGGGACATCGCGGTGGTCGGCGCACCCCAGGTATCCACCGACCTCTCCGGCGCCGACGGGGTGCGCGCCGCCGCCTTCGACCCGCGCGACGCACTGGCGGCCGCAGACCCCGACACCCCGGCCGGCACCCTCCGTTATCTGGCCGACCACGACTCGTCGCTGCACCCGTTCATCGTCACCAACCCGGCAACGCCCAAAGACCTGGCCGATCACATCAAGAGCCTCGGCGACCCGAAGGTGTTGCGACTCTTCGACACCTGGGACGGCTACACCTCGGGTGGATTCTCCCGTCGCGGGTCCTGACCGGGTGTGCTCACCCGGGCCCGGCCCTCACCCGTGCTGTTTCGCGTAGTTGCTGGCGCCGTAGAAGTCCACGAGGACCACGGGGTCGTCGCCGACCACCCAGGCGTCGTGGCCGGAGGGAAGCGACGTGATCTCCCCGGGACGCCGCGTCGGTCGGGTCCTCGGTGCTGGTCATGATCCCTCGCGGTGATCGCGTGCGGAACCCCGGCCCAGCACAACGCAGTGGTGTACCTCGGAAACAGGTGGCCGGTATCCGGTGGAGCGATCGGCGATCTGGCAAGGCGGAGGAGGGAGGGATAGCGGAGCTATCTCGACCGACGACAACACAGCCAGGCGCCGATCGAACGCCGGAGACCAGTCGCCTGTTTCCGAGGCACACCACCAGGCCCGCGACCTTGCGGTTGTACTGCGACGACCGCACGATCGCGCAACGGTGTGCGTCGATCGAGATCCGGCGCGCGGACACCGATCCGGCCTATCGTGGAGCCCATGTCCCCCAGACACGATCCCGAGCCGGCAGACGACGACGGGCGCATCGTCGATCCCGATCTCCCGCACGAATGGCCGCACGACTCCGCGTTCGCCTTCGGTGATTCGGCGCCGATCGGTGAGACCGACCGACTGGCCCGCGAGCGCGCTGCCTACGACGCGGCCAGTCACGGGAGCGATCTCAACCGCGGCCACGCGCTCGGCGGTTCGGCCGGCACCACCGAGGGGCAGTAGATGGAGGTGCTGTCCAGTCGGGTGCTCCTGCTCTCGGCCGATCCCGAACGCCTGCAATCCTTCTACCGCGACCGGCTCGAGTTGCCCGTCCACCGCGAGTATCCGGGTGGCGTCGTGTTCTTCGCCGGCAACGGACTCATCGAGATCTCGTCCCACATGACGACCGACGAGCCGGCGCCGGCGAGCGATTCGGTTCTCTGGCTTCAGGTCCGGGACGCCGAGGCCGTCGCCGAACGCTTTCGCGAGCGCGGCGTCCCCGTCACCCGCGAACCGCGTACCGAGCCCTGGGGCCTCATCGAGATGCACGCGACCGACCCGGACGGCCGCACCCTCATCGTCGTCCAGATCCCCGCCGATCATCCGTTGCGCAAGGACACCAGGTAGACCCGGCGCCCCGGACGGCATCGCCGGCGAGGTCCGCGGCCGCAGGCCAGATGAGGCGAATCGGCGGCCGGAGGCGTGCGCGGTCCATGACAGACTGGACGCCATGAGTTCCTGGAACGCGCCGACCGTGACCAGAGGACCCGGCGCGTCGGCCGCGGGTGGCCTCGACGCACCCGCCGGAGGCGGCCTCGACGCAACCGTGGAGCTGCCGGGTTCCAAGTCGATCACGAACCGCGCACTGGTCCTCGCCGCCCTCGCCGAGGGACCGTCGACCGTCCGCGGAACGCTTCGGAGCCGCGACACCAACCTGATGCTCGCCGCGCTCGAGGCATTGGGTACCGAGATCAGGGTCGACCCCGCGAGCGAGACCACGGTGTCTGTCCTGCCCGGTCCTCTCCGTGGCGCCGCGGTGGACTGCGGCCTCGCCGGGACCGTCATGCGTTTCCTGCCCCCGGCCGCAGCCCTGGCCACCGGCCGCGTGCTCTTCGACGGCGATCCCCATGCGCGCGAACGGCCACAGACCACCATCCTCGACGCGCTGCGCGGCCTCGGTGTCGCCGTCGACGGCGATCGACTGCCCTTCACCATCGACGGCACCGGGTCGGTCCCCGGTGGCGAGGTCACCATCGACGCGTCCGGGTCCTCGCAGTTCGTGTCCGGACTCCTGCTGTCGGCGGCGCGATTCGACGCCGGCGTCGTGATCCGGCATGACGGACCACCCGTCCCGTCGACCCCGCACATCGACATGACGGTGGACATGCTCGCGACGGCCGGCGTCGTCGTCGACACCTCTGTCCCGAACGTCTGGACTGTTGCACCCGGACCCATCGCGGCCGTCGACTGGACGGTCGAACCCGATCTGTCGAACGCCGCCGCATTCCTCGCCGCGGCGGCCGTCACCGGCGGCACCGTCCGGGTGCCGTACTGGCCGGCGGTGACCACCCAGCCGGGGGCGCGCATCGCGGATGTCCTGGCCGCAATGGGTTGTGCCGTCGAGCATCTCGACGGCACACTGTCGGTCCGCGGACCCGAGGTGCTCAAGGCCGTCGACCTCGACCTGCGCGACATCGGGGAACTCACCCCCACCATCGCCGCGCTGTGCGCACTGGCCGACGGGGAGTCGGTGCTGTCGGGGATCGCGCATCTCCGCGGACACGAGACCGACCGGCTGGCCGCGCTCACCACGGAGATCACCCGGCTGGGTGGGACGTGCACCGAGACCGACGACGGCCTCCGCATCAGGGGTACCGCGGGTGCGTCCTTGCGCGGGGGCACGTGGGAGTCCTACGCCGACCACCGAATGGCCACCGCCGGCGCGATCATCGGCCTGGTCACACCCGGTGTGATCGTCGCCGACATCGAGACGACGAGCAAGACGCTGCCCGACTTTCCGGGGATGTGGCAGCGGATGCTGGGGCGCGCATGAGTTGTCGAGGACAGGCACCCCGTTGAGTCGCCGCGCGGCGAGCTACGACGAATCCGACGTACGGGTTCGTCCCGGAAAGGGCACCCGACCGCGCACCAAGACGCGACCGTCGCATGACGACGCCGAGCAGGCCATGGTGGTGTCGGTGGACCGGGGCCGCTGGGGCGTGGTGCTCGACGGCGACCCGGCCCGGCGGGTGGTCGCGATGCGCGCCCGGGAGCTGGGCCGCACTCCGATCGTCGTCGGCGACGACGTCTCCGTCGTGGGTGACCTGTCCGGACGGCCGGACACGCTGTCGCGCATCGTGCGCGTCGCCGAGCGACGAACCGTGTTGCGACGCACCGCAGATGACTCCGATCCGTATGAACGGATCGTGGTGGCCAACGCCGATCAGCTCCTCATCGTGACCGCCATGGCGGACCCGCCGCCGCGCACCGGTTTCGTCGAACGTGCGCTGGCCGCGGCCTATGTGGGCGGACTGTCGCCTGTCCTGTGTCTGACCAAGTCGGACCTCGCCGACCCGGCCGAGTTCACCGCGGCCTTCGCCGATCTCGATCTACCGGTGGTGTGCGCGGGGCGCGACGACCCCCTCGACGAGATCCTGTCGACATTGCGCGGCCGGATCACCGCGTTCATCGGTCACTCCGGGGTGGGCAAGTCCACCCTGGTCAATCGCCTTGTGCCGGACGCGTATCGGGCGACCGGCGTGGTGTCGGGTGTCGGCAAGGGCCGGCACACCTCCACCCAGTCGGTGGCACTGGCGCTTCCCGACGACAGCGGCCCGCGCGGCTGGGTCATCGACACACCCGGCATCCGGTCCTTCGGACTCGCACACGTCGGACCCGACGACATCGTCGCCGCCTTCGACGACCTGCACACCGCGATCGAGGAATGTCCGCGCGGCTGTACACATCTGGGCCCGCCGGCGGACCCCGAGTGCAAGCTGGACGATTTGACCGGTCACTCGTACCGCCGCGCCATGGCGGTGCGGCATCTTCTGGCAGCGGTCAGCGGCGGGGAGGGTGACCCAGCCGAGGAGCCACGGTCCCCGGAGCGACGCAACGAGCCGCTCCCCGAGTGACCGAACCGGTTGTCAGCGCCGTCGACGGCGGGCGCGCAGCTCGCGGATGGCGGTCTTGAGACCGGTCGCGCGGGGGGTCATCCCGGCGAAGCGCTTCTCCGACGCGGTTTCCGGGGCGTCGTCGGCGGTGTCGCGCAGGAACGAGTCGGGCAGCGCCAGCTTGTTGATGGTGCGCAGAGTTTGAAGGTACTGCACCACAATCGACCCCGTGGTGTACGGCAGATCGTACTTGTCACACAGCTCGCGCACCCGCACCGAGATGTCGGCGTACCGGTTGCTCGGCAGGTCCGGATAGAGGTGGTGCTCGATCTGGTAGCAGAGGTTGCCGCTGAAGAAGGCCATTGCCGGGCCGGCGTCGAAGTTCGCCGTGCCGAGCATCTGCCGCAGGTACCACTGGCCCTGGGTCTCGTTCTCGAGCGTGTCCGCGGTGAACTTCTCCGCACCGTCCGGGAAGTGCCCGCAGAAGATCACCACGTAGGCCCAGACGTTGCGGATCAGGTTCGCGGTGAGATTGGCCGTCAGTGTGTGCGTGAAGTTCGGTCCCGACAGCGCCGGGAACAACACGTAGTCCTTGGCCAGCTGCTTGCCGACCTTGCGGGCGAAGACCTTGAGCTGCGGAACGGCGACCTCTTTGGGCTTCTTGCCCGAGATCGCGTCCTTGAGGTCGAGGTCGTGCAGGCCGATACCCCACTCGAACAGCAGCGCGAGCATCACATTGGTGACCGGCTGGAAGAGCTGCTTGGGCTGCCACGGCTCGTCGCGCGTGACGCGCAACGTCTTGTACCCGACGTCGTGATCCATGTCGAGGACGTTGGTGTACTTGTGATGGATGTAGTTGTGCGAGTGCTTCCAGTGCGGGGACGCGCACACCATGTCCCATTCCCAGGTGGTCGAGTGGACCTCCGGGTCGTTCATCCAGTCCCATTGCCCGTGCATCACGTTGTGCCCGAGCTCCATGTTCTCGATGATCTTCGAGAGCGCGAGCGCACCGGTCCCCAGCAGCCACAGGGGCCGGGAGCGGCTGCCGAGCAGCGCGGCGCGGCCCGCGACCTCGAGGGCGCGATGCGCGAAGATGGTGCGCCGAAGATATCGGACGTCACGCATGCCGCGGTCCGCCTCGATCTCACGGCGGAGCGCGTCGAGCTCGGCGCCGAGTGCTTCCACGTCGGCGTCGGTCAGGTGCGCATACTCGTTGATATCAGTGATTGCCATTGCGCCTCATTATGCCCCTGCCGGGGTCACTGCCTTGTTTTCGATGACTGCCGGCCGTCTGACCTGCGGCGATCAGGCGGCCCGCTCGTCGGAACGGAGATCCGACGTGCCGGTGACGGCCCGGGTACGCCGCGCACGGAGCGGGCGGGGGACGGTCCGGCTCCGCCGGGAGCGGAGAGACGCGATCGCCGAGCGGAGTCCCCGGCGCGCTCCGGTCTCCTCGTCGATCGTCGCCTGCAGACGGACGCCCTCGGGCAGCCCCTCCTTGAACCGACGCTCGGACGCCGTCTCCGGCGCGTCGTCGGCGGTCGCGGAGAGGTACTTGTCCGGCAACGACAGTTTGGCGATCGTCCGCCATGCCTTCGCGTACTGCACCGGGAAGGGCCCCGAGGTGTAGGGCAGGTCGTACTTGTCGCACAGCGCGCGCACGCGCACCGCGATCTCGGCGTACCGGTTGCTCGGCAGGTCCGGGAAGATGTGGTGCTCGATCTGGTACGACAGGTTGCCGCTCATGAAGGCGAGCGGGAACCCCGCGTCGAAGTTGGCACTGCCGAGCATCTGGCGCAGGTACCACTCCGCCTGCGTCTCGTTGTCGATGTCCTGCTTGGTGAACTTCTCCGCACCGTCCGGGAAATGCCCGCAGAAGATGACGGCGTTGCTCCACACGTTGCGGATCACGTTGCCGAGCGCGGTCGCGGTCGCCGCCTTCGCGTAGGCGCGGCCGTATCCGACCTTGTGCCCCGTGGCCGCACTGACCAGCGCCGGGTAGGCGAGGTAGTCCTTGGCGACCTGCTTGCCGATCTTCGACAGCACGTCGTTGCGATTGCGCCGGAACTCCTCCTGCGCCTCGGGGGTCTTGCGCTTCTTGCCCAGCTCGAGATGCTGCACCGCGACCCCGTACTGGAACGCCAGCGCGAGAATGGTGTTGTAGACGAGGTTTCCGTAGTTGAACGGACGCCACCGCTGATCGCGGGTGACGCGCAGGAGACCGTAGCCCACGTCGTCGTCCATGCCGAGCACGTTCGTGTACTTGTGATGGATGTAGTTGTGGGTGTGCTTCCAGTGCGCCGACGGGTCGGTGTTGTCCCACTCCCAGGTGGTGCTGTGCACCTCCGGGTCGTTCATCCAGTCCCACTGCCCGTGCATCACGTTGTGCCCGAGTTCCATGTTCTCGACGATCTTGGCGACGCCGAGCGCGCAGGCACCCGCCCACCAGGCCGATCGGCGGGTCGAGCCGAACAGCAGGGCACGACCGGTCACCTCCAGGCCGCGTTGGAAGCGAATGGTGTTGCGCAGGTAGCGCGCGTCGCGCTCACCGCGGTCGGCCTCGATGTCGGCGCGGATCGCGTCGAGTTCCGCGCCCAGAGCGGCCACGTCGGACTCGGTCAGATGTGCGTATTCGGGGATGTCGGAGATCGCCATGTGTGGTTCCCTTCGCCGGTGGTCGGTCACGCGCGTTCGAGGTGCGCCTGTCGACCGCTGCCTACGCCTACGTTTCCGTAACTTACGCAAGCGTAGGTTGGCGACGGCGTCGTGTCCAGTGAGTGTGACGAACCACGACTCGGGCGATCCGGGAACGCCCTCGGCCGTGGGGAGAGGATGGCCCGGTCGACGCGAATCGACGCACGGTCGACGCCACGAGACGCACGGTCGACGCCAGCAGGCGGGTCAGGTGTTGCGGTTGGCCTCGTAGTCGTCGCGGAACAACTCGAAGCCGACGAGGTCCTCGAAGACACCGTCGGATCGGGCGGCGAGCTTCTGGGTCCCGAATTCGCGGAAGCCGGCGTTGCGGGCGAGTTTCTTGCTGCCCTCGTTGCTGTCAGCGGCGAAGAGAGTCAGGCGACGGAACCCCAGCTTGTCGAAGGCGTACCGAACCGCAGCCGGGAACGCCTCGGCGAGAACGCCTTTCCCGCGCGCCTCCGGATGCGTGTAGAAACCCGCCTCGGCTCCGGTGACCTCGTCGATGTGCAGGAGGGTGATGTCGCCCAGATAGTCGTCGGTCTCGCGGTCGGCCACGGCCCACGTACACGTCGTGCCCTGCGCGGCGGTCCACCATTTGCGGAGACGCTCGGCGGCGGCGTGCTCGAGCTCCAACGGATCGGGCCGTGCGAAGAGGTACTTGCGCGATGCCGGGTCGTCGAGGGTCTCCCGGATTCGCGGGTCGTCGGACTCCGCCAACGGCCGGAGACGGAACCGATCGGTCTCGAAAACGTCTGTGCGCCACTCGGTCTTCGGGTGCTGCGGATCGTTCGCGTGCAACGATCCGACCCAGGCGTCGCGGATGTGACCGCGGACCTCGACGCCGTTCTGCACCGCGGCGTCGAGGCGGAAGCCGCATGAATGGGCCACCCGCAACGCATCGATGTTGCCGGCGACGGTCGTCCAGCGGACGACCTCCTTGCCCGCCTCACCGAACGCGTAGTTGACGGCCAGCAGGACCGCACGCTTCATCACACCCCACCCGCGGGCATCGGGGTGCAGGTCGTAGCTGAGCCGCGTCAGCGGACCCTCGCCCTCGATGTCGACGGTGCCGACGAACCGCCCGTCGAATTCGACGGCCCACAGCATCCGGGTACCGTTCGCCCAGCTCCGGGGCGCGTAGTCGAGCGCGAAACGCTCGGCGGCCGCGCGGCTGTACGGTGCCGGGATCGGGGTCCACCGCATCATGGCCGGGTCCGCCGCGAGCTCGACCATCCGATCGAGATCGTGGGGCTCGTGCGGCCGCAACGTGACCCCTCCGTCACTCAGGACGGGGATCGGGCTGGGGACCGGAGCCTCAGCTTTCACTGGTGCCTTCGCCGGCGTTTCCACGGGCCGGTTTCCTCTCACCACGCACGTCGTTCACCCTACCGGGTCACCGGTCGGCACGAGCGGTACGCAGCGTATTCGCTGGTCAGACGTCGAGTGTGCAGTCCCCCGCCGCGGCGCTGACACACGTCTGGATCCGTTCGCCCTCGACGTGCTCGACTCCCGAGCGCAGATCGCGCACACACCCTTTGTCGAGCATGACCACGCAGCTCTGACAGATCCCCATCCGGCATCCGAAGGGCATCATCGCGCCGGCCGACTCCCCCGCCTCGAGCAGCGTGGTCGCGCCGTCGGCGACCGCCGACTTCCCGGACCGCGCGAACGTGACGGTGCCCCCGTGGGCTCCGACGACGCCGCGTTCGAGCGCGAACCGCTCGATGTGCAACCGCTCGGCCAGATGCGCCTCCGCATACAGGCGCTGGAGGCCGTCGAGGAAGCCCGCAGGCCCACAGGCCCAGGTCTGGCGTTCGCGCCAGTCGGCGCAGAGCGTCGGCAGCACCTCCGGGGTGAGCTGCCCGTCCGATCGCGTGTACTGCACGTGCAGGTCGACGATGCCGTCGTCGGCCAGGGTCGTGAGTTCGTCGGCGAACAGCAGGTCGGCCGGGGTCGGTGTCGAGTGGACGAGCCGGATGTCGGTGCGCTGGTCGCGGTGCCGGACGGTCCGGAGCATCGAGATGATGGGCGTGAGACCACTTCCCGCGGTCACGAACAGAACCTTCTCCGGCAGCGGGTCGGGCAGTACGAACTCGCCGCGCGGTGCGGCGAGACGCACGACCGTCCCGGGCTTCAGACCGTTGACCAGGTGGCTGGACAGAAATCCCTCGGGCATCGCCTTGACCGTGATCGAGATCGTCTTGTCGTTCGCCGAGGAGTCGGGGGTCGAGGTGAGCGAGTACGAGCGCCACGCCCATCGCCCCTCCATCAGGACACCGATGCCGACGTACTGTCCCGGCACATAGTCGAAGGAGAAGCCCCATCCCGGCCGGATGCGGATCGTCGCGGTGTCCTCGGTCTCCCGGGTGACCGAGACGACCTTGCCGCGCAGCTCTCGGGCCGACCACAGCGGGTTCGCCAGGTGCAGGTAGTCGTCGGGGAGGAGCGGCGTCGTGATCCGGGTGAGTGCGGCTCGAGCCCACTGCGCGCCGCGGCTGCGCGCCGCAACACCGGAAACCGGTTCCTCGAATCGCTCGAGCAAGCCCATCTCACTAACCGCCTTCGACGTCGGGAGCGTGTCGGGGACACAGTAACCTACGCAACCGTAGGTTAGCCTGCCGACTCAGAGCAGTTCGAGGAGGAACGGTAGCTCCTGGGTCGCGTACCAGGCGAGATCGAAGTCCTCGACATCGCCGACAGCGAGTTCGGCATCCAGATCTCCCATGTCGGCGGCGTCGATGACCACCACGGCCGCCCGGACCTTCGGCTCCGCCTCCTCGACGTCGACGTGAACCGATGCGATCGCCGACAGCGGGATCGGCCCGGAGACCTTGACCACCGCGTCGTCCAGGTCGGGACGTGGCGTCACGTTCTCGACGTCGGCTGCGACGACCACCCGCCGAGGCGGCAGACGGGGCGTGTCCCCCGGGCCGGTGACCGCCTCGTCGGCGACGAGTTCGGCCTCGGCATCGGTGTCGCCGTCCTCCGGGGCCTCCCCGGCGAGCAGGCGGAGTGAAGCGCGCGCCGCCTCGCGCAACGCGACCTCGGACAGTTCTTCGTCGTCGCCGGAGACAAAGGCCTCGCGCAGCGCGGGGGTCAGCGCGAAGCCGGTGCCACCGAGCGGACGGAACTCACCGTCGGTGTTCAGCCGCAACAGCATCGCCAACGTCGCCGGCAGGTACACCCTCATTCGTCAACTACTCCCGTCGGCTCGCGGTAGGGCTGGCTCAACTCTTCGAAGGACTCGGACACGTAGTCGGCCATCGCGGGTAGGTCGGCGATGACCCCGCGGTCGGCGACGAAGGCGAAGTGCAGATCGTCACGGTACTCGACGATGCTGATCGCCAACGCACGCTGCGACACGAGCGTGGGGATCGAGAACGTCTGGCACACCGGCGCGCCGAGCACGAAACGGTCGGGGACGGGGGCCGTGCTCATCGCCACCGGGACGTTGTAGGCACGGCTGTTCAGCGACCGGAATGCGCGGGAACTGAACTCCGGGAACGGCACCACACCCAGTTCGGGGAACAGCGGGCTCGGACCGAGGTTCATCCGGCGCGAGGACTGCGCGTACCGGTCGGCGAGCCCGGCCACCTGCGCCAGCCGTACAGCCGGATTGCTCTCACCCACCGGAAGATCCGTGACGAAGCTCGGTCTGCCCACCCCGATCCAGCCGGGCTCCGGCTCGGCCGCGCGTTCGACCCCCGGGTCGCGCGCGGACAGCGGGACGACGACGCGCACGGTGTCGGCCGGACCCTCGGCCGGGTCGAACGAGAGCATCCACTTGCGCATGACACCGGAGATGATCGCGAGCTCGACATCGTTGATGGTGCAGCCGTGATACTCGGCGACCTTCGCGCAATCGCGCCGCGGCAACGTGACGGTGGTGAACGACCGGGTCGTGGTGCCCGCGTTGTTGAGCGGGCTACGTGGCGCGGAGTCGGTCAGTTGCGACACCACGTCCCCGACGCGGCGCACGGTGGTTCCGACGGCGGACCGCATCTCGGACACGATCCCGTTGCCGTGCAGCACCGTCTCGACAAGATCGCCCGGACGCGCCAGCGCTTCGGCGAGAGCACCGACCACGAGGTGGGTGCCACCCGGCGGCGAGCCCGGCATCCACAACTCCTCAGGCAGAGAATCGGCCTGCTCGGTGCCGTCGCAGATGACCTCGCTGATCTCCCGGCTGCCCGCCTCGTCGATGAGGCATCGATGCGACTTCGTGAGAATCGCGAACCGGCCGTCGGCGAGTCCTTCGATGAGGTACATCTCCCACAGAGGCCGGGTGCGGTCGAGCGGCCGGGACATCACGCGCGCGACCAGGTCGTCGAGGTCGGTGGTGCCGCCCGGACGCGGGAGTCCCGCCCGCCGGATGTGGAAGTTGATGTCGAAGTCGGGGTCGTCGACCCACACCGGACGCGCCAGCCCGAGGGTCACCTCACGGACGACCTGACGGTAACGCGGGATGAGCTGCAGGCGGTTCTCGACCAGCGACACCAGGCCCGGGTAATCGAGCGTCGGCTCCCGGGACGCGCCGCCGGACGCGGTGTCGGCGCCGGCGTCGGCGTCCGCGGACTCACCCGGGGCAGCATGTCCCGCCGTGGGGTCGACGATCAGCAGCGCCCCGAGGTGGGTCGTCGATCGCGAATCATCGAGAAAGTAGTACATCGCGTCGCGGGGCGACAGACGGGTGACCACGTCGCCGATCCTAGTCGTCGATGCGGGTTTCCGTGGTCGGCGCAGGCCGATGTCCGCGCGATGGCCGTTCGGCCACCCGCGACTCGTCAGCTGAATTCCAGTGCGACCAGCTGCCAGCGGTACTCGACGCGACCCAGCGACCGGCGGCCGGCGGGCACGACACCTCGGACCCGGATCGGCTTGCGCTCTATGCGTCCGGCGAACGCCCGGGTCCGTCCCCCGCCCTCATACGACCCGAAGACCTCCGCGACACTGGGATCGCACAGTTGGACGTGCACGCGCCGCAGCACGTTCCCGGTCGGGACCTGAGCCATCGAGGGCGTCGGTGCGGCGCCCGACGCGGCGGCGTGTGCCTCGGGAACCCGGAAGGCGTCGTGCCGCACGAGCGCCGCGATCTGGTCGGCGATGGCCGGGGACACCACGTCGCCCAGGTGGGCGACCGAGCGCCGACGGTCGACCACCTCGAACAGCAGGCGGGACACCGCCACGGTGAAGCGCCTGGCCTCGGCGGCGGCCGACGCGGTCTTCCGGGCCGCGCCCGTCCCGGGTGTGGGCGCCGGGAACGGACGGGCAGTCGAGGAGTGGGACACGCCGCGAGTCGCGGTCACCACCGGACCGGCGGGCTCGTACGGCGGGGCGGGACGAACCCGCACCCGTGGTGTCTGCAGCGGCCCGGACACGTGCGGCCGGGACGTGCTGGTCGGGCCAGGTTCAGGACCCGTGAGGAGTCGGTGCATGGGACTTGGACGCAGCAGCCGGCGTCCCGGTTCCCTCGGGTACGAAAAAAATCCGCCGGCGGTCAGCCCGGAGAACCCGGGGCTGACCGCCGGCGGTCGGAACGCGCGTGTCAGCGACGCTGCTTCTTGGACTTGGGCGGCTTCGGCCGGGCCCCCTTGGTGGTCGCGCGCGCCGCAGCGCGGCGCTCACGTCGGCTGGCGGATTCCGCCGCGCCCGAGAGCTCCTCTTCCTCGGAGTGCACGACCGTACCGCCGCCCTCGCCCGGACCGGAGTACGTGACCGCCGGGTCACCCGACTGGGCCGGGGCCCGCAGGGCAGCCGGGGCCTGGGCGCCGGACTCCGCCGCCGGGGCCGCGGGTACGGGCGCCGGGGCGCCCGCGCCGACCGCCGCACGCAGATCGGCCGCGCTCGGGAGCGGTTGCTGCTGCGCCGGCTGTTCGGTTTGCACCTGCGCGTTGAACAGGATGGTCAGCGCCTCTTCCTTCAGGCCCTCGAGCATGCCGTGGAACATGTCGAAGCCCTCGCGCTGGTACTCGACGACCGGGTCACGCTGGGCCATCGAACGCAGGTGGATGCCCTCACGCAGGTAGTCCATCTCGTACAAGTGGTCGCGCCACTTGCGGTCGAGCACGCTCAGCAACACGCTGCGCTCGAGCTGGCGCATCGCACCCTCGCCGGCGATCGAGTCGATCTGCTTCTCGCGGGCGTCGTACGCGGCGCGAGCGTCATCGACGAGCCTCTCGCGCAACTCTTCGGCCGAGATGTCATCGCGCTCACCGTATTCGGACTCACCGACAACATCTTTCGGATCGAGTTCGATCGGGTACAGCGTGCGCAGGGCCGACCACAGTTCGTCGAGATCCCAGTCCTCGGCGTAACCCTCGGCCGTCGCGCCGTCGACGTAGGCTCCGACGACATCGGCGACCATCTGCTTCACCTGCTCGTGGTGATCCTCGCCCTCCAGGATCGTTCGACGCTCGGCGTAGATGACCTTGCGCTGCTCGTTCATCACCTCGTCGTACTTGAGCACGTTCTTGCGCATCTCGAAGTTCTGCTGCTCGACCTGCGTCTGAGCGCTGCGGATGGCCTTGGTGACCATCTTGGCCTCGATGGGCACATCGTCGGGGAGGCGGTTCATGATCGCCTCGAGCGCACCGCCGTTGAACCGGCGCATGAGTTCGTCGGCCACCGACAGGTAGAACCGCGACTCGCCCGGATCACCCTGGCGGCCGGAGCGACCGCGCAACTGATTGTCGATACGACGCGACTCGTGGCGTTCGGTGCCGAGCACGTACAACCCGCCCGCCGCGCGGACCTCCTCGGCCTCCTTCGCGGCGTCGGTGCGCGCGACCTCGATGGCCTCGTCCCAGGCCGCCTCGTACTCGTCGGGGGTCTGCACCGGGTCGAGGCCGGCCTTGCGCAACCGGGTATCGGCGATGATGTCGGGATTGCCGCCGAGCACGACGTCGGTACCACGGCCGGCCATGTTGGTGGCCACGGTCACCGCACCGATCCGGCCGGCCTCGGCGATGATCTGGGCTTCCTGCTCGTGGAACTTCGCGTTCAGGACGCTGTGCGGCACCTCGCGCTTCTTGAGCTGGCGCGACAGGTACTCCGAACGTTCGACGCTGGTCGTACCGATCAGCACCGGCTGTCCGGCCTCATGCCGCTCGGTGACGTCGTCGACCACGGCGGCGAACTTCGCCTCTTCGGTCTTGTAGATGAGGTCGCCCTGGTCCTTGCGGATCATCGGCTTGTTCGTCGGGATCGGCAGCACCCCGAGCTTGTAGATCTGGTCGAACTCGGCGGCCTCGGTCTCGGCGGTACCGGTCATGCCGGACAGCTTCTCGTAGAGGCGGAAGTAGTTCTGCAGCGTGATCGTGGCCAGCGTCTGATTCTCGGCCTTGATCTCGACGCCCTCTTTCGCCTCGATGGCCTGGTGCAGACCCTCGTTGAAGCGGCGTCCGTCGAGCACACGCCCGGTGAACTCGTCGACGATCATGACGTTGCCGTTGCGGACGATGTAGTCCTTGTCGCGCTGGAACAGCTCCTTGACCTTGATCGCGTTGTTCAGGTAGCTGACCAGGGGCGAGTTGGCCGCCTCGTACAGGTTGTCGATGCCGAGGCGATCCTCGACGAACTCGACACCGGCCTCGTGGACGCCGACCGTCTTCTTCTTGATGTCCACCTCGTAGTGCACGTCGCGCTCGAGGAGCGGGGCGATCCGCGCGAACTCGGTGTACCACTTGCTCGACCCCTCGGCGGGGCCGGAGATGATCAGCGGCGTGCGGGCCTCGTCGACCAGGATCGAGTCGACCTCGTCGACGATGGCGAAGGCGTGACCGCGCTGGACGAGGTCCTCGAGGGAGTGCGCCATGTTGTCGCGCAGGTAGTCGAAGCCGAACTCGTTGTTCGTGCCGTAGGTGATGTCGGCGGCGTAGGCCTCCCGACGCGCGGCCGAACTCATCCCGGTCAGGATCACCGCGGTGTCCAGACCCAGGAACCGGTGCACGCGACCCATCCACTCGGAGTCGCGCTTGGCCAGGTAGTCGTTGACGGTGACGACGTGGACGCCGTCACCGGAGAGTGCGTTCAGGTACGCCGGGAGCACACAGGTGAGCGTCTTGCCCTCACCGGTCTTCATCTCGGCGATGTTCCCGTAGTGCAGCGCGGCGCCGCCCATGATCTGGACGTGGAAGTGCTTCTGGTCGAGGACGCGCCACGCGGCCTCGCGGGCCACCGCGAACGCCTCGGGCAGCAGCTCGTCGAGCGACGCCCCGTCGGCGATCCGCTCCTTGAACTCGTCTGTCTTGGCACGCAACTCGGCGTCGGTCAACGCCTCGACGTCATCGGACAGCGCCTCGACGTGCGATGCGATCGCATCGAGTCGCTTGACCATGCGGCCTTCGCCGACACGCAACAGCTTGTTCAGCACCGTGGATCGAGTCCCTCACCTGTAGAAAACACACGGAATCCGGCCCGCGCGAACGCACAGACCGGATCCCATGGTAGCGAGGTGAGCTGAGCAGACCCTGATCGGACCGTCAGGTGGTCCCGAGTTCCTCTCTCGGACGCCGACCACGTGACCGCCGATCAGGGCCGCTCGCGGTTCACGTCAACCTGATGAGCCCGTAGTCGAAGGCGTGCCTGCGGTAGACCACGGACGCCTTGTCGGTCTCCTTGTCGTGGAACAGGAAGAAGTCGTGGCCGACCAGTTCCATCTCGTACAGCGCGTCGTCGACGGTCATCGGTACCGCGGTGTGTTCCTTCACGCGCACGATCTGGCCCGGCGTGTATTCCTCCACACCGTCGTCCCACCGCTCGGCGGAGTCGGCGGAGTCCGTTCCGGGATCACCGACGAAGCCGTCCACCGAGAGCTGGTTGTCGCGCAGAGGTGGCGCACCGATCTCGGTGGCCTCGGCGACCGAGAGCGGCCGGCGGTTGCCGTGGTGGACACGCCTGCGGTCCTTGACGCGGCGGAGTCGGGACTCGACCTTGTCCAGCGCGTGTTCGAGCGCGGCGTAGAAGTTCTCGCCACAGGCCTGCGCCCGTACGATCGGCCCCTTGCCCGTCGCGGTGATCTCCACCTGCTGACAGACCTTGGACTGTCTCCGGTTGCGCTCGTGGTTCAGCTCGACGTCGAATCGGTAGATGGTCGGATCGAATCGCTCGAGACGAGCGAGCTTGTCGCCGACGTAGATGCGGTAGTGGTCGGGGATCTCGACGTTGCGGCCGCTGAACACGACCTTCGCTGTTGGTTCGGCCGGATCGTCGGATTCCACCGTTCCCGGTGGGCGGACGAAGGCGAACTCTGGATCGTAGGAATCGTTCTCGGCTGGCTGGCGGTCGGGCGCGAGGCCCTCCTCCACGGTCGGCCGTGGGTCGGCGGTCTTCGGTTCGCGCTGGCCTTTGCGGTGGATGACTGTGGACATTCAACTACCTCCTGAATTGTCCCGAAACCGGTTGGATCATCGTGATCTGTTGTCGCACTGATGATTCGAACGGCACCGAGGATGTGTCCATGTCAGCTGACAGCTGACACTCAATGACAGGGGCATCACCTCCCGGCAGAAGCGGTCGTGGCCGGCACCGGCCTCGAGGGCCACCGGCAACCTGCTGTACCCCCGACCGTAGCCGCAAGTTCCGGTATCGGCCACGTTTTGCGGCGCGGCGTCGGCATGTCGGGACGATCGGGGTAGAAGGTCCCGGTCGGGCCCTGCACGCCGGTTGTCCACACCGTCGCTCGGGACCCGCCACCGCGGTGCGGAGTGTTCTACCGTCGGCGCGTGACGTGGCGGCGGGAGGTCTTCGACGCGGGGGCAGATCTGGTGTTCCCGGTCCTGTGCGGCGGCTGCGAGCGGCCGGGCACCCGCTGGTGCCGACGATGCGAGCACGCGGTGTCCGACGTTCCGATCGCCGCCCACCCGCGAGTCGACCCGGGCGTCGCGGTATGGGCGCTGGGCCGGTATCGGGGACCGCACCGGCACGCGATCATCGAGATCAAGGAACACGATCGGCGGGATCTCGCGCGTCCACTGGGGACCGCGCTCGCCCGCGGGATCCGCGTGCTCGCCGGCTGGGGCGAGCTCCCCGACGCCGACCGCATGCTCTTGATCCCGGCTCCGACCCGTCGGATGACCGCCCGTCGGCGCGGCGGGGACCCGGTCACCGCGGTGGCGAATCATGCGGCGCCTGCCCTGGGCCGACGCGTACACGTGGCGCCGCTGCTGATGACGTCGGCGACCGCACGGGACTCCGCCGGACTCGACGCCCGGGCCCGCGCCCGCAACCTCCGCGGTGCGGTGCGCGTACGGGCCTGCGGCTCGCCGACCCGAGGAGCGACGGCCATCCTGGTCGACGACGTGCTGACCACCGGAGCGACCGCGGCCGAATCAGTGCGTGTGCTGGCCGAGAACGGAGTGGACGTCGTGGCGGTCGTCGTGCTGGCGGCCGCCTGAGGGCTCCGTTCCCGGTCCGTGTGTCGCTGCCGTCAGGGCAGGACCGGGATCGCGCCCTCGATCATCGCCGGCTCGACCTCGGTCCAGTACTGATCGGGCTGTCCGTTGCTGCTGCCCAGGCGGAGCACCCCGCGCTGGTCGCCCACATAGATCGTGGACGTGTTGGCGACCACGGCCCGCACCGGCGGCGACACGTTCCCGCTCAGCAGGCCCACGGCCGGGGTGCCGTCGATCGACAGCTGGACGACCGGCGACTCCGGCGCCTCGCGCGCGATCATCAGCGTCGTCGGCGAGGCCCAGTCCACCGAGACCGCGCGGTTGCCGATGTTGTAGGCCGCGATCCGTGGACTCGTCAGCGACACCTGGCCCTCGGCGTTGGTCGACAGGACGGCGAAGACGATCTGGCCGCCGACCACCAGGGCGGCGCGCACACCGTCCGGCGCCACCTGCATCTCGGTGATCGCACCGCGCGCCACCGTCGGGATCGACGACGCCTCGACGGGCACCGTCTGGGTACCCTCGTCGTCGCGCTGCCACTGGACCGGCTTGCCGTCGACGACGACCCAGACGGTGTTCTCGTCGGCGCCGAACGACGGACGGGTGATCGACGAGCCGCCGACGATCGGGCCGATGTCGCCGCCGTAGTCACCGATCACCAACTCGAGTCTGCGGTCGGGACCGGACGGGCCGCGGACCCCGGCGACCCGTGCCCCGTTGTCGGAGATCGTCGCCGAACGCAGATCACGCGCGGACCCCAGCGGTCCCTGAACCGGCACGGTCGCGGTGTCGGTCACCGCGCGCAGGGCTCCGCCGGTGACGATGTTGAGCCCGACATCAGTGGTCGGTACGGAGTTCGGGTCGAAGGCCCGAACATCGGCGGTCTGCCATCCGGAGGCCCGCTCGGCGGCCAGCGGGGCGCCGTCGGCGTCGATGACGTAGGGCCCGGAGATGTCGGCGCCGTTGAGGGTCCAGATGATCTGCGCCGCGAGCACGGTGCGATCGCGGGCCGGCGCGCTCCCGATACCGTCGAGATCCACCCGCACCCCGCCGCCGGCGAGGCCCACGACCGGCCCCCGCAGCGCGGCGTCGTTGGGGAAGCCACTGTCCACGGCCGCCGCCAGATCCGACGCGGGTCCGGCGATCAGACGGTTCACCAGCACCGTCGGGTCGGTGGCCTGTCCGGCATAGAGCCAGCGCGGGTCGGGCACGAGGCGCCGGCCGGTTCGGTCGCTGAAGTACAGCGAGACCGGACGGTATGTGCTGTCGAACTGGTCGCGGTCGATCATCGTGCCGTTCGGCAACGGCCCGTCGATCCGCCACTGGTCACCGGATCGGGTGAGGCTGATGCTGGTCTCCACCCGCCCCGAGGCCGGGAGCAGCTGGCCGTCGGACTTGAGGGTCCCGACGTTGTCGCCGATCAGCCGCATCCGCACCGAATCCTCGTTGCGCTGGTCGACGAAGGTGTTGATCTCGTCGACGATCAGCGCGTCCCCGCGGTCGTCCCACTGCTGGGAGGCGACCGGGGTGAGGAACGCCCGGGCTGCGCGATGAGCCGAATCGGGATCGACCGTCGACTTGAGGAAGGCCCGCACCAGCGCCTCGGGGTCCATGTCGGCCTGCGGCACCGGGACCGCGTTGGTCGCCCCTTCCCGCTCGAACGACTTGATGGGCTGTGGCGAGGAGTCGTTGGGGATCGCCCCGCACGCGGCGAGCATGAGGAGCGCCGCGACCGACAGGGCCAGTGCGACCACGCCGCCGGCCGACCGGGATGACCGGGTCATTCGGCACCCACTCCCGGGCTCCCCGGAGCACGCCCGGTCGCCTTGGGCGCGGACGTGCGCTGCAGGGTGCCCACCGATTTCAGGGGCAGCGGCGAGCCGAGGACCTTGTGACCGCGCACGAGCGGCAGGGTCAGCCGGAAGCACGCACCCTTACCCGGCTCGCCCCACGCCTCGAGCCGACCCTGGTGCAGGCGCGCGTCCTCGATGCTGATGGCCAACCCGAGACCGGTACCGCCCGAGCGCCGGAATCGCGACGGGTCGGAACGCCAGAATCGGTTGAACACCAGCTTCTCCTCCCCCGGTCGCAATCCGATGCCCTGGTCACGCACGGTGATCGCCACCGCGTCACCATCCGAACGCATGGTCAGCGTCACCGGTTTCCGCTCCCCGTGGTCGATGGCGTTGGCGAGCAGGTTCCGCAGGATGCGCTCGACGCGACGCGGGTCGATCTCGGCCAGGACCGGTTCGGCCGGGAGGTCGAGGATGAGCTCGGTGCCCGTCTCCTCGGCGAGATGGCCCACGGTGGCCAGGGCGCCGTCGATCGGGATCGCCATGTCCATCCGTTCGGCGGCGAGTTCGGCCATACCGGCGTCGTGGCGCGAGATCTCCAGGAGTTCGTTGAGCAGCGTCTCGAACCGGTCGAGCTCCTTGTCGAGCAACTCCACCGAACGCTTGCGGACGGGGTCCAGATCCTCGCGGCCCTCGTAGAGAACGTCGGAGGCCATCCGGACGGTGGTGAGCGGCGTGCGCAGTTCATGACTGACGTCGGAGGTGAACTGACGCTGCAGCCCGCCGAACTCCTCGAGATGGGTGATCTGCTTGGACAGGCTCTCGGCCATGTCGTTGAAGGACATCGCGAGCCGGGCCATGTCGTCCTCACCACGGACCGGCATGCGTTCCTTGAGGCGGCCGTCGGCGAACCGCACCGCGATCCGCGACGCCGACCGCACCGGGATGACGACCTGCCGCGACACCAGCCAGGCGATCGCGGCCAGCAGACCGAGTAACACGATGCTGCCGGTCAGCAACGTCCCGCGGACGAGGTCGAGCGTGTTCTGTTCGGCGGTCAGCGGGAACACGAGATACAGCTCGAGGCCGGGCACCGAGGCGTTCGTGGGACTGCCGACGATCAGGGCCGGCGCCCTGCCGCCCGTCCCGTCGGGGACCTGCGTGTACTGGTAGGCCACCTGCCCACCGCGCACCATGTCGCGCAGGTTCGACGGCACTTCGGCGGTGGGCCCGACACCGCTCGCGACCCCGTTGTCGGAGCCCCCCGGCACCAGCAGCACGGTGTCGAAGGCACCGACCGCGCCCGACGCCTGGCCGGTGTCGGCATCCCGGTCGGTGAGCAGCGATCGCGTCTGGCGCAGGCGATTCTGCACCGACATGTTGCCCGCGCCGCTCGACAGGTCGCGTTCCACGGAGATGCGGGCGCGGTCGATCTCCTCGGTCGCCGCCGCCAGCTTGACGTCGAGGAGCCGGTCGGTGATCTGGGTGACCAGGACGAAGCCGAGGATGAGGAGGACGACGACCGACAGCACCAACGTGGACACGACGACCCGCAACTGCAGCGAGCGCCGCCAGATGTGCCCGAAGGCACGTCCGACAGCGCCGGCGGTGCGGGTGAAGCGTCCGAGAGTGCTGTTGACCCGTCGTCGAGATCGACCGATCACGGCGGGCCGGCCTTGTAGCCGACCCCCCTCACCGTCAGGACGACCTCGGGATTCTCCGGGTCGGTTTCGACCTTGGCGCGTAACCGCTGGACATGCACGTTGACGAGTCTAGTGTCCGCCGGGTGCCGGTATCCCCACACCTGTTCCAGGAGGACATCGCGGGTGAAGACCTGGCGGGGCTTGCGCGCGAGCGCGACGAGCAGGTCGAACTCGAGCGGGGTCAGGGAGATCGGCACGCCATCGCGGGTGACCTTGTGCGCCGGGACGTCGATCTCCACCGGCCCGATGGACAGGAGCTCTGCGGGTTCCTCGTCGGTCCGGCGCAGTCGAGCGCGCACTCGGGCGACCAGTTCCTTCGGCTTGAACGGCTTCACCATGTAGTCGTCGGCGCCCGACTCGAGCCCCAGCACCACGTCGACGGTGTCGGACTTCGCGGTCAGCATCACGATCGGCACACCGGAGTCGGCGCGCAGCACCCGGCACACGTCGATGCCGTTCATCCCCGGCAGCATGAGGTCGAGGAGCACGAGGTCGGGACGGATCTCCCGGACGGCGGTCAGAGCCTGTGTGCCGTCGCCCACCACGAAGGGCTCGAAACCCTCGCCGCGCAGCACGATCGTCAGCATCTCGGCGAGCGCGGCGTCGTCGTCCACGACAAGGATGCGGGGCTTCATGATGTCAATGGTGACATCACCGTGATGAAACCGTGGTGATCGACGCGCCGGGACGGACGTTCTGACCCGATTGGTTCCACGCCTCTGGGGCGTGTTTGCCGACACGCCCTAGACTCCCCCGCGTGGGTCAATTGATAGCCGTGGAAGGACTCGACGGCGCCGGCAAGAACACCTTGGTCACCGGTCTGATCGAGCGGTGGTCGGCGGCCGGCCTGCGGGTGGCGACCTTCACGTTCCCACGCTACGGCCGCTCGGCGACCGCGGACATCGCCGCCGAGGCACTCCACGGTTCGCATGGCGATCTCCGTAACAGCGTGTACGCGATGGCGCTGCTGTTCGCGCTCGACCGGGCCGGCGCGGTCGACGACATCCAGGCCGCCACCGACGCCCACGACATCGTGATCCTCGATCGGTATGTCGCCTCCAACGCCGCGTACAACGCGGCGCGGCTCGAGCAGGACGCTGCCGGTGAGGTCGTGCGCTGGGTGGTCGACCTGGAGTTCGGACGGTTCGGCATGCCCGTCCCCGACCGCCATGTACTGCTCGGGGTCGCACCGGAGGTCGCGATGCAGCGCGCCGCGGCCCGAGCCGAGAAGGACGCGGCACGGGCCCGAGACGCCTACGAGCGCGACGGCGCCCTCCAGCGCCGCGTCGACGCCGTGTACCGCGAGCTCGCCGACACCGCGTGGATGTCACCCTGGTACCGCTTCGACGGTGAGAACATCCAGGATCTGGCCGACGACCTGAGCGCCGGCCGGACGGCACCGACCGAATGACTCGTCCGGTGCTCTCATCGAACCGTTTCGATAGCCTTGGACCAACGATTGCGGAAGGCGTTCCATGACCTATCAGCCACCTCCACCTGGTGGTGGGCCGCCGCCCTACGGTCCACCCGGCCCAGGCCGGCCGGGCCCGGGTCAGCAAGGTCCGAGAGGTCCCTACCCCGGTCCGACGGGACCCGGTGGCTACGGCCCCCGGCCCGGACGCGGGCCGATGCCGCCGCCCGGGGCTCCGTACGGCCGTCCGCCGTTCATCCCCGGCCAGTACGGGCCGCCCGGACCCGGGACTCCTGGCTTCGGTGGTCCGCCCGGGCCACCACCACCACCACCACCTCGACGCAACCCCGGGGTCATCGTCGCGTGTGCGCTCGGCGGCGTCGCGGTCGTCGCGGTGATCGCCCTGGTGGTGACGGTCGTCGTGAGCAGATCGTCGTCGGGCGACTCCGTGGCCGCGGGCACGTCGAGACCCTCATCGGCCCCGACCTCGACGTCGAGCGACCCGTCGCCGAGCGGGTCCGGGTCGGAGCCGGAATCGACCGACTACACGGCGCTGGCGGAGATCCGCTCCGCGTTGCTCGCCTACATCACCGCCCGCAATGCGCGCGACGTCGGCCGGATGCGCGCCGCGGTGTGCACCCAGTCACGCGAGCGGATCACCGAGGCACCACCCGCCGACGGCGGAGACATTGTCCTCGACGGTTTCCTCGACACGGCCTTCGACGGCAACGTCGCCCAGTCCGAAGTCGTGTCTCACCTCGAAAAAGGCACGGACAGAACGGCTTCGGAGAAGTCGCGGGAGCGGTTCCTCAAGGAGCAGGGTTCGTGGATCTACTGCCCCGACGCCGAACCCGACATCGGAACCTGACCGGCCTGCACCTGACCACAACCGGCACCGTACGAGAAAGGGGCGTCCCACCGCGGTGGGACGCCCCTTTCTCGTTGCAGATCAGTAGCGGTAGTGCTCGGGCTTGTAGGGGCCCTCGACGTCGACGTTGATGTACTCGGCCTGCTCCTTGGTGAGCTTGGTGAGCGTCCCGCCGAGTGCCTCGACGTGGATTCGCGCGACCTTCTCGTCGAGGTGCTTGGGCAGGCGGTAGACCTCGTTGTCGTACTCGTCGGTCTTCGTCCACAGCTCGATCTGGGCGATCACCTGGTTCGAGAAGCTGTTGCTCATCACGAACGACGGGTGACCGGTCGCGTTGCCGAGGTTGAGCAGGCGCCCCTCGGACAGCACGATGATCGACTTGCCGTTCTCGAAGATCCACTGATCGACCTGCGGCTTGACGGTGATGCGCTTGGCGCCCGACCGCTCGAGTCCGGCCATGTCGATCTCGTTGTCGAAGTGGCCGATGTTGCCCAGGATCGCCTGGTGCTTCATCGCCCGCATGTGCTCGAGGGTGATGATGCCGAGGTTGCCCGTGGAGGTGATGACGATGTCGGCGTTGCCGATCGCGTCCTCGACGGTGACGACGTCGAAGCCGTCCATGAGCGCCTGCAGCGCGTTGATCGGGTCGATCTCGGTGACCTGGACACGGGCGCCCTGGCCGGCGAGCGACTCCGCGCAGCCCTTGCCCACGTCGCCGTAGCCGCAGATCAGCACCTTCTTGCCGCCGATGAGGACATCGGTGCCGCGGTTGATGCCGTCGATCAGCGAGTGCCGGGTCCCGTACTTGTTGTCGAACTTCGACTTGGTGACGGAGTCGTTGACGTTGATCGCCGGGAAAGCGAGGTCGCCGGCGGCGGCGAACTGGTACAGCCGCAGCACACCGGTGGTGGTCTCCTCGGTGACGCCCTGGACCGACTCGGCGATCGCGGTCCACTTGCCCTTGTCGGTCTCGAATCGCTTGCGCAGCAGTTCGAGGAACACCTTGTACTCCGCCGGGTGATCGTCCTCGGCGGGCGGGACCACACCGGCCTTCTCGAACTCGGCGCCGCGCAACACGAGCATCGTCGCGTCACCGCCGTCGTCGAGGATCATGTTCGCCGGTTCACCCGGCCAGGTCAGCATCTCCTCGGCCGCCCACCAGTACTCCTCCAGCGTCTCGCCCTTCCAGGCGAAGACCGGCACACCCTTCGGCTCTTCCGGGGTGCCGTGGGGGCCGACCACGATGGCCGCGGCGGCGTGGTCCTGGGTGGAGAAGATGTTGCACGACGCCCAGCGGACCTCTGCACCGAGCGCGGTCAGGGTCTCGATGAGAACGGCGGTCTGCACGGTCATGTGCAGCGAGCCGGAGATCCGAGCCCCCTTGAGCGGCAACACGTCCGCGTACTCGCGTCGCAGTGCCATGAGTCCGGGCATCTCGTGCTCGGCGAGCTCGATCTCCTTGCGGCCGAAGTCCGCGAGGGACAGGTCGGCCACCTTGTAGTCGATTCCGTTGCGGCTGTCGGCCTTCAGCTCGTCCTGAGCAGTCGTCATCTGATCCCCTTGTCGTTCGCGTCGGGCGCCTGAAGATGCAGGCGCGAATGCGTTCGATCCAGGCTATCGGAACGACCGGCCGGTTCCGAGGGGCAGGGGCGTCGGAGCTCAGCTACCCCGCGACGGACCGTCCTCGGCGGCCACCCCAGGGGCGGAGGCATCGGCCTCGCCCACCAGCTCGCCGCGTTCGCGCCGCGCGTAGACCGACTTGCGGTAGCCGTAGGCGAAGTAGATGACGACGCCGAGGACCATCCACACGACGAACCGGATCCAGGTCTCGACCGAGAGGTTCAGCATCAGCCACAGGCACGCGAGGATCGACAGGATCGGTACCAGCGGGACGAGGGGCACGCGGAAGCCACGCTCGAGATCGGGCCGCGTCCGGCGCAGGACGATGACTCCGACGCTCACCAGGACGAACGCGAAGAGCGTACCGATGTTGACCATCTCTTCCAGAGTCCCCATCGGGAAGAAGGCCGCGAGCACACCCGAGACGACGCCGACGAGGATGGTGAATCGCACCGGCGTCCCGCGCTTGCCCGTACGAGCCAACGACCGGGGCAGCAGGCCGTCGCGGGCCATCGCGAATCCGACGCGGGTCTGGCCGAGCATCAGCACCATGACGACCGTCGTCAGACCGGCGAGGGCACCGAGGTTGATGACCCAGCCGGCCCAGGTCACACCGTGGTACTCGAAGGCGGTGGTGAGGGTCGACCCGGACACCTCCCCGGTGGCGGGGTCCGTCCTGTCGGCCAGCTCCGGGTACGGAACCATGCCGGAGACGACAAGGCTGACGCCGACATAGAGGACGGTCACGATCGCCAGCGACCCGAGGATGCCGCGTGGCATCGCCTTCTGCGGGTTCTTGGTTTCCTCGGCAGTGGTGGCGACGACGTCGAAGCCGATGAACGCGAAGAACACCAGCGACGCGGCGGCGAGCAGGCCGTACCACCCGAATGTGCTGCCCTCGGCGCCGGTGATCGCCGAGAACAGCGTCTGGTGCAGACCCGACTCGCCTTCGGCAGGCGGAGCGGCGGGGGGAACGAACGGGTCGTAGTTCTTCGCCGAGATGTAGAAGGCGCCGACGACGATGACGAGAAGGACAACGAACACCTTGATCGTCGTGATGACGAGCGACACCCGCGACGACAACTTGGTTCCGAGTGCGAGGAGGACCGTCAGGACGGCGATGAGCAGGACCGCACCCCAGTCGAAACTGATGGAGTCGGTGATCTCGATCGACGCCGATGCCCCGAGGATGTTGCCGAGGTAGAGGGACCATCCCTTGGCGACCACCGAGGCGGCGAGCGCGAACTCCAAGATCAGATCCCACCCGATGATCCAGGCGATGAACTCGCCGAAGGTCGCGAAGGTGAAGGTGTAGGCGCTCCCGGCGACCGGCACCGTCGACGCGAACTCGGCGTAACAGAGCGCGGCGAGCCCGCACGCGATGGCCGCCAGCACGAAGGCCAACGACACCGAGGGCCCGGCGAGATTGCCTGCGGTGCGAGCCGTGAGGGTGAAGATCCCGGCGCCGACCACGACGGCCACGCCGAAAACCGTCAGATCCCACGAGGTCAGGTCTTTGCGGAGTCTGGTATCGGGTTCGTCGGTGTCGGTGATCGATTGCTCGACCGACTTGACGCGCCTGAACGGGCTACTCATCGGGTCCTCCCATGGTCCGGCGGAAACCAGAGTCACTGGCCCGCACGCGGTCGTGCGACGAGGACGAACTCGCCTGGAGCGAATGCCTACGCTATCCGAACGATGTTCGGATCGAAGCGCATCCGTAAAGGCGTGTCCGTCGGCGTGCGAAGCTCCTTTCCCGGTTGCCCGGCACCGGAAACCTCGGCCCGCGCCGGACCCATGCCGCTCTGCGGGGTGGGAGGCAGTCGACGTGGACGGGGACCCCACGGGCGCGGTGCCCGCAGGGTCCCCGTCTGGCGTCGGAGCGATACGAAGGTTCGGCGGTCAGACGAGACCGCGGAAACCCGTTCCGATCGCTGCGTCGGTGTCCTGCATGACGCGGCTGGCGTTGCTGACACCCTGCTCGAGCGAGGTCAGCGAGTCGCGTGACTGGGTGAAGATGCGATCGAAGGCGCCCTGCGCATCGACGTAGGCAGCCTTGGCCTGCTGTGAGTTCCAGTTCCCGTCGAGCGCCGCGACCTGCGCCTTGAGCTGCGTGTTGAGGTCCTCGAGACGGGTGAAGGCAGCTCGCAGGCCGCCGCTGAGATCGCCGAGGGCGGCGAAGTCGTAGTTGATCGAGCCGTTCATGGTGATTCCTTTCGCAGAACGTGGAGGTGAGAAGGCAGGCCGATGTCAGACGCTGGTGTTCAATCCGCGTGCCGCGGCCGCATCCTGATCCTCGTAGCCGGCGAAGCCGTTGGTGAGCTGGGTCTTGATCTGCTCCAGCAGCTGATTCATCGTCAGCGCGGCCTTGTTCCAGTCGGTGTGCGTGCCATCGAACGCGACACCGGCCGAGCCCTGCCATGTCGGCGTCGCATTACCGGCGTGCTGTGCGATCTGGTTGATGACAGCCTTCATGTCCTCGACGAGACTGCCTACCTTGGCTGCGGTGGCCTGTCCGTCCGCGACGTTCACGGTGACGCCGGCGCCGCCGCCTGCTCCGGGCAAGTTCAGCATGAGTGCTCCTCCTGTGTAACGGCACCGTTTGGCGATGCCCCCGTTGGTATCCGTGACACAGATACCCCTGACAGTTGATTCCCGCGGCGGTCTGTTCCGCGGAATCCCCCGATGCGGATCATGGCATCCATTTCCCGCCGGGCAGGGTCTCTATCAACAGGCTGACGGCCTGTGCGATTCGATGACCCGTTCCCGGCGAGAAGGTGGTCCACACCCGACCGTCCGGGGACTTGCTGGGACTGGACACGATTCGACCCCGATCGGTGTCGAAAACCGCCACAGTCCCAGAAGATTGAGCGAATCGCCCGTCCTCGTTCATCGAGGCGACGATCTCGGTGCGCGTCCGGCACGACGCGAAGGCGGCCGACACGACGGCCGCATCAGTCGGCGTCGCTCCCAGCGCGTGCAGGGCGTCGGTTGTCTCGATCCCCGTCCGGCAGCGCCCGAGCCGGTCGACGACCTCGTCGGACGGAGCCGCGAAGGCACCGAAGTCGGCCGGTGACGAGGCATCGGATCCGGATGCGTCGAACTGCGCCCGAACGACACCGGCGAGTGCCTCGACGTCGGCGACATCGACGACCGTGACCTCGACCCGAGGCCCGGTGCGTTTCACGAACACATGGTCGAGACCGTTGCGCGCCAGACAGATTCGGCGAACGGCATCCTCGGAGTACGAACGGATCTCGATCTCGCGCCATGGTTGCGCCAGCACCCGCAGCACGGTCCCAGCCCAGGCCGACACCTCGCCGTGCTCGACGAGTCCGAGTGCCTCGATCCTCGCGTCGGCGTCGGCGGTCGCGATGGGTTCCGCTTCGGCGCCGTCATTCTCGACGTCACCCAGATCGAGAACGACCGGCCAGGTCTGAACCCCGAAGCGTTCGCCCAGCCTGCGCAGGACCGCGGCGTCGACGACCATTCCGGCGTCGTGCGTGATCGGCATCATCGGCGCTCACCCGGGTTGCCGAGCATGAGGGTTTCCGACAGGTATCGCGGATCGACATCTGGACGGTCGAGTGCGTCCGGTTCCGAGATATAATGTGCGGCCGGACGATCCGATGTGGCCAGTTCGGCCCACGTGGCCGGCTGCTCCACGGATTCACTCGCCGAGGACGTCGGCGCGTCCGGTGAGTCGAGATCGGCGGCATCGGCGGCGACCGTGCGGACGACTGCACCTCGGTCCGTTGCCGCCATGCCGGGGGTCACCGGAGGAGGTACGCCGGGACCCTGGCTGGGAGCCGACGTCGCCGGCGCGCCGCCGGGCGTCGTAGGGGCGACCTGCGGTGAGCCGCTCGCCACGATGGTCGGTGCGTACTTGAGCTTCTCGGGCGGCGGCAGGAACGCTCCCCCGAGGCCCACGGGCATCGCCACACCGGGAGGCGCCACGGAGGCCGGGGGCTGCGGGGGTGGTGCGGATGCCCGCGCCGCGGCCGCCTGCTCGGCAGCGAGCGGCTCGCCGGACACCAGCACCGGCGCCGGTTGCGCCGATTCCCACGGCGCGGCAACCGGTTCGGTGGCGCTCTCATACGTCTGCATCACCCGCGCGGCGCGCATGCGCTGGTGCGCGACCGCACGCTCGGCCTGGGCTGCGGCGCCGGCGATGATCGGCGCGACCGCGGTGGCCGTGGTGGCGATCTCGTGCAACTTCTCGACGACGTCGACCTCCGCGAGGTCAGGCATGTTGAGCCGTGCGACGGTGATGGCCGCGGCCTGGGACTCGGCACGCGCCGCGTTCTCGACGGCCGCGGCCGCGACGTCGGCGAACCATGGTGCCAACCGCGTCAGTTTCTCGAAGGCGGCGCTGGACTGCGCGGACTGCCAGTGCACGCCGAGTCGGGCCAGCACGGCGGCGAATTCGACACCGGCCTCGCCGACCTCGGTCGCGAGTGCCGCCCACGCCATCCCGGCCTCCGCCAGCGGCGACGGGCCCGGGCCCGCACCGAGGTCGGCCGCGAGTTGTTCGGTCGGCCGTGCGTCCCAGTTGACTCCGGTGAATCCGATCATCGAGTGCCTCCCTTCGGGCGCCGGTGGAATGTCGGTGGTGAGCGGTGGAATGTCGGTGAGCTCAACGAGGTCGGCTACGCGGGATGGTTCGGGCGACCTCTACAGCGCCACCCGAAAGGCATCCGATGCCTCGGCGTCGCCTTCGATGAAACCCGCGGCCTGTGCCCGTAGCACGGCAGCGATCTTTCGCATCTCGAGAGCACCGGTGGCCGTGTCCTTCTCGAACTTGTCGGCGACTGCGGTGAAACTCGCGGCCGCCGCGGTCGACACCTCGTCCCGGCCCTGAGCCGCGACCGGAAGCGCGCGGCCGGCGCCGGTGAGCGCCAGTTCGAGCCGATCGGCGATCCGATCGAGGTCGCTTGCCGCCGAGATCAGTTCCGCTGGTTCGACGCGGAGTCGGGAGTTGCTCATACTTCCTCGTTTCGTTTCGGACCGGGTACGCCCAGTCGGAGTTCGATGTCCGGGCTCGGATCGCGGTCGGCGGCTTCCTCGTAGCCGATGACAGCCGGTGCGACCTCCGGTGAGTCTCCGACCACGCGGCGGCCGTTGTCCTCGGTGACGAGATAGTCGGGAACGGCGTGCTGGTCGTCCGCCGCGCCCGCACCGCGGGCACCGGCCGCCCCCATCGGAGCGCCGCCCATCGGCATCGCGGCGGGCGTCGTCGTCATCGGCCTGGCACTCGAGGCACCGCCGAGCGCGGGTTCCGCGAGCGAGAAGTTCGTCGGAACGGTCGGACGAGAAGCACTGAGCGGCGTCATGATTCCCCCCACGCCGCCTTTGGTCTTCGGCGACAGCGCGGCCCGGACCACGGCCGGCGACTCGTGATCGACGTTCAGCATCTTGCTGATCGGTTGTATCAGGGAGGTCGGCAGTTCGGTGGCCGTGGACATGGCCGGCGACACGACGTCGAGAATCGAGCTGGCCAGCGTGAACGGCGATTGTCCGGCGCCGGCGGTGGGTGCCCCGGTGACCGCGACCGGCGCACCGTTCACCGCCATCGCGGTTGTCGGACCGAGCAACTCGGCCCGGGTGACGGCGACCGCGGCAGTGGCCTGGGAAAGCCCGATCGAGGCGAACCCGGCCGCGGCTGCGAAGCCCGCACCGACTGCCGGTGTCATCATCATCGGGACCGCCAGGCTGGTGATCTTCGCGATGGTGGCCGCGATGATCCCCTGCACGACCGCGAGCCCCTTGGCGACGATCGCGGCAGCGGTCTTGGTGTCCAGGGAGATCCCGGAGCCCTGCGTGGCAAGCGCCGAGCTGTTGGCGCCGGCCTCGGCGGTCTTGGCGCCGGCACTCACTGCGCCCTGGCCCGTCCACAGCTGGTCGGCGAGCTTGAGAGCACTCTGGCCCATGGTCATCGAGGTCTCGAGGACCTTGGTGAGGCTCTCGAAGATGATCGTCGGGTCGAAGCCACCGCCAGCGAGATCACCGCTGCCGAATCCCCCCAGGAGGTCGGTCATCGGCTTGATGAACATGTCGAGATTCGGCGGCTGCAACGGCGGCAGTCCCGGCATCGGCGGCAGCGGTGGCAGGACGGGCAGCGGCGGCAACCCCATCCCGCCGAGCACGTCGGCGACGGTTCGGTCCAGGATCGGCCCGAGCGGCGTCGCCTCGATCATCTGCTGCACCGTCATGTGATTCAGGGCCGGCACATCGGGGATGCCCGGTAGTGCCGGCGTCTGCGGTGGGACCGTCACAGCACCGAGCCGATGGCCGCGGCGCTCGAGGCGTCGGTGCCCTCGAATTCGGCGAGGCCCGCTGCGGTGGATGCGGCGGTGGCCGCGTGTACGGCCGCCAGCTGCCCCACCGACATGAGATGACTGGCCTGCGCCGCGATGAATGCGGCGAGGAACTCCTGGCCGATCAGCCCGAAGACGGGGACCATCGCTGCCGTGTTTGCCGCAGCGTCGATGGATCCCGCGGTGCCCACCGCGGTGGCCATCGCGGCATTCGTGGCGGCGAAGCCCTCGAGCACCTCCGGTGTCACCTTGACGTTCGTCATTCTCGAACCCCCTCGTGATTGTCAGTCTGATGGAAACGATGTCAATGTCGGCCGGTTCGTCATTCGGCCGGACGGGCAGCCAACATGTCGCCGAACGACTCGTTGAACTCCTCGGTCACCACGGCGATCCGGGCGTAGACCTTCTGGGCGGCCAACGCAGCGGTCGTCACGATCTGGTCGGCCAGCCGGCTCGCGCCGAGTTCGATGGCGCCGTAACCGAATTGCAGATCGACGAGCGCGCCCTTGCCGTCCACCTCGGCGGTGACCAGGCCGTCGGCCGACGTCTCGCGCACCGAGATCGCCCGCAACTTCTCCTGGAAGTCGTGCAAACCGTCCAGCTGGCGCTGCGCACGCGCCTCGAGTTCATCCATTCCCCAGGTCATCGCTGCAACCACGTCGCGGGGGCGTCGGCTTCCTCGTCGTCGCGCCACTCGGCCCGCGCCAGGTCGTCGGGCCGGGGCAACTGCATCTCCTGCACGAGGTCTCGATCGATGCCGGAGGCCAACAGGTTCTCGCGGAGTCGGATGCCGGCAGACATCGCCGCCTGCTGACAGAGCCGGAGGATGTCCGCGGCGAGGAGTGCTGGGTCTTTGGCGAGCTCAGACGACTCGATACGGACCGATACGGGCAGGCCCTGGGCCGTGGTTCGGACGCCGAGGCCGCCGGATCGGGATCGAGCGGTCGTGAACTCGTGCATCACCGCCCACGGGTCGCCGGCGTCACCGTCGACGGGATCCCGAGACTCGTCGGAGTAGGTCATGGAAAGCTGCACCCCCTTCACGCCGAATATGACGCAGCCGGGGTCCCTTTCGGTTCCATCGAATTCTCGTTCGACGGAACCAGACCTCCCACATGCGGATCCGTGAAGAGCCGCGCACCCCGCTGCGCACATGTGTGAGTGCCTGATACTGCCATACTCGCGTGAAGGCCACCACACCTGCGATACGCAATGCCAAACGTGTGCGGTCCGACGGTCTGTGGATCTCGTCCGGACCAGGCCGACGGCCTTGGGTACACTGCCGCAGGACGCAGCCGGGGTTGATCGACAACGGGGTGGATGTGCGTACGCCTCGCCGAACTCGCAGCCAGTCGCGATCGGCGCCCGGCCGCTTGACCAGAGGATTCCCCGATGACGTACGAGAACCCCACGAGGCCCGACGGACCTGGGGCAGACGGCCCGAAGGCCGATGCACCTGCGCCGCCGCCGTGGCTGCAGTTCGCACCGCCGCCCAGCGACCCCGGGCCGCCACCACCCCAACCGTCCGTTCGCCCGAATGACAGCGGAGCATCTGTCGGCGCGCCGACTCCTTCGGGACCCGAGGCCGACACCGACCCCGTCGCGCCGGTGTCCGATCAGCCGGACTTCCCGCAACCGCCTGTCGGCGGATTCGGCCCGTCGATGCACCCCGGAGCCGAGCCGGCCGATCCCCAAGCCAACGGGACCCCGCCGCCGCGATTCCGTCCCGAGGTTCCGCCACCCACGAATCCCACCGCGCCCCCGTGGCCGCCCGGCCCCAGATCGGATCATTTCGGTCCGGATCAGTTCGGTCCCGCCCAGTTCAACGTGCCGTCGCCGTCGCCCGGTATGCCACCGCAGCACGCCGACCCCCGTTTCGCGCCGCCCGGTTCACCTGTGCCCCCTCCCCCCGGTTCCCATCCTGCTGCCGATCCGGGACCGTCTCAGCAGTCGCTCCCGCCGACCCCGGTCGCCGGTCACCAACCTCCACCGCACGCGGGTCCCGCACCGGTGGGGTCCGGCCCCGCGCCGAACCACCCTGGGCCGAACCACCCTGGGCCGAACCACCCTGGGCCGAACCACCCTGGGCAGCCATTCCCCGGGCAGCCGATGCAGCACGGATACGGGCCGCCGCCGGGAGGCCCGTCGCTCGACGAGGTCGCGCTGATCCGCAAGGCCCGTCGTGCTCCGAGCCGCGGGTGGCGTCGGGCGGTGCACACGCTGTCGGCAGGTGCCATCAATCCCGGCGAGTCGCAGGGCGACATCGAGTATCAACAGTTGCTCGAACGCGTGAACCGGCCGGTCCGCGGGGACTATCGCATCGCCGTACTGTCGCTCAAAGGCGGCGTCGGCAAGACCACGACCACCGTCGGCCTCGGCTCCACGTTCGCCTCACTGCGTGGCGACCGCGTCATCGCCGTCGACGCCAATCCCGACCTCGGGACGCTCGCACAACGGATTCCGCAACAGACACGGTCGACGGTCCGTGACCTGCTCGCCGACGAGAACGTCTACCGCTACTCCGATGTCCGGGCGCACACCTCGCAGGCGCCGAGCCGACTCGAAGTCCTTGCCTCCGAACGAGATCCGGCGATGGCCGAGGCCTTCAACGAGGAGGAGTACCGCGGCGTCATCACCGTGCTCCAGCGGTTCTACAACATCATCATCACCGACTGTGGCACCGGCCTGAGCCACTCGGCGATGAACGGCGTCCTGGATCTCGCGAACATGATCATCCTCGTCAGCTCTCCTGCTCTGGATGGTGCTCGCAGCGCCGGGGCCACCCTCGACTGGCTGGAGGCGCATGGGTTCGGACATCTCGTCTCGCGGGCCGTCGTCGTCCTGAGCTCGTCGCGACCCGGTTCGTCGACCATCGACACCGACCAGCTGGGCCAGCACTTCCTCACGCGATGCCGCGCCGTCCACAAGATCCCGTTCGACGATCATCTCGCCGAAGGCGCGGATGTCGATCTGGAACTGATGTCGAAGCCGACGAAGCGTTCTTTCGTCGAGCTGGCGGCCACCATCGCCGACGATTTCTCCGGAGGTCCGGGACACCGGGAGGAGCCGTTCCTACGGTGACAATGTTCACGATGGCAAACGTTCTCATGTCGTTGCCGTTGGCATAGTTCACGAGATCATGCCCGGGACGGGGTAAGCATGACCGACTTTGCAGTCAGACCAGCGCCCGCACCACCGACCTACCCCGAGTGGATCGCACCCAAGGGCGTAGACGCCTAGGCGGCTTCCGAGCGGTCCGCTCGCCGGTCCCGCCGCGCCAGCCGCCACCGGCGTGCGAGGTGGATGAAGGTGGGCACGACGATCGTGAGCACCGAGGCGATGATGAAGATCTCGATGTTGTCGCGGATGACCGGGACGTTGCCGAGGAAGTAACCGAGCAAGATGATCCCGGCCGCCCAGACGAAGCTGCCCAGCACACTGAAGAAGGTGAACGTGCGGTGCGGCATGCCGCTGAACCCGGCGACCAGCGGGGTGAGAGTGCGGACGATGCCGATGAACCTGCCGAAGAACACGGTGAGCGGCCCGAAGCGGTCGAAGTAGTGGTTTGTCTTGGCGAGGTACTCGGGTCCGATGGTGCGCATCAGTTTGCCCTCGACCACACCGCGGCCCACGCGGCGGCCGATGAAGTAGCCGCACTGGTCGCCGATGATCGCTGCCAGCGGGACGGCGACGCACAGCAACCACAGTGGCGCGAAGGGGTCGGGCTGCGCGGCGAACACGCCTGCGGTGAAGAGTACGGAGTCACCGGGAAAGATGAACCCGACCAGGATGCCGGTCTCCACGAAGACCAGCACGCACAGACCGATGAGGCCACCGGTGGCCACAAAGGACTCGATGTCGAAGGGATTCATCACATCCCACAGTAGTGGCGCAGGAGGCCTGCCCGGGCCCTGGGAACGGTTCGACGTGCAAGGCGTCGGCAAGCATTCAGGTCCCGGTAACCCCCGGTCACGCCCGCCAGGTCCGGACCCGACGCGCACGACGACCGGGGATGCGGTTTACTCGACGTCAGAGGAGCACAACGACCGTTGTCATGTGCGGGGGCCCGTCGCCGACGACGCGACCTGATGTCTGCACGCGCGACACCGAGGGGAGACGCAGTGCCCACGATGCAGCGGGATTCGTCCCCGACCACGCCCGGTCCGACACTGCGCCCGGTGTCCGATACCGACGTCCGCGTCGAGTACCACACCATTCACGGCTACCGGCGCGCCTACCGGATCGCCGGCAGCGGTCCCGCGCTGCTGCTCATCCACGGCATCGGCGACAATTCGTCGACGTGGGACGAGGTCATCCCGATCCTGGCGCAGCACTACACCGTCATCGCTCCCGACCTTCTCGGGCACGGGAACTCCGACAAGCCCCGCGCCGACTACTCGGTGCCGGCCTTCGCCAACGGGATGCGCGACCTTCTCGTCGTCCTGGGGATCAGCAAGGTGACGGTGGTCGGCCACTCACTGGGCGGCGGCGTCGCGATGCAGTTCTGCTATCAGTTCCCGCGCTTCGTCGAGCGCCTGGTGCTGGTCGCCGCCGGCGGGGTCACCCGCGACGTCAATCCCGCCCTGCGGTTGTTCTCGCTGCCCGTCGTCCCGCAGGTGCTGTCGGTGCTCCGTGTCCCCGGCGTCGTCCCCGGTCTCACGACGCTCGCGAAAGCGATCGTCGCCGCCCCGGTCCCGCCCCTGTTCCCGTCCTCGGCAACGCCCGAACATCTGCTGGCCGACCACGAGGACCTCATGCGGGTACTCGGCGGGCTCGCCGACCCGACCGCGTCGGCGGCCTTCCTCCGCACGTTGCGCGCCGTCGTCGACTGGCGCGGGCAGTCCGTCACGATGCTCGACCGCTGCTACCTCACCGAGCGCCTGCCGGTCCTGCTCATATGGGGCGACCGGGACATCGTCATCCCCCATCACCACGGCGAGCTGGCGCATTCGGCGATCCCCCACTCCGAGTTCGAGACCTTCTCGGGGTCAGGGCATTTCCCGTTCCACGACGACCCGGAGCGCTTCTGCCGGATCGTCATCGACTTCATCTCGCGCCACGCGCCGGTCGAGTTCGACCCCCTCAACTGGCGGCACCTCATGTCCGAGGGCGCCCATCCGGAGCAGTTCGTCGGGGACGACGACACCGTCGACGAGGTACTCGAGGCCTTCGAAGACGAGCGCAACGCCACCTGACCCGAAACACACACGCGTATGCCACCATTGCTGGATGACCTACCCGGGTAGTGGCGATCACGGCACACGTCCGTTGCCCCATCAGCCGAACGCGTACGACTCCAGCCCCGGATTCGTGCCGGCCCCCGCCGACTACTCCGATCCGGCCCGATTCCCGAGCACCGGCCCGGCTCCCGTGTACGGCAACCCCTACGTCGACGCGGGTGCCGCAGCCCTGCCCGAACCGCCGCTCGTGGTCATCGGCGACATCACGTGCACGCAGCACTATGTGATCACGCCGTCGGGCACATTCCCGCTCGCGGGTTCGCAGTGGGAGGTCACCGACATGTCCGTGTCCTCCGAACAGATGTCGCAGACGGGCCTGGTGCTGGCGCTGGTCGGGTTCTTTCTGGTCTGCTTCCTGAGTCTGCTGTTCTTGCTGATGAAAGAACGGCGCACGACGGGCTACATCCAGGTACGCGTCCGGGGCGCGGGCGGCGTCATGCACGTCACCAACATCCCGGCCACGTCACCCTGGGCGATGAGCGACGTCTCCGGTCGCGTGTACTACGCACGCCAACTGGCCGCCGCCGTCTGAGTCGAGTCGTCCGACGTCACTCCCACTGTCGACCCGAACACACCGTTTCCACCCAAGCCACGAGGAGGATCCACCCGATGACCACACCAGAGAATTCCGGCGACAAGCCCGACGACCCGTTCGTGAAGCAGCCACCGTCTGCCGACCCGGCGCCGTCCTACGGCACCGACTCCACCCAACAGCCGACGGGTCCGGACCACGGCGCGGCGGGCACGTCCCAACCCGGCTTCGACACTCCCCAGTACGGCGGACAACAGTACGGGGGCCAGCAGTACGGGAACCAGCAGTACGGCGCACCGCAGCAGTACGGGGCGCCGCAGCAGTACGGCACACCCCAGCAGTACGGGGCACCGCAAGGCGGATATCCCGCGGCACCGGGGTACGGCTATGGTGGCGCGCCCGACCCCACCGCGCCGTACGGACGGGACCCGGCCACCGGTGAACCGCTCTCCGACAAGTCCAAGCTCGTCGCCGGCCTGCTGCAGATCTTCCTCGGCAGCCTGGGCGTCGGCCGCTTCTACATCGGCGACAACACCACGGGCGCCATCCAGCTCGGTCTGACCGTCCTCGGGTACATCACCGCGATTTTCATCGTCGGGATCTTCATCGTCTTCGGTGTGGCCGTGTGGGCTCTGATCGACGGCATCATGATGCTGACCGGCAACGTGCGCGACAAGAACGGTCTCAAGCTCGGCAACTAACCGCCACAGTCGCCACAACGCCCCTGAGAGCCGCCCACCAGAGAGCCACCGCCGACGTATCGTCGCCGGCCGGCTCCTGGAGGGCCGATGTCAGGGGCGTCGTCGCGTCAGCCTCCGCAGCAGCCGATCGACCCACGCACGTCGCGGGTCACGGTGTTACGGGCGGCGAGTTCGTCGTCGGCGGGATAGTCGACGCCGACCAGGCACAGCCCGCGGGCTTCGGCGACGGGTACCTGACTGCTGCGTTCCCGCTCGTCGAGAAGCCCACGGCACCAATCGATATCGCGTCTGCCGTCACCGACACTCGCCACCGCGCCGACCAGCGAACGCACCATCGACCAGCAGAACGCGTCTGCGCTCACCTCGCCGAGCAGGACACCGTCGGCATCCCGAGTCCAGGTGAATCGCTGAAGGTCCCGGATGGTCGTCGCGCCTTCGCGCCGACGACAGAACGCCGCGAAATCGTTGAGTCCCAGCAACTCCGACGAGGCAGCATTCAACACGTCGACGTCGAGCGGTCGGCGCCACGTGGCGGTTGTCCGCGCGACCACCGGCTCGGCACCCCAGCGCGCGTCGGTCAACCGGTACCGGTAATGCCGGCGCAGCGCCGAGAACCGGGCATCGAAATCCGCCGGGACGACACGCACCGCCGTCACCCGGACATCGTCGGGACACATCTTCGCCAGTCGTCCGACGAGCGTTGCCGGATCGCCGCCGATCGATCTGGTCTCCAGCGCGGTCCGCGGGACGTCGGCATGTGCGACCTGCCCCGTCGCATGAACACCGGCGTCGGTCCGACCAGCCACGGTCAGTCGCACCGGAACCCGCAGCACCGTCGACAACCGGCTCTCCAACTCCTCGCAGACGCTGCGTTGACCGATCTGCCGTGCCCACCCGGCGAAGTCGGTTCCGTCGTAGGAGATGTCGAAGCGCAGACGACAGAACCCGCCGGCACCGGGATCCGGGCCGACGGGTTCGGTCTGCGATTCTCGACTCAGTCGACTACTTCTTGTCGCCGTCGACGTCTGCTCCGGCTGCCTCGGCATCGGGAGCGGTCGCCGCGCTGGACTCGTCGTCGACGGCCTCGGCCACGGCCTCGGCGTTGGCGACCTCGGCATCGGTGGCGTCGGCCTCGACGGCCTCCACCACGTTGTCCGCGCCATCAGCCGGATCGGTGTCGGCGACAACCTCTTCGGTGGCGTCGAGCTTGTCCTCGGCGGCCTTCTTGGAGGCGGCGACGCGGGTCGCGCGGCTGGCCTCGCTCGACGCGGTGGACTCGCGCACCAACTCGATCACGGCCATGGGGGCGTTGTCGCCCTTGCGCGGCAGCGTCTTGATGATGCGGGTGTAGCCACCCGGACGATCGGCGAAGAACGGGCCGATCTCGTCGAACAGCGTGTGCACGACGTCCTTGTCGCGGATGTCCTTCAGCACCTCACGGCGGTTGGCCAGCTTGCCGGCCTTGGCGTGGGTGATGATCTTCTCCGCGTACGGACGCAGGCGCTTGGCCTTGGCTTCCGTGGTGGTGATGCGGCCGTGCTCGAAGAGCGAGGTGGCGAGATTCGCCAGCATCGCCTTCTGGTGGCTGGCCGACCCGCCGAGGCGGCGTCCCTTGGTGGGCTTGGGCATTGTCTTCTCCTAGGAGGACCCCGCATCACTCGATGCGGAAGTCAGGGGTGTGTGCGAACGACAGCTACCGCCGCTGTAGAGCGACTACAGCTGCTCGGTCTCCGCGAAATCCTCACCGGAATCGGCGTCGAAGGACGCGTCTTCCGACCACGTGCCGGTGGCCGGGTCGTAACCCGCGACCTGCGACGGATCGAAGCTGGCCGGGCTGTCCTTGAGGGACAGACCGAGCGCGTGCAGCTTGACCTTGACCTCGTCGATCGACTTCTGGCCGAAGTTGCGGATGTCGAGCAGATCCGACTCGGTCCGGGCAACCAGCTCGCCGACGGTGTGCACACCCTCGCGCTTGAGGCAGTTGTAGGACCGGACGGTCAGCTCGAGATCCTCGATCGGCAGGCTGAACGACGCGATGTGGTCGGCCTCGGCCGGCGACGGCCCGATCTCGATGCCCTCGGCCTCGACGTTGAGCTCCCGGGCGAGCCCGAACAACTCCACCAGGGTCTTGCCCGCCGACGCCAGCGCGTCACGCGCACTGATCGAGTTCTTGGTCTCCACATCGAGCACCAGACGATCGAAGTCGGTGCGCTGCTCGACACGGGTGGCCTCGACCTTGTAGGTCACCTTGAGCACCGGCGAGTAGATCGAGTCGACCGGGATGCGGCCGATCTCGGCACCCGACGCCTTGTTCTGCACGGCCGGGACGTAGCCGCGGCCCCGCTCGACGACCAGCTCGATCTCGAGCTTGCCCTTGTCGTTCAGGGTGGCGATGTGCAGATCGGGGTTGTGCACGGTGACACCGGCCGGGGGCACGATGTCGGCACCGGTGACGGTGCCCGGACCCTGCTTGCGCACGTACATGGTGACCGGCTCGTCCTCGTCCGAGCTGACCACGAGGCCCTTGAGGTTCAGGATGATGTCGGTGACGTCTTCCTTGACCCCGGCCACGGTGGTGAACTCGTGGAGAACACCGTCGATGCGGATGCTGGTGATGGCAGCACCCGGGATCGAGCTGAGCAGGGTACGGCGCAGCGAGTTGCCGAGGGTGTAACCGAAGCCCGGCTCGAGGGGCTCGATGACGAACTTCGAACGATCCTCGGCGATGACTTCCTCGGTGAGGGTGGGTCGCTGTGAGATGAGCATTTCTTGGATATCTCCTTTGGCCGACCGCTATATGACGGCCTCGAGGGTGAACCGAACAGCTGTTGCTGTCGGGCGGTGTGTCTTACTTCGAGTAGAACTCGACGATGAGCTGCTCGGTCAGCGGGACATCGATCTGGGCACGCTCGGGCACGCTGTGCACGAGGATGCGCAGGGTCGAGGGCACGACCTGGAGCCAACCCGGGACCGGACGATCGCCGACGAGCTCCTTGGCGATCTGGAACGGGACGGTCTGCAGCGACTTCGGACGGACGTCGATGATGTCGTACTGGCTGACGCGGTAGCTGGGCACGTCGACCTTCACACCGTTGACGGTGAAGTGGCCGTGGCTGACCAGCTGGCGGGCCTGGCGACGGGTCCGGGCGATGCCCGAGCGGTACACGACGTTGTCGAGACGGGTCTCGAGCAGCTTCAGCAGTTCGTCACCGGTCTTGCCGTTGCGACGATTCGCCTCTTCGAAGTAGCGACGGAACTGCTTCTCCATCACTCCGTAGGTGAAGCGCGCCTTCTGCTTCTCCTGCAGCTGGAGCAGGTATTCGCTCTCCTTGATCCGCGAGCGGCCGTGCTGGCCGGGCGGGTAGGGGCGACGCTCGAATGCAGCGTCTCCACCGATCAGGTCGACGCGAAGGCGACGAGACTTCTTGGTTGCGGGGCCGGTATAACGAGCCATGTTTCTCTGTTCCTCCCTTTCCCGCTAGACCCGACGCCGCTTGGGCGGACGGCAACCGTTGTGCGGCTGCGGGGTGACATCGGAAATGGTGCCGACCTCGAGGCCGGCTGCCTGCAGGGAGCGGATGGCGGTCTCACGACCCGAACCCGGTCCCTTGACGAACACGTCGACCTTCTTGACGCCGTGTTCCTGGGCCTTGCGCGCAGCGTTCTCGGCCGCGAGCTGAGCCGCGAACGGGGTGCTCTTGCGCGAGCCCTTGAAACCGACGTGGCCCGACGATGCCCAGCTGATGATGTTGCCGCTGGGGTCGCTGATCGACACGATGGTGTTGTTGAACGTCGACTTGATGTGCGCGTGGCCGTGCGGGACGTTCTTCTTATCGCGACGGCGGGTGCCCTTCTTGGGGCCTGCGCTACGTGACTTCGGAGGCATTACTTCTTCTTCCCGGCGATGGTCTTCTTCGGGCCCTTGCGAGTGCGGGCATTGGTCTTGGTGCGCTGTCCGCGCACAGGCAGGCCACGACGGTGGCGCAGACCCTGGTAGCAGCCGATCTCGATCTTGCGACGGATGTCGGCCTGCACCTCGCGACGCAGGTCACCCTCGACCTTCACCGAGGCTTCGATGTACTCACGCAGCTTCGAGACGTCTGCGTCGGTGAGATCCTTGGCTCGGAGGTCCGGGCTCAGGCCCGTTCCCTCGAGGATCTCCTTGGAGGTGGTGCGCCCAACTCCATAGATGTAGGTCAGTGCGATCTCCAGCCGCTTTTCGCGGGGGAGATCCACACCAGCAACACGTGCCATGTGGCGGATTTCCTTTTCGATTCTCAGAGGTCTGCTCCCAGTCCGTCCCGCGAGCTGGTGCCGAACCGTGTGTCCGGCCTCGTGGGCTCCGGCCTCTGATCCGGAGGTAGGCGGTGACGCGTCTGTCGCCGCTGGTGTTGGGAGGTCCTTGGATATTCAGTTGTCGGTCTTCAGTTGTTCTGACTCAAGCGACCCGGAGGGTGCGCGTGATCAGCCCTGACGCTGCTTGTGACGCAGGTTCTCGCAGATCACCATGACCCGACCGTTACGACGGATCACCTTGCACTTCTCGCAGATCGGCTTGACGCTCGGCTGAACCTTCACGTCAATCTCTCCTGCTCGGCTCGCCCGCGCGCACGCCGAAACGGCCGTACACGTGGGTGTCGGTCTCCTCCCGGACGGATGTCCGAGAAGCCTGTCCCCGGCGGATGTCCGGGAAGTCTCTCCCCGGCGACGCCGGGAAAGTCCTACTTGTAGCGGTACACGATTCGCCCACGAGCCAGGTCGTAGGGCGAGAGTTCCACGACGACCCGGTCCTCGGGCAGGATGCGGATGTAGTGCTGCCGCATCTTGCCGCTGATGTGGGCGAGAACCTTGTGTCCGTTCTCCAGCTCAATACGAAACATCGCATTGGGCAGGGGTTCGATCACTCGACCCTCGACCTCGATGGCCCCGTCTTTCTTCGCCATGTCCTCCGCGATCCTGGCCGCGACCACGACATCTCGGCGATGTCGCGGCGCAATGGCCGGGTTGAATCAGTGTTTGTCCGTTAGGGTGTGGGCACCGGTCCGCGAGGACCTGCACCCGGTGTACGCCGACCGGACCCACGTGCTGACACGCTGATGCCCGGCACGCGATGCGCACCGACGATCCATGTTACGCGAACGAGCAGGCCAGGCCAAATGCGTGCTCGGCGCCACGGCGAGAGGCCACCCCGGATGGGCACTGTCGACGACTATCTCGACGGTCTCGACCCGGCCGATCGCGAGGCGATCGGCCGGATCTACGCCGTGGCTCGCGACGCGGTCCCCGACACCGCTCAGGGCAAGGGCTACGGGATGCCGGCCCTGACATATCGCGGGAGCCCGCTCCTCTCGGTGATGCGTACCAAGAAGCACATCGGTCTCTACCCGTTCAGCCCGGAGGCGGTCGACGCCGCGCGGCCGTTCCTCGACGGTGTCGACGTGGACAAGGGCACCGTACGATTTCAACCCGCCACCCCACCATCCGACGCCGCGATCCGCGCGATGATGTCGTTTCGGCGCGATCAGATCGACGGCTGACCTCCGGCTCGTCGAAACACCGGTGCGCTTCGTCCCGCCGGTTCTGGGCTAGGGTCGACGTCGCATGTGGTTCGTCGCGGCGAAGGTCGTTCTTCTTCGACGCGGCGTCGAGTCGCCGGCGGTGCGCCGGCCGACAAGAGGGAATCCGGTTCGAATCCGGAGCTGTCCCCGCAGCGGTATGCCGTAACGACCACCGTCAACAGCACTGAGCTCCGGCTTGGGAAGCGACGGTCAGTAGGAATCTCGATCGAGAGCGACGGCGAGCCCGAAGACCTGCCAGGTGTACCGGACGCGCCGCGTCCGGTGGCTCGCCGCCTCGAGGATTGGGCGCAGGTCGTACCGGCGAACTCCGCGCGTTGTGTGCTGCCGCGGCGTGGCTCGGTCGATCTCCCCTGCTGGGCGGTGAACCATCCGCCGTCAGTAGGAGAAGTCGACTTCCATGTCCGACACCGTCCGCCGCGACTCCGCGGCACCGTTCACGACCACTGTCCTCGGCACCGCGCGCATCGGTCCGCGACGCGAACTGAAGAGGGCCGTCGAAAGCCATTGGGCCGGTCGTCTCGACCGCGCCGAGCTCGAGACGATCGCGCGGCGCCTGCGTCGCGAGCAGTGGGCCCAGCTGGCCGAGGCCGGCCACGACTCCGTCCCGGTCAACACGTTCTCGTACTACGACCAGGTACTCGACACCTCGGTCCTCCTCGACGCCCTACCGCCGAGGTTCGCCGAGATCGACGATCCGCTCGACCGCTACTTCGCTGCGGCGCGTGGGACCGCCGAGGTCACTCCGCTCGAGATGACCAAGTGGTTCGACACCAACTACCACTACCTGGTCCCCGAGATCGGCCCGTCGACGACCTTCCGGCTGAATCCGGAGAAGGTGCTGGCGGAGGTCGCCGAGGCCAGCGAGCTGGGTCTTCCGGCCCGCCCCGTCGTCGTCGGCCCGGTGACCTTCCTGGCGCTGTCGAAGGCAGTCGACGGTGCGGGTGCGCCGCTGGAGCGCCTCGACGAGCTGGTGCCGCTGTACCGAGATCTCCTGACGCGATTGGCCGACGCCGGCGTCGCGTGGGTCCAGTTGGACGAACCCGTCCTGGTCACCGACGCCGCTGCCGACCTGGGTCTGCGGGCTGAATCGGTGTACAACGCCCTGGGCTCCGAGGAGCGGCGTCCGGCCATCGTGGTGGCGACCTACTTCGGAGATCCTGGTGATCGGTTGACGCATCTCGCGCGAACCCCGATCGAGGGCGTCGCGGTGGATCTCGTCGAGGGCTCGGTCGAGACCGTGGCCGGCACCCCGGGTCTGGCGGACAAGCTGCTGATCGCCGGCGTCGTGGACGGCAGGAACGTGTGGCGAACCGACCTGGACCGGGCCGCCGCGACACTGGCCACCGTCCTCGGTTCAGCTCGTGTCGTCGCCGTGTCGACGTCGTGCTCGACCCTGCACGTGCCCTACTCCCTGGACGCCGAAGACGACCTCGACCCCAACCTTCGCGGCTGGCTCGCCTTCGCCGCCGAGAAGTTCCGCGAGGTCGCGGTGTTGTCGTCGGCATTGCGCGAGGGTCGCGCAGCGCAGGCTGCCGCGTTCGCCGAGAGTTCGTCGGCGTTGGCCAGCCGTGCCACGGATCCTCGCCTGCACAACGACGACGTCCGCGCGCGGCTGGACGCCGTCACCGATGCCGACGTGACGCGCGGGCCGGCCGAGCAACGCCTCGTCAAGCAGCAGGAACGCCTGGGACTGCCCCCGCTGCCGACCACCACGGTCGGTTCCTACCCACAGACCTCGGCCATCCGGCTGGCGCGGGCCGCGCTCCGCTCGGGCGAGATCGATCGCGCCGAGTACGAGAACCGGATGAAGAACGAGATCGCGGATGTCGTGGCCCTGCAGGAGTCGATCGGCCTCGACGTCCTCGTACACGGGGAACCCGAGCGCAACGACATGGTGCAGTACTTCGCCGAGCAGTTCGAGGGCTACTTCGCGACGGCGAACGGTTGGGTCCAGTCCTACGGCTCGCGGTGTGTGCGGCCGCCGATCCTGTTCGGCGATGTGAGTCGGCCGAAGCCGATGACCGTCGACTGGATCACCTACGCCCAGACGCTGACCAGCAAGCCGGTCAAGGGGATGCTGACCGGCCCGGTGACCATTCTGGCGTGGTCGTTCGTGCGGAACGACCAGCCTCTGTCGATGTCTGCCGACCAGATCGCACTCGCCATCCGCGACGAGACGGTCGACCTCGAGAAGGCCGGCGTCGGGATCATCCAGGTCGACGAACCGGCCTTGCGCGAGTTGCTGCCGGCGCGCGACGCGGACAAACCCGCCTACCTGGCGTGGGCCGTGCGGGCCTTCCGCATCGCGACGTCCGGAGTCCGCGACGACACGCAGATCCACACGCACCTCTGCTACTCGGAATTCGGCGAGGTCATCGGAGCGATCGCCGACCTCGACGCCGACGTCACGTCCATCGAGGCGGCGCGGTCGCACATGGAGGTGCTCGGCGATCTCGACGAAGCAGGTTTCCGCAACGCGGTCGGCCCGGGCGTCTACGACATCCACTCACCGCGCGTGCCCGGCCAGGACGAGATCTTCACAGCCCTGTCGGCGGCGTTGTCGAGCGTCGGCGCGGCACGTCTGTGGGTGAATCCGGACTGCGGGCTGAAGACCCGCGGCACACCGGAGGTGGTCGACTCGCTCACCAACATGGTGGCCGCGGCGGCGCGCCTGCGCGAGTCGATCCCGCTGACCGGATAGGCGGTCGACCGGCTGCACAGATGACCCCCCGGCCGCCGACTCCCACGCGAGTGCGACGGCCGGGGCCATCTATGCCCTGGTCGGGAACATGATGTGCGTCAAACCATCTCGACCAGCAGGTCGCCGGGGGCGACCTGGGTGACCGAGTCGATCGCCAGCCGCGAGACCTTCCCACCGACGGGCGCGGTGACGGTGGCCTCCATCTTCATCGCCTCGATGGTGCCGATGGCGGCGCCGGCTGCGACCTGGTCGCCGACCCCGACGGTCAGGGACACGACCCCGGCGAACGGCGCACCGATGTGGAACGGATTGCCGCGGTCGGCCTTCTCGGCCGCGGCGACCTCGGCGTCGACGGACCGGTCGCGTACCTGCACCGGCCGGAGTTGCCCGTTGAGGATGCACATGACGGTCCGCATACCGTTCTCGTCGGGCTCGCTGATCGCCTCGAGCCCGATCAGCAACTCGACACCGGGTTCGAGTTCGACGCGGTGTTCCTCGCCGTAGCGCAAGCCGTAGAAGAACTGGTTCGCCGACAGCCGCGAGGTGTCGCCGTAGGTCTCCTGGTGATCGTCGAACTCACGTGTGGGTCCGGCGAACAGCAGTCGGTTGAGGGTGTGCTGCCGCTTCTCACCGGGCGTGTCCAGTGCCGTCGAATCCTCCTGTGCGAGTTCCTCGGTTGCCGGGGCGTCCGCGCGTCCTTCGAGCGCGATCGTGCGTAACGGTTCCGGCCACCCGCCCGCCGGATCGCCCAATTCGCCCCGGAGGAATCCGATCACCGAATCCGGGATGTCGTAGGCGCGCGGGTCGGCGGCGAACTCCTTGGCCGTGACGCCCCGGCCCACCAGCGCCAACGCCAGATCCCCGACGACCTTGGACGACGGCGTCACCTTGATGAGCCTGCCCAGCATGCGGTCGGCGGCGGCATAGGCCTGTTCGACCGCCTCGAACCGGTTCCCGAGTCCGAGCGCGATCGCCTGCTGACGGAGATTCGACAACTGTCCGCCAGGGATCTCGTGGGTGTACACGCGCCCGGTCGGCGCCGGGAGACCCGACTCGAACGGGGCGTAGACCTTGCGGAGCGCCTCCCAGTACGGTTCGAGATCGCAGACCGCCTGCAAGTCGAGGCCCGTGTCGCGGTCGGAGTGCGCGGCTGCGGCCACGATCGCCGACAACGCCGGCTGGCTGGTGGTGCCGGCCAGTGCGGCACTGGCACCATCGACCGCGGACGCCCCGGCCTGCCACGCCGCGAGATAGGTGGCGAGCTGGCCGCCCGGGGTGTCGTGGGTGTGGACGTGAATCGGTAGGTCGAATTCACGGCGCAGCGCCGACACCAGCGTGGTGGCGGCTGGAGCACGCAGCAAACCGGCCATGTCCTTGATCGCCAGGACATGCGCACCTGCGTCGACGATCCGTTCGGCCAGACGAAGGTAATAGTCCAGCGTGTACAGGTCCTCCGCCGGGTTCGCGAGGTCGCCGGTGTAGGACATGGCCACCTCGGCGACCGCGGTCCCGGTTTCGCGGACCGCGTCGATCGCCGGGCGCATCGCCTCGATGTTGTTGAGCGCGTCGAAGATCCGGAAGATGTCGATGCCGGTGGCGGTCGCCTCGGCGACGAACGCCGTGGTCACCTTCGCCGGGTACGGGGTGTAGCCCACGGTGTTCACACCGCGCAGGAGCATCTGCAGGCAGATGTTGGGCACCGCCTCGCGCAGCTGCGCCAGCCGGTCCCACGGGTCTTCCTTGAGAAAACGCAACGCGACGTCGTAGGTGGCCCCACCCCAGCACTCCAGCGACAGCAACTGCGGGGTCATCGCCGCCACGTACGGGGCGACCATCAGCAGACCGTCGGTGCGCACCCGGGTCGCCAGCAGTGACTGATGGGCGTCACGGAAGGTGGTGTCGGTGACACCCAGCCGCGTGGAATCGCGGAGTTCCGCGGCGAACCCGTCAGGACCCAGACCCAGCAACCGCTGCCGAGACCCGTCCGGCGGCGACGCCAACGTCGCCCCGTCGAGAGCGGGCAGCTTGTCGCGTGGGTACACCGTCGTCGGACGCTCCCCGTGCGGTTTGTTCACCGTGACATCGGCCAGGTAGGACAGGATCTTCGTGCCGCGATCCGCCGACGATCTCGAGGTCAGGAGCCAGGGCCGATCCTCGATGAACGAGGTCGTCACCCGCCCCTCGCGGAAGTCGGCGTCGTCGAGCACGGCCTGCAGGAACGGGATGTTCGTGGCCACCCCGCGGATGCGGAACTCGGCCACCGCACGCCGAGCACGCCGCACCGCGGTCGCGAAATCGCGTCCGCGACATGTCAGTTTGACGAGCATCGAGTCGAAGTGCCCACTGACCTCGGCGCCCAGCACTGCGCCACCGTCCAGGCGAACCCCGGCACCGCCGGGGCTGCGGTAGGCGGTGATCCGCCCGACGTCGGGCCGGAAGTCGGCAGCCGGGTCCTCGGTGGTGATGCGGCACTGCATCGCCGCTCCGCGAATCCGTAGTGTGTCCTGACTCAGACCCAGGTCGTCCAACGATTCGCCCGAGGCGATACGCAGCTGCGCGGCAACCAGATCCACGTCGGTGATCTCCTCGGTCACCGTGTGTTCGACCTGGATCCGCGGATTCATCTCGATGAACACGTGCTTGCCGTGTTCATCGAGCAGGAACTCCACGGTCCCGGCGCAGGTGTATCCGATGTGACGGGCGAAGGCGACTGCGTCCGAACAGATCTGATCGCGCAACTCGGGCGCGAGGTTCGGCGCCGGCGCCAGTTCGATCACCTTCTGATGGCGTCGCTGCACCGAACAGTCGCGCTCGAACAGATGGACCACGTTGCCCTGGCTGTCGGCGAGGATCTGCACCTCGATGTGGCGCGGGTTGACGACACCCTGCTCCAGGAACACCGTCGGATCGCCGAATGCGGCGTCGGCCTCGCGAGAGGCCGCGGCAATGGCGCCGGCCAGATCCGCGATCTTCGCCACCCGGCGCATACCGCGACCACCACCGCCGGCCACGGCCTTGACGAACACGGGAAAGGCCATGTCCCCGGCAGCCCGGACCAACTCGTCCACGTCGGCCGAGGGCTCCGACGACGCCAGGACCGGCAGCCCGGCCGCTTTCGCCGCCGCGACGGCGGTCGCCTTGTTCCCCGTCAGCTCCAGCACGTCGGCCGACGGACCGACGAAGGTGATCCCCGCATCAGCGCACGCCCGGGCCAGGCCCTCGTTCTCCGACAAGAACCCGTATCCGGGGTAGATCGCATCAGCGCCACAGCGTTCCGCGGCCGCGATGACCTCGTCGACGGACAGATACGCGCGGACCGGATGTCCCGGGTTCCCGATCTGATAGGACTCGTCTGCTTTGGCCCGGTGCGCGGAGTTGCGGTCTTCGTACGGGAAGACCGCAACGGTTCGGGCACCGAGCTCGAACGCTGCACGGAACGCGCGCACAGCGATCTCGCCACGGTTGGCGACCAGGACTTTCTCGAACACGTGTCTCGCTCTCGTCGGGCTGAGGTGTGGGGACTACGCCGAGGTCAGCGAGCGCTGGGGCTGACCCGAATACTGGCTGAGCGGGCGGATCAGGGCATTGGAGGCGACCTGCTCCATGATGTGCGCGGTCCAACCGGTGATCCGGCTCATCACGAAGATGGGCGTGAACGACGCGATGTCGAAGCCCATCAGGTAATAGGCAGGGCCCGTAGGGAAATCGAGGTTGGGCTTGATGCCGGTGCGTGCATCCATGACCGCTTCGAGTTCGGTGTAGATCTCGCACCATCTGGTCTCACCGAGGTGATTCGCGACGTCGAGCAGCGCCTTCTTCATGGTGGGTACGCGCGAGTCGCCGTTCTTGTAGACGCGATGGCCGAATCCCATGATCTTCTCGTCGGCGTCGAGTCTCGCGTTCAGCCATTGCGCGGCGCGGTCGGGCCGGTCGATGTCGATCATGTCGTACATGACGGCCTCGTTGGCGCCGCCGTGCAGCGAACCTTTCAGCGCGCCGATCGCTGCGGTGACCGCACTGTAGATGTCGGACTGGGTGCTGGTGACCACTCGCGCCGCGAAAGTCGATGCGTTGAAACTGTGTTCGGCGTACAGCACCATCGACTTCTCGAAGGCCCGGACGATCACGGGGTCGGGGACCTCGCCGAAGCACATGTGCAGGAAGTTCTCGGCATAACCGAGACCGTGATGCGGCGCGATGGGATCCTGCCCGCGGCGTCGGCGCATGTCGGCGGCGACGATGGTCGGCAGAACCGCGAACATCCGCAGCGACTTGTCGTAATTGGCTTCCGGCGTGCTGAGTTCTTCGTCAGGGTCTTCGGTGCCCAGGAAGCTGATCGCGGTGCGTACCACGTCCATCGGGTGACAGTTGTCCGGAATGCGTTGCAGGACCGACTGAGTCGACCGGTCGAGTCGGCGACTCGCTCGCTCGCGTTGCGTGAAGAGCGCCAGTTGTCCGTCGGTGGGCAGCTCGCCGTGCCAGAGCAGGTAGGCGACCTGTTCGAACGAGCAGTGTTCGGCAAGGTCTTGCACGGCGTAGCCGCGATAGGTCAGCGAGTTGGTCTCGGGGACGACCTTCGAGATGGCCGTGGTGTCGACGACGACACCGGCGAGTCCTTTGTAGATGGTGGGGGTCTCGACTGGAGTCGCGGCGCCCGCTCCGGTGGTGGTCATTGCGATGCTCCCTCGATGGTGAAGTCGAACAGGTCGCTGTCGAACTCGTTGTAGTCCGCGTAGCGCAGCAGTTCGTAGAGCCGGCTACGGTGTTGCATGTCGTCGAGCAACCCGGATTGCGTTCCCTGCGAGGAGATCTCCCGCAGTCCTCGGTCGACCGCACCCATCGCGAGACGCAACGTGGTCACCGGGTAGATGACGGCGTTGTAGCCGACACTCGTCAATTGCTCCGCCGTCAGCAGATCGGACTTGCCGAATTCGGTCATGTTGGCCAGCAGCGGCACATCGACGGCGTTCCGGAACCGCTCGAACTCGCCGAGGTCACGCAGGGCCTCGGTGAAGATGAGGTCGGCGCCGGCGTCGACATAGGCCTTCGCCCGGTCGATGGCGGCGTCGAGCCCCTCGATGGCGCGGGCATCGGTGCGCGCACAGATGACGAAGTCGCTGTCGCGCCGGGCCGCGACTGCCGCGCCCAGCCGCTTGACCATGTCGCCGACCGACACGACGTCCTTGCCGTCGAGGTGGCCGCAGCGTTTGGGGTTGACCTGGTCTTCGAGGTGGCAGCCCGAGAGTCCGGCGTCCTCCAGCGCTGCGACGGTGCGGGCGGCGCTCATCGGTTCGCCGAAGCCGGTGTCGGCGTCCACGAGGGTGGGCAGTTCGGTTGCGCGGGCGATGGATCCGCCCCGATCGGCGACTTCGCTGAGAGTGGTGAGCCCGATGTCGGGAAGTCCCAGGTCGGCCGAGAGCACCGCACCGGACACGTAGACACCCTCGAAACCGATGTCTGCGATCAGTTTCGCCACGAGCGGTGAGAATGCCCCCGGCCAACGCTGGAGGGTCCCGGAGTCGAGACCCGCCCGCAGGGCCTGCCGCTTCGCCGATGCGGTGGTGCTCGACGAGAACAGGCCCGAGACCGTGGACGTGGATGCGGTCGATGTCATGAGAAGATGCCCTTCCCGGTCTGCGGCGCCTTGTCCAGGACCGCGGGGACGACGAGTGTGTTCAACACGGAGAGGCCTCCGGCGGTGATCGTCTCGAGCTTCTCGACGTCGCCGAGGAACCGCTCCTGCTCGGCGGTGTCGACGACACCCTCGGCCATCGCCCGGAACTTGCCGATGTACTGGTCGCGAGCGAACGGACGCGCGCCGAGCGGGTGGGCGTCGGCGACGGCGAGTTCGTCGGTGATGACCTCACCGTTGCGCAGGGTGATGACCGCCTTCGCACCGAAGGCCTTCTCGTTCGGGTCACTCGAGTGATAGCGCCGGGTCCATTCGGGGTCCTCGACGGTGGAGATCTTCTTCCACAGCTCGATGGTGTCGGGCCGGTTGGCACGCTCTGGGGCATACGACTTCTCGTGATCCCACGTGCCGTCCTGCAGTGCGACGGCGAAGATGTACATCACCGAGTGATCGAGCGTCTCGCGACTGGCGGTCGGATCGAACTTCTGCGGGTCGCCGGATCCGGTTCCGATGACGACGTGAGTGTGATGGCTGGTGTGCAACACGATCGACTCGATGTCGCCGAAGTCGCGGATCTTCTCCCGCATGCGACGTGCGAGGTCGATCGGCGCCTGACTCTGGTACTCGGCCGAATGCTCCTTGGTGTACGTGTCGAGGATCGCCCGCTTGGGCTCCCCCGGCCCGGGCAGCGGGATCGTGTACTCGGCATCGGGCCCGCTCAACAACCAGGCGATGACGCCGTCTTCGCCTTCCCAGATCGGGGCGGGGGCGCCCTCACCGCGCATCGCCCGGTCGACGGCCTCGACCGCGATCTTGCCCGCGTGTGCCGGCGCGTAGGCCTTCCAGCTCGAGATCAGGCCCTTGCGCGACTGGCGGGTCGCCGTGGTCAGGTGCAGCGCCTGCCCGATCGCCTGGTAGATGGTCTCGGCGTCGAGGTCCAGCATGGTTCCCAGGCCCGCGGCCACCGACGGCCCCAGGTGGGCGACGTGATCGATCTTGTGCTCGTGCAGACACATTCCACGTACCAGGTCGACCTGGACTTCGTAGGCGGTGGCGAGACCACGGATCAGGTCGTGACCGCTGGCACCGACATGCTGACCGACCGCGACCAGCGCCGGGATGTTGTCGCCGGGATGGGAGTACTCCGCGGCGAGGAAGGTGTCGTGGAAGTCGAGCTCGCGCACCGCGACTCCGTTGGCCCACGCGGCCCACTCCGGCGAGAAGCTGCCCTCGATTCCGAACACCGTCGCACCCGGCGCGCTGGGATGAGCCTGCGCCTGCCGACGGGCGGAGGTGACCGACCGGCGGATGACCGAGGCGGCACTCACCGCGGCGTTGTCGATGATGCGGTTGATGATCATGTCGCGGGTGTCCGCAGGCACCTCGACCGGGTCGACCGCGACATCGGCGATCTTCTGCGCCAGATGCTCGGACTGCGGGAAATCCTCCGAACTGCGATGGGTACGAACGTGATGATTGATCATGTCCGCACCGTACGCATCGCGAGGCAACCGCGAAAAGACCTGGCAAATGCGTATTTCTGCGGACGCGCACGAGCGAACTTGCGGATGTTGCGGACGAAGCACGCGTTATGCTGTCGTCGTGGCGAGAACAGTGGGCGGATCCTCTGGGCGGCGAACGTTCGTGGGGGCGCGTCTTCGTCGCCTGCGCGACGAGCGCGGGCTGTCCCAGGCCGCACTGGCCCGGCGGATAGACCTGTCGACCAGCTACGTCAACCAACTCGAGAACGACCAGCGACCCATCACGGTGCCGGTGTTGCTGACATTGTCACGCGAATTCGACCTCGACGCCGACTATTTCGCACCGGACGGTGATGCCCGACTCGTCGCCGATCTCGCCGACGTCCTGGCCGCTCAGCCCGACGCCCCCGACGTCAGCCGCGCCGAAATAGCCGAACTCGTCGCCCGGATGCCGGCCGTCGGGGCGACACTGGTGAACCTGCATCGCCGCCTGGCCGCCGCCGACAACGAAATGGACAACTACCGGGCGCAGGTATCCGGCGACCCGGCCCGGCCGCCGTCGACCCCGATGCCCTTCGAGGAGGTCCGCGACTTCTTCTATGACCGGCGCAATCACATCGACGTTCTCGACCTGGCGGCCGAACGGATATTCACCGAGCACGGCCTGTCGATCGGTGGTCTCGACCTCCAGCTGGCCGAGGTGCTCGCCACCGACCACGGCATCCGCGTTGCCATCACGCATGACCCCGACCCTGCCGCACGGGCTCGCACACCCAAACGACGATTCGACCCGTCCGATCGCACGGTGCATCTGGCGGGACGGTTGACCGCGGGACAACGCGCCTTCCAGCTGGCTACGCAGTTGGCCATGATCACCCAGTCCCACGTGATCGATGAAATCCTCGCCGACGCGGAGGATCTCAGCGACGAAGCCATCCCTGTTGCCCGAATCGGACTGGCCAACTATTTCGCCGGCGCGATGCTGCTGCCCTACGAGGTCTTTCGCCGGGCAGCCGACGCAGCACACTACGACATCGAGTTGCTCAGCCTCAGCTTCGAAGTCGGCTTCGAGACCATCTGCCATCGTCTGTCGACCCTGCAGCGTCCGGGTAGTCGCGGGATACCGTTCATCTTCGTGCGCGTCGACCGCGCCGGAAACATATCGAAACGTCAGTCCGCGACCGCATTCCACTTCTCGCGGGTCGGCGGGAGCTGCCCGCTCTGGGTGGTACACGACGCATTCGCCACACCGGGACGGGTCGTCACCCAGGTCTCGGCCATGCCCGACGGGCGCTCGTACTTCTGGCTCGCTCGCACCACCACCGAGCCCGGCGGATACCTGAGCCCCTACAAGAGTTTCGCCATCGGACTCGGATGCGACGTCGCACATGCCGAGCACCTGGTCTACTCCACCGGGGTGGACCTCGCCGATCCCCGGACCGTCGTACCGATCGGCGCCGGGTGCAAGGTGTGCGACCGCCCCGCGTGCCCGCAACGCGCCTTCCCCCAACTGGGTCGCCCCATCCACGTCGACCCCGAGGTCAGTGACTCCGTGCCCTACCGGCCGTGGCCGGCACCCGGTCGGCCGGATCTCCGTGCACAGCGGTGAGCCTGTCAAACCGGACAGGGGCAGTGCCGCGTAAGGTGACGATGGCCGCTCTGCGGCGCCGATCGGTCGAGAGAATCCGGTGCAAGTCCGGAACTGACGCGCAACGGTGAGCATCCCGCCCGACGGGCGACTGGATGCGAGTCCGATCGCTCCTCCGGTCGGCTCAGGTTGAACCTGGGCTCCGCGAGCGGGCCCATCACCAGAAAGCTCCCGACCCATGCGCATGTCAGCGACCCGGTTCGCAGTACCCTTCGCCGCGGCGACCTTGATCCTTGCGGGTTGCGCCGACTCGGACGGAGACACCGACGACGCAGCCACAGGCGGCGGCACCGTCACCATCGAGAACTGCGGCCGCACGGTCAGTGTCGAGTCCACGCCGCAGCGGGTGGTCTCGCTCAACCAGGCCTCCACCGAGATCCTGCTCTCGCTGGGGCTCGGCGACCGGATGGTCGGCACGGCGACGTGGACCGATCCGGTCCGCGAGAACCTCGCCGAGGCGAACAGCTCGATCCCCCGGCTTGCCGACAACAAACCGTCGCTGGAGACCGTGCTCGAGGCGAACCCGGATTTCGTGACGGCTTCGTTCGGGTCATCCATCGGCGACGGCGGAGCCGACGGTCGCGACCAGTACGAGAAGCTGGGCGTGCCCACCTACCTCTCGCCCACTGACAACGGCTGCAACGGCGAGGTGTCCTCGGCGTCCAACGCCGACGGCGCCCGCACCACTCCCTACACGATGGACAGCGTGTACCAGGAGGTCCGAGAGCTCGCGGCGATCTTCGGCGTCGAGGAACGCGGCGAGGAGTTCATCGGCGAGCTCGAGGGCCGCGTCCGCGCGGCCTCGGACCCCGTCGACGCGACCGGGGTCACGCTGGCGTACTGGTTCGCCGATACCCGAACTCCGTACATGGCCGGATGCTGCGGCTCTTCGGGAGCCATCACCGCGGCGGTCGGCGCCACCAACGTCTTCGCCGACACCACCGACGAGTGGCCGCAGGTGCCGTGGGAGACAGTCGCCGACCGCGATCCCACCGCACTGGTGCTGGCGGACCTGAGCCGACGAAGCATCGACGGCGATGCGCTCGACAGCAAGATCGCGTTCCTCGAGAAGAACCCGGTCACCGCCCAGATGCAGGCAGTCCGCGAGCGCCGCTACATCATCGTCAACGGCGCGGACCTGAACCCGACGATCCGCACCGTCGATGGCATCGAGAAAGTCGCAGCTGCACTGCAGGACTGGAACCTTGCGACTCCGCGATCGTGACATCCGACGTCGTGGGCCCAGAGACCACGGGCGAGTCCTCTGTCGAACCGGCGCACCTGCGACGGTCCGACTCTGCCGCAGTGTTCATCGGTGTGCTCGTGAGCGGGATCGCCCTGCTCATCGTCTCGATCGCGGTGACGGTGACCTTCGGCCCGGCGGATCTGTCGGTTCGAGACGTCTACGCCGTCATCGGTGAGCACTGGCGAATCGGCACATCCGGTGTGACCGCGTTGCAGGACGGAATCGTCTGGGAACTCCGACTTCCCCGCACCTTGCTCGCAGCGGTCTGTGGCGCAGGACTCGCGCTGTGCGGCGCCATCATGCAGTCGCTACTTCGCAATCCGTTGGCCGATCCGTTTGTTCTGGGGATCTCCTCTGGTGCCTCGACCGGCGCCGTGCTGGTGGCGATCCTCGGCATCGGAGGTGGGTTCATCTCACTGTCCACCGGCGCATTCGCCGGCGCTGTGGTCGCATTCGCCACCGTCATCGCGCTGGCAGCGGGTGCGGGAGGTGGCACCGCGAAAGTCATCCTGGCCGGTGTCGCAGGCACCCAGCTGTTCTCCGCGTTGACCTCGTTCATCGTCATGTCCTCGGCGAACGCCGAACAGACACGCGGTGTGTTGTTCTGGTTGTTGGGCTCGCTCAGTGGCGCGGACTGGACCGACGTCGTGGTCTGCGGCGTGACCACCTGCGTCGGAATGGCCGTGTGCCTCATGGTGTCCTCATCACTGGACGCGTTCACCTTCGGTAACACGGCGGCGGCTGCCCTGGGGGTGTCCGTTCGGAAGGTCCGACTCCTGCTCTTCACCGTGACCGCGCTGATCACCGCGTCCCTGGTCAGTGCGGCGGGCGCGATCGGGTTCGTCGGCCTGGTGCTGCCGCACGCGGCCCGATTCCTTGTCGGCCCGCGCCACGGGCGCCTGCTACCCGCAACCGCGGTGATCGGCGCGGTGTTCATGGTGTGGGTCGATGCGGCCGCACGAACCCTCTTCGCACCACAGGAGATTCCGGTCGGCGTCGTCACAGCGTTGATCGGGGTTCCCGCCTTCGCGATCATCCTGTTCCGGATGCGGGGCACTCCGTGAGGCAGCTCGTGGCACGGACGGTGCGCTGATGCCGCTGCAGGTCAACAACATCGGATGGAGCCGCGGCGGCCACCTGGTCCTCGACGAGGTCACCTTCGAGCCCACCTCCGGGGAGACCATCGGTCTCCTCGGACCGAACGGCTCCGGGAAGTCGTCTCTGCTCGGGATACTCGCCGGCGTCCACACACCGGACACGGGCCGCGTCCTGTTGAACGGCACCGACATCCGAACCCTACGGAGACGTCAGATCGCCCGAAGGGTCGCCACCGTCGAACAACACGCGGACACCGACATCGACATCACCGTCGGCGACATCGTCCGGCTCGGGCGCATCCCGCACGGCGGCACCTTCGGAGGCGACCGAGTCGCCGATGCCGCCGCCATCGACGAGGCGCTCGCGCACACCGGGATGCTCCGGCACCGCCACCGCCGATGGCACACGCTTTCCGGCGGCGAACGCCAACGCGTCCAGATCGCACGAGCCCTCGCCCAGCAGCCCGACGAACTGCTCCTCGACGAGCCGACCAACCACCTGGACATCTCACACCAACTCGACATCCTCGCGCTGGTGTCGAAGCTCCCGGTCACCAGCTACATCGCATTGCACGACCTCAACCTCGCAGCGGTGTTCTGCGACCGCGTCGTCGTCCTCGATCGCGGCTCGATCGTCGCCATGGGAACCCCGACCGAAGTCATCACCGAACAGTTGGTCGAGAGTGTGTACTCGGTTCGCGCCCACATCACGGTCGACAAGGGGGTCCCGCACGTCAACTGGGCCAGACACGTACTGGGCCCATGAGAATCGCGCGTGTCGAGTCCGCGACGCGCGACACCGGTCCGCGTACGGCCGCCGAACCACCCCGAGCTGGCAGACTGTCGCCCATGCTTGCCTTCCTCGTCCGCACCGTGCTCACCGCGGTGGCGCTGTGGGTCGCGACGCTGATCGTTCCCGGCATCGACTTCGTGGGTGGTTCGACGACCGCCGAGAAGGTCGGTATCGCGCTGGTCGTCGCCGTGATCTTCGGTGTCCTGAACGCGATCATCAAACCCATCGTGCAGATCATCGCGATACCCTTCTACATCCTCACGCTCGGGCTGATCCACATCGTCATCAACGCCGCGATGCTCGAACTCACCGCGTGGATCACCCGCAACACCACGCACTGGGGGCTCGAGGTCGACGACTTCTTCTGGTCGGCGATCTTCGGCGCGATCGTCGTATCGGTCGTCGGCTGGCTGCTCGCCCTGCTGATGCGGGATCCGGCCGACCGATGAACGCTCCCTCGCGCCCCGCGTTCCGGACCGTGACGGTCCTCGTGGCCCTGGCCGGCGTCGTCCTGCTGGCGGCGGGATGTGGCAGCGACACCGGCGGGCAGCCACGGTCGGTGACCGTCGTCGGTTCGGGTCAGGTCAGCGGCGCGCCGGACACGCTGCGGGCCGACATCGGCGTCGAGGCGAGCGCGTCCGACGTGACCACCGCGCTGAACGAGACGAGTGCCAAGGTCACCGCCGTCACCGACGCGGTGGTCGCGGCAGGAGTCGAGCGCAAGGACGTCGCCACGCAGCAGGTGTCGGTGAACCCGCAGTACTCGAGTCCCGCACCCGGCGGCTCGAGCCAGATCAGCGGGTACACGGCAACCAACACGATCCGCGTGACCATCCGCGACATCTCGACGGCGTCGACCGTGCTGAGCGCCGCCGCGACGGCCGGCGGCGACAACACCCGGATCAACAACGTCGCCTTCGCCATCGACGACGACTCGGAACTCCTCGAGAAGGCACGTAAAGCCGCGTTCACCGATGCGCGTGGCCGCGCCGAGCAATACGCCGGACTCGCCGGCGACTCCCTCGGCGATGTCCTCACCATCAAGGAGAGCACCAGCGGCCAGGAGCAGCCCGTCTCGCCGGGCACGTTCGAGCGCGACGTCGCGGCCGCACCCGTGCCCGTCGAACCGGGCGAGCAGGAACTCACCTTCACCGTCACGGTCACCTTCGCGCTCGACTGAAACCTCCCCCTATCCGTGCAACCGCACCTGACATCGGAGGTCCTGTGCGAGCCGTTCTCCAGCGAGTCAGCAGAGCCAGCGTGAGCGTCGACGACGAAGTCGTCGGTGAACTCGACATCGTGCCCGGCACCGCGGGCCTCGTCGCACTCGTCGGGGTCACGCACGACGACACGGCCGACCACGCGGTCCGCCTCGCCGACAAGATCTGGCGCCTGCGGATCTTCGACGGCGGCGACGGACCCGAACGAGCCGCCGCCGACCTCGACGCCCCGATCCTCGTCATCAGCCAGTTCACGCTCTACGCCGCCACCGCCAAGGGCCGGCGGCCGTCGTGGAACGCGGCCGCACCCGGACCGGTCGCCGAACCCCTGGTCGAGGCGGTCGTCGAGGCGCTCCGCTCACTCGGCGCCACCGTCGCCACCGGCCGCTTCGGCGCGCATATGGAGGTCGCTCTCGTCAACGACGGTCCGGTCACCCTCGTGCTCGACGTCTGAGACCGTCGGGACGATCCGTCGCACGACTATCGTCGGGGTCGTGGGACGAATCACCGCGCGCCGCCGCGTCACCCGCATCCGTCGCGGTGCGGAGCCGACGCAGCGCGCCGACACGCTGGCCGTCGAGGAACCGCTCGAGATCCGGGTCGGCGGACGCACACTCACGGTCACCATGCGCACCCCGGGCGACGACTTCGAACTCGTCGCCGGCTACCTCGTCTCCGAGGGCGTCGTGACCACCGGCGCCGACTACTCGACGGCCCGCTACTGCGCCGGCACCGACGCCCAGGGCGCGAACACGTACAACGTCGTCGACGCCACCCTCGCCACGCACGTGCCGCCGCCCGGGCCCGAGCTGGTCCGCGCCAACGCTGTCACGAGCGCGTGCGGGATCTGCGGCAAGGACAGCATCGCCGCGGTGACCACCGCATCCGTTCACGATCCCGAGGCCGACACGATGACCGTCGCCGCCGCAACGGTCCTCGACCTGCCCGACCGGTTGCGCGCCGAGCAGAGCGTCTTCGACAAGACCGGTGGTCTCCACGCCGCCGCGCTCTTCACCGGCGACGGACGGCTCCTCGCCGTGCGCGAGGACGTCGGCCGGCACAACGCCGTGGACAAGGTCATCGGCTGGGGTGTCCTCGCCGACCGGTTGCCGCTGTCGAACACGATCCTGCAGGTCTCCGGCCGCGCGAGTTTCGAACTCGTCCAGAAGGCCGCGATGGCGGGAATCCCGATGCTCTGCGCGGTGTCGGCACCGTCGTCACTGGCGGCCGACGCGGCCGACGACCTCGGCATCACACTCGTCGGCTTCTCCCGCGGCGAGTCGATGGTGGTCTACTCGCGGCCCGACCGGATCTCCCACCAGACGGGCGCCACGGTCAGCGAGATCGCCTCGGTCCCGCACTGAGGTCGTGACGCCGCGGGTCATCGAGCGCGACACCGCTGACCGGGTCGAACCAGTACGTCTCGTCGACCTCCGGGGTCAGCCCGATCACATCACCGGCCTCGATGGTCCGGCGATGGTCGACCCGCACCACGATGCGGCTGCCGCGCAGTCGCAGGTCCGCGCTGCAGTAGACGAACTGCTCGGCCCCCAGCTCTTCGACGAGATCGACCGTCGCCGAGAGGGTCCCGGCTTGCGGCGCCGCCGACACCTGCCACGACTCGGCGCGGAGACCGACGACGACGTCGGCGGACGGCAGCGCCGAGCGCACCGAGGACGGAACCCGGACCTCGGCCCCGCCCAGCCGCACGACACCCGCGTCGACCCGGCCGTCGATCAGGCACATCTGCGGCGAGCCCATGAACGACGCCACGAACAGGTTCGCCGGTCGCGAGTAGATCTCCCGCGGGGTGCCGACCTGTTGCAGCACACCGGAGTCGAGTACCGCCACCCGGTGACCCATGGTCATCGCCTCGACCTGGTCGTGTGTCACGTAGAGCGTCGTGATGGCGAGCTCGCGCTGCATCGCCGCGATCTGGGCGCGCGTGCTCACCCGCAGTTTGGCGTCGAGATTCGACAGCGGCTCATCCATGCAGAAGACCTTGGGACGCCGCACGATCGCCCGCCCCATCGCCACCCGCTGCCGTTGCCCGCCGGACAGTTTCGCCGGCTTGCGGCCGAGAAGCGGGGTGAGCTCGAGCATCTCGGCCACCTCGCGGACCCGGGCCGCGGTGTCGGACTTGCTCATCCCGGCGTTGCGGAGCGCGAAGCCCATGTTGTCGGCGACCGTCATGTTCGGGTACAGGGCGTAGTTCTGGAAGACCATCGCCACGTCCCTGGCCTTCGGCGCCATCCCGACGACGTCGACGTCGTCGATCAGGATCGCACCGGATTCGACCGACTCCAGACCCGCGACCATACGCAGGCTCGTGGACTTGCCGCATCCCGACGGTCCCACGAGCACCATGAACTCGCCGTCGTCGACGGCCAGATCGAGGGAATCGACCGCGGGCTGTTGCCCGTCGGCGAACCGCCGTGTCGCGCTGTCGTAGGTCACCGAGGCCACGGCCGGCCTCCCCGCCCGCATCGTGTGACGGTCCCGGTGATGTCGTCGCTCATGCCGGGAGCTTCGGCTTGATCTGCGCCTCGTAGATCTGCGCGATCTGCCGCTGGGTGTCGGCGAGCGTCGAGGCGACGTCGGCGTTCTGCAGTCCGATCCGTTCATAACCGGTGCCGATGATCTTGTCTCCGCCGGGGACGAAGACCCGCGCGTAGTTCTGCGGCTGCGTCCGCGGCAGCTGTTCGATGGCGGTGGCGAAGTTCGGGTTCTTCTCCAGGAACGCGACCATCGACGGATCGTCCTGGGCCGACTTCCGCACCGGCATGTAACCGACGTTCTGCGCGAAGTAGGCGGTGTTCTCGGTGTTGGTGATGAACTCGATGAACTTCAGTGCGTTCACCTTCCGTTCGTCGGACAGCTTGGCCGGGACCGCAAGCCCGGCGCCGCCGGTCGGGCACCCGGAGACCCCCTGCGGGGCAGGCAGGAACGCCGTGCCGAACTCGAAACCCGCGTTGTCGGTGATCCCGGACAGGTCGCCGGTCGACGCGATGGTCGATGCGATGATCCCGGCGCTGAAGTCGCCGGCGATGTCGTTGGAGATCTTCGCGTACCGCTTGCTGTTGATCGAATCGCTCAGATACTGGGCGGCGGCAACGGTTCTCGGCTCGGTGAACTCCAGTGTCCAATCGTCGGAGTACGCGCCGCCGAAGGTCCAGGTCGGCCCCTGGAAGGTCCAGGCGAGGTAGTCGGTGGCGTTGCCCCAACCGTGTGCGCGCTTGTCACCGCCGACGACGGTCTGGATTCGGGGACCCCAGTCGTCGAACTCGTCCCAGGTCGCCGGCCCGCGGTCGGGCAGTCCGGCACGGCGCCACACGTCCTTGTTGTAGTAGAACAGCGGCGTCGACCGCGCATACGGCAACGCCCAGGTCTGCCCGTTCCACTTGTAGTCGCCCACCAGCGAATCGACGTAGTCGGCGGTGTTCACGTTCGCACGACCGAACAGGTCGTCGAGAGGTGCGATCGCGCCGATCAGTGCGAAGTTGAACCACCAGACGTCGGACAGGATCATGATGTCGGGCACCGCGCCGCCGGACAGCGCGGCGTTGAACTTCTGCGCCGCCTCCTCGTAGTTCTTGCCGGCGTCGACGAGTTGCACGGAGAGACCGGGGTTCGCCGCTTCGAATCGCGAGATCAGCTCCCGCTCGACCTCGACGGATTTACCCGGGTGGTTCGACCAGAACGTCAGCTTCGAGGCGTCGCCCGAGGCCGAACCGCCGTCCCCTGAGCTGCCGGCGCAGGCGGCCACCAGCGCACTCGCCGCGGCCGTCGCGGACGCGGCCAGAAATCCGCGCCGGGACATGTTGATCATGTGTCGTCTCCTGTCGGTGAGTCTCGTTCTGGGAGTCTGGTTCTGGAAATCCCGTTCCGGGAAGGTCGGTCCGGATCGCCGGCCGAGGTCTCGGTCCCGGCGGTCGGCGCGTCATCCCTTGACCGCCCCGGAGGTGAGGCCTTTGATCATGTGTCGTTGCAGGGCCAGGAAGAGGATGAGCATCGGCAGCATCGCGAGCACGGTCGCCGCCATCACCGGGCCCCAGTTGGTGAGACCGTCACTGTTCTGCAGGAGGGTCAACCCCACGGGCAGCGTGGCGACCGTGGAGTCGTCCGCCATCAGGAACGGCCAGAGGTACTCGTTCCACTCGTTGACCAGGGTGATGGTCGCGAACGCGACCATCGTGGGAATCGACAGCGGGAGCACCACCCGGGTGAGGAGCCGGAAGTGACCGGCCCCGTCCATCCGTGCGGCCTCGATGATCTCGGGCGGGATCGACAGAAAGTGGTTGCGCATCAGGAACGTTCCGAACGCGACCCCGGCCAGCGGCAGGATGATGCCGATGAAGGTGTTCCGTAACCCGAGTTGCGCCACGAGAGCGTAGTTGGTGATCACGGTGATCTGGTTCGGCACCATGAGTGCGGCGATGATGACGACGAACACGATGTTCTTTCCCGGAAAACGAAGGAACACCAGTCCGTAGGCGCTCAGCACGCCCAGTACGAATTTGGCCACGCCGAGGATCCCGGTCACGATGACGGAGTTGCGCAGATACGTCCAGAACGGGACCGATGTGGTCGCCTCGACGTAGTTCTCGGGACGCCAGGTCGACGGCCACCACACGGCGGGCTGCACGTAGATCTCCGAGCGGTCCTTGAGCGAGGCCAGCAGAATCCATACCAGTGGCAGGGCGATCACGATCAGGACCAGCGCCATCGCCGCGTATCCGCAGGCGTCGGCCAGCCGTCGTCGTGTCGCCGGTGACATGGTCGAGCGATCGCCGCGCACCGGGTTCGGGCCTGTGGCCCCACCCCTGGATGTGAGCATGTTCGCCGTCGCCACAGAGGTTGTCGCCGTCGGCTTCGTCGCTACGGGTCTCACCGTGCACCCCGATCCATCATGCGCACCTGTATCACGGTGATGGCCAGCAGGACGACGAACATCACGGTCGCGACCGTCGCGCCGTAACCGGCACGGAAATTGACGAAGCTCTCCTCGTAGACCTGATAGACCATCGTGGTGGTGCCGTTGCCCAGCGGACCGCCCCGGGTCATCACGTTGATGATGTCGAAGACCTGTAGGGAGTTGAGCAGAACGGTGATCGACAGGAAGAAGGTCGTGGGTCGCAACTGCGGGAGAAGCACCTTGCGGAAGTAGGTCCACCACCGCGCACCGTCGATCGCGGCCGCCTCGTCGAGATCCATCCGTTTACCCTGTAGGGCAGCCAGATAGATGACGAAGGTGTAACCGAGATTCTTCCAGATGTAGGTCACCGTGATCATGAAGAGCGCCCACGACGGTTGCTGGTAGAAGTCGGGGGCCGACCCCATCCCCAGCCGTTGCATCAAGTCGTTGATCAGGCCAAAGCTGGGATCGAAGACGAACTGGAAGGCGATGCCCACCGCCGCTCCCGACAACACGAACGGGGCGAACGTCATCGATCGAACCAGGTTGCGGCCGCGGAGCTTACGGTCGAGCAGCAGTGCGAGAGCGAGGCCCGCGACCATGCTCCCGACGACCGCCGCGACCGTGAAGATCACCGTGTTCGCGACGATCACCCGGGAATCGGCACGAGTGAACCATTCGAGGTAGTTGTCGATCCCGACGAACGTCGCCCTCGGTTCGGCGATGTTCCAGTCGTAGAACGACATCCGGACGTTCTCGATGAGTGGACGATAGGTGAAGACGCCGAGCAGGATCAGGTTCGGCACGACGAGCAGCAGGAACAGCCCATAGCTCCGCCAGGGACGCCGCCCCGTTGCGGGCAGCACATGTTCGTCGACCGATGGCACTGGCGCAGTCTGTCCGCGGCAGACGACGGGATGGTGAACTCAGGCAACGAATCCGGTGAACGGTGACTTCACAGCCGGGAGTGAAAGCGAGCGGGCCGCGACGAACCGGTCAGCCGTCCCCTCGTGACGCCGCCAGCCGGACCAGTTGACCCGTGGTGGCGTCGGGCAGGTATGCCCTCGACACGGCCACCCCGATACGCGGGAGATCGGATTCGTCGCGGAAGGCGAGATAGACCGGCTCGTAACGGGGATTGAACTTCTTCTTGAAGGTGTGCAGCGACCGGAACCCGTAGTACGGCTCGAGTGCGGCCCCCAGGGTGTCGAGCAGTTTGTCGAGCGGCTCGGCGTCGAACTCGCCGGTCCTGGCCAGTGGCGCGCCGGACAGCGAGATGAACTGCGCGCCCTCGTCTTTGAAAGCGACCGCGGACGACGCGATGAGATACTCGACAACCGGCCCGAATCCGTCGGTCCGGCGCCTCATGATGTCGAGTGTCCACCCCGCGATGTCGCCTCCGGGCGCGAACACCGGCAACCACGAGAGTACGCCGTGTACGTTGCCCGACGAATCCACCGCGAGCGCGACGCGTACCGCGGGGTCCATCGCCTCCTCGACACTGCCCAGGGTGAAGCCCATCTCGGGCAGTCCCTTGTCCCCCACCCATTCCTCCGAGATCGCGCGTACCTGGGTCCTGACCGCGAACGACTCGTCGGCCAGCGAGACCATCCGCATCGAGATGTCTTGTTTGGTGGCCTTGTTCATCGCCGACCGCACGTGCTGCCACGGCTTGCCCTTGAACTCCAGTCCGGGCAGATCGACGATCGTGTCCTCGGCGATCTGCACACTGAGCCATCCGCGCCGCGTCACGATCTCCGAGGTCGCCGGGCCGATGGAGAACCAGCAGGGTGTGGCGCCGGAGCTCTCCGCGAGTTCGACGAAGGCATCGACGGCGTCGGGTAGCCGGTCGGGCGCACACACCGGGTCGGCGAGCGCCACCATCGTGCCGACATGCTGGCGATAGGTGACCACGGACTGGTCGTGGAGGTCATCGGCATCCCCGGTGAACTGGTAGCTGTTGCCCGGCCACGTCGTCATCCACGACATCGTGCCGCCGCCGTGCACGCGGAGCAGTTGCCCGACGCGACCGACCGGATCGTCCACCTCGCCCGAGGTACCGACCTGCCGGACGCGCCACGGCACTGCGAAGGCGAAACGGCCCGGTATGAGAATGGCCAGGACCATGACCCACAGGAGTGTGGTTCCGAGTGTCACCGCACCTTCCGATGACACGTCGGTGAACACGACGAGGACCACTGCCAGTACGGTCGCGACGACGTTGAGCGCACCGAGCACGACGGCCACCCACCACGCCCACCGTTTACCCCGCCGCAGCTGGTCAGCGATGAGCACGTTGATCACGAGGCCGATCAGCATCGTGAACAGTGAGTCGTCCCCGGAGTCGGTCGGACCAAGCGGTCCGCTGCCCGGGAACAGGAACACCAAGAGGTTCGCACCCGCGATGATGAGGAGCGCGGCACACCCCAGCATCCGAACCTCGCGGCGCGTACGCGGAACCCAGCCGCGCTCGTTGGTGGCGAAGAACTTCTCGCCGACGATCAGCATGATGACCGCCGCGAGGACGTACTCGACCGAGGCCAGGGTTCCCTCGAACAGGAACGCGACCGAGACGATCGCCGCCAGCAGGACCCGGACGCGAAGCCGCCATGGAGAACGAACGGTGGCCGAGGCCACCGCGACCGCCGACACCACCAGCGCTCCAACGCCGGCGGCCCGCGAGTCCGCCAGCTGTTCGGCCCAGCGCCACGACGTGACCCCCGAGGACAGCAACCACACCAGCAACACCGACAGCAGGGATGCGATCAGGTGGCCACCCACACCGACCAGGACGGCTTTCACGGTGCCCAATTGCCACTCGGCCCAACCCATTCCGATGATGATCGCCACCAGCGCCAGCAGATACAGCCAGGGTCCGGGTTCGACGAACGCGGAACTGACCGGCGTCCACCACCGCCCCTCCCGAAGAGACGGGAGCCCGAACGCCACCTCGCGGTACCACGACTTGTCCGACGCCCGACCCCACAGCGATCCGGTTGTCGCGCCGACGATCAACAGGGCAGCCGCGAGCGCGACGGTGAACGGAAGCCGTCGCACGACGGTGAGCCAGGACACGTCAGAGTGCATGGTCAACGGTACGACGGCCCGGCAGCCCCCACATGGTCATCGGGGTGATCGGTCACGCTTGCGAGGTCGGAAACCAGCGCTCGTCGTCGCGACGCCACAGCACGGGTACATCGTCGATGCGGAGGGCACCGGGGTCGAGCCACCACGTCGCGTCCGGACCCCAGCCGGCCAGCACGGTTGCACCGTCCCGTGTCTCGAGCGGGATGGCGATCCCGGCGCTCCCGAGGTAACCGGTGACGCTCACGTGCACGGCGTCGTAGTCGTCGGCGACCGCTTCCCAGTCGGGCATGAACCACCGCTGGTGACTCCCGGTGGTGTTGTACCAGTCCCACCGCTTCGAGGCGGTCACCTCGAGTGGGTATCTATCGACGAGCCGGGCCCAGTCATCGGGCGCACTGATCTCGTACACGCGCACGCGTTCGGCGACCGACAGTGCCCAGACCCGGGCCTCGTCGCCGATCAAGGTGTCTTCCTCGGCGATGAGCTGGAGCGCGCCGAGACCCTCCCGAGCACGCGTCGTCTGCGCCACCCCAACTGCGTACGGCGTCGACCACCACTCGCCGCTGATCGCGCGATGAGGATCGCGTCGGTACTGGCGCTGCGCGCGCGCCTCCCCGGCTTCGAGATGGGCACGCCACTCGCCCCATCCCACCCCCTGGCTGCGATAGGGCGCGGTGGACTCCGGGAATGTCTCGTTCCCGAACGGGTAGGCAATCATGCGCTGGTGCTCGGGGTCGATCGGGTCGTCCCACCACGAGCAGGCCGGATTCCGCAGCACCGCCTCCGCGATCGGAGCGAGCATTTCGACGACTTCCGGTGCGGCGTAGAGGATGTCATCGACATCGGGAGGCTGCCAGTACCGCGCAAAGTCCACCGCGTAGCCGAGCGAGTCCAGGATGTCCACCTCGGACATCAGGTCGAGACGTTCCAGGTCAACGCTTTTGACCGCTGCCCGTACCTCCGGCAGCGAATTGGGGGAACGATGCCGGTTCACGCGTTCGTCCGTCGTGCACCGAAAGGCCACGCTTGCACAGAAGAAGCGGCCCCGCGGTGACGCCAGCATCTCTCGCGCCAAGTCCACCCGACCACGGTAACGAAGCCGAGGCAATGCGCCGAGTCATTTATGGGCTGGGAGGCCAACCGGTGCTCAACCGAGAAGGGTCACCCGTCAGCCACATATCACCGACCACCGACACAATGAGTCGTCCATAGACTCGCCCAGAAGCGTTGCGCTACAGAATGATCGCGAGTACTGTAGAACACACATTCGACGTAATGCCAACCCGGGGGGGTGCACCAGTGATCGAGTCCATTGTCGGTCCTGACCTACCTCCCGCCCGTGCGGTCGAGTTGGTGGCCGACCTTCACCGCCTCCTTGACGAACTGCAGACCGTGGACCTGTCGCCGTGCACCGATGCCGAACTCACCGAGGTCGCAGCCGCCACCGAACGCGCCATCACACGACTGACCGTTGCCGGCGACCGGCAGATCGACCACGCCGAGGCCCGCGACCTGCCCCGCACAACCGGCTGCCGAACCCTCACGCAATTCATGACCCACCGCCTACGGATCTCCAACCCGGTGCGTCGCCGCAAGCAGATGGACGCCACCGCCACCCGCACCAGCCTCGGCGGCGAAAAGCTCCCACCCGAACACCCCTGCCTCGCAGAGGCTTTCGCCCAAGGCACAGTGGGCACCGCCCACGTCCAGGCCGCCCTCGATGTCCTCGACCGCATCCCGGGCACCGTCGACCACGACGTGAAAGTCGCCGCCGAACGTCAGATGACCGAGATCGCCGAAGCCCACACCCCCGCCGACATCACCCAACTCGGTGCGCGGCTCCTCGCCCACCTCGATCCGGACGGCACCCTCACCGACGACACCGAACGAAAGCGCCGCCGCAACCTGTGGGTCAACCGGCAACGCGCCGACGGCACCGCGAAGATGACCGGCACCCTCACCCCCGAACTCGCTGCCCGGGTGACCATGCTGTTGGCGGTGTGGGCCACACCCGGCATGAACAACCCCAACGATCCTGATTCGCCGACCGGGTCGGTCGAGGACGCCGACCCCGAACAACTCGCCGCCGCAGCCGACCGGGACGACCGCACACCGGCCCAGATCAACCACGACGCACTCAACGCCCTACTCAAAGCAGTCCTCGACGACGGGTTGCTCGGGAAATCCCATCGCGGCCTGCCCGTCCAGTTGATCATCAAAGCCGACCTCGCCGACCTCATCCGCGAAGCCGGACTCGCCACCACCGCCACCGGCACCCTGCTACCCATCCCCGACCTGATCGCGCTCGCCGCCGACGTCCAACCGTGGCTGGCGATCTTCAAAGATCACACCGCCGTGCCCCTGCACTTCGGACGCGGCAAGCGTCTCGCCACCCGCGAACAACGCCTCGTCTCCTTCGCCCGCCCCGACGGCGAAGTGTGCTCCGCTCCCGGGTGCGATCAACCCGCCACCCACGTCGAACTCCACCACGCCCACAAGGACTGGGCCAAAGGTGGACTCACCGACATCGACGACCTCGCCCCCGCCTGCCCACGACACAACCGGATGGTCGGCCCGAAACTGGGCCAGTACACCACCCGCATCGCACGGTCCGGCACCGACGAAGGCCGCTGCGTCTGGCGACTCAACGCCGAACCCGGCGCACCACCCAACCCCGAACACCTCAACCGCCGACCCGACATACCCACGCGGCTGACGGCCCACCTCGAACAGGTGCGGCGAGAGATCCACGGACGCAACATGTCCGGCGCAGAAGCACGCCCCGACCCACTCCTCGTGTGGCCGATCATCGACTACCGGCCCATCGTCATCCGACCACTCAAGCCAGGCCAGGTGTACACCCCCGTCGAAGCGTGTCTCGCCGAACTCCTCGCGCAAAACTGACCACGCCTGCGTACTATTCGACGGACTTCACAAGTGCGTCAACAGCCAGGTACAGAACGGCGTTCTCGCTCTCGAGGATCGACAAGTCAGCCGGCAGAGCCCGCTCGATCGACACCCCGTTGACGACGGCGTTCAGGTAGCTCGCCTGTTGCGTCACGTCACCGTCGACCAGCGCACCCTCGTCGCTCAGAACCGTCAGCCAATGCTCCATCCGACGAGTCCCTTCGGCGACCATGGCGCGGTATGCCGAGCGCGTCTCCTCGGTCGGCTCGGGGGCGATGAACGCGTCGAAGATCTTGATCCACCCTTTCCGCGCCTCATCCCCTGCGGTTGGCGCAAGCACTTGCCGCAGGCACTGCACAAGTCGATCACGCGCCGGCACCGACCGGTCATAGATCACGTCGTCGCCTGAGGTCGCCACGTCGTAGATGGTCCGCAGAACCGCATCACGCAGGGCGCGCTGCGTGGGAAAGTGATGTCGCAGCGAACCCATGCTCACACCTGCGCGCGACGCCACCGCCCGCACACTCAGCGTCGACGCCGGATCTTCACCGATCATCTCGCACGCAGCGATCAGCACCTTGGCCCTGGAATCCAGCTCCGCCTTCTCCGCCATCGTCACCCTTTCCCTAACCAGGTGCATCCGAAATGGCCACCCGCCACCAACTCCACTAGCACACCGTACTAGCACGGTGTGCTAGCGTGTTTCGACCGTCTAATAGTACAGCGTGCTAGTGCTGTGAAAAGGAGCAATACGCCGTGTTCCACTCGTGGAAGCAACAACGCATGGCCAAACGGATGACAGCTGGTGACGGCCGCCCACTCCAGCGGTTTCGATGGTGGCAACTCCCCGGTCGCGCGCTCTTCCGGCTCGACGAGGTCTACGCCGTCGACATCAGGCACTGGCAGAACCAGAGTTCGGGCGAGGTCACAGCGGACCTCTATCGCGCAGACAAACAGATCGCGGTTTCGCGGCTTCCCGCCACGTTTCCCGTCGACGGCGGCGCGATCCAGGTGGCGATGAGCGGGTCCGGCATCAAACGATGCCACTTCGTCGCCGACAACGGCCACGAACGGCAGCTGAGCCCCGACCGCGCATCGGCAGAGGGACGTCGCGCTCGACTGGCGACGAACCACCCACTCACCAGCCGGCTCCTCGCCGTTCTCTCGGTGACCTTCCTGATCTTCGGCGTCGCACTCCTCATCCTGCAGGTCGCCGAACCAATCTCCCAGATCCCACCGATCGCGGAGTCCATCGGGGTTTTCACATCTCCCGTGCGACTACCACTCTGGCTCAACGTGGCTGTCGGCATCGGTGCGGTGGCCGGCAGCTTCGAGCGTGCACTCCGCCTCCGATACCACTGGCTGCTCGACGCAGTCGGCACGTGACCCGCTCAATAGAAAGGCAACCAACACAATGCGAACTAGACTAGTGTCCTCGATCGCGGCGACAGGTCTTCTTGTCGTCGGGTGCTCAATGACATCCGCCCATGCTCCTCCGCTCGGAAGCGCACAGCCCCCAAGCCAAACGCCGCTCCAGTGGTCGCCGTGCCCCGACGGCGTCGAGAACCCCGGAGCCGGACCCCCGCGACTACAGTGCGCCGTTGTCCAGGTGCCACTTGATTACCGCGATGCCGAGGGCGACCAGATCGATCTGACGATCTCGCGCCTGCCATCGAAGAATCCGGAAGCGCGACGTGGCTCACTCATGTTGAATCCGGGCGGCCCCGGCGGCTCCGGGCTAAACCAGCCGGTGTTCCTGACACAGCAGGGCATCGCACCGGAATTGCTCGACACCTACGACCTCATCGGAATGGACACAAGGGGCGTCGGGCATTCGTCGCCGATCAGTTGCGGCTTCTCATCCGACGTCCAATACTACGGGTCGATCCCGCCGTTCGCCTTCGACGACGCTGCATTCGCGGAGCAGGTGAGAACCGCTGAGGCGGTGGCCAATCGGTGCTCAGACAACAACGATGGCCGCATGCGGCACGTCACGACGGCGAACATCGCGCGCGATCTCGACCGGATCCGCGCTGCACTGGGCGAGCAGAAGGGCAACTACCTCGGCTACTCCTACGGCTCAGCACTCGGCGCCGCCTACGCATCGATGTTCCCGGACGCCACCGACCGAATCGTGCTGGACAGCAACATCGGTGACACCCACCTCGACCAGGCCGGTATGCGTAGGTACGCGCGCGGAATGGAGGACACATTCCCGGACTTCGCACGGTGGGCAGCCGATCGAGACTCCCACTACGGTCTGGGCAACACACCCGAGGCGGTGCGCGATACGTATTTCGCGATCGCGGACAAACTCGATCGGAGCCCCGTCGACGGAATCGACGGTCGCACGTTCCGTTTGGGCATGTTCGTCTCTCTCTACAACCCGTCCTCTTACGACGCGACAGCCCAGAACTGGATCGCCATGCGCGACGGTGCACCCAACGACGCCCCGTTGGCCATCAGCGCGGCCGCTGTTGGCTCGGACAACAGTTGGTCGGTGTTCCTGGCGGTGACGTGTAACGATGTCGAATGGCCTAGTGACCCCGAGGTGTACAAACAAGCCGTCGAGGACGACCGCAAGAAGTACCCACTGTATGGTGCCGCGCCGGCCAACATCATGCCATGCGCGTACTGGCAGATCGACCGAACCGAGGAACCAGCGGCCGTCGACGACGAGGGACCGACCAATGTTCTTGTCGCGCAGCATCAGCGCGATCCAGTCACGCCACACGTCAACGGGGAGCGCATCAACGAGAAGTTCGGCGAGCGATCGCGCCTGCTCAGCGTCGACGGTAGTGGCCACGGCGTCTACGCACTCGGAAAGAACGTATGCGCCCAGGACGTCATCACCGATTATCTGGTTGACGGCACCATGCCGGAGGAGGACGTGACCTGTCCTGCGTAGTGGTCAAGTCTGACCGGCCGGCGCTCGACCGGCACCGGCGGTAAGGCTCACGCCGGACGAGTGGTCAGAATCCGAGGGCCATCGGCGGTGACCGCGACGGTGTGTTCCCAATGGGCGGAGCGGGACCCGTCGTCGGTGACTACGGTCCAGTCGTCGTCGAGAACGGTGGTCTCCGTCGTGCCGAGCGTCAACATCGGTTCGATGGCGAGAGTGGAACCGATCACGAGCGTCGGCCCCTTCCCCGGCTCACCCTCGTTGGCCAGGAACGGGTCCATGTGCATCTCACGGCCGATGCCGTGGCCGCCGTAACCGTCGACGATGCCGAAAGAACGACCGAACTTCTTCTCCGCCGCGCGGGTACCGAGTTCGATGGCGTGGGAGATGTCGGTGAGACGCGCACCGTCGACCATGGCCGCGATACCCGCCTCCATCGAGAGCCGGGTCGCCTCGGACAGTTCTTCGTCGGCGGTGGACAGGGTCCCGACCCCGAAGGTCCAGGCGGAGTCGCCGTGCCATCCGTCGAGGATCGCACCGCAGTCGATCGACACGAGATCACCGTCGGCGAGAACCACATCGGCAGACGGGATGCCGTGGACGACCACGTCGTTCACTGAGCTGCAGATGGAGCCGGGAAAGCCGTGGTAGCCCTTGAACGACGGCACCGCACCGGCCCCCCGGATCACCGACTCGGCGACCTCGTCGAGGTCGAGCGTGCTCACGCCCGGCTTCGCCGCTGCGCGTACCGCTACCAGCGCGGCCCCGACGACCGCGCCGGCAGCAGCCATGGCGTCGAGCTCGCCCGCACTGCGGAACGGAACGACGCGCTTGCGCTTACGAAAACCCATGCGTCAACAGCGATTTCTCGGTGGTCAGATGACGCCGGTCAGGAGACGCCGGCGCCGAGGGCGCTCAGGACGCGCTGATGAACGCCCTGGATGTCACCGACCGCGTCGATGGTCTTGACCTGGTCGCCGTAGTAGGCGAGCAACGGCGCGGTCTCCCGTGTGTAGACGTCCATCCGGTTGCGGATGACCTCTTCGGTGTCGTCGGCGCGACCACGCGCCAGCATGCGCTCCACGACGACATCGGTGTCGACGACGAACGAGAGCACCGCGTCGAGCGAGGCGTCGAGGTTCGCCAGGATGTCGTTGAGTGCGTCGGCCTGCTCGGTCGAACGTGGGAAACCGTCGAGGATGAACCCCTTCGACGCGTCCGGCTCACCGACGCGGGCACGAACCATGTCCACGGTGATCTCGGACGGGACGAGATTGCCGGCGTCGAGGTACTTCTTGGCCTCCACGCCCACGGCAGTGCCCTGGGAGATGTTGGCGCGGAAGAGGTCGCCGGTCGAGATGTGGGGGATCCCGAGTGCTTCGCTCAAGAGTTCCGCCTGGGTGCCTTTGCCTGCTCCGGGCGGGCCGAGAATGACAAGTCTCACTTCAGGAATCCTTCGTACTTGCGTTGCATCAACTGACTGTTGATCTGCTTCATCGTGTCCAGACCCACGCCGACCATGATCAGCACGGCCGTACCACCGAACGGCAGGTTCTGGACGTTGCCGCTGTTGCCGATCTCGAGGAACAGGTTCGGGAGTACCGCGATGATACCGAGGTAGATCGAGCCCGGCAGAGTGATGCGACTGAGCACGTATCCGAGATACTCGGCGGTCGGCGCTCCCGGACGGATGCCCGGGATGAACCCACCGTACTTCTTCATCTCGTCGGCGCGTTCCTCCGGATTGAACGTCACCGCCACGTAGAAGTACGTGAAGAAGATGATCATCAGGAAGTAGACGGCGATGTAGACACCGTTGCTGGGATCGGTCAGATACCTGGTGACGTACTCCTGCCAGGTCGACTGCGTCCCATCGGGATTACGCGTGAGTTCGACGATCAGCTGCGGCAGGTACAACAGCGACGAGGCGAAGATCACCGGGATGACGCCGGCCTGGTTGACCTTCAGCGGCAGGTAGGTCGACGACCCGCCGTACATCTTCCGGCCGACCATGCGCTTGGCGTACTGGACCGGAATGCGTCGCTGGCCCTGCTCGATGAACACGACGCCGGCGACGATGATCAGTGCGGCGACACACACCAGGGCGAAGACGAGTCCGCCGCGGCTGTTGAGGATGGTGCGACCCTCGGCCGGGATGCGGGCGGCGATGCCGGCGAAGATCAGCAGCGACATGCCGTTGCCGATGCCGCGCTCGGTGATGAGCTCGCCGAACCACATGACGACACAGGCGCCTGCGGTCATGACGAGCACGATGATCGAGAGACCGAAGATGCTCGAGTCGTTGAGGACCTCGCCGCTGGTCGCACAGGACTGCGGGAGGAGTTGGCCGCGATCGGCCAGGGCCACGATTCCGGTCGACTGCAACAGCGCCAGAGCGACAGCCAGATAGCGCGTGTACTGCGTCATCTTGGCCTGTCCGGCCTGCCCCTCCTTGCGGAGTTGCTCGAACCGCGGGATGACCACGGTGAGCAGCTGCACGATGATCGCCGCGGTGATGTACGGCATGATGCCGATCGCGAACACCGACAGCTGGAGCAGCGCGCCGCCGGAGAACAGGTTGATCAGGGAGTAGACCGAGCTCGACTCACCGGACGAGACCTCGTCGAGACACGCCCGAACGGCCTGATAGTCGACGCCCGGGGACGGGACCGTCGCACCCAGCCGATACAGGACGATGATGCCGAGAACGAAGAGGATCTTCTTCCTCAGGTCCGGCGTCCGAATGGCCGCGAAGAGGGGGGAAAGCACTAACTCCTCCTAGGAACGACCACGCGAGGCGTACGTCCCGGGTCGAGGCGACCCGGTCCCCGTGTGCTCGGCAATCGACGATGATCTTTCGGGATGCGGCGATCTTGGGTGTGTCCGGCGGACAACGTCTGAGACTCTAACAGTCACACCGAAACGCCCCGGTCGGGCGGCAGCGATGCTGCCGCCCGACCGCGGTGTGTGTCCGTCAGAGTTCGGTGACGCTGCCGCCGGCAGCGGCGATCTTTTCCTTGGCGGAAGCGGTGAACTTGTCGGCGGTGATGTCGACCTTGACCGACAGGTCGCCGTCGCCGAGAACCTTCACCAGCTTGTTCTTGCGAACGGCGCCGGCCGCGACGAGCTCGTCGACGCCGATGGTGCCGCCCTGCGGGAACAGGCGGGCGATGTCGCCCACGTTGACGACCTGGTACTCGATCCGGTTGCGGTTGGTGAAGCCCTTCAGCTTCGGCAGCCGCATGTGGATCGGCATCTGGCCACCCTCGAAGCCGGCGGGCACGTTCTTGCGTGCCTTGGTGCCCTTGGTGCCGCGACCGGCGGTCTTACCCTTGGACCCCTCACCGCGACCCACGCGGGTCTTGTCGGTCTTCGACCCCGGAGCGGGGCGAAGGTGATGGAGTTTGATGGTCATGCTTGAACCTCTTCGACTGTCACGAGGTGACGAACCGCGTTGATGAGGCCGCGGTTGATCGGCGTGTCCTCGCGGGTGACGGTCTGGCGGATACCCCGGAGTCCGAGGGTCCGCAGGCTGTCACGCTGGTTGCTCTTGGTACCGATGGTGCCCTTGACCTGGGTGATCTTCAGCTGAGCCATGATCAGACCCCCTGTCCTGCGCGAGCGCGGAGCATACCGGCCGGAGCGACGTCCTCGATCGGCAGACCACGGCGGGCTGCGACCTCTTCGGGACGCTGCAGCATCTTGAGAGCCGCGACGGTGGCGTGCACGACGTTGATGGCGTTGTCCGAGCCGAGGCTCTTGGCGAGGACGTCGTGGACGCCCGCGCACTCGAGCACGGCACGCACCGCGCCACCGGCGATGACACCGGTACCGGGGCTGGCCGGGCGCAGCATGACGACACCGGCAGCGGCCTCACCCTGAACCGGGTGGGTCACGGTGGCACCGATCATCGGGACGCGGAAGAAGTTCTTGCGAGCCTCTTCGACGCCCTTCTGGATCGCGGCCGGAACTTCCTTGGCCTTGCCGTAGCCGACGCCGACCATGCCCTGGCCGTCACCGACGACCACGAGAGCGGTGAACGAGAACCGACGTCCACCCTTGACCACCTTCGAGACGCGGTTGATGGTCACCACGCGCTCGAGCTGGTTGCGGTCCTGGTCGCGGCCGCCGCGATCGCGACGGTCGCCACGGCCACCGCCGCCACGACGGTCGTTGCCGCCGCCTGCGTTGTTCTGGTTGTTGTCGTTACCGGCGGGTCCGTTTCCGCCGTCACGCTGACGTCCGGGCATCAGAGGTTCCCTCCGGTCATGTGGGTAATGCTGGTGAAGATTGTCATCAGGCTTGTGCTCATCAGAAGGCAAGGCCTCCCTCGCGGGCGGCATCGGCGAGCGCTGCGATCCGGCCGTGGTAGTCCTTGCCGCCACGGTCGAACACGACGGCGTCGACGCCGGCAGCCTTGGCGCGGGCGGCGATGAGCTCGCCGACCTTGCGGGCCTGGGCCGACTTGTCGCCGCCGGCCGCACGCACGTCGGCCTCGATCGACGAGGCCGCGGCCAGCGTCTTGCCGGCCAGGTCGTCGATGAGCTGGACGTGGATGTGGCGCGAGCTGCGCTTGACCGCGAGACGCGGACGAGCCGGGGTTCCGCTGACCTTCTTGCGGAGGCGGAAGTGTCGGTTGGTGGTCGCCTTGCGACGACGCGTCGACACGTCCTTGCCGACGGGCTTGCGAACTGTCTTGGTAGCTGTCTCACTCATGGCTTACTTACCCGTCTTTCCGACCTTGCGACGGATCTGCTCACCCTCGTAGCGAATGCCCTTGCCCTTGTAGGGGTCCGGACGACGCAGGCGGCGGATGACCGCCGAGATCTCGCCGACTTGCTGCTTGTCGATACCCGAGACCGAGAACTTCGTCGGGGACTCCACGGCGAACGTGATGCCCGCCGGGGCCTCGATCGGCACGGGATGGCTGTAACCGAGCGCGAACTCGAGGTCGCTGCCCTTGGCCTGCACGCGGTAGCCGACACCGAAGATCTCCATCTTCTTGGTGTAGCCCTGCGTGACGCCCACGACGAGGTTGTTCACGAGCGAACGGCTCAGGCCGTGCAGCGCGCGGCTGCGACGCTCGTCGTTGGGGCGGGTCACGACGATGGAGTTGTCCTCCTTGGCGACCGCGATGGGCTCGGAGATGGTGAGCGAGAGCTCACCCTTGGGGCCCTTCACGGTGACGTTCTGGCCGTCGATGGTGACGTCCACGCCCGCGGGGATCTCGATGGGGTTCTTTCCGATACGCGACATGTGTTGTTACCTCCCCTACCAGACGTAGGCGAGGACTTCGCCGCCCACGCCCTGGTTGGCTGCCTGGCGATCGGTGAGCAGGCCCGACGACGTGGAGATGATGGCCACGCCGAGGCCGCCCAGAACCTTGGGCAGGTTGGTGGACTTTGCATAGACCCGGAGTCCGGGCTTGGAGACGCGGCGCAGTCCGGCGATGGAGCGCTCACGACTCGGGCCGTACTTCAGGGAGACGACGAGGTTCTTCCCGACCTCCGCGTCTTCGGTGCGGTAGTCGGTGATGTAGCCCTCGCGCTTGAGGATCTCGGCGATGTTCACCTTGATCTTCGACGAGGGCAGTGTCACCTCGTCGTGGTACGCCGAGTTGGCGTTACGCAGACGCGTCAAGAAGTCTGCGATCGGGTCAGTCATGGTCATGGGTGACCGTCAACCTTTCTCGTAGCGGTTCCCATACAGCGCCTGACGCCGGGAAAATCCCGTGACCTGCGGTGGGCCTTCCACGAAGTGGATAGTTGTCTCTGAGGTTCTCGCCGCCGATGCCCTTGGCTTTTCGCCGGCACCGGAGACTATTCAGTTGTGTCCCGGACACCTGAGGTGCACAGGCAACCGGTCTAGTGTAGAGAATCCGCAGCGTAGACCCAAATCGGCGCCGGTCGGCGGCTCAGATCAGGACTCCTCGGGGTCACCGGCACCACGCTACTGGCCGGCTGCTCCCGCGACGAGGAGTCCGCGGCCGCTCCCGGCGGCGGATCGGGGTCATCCGTACCCACGCCGGCGAGTTCGGTGACGCCGCCCCACGGGGTGAGGGCGGGTTGCAGGGCATCGCCATGGCGCCGGGCGATGAGACCGCGGTGTTCGTCTACTACACGACCGCCACCGACAACCGGTTGGTACGCCTGGACTTCGACGGCAGCCGGCTCGCCCGTCCACGATCCCTGATCACCGGACTCGACGCGGCGTACAACCATCACGGCGGTGCCCTGGCCTTCGGTCCGGACGGGAGCCTGTTCGTCGCGGTCGGGGACGCCGCCGTGCCCGAGGTCGCCGAGGACGTCGACTCGCTGAACGGCAAGATCCTCCGGGTCGGCCGCGACGAACTCGATCTGATCCGCCCGGGCGGCAACTACGGATGGCCGGAGGCCGAAGGCGACTCCGACCGCCTCTTCCGCATGCTGACCGGTTGACATCGCTTGCGCACTTGTCGAGGACAAGCGAAACGCATTCGGGAGAACGTCTCATTCGGTATTTCGGAAACGACGACGGCGACTTTGTGAGCCGATTTCCGCAATGATTGTGTGATCTATTTCCTCGGATCGCCCGCAACCGGGTCGGAGAGCGGACAACGAACCGGACTCGAATCCTCCGAACACCGCATCGACGTCCTGTCGCGATGCCATGGTGGTACACGTGAATTCGACTCACCTGCCCGACCTCGTCGACCAGCTCCTCTCCTCGGCGCGCGAGGCGTCGAGCCGACGGGCCTCGCATACGTTGCACGGCAACTCTTCTCGCCACCTGAGGCAGACGGTGATCGCCCTGGTCGCGGGTGCGGCACTGTCCGATCACGACAGTCCCACCGAGGCCACGCTGCAGGTCCTGCGCGGTAGCGTCGTCCTGACCTCGGCAAGTGGCGGCCCCGACATCCGCTGGGAGGGCGCCGAAGGCGATCTCGTGACGATACCGTCGACACGACATGGCCTGACGGCACAAGAGGACTCGGCCATCCTGCTGACCGTGGCGACCCGCTGATCCGAGCGGCCTGAATCCCATTGTCGAATGATCGGCGGGTGTATTCCGGATAAACACTTTTCCTATCTGATCGAGTTCGCGATTCGGGACGAAAGAATGGCCGACCCTCCGTATGGTGTCGCACATGGCCCGGTCAGAAGATGTACAGGGTTCTGCAGCCACCGCACTGTTGGACATCGGCAGATTCTTCACCCGTTGGGACGAGACCGACGACCGTCGCGTCGTTTTCCGGGACGGCGGTCGTGCGGGTGACGTGTTCTACCGCGATCGGTGGAGTCACGACAAGATCGTGCGCTCCACGCACGGGGTGAACTGCACGGGTTCCTGCTCGTGGAAGGTCTATGTCAAGGACGGGATCATCACCTGGGAGACCCAGGAGACCGACTACCCCTCGGTGGGTCCGGACCGGCCTGAGTACGAACCCCGCGGATGCCCGCGTGGCGCGGCCTTCTCGTGGTACACCTACTCCCCCACCCGGGTCCGGCACCCCTATGCGCGCGGCGTCCTGGTGGAGATGTTCCGCGAGGCCAAGGGCCGGCTCGGCGATCCCGTCCTGGCCTGGGCCGACGTCGTCGGAGACCCCTTGCGCCGGCGCTCGTACCAGCGAGCACGAGGCAAGGGCGGACTCGTCCGCGTCTCCTGGGACGAGGCCATCGAGATGGCCGCGGCCGCGCACGTCCACACGATCAAGACCCATGGCCCCGACCGATGCGCGGGATTCTCGCCGATCCCGGCGATGTCGATGGTCAGCCACTGTGTCGGCACCAGGTTCATCCAGCTGATCGGCGGCGTGATGACGTCGTTCTACGACTGGTACGCCGATCTCCCGGTGGCCAGTCCGCAGGTGTTCGGCGACCAGACCGACGTCCCCGAGTCCGGGGACTGGTGGGATGCGACCTACCTGATGATGTGGGGTTCCAACGTCCCGGTGACCCGGACCCCGGACGCGCACTGGATGGCCGAGGTGCGCTATCGCGGCACCAAGGTGGTCTCGGTCAGCCCGGACTATGCCGACAACACCAAGTTCGCCGACGAATGGCTGCCCGCGCAGGCCGGCACCGACGGCGCCCTCGCGATGGCGATGGGCCACGTCATCCTCAGCGAGTTCTTCGTGCAGCGCTCGACCGGGTTCTTCGACGACTACGTGCGCCGCTACACCGACCTCCCGTTCTTGATCCATCTGGACGAGGAACCTGGGGGACCGGACGGCGACTCGACCGGCACCGACGCCACCGGGAGATTCGCCCCCGGGAAGTTCGTCCCCGGGAAGTTCGCCACCGCCGACGAGTTGCCCGGCGCGGAACCCGCTGCCTCCGAGGATGTCTGGAAGACGGTGTTCTGGGACGAGGCGCGCGATGAGCCGGTGGTGCCGAACGGTTCGATGGGGTTCCGGTACGCCGACTCCGGCGCGGGCCGATGGAATCTCGATCTCGACGGCGCGCAACCCGCGCTGACACTCATGGGCGATGCGGCCGAGTTCGTCACGGTCGCCTTCCCCGTCTTCGACGCCCCGGACGGCAGCGGCGCGGTGGTCCACCGTGGTGTCCCCGCGCGGCGCATCGGCGGGCGGCTCGTCACGACGGTCTTCGACCTGATGCTCGCGCAGTACGGCGTCGCCCGGGACGGGTTGCCGGGCGAGTGGCCGAGTGGCTACGACGACGCGTCGACGCCGTACACACCGGCGTGGCAGGCCGAGATCACCGGGGTACCGGCTGCGGCCGCGATCCGCGTCGCCCGCGAATTCGCCGCCAACGCCGAAGAATCCGGGGGCCGCTCGATGATCATCATGGGGGCCGGGATCTGCCAGTGGTTCCACGGCGACGCGACGTATCGGGCGATTCTGTCCCTGCTCATCCTCACCGGATGCATGGGCCGCAACGGCGGCGGCTGGGCACACTACGTCGGACAGGAGAAGTGCCGTCCGATCACGGGCTGGATCTCGCTGGCCAACGCGCTCGACTGGACGCGCCCGCCGCGGACCATGACAGGGACCTCGTACTGGTACATGCACACCGGGCAATGGCGCAACGACGGATACTCGACGTCCTCACTCGCCTCTCCGCTGTCGCGCGGCACGATGGACCACGAGCACACCGCCGACGCCATCGCCCAATCCGCGCGGCTCGGCTGGATGCCCTTCTATCCCCAGTTCTCGACCAATCCGCTCGACGTCGCCGACGAGGCGACCGCGGCCGTGGACCGCGGCGAGGCGACCGACGCCGCCGCCTTCGTCGCCGAACGTCTGCAGAACGGCGAACTGACACCCGCCATCGCCGACATTGACGCACCGGAGAACTGGCCGCGCACCCTCGTCCTGTGGCGGTCCAACCTGCTCGGCTCGTCGGCGAAGGGCAACGAGTACTTCCTCCGGACCCTGCTCGGCACCCACCACAACGTGCTGGGCACCGAGAATCCCGACACCCCGCGGCCCACCGAGATCCGGTGGCATGACGAGGTCCCCGAAGGCAAGCTGGACCTGTTGCTGTCCGCGGACTTCCGGATGACGTCGACCACGCTGCTGTCCGACATCGTCCTGCCGGCCGCGACCTGGTACGAGAAGCACGACCTGTCCTCGACGGACATGCATCCGTTCGTCCACGCGTTCACCCCGGCGATCGACCCGCCGTGGGAGGCCAAGTCCGACTTCGACCTGTTCCACCGGCTCGCACGCAAGCTGTCCGACCTGGCTCGGACACACCTCGGGACACGTCATGACCTCGTGAGCGTGCCGCTGCAGCACGACACCCCCGGCGAGGTTGCGCAACCGCACGGCCGGGTCATGGACTGGCGAGCCGGACACGTTCCCGGACAGCCAGGCCGGAACATGCCCGACTTCAGTGTGGTGGAACGGGATTACACCGCGATCGCGGACAAGCTGGCGTCCATCGGTCCGCTCGCGGACACACTCGGTTTCACCGTCAAGAACGTGACCTACCCGCTGGCGGAGCAGACGCGCAAACTCGCCGAATCCAACGGCGTCATGCTCGGCGGCGCCGGCGACGGACGACCGGCCATCGACACCGACGAGAAACTCGCCGAGGCGATCCTGACGTTGTCGGGGACCACGAACGGCGAACTCGCAGTCGCCGGCTTCGAACAACTCCAGCAACGCGTCGGTTTCCGCCTCGACGACCTCGCCCGCGGGTCGGAGGAGAAGCGAATCCGCTTCGCCGACACCCAGAAGGCACCCGTTCCGGTCATCACCTCGCCGGAGTGGTCCGGATCGGAGACCGGGGGCCGCCGGTATGCGCCGTTCACCGTGAACATCGAGCGGCTCAAGCCGTTTCACACCCTCACCGGACGGATGCACTTCTACCTCGACCACGACTGGATGATCGACATGGGCGAGTCGTTCCCGATCTACCGGCCGCCACTGGACATGCACCGCCTGTTCGGCGAACCGAAGCTCGGCGCCGACGGGTCGCGGGAGATCACGGTGCGGTACATGACGCCGCATTCCAAGTGGTCGATCCATTCCGAGTACCAGGACAACCTGTTCATGTTGTCGCTGTCCCGCGGCGGGCCGATCGCCTGGCTGAGTCCCCAGGACGCCGCCTCGATCGACGTCGCCGACAACGACTGGATCGAATGCGTCAACGCCAACGGCGTCTTCGTCTGCCGCGCGATCGTCAGTCACCGCATGCCGGCCGGGGTCTGCTACGTCCACCACGCCCAGGAACGCACGATCGACGTACCGAAATCGGAGGCGACGGGCCGCCGCGGCGGCATCCACAACTCGCCCACGCGGCTGCTGGTGAAACCGACGCACCTCATCGGCGGTTACGCCCAGTTGTCCTACGCCTTCAACTATCTCGGACCGACCGGCAACCAGCGCGACATGGTGTCGACCATCCGCAAACGCAGCCAGGAGGTGACGTACTGATGCGGGTCATGGCCCAGGTCGGGATGGTGATGAATCTCGACAAATGCATCGGGTGCCACACCTGTTCGGTGACCTGCAAGCAGGCCTGGACCAATCGGTCCGGGACCGAGTACGTGTGGTTCAACAACGTGGAAACCCGTCCCGGACAGGGATATCCACGACGTCACGAGGACCAGGAGACCTGGCAGGGTGGCTGGGTCCTCAACCGCAACGGCAGGCTGCGGTTACGCGCAGGCGGTCGCGTGCGGAAGCTGTTGACCCTGTTCGCGAGTCCGGTCCAGCCGACCATCGAGGACTATTACGAACCCTGGACCTACGACTACCAGACGCTCATCGACGCCCCGCTCGGCGACGACTTCCCGGTCGCCCGTCCCAAGTCCCTGCTCACCGGGAAGGACACCAAGGTCACCTGGTCGGCCAACTGGGACGACAATCTCGGCGGCGCACCGGAACTGGCGAACCACGATCCCATCGTCGAGAAGCTCCGGCGCGAGTCCGAGGACGCGGTCAAGTTCGGCTTCGAGCAGACCTTCATGTTCTATCTCCCGCGGATCTGCGAACACTGCCTCAATCCGTCGTGCATGGCGTCGTGCCCCTCCGGCGCGATCTACAAGCGCAGCGAGGACGGCATCGTGCTCGTCGACCAGGATCGTTGTCGCGGCTGGCGGCAGTGCATCACCGGTTGTCCGTACAAGAAGATCTACTTCAACCACAAGTCCGGCAAGGCCGAGAAGTGCACGCTGTGCTATCCGCGCATCGAGGTGGGTCAACCGACCGTCTGCTCGGAGACCTGCGTCGGACGGCTCCGCTATCTGGGCATCTTCCTCTACGACGCCGACGCCGTGACCGCGGCCGCCTCGGTCCCCGATGACCGCGATCTGTATGAGGCGCAACTCGATCTGATGCTCGACCCCGACGATCCGGACGTGGCCGCCGCCGCCCGTCGCGACGGCATCCCGGACGACTGGCTCGAGGCCGCGCGCCGATCGCCGGTCTACGCCCTGGCCAAGAAGTATCGCGTCGCGCTCCCCTTGCATCCGGAATACCGGACCATGCCGATGGTCTGGTACGTCCCCCCGCTGTCACCGATCGTCGATCTGCTCACCGAGCAGGGGCACGACGCCGAGGGCGCGGGAACACTGTTCGGCGCGATCGAGGCCCTTCGGATTCCGGTGGAGTACCTGGCCGAGTTGTTCACCGCCGGTGACACGGTCGTCATCGACACGGTGTTGCGCCGCCTGGCCGCCATGCGCTCGTACATGCGCGACGTGACCCTGGGCCGCGAGCCCGACGCCGCCATCCCGGCCGCGGTGGGGATGACGGAAGAACAGATCTACGAGATGTACCGCTTGATGGCCATCGCGAAATACGAGGAGCGGTACGTGATCCCGACGGCCCACCTCGAGCAGGCCGAGAAGCTCGACGAGATGGGTTGCTCACTCGACTACGACGAGGGGCCGGGCATGTTCGACTCGTCCCCCTTCGGCGAGGCCAGCGGACGGCCGGCGCCGGTGTCGGTGGAGACCTTCCACGCCCTGCGGCAGCGCCAGAACACCGACACCGCGGCCGGTGAGCACACGATGGCCGGCCGGACGAACCTGCTGAACTGGGACGGCAACGGCGCCCCGCCGGGGCTGTTCCCGGAGCGCATCCCCGGCGGGTCGTCGACACCGGGCGAGGGGGCACGATGAGGGGCCTGCGGGTCGTCGCGCGCCGGCCGCGGACGCCGAACGCGGCCACCGTGATCCGGCTGATCGCCTCCTGGTGCCTGAGTTACCCCGACGACGAGGTACTCGGCCGCGTCGACCTGATGCGGGCCGCTCTCGAGGAGCAGGACGACCCCCGCGCGACGGAACCGCTGCGGCAGACCATCGATCATCTCGACGGCGGCGAACCGGACACGCTGCGCCGCAGCTACATCGAACTCTTCGACCTCTCCAAGCGGCACACGCTCTACCTGTCGTACTGGTCCGACGGGGACACCCGGCGTCGGGGCACGTCGCTGGGCGAGTTCAAGCAGGCGTACCGCGACAGCGGATTCCTCGTCGACCTGCACGGTGAGTTGCCCGACCATCTGCCGGTCGTGCTCGAGTTCAGTGCGCGGGCCGATCCGGTCCGCGGCGTCGAACTACTCGAGAAGCACCGGGCGGCGCTGGAACTGATCAGGTTCGCGCTCCTCGACGCCGGCTCACCGTATGCCGGGGCACTGGGGGCCGTGTGCGCCACCCTGCCCAGCCCCTCCCCGCCGGACCGGGCCACGGCGATGGCCATGTGCGCACCCGCGCCGACGGAGACGGTGGGCCTGGAACCCTTCGATCCCCGACTGCTACCGATCGACCCGACCCGAGCGTGAGGTGACGCGTGGACATCTTCCTCTGGGGCGTACTGCCGTATGTGACCCTGGGCCTGCTCATCGGGGGCACGGTGTGGCGATACCGGTACGACAAGTTCGGCTGGACCACTCGTTCGTCGGAACTCTACGAGTCCCGCCTCCTGCGCATCGCCTCGCCGCTGTTCCACTACGGCGTCCTGGTGGTGATCATCGGGCATGCCATCGGGTTGCTCATCCCGGAGTCGTGGACCGCGGCCATCGGTGTGTCGGAGACCCTGTACCACTGGGGCGCGGGTGGATTCGGGATTCTCGCGGCCGTCGCCACACTCGTCGGTGTCGCGATGCTGGTGTACCGCCGGCGCACCGTCGGCCCGGTGTTCATGGCCACCACGCGCAACGACAAGGCGATGTACCTGGTGCTGGTCACGGCCCTGGTGGTGGGCACCTACATCACCCTGATCGGCACCCTCGACCCGCACGCCCCCGGCGTGAACTACCGGGAGACGGTGTCGCCGTGGTTCCGCTCGCTGTTCGTGCTGCAGCCCGATGTGACGGCGATGGCGGAGGCGCCCGTGCGATTCCACGTGCACATCCTGATCGGGATGCTGCTCTTCGCGATGGTGCCCTTCACCCGTCTGGTGCACATCTTCACCGCACCGGTCCATTATCTGTTCCGCCCGTACATCGTGTACCGCAGCCGCGACCGACGTGTCGCACCGGGTAACCAGCCCTACCGTCCGGGGTGGGCGCCCGTCGGAGTGAAGGATCGTGATCGATGAGCACCGACACCACGACGCCCGCCATCAGCTCGCGTGCGCAGACGACGAACCTCGCTCTCGCGACGCTCGCGTTCACGATCAGTTTCTGGGCGTGGAACCTCATCGGACCGCTGGGCGTGGTCTACACCGATCAACTCGACCTGACGGCGACACAGAAGTCTGTGCTCGTCGCGATCCCCATCCTGGTCGGGTCGCTGGGCCGAATCCTCACCGGCGCACTGACCGACCGCTTCGGCGGACGCCTCATGTTCACCGTGCTGCTGGTCGCCACGATCCCGTTCGTGTTGCTGGTCGCGGCCGCCGGGCACTTCGACAGCTATGCGCTCCTGCTCGTCGCCGGGTTCTTCCTGGGCGTCGGTGGTACCACGTTCGCCGTGGGCATCCCGTTCGTGAACGCCTGGTACGACAAGTCGCGGCGGGGCTTCGCCACCGGTGTCTTCGGTGCCGGAATGGGCGGGACGGCCTTGTCCGCCTTCTTCACCCCACGCTTCGTGTCGTGGTTCGGCTACATCGCCACCCACCTCATCATCGCCGTGTCCCTGGCCGTGGTCGCGGTCATCTGCTGGCTGTTGATGCGCGACTCGCCCCGCTGGGTTCCGTCCCACGACTCGGTGGTGCCCAAGCTCGTCGGCGCCGCGAAGCTCCCGGTCACCTGGCAGCTCGGCTTTCTCTACGCGGCCGCTTTCGGCGGCTTCGTCGCGTTCAGCACCTATCTGCCTACCTACCTCAAGGACGTGTACGACTTCGATCTGCAGGCCGCCGGGACCCGGACGGCCGGGTTCGCGATCGCCGCCGTCGTCGCGCGTCCGGTCGGCGGGATCCTGTCGGACCGGTTCGGCCCCCGCATCATCACCGTGATCTCGTGTGGCGGTGCCGCCGTGCTCGCCGTCTGGATGATCACGAAACCGCCGCTGGAGATACCCGCCGGACTCGACTTCGTCTTGATGGCGATCTGCATGGGCCTCGGTTCGGGCTCGGTGTTCAGCTGGGTCGCCCAGGCCGCGCCCGCCGAACGGGTCGGTTCCGTCACCGGGATCGTCGGCGCTCTCGGCGGGCTCGGTGGCTTCTTCCCACCCATGGTCATGGGTGCCACCTACGACGCGACCACGCACAGCTACACGATCGGGCTCGCGCTGCTCGTCGTGTTCGCCACGTGCGCGGCCCTGTTCACCGTGTTCGGCATCCGGCGCACGGCGGACACCTGACGCCTCGCCTCCCCCGCGGCGGCCCGAGAACAATTGTCGGGACCTCGTGTTCTGATGATCGCACCCGTCGAACAAAGGAGCGATCCATGTCAGACCACGCTGCCGCGATCCGAGGTCTGCCCCGGTGGCATCCCAATCCGCTCATCCGATCGACCATCGAGACCATCCGGCGCTGCGGCTGGCAGGTGACCTCGGTCGGCGAGGCGGACGCCGAGTTCGACGGGCGCACCGTCCGTACCCGTGGTGAGCAGATCCTGCCCGAGTGCGGTTACTCCTACACCGCCGGTCTGTCCCTGCACTCGATCCCCGAGCTCTCGATCTACGGGGTCGATCCGCTGACCGCGACCCACATCCTGAACGAACTCGGCGCTCTGCTGCATCGAGAGGACTGGCGGGATCTCGTCGCCGCGCAGGTCGACATCCCACTGCAGACGGTCGCCGTGACCGTTCGCCTCATCGAGCAGCTCGATCACGACGAACTCCTCCTGGCCAACCTGCTGTTCCCGGACCATCCGAAACTGCAGGTCGTCTGGCCTGACGACCACGGCCACCTCCCATGGGAAGACGGTTACACCCTGCTCCCGATGCACCAGCCGGTGACGGGGATGCCGCAGCTCCTCGATCCGCCGTTCGGGGAACCACGCCTTCTCACAACCGAATACGGTCCCGACCGGACCCGACCGCGAAAAGGTCGTCGTATCTCGGGTCACTGACCTGCGCCCTGAGGAGGTCCGGCGCGGTCCGGGGCGAGATGTGTCCGTGTTGCCCCGGACAAACGGACCTCCGAGGTGCCACCATGGGTACCCGGGGGCTGGAACGGACCACGGGGGCACGTGGAAAGGCAGGTCGGCGTGGCGCACCTCCCCGTCGTGGTCGCGGTCCTCGTCGCCTTGGTCCTCGCGGCAGCCTTCGTCGCCGCGATCTACCGGCGTCCGCAGCGGGGGCTCCTGATCCTGGCGGCACTCACCCCGCTCGACGGCCTCCTCGACATCGCTCCGGTACCGGGTATCGCCTCGGCGTGGAAAGAAGGCGTCCTCGCGCTCACGCTGATCTGCACGGTCAATCGGCGCCTCCGGCCCGCCGACCGCACGGGGCCGCCGCTGCAGATGCCGTGGTGGCCGGCCGCGGCCGTACTGGTCGCGTTCGGGGTGGTCTCGGCGCTCTACGTCTACGGGCCCATCGGGTTGTACGGCGTCAAGGTGACCTTCTTCTACCTGTTCGTGGTCCTCGCGCTCTGGCTGACCCCGTTCGACGCGCTCGATCGCGACCGGCTCGTCTCGATCATCATGGCGCTCGGGGTGTTCACCACCATCGTGGGTATCGGGCAGCAGATCCTGGGCCCGGCCCGGCTGGTCGAACTCGGCTACACCTACGGCGAGCAGGTTCGGTCGAGCGGACCCCTGTTCCGTACCTTCAGCACGTTCAACCAGCCCTTCGGCTTCGGCCTCTTCGTCATGCTCGCGCTGCTGGTCGGCGGGGCGGTCGCGCTGTCCGACACCGGTCGCCGACGCAACCAGTTGTTCCTCGTCTGTTGGCCGGTCATGGCGATCACGATGGCCACGTCGGTGGTTCGGGCGGCGATCCTCGGCCTCGCCGTCGGAGTGATCTGGCTTGCCGCACTGCGCTTCCGCCGCCTCTTCGCCCCGCTCGTCGCGCTCGGCGTCGTCGCCGTCATCTCGCTGCCGTTCCTGCCGTCGAGCATCACCAAGGTGTTCTTCAACTCGAGTAGCCTGAGTCAGCGCGGCTCCGGGTGGGGTGAGATCTTCGCGAGTATCTGGACGCACCCCCTCGGAACCGGACTCGCGTCGAGCGGGTCGGCCGCCGACGCGCTGTCGGCAGCCCAGGGCGACACGTCACAGACGATCACCGCGGGCGCCGACGGTACCGTGCAGCAATTGTCCAAGAACTATCAGCCGGACAACTACTACGTGAAGCTCCTCCTCGAACTCGGGCCGATCGGATTGTGGTTGTTCCTGGCGCTGATCGTGACCGCGGTGATCTGGTGCGTGCAGTACTCGCGCCGGATGCCCGACCCGGATGGAGCCCTCGTCCTGGGTGTCAGTGCGTCGATGGTCGCGGCGATGGTGGCGTGCCTGGTGGCCACCTACTTCGAGATCTTCCCGCTCGACTTCTACTTCTGGTTACTGTTGGGAGCTGCTGGATGCGCGACGGCACAACACGAATCACGTACGGTGCGCTTGCACTTCGTCCCGGCGGAAGCGGGGTCCAGACCTACATCCGCGAACTCCTGAGGGCGATGCCGGGCCAGGTGGACGGCACCCCGTTGTCCGCGGTCGTCCAGACCGACGCGGTCGGCGAACTGCCGGCGACGATCGCCCCGGTCGGGCGCCCGGTCGCCGACGGAGTCCGGCGCGCGCTGTTCGGCGTGTTGCCGACCCGGTCCGGCGGGGTGTTCCACGGCCTCGACGTCGACCTGCCGCTCGCCGGCCCGGCCACGACGGTCGCGACCGTCCATGATCTGTCGGTACTCGAGATGCCGTCCGCGTCGAGCAGGTTCCGCGCCGCGGGCGAATCCGTACTCGTCCGCACGACGCTTCGTCGCGCCGACGTGCTGATCGCCGTCTCCGAGTTCACCGCCGAACGGATCCGCGAGACGTGCGGGCGGGACGCGTACGTCACCGAACTCGCGCCCGCAGACTGGGCCCGCCCCCCGTCGGCCGCCGACATCACCCGGGTTCGGGCGAAATACGATCTGCCGGAACGCTTCGTGATGCAGATCGGCACGGTCGAACCACGCAAGAACGTGGAGCTCGTGGCAGCGGTCGCGCGGCGCCTCGACATTCCGTGCGTACTCGGCGGAGCCGGCTCGACGGGGCCCGATGCGCCGTCATCGGCGGTCGGACTCGGCTACGTCGACGTCGAGGACCTGCCGTCGCTGTACGCCGCGGCGACCGTGACCGCCTATGCCTCCTTCTACGAGGGCTACGGCCTGCCGCCGGTCGAGGCGATGGCCTGTGGTGGCGCCGTCGTCGCGAGTGCGGTCGGCGCGCTCCCGCAGGTCGTCGGGAAGGGCGCGACCCTGGTCGAGGGCCACGACGAGGACGACTGGGTTCGCGCCCTCGAACCCCTCGTGCGTGACGATGCCGCGCGCGGCGAGCTCGTCGCCGCCGGCACCGCGGTCGCGTCGGCCCTCAGTTGGGACACCACGGCACGACGCACGGTCGAGGCCTACCGCGCGTCCGGCATCGACATACCCGCCGCGGGGGTGCCGTGAGCCCGGACGTCACCGGTCCGCTGCCATCCGATGTGCTGGTCGATCAGCAGGCCGACGAACCCGGCCCGCACCCCGCCTCGGATGCGCGGGCCGCCACCCGGGCGACGATCGCGATGCTGGTGAGTCGCCTGGTGATCGCGGCTCTCGGCTGGGCCGGAAGCGTTCTGATCGCGCGCACCCTGTCCCCGGAGGACTGGGGCACCTACTCATTCGTGTTCGCCCTTCTCGGTCTGACCGCGATCTTCACCGACCTCGGGGTCGGCCGGGCGGTGATGGCCCGGCTCATCTCCGACGATCCCGACGAGGTGGCGAAGACGTCGTCGGCCTTCATCGCCCTGCGGGTGGTGCTCGGCGTCCTCGGCTACCTGATCGCCGTCGCCTATGTGATCGTGCTGCAGTATCCCGGCGACGTCGTCCGCGCGACCGCCGTCGCCGGTCTCGTCGTCGTGTTCGCCACGCCCGCTCAGGCACTCACGGTCATCTTCCAGAGCCGACACCGCCTGCTGCTCACCGCGATCGCGGAGAGCCTGGGGCAGGTGTTGCAGCTGGCCCTGACGATCGCCGCCGTACTGGTCGCGCCTGCGCTGCTGGTGTTCGTGCTCGCCCCGGTCGCGAACGAGATCCTGTCGCTGATCATCAAGATCGTCGGGATCATGCGCCGGTCGTCGGGGCTGCGACCGTCGCGGATCGTCGACTGGTCGCGCTGGAAACCGATGCTCTCCGACGCCCTTCCGCTCGCCCTGGGCCTCGCCCTGACCATCGCGCTGCAGAAGGTCGACGTCCTGCTGCTGAGCCTGCTCGACTCGCTCGACGCGGTCGGCATCTACAGCATCGGGTACAAGTTCTCCGACATCATGGACACCCTGATCCTCGCCGCGATCGGCCCCATCAGCACCCTGCTGGTCGCCGCCTGGCCGAGCCAGTCGGCGGTCCTGCGGCAGCGGTGCCGGAGCGCGGCCGCCGTCTTCGCCGCGAGTGGCGCCGTCGCCGTGGCCGCGTTCTGGCCGAGCGCCGGACCCATCATCGGGCTCCTGTACGGGGATCGGTTCGTCGTCGGCGCCGACGCCGCCCGATTCCTCGTCCTGGGCGCGGCGATCACCGCCTTCATCGTCCTCGGCATCTTCCTGCTCGCGTCGACCGGCCACGCGAACCGCTACCCGTGGATCGCGATCGGCGGACTGGCACTGAACGTCGGACTCAACGTGGTCCTCATCCCGCGCTACTCCTACGACGGAGCGGCGATCGCCACCGTCGTCACCTTCGTCGTCGCAGCGGTGGCGTTGTGGGTGGTGATCGGCCGGACGCTGCTGATCACCGGTCTCCTCCCCCTCGGCACGCTGATCGCACTGATCGCGCTGACCGCCGCCGCGTGCGCGCTCGGGGTCTGGGCCGCCGCGGAATCCGTGCCCTGGCCGGTCGTCTCGGCGGGCGCGGCGCTGGTCGTCGCCGCTCCCGCCGTTCTGCTGATCCGGGCGGTGACCACGCCACCCGGCCGACACACGAAGGTGGTCCGATGAGCGGTCCCGCAGCCGAGCGCACGATCGTCTTCGTCGCGCACACCGGTCAGGTCTCCGGGGCGGAGAAGGTCATGCTCGATCTCATCGACGTGGCGGTCGGCCGCGGCCACCGGGTGCGGGTCGTCAGCCCGGACGGGCCATTGTCCGGGCGACTCCCGGCCGGGGTGGACCATGTGGTCATCCCCCCGCTCGGTCTGAGTGGCGAGCGCGGCCTGGCGCGTCTCGCGGGCGGCGGCCGGCTCGTCGTCGACTGGATCCGGGCCGGGCGGATCCTGCGCCGGGTGTCCCGGACGGCGGACACCTCGACGATCGTCAACTCGTTGTTCGCGCTCCCCGCCGCACGCATCGCGCGACCCGCGGGCCGGATTTCCTGGCTCGTCCACGACACCCTGTCGTCGGGCCGGCAGCGCGCGGTCATCCGCATCAGCGCACCCGTGATCCGGCGGGCGGTGTCGGTGTCGGAGGCGACGGCGGTCCCCCTCGCCGAGCTCGGCCTGCCGGTCGTCGTCGCCCACAACGGTGTGACCTGGCCGGTCACCGCCCTGTCGACCGATCTCCACGACCCGCCGGTCGTCGGGATGCTGGCGCTGCTCACACCGTGGAAGGGGCACGCGATCGCGCTGGACGCCGTCGCCGGACTGCCGGGGGTCGAGCTCGAGTTCGCCGGGGGCTCCTTTCCCGGCGACGCCGATCACGTTGCCGCCCTGCATGCTCGGGCCGGTGGACCGGACCTCGCCGGACGCGTCCGGTTCCTCGGTCACACCGACCTGCGTACCGCGCTGCAGCGCTGGGACGTCGTGCTGTCCGCGAGCGTGACACCCGAGGCCGGGCCGCTGTCGGTACTCGAGGCGATGGCTTACGGAAAACCGGTCATCGGTACCGACCACGGCGGCACGACCGAGTTCCTGCGCGACGGTGCCGGGGTCCTCGTCCCGCCGTCGGATCCCGCCGCGCTCGCCGGGGCGATCAGCCGCGTCCTCGACGACGCCGGCCTGCGCCGTTCGCTGACCGCGGCGGCTCGTCGTCGGATCGCCGACGGACACGACAAGTCGACGACCCTACCGCGTATGCTCGACGAGTTGTTGTCCGGCTGAGCAGAAGTCCGCGACCGGAACCTGTGACGCGCGCGGCGCGTCTCGTCAGATAGGCGCCATCCATGACACGGTCCCTGCACGGTCGGGCCACCCGGTCGGCATTCACGTACGTGTGCATCCTCGTCGCAACCCTCACCGCCATCGTGTGGGTGCGCAGCGACGCCCATTCCGCACCGGCCGCATGTTCACTCGCGGGCGGCGACCGTCAGATCGCGGCCTCCCCGGGCGCCGCTCTGCTGAGCGCGTCCGATGCGGATCTGAATCGAGAGCTGTCGGTGGCCAAGGATCTCGGGATGTGGTCGGTCCGCCTCGACGTGGACTGGTCCGTCGTCGAACCGCGGCGCGGGCAACGCAACTGGGCCCCCATCGATCGCGTGGTCAACGCCGTCGTCGCCCACGGAATGTGCCCGTTGGGCCTGGTGACCTACACCCCGTTGTGGGCGGCACGCGCGTCCGACTTCCCCCGCAACAGCCATTACCGTCCCGCCGACCCCAACGTCTTCGCCTCCTTCGCCGCGGCCGCGGCGCAGCGGTATGCCGACTCGATAGCGGTCTGGGAGATCTGGAACGAGCCGAACCTCGCGAACTACTGGCTCCCTCGCGCGAACGCAGGCGAATACGGGCGTCTGCTCACCGCGTCGTACGCCGCCATCAAGAGGGCGGTCCCGGGCGCCGCGGTGATCTCCGGCGGCCTGGCGCCCGGCACCGACAACGGCCGCGACATCGCGCCGTTGACGTTCGTGCGCACCCTGTATCAGGGCGGGTTCAACCAATCCCTGGACGCACTGGGTGTGCATCCCTACACCTATCCGGCGCTGCCCAACGACCCCGCCGCGGCATCGTGGAGCACCGCGGCCCGGATGTGGGACATGCGCGACGTGATGGTCGCCGCGGGTGACGGCGGCAAGAAGATCTGGATGACCGAGTTCGGCGCGCCGACCGGCACCGGCACCAACGCGGTCACCGAAGACGTTCAGGCGCAGAGCATCGCGATAGCCATCGGCGCCCAGACCGACGCGCCCTGGCTCGGGCCGTTGTTCGTGTACTCGCTGCGAGACGCAGGCACCGACCCGAACAACCTCGAACACAACTTCGGGCTGGTCCGCCGGGACTGGTCGCCGAAGCAGGCGTACACCATGCTGGCGAACCGGTGACACGCGAGATCGTCTGTCGCACACACGCCACGCCCGTTCACCTCGACCACCGTCGCGGTCATCGTTGGTTATGGTGAACTGACAGCTGATCGAGCACTGCAATGTCCGGGGATGGTCGGGGGGATCCGACACCACAGGAGATAGGCGCGTGACCTCCAGCTTCGATGCCGCCGGGCGACGCGATGCGCCGCCCTCGGTCGACCTGTTCGGGCACTTCCGTGATCTCGTCCGCGTCGCCGTCCCGGCCATCCTGATCGGCATCCTCGTCGGCGCCTCGGTGTTCGCGCTGCGCACCGCGCTGGTCGCCGAGGAGTACTCGGCCACGGTCGTCGCCGAGATCACGCCCGCCGGCACGATCATCCCCGGCGACGCCTTCGTCGAACAGTTGCGTGCCCCGTTCGTGGCGCTGTCCACCGACGAGAACGTGCTGCGGCAGGTGCTGACCCAGGTCGACACCGGGTGGAGCACAAGCGAGTTGAGTTCGCATGTCACCACGACCCCGGGCACCGCACCCACGCTGATGGACTTCACCGCCACGGCGCCGACGAGCGAGCAGGCCGAGGACGTCGTCCGCGCGATGGTCACCGCCATCTCGGCCGCATCCCTGTCCACGCATGCCCGTGACATCACCCGGCAGATCGATCAGCTGCGCGCGCAGGTGACCGCCGAGCGGGTCCGCAACCGCGCGCTGCCCGACCGCAGTGACGCGAAGGTGGAGTCCGACGCCACCCTCGCCGATCTCGACTCGCAGCTGACCCGCCTGCAGAACTCGTCGTCGGACACGCTCACGATCCTGGCGGCGCCGTCGGTGAGCGAGGTCCCCGTCGCCCCCAAGCCCGCCCAGGAGGCCGCGGTCGCCGGTATCGCCGCGACGATCGTCGCGGCCGAGCTGCTCGTACTGTTCCGCGGGCGGGTCGGTCGCAGACCGAATCCGATCTGGGCCCGCCGCGTCGCGCACCGGTACGGCGCGCAGCTCACCTACGGACGGCGCGGCGAACCGGCGTTGCCGTCGACCCTGCTGCCCGCGTTCGCGCAACGCCATCGCCGCGCCCAGACCGCGGTGATCCTCACCGGTGAGCACGTCGACGCCGATCGCCTGATCGGCGACCTCGTCCCGCCCACGGACGACGCGCTGAACGGACATCGTCTGCGCGTCGCCCGGCACTCCATCACCGAGGCCTGGTGGCAGCGTGTCGATCCGGGAGACCTCGCGCTCGCGGTCGTCGTCGTGTCGTCGTCGGGACGCGACCGCAAGGCCGCCGAGCAGGCCCTGTCCCAGCTCGCGACCATCGGGGCGACTCGACATCTGATCGTGCAGCGCACGGGGAAGCAGCCTCCCGCGCCTGCCTTGTCCAGCCCCGCCGACGTGGTCCCCGACGACAGTGCCGGGGTCGAGAGCGCCGGGGACACAGCCGCACCGAGAACCGAGGCCGCCACACCCATGACACCTGCTGCAGCGCACGACGATCCCGGAACCAACCCGGTCGATCCGGACCGGTTCCGGGCCGCACCGGGAGATGTGGGCAGCAATGCCCGGTGACCGCATCGCCGTCGTCCACGAACGACTCACGGAGATAGCCGGATCCGAGCACGTCGTCGAACAGCTGGCCGCGACGTGGCCACACGTCGAGGTGCACGCGCCGATCGCCCGGCCCGCCGGTATCCCGGCCGGGTTGACCGAACCGCCGATCACCTCGTCGCTCAATCGCGCCTACCGTCTGCTGGGTGAGCGCAGCTACGCGCCGCTGCTCCCACTGATGCCGCTCGCCTTCCGGCGGATGCCGCTACAGGATGCCGACGCGGTCGTCACCAGCCACCACGCCTTCGCCACCCAGGCCGTGCACGCGACCCAGGCCCCGGTCATCGCCTATGTGCACAGTCCCGCCCGCTGGGCCTGGGACCCGTCGCTCCGGGCCGGCGAGGGAGGCGGCGCCGCCGGCGCGGCGATCCTGTCCACACTGTCGGTGGTCGCCCGGCGCTGCGAGGTCGGTGCCGCTCCGCGCCTGCACACCATCGTGGCGAACTCGTCGGCGGTCGCCGAGCGCATCCGCCAGCAGTGGGGACGCGAGTCGGTCGTCGTGCACCCGCCGGTCGACCTCGACGGTTTCACCCCCGATCCCGCGGTGCCACGCGAGGACTTCTACCTCCTGGCCGGTCGGCTGGTCCCGTACAAGCGGCCCGACCTCGCCATCGCGGCGGCCGCCCGCGCCGACGTCCGGCTCGTCGTCGCCGGTGACGGCCGGGCGATGGACCAGTGCCGGGAACTCGCCGGGCCGAAGACGACGTTCCTCGGCCGCGTGCCGCACGACACGCTGCTGAACCTGCATCGCAGCGCGAAGGCCGTCCTGATGCCGGGTATCGAGGACTTCGGCATCGTGCCCGTCGAGGCGATGGCCACCGGCACCCCCGTCATCGCCCTCGGGGAGGGCGGTGCGCTCGACACCGTCGTGCCCGGATCGACCGGCCGGCTCATCGACCCCGGCACCGACGACGAGATCGTCGAACGTCTGGCGGCCGCGCTGCGCGACTTCGCCGTCGACGACTTCGACCGCTCCGAGATCCGGTCCTGGGCCGAGCGATTCCGGCGCGAACGGTTCCGCGACGAGATGCGCGAGGTCGTCGATGCCGCGCTCTAGGACCACCGGGACGTCCGGCCGCCGGCGCGCGTCCGTCCTCGACCGTGCGTTGGCCACCTCCCGGACGATCTCGGTGACCGGTCCGATGGCACCGCTGGACATCGAGGTCATCCGGACCCGGCTGACCCGGGCGTGGACACCGACGTCGAGACTGAGTCTCGTCCCTGATCCGGCGTCGGCGAGCTGGGCCCACGACGTGGCGACCCTGCCGCGGGTCGTCGAGCGCCCCGACCTCGCCGATCTGCCGGTCGGCGACCTCATGACGCACCTGCGCAACCGCCCCGAACCGCTGCCCCGGCTGGAGGTGCTGGTGTGCGGCCACTGGCTGGTCATCGACCACACCCACGGCATGGGCGACGGCCGCCTCGGCATCGAGCAGATCGCCGGCGTGGCGAGCCGCCACGAGTTCCCGATGGCCGAGCGATTCGAACGATCGTTGCCGTCCGACGCGGCGTGGCAGGCACTGCGCCGGCACGTGCTGCGGCATCCGCGACGCCTCCGTGACATCGTTCGCCTGCGCGCCGCCAACGCGGCACCGCCCGTCGACGCGCCCCGGCGCACGATCGACGACTGGCGCTCGACCCGCTGCGCCGTCACCGCCGCGATGCGTCCGGGGCAGACCGCCGAACTCACGCGTGCGATCGCCGACACGGGCGTCCGGATGTCGTCGGCGGCGGTGACCGTCGCGCTGTGGCGCGCGGCGCTGTCCGCGCAGGGGGTGGTGCTCGACGACCGCACCCAGATCCTGTTCGACTGTCGCCGCTATCTCGACGCCGAGCACGCCGAGGACCACGGGAACTTCGCGGTCGGCATCCCACTGCGCCTCCCGCCCGACGCGACACCGACAGAGATCGGGGACCGGATTCGCGCGGTCGCCGAATCAGGTTGGCCTGCAGCCATTCTGGCCGCGGGTGAACTTCGGATGCGGCTTCGTCCGGCGACACCCGGCGAGGAGACGGCACCCACCCGGGTCGAAGTGCCCGACCGGTTACGGCTGTCGGTCAGCGACCTGGGCCGGATCGGGATCTTCGGCGACCTGCCGTGGGAACCCGCGTCGGCATCGCACCACCTCTTCGCCTACGTCGAACCCGACGGACCGGATGCGGCGAGCATGCTCGTCAGTGAGATCGACGGTTCGCGCAGCTTCACCACGACCTTCTGCAGCGACTTCGTCGGGCGCCCGGTGATCGAAGCGGCTCTCGACCATCTCTGTGAAGACCCGGTGTCCCTGCTGGATCACCTGCTCACTCGATCATGAGGGCGACGTCGCGGCGTGCCGGGCGCCCGCCTGCGGCCGTGGTCATGGCTCTCCTCGTCGTCACCGTCCTGCTCGCCGCCGCGTGTTCGTCGTCCGCCGGCCCCGCGTCGGACGGCGGGTCGCCGGATCTCGACGCCCCGGCGGGGACGTCGGCAGGCGATCTGGTGGGGTCGCCCATGCCGACCGACGCGTACATCGCACTGCGGCGCATCGTCGACCGGACCGTGCGATTCCGGTACCTGTCCACCGATCCGGTCAGCGGTGAGCTGGTTCCCGTCTCGGCCGCCGCGTTCGTGCCGCGCGGACGGGCACCTGCGGGCGGGTGGGAGATCCTGGCGGTCGGACACCCGACGACCGGCACCGCGGGTACTTGCGCCCCCTCGCTGTACGGCAACCTGCTGGGCACCGTCGGGCTCATCGCGTCGCTGCTCGAGCAGGGGTTCGTCGTCGTCCAGACCGACTATCGAGGACTCGGCACCCCCGGGCCGCATCGCTATCTCGACCCGGCACCGGCCGCGAACGACATCATCGATGCGGTCCGGGCGACCCGGACGGTCGTCGACGGCACCAGCGACCAGTGGTGGGGCTTCGGGGTGTCGCAGGGCGGACATGCGATCTTCCATGCCAACGAGATCGCCGACACCTACGGTCGTGGTCTGACCCTGCGGGGCACGGTGAGCATGAGTCCCGCGCTCGATGTCGCGCCGCTGGCCGACGCGATGGCCGCCGGCACCCTCACGCCCGAGCAGATCGCGTTCCTCCCGCTCGTGCTGACCGGATTGAAGACCATCCATCCCGACCTCGTCATCGACGATTACGTGCACGGACCACTGCAGCAGGGCTTCGGGATCTTCCTCGAGTGCAACGACGCCGCGCTCGTGCAGAAGCAGGCCGTCGTCGAGGAGACCCGACCGGAGGACTACCGGCCCGTCGACGACGCGGCGACCGATCGGCTCCGGATGTGGCTGCGCGAGGTGAGTCTGCCCCGTGAACGGGCCTCCGCGCCGATGCTGGTGGCCTACAGCGACTCCGACGACGTGATCCCCGCCCCGTGGACCGCGGCGGCCATCGACCGGGCATGTCGCCTGGGTGATGTGATCACTGCGATCAGGGTCCGCGATCAACCGCACGGCATACTCGACATCGGCTCGTCGGCGACCGACTGGGTCAGGGCCGTGCGATCAGGACAGCGCCCACCGAACACCTGCGCGTGAATCGTGTGCGCGTGCCCGGTCGATCCGGGCAGCGAGAGGAGTGAGTATGAGTGTGAACCCCGACGAGGGCGAGAACACGGTGGACCCCGTCGACGAACCCGCTCCCGACTCCGGAACTGCCACGGACGCCGACCGGCTGGCCGCACTCTTCGACACGTCCCCCGAGGCAGGCCTGCTCGCCGTGCTCGAGGCGGTACGCGGACGCAACCCGGACGTGGCCAGGACGCTCCACGCGGTCCTGTCCGATCCCGCGCGCATGCGCGCCCTGAAGGACAGCGGGCTCCTCGACGACCCGCCGACCCACAACCTCGACGAGACCATCCGTCTCACGATCGACGCCGTGGGCGTTCCGCATGTCGCGGTCAACCTCATCACCCCGGAGGAGCAGGCGACCGCGGCGATCGCCTTCCGCTCCGGTAGTCCCGAAGGCCCCGGCACCCGATCGCTGGTCGACTCGCTCTGCGTCCTCCCGGTGGTCAGTGGTTCACCCCTGATCATCGACGACATCGCCGACCACGCTCTGCTCGCCGATCATCCGACCGCCGTCAGCGGCGAGGTGACCGCCTATCTCGGCATCCCGCTCGCCGACGACGAGGGACATGTCATCGGCACGTTCTGCGCCTGGGATTCCGAACCGCACCACTGGTCCTCCGCGGAGGTCCAGCTCATGTCCGATCTCTCGATCCTGGTCCAGGAGCTCATCTTCGGGCGGTGACACCGATCGCGAGGCCTCGTGACCTGGCGGTGAGCATTCGGTGCCCAACACGTGCCCGGTAGGCGCACGCGGGACTGCCGTGTGCACCTACAATCGTCGAGACGGGGGGCTGTTGTTTCGGATGGAGTGGACTTGTCGACCCGTGTATCGCAGGCCGAGATCCCGCAGACGACGATGCGTGCCCCCGCGTCCGCGCCACCGAGTGGCCGGCGCACCTTCCACGAGCTGATCCGCGACGATCCCCTGAGCACGATGGTGACCGTGTCGATCGACGTGGTCTCCGCGACGATCGCCCTGGCCATGGGGATCTGGTGGGTGAACAGCGGCAGTGGAGCCAATCCGCCGTTGTGGACGCTCGTCCTCTTCGTGCCGATCCTCGTCGTCATCTTCACCTTGCGCGGGGTGTACCGCCGCGGCCTGAACCGCCGCTTCCTCGACGAGGTCGGGCGGGTCATGACCGGCTGCACGATCGCCGCGATGATCCTGCTGTGCTCGCTGCTCCTGTCCTACTCCGACGACAGACCCGGCGCCGCGGTCACCAAAGTGTGGGTGTCGGCGCTGTTCTGGGTTCCGTTCGGTCGTCTCCTCCGCGACATCATCCAGCGGAGCCTGCGCAAGAACGGGCACCTGCTGTCTCCCACGCTGATCATCGGCGACGGACCGATCACCGCACAGGTGGTGGGCCGCATGGTCGCCGCGCCGGAGCACGGTCTCCGGCCGGTCGGCATCCTGGCCGCCAGCGCGCCACCCCGCGCCGACCGGGACGAGGGCCCCACCAACGAGATCGCGCAGCTCGGTGGGGTGGACGAACTCGACGAGGCGATCCGGGCGACGAAGGCCGAGGTCCTGGTCGTGGCTTTCGCGGTCACCAATGTCGAAAGACTCACCGCCGCCGTCCGTATCGCCCACCGGCACGGGGTCAAGGTGTGGATCGTGCCGCGCATGTTCGACGTCGTCGGACGCCGCAGCCGGGTCGACCACATCGGCGGGCTGCCCCTGATGTCGGTCCCGCACACCAACCCGCGCGGATGGCAGTTCCGCACCAAGCACATCGGGGACCGGGTGGTCGGGGCCCTGATTCTGGCGGCGATCTCACCGCTGTTCCTGACTCTCATGCTGCTGGTGCGGTTGAGCTCACCCGGGCCGATCTTCTTCGCGCAGCCTCGGGTGGGCCGCAACGCGCGGGTGTTCGACTGTCTGAAGTTCCGCTCGATGCGACCCGAGGATCCGGACGCGGAGAAGTTCCGACCGACCGCGGGCAGCGCTCCCGGCGGCGTCGAGGGCGTCGACCGCCGCACCAAGATCGGCAAGATCATGCGGTCGACGTCGATGGACGAACTGCCCCAGTTGCTCAACGTGATCCGCGGCGACATGAGTCTCGTGGGTCCGCGACCCGAGCGTCCGGAATACGTCTCGCTGTTCGAGGTGCAGATCCGGCGGTACGGCGAACGCCACCGCGTGAAGGCAGGCGTCACCGGATGGGCTCAGGTGCACGGTCTCCGCGGGCAGACCTCCATCGCCGACCGCGCCGAGTGGGACAACTACTACATCGAGAACTGGTCGCTGTGGCTCGACATCAAGATCCTTCTCCTGACCGTGCTGGCAGTGCTCAAGAAGGCGGAGTGAGTCGAGGTGACGGGGAGAAGGTCGCGACCCACGAGCGTCGGCCACGCGATGGGGATCGTCATGGGAACGGTCGTCGGGTGTCGTAGGCCGCGCGATGCGGCACGCGGCCGCGGTCGTCCCGGATGGTGACGATCAGTGTACGCGCGACGACGACGAGCAGGACGACGCCGCTGACGATCGCGAGGAGCAGTGCGGTCATGGCGATCTCCTGTCGCTCGGACATGATGTGCCGGCACATCATTCGCCATGACGTGCCGATGGTGGATGCGCACGGGCATCCGTGACTCGATTGCCCGCTCATCGTGGCGTGCGGGCACCTGCCGGCGCCACTGGTTTTTCGGGTGGTCGTCAAGCCAGGCCGGTGGTGGTCCGGAACCTGCCGACGCGCGGGCCAGACCGAGCAACACGTACGGCAGGCCACGTGTCGATCGACCAGCGGGCGCCCCCGAGTGCGGAGAGTTGGCACAATGGGCATCGTGCTCACGCTGACCGCCGGAGAGAACCGGCCACTGCCGTCGTCGGCCGTGACCGTCTCGGTGCGCTCGGCATCGCCGGTCAACACCTCGGCGATCCTGCTCACCGACGCTGGTCGCGTCCGCTCCGACGACGACCTCATCTTCTACAACCAGCCCGCCGGCCCCGGCGTCGGCTACCGCTCCGACGGCTCCGCCGACATCGTCACGATCGACACCGGTGCCCTGCCGCGCGACATCGCGACGGTGGTGGTCGCGGCGAGCCTCGACGGGACCGGGCCCTCGAGCTTCGCCACCGCGGGTGCGCTCACCGCGACGGTGACCGGCGGCGGCGAGGAGCTCACCTTCAGCCCCGCCGGCCTCACCAGCGAGGCAGCCGTCGTGTGCCTGGAGATCTACCGGCGCAACGACCAGTGGAAGGTGCGGGCCGTCGGACAGGGATACGACGCCGGTCTCGCGGGGCTGGCCACCGCGTTCGGCATCGAGGTCGACGACGAACCCGCTCCGTCAGCCCCGCCCGGGCATCCGCCGCGCGTGACCGATCCGCAGCCATGGCCACCGCCGACGGCCACGCCGCCCGCACCACCACCGTCACCCGGACCGCAGGCGTCGCACCGGAATACACCGCCCGCGCCGCCCCGGTCTCCGGTCACCGCCCAACCACAGGGAGTTCCCATGCACAGCGATCTGTTCGCGCCGTCCCACGCCGAGGTCACCGGGCAGGGCATCCAGAAGCAGGGCAGCAAGATGTGCCGCGTCGGACTCGCCGGCGAGGTGATGGCCCGCAGCGGCTCGATGGTGGCCTACCAGGGCAACCTCAAGTTCGAGGCGCTCGGCTCCGGAGGCCTCGGACGAATGATGCGTCAGGCGATGACCGGCGAGGGCGTCCCGCTGATGAAGGTGACCGGGCAGGGTGACCTGTTCCTCGCCGACGCCGCGTCGGACGTGCACCTCATCGATCTCGACGGGTCCGACGGGCTCACCATCAACGGCGCCAACGTACTCGCCTTCGACTCGTCGCTGTCCTACGACATCGCCCGTGTGCAGGGGGCCGGGGCGATGAGCAACGCCGGTTTGTTCAACTGTGTGTTCACCGGTCGCGGCCGGATCGCCATCACCACCGACGGCACCCCGGTCGTCCTGAATGTCGACGCCGCGACCTACGCCGACCCGCAGGCCGCGGTCGCATGGTCGTCGAGCCTGCGCACGTCGGTGAAGTCCAACGACTCGTTCAATCTCGGCACCCTCATGGGACGCAGCACCGGCGAGCGGTTCACCCTCGAGTTCTCCGGCCGGGGCTTCGTCGTCGTCCAGCCGTCGGAGCTACCACCCGGCGGGTTCATCGGCGGGACCGGCGGCGGCGGGTCGGCCGGGTCCGGCGCCGGTGGCGTGCTGGGCGGGATCCTCGGGCGCTGAGTCCCGCTGGTCCTCGTGGCGAAAAGCGCTGTCAGAGAACACACTTCGCTACCGGATCCGGCAGGCGGGTAACGTCGACGCCATGCCCGAAGCAAGCGCGACCGTCCTCGTCCGACAACCCCTCACCACGGTGTGGGAGTACTGCCTCATCCCGGAGCACGTCGCGGCGCTGACGCCCGGCGTGATCGGCGTCGAGACCGTCACCGACGGGCCGGTCACGGTCGGGACCGTCTGGCGCGGCCAGATGAAGGGGCTCGGCCGCGCCGTCGACTGGACCGGCGAGTTCACGCGGGTCGATGCGCACACGACCACCGAGTTCTCCTCCACGGAGTCACCGCTCGAGTTCGCCATCTCGGCCACGTTCGCGGAGGTTCGCCGCGGCGTCGAACTCACCTACCGCATCCGCAACGCCGGCGTCGGCGGTGCGGTCGGGAAGCTCGCCGACGCGCTGGCGATCCGCGCGTATCAGCGGTCGCTCTCCGCGAACGCGAAGAAGCTGCCGCGCCTCGTCGACGAATGGGCCGCGACCCGCTGACGGCAACGGCCCCACCTCGCTGGGCGAGGTGGGGCCGTCGACGATCTTGTGGCGCGAACGCGCCATGCGCATTCTTGCTACGAAATCCGGGGGGTGAGTGTCACCAGCTGGACTTCTGCACACCCGGCAGCTCGCCGGCATGTGCCATGTCGCGCAGGCAGATTCGGCACAGGCCGAACTTGCGGAACACCGAGTGCGGGCGACCGCACTTGTTGCACCGGGTGTAGGCCCGCACGGCGAACTTGGGCTTCTTGTTGGCCTTGTTGACCAGAGCCTTCTTTGCCATGTCAGTTGTCCTTAACGTTGTTGTCCTTGAACGGGAAGCCCAGGGCACGCAGCAGCGCCCGGCCTTCGTCGTCCGTGGTGGCCGACGTCACGACGGTGATGTCCATACCGCGGGGCCGGTCGATGTTGTCGATGTTGATCTCGTGGAACATCGACTGCTCGTTCAGGCCGAACGTGTAGTTGCCGTTGCCGTCGAACTGACGGTCCGACAGACCGCGGAAGTCGCGGATACGCGGGAGGGCGATGGACACGAGGCGGTCCAGGAACTCCCACATGCGGTCGCCACGAAGGGTGACGCGCGCACCGATCGGCATGCCCTCACGCAGCTTGAACTGCGCGATGGACTTGCGAGCGCGACGGATCTCCGGCTTCTGACCGGTGATCTTGGCCAGATCCTCGACGGCGCCGTTGATCAGCTTCGCGTCACGGGCGGCGTCGCCGACGCCCATGTTCACGACGACCTTCACGACGCCCGGGATCAGCATCACGTTGGGGTATTCGAACTCTTTGTTCAGCGTGTCCTTGATCTCCTCGCGGTAGCGAGTCTTCAGGCGCGGCTGGATCTTGTCGGCGGAGCTTGCGGAGCCGCCGTTCACAGTTTCAGTAGAGGTCATGTCAGATGTCCTTCCCGCTCTTGCGCGAGATCCGGACCTTCTTGCCCGTTTCCTCGTCGACGCGGTAGCCGACGCGAGTCGGGTTGCCGTCGGAATCCACGACCATCACGTTCGAGACGTGGATCGAGGCTTCCTGGGTCACGATGCCGCCGGAGGAGGCACCGCGCTCGTTGGCCGACGCGGCGGTGTGCTTCTTGATTCGGTTGACGCCCTCGACGAGAACTCGCTGCGTCTTCGGGAAGGCCTGGATGACCTTGCCCTTGGCGCCCTTGTCCTTGCCCGAGATGACGATCACGGTGTCACCCTTGTGCACCTTCATGTCAGATCACCTCCGGTGCCAGCGACACGATCTTCATGAACTTCTTCTCACGCAGCTCGCGGCCGACCGGGCCGAAGATGCGGGTACCGCGGGGGTCGCTCTCACCCTTGAGGATGACGGCGGCGTTCTCGTCGAAGCGGATGTAGCTTCCGTCCGCACGACGGCGCTCCTTGGTGGTGCGCACGATGACGGCCTTGACGACCTCACCCTTCTTGACGTTGCCGCCCGGGATGGCGTCCTTGACAGTGGCGACGATGACGTCGCCAATGCCGGCGTAGCGCCGCGAGGAACCGCCGAGCACGCGGATGCACAAGATCTCCTTGGCACCGGTGTTGTCGGCGACTCGCAGGCGGGATTCCTGCTGAATCACTCGTTAGTCTCCTTGACCTGGCTTCTTATGTACGGCGGATTTCCGACCCGACGCACACGGTCCGCTGCCACCGAACACACGCCTGCCTGGGGTTTTGGCCAGGCTGTGACACCTGAGCGGTCCGCCCCAGTGGGTTCGTGAGCCGATTCGCGACACGACAGTGCCGCAGGCAACCCCACAAGTGTAGGGGAATGCCCAGGTCCGGGCCAAATCGGTGCCGCTGTCACCGGCCGCGGGTTTCGGATGGCACCGGGCCGGGAAACTTTTTTCCGCACTGACCCATCTGGGGTGTACCGCCACGCGAAGCACCTCACGAGACGAGATCGACCAGATTACAAGCCCGCCCGGCGAGCCACGAGAGCGCGCCGGGAGGGAGCGAAACACGGGGGGCGTGTCAGCACCGGGGGTTTTCTCGGCTGCCGATCGTGAGCCGAACGATCACCATTCCCCCCGGCTCCGCAGCTCAGTCCGACAACCGCGGGCCTGACGGCAAGTCCTCGACTCCGGGCCACCCGCCCCGAGTTCGTGGACCGGAGTTCGAATCCCCACGCTCGATCCGGGTTCGACGCTGCCGTGCGGGCGCACTCACAGGGGAGGCACGCGTGACCACAGACGACGCGGTCCGGAACACCGTTGCTACCGACATCGACACCGGCCTGACGATCCCGATGACCGCCGCACAACGCGGCATCTTCTACGCCCAGCAACTCGAGCCGGACGTGCCGATGACCATCGACGCGTACGTGGAGTTCCGCGGCGACACGTCGGCACCGCACGCCGAGAGCGGTGACGACCCCCTCGTCGACGTCGACCCGGACATCATGCAGCGGGCGGTCACCCTGACCGAGCGCGAGACCGAGGCACCGCTGCTCCGGCTGATCCCGACCGACGACGGCGAACCGATGATGGTGCTCGACCGGTCGCAGGGAGTGGTCCTCGGACGACAGGACTTCTCCGACGCCGACGACCCGCGCGCGGCCGCGCTGGCCTGGATCGACCGCAGGCGAAGCGCGAGCTCGGACGTGTTCGCAGACCGCATCCTCGAGACCCACCTGCTGAAAATCGGTCCCGGACACTCGATCTGGTACTGCCACGGGCACCACATCGGCTTCGACGGCTACGCGGCGATGTACATGATGCTGCGTGTCGCCTCGCACTACACCGCGATCGTGAACGGGACCCCGCCCCCGATCGCGGACACCGCCTCGATGGTCGACATCGCCGAATTCGACCGCGAGTACCGCGCGTCGGCGAAGTTCGTCGAGGACCGCGAGCACTGGGCGGCGCGCCTGGCCGACATGCCCGAGATGACCACTCTCACCAGCCTTTCGGCCTCGGCGGCGCCGTTGTCCGACGTTCGGACGGCAGTACTCGACGACACGCTCGTCGGACGCATCCGTGAGCTCGGCCGCACGCACCGGGTCCGGCCCGCCTCGGTCATCACCGCCGCCGTCGCCGCCTATGTCGCGCGCTACACCGACCGCGACGAGGCGATGCTGAGCCTGCCGGTCGCCGCCCGCGATCGCGATGTCCTCCGCACCTCGGCGGGCCTGACCTCGAACGTCATCCCGCTGCGCATCGCGCTCGACGACGACACCGCCACCCTGGCCGATCTGTTGAAGTCGGCGAACTCGGAGATCAAGGGCGCCGTCCGGCATCAGAAGTTCCGGCACGAGGACATCACCTCGCAGATCCTCGGTGCGGCCGGTGCGCGACGAGGATTCTTCGGCCCGCTCGTGAACGTCATGCTCTTCTTCCAGCACATCGACTTCGGTCCGCTGAAGGGCGAATTGCACGTCCTGTCCACAGGTCCGATCGAGGACCTGTCGGTGAACGTCTACGACAGCCTCGACGGGGGGATGACCCTCGACCTCGAGGCGAACCCCAACATCTACCCGGCGGAGGAGATCACCACCCATCACCGGCGCCTGGTCGACTTCGTCACCGCTTTCGTCGGGGCGCCGGTCGAGACCAGGGTGTCTGACCTGCACGTTCTCACCGACGCCGAACGAGCCGAACTCCCCGAGCGCATGACCGGGGAGCGGGTCGAGCACGGCGAGACCACCCTCGTCGACCTGCTCGACGACGCGGCCCGGTCCCACCCCGACGAGACCGCGATCACCGACGCGCAGGACGGGCACTCGCTGACCCATCTCGAGTTCGCCCGCGCGGCAACGCAGATCGCCTCCGCGCTCGCGCGTCGCGGGATCGGTCCCGAGAGCGTCGTCGGCGTTCAGCTGCCCCGCAGCACGGACCAGGTCGTGTCGTTGCACGGCGTCGTCCGCGCCGGAGCCGCGTTCCTGCCGATCGATCCGGCCGAGCCGGCCGACCGGCTCGGTCACATCCTCGAGGTGGCCTCGCCCGACCTCGTCATCACCGAATCGATGCTCGCCGAGCTGCGCGCCGACGACGATCCCGAGGCGGCCGCACCGACGCCCCCGAGCCCCGACACGGCCGCCTACGTGCTCTTCACCTCGGGCTCCACCGGAAAGCCGAAGGGCGTGGTCATCACCCACCGCGCCATCGTCAACCGCCTCGCGTGGATGCAGTCCCGCTACCGGCTCGGCGCCGACGACCGCGTGCTGCAGAAGACCCCGGCCACCTTCGACGTGTCGGTGTGGGAGTTCTTCTGGCCGTTCACCACCGGCGCCGCGCTCGTCGTACCGACCGTCGACGGACACCGCGATCCGTGGTACCTGCGCGACGTGATCGCCGAACATCGCGTCACGACTGTACATTTCGTCCCCTCGATGCTGGCCGCCTTCACCGCTGCCCTCGACCCCGACGACGCGTCGGCGCTGTCGAGTCTGCGCCGGATCTTCACCAGCGGTGAAGCACTGACACCGTCGACGGTCCGCGCCTCGGCGACACTGACCCCCGCACCCATCCACAACCTCTACGGTCCCACCGAGGCCGCGATCGACGTCACCCATCACGACGACTGCCGCGCCGATCTCCCGGCCATCCCCATCGGGTCCCCGGTCTGGAACACCAGCGTCCATGTGCTCGATCACCGCCTGCGGCCGCAACCGCCCGGCGCGATCGGCGAGCTCTATCTCGGCGGCGTCCAGCTGGCCCGCGGCTATCGCTCCCGCGCGGACCTGACCGCATCGCGGTTCGTCGCCTCGCCCGCGGCGCCGGGCGAACGTCTCTACCGCACCGGCGATCTCGTCCGTCTGAACGCCACCGGCGAGCTGGAGTACCTCGGCCGCACCGACTCTCAGGTGAAGATCCGCGGCCAGCGCGTCGAACTCGGTGAGATCGAATCGACGCTCAGCGGCCTCGACGACGTCACCGCGGCGGGTGTGGTGATCCGCGACGACCTCATCGCCGGTGAGGCCACGATCGTCGGCTACGTCACGGGCACCGGGCTCGCCGACCGCGATCTGCGTGCCGAACTCCGCACCGCTCTTCCCGACCACATGATCCCCACCGCGATCGTGGTCCTCGACTCGTTGCCCACCACCGCCAACGGCAAGCTCGACCGGCGCGCCCTCCCCCGGCCGGATCTGCGGACCCACCGCGAGTTCGTCGCCGCCCGCACCCCGCTCGAACGTCTCGTCGTGACGACCGTCGCCGACGTGCTGGATCTGCCGGACGACGCATCCGACCGCCACTCGTCGGAGGCTTCCGCGGAACCCGAGGCGGCCTCGGTCTCGCTGAGCGACAACTTCTTCGAGATCGGCGGGACGTCGCTCTCGGCGACTCGGATGGCGTCGCGGCTCTCGCGGGCCACCGGCCACCGGATCGGGATCCGCTCCGTGTTCGATGCCGACGACCTCGCCGGCATCGTCGCGACCATCGCCGACCTGGGCGTCGACGCCGATGCCCTGGCCGCCGCGGGTACCGCGGGCGCCGACGATGCCGCGGGCCGGACCGCGTCCGGGGCCGTGCCGCTGTCCCCCGCCCAGCACCGCCTGTGGCTGGCGACCCGTCTGGACCCGGCGTCCTCGGCGACCTACAACATGCCGTTCACCGTCCGCTTCGTCGGGGCACTCGACACCGACGCACTCCGTGCGGCACTCGTCGACGTGGTCCGACGACACGAGCCGCTGCGCAGCGTCGTCGCCGAGATCGACGGCGTGGCCTGCATCTCCGCGACCGACCCGGGCGAGGTCGACGTCGACCTCCCGGTTCTCACGGCCGCCGACATCGCGCAGTGCCCGGACCGTGACTTCGCTTCACTGCCCTTCGACCTCGCCACCGAGACCCCCGTTCGTGCGCGCCTCGTCCGGACCGCCGACGACGATCACCGGTTGACGATGGTCGTCCACCACATCGCGGCCGACGGCTGGTCGCTGGCCCCGCTCGCCGGCGACCTGGCCACCGCCTACCGAGCCCGCCGCGACGGGACCGAACCCGCCTGGGCGGAGCTGCCGGTCAGCTACTCGCAGACCAGCGCCGCGCGGCACGCCTGGCTCGACCAGAGTCCTCACGCCGCCGCCGAACTCGACTTCTGGCGGGACACCCTCGCCGGGGCGCCGGGTGAGACCGAACTGCCCCTGGACCGGCCACGGAGCCGGGACTCCGAGGTCACCGGCCGATCCGGCTCGTCGGTGACGTCGACGATCGACGCCGACACCTACGGCGCGATCCGGACCATCGCCACCGAGGCCGACGCCACGGTGTTCATGGTGCTCCACGCGTCGGTGGCGCTCCTGCTGCGTTCCCTCGCGCAGTCCTCGGACGTTCTCGTGGGCACACCGGTGTCCGGCCGCGGCGACGCCGACCTCGACGACCTCGTCGGCATGTTCGTCAACACGCTCGCCTTGCGCACCGACGTCGACAAGGACATGCCGTTCGCCGATCTGGTGGCTCGGGTTCGGGACACCGACCTGAACGCGTTCGACAACGCCGACATGCCGTTCGACCGGCTCGTGACGGAGCTCAACCCGGTCCGTTCGGGCAACGTCCACCCGTTCTTCCAGGTGTCGCTGGCCCTCGAGGACCGCTCCGCGATCCGACTCGACTTCGCCGGACTCGCGGCGACCGCGTCCCGCGTGGACACCGGCCGCACCACCTTCGACCTGCAGTTCACCTTCACCGAGGTGCGCGGGGCGAGTGGCGAACCGACCGGGCTCACCCTCGAGATCGGTTATGCCACCGCACTCTTCGACCGGGACACGGTGGCCGGGCTCGGTTCACGCCTGATCCGGATGCTGGAGGCGGCGACCGCCGACCCGAACGCACCCGTCGGCGACCTCCCCGTTCTCGACCTGCACGAGCGTCTCGACCTGGTGCCGGCCGTCGGCGAAGGCCGCCGCCCGGTCGAGCACCTGACCCGGCTGCTGTCGGCGGCCGCGGAGTCCTCGCCGCACCGCATCGCCGTCACCGACGGCACGCGTTCGCTGACCTATCGCGAACTCGACGCTGCGTCGAATCGGTTGGCGCGGTTGCTCATCGACGGCGGCGCCGGCCCCGAACGTCATGTGGCCGTGGCACTTCCGCGCGGCGTCGAGTGGATGACGACGATGTGGGCGATCGCCCGCACCGGGGCCGCCTGGGTCCCGATCGACCCCGCCTACCCGGCGGGCCGCATCGACCACATGCTGACCGACTCGGGAACGCGACTGCTCGTCACCGACCGCACGTCCGATCCCCGCGCCGGGGGTGAGGTCACCACCGTCGTGCTCGACGACCCGGACACCCGCGCCCGCATCGACGCCCACTCATCGGCCGCGGTGACGGATTCGGACCGCCGAGCCGTCCTCGACGTCGATCAGCCCGCCTACCTGATCTACACCTCCGGCACCACCGGCACGCCGAAGGGGGTGGTGGTCAGTCACCGCGGACTCGCCGACTTCGGCGCGCAACAGGTCACGCAGTACGGGATCACCCCGGGCAGCCGGACCATGCACATGGCGTCGCCGAGCTTCGACGCCTCGGTGCTCGAGATCCTGATGGCGATCTCGGCCGGATCGACGATGCACATCGTCCCGCCGGGCATCGTCGGCGGCGTCGAACTCGCCGAGCTCATGCGCGACGCGCGGGTCACGCACGCGTTCCTCACCCCGTCGGTGCTGACGACCATGTCCCCCGAGGACGTCCCCGACCTGGAGGCGCTCGTCATCGGCGGCGAGCACCCGAACTCGGAGGTGGTGCGCACCTGGTCGACCGGACCGAAGCTGTTCAACGCCTACGGTCCCACCGAGACCACCGTCGTGGCCGCGGTGTCTGCGCCGATCAGCCCGGACTACACGACACTGACGATCGGTCGACCCATCCGCGGCATCTCCGCGGTGGTGCTGGACGAGCGCCTGCGTCCGGTCGCCCCCGGCGCGATCGGCGAGTTGTACATCGCCGGTGAGCATCTCGCCCGCGGGTACCACGGCGTCCGGCCGCTCACCTCGAAGCGCTTCATCGCCAACCCGTACGGCGATCCCGGCGAGCGGATGTACCGCACCGGCGACCTCGTCCGCTGGACCTCCGATCACGAACTCGAGTTCCGCGGGCGCGCCGACCATCAGACCAAGATCCGCGGCCATCGCATCGAGCTCGGCGAGATCGACGCCGCTCTCGTCGCCGACGAGGCGGTCCGGGCCGCGGTCACCACCACCCACGGCGAGGGCGATCGCGCCCATCTCGTGTCGTACGTGACGGTCACCGACGGTGGCCACGGCCAAGCCGCGGCCGTGCGCGACCGGTTGGCGCAACGCCTGCCGCGGCACATGATCCCGTCCACCATCATCGAACTGGACGAGATCCCGACCACGCCCATCGGCAAGGTCGACCTCCGCGCACTCCCCGCGCCGGAACCGGCCGCGGTGGGCGACGGCGTCGCCTTCGTCGCACCCCGCACGCCCATCGAGCAGGCCGTCGCCGATCTCATCGCCGAGCGCCTGGAGCTGGAGCCCGGCACGATCGGGCGCGATCACGACTTCTTCGATCTCGGCGGCAACTCGCTGCTGGCGACCCAGATCGTCGGCGCGCTGGAGAATCTCACCGGGCAGCGCATCCCCGTCCGCGAGGTCTTCGACCATTCGACCGTCGCCGGCATCGCCCGTCTCGCCGGCACCGACGACGGTCGGGCCGCGCTCGTCGAGGCGCGGACTCTGCCCGACCTCCGGCACGATCCGGACAGCCCGGCCCAGCCCGGACCCGCCCAGCAGCAGCTCTGGTTCCTCAACCAGCTCGCCGGCATCCCGGATGCCGAGGGCAACGGCTCGGGGACCGAGAACGGCTCGCCGACCGCCGATTACGCCATCGCCTTTGCCCTGGACCTACGCGGCGACCTCGACGTGGCCGCCCTGTCCGGCGCACTCCGGTACGCCGTGGAGCGCCACGAGATGCTGCGCACGGTCTACCCCGAGCACGACGGCCGTCCCGTCCTCGACGTCCGTCCCGCCGACGAGGTCCACACCGACCTGACCGTCGACGAGACGACCGCCGCGGACTGGGCGGCGCAGGCACAGGCACTGGCCCGTCGTCCGTTCGACCTCACGGTCGACGTGCCGCTGCGCGTCGCGCTGCACCGGATCGACGGCGACGTCACGCATCACAAGCTGACCCTCGTCATCCACCACATCGCCGCCGACGGCTGGTCGATGGTGCCGCTGCACCGCGACATCACCCACGCATACGCCGAACTGCGCACCGCCGCCGAGAACGGCGCCGAGCCCACGCTCACCGCCACCCCGGCAACCCTGGACTATCGCGACTACCTGCGCTGGCAGGCCGACCACCTCGACTCCCGGCCCGACCTGGCCGACCGATGGCGTGAGGACCTCGACGGCCTCGATGTCGGACCGATCCTCCTACCCGATGCGCCGGCCGGGTCAACCCGCACCGCCGGGGTCGTCGACATCGAGTTCGACGCCGACCTGCGCAGCCGCCTCAGCGCACTCGGCGACGGTCGGGCGACCGAGTTCATGTGCGTGCATGCGGTGTTCGTCGCCCTACTCCACCGGTTGACGGCCGATCCGCAGGTGCATGTCGCCGGTTCGGCGTCGGACATCGTCATCGGCACCCCGGTCGCCGGACGCGCGGACCCCCGTCTCGCCGAGATCGTCGGCATGTTCGTGAACTCCGTCGTCCTCCGGACACCGGTCGACGGGAGTCAGGGGTTCGCCGCGCTGCTCGAGTCGGTGCGCAACCGGGATCTCGAGGCGTTGTCGGCCGCGGACATGCCCTTCGAGCAGATCGTCTCGATGCTCAATCCGCCTCGTACGGATCGTCATCCGGTGTTCCAGATCGCCCTGGCCTTCGACGCGGGGGTCTCCGACACCCTCGAGCCGGATCACTCCCGGGTGGACCTGCCCGGCCTGGAGATCGTCGCCGAGGAGATCGAGACCGACGGCGTGCGGTTCGACCTCGAGCTGCGAATCCGCAACGGGCGCGCGCGATTCACCTACGCGACCGACGTCCACACCATCGAGCGTGTCACCGAACTCGCCCGCATGTTCGTCGACCTCGCGCGTACGGTCGCCGCGGACCCGTCCACACCTCTCGACGACCTCGCCCTCGGCGACGGCCGCTCGGACACCGCTGACGACGCGGGCACCCCCGGCGCTCATACCGACCGCGGCCACGTGGTCGAGCCGAGGCACCTCGCCGACATCATCGCCGACACCGTCATCGACCACGCCGATCAGGTCGCGATCGAAGACGGAGACCGCACGCTCACCTACGCCGAGCTCGACCGGGTGTCCGCTCGCTGGGCACGATCGCTGCGAGATCTCGGGGTCGGCCCGGAGGACGTGATCGCGATCGCCGTCGATCGCAGCCTGGAGTCGGTCATCGCGACCTGGGCCGTGGCCAAATCCGGCGCCGCCGCCCTGCCGGTCGACATGCGCTATCCGGCCGAGCGCATCGCGCACATGATCGCCGACTCCGGCGCCATCCTCGGCATCAGCGGCACCGGCCATCGACGCGATGTGCCACGGGACATCTGGTGGCTCACCCCGCCGGACCTGTGCGCCGGCGAGCGCTCGGCGTTCGCGTCCCCGACCCGGCACCTCGATTCGATCGCCTACATCGTCTACACCTCGGGATCCACCGGAAAGCCCAAGGGCGTCAGCGTGACCCACCGCGGCCTGGCCGCGTTCGCGGCGAGCCAGCGGGAACGGTACGAGGTCGGCCCCGGTGACCGCACCCTGCTGTTCGCGTCCCCCTCGTTCGACGCATCGATGCTGGAGTTCCTGCTCGCGGTCGAATCCGGCGCGACGATGGTGGTCGCCCCGACGACGATCTACGGTGGCGACGAACTCGTGGAGTTCCTCGACGACCGCGCGGTGACCCACGCGTTCATCACCCCGTCAGCTCTCGCAGCCGCCGCGCCGCATCCCCTGCCGCACCTGCGGACCCTGGGCGTGGGCGGGGAGGCGAGCACGCCGGAACTGGTGTCGCGCTGGGGAACCGGCCGTCGTTACATCAACTCCTACGGACCCACCGAGACGACGATCGTCGCCGCGATGTCGACCCCGCTGCACCCGGATGAGCCGATCACCATCGGTACACCGGTCCACGGGTGCACCGCGCTCGTCCTCGACCACCGGTTGCGCCCGCTGCCCGACCACGTCCCCGGCGAGCTCTACCTCGCCGGGCCGGGAGTGGCGCGCGGCTACCTCGGCCGGCGGAGCCTGACCGCCGGACGGTTCGTGGCCTCCCCCACCGGCCGAGGGACCGTCATGTACCGCACCGGCGACATCGTCCACCGCGGCGCCGACGGCGCGCTGACCTACCACGGACGCAGCGACAACCAGGTGAAGGTCCGCGGTTTCCGCATCGAACTCGACGAGGTGAGTGCCGCGCTGGCGGCCGTCGACGGGGTCGACTTCGCCACCACCGTCGTGCGCGGTGAGAGCGCCTCGGCCACCTTGGTCGGCTACGTCACCCGTTCTGCCGGGAGCCCGGACGCCGAGACGCCGGAGCACCGGACACTGGACACGGCAACGGTTCTCGAGTCCGTGCGCCGCCGGCTCCCCCGCCACATGGTCCCGTCCGCGATCGTCGTGCTGGACGAGATCCCGTTGACCGGCAACGGCAAGCTCGACCGGCGGGCACTGCCGGAGCCCTCGGCGAGCAGCGTCTCGTCCACCGGCCGCGCGCCGCGGACCGACGCCGAGACCGCGCTCGTCGAGATCGTCGCCGACGTGCTCGGGCTCGCCCGTGACGAGGTGGGGGCCACCGACGACTTCTTCCTGCTGGGCGGCACCTCACTCCAGGCGACCACACTGGTCAGCCGGATCAACCGTGCGTCCATCGACGGCCGCCTGCGCGTCCGGGACGTGTTCGACAACCCGACCGCCGAGGCCCTCGCCGACCTCATCAGCCTGCCCGAGGACTGGGAATCCGCCGCAGCGGCCGACGCCTCTGCGGACCGCCCGGCCCGACAGGAGGCGTTCCCGCTCGCACCGGTCCAGCGCCGGCTGTGGTCGCTCGCCGCGGCCGACCCGGCGTCGACCGAGTACCTCATGCCCTTCGTCCTGCGACTGTCCGGCGAGATCGACCTCGAGGCGCTCCGCGGTGCCCTGACCGACGTGGTGGGACGGCACACGAGCCTGCGGACGGTCTTCGAGGCCGTCGACGGCACCCCGACCGGCCGGGTGCTCGACGACATCGAGGCGGTCGTCGGCGCGCTGACCCCGATCGCTCCCGCGAACTCGGACGCGCTGATGAGCGACATCGCGCGCCTCGCGTCCACGCCGATCGATCCGACCACCGAGGCGCCGCTGCGCGCAGCGCTCCTCGTCGACCCCGACGACGCCGGTACCCAGCACGGCGCCGACCACATCCTGATGCTCGTCGTGCACCACATCGCCGCCGACGGTGCGTCGTTGCCGATCCTCGTCGGCGACCTGGCACAGGCCTACCGCGAACGACGCTCCGGTCGGATCGGGACCTGGGCCGCCGCCGAACTCGACTACCGCGATCACGCCGTCGAGAGTGCGCAGGCGATCACGGCCGCCGCGGAGTTGGGGTTCTGGACCGACCATCTCGCGGGTGCGCCCGCCGAGACCACGGTCGAACCGGTCACCGGTGGACAGCGACGATCGGCCGGCTCCGGCGCCCGGTCGGTGAGCCTGCCACTCCCGGCCCACACTCGAGCGGGCCTGACCGCCTTCGCCCGCGAGCAGTCGACGACACCGTTCTCGGTTCTGCACACCGCGCTCGCGATCCTGCTGCACCGTCTCGGTGTCGGCGACGATCTCGTCATCGGCAGTCCGGTCGACAACCGCACCGGTATGACCGGCGTCGACCGCGACTACAGCGGCGTCGTGGGCATGTTCGTGAACATGGTGCCGCTGCGCAGCCGGTTGCGGAGCGCGGAGACCGTCGCCGCGCTCGTCCGCCGGACCCGCGACAGCGACATCGACGCCCTCGATCACCGGGGCGTGCCCTTCGACGACGTGGTGACCGCGCTCAATCCCGAACGGGCGCACGGCCGACACCCCATCTTCCAGGTGGCGCTGTCGGTGCACGACTTCGCCGGCGGCGCACCGACTCCGGTCGGGGGCACGGACTCCCTTGCCGGGACCGCCGTTCCGATGGACGACGACCTCCTCGCCGAGGTCGCCGAATTCGACTCACTCGCAGCCAAGTTCGACCTCCAGTTCACCGTCACCGGCCTGGGCGCGACCGACGCCGACACCGACGCCGCCGTCCAGATCACCTACGACGCCGCCCGATACGGCCACGACGACGCCCTCATGCTGGGGACGCGTCTGATGCGTGTGCTGCGCGGGATGCTCGGCGACCCCGGGCGCGCGATCGGCGACATCCGCATCACGGATCCGCTCGAGGTCGCCGAGCGCACCCCCGCTCTGGGGCCGCGTGGCAAGGCCCCGACGACGCTGGACGTGCTGATCGCCGACGCCGTCCGACGCCACCCGAACGGTCTCGCCGCCATCGGCGGCTCCACCGGGGACGGCGACGCCCCCGAGACGCTCACCTATGCCGAACTCGACGCCCGGTCGAACCGGTTGGCACGGGTGCTGCTCGGCCGTGGGGTGGGGGCCCACGCCCGCGCGGACGACGAACCGGGGACCGCCGGCCCCGACGTCCGGTCGTCCCGGGAACCGGTGGTCGCGATGGCGATCAGCCGCTCCCTCGACTCGCTGGTGGCGATCTGGGCGATCGTGAAGGCCGGTGCCGCGTACGTTCCGATCGACCCGGAGTATCCGGCCGATCGCATCGCGCACATGCTGGACGACAGTGGCGCGCAACTGGTCGTGACGACCTCGTCCTCGTGGGAACGCATCCGGGAGAGCTCGGCCGGCAACGACGTACCGACCCTGGTACTCGACGCCGCGTCGACGCGGACCCGCATGAAGCACTCGTCGCCGGCACCGATCACCGACGCCGAGCGGGAGTCGACGATCCGCCCGGACCAGTTGGCGTACATCATCTACACGTCCGGCTCGACCGGTAAGCCCAAGGGCGTCCTGGTACCGCACAGCGGATTGCGCGCCGTGCACGACGAACTCGCCGAGCGGATGAACCCCGGGCCCACCTCCCGCGTGTTGCACTTCGCCTCACCGAGTTTCGACGCCTCGGTGCTGGAGATGTTGCTCGCGCTGGCCGGTTCGTCGGCACTGACCATCGTCGAACCGCACGTCTACGGCGGTACCGCGCTCAGCGACGTGATCAGTGCGCGCCAGGCGACGCATGCGTTCATCACCCCCGCCGCGGTCGCCAGCATGGATCCCGCCGCCGTGCCGTCCCTGCGCGCTCTCGCGGTCGGTGGCGAGGCCTACGGAACCGATCTCGTGCGGCGCTGGTCGCCCGGTCGCACGATGATCAACGTCTACGGCCCCACCGAGACGACGATCATCACGACCGGCAGCCGTTCGCTCACGCCGAACACGCCGCTGACGATCGGCACGCCGAACAACGGCGTCGGCGCACTCGTCCTGGACGATCGGCTGCACCCGGTGCCGCCGGGAGTCACCGGCGACCTGTACCTGACCGGCGTGCAACTCACGCGGGGCTATCACCGCCGGCCCGGGCTCACCGCCGTCCGGTTCGTCCCGGCTCCGATGGTCACCGGGCCGCGGTTCGCCGGGCAGCGGATGTACCGCACCGGCGACCTGGTGCGCTGGACCGGCGACGGACAGATCGTCTACGTCGGCCGCAGCGACACCCAGGTCCAGGTCCGCGGATTCCGCATCGAACTGGGCGAGATCGACGACGCGCTCGCCGCCGAACCCGACGTCGACTTCGCGGTCACGCTGGTGGACGGCACCGGAACGCAGGCGATCCTGCGCAGCTACGTGACCGCGACGCGCGGCTCCGATCCCGATCCCGCCGATCTGCGGCGCCGGGTGGGGCGCCGCCTGCCGCGGCACATGGTGCCGGTGTCCGTGTCCGTACTCGACGACATCCCGCTGACCCCGACCGGCAAACTCGACCGCGCGGCACTGCCGACTCCGGCCGCGTCCGCATCGGGCCGAGCACCGGCGCCGGGGACGGAGGCGACCATCGCCCGCGTCTTCGCCGAGGTCCTCGAGGTCGACGTCGACGCCGTCGGAGCCGACGACGGGTTCTTCGACCTGGGCGGCAACTCGCTGATGGCCACCGCGGTGACGAGCAGGCTGACCGAGCTCACCGGGCAGCACGTCGCGGCGCAGACGCTGTTCGGTGCCCCGAGTCCCGCCGAACTCGCCGACCTGCTCGACGGCGGGACGGACCCGAATGAGGGCGACGAGGCGTCGGCATCCGGGCTCAGCACCCTGCTGCCGCTGCGCCGCCGGCCGGACCACGCCGGAAGCGACACCCCCGCACCGCTGTTCGTGGTGCACCCGGCGATCGGCCTGTCCTGGAGCTTCACTTCGCTGCTGCCCCACCTGCCCGCGGACCGGGCGGTCTACGGGCTGCAGCATCCGGCGCTCGCCGGCGATCCGTGCCCGCAGACGATCGCCGACCTCGCCGAGGTGTACGTGGCGCGCCTGCGGTCGGTCTCACCCGAGGGGCCGTACCACCTGCTCGGCTGGTCGCTGGGCGGGCTCATCGCCCACGAGATGGCCGTGCAGCTGCAGGATGCCGGTGAGACCGTCGATCGTCTCGTCCTGCTCGACAGCTACGTCGTCGCCGAACGTCCCGACCTCGACACCGAGGCGTCGATCGCGGAACTGATGCGTGAGTTCGGGCTCGACGTCCCCGAGGAGGGCACCGGCGACGCCGCCGAGCCCTCGGTGGCCGACGCGTTCCGGGTCATCTCCGCGGCGGGCGGCGCGCTCGGCGGACTGTCCGAGGACACGCTCACAACAGTGCACGAGGTCTTCCGCCACGCCTCACCGCTGGCGCGGAACTGGCAACCCCGGGTCTTCGACGGCGACCTCACCTTCGTCACCGCGACCGTGGACGCCCACGACGGCCCGCCGGCCGTCGCGGACTGGCACAGCAAGGTCACCGGGCGCGTCGTCGAGGTCGAGGCCACCAGCACCCACGCACGCATGTTGCTGCCGGAGAACGTCTCCGAGTGGCTGACCGCAATCGACACAGACCCGGGCACACCGGGAATCGCAGCACAGGAGGAGGAATCATGACCAACCCGTTCGACGACACCGAGGGGACCTTCCGCGTCCTCGTCAACCACGAGAACCAGCATTCCTTGTGGCCGGACTTCGCTCCCGTCCCAGACGGCTGGCGCGTGGTGTTCGGCCCGTCGGGGCACGACGAGTGCCTCGAGTACGTCGAAGAGAACTGGCGGGACATGCGGCCCGCCAGCCTGATCCGCGCCATGGAACGTTCGCAGGACAGTGAAAGGGAGGTCACACATGGGGCGGCACAGTATGGCTGACACGACGTCGGCGGAAGTGACTGCGGCAGAAACGACTCCGGCTCCGGGTCCCGGCGGGTCGACCCCCGACCCGGCCGCGTCCACGCGGAACGCGCTCGAACTGCGCGGTCTGCGCAAGACGTTCCGCACCGGCCTGTTCGGCCGCGGCCGTCGCGTGCACGCCCTCAACGGGCTGGACCTGACGGTGCCCGCGGGCACCGTGCACGCGCTGCTCGGCCCCAACGGCGCGGGCAAGACCACCACCGTCCGAGCGGTTGCGACCCTGATGAGGCCCGACGAGGGCAGCGTCCTCGTCGACGGCGTCGACGCCATCGCCGACCCCGGCGCGGCTCGCAAGATCATCGGCGTCTCCGGCCAGTACGCGGCCGTCGACGGAAACCTGACCGGCTTCGAGAACCTGCGGATGGTCGGGCAGCTGTACGGGCTCTCGCGCGGCGAGGCCTCCGCACGTGCCCGTGAGCTGATCGCCGACCTCGCCCTCCAGGACGCCGCCGACCGACCGATGCGCACCTACTCCGGCGGCATGCGCCGGCGGCTCGACCTCGCCGGCGCCCTCATCAACCGTCCGTCGCTGGTGATTCTCGACGAGCCGACCACCGGGCTGGATCCCCGTGGGCGCCGCCAGATGTGGGAGGTCATCACCGAGCAGGTCGCCGGCGGTGCGACGGTGTTGCTGACGACCCAGTACCTGGAAGAGGCCGACGCGCTGGCCGACGAGATCACCGTCATCGATCACGGCACCATCCGCGCCCAGGGCAGCGCCGCCGATCTCAAGGCCGCCACCGGCGGATCGATCCTCACCGTCGAGGTCGACATGCGCTCGGGGTCGTCGGAACCGCAGGACGAGCTCGTCGCCACGACGCTGGCCGAGATCGGTCTCGGCATGCCCGAACGACTCGAGGGCGAGACCACCGCCCACCCGGGCTCGACCGGCACCCGATGGTCGATTCCCGTCGACAACGGAACGCGCAGCGCCGTGGAGGCCGTCCGCGCACTCGACGCCGTCGGCATCGACGTCGTCGACGCCACGGTCGCCACCCCGACCCTCGACGACGTGTTCCTGACGCTCACGGAGCGGGACGCGCCGGGAGGCGATGGGGGCAGTGACCTCGGTGGCGGGACATCGGCCGGAGCCGATGCCGAGACCACCGTCATCCCGCGGGTGTCCGACGCCGATCCCGACCTCTCCCACGCCCCGACGACCCGATCGGACCGACTCCATGCTCACTGACACCACAGTCCTGGTCGAGCGGAACCTGCTCACCGTCAAGCGGATTCCCACCCTGCTCATCAGCGCCACCATCCAGCCGCTGATGTTCGTGTTCCTGTTCGCCTACGTCTTCGGCGCGACCTTCGGCGGGGGTTCCTACCGCGAATTCCTGATGGCGGGCATCTTCACCCAGACGGTGGTCTTCAACGCGGCCTTCACCACTGTCGGCCTGGCGAACGACACCTCCGACGGCATCGTCGACCGGCTCCGGTCCCTGCCGATGTCCCGACTGGGCGTCATCAGCGGACGCGTCACCTCCGACATGCTGCTGGGCGTCGTCGGCCTCGCGGTGATGGTCGCCTGCGGTCTGGCGATCGGCTGGCGCGTCCAGGGCAGCGCCGGCGACGCCGCCCTCGCCTTCGGCATCATCGGCCTGTTCGCGCTCGCGATGGCATGGGTGGGAGCCGTGACCGGCCTGGCCGCCCCGAATGTCGAAGCCGCGCAGAGCATCGGCTTCCTGTGGATGTTCCCGGTCACGTTCCTCTCGAGCGCTTTCATCTCCGCCCAGAGTCTGCCCGGACCGCTGCGTGCGATCGCCGAATGGAACCCGGTGACCGCGGTGGCGACCGCATCCCGCCAGCTCTTCGGCAACGAGGCGCCGCCGACCTTCCCCGAGGCCACCGGATGGGTCGCCGACCATGCGGTCGCGTACTCGGTGGGTTCGGCCCTGGTCATACTGGCGGTGTGCATACCCGCCTCGCTCGTCCTGTACCGCCGCGCCGCCAACCGGTGACCGGTAGGTCGGTGATTCATGAATTCGCGATCGGTACTCCCGGGATCAACGATCACCCGAGAAATCCCCACGTGTTCGTTACCGTGGAACAGTGACACCGGACGATGGCAGCGCGGCCGCCGACGCGCACCACGGACGCGGGGGCGAAGCACAGGTGCTGCGGGACTTGCTGGCCGCAGCCGCGGCGGGCGACCGGACCGCGTTCTCCACGCTGTACGACCGCACGAGTTCACGGATCTACGGACTCGCGTTCCGGGTCGTGCGGGACCGTCAGTACGCCGAGGAGATCGTCCAGGAGGCGTATCTGCAGTACTGGCAGAAGGCCGGCGAGTACCAGCCCGGGCGAGGTTCGGTCATCACCTGGATGATGACGATCGCCCATCGGCGGGCCGTCGACCGCGTGCGCTCCGAGGAACTGCAGCAACAGCGGATGTCGCAGTACGGAGCCGTGTCGGTGGAGACCCCACGAAACATACCGCTCGAGGTCGTTGTGCAGACCGACGAGGCGCGTACCCTACGAACATGTCTCGGTACGCTCACGGAACTGCAACGGAGCTGCATCGAGATGTCGTATTTCGGGGGCCTGACCTATCCCGAGGTCGCCCGGCACACCGACACTCCCCTACCCACCATCAAGTCTCGGATTCGAGATGGCCTGCGCCGTTTGAGAACCTGCATGCGGACGCACGAGGACGCCTGATCCCACAATGACGACATCCGATACGACGTCCGGGGACCGCGGGGCCGCCTGGCTCGACGATCACGTCGAACTCTTCGCGGTCGGCGCGCTGACGCCCGACGAGACGGCGCGCGCCGAGCGCGAACTCGCCGTGCTGTCACCGCAGGAGCGCGCGGTCTACGACGCGCAGATCACCGACATCCAGGCGGCGATGGCGGGCTTCGCGACGACCTACGCACTCGACGCACCCCCCGAACTCCGGGACCGGGTGCTGCACCACGTCTTCGAGGGCGCGGCGCTGACCCCGGACGCCTATGTGCCCGCCGGCACCGATCCCGGCCCGCAGGCCCCGATCGGCCACACGGCCGGTGTCGAGCCCGCGGCCCCGGCCGGACCGGACCACTCCGGCGAGACCGACCTCGCACCACCGCCACCGATCGAATTGCGTCCCCGCGACTCCTCTCCCGGGCAACACCGATCGGGTGGCACCGCACCGCGTCCGGCACGCGCCACCGCGATCCTGGCGGCCGCGGCCGTGACCGTGGCGGTGGCGCTCGGCGCAGGCGTGCTCATCGGCCGCACCACCGCACCCGAGACGTCCACCTCCTCGACGGCGCTCAGCGACTCCCAGCGGGAGGTGCTCGGGGTGCTGACGGCTGCCGACGCGTCGGTGACGGTCGAACCGCTCGCCGACGACCGCGGCACCATCGCGGTGGTGACCTCCGAGTCCGCCGATCGTGCGGTCGCCCTGCTGCGGGATCTGCGCACGCCGATCCCCGCCGACAGCACATACCAGCTGTGGCTGGTGGGCGGTGCCGACCAACCCGTACCGGCCGGACTGATCCCCGGGGACGACACCGCCCCGGTGGTGGTGAACGACGTGAGTGGGTCGAGCGTGCTCGCGGTGACCATCGAGCCGGCCGGGGGCTCGCCGCAGCCGACGACGCCGATCCTCGCCCAGGTCGCCCTGTAGAACCGGGCCGGATTCGATCCTTCGGGTGACAGTCGTGGCGCTCTCCTCTCGTATCGTTTTCCACCAGGGGGACGATCCATAGAGTGAGAAGCCGGTCAGTGCGTCGGCGAACGAGTGCGTCTCGAGAACGAGTGGGTGCGGTGTGAACGGAATCGGTCGTCGGGAACAGCGGCACGGGCGGCGCCGCGGGTGGCACCTGCTGGCAGGTCTGCTGACGGTGGGTGCGGTCATCGCGGGCCTCGCGACCGGTCCCGGGGCGCCGGCCTCCGCGGCACCGCCGTCGGCCTCCGACGGCTCCCGCATCGTCGACTCGTACACCGACGACCCGCAACAGGTGACGCTGCTCGTCCACTCCGCAGCGATGAACCGGACGATCCCGGTCACCGTCCTCACGCCACGGGATCGTTCCCGGCCGGCCCCGACGCTGTACCTCCTCAACGGCGCCGGCGGCGGCGAGGACTCCGCCACCTGGGACGCGCGGACCACCTACAAGCGCTACTTCGACGACAAGCACGTCTACGTCGTCACCCCCATCGGCGGCGCCTACTCGTATTACACCGACTGGCAACGCGACGACCCCACCCTCGGCCGCAACAAGTGGCAGACCTTTCTGACGAAAGAACTCCCGCCGATCGTCGACGACGAATTCGACACCACCGGGGTCAACGCGATCGCCGGCATCTCCATGGCCGGGACATCGGTGCTCAACCTGGCCATCGCCGCCCCCGGTCTCTACCGATCCGTCGCCGCGTTCAGCGGATGTGCCCGGACCAGTGATCCCGCCGGTCAGCAGTACATCCGTCTCGTGGTCGAGGACCGCGGTCAGGCCGACATGACCAACATGTGGGGACCCCTCGACGGCCCCGGCTGGCGGGCCAACGACCCCTATCTCAACGCGGCGAAACTACGCGGCAGCAAGGTCTACATGACCACGGGTACCGGTGCGCCGGGAGTCCACGAACAACTGAGCGACCCGAGCATCGAGGGCGATGGGTTCACGCTGGCCAACCAGGCGATCGTGGGCGGCGGCATCGAGGTCGCGATCGACCTCTGCACCCGGCAGATGGTCCAGCGGATGCGTTCGCTCGATGTCCCGGTGCACGTCAACTTCCGGCCGACGGGCACCCACTCGTGGGGCTACTGGCAGGACGACCTGTACCAGACCTGGCCGCGTATCGAGCGCGACCTGCGCTGACCACCCCGGGCCGCGTACCGCCACCCACCACACGCGACGCGACCGGCCGGTCGGGAACTCACCACGAGTCGAGGCCGGTGTATCCGTCCTGGAGCGCGCGCGCGAAGAGATGCGTCTTGGTCGGGGCACCACGGCCGACCGCGGTGTATTTGGCACGGATTCGTGCAAGGTGGGTGCTCACCGTCGACGCCGAGATGAACAGGCGCGCCGCAGCGTCCTCTTTGGAGTCGGCGGCCAGCCACGCCAGCAGGACCTCGATCTCCCGGTCGGACAGGCTCGGCCGCGGGATCGCAGCGGTCACCTCCCCGCTCCCCCGATAGTCGGCGAGACGCGCAACAGGCTTGTGCGCCACCATGTCCGAAGTATCACGGCGTGGCGCCGACGACACCCCGGTCGTGAAGAATTCTGTGGTCGCCGTCATTGATCCATCCCCTTTTCGATCGGCGCATCGCTCACGTCCCCGACGCCGCACGCTTCACGCGTTCTCATCGTTGCCCCAACGGTAGGTCGGCCGACTACTGGTCGGTAGACCCAGAACTGGGGACCTCGGCGTCGCTCGATCCGATCTCTCATCCGATTCCCCATCGCTCCCCTCCGCTGCCTCCCGGTCGGCGCCGGCATGATCGCGCCACCGTCTCTGCGCGGCACCGTCTCTGCGCGGCACCGTCTCTGCGCGCCCGAGTCTCTCGTCGACGGTGCACACCCGCTCATCGTCGGCGTCCGCGCGCGTCGTCGGATACCACCCCGGTCGTCCGCCGATACCGTTGCGGCACCGGCAGCCAGCCGTCTTCGACGGCCCGCTTGAACAGGTCCACCTTGGTGCGCGTGGGCCTCCCCGCATCCGCATACTTCTGGCGGATTCGCTTGAGGTACTCGTTGACCGTCTCGGCGGACACCCCCAAGGCGGTGCCGACACGCGCCGAGGTCTCCCCGGATGCGTAGAGCGCCAGCACTTTCTGCAGCTGCGGTGACAGATCCACGGCCGCGAGCTCGGGATCGCCGTCGATGGCCGCGGCCCACTCCGTGGTGAGGACCGCCCGCCCTCGGGCCGCAGCCCGGATCGCATCGATGATGACCGACTCGTCGGCCGACTTGAGTACCACACCGAGCGCTCCCGCCCGCGCCGCCGACCGCAACAGCGCCGGGTGCTCACCGGAGGTGTAGACGACGGTGGCGACCCCGGCCGCGGTCAGCGCGTTCACGTTCTCGCGAGGTGTCGTGCCGTCGCCGAGACGCAGGTCCAGCAGGACGACGTCGAGCGGCATCCCGCCCAGCACGGCGTCGACCGTGGAGGCCGCGCAGACCAGGGAGATGTCGGGGATCGGGTCGAGTACGCGCTCGATCCCCCAGATCGGGGACCGATGGTCGTCGACCATCCCCACGCGGACGAGAGATGCGCCGTCCGCCGAGACCTCTCCCGTCATCGCGTTCACCCCCTCGGATCCCGCCCCCCGCGATCGACGTCGACCGTGGTGGGCTGCACGTGGTCGACAACTCTCAGCAATTACACAGCGATTTGCGACCGTGTACTCAGCGAACGGTATCCGACGACTCGGACACCAGCCCCCGTCATCGCGCCACCAGCCGTGATCTGTCCCAATCTGCACGCAGATGTGTCCACTTTCTTGGGGACATCGCTGCACGGCACTCCCTGAGCGCCGGATACGTGCAAGACTAGAACATGTTCTAGAAATCGCAATCGGACGCCCTCCCGGCCGTCGATCGCACTCCGACTCGCAGAAGGAGAACAGGTGAGCGCACCTTCGACCCACGACGTCCTCGGCACCCCGGTGACGATGCCGGTCGAGATCCGGCACGCGCGGTGTTTCGTCGCCGGCTTCACCGCCGACACGGCAGCCGTCGCGCGGGCCATCGACGCCGAGTCGGCGCGGCCCGGCACCCTCCGGCCGCTGCGCATCCGGCCGGGTCGCACGATGTGCATGCTCGTCTTCGTCGACTACGTCGACGGCGACCTCGGACCGTACAACGAGTTCGGGGTGTGTTTCCTCGTCGAGGACCCGTCGGCGCCGCCGGCCTCACCCGTCCGGGCAGTGCGCTCCCTGCTGAAAGGCGACGCACGGGCGCTCGTCCACCGGCTCCCCGTCGACGGCGACTTCACCCTGGCGGCCGGCCGCGGCATCTGGGGGTTCCCCAAGACGCTCGCCGAGTTCGAGGTGGACCACTCCGCCGCCACGAAGCACGGCCGACTCGTCGCCGACGGTGCGCTCGTCGCCGACCTGCGCGTGAAGCCGGGGATCAAGGTCCCCGACTCCACGGCCGACACCGTGTTGCACGCCTATTCGCAGCTCGACGGGATCACCCGGATGACACCCTGGCGACTCACCTCGACCACCGGGACCCGCACCCGGATCGGCGGCGCGAGTCTGACACTCGGCGAGCACCCGATCGCCGACGAACTGCGGTCGCTGCGACTGGGCCGGCATGCTCTGATGTCCAGCTCGGTGGATCGGATCACCATGCGTTTCGAGGACCCCACCCTCGTCTGACCGGGCCGGTCGCGTCCGTGCACGCGGGTCGGCAGACGTCGCGGCCGCGGTCGCGGACAATGTGGTCATGAGCAATCTGGAAACGGACCCCGTCGAGGTCGAATGCCACGCCGACGCCGGCATCGCCTCGGGTTCGGGCCACCTCCACATGGACGTACTCACCGCCCGCGACGTGCCCCTGGGCGGTCCGCGCGCGATGACCGTGCACCGGACTCTGCCGCAGCGGTCCCGATCGCTGATCGGGGCCTGGTGTTTCGTCGACCATTACGGTCCCGACGACGTCGCGAGCAGCGGCGGCATGGACGTCCCGCCACACCCGCACACCGGACTCCAGACGGTCAGCTGGTTGTTCACCGGCGAAGTGGAGCACCGGGACACGATGGGCAATCACGCGATGGTCCGCCCCGGCGAGATCAATCTGATGACCGCCGGACACGGCATCGCGCACACGGAGGTCTCGACACCCGACACCACCACCCTGCACGGCGTGCAGCTGTGGGTCGCGCTACCGGCCGACAAGGCCGACACCCCGCGCGACTTCGCACACCACCGGCCCGATCCGCTCGATCTCGGCGGGGTCACCGCCAAGGTCTTCCTGGGAGAACTGTTCGGCACCCGCTCGCCCGTGCACACGTTCACGCCGCTGACCGGCGCCCAGCTCGACTTCGAACCCGGCGCCGCGGTCGACATCGACGTCGATCCCACACACGAGCACGGCATCCTCGTCGACACCGGGACGGTCGAGGTCGCCGGCACCGACGCGGCGCCGCTGTCCCGGACCGAGCTGGGCTACGTCGGACTGGGCGCGCGACGGATCACGCTGACCAACGTCGCCGACACCGATGCCCGGGTCGTCTTCCTCGGCGGCGCTCCGCTGTCCGAGGACATCGTGATGTGGTGGAACTTCATCGGTCGCACGCACGAGGAGATCGTGTCCTACCGGGAGCAGTGGGAGGCCCACAGCGAGCGGTTCGGGCAGGTACACGGGTACGTCGGATCGACCCAGCACCTACCCGCACCCCCGCTGCCGCACTCCCGGCTGCGGGCCCGCAGCAACACCCCCGGTCGCGCCACTCCCTGACACGAGGGGGAGGCGATCACGCCGTGCCGAGCAACCTCGCGAAGTTCGCGATCCCCGCGGCTTCGACCGCGTGTTGCCGACCGCCGGTGCCGGTGGACGCGCTCGACGGCTCCTGGCCGCCGCCGACGTCCGCCGACCCCGGGCCACCCCGGGGCGTGAGGAGCGACGCGAGTTCGGCTGCGGCGCGGTCGATCCGGTCGTTCAGCGACGCGGTGTCCCCGCCGGCGCCGGCCCAGTCCGCCGACGCGGCATAGACACCGGTCGGCAGGACGACGGCACGCAGATAGGCGAACAGCGGTCGCAGTGCGTGATCGAGCACCATCGAATGCCGTGGACTTCCGCCGGTCGCACCGATCAGCACCGGCTTGCCCGCCATCGCGTCGATGTCGACGAGATCGAAGAACATCTTGAACAGGCCGCTGTAGGAGGCGTTGAAGACCGGCGTCGCCACGATCAGGGCATCGGCCCCCTCGACCGCGTCGAGCGCAGCCCGCGCCGCGCCCGAGGCGAAGCCGACGGTCATCGCCTGCCCGAGGTCGACGGCGACGTCACGCAGGTCGACGATCTCGACCTCGGCACGCCCCTCGCCGAGCCGTCCGGCGACCGCCGCGACCATCCGGTCGATGAGCAGCCGCGTCGATGACGGCTCGGACAGGCCGGCATTCACCGCGACGATGCGCAGTGCTGTCATGACGACACCTCCACACTCTCCTCGGCTGCAATCTCCTGGGCCGCACTCTCCTGGGATTCGCGGCGCGCGGCGACGAGCGAGGAGTGCGTCGGCGCCTCGGGCACGTCCGCGGGACGCCCGTCGGCGAAACCGGCACGCAGGTCCGGCAGGACCTCACCCAGCAGGTCGAGCTGCTCGAGAACGGTCTTGAGCGGCAGGCCGGCGTGATCGACGAGGAACAGCTGACGCTGGTAGTCGCCGAAGGTCTCCCGGAAGGTGAGCGTCTTGTCGACGAACTCGGCCGGGCTACCCACCGTCAGCGGCGTCTGCGAGGTGAAGTCCTCGAGCGACGGCCCGTGTCCGTACACCGGCGCGTTGTCGAAGTACGGACGGAACTCGCGCACCGCGTCCTGCGACTTCGGCCGGATGAAGAACTGCCCGCCGAGCCCCACGATGGCCTGATGGGCCTTGCCGTGTCCGTAGTGCTCGTACCGTTCGCGATAGAAGTCGATCAGGCGCTGGAAGTGCTCGTTGGGCCAGAAGATGTTGTTGGCGAAGAAGCCGTCGCCGTAGTAGGCGGCCTGCTCGGCGATCTCGGGACTGCGGATCGAGCCGTGCCAGACGAACGGCGCCACGTCGTCGAGCGGGCGCGGGGTCGAGGTGAACGACGTCAGCGGGGTACGGAACTGTCCCTCCCAGTCGACGACGTGCTCGGTCCACAGCCGGTGCAGCAGGTGATAGTTCTCGATCGCGAGCGGGATGCCCTGCCGGATGTCCTGACCGAACCAGGGGTACACCGGGCCGGTGTTGCCGCGTCCGAGCATCAGGTCGACGCGCCCGTCGGCGAGGTGCTGCAGCATCGCGAAGTCCTCGGCGATCTTCACCGGGTCGTTGGTGGTGATCAGCGTGGTCGCGGTGCTCAGCTGCAGGCGCTGTGTCTGGGCCGCGATGTACGCCAGGGTCGTGGTCGGCGACGACGAGAAGAAGGGCTCGTTGTGGTGCTCGCCCAGCGCGAACACATCGAGTCCGATGTCCTCGGCCTTCTTCGCGATCTCGACGATCGCCTTGATCCGCTCATGCTCGGTCGGCGTCGTGCCCGTGGTGGGGTCGACGGTGATGTCGCTGACGCTGAAGAGTCCGAACTGCATGTCGCGCCTCCTTGTCGTGGTTACACAGACCATAACCGGACCGCGGTCCGATTAATTCCGGAGGGCAGTGAGTTAGTGTTGGCTCACTGCGGAGAACGCACCCAACTGAGGAGAGTCGCATGAAGATCCGGAAGTCCGTCGCTGCCGTCACCCTCGCCGCGGCCGCGCTGTTCGTCGCCACCGGTTGCTCGGAGTCCACCGACACCGTCGACGAGGCCACGAGCGCGGTGTCGACCGCCGTCGAGTCCGCCGCGAGCCAGGTCGAGACCGCCGCCAGTGACGCGGTCGACGAGGTCACCGGGCTCAGCAACGGCGACGCGCAGGAAACCCTTCGCCAGGCCATCGACCCGGCCACCTCGTCCGAGGAGCTCGACGACGTCATCGACGTCACCAACCCCGCGACCAAGCCGGCCGCCATGGCGTTCGCGAAGGGTGCATCCGCTGCGGGATACACCCCGGACGCGTTCTCGGTCAAAGAGGTCACCGAGAACGGAGACAAGGCCACCGCGACCGTCGCCGTGAAGAGCCCGCACTCGCCGACCCCGGTCGACATCCAGCTCGGCTTCGTGAAGGTCGACGGCGACTGGAAGCTCAGCGGTGACGCCATTCAGCAGTTGATCAGCATGGGCAGCGGCCAGCAAGAGGGCAACTAGACCCCCGACTCACGTCGCCTCCTCGCCTACACTCGGACGGGTGCGGCTCCGCCCCGGAGCCGGGCGGCGAGGAGGTGTACGTGCGTACCGACCATCCCACCCATCCGTTCGCTCCGCCGGTGACTCGGCGTCACGCGCGGTGGCCGCTCGTCAATGATCTCGACGACACGCAGCTACCCGCCACGCTCGAGCCGACCGAGGCACCCGCCGCCGTCGCGAAGACTCCCGCGCCCGTCTCCCCTGCGCCGACCAGGGTCGACACTTCGGCGGGACCGACGCCGCGGTCGGCAACTCGTGCGGCGACAAGACTGCCCGCGCGCGAGCACGCCGCGCTTCCTCCGGTGGGTGACTTCTGGGACCTGGCGCACGCGGACCGGACACCCCTGGTCGCGACACCCGCGCCGGTTCGCGTGATTCCGTCGTCCCCGGCGCCCTATCTCACCCGGCCCGTCGGCGGCCGACCCGTTGCTCCGGCCGCATCGTTGGCGTTGACCACCGGGCTGATCTCGATTCCGCTGACCCTCGTACTCGGCCTGGGCGCGATTCTCGGCCTGGTCGCGGTGGTGTCCGGCGCCGTCGCCGTCAAGCAGGTCCGCCGCACCCCTGCCGACCGCAAGGGCACCGGTCGCGCGATCACCGGCATCGTGACCGGCGCCGGCAGCATGGTCGTCGGCGGCCCGATCCTGTTCCTCGTCCTTCTCCTCGCCGGGCTGTAGCCGCCAGGCTCACCCGTCGAGGTCCGTCGCCACGCGATGGCACCACCGCAGAAACAACGAGACCCGCCGTTCGGCGGGTCTCGTCGTGTATGTCCGTGTGTCGGGAACTAGCTGACTGCGCGAAGCCGTGGCCGGGCCGAGGCCACCTCGCCGCGCTCGCGCCCGAGCCAGGCCTGGATCTCGCCGATGACCTGCAGCCGAGCATCCACCGGGTCGATGTCGACCAGCGACGGCATGCAGTGCATCAGTGCGGCGTAGAACGCGGAGGTCGGTGACATACCGTATTCGGCGAGCACGCTTCCGTAGTCGTCGACGCGATCGGCGAGTTCACCGTAGGTGAGAGCGTCATCGCCCAGCCGAACTGCTGTCAGGTGGGGCGTGATCGCCCCTCGGGTCTGGATGTCATCCAGAAGTAGCTGGTCCATGATTACTGCCTTCCCGCCCGTGGAGCGTCGATCGCCGTGTCCCCGCCTCCCCTGACGTTGGTACTCAGCGATCCTTCAACCCAGTGTGCCCTACCTCATTCAAGTAGTAGAACACTGGCTCAACATGTGTGGGATATTCCACAACATTTTCCGTAACTATGCTGCACTTCGATGTTACGGCTGAGACAGCAGTTGCAACAGGACACCAGTGGGTCGATTCTTTACCTGTTATCCACATGCAACAGTCCCGACATTCGAGCAGGTCCGACTTCGGGGATCGCGCGTGTCGACCTCCGGGCCGAGGTCAGACCTCGCTGCTCTTGTCCGCTTCCATGGCCTCGATGAGGCTCTTGGGCCGGAGATCGGTCCAGTTCTGCTCCACATACTCCAGGCACGCCGCACGGCTGTCCTCACCGAAGACCTTGGTCCATCCGGCGGGGATATCCGCGAAGGTCGGCCACAGCGAGTGCTGGTTCTCGTCGTTGACGAGCACGTAGAAACGGCCGTCCTCGTCATCGAATGGGTTCGTCATGGGTGTCCTTTCTCCGGTGGCGCGGCGTCTGTCGGCGCCCGCCTGCTTTGTTGTTGTCGAACGTAGTGGCTCTCGGCCGGGACGTCGGCGAGGTCAGGTCGATGATGTCACGCAAATCCCCTCATTCCGCCTCCCGTTCGTCTGTGCCGTCGACCCGCGACAGCTGGGCGTCCAGCGTCGGCCCGATCACCGCCAGCGCGTCGGCGTTCGCCATCCCGAGATGGTGGGTGGCGACGTCCACGTTGTCGATCGCGCCGGTCACGAACGGACGCCAGGCACCGGACAGCTGCGATGGGTCGTCCTTGTCCTCCGTCGCGGTGAACACGTGGATGTCGCCGGCGAAGACGTCCGGGCGGTAGTCGAGGACCACCTGGGTCGAGGAATCGAAGCTGTCCATGATCCGTTCGACCTGGTCCTCCGCCAGCAGACCCATGCCGGATATCTGCTGCCGGATGATGGCGGTGACCTCCTCGGAGGTGGACGCCTGCACGTCGTCGCCGAGATCGAAGAGATCGCGCCAGCCCCCGAGGACGTCGACCACCGCCGACGCATCGGGTTCGATGGTCTCGGCGACGGTCGGTCCCGGCGCGGCGGCCTCGGCCACGTCCACGGACGTGTCGTCGCCGCTCGCCGGCCGGTTGTGCCCGGTGATCACGGGTTCGTCCTCGGGACGCGAGTCCATGATCCCCAGGTAGGCGACGCCCTCACCGAGTTCGACGAGATGGGTGGCCATGGCGTGTGCGATGACACCGCCGACGGACCAGCCGAGCAGGTGGTACGGGCCGTGCGGCTGGACCCGGCGGATCTCCTCCACATAGCGCCGGGCAAGCGCCCCGGCATCGGTGACGCTCGGCTCTCCGGTCACCACGTGCGGATCCTGCAGCCCGTAGATGGGCCGGTCCCGCAGGTGCGGGGCCAGTCCGCCGTAGAACCAGGCCAGGCCACCGGCCGGGTGCACGCAGAACAGCGGGGCCCGCGATCCCTCACCGCGAAGAGTGATCACGACGTCGCTGCTCACCGCATTGCCGTCGGCCAGGCGACGGGCCAGACCACGCACGGTCGGATCGTTGAACAGCCAGGCGAGCTCGATGTCGACACCGTTGTGGTCGCGCAGTGCGGCCTTCACGCGAGTGGCCGACAGCGAGTTGCCGCCGAGGTCGAAGAAGCTGTCGGTGGCGCCGACCCGCTCGACGCCGAGGACGTCGGCGTAGGCATCGGCGATCGCCTGCTCGACCGGGGTGCCCGGGGTGACGAACTCGGTGGGCGCCACCTCGGGTGCGGGCAGCGCCGCGCGGTCCAGCTTGCCGACCGGGGTCAGCGGGAACTCGTCGAGCACCGTGATCGACGCGGGCACCATGTGCGCGGGGAGCTGCGCGGCCAGCAGGCCACGCAGCGTGTCCACCTGCACGCCGTCGCCCACGACATACGCGGCGAGGCTGGAGGCCACCGAGCCCGGTGTCCCCGACGAACCGACACCGACGACGACCGCGGAGCGGACCTCGGGCGCCGAGCGCAGCGCCGCTTCGATCTCACCCAGCTCGATGCGGAGGCCGCGGAGCTTGACCTGGTCGTCGCTGCGACCGGAGTACTCGAGCGTGAGTGCGCCCGAATGCGTCTCTCGCCACCGCACGACGTCACCGGTCCGGTACATCCGGCGTTCGGCCCCCGCGTACGGGCTGGCGACGAACCGTGCGGCGGTCAGGTCCGGCTTGTCGAGGTAGCCGCGCGAGAGGGCCGGTCCGAGGACGTAGAGCTCCCCGGCCACGCCGACCGGAACGGGCCGCAGGTGGGCGTCGAGCACGAGGAACTCGACGCCGGGCAGCGGACCGCCGAGGCGGACCGGATCGCCGGGGGTCGCGGCGTCGCCGACCGCGATCATGATCGTCGTCTCGGTCGGGCCGTAACCGTTGTGGATGCGGGTGTGCGGTGCCCAGGCATCCATCACCGACTGCGGCACCGCCTCCCCGCCCACGGACACGGCCTGCAGGCTGGGCAGCCCGGCGGGGTCGAGCGTCGACAGCACGGAGGGCGTGAGGAAGGTCGTGGCGACCTCGTGTCGCTGCATGAACTCCTGCAGCTCCCCACCGCCGACCGCCGTCGACGGCCGGTAGACGAGCGTCCCGCCGTTGATCGTCGCGAGGAGGTATTCGAGCACGGAGGCGTCGAAGCTCGGGGACGCGAATCCCAGGACCACCGCCCCGTCCTCGATCGCCAGCGCCCGCGACTTCGCGACGGCGAAGTTGCGTAGTCCCGAATGCGACACCGCGACGCCCTTGGGACGACCGGTCGAGCCCGAGGTGTAGATGACGTAGGCGACGTTGTCCGTGCGAACCGGGCCGGCCTGCTCACCCGGCTCCACGGTGGCATCGGAGGTGGCGTCGAGTTCGGCGACCACCGAGGTGTCGTCGAGCCGGAGCCACTCGAAACCCTCATCCGGCAACGTCCCGACGGCGGTGACCGACAGACCCAGCCGGGCGCCGGAATCCGCCACCATCGTCGCCACGCGTTCGGCGGGATAGTCCGGGTCGATCGGGACGTACCCGCCGCCGGTCTTCGCGACCGCCCAGATCGCGACAAGAAGGTCGACGGATCGGGGAATCGCCAGTGCCACGAGCGTCTCCGGCCCGACGCCGCGGCCGATCAGCCAGCGGGCCAGGCGGTTGGACCGGGCATGCAGCGCGGAGTACGACAAGGTCGCGCCGGAGGCGTCGACCACCGCGGTCCGACGCCGATATCGCGTGCCGGCCTCGGTGAACAACTCGCCGAGCAACACGGGCTCGGCGGCCTCGCCACCGTGCACCGGCACCAGGGACTCGGCCTCCCCCGCCAGCAGGACGGGCGCGGCGGCGACCGGAGCGCCCGGGGTCGCGGTGAGCGCGTCCAGCAGGTTGACGAACCGGGCCGTGAAACCGGCGGCGGTGGACTCCGCGAACAGGTCGGTGGCGTATTGCAGTGCAGCCGTCCAGGTCTCGCCAGCACCGGCCTTGGCGACCGAGAACAGCAGGTCGACCTTGGCCGGCACCTCCCCCGCGTCGAGCGGGGTGACCGCAATGTTGCCGAGATCGGCCGACAGCGACTGTCCGGCGAGCTCGGGCACCACACTCCGGTCGAGGGTCAGCCACACCTGGGTGAGCGGTGCGAACGACTCGGAACGAACCGGGTTGAGCCAGTCGACGAGGGTCTCGAACGGCAGGTCGGCATGCGCGAAGGCGTCGAGGTCGACGCGTCGGACGCGATCGAGCACGTCGGCGAACGTGTCTGCCCCCGCATGCGCGGTCCGCAGGACGAGGGTGTTCACGAACATCCCGACGAGCGGATCGAGCACAGCGGCGCCCCGACCGGCGATCGGCGTGCCGATGGCCACGTCGTCGGTACCCGACAGATCGGCGAGCAGGACCGCCAGCGCCGCGTGCAGCACCATGAACGGCGTGACCCCGAACTCGTCGGCGACGGTGTCGATCCGGGCGGTGACGTCCGCCGGGATCGTGAAGGACACCCGCGCGCCACGCTGCGACGCGACCGCCGGGCGCGGTCGGTCGGTCGGCAGTTCGAGCAGATCCGGCATGCCGGCCAGGTGGGCGGCCCAGTAATCCAGCTGGGCCCCCATCACCGATGTCGCGTCGTCGACATCGCCGAGGGCTCGGCGCTGCCAGATGGCGTAGTCGGCGTACTGGACGGGCAGCGGCGCGAATCGCGGCTGCTCCCCGGCCGTCCGCGCGACGTAGGCGGTGGTGAGGTCGGTGACGAGCGGGCCGAGGGATTCACCGTCGGAGGCCACATGGTGCAGCACCACAGCCAGGATGTATTCCGTTGCACCGGAGCCGGTCTCGATCTCGAGCAGCCTGGTCCGCACCGGCCAGTCGACGGTGAGATCGAAGCCTGCGGTGACCGCGGACCCGACGACCGCCCCCGGATCACGACCCTCGGCCGCCGGCACGAACTCGTGGTCGAGCCGGGACGCGATGTCGGACACCGGGGCGATCACCTGCACCGGCTGACCATCGGCCTCGGGATAGGTGGTGCGGAGGATCTCGTGCCGGGCGACGACGTCGGCGATCGCGGCACCGAGCGCCGCGGCGTCGAGGTCGCCGGTCAGGCGCATCACGGCCGGGATGTTGTAGGCCGCCAACGTCGGATCGAACCGGTTGATGAACCACATCCGCTGCTGGGCGTACGACAACGGAATCCGGTCGGGCCTCGGCGTCACCGCGACGATCGGCGGGAGTCCGCCGGTCCGGTCGCCGAGGCGTTCGGCCAGCAGGCGCGGCGTCGGAGCCTCGAAGACGTCACGCACCGTCACGTCGGTACCGAGGGCGTCACCGAGACGGGCGGCCGCCCGCATCGCCGACAGCGAGTTACCGCCGATGTCGAAGAAGTTGGTGGTGGCGCCGACGTTCTCCGCCGACATCGACAACAAGTCGGCGAAGACCGCCGCCGCGGCCGTCTCCCGTGCGCCGGCGACCGGCACGATCGCGGCGGTGTCGACGGTCGGTGCGGGCAACTGCTGCCGCACGATCTTGCCGGCGCTGCTGAGCGGCATCTCCGCCAGCAGCATCCACATGCCGGGGCGCATGAACTCCGGAAGCGCCTGCGCCACCGAGTGTTTGACCGCGTCGAGGTCTACCGACGCCGGGGTCAGATAGGCAACGAGTTGCTGACCGGCCGGGGTCTCGACGACCGCTGCCGCGGCGTACACGACACCCGGCGCCGACGTGAGGGCCGACTCGATCTCGCCGAGCTCTATCCGCTGACCACGCAGCTTCACCTGGAAGTCCGTGCGCCCCTGGTATTCCAACTCACCGTCGGCTCGCCAGCGGACCAGGTCACCGGTCCGGTACAGGCGAGAACCCGGCGCGCCGTAGGGGTTCGGCACGAAGCGCTCGGCGGTGAGGGCGGGCCGTGAGGTGTATCCGCGTGCCAGCTGGATGCCGCCGAGGTACAGCTCGCCCGTGAATCCCGGCGCCACCGGACGCAACCGATGGTCGAGCACCAGCGCGGTGGTGTTCGCGACGGGCCGTCCGATGGAGACCGAGTCGCCCGCGACCCGGGCGACGGTCGCGTAGATGGTCGCCTCGGTCGGTCCGTACTGGTTGCTGACGGGGACATGCGGGATGAGCTCGCGCACGGTCTCGGCAACGCTCTGTGGGAGGGCTTCGCCACCGGTGTGCAGATGACGCAATCGTGTGAGCCCCCGCAGCTGCTCGGGATCGGCGACCTCGGTGAGCACGGCGAGCATCGAGGGCACCAGCGTCGCCGAGGTGACGCCGAAGTCGGCGAGGTAGCGCAGCACGGCGACCGGGTCCCGGTGCGCGCCCGGCTCCATGACCACGAGGCGACCACCCGACAGCGGCGGACGCAGGATCTCACCGACAGACGGATCGAAGGTCAGTTCCAGCACCTGCAGGAAGACGTCGTCGGGCCCGAAATCGTAGGCGCCGCGGTCGTGCTCGAGATGCGCGCGCAGTGTGTGGTGACTGACCGTGACGCCCTTCGGGCGGCCGGTCGAGCCCGACGTGAAGATGGTGTAGGCCGGATTCGCGCCGTCGACTGCCGACACACGTTCGGCCGGTCCGAAGAGCGGTGCCCTCGCGTCCGCGGCGTCGTCGACGGTCACGACGGGGACGGCGGGATCGAGCGCCTCGATGCCCGCCGGGGTCGGTCCCGGACCGACCAGCACCGCCGCGACCCCGGCGGTGCGCGCCAGGTAGTCGATGCGGTCGGCCGGGGCGGCCGGGTCCATCGGCACGAACTGCCCGCCGGCGGCGAGGATCGCGTGGACGGCGACGATCATCTCCGTCGACCGCGGGATGCACACGCCGACCGCGACTTCCGGCCCGACACCCAGACCGACCAGCCGCCGGGCCAGAACGCTCACCCGGCTGCCCAGTTCGGCGTAGGTCGACTGCCCGGCCGGACCCTGCACGGCGATCGCGTCGGGAGACGCGGCCACGCGTTCGAGGAGGAGGTCGGCGACATGGGTGCCGGTGGGAGTGAGGTCCGGGCCGGCCGACCACGCGTCGAGGCGGGCCTCGTCGTCGGGCGACATCTGCGGGATGTCGGCGATGGGAGTCTGCGCGTCGTCGGCGATCGTCTGCAGGATCCGCACGAGCGACCGCGCGAAGACGGCGACCTGGTCGTCGGCGAAGGCGTCGGGGAGATAGGTCAACCGGACCGCGATACCCGACGCGGTCGGCGAGGTCGCCAGGTTGAGGGGATAGTGCGTGGCGTCGGACACCTCGACGTCCCGGATCGCCAGTCCCACCGCGGCACTGGCGGCACCGCCGGCCAGCGAATCGTTGTCCACGGGATAGGACTCGTGCACGGTCAGGGTGTCGAACAACTGCGGATGACCGACGGCGGTGAGGATCTCGGGCAGGCCGATGTGCTGGTGATCGAGGACGGCGGTCTTGTCCGACTGCAACCGGCCGAGGACCTCGGCGATCGTGGCGTCCGGACCGACGTCGACGACGGCGGGCAGGGTGTTGATGAACAGGCCGACCATCGACTCGACCCCGTCGAGGCCGGCGGGCCGCCCGGACACGGTCTCACCGAAGGTGACCACCCGGTTGTCGGTGAGGCGGGACAGCAAGACCGCCCACGCGAGCTGAAGCGTCGTGGCCATGGTCGAGCCCGACTGCCGTGCCGTGCGCTCGAGCGCCGCGACGAGCTCGGGTTCGAGGACCCAGCGGTGTTCGCGCGGCAGATGCGCCGCCGCGGTGTCGTTCTCGCCGTCCTCGACGGAGGTGCCGGTGAGGCCGGGGGCGACCAGGGTGGGCTCGGTGACCGGTTCGAGGACCCGTGCCCACGCGGCGAGTCCGGCGTCGAGGTCGGTGTCGGCGATGCGGGCGAGGTAGTCGGCGAAGTCGGTGCGCTCGCCCGTCCCCTGACCGGTGAACGGGGACCCGGTCGCGTACAGCGCGAGCAGGTCGGCCAGCACGAGCGGCCCCGACCAACCGTCGAAGAGGATGTGGTGGTTGGTGATGACCACGCTCGTCCCCTGCGCGTGCCGCACCACCACCGCACGCAGCAGCGGCGGGTCGGCGAGGTCGAACGGTTCGGTGCGCTCGGCCGCCGACACCTCGTCGACGGCTGCCCGGAGATCCTCGTCACCGGCTGCCGGCACGTCGATCACGCGCCAGCGCAGGGGCACCGTCTCGGGCACGACGGTGACCACGTGTCCGCTGGGCACCCGTACGAAGCCGGACTTCAGCGTGCGGTGGTGATCGAGCAGTGCGACCACAGCGGTCCGCAGTCGCTCCAGGTCGACATCACCGTCGAGGTGTAGGACCGCTTGTGTCACATACACGTCGAGCTGGTCGGTACCGGCGAGCTGCGACTGGAAGTACAGTCCGCGCTGCAACGGCGAGAGTGCCCAGACCTGGGCGCCGGGGAACCGCTCCGCCACCGTGTCGAGGTCGAGCTGGGTCACCTCGGCACCCGGGACGTCCGCGGGCGACCGGCCGACGTCGACGCCCTCGGCGACGAGGCGGACCACGTCGGCGAGTTCGGCTGTCCAGCGTCCCGCGATGTCGCGGACGTCCTCCGGCGACAGGATCGCCTCGGGGAACTGCAGGTCGGCCGAGAGCACGCGGCCCTCGGGCGAGGCGCCGGTGCTCGCGTTGACCGTCAGCACACTCATCGCGGCCACCCCGTCGGACACGGTCGCGGGCAGGAACGGCGCCCCGGGTGCCGGCAGGAACGCCGCTTCAGCGGGTGCGGCGGTGTCGTCCCGGCCGGACACCGACGGCTCGGCGTCGGTGCGCCCGGTCGCGCCGCGGGTACCGAGGTAGTTGAACGCGATCGTGGGCAGCGGACGCGAACGCAGTTGTGCCGCAGCGTCACCCGCGGTGTCACCGGAGTGTCCGGCGTAACGCAGCAGACCGAAACCGATCCCGGAGTCGGGCATGCCGAGGCGTTCTTCCTTGGCCGCCTTGACCGCGTGGACGACGTCGTCGGCCGGGTCGACGGCGAGCGGGGCGACCGAGGTGAACCAGCCGACCGTGCGCGACAGGTCCGCGCGACGCGGCTCCGGGCCGGCGAGCAGCACGTCCTCGTATCGACCGTGCCCCTCGGTGAGCACGGTGACCGGTGCCGCGTCGGTGATGTCGCGATCGCGCTGCCAGGATCGCACCGCCCGCGCGAGGGTACCGAGCAGGACGTCGACGACGGACGCCGAGAACGCCTCGGGCACAGTCGTCGTCAGCGGATCGACGATGGCCGGCTCGACGCGGTGGACAATCGAGGTCAGCGTGCCGTACCGGTCGCGGTCGGGGTCGAGCGGCGCACCGAAGTCGGTCGGGTGGGCCGGCGAGCGGTCGAGCCAGTACCCGGCCTCGGCCCGGCGGGCGTCGAGCTGCGCGCGGAGTGCGCCCTGCCACGCCCGTTGCGAGGTCTCCTCGGCCCGCACCGCCACGGGCTGTACGGCGGTCAGCTGGGCGTGGACGGTGAGGAGATCCTCGATCAGAATCGGCCACGACACCGCGTCGACGCCGAGGTGGTGGATCACCAGAACAATTCGGCCCGAATCCGCCCGGGACGGCTCTTCCGCGGCGCCGGTGACGATCGTCGCGGCGACCAGCCGCCCGGCGGCCGGATCGAGGCGGCGCGCGGCGTGGGCGTGCGCCTCGACCAGCGCGTCGGCGAACCCGGGCTCGCCGGCCGCCGTGTCGGTCGAGAGTGCGACGATCGAGGCGTCGGCGTCGAACGGCGTTCCGGCAGTGAGGGTCCAGGTGTACCCGGTCTGGGGGTCACCGGCGGACTCCAGGCGTGCGCCGAGCATCGGATGAGCGTCGACGACCGCCCCGAGCACGTCGCCGAGGTGGGCGACGGTGAGCCCGGCCGGCGCGGTCAGCACCATCGACTGGTTGAAGTCGGCGAGGTCGGCCGGTGTCGGCGCGGCGTCGACGAGCCAGGACACGATCGGCGGGAGGTCGACCCGTCCGGCGGGGTCGCCGGTGGGTTCGGCGAGCATCGGGGCATGATCCCCGCCCGCCGACGCGACGCGCGCCATCGCGCGGATGGTCTTCTGTTCGAAGATCTCTCGGGGCGACAGGGGCAACCCGGCCGCCTTAGCGGCGGAGGCGAGCTGGATCGACATGATCGAGTCGCCGCCGAGTGCGAAGAAGGACTCGGTCACCGAGACGGTGTCGAGGCCCAGCAGCCCCGCGACGATCGCGACGAGGGTCTCCTCGGCGGTCGTCGCCGGCGCGACGTATCCGTCGGCGGGGGTGGTGAACTCGGGCGCGGGCAGCGCACGCCGGTCCAGTTTGCCGCCCGGTGTCACGGGCAGTTCGTCGAGCACCATCGCCGAGTGCGGGATCATGTGTCCGGCAAGGCGGTCGGCCGCCCCGGCGAGAACCGCGTCGGCATCGAGGCGCCGGTCGCCGGTGGTGTCGTCGGGCACGAGGTAGGCGACCAGCCGGGTACGCCCGTGGTCGTCGTCGACGCCGGTCACGACGACCGAGCCGACGCCCGGCTGATCACCGAGCACGGACTCGATCTCGCCGAGTTCGACTCGCTGGCCGTTGATCTTCACCTGGTGATCCGCGCGCCCGGCGAACTCGATCTCACCGGTCGCGGTGATCCGCACGAGATCACCGGTGGCGTACATGCGCCGGCCCGGTTCACGGGCGAACGGATCGGCCACGAAGGACGCCGCGGTGAGGCCGGGGCGGCCGAGGTAACCGCGGGCCAGCGAGTCGCCGGTCGACAGGTAGAGCTCGCCGACCACGCCCTGCGGGACCGGGTGCAGACGGCCGTCGAGCACGTAGGCGGCGAAGCCGCGGACCGGTCGCCCGATCGTCACCGGCGCTCCGGGCTCGGATCGTCCGGTGGTCGCCCAGACGGTGGCCTCCGACGGGCCGTAGAAGTTGAACATGCGGCGCCCGGAGCCCGGTGTGGTCCAACGCGCGATCAGCTCGGGCGGGCACGTCTCGCCGCCGGTGACGAGGTTCCGGACGGTGCGGCCCCGCCGCGGGTCCACGGTCGCCAGCACCGTGGGGGTGATGAGGGTGTCGGTGACCCGGTCACGTTCGAGGATGCGCCCGAGTGCGTCGCCGGCGTATTCGGCGGCAGGCGCGACGACGAGGGTGTGCCCGACCGCTATCGACCACATCATCTCCAGCACCGAGGCGTCGAAGCTCGGTGAGGCGACATGTAGGACACGGGTGTCGGGGGCCTCGGCCGGTGTGCCGGTGACCTCGGTCAGTGCGGCGACGAAGTTCGCGATGCCGCGATGCGGGACCCCGACGGCCTTCGGCCGTCCGGTGGAACCGGAGGTGTAGACGAGGTAGGCGAGGTCGTCGAGCCGGACGGGCCGGCGACGGTCGGCGTCGGTGACCGGTCCGCCGGCGTCGGCCGGATCGTCGAGCGAACCGAGTTCGAGCCACTCGCAGGATGATTCGCCGAGCCGGGCCCGCGTCGCGCCGTCGGTGACACCGAGCCGGACACCGGAATCGGCCACCATGAAGTCGATGCGATCAGTCGGATAGGCCGGGTCGATCGGCACGTACGCGGCACCCGCCTTGATGACACCGAACACCGCGACCACCGATCCGATGGACCGCTCGAGGCCGACGGCCACCACGTCGCCGGGCCCGACCCCACGCGAGATCAATTGGCGCGCAACACGGTTGGTTCGCTCCTCGAACTCCGCGTAGGAGATCTCGACCCCGTCGTGGATCAGAGCCGGACGGTGAGGATCGAGTTCGCGTCGCGTGAGGAGTTCGGTGAGGGTCACCGGTTCGGTCACCCCGCCGTCGGGAGCGGGCACGACCTCGCCGACGGAGTTGCGGCTCGGTGCACTGAGGGCCGCGGCGTCGATGCCGACGATGTCGATGTCGCCGACCGGCAGCGCGGGATCGGTGGCCATCGCGGCGATCACCTGGAGCCAGACCTCGGCGACGCGGCGGATGGTTGCGGCGTCGAACAACGAGGTGGCGTAGAGGAAGTCGGCCCGCATCGGCGACGTCCCGGTGCGTTCGGTCACCGAGACCGTGAGGTCGAACTTGGCGATCGGGGCGGCGACCCCCAGCGGCTCTGCGCTCAGGCCCGAGAACTCCGCCCGGTCGATCTCCTCCGGCCGGCCGCCGGCGGCGGCCAGGGTGTAGGCGATCTGCACCAGCGGCGGGTACGCCGTCGACCGCTCCGGCGCGAGTTCTTCGATCAGGTCGTCGAATTGCACGTCGGCGTGGGCGAAGGCGTCCAGGTCGGTCGCGCGGATCGTGGCGATGAGGTCGTCCATCGTCGATGCCGGGTCGACGGCGGTGCGCAGCACCAGTGTGTTGACGAACATGCCGACGAGGTCGTGGAGCGCGGCGTCGGGACGGCCCGCGATCGGTGTGCCGATCACGACGTCACGGGTGGAGGCGAGCCGGGCGACGGTGACGGCGAGCGCGGCGTGCAGAACCATGAACAGCGTGACGTCACGGCGTCGCGCCAGGTCGTCCAGGGCGGTGACGAGCGCGTCGTCCACGGTCACCGACTCGACCGCCGCCGCGGTGTCGAGGACGGCCGGTCGCGGCCGGTCCATCGGCAGGTCGGTCACCGCGGGAAGATCCGCGAGGACTGTGCGCCAGTGATCGAGCTGGCGGCCCATCGGCGTGCCCGGATCGTCGGCGGCGCCGAGGTATTCGCGCTGCCAGAGGGCGAAGTCCGCATACTGGACTGCAGGCGCGGCGACCGGGGGCGCGGCGTTCGTCCGACTCAGGTAGGAGCCGAGCAGGTCGCGCACGAACACCGGGGTCGACTCACCGTCGAAGGCGATGTGATGCACGGTGACGACCACGTCCACCACGGTCTCGTCCCTCCGCAGGTACCGGACCCGCAGGGGGAAGTCGGCGGCGACGTCGAAACCGGTTGTCGCCGAGACGAACAGCTCTTCATCGGTCTCCGCCGCCCGCCAGTCGAGGCGGGCGCGGGCCGTGTCGGGATCGGTGACGAGCTGAAGCGGCCCCTGCTCGTCGCTGGGATAGGTGGTCCGCAGGATCTCGTGGTTGGCGACCACGTCACCGACCGCGGCCTCGAGCGCGTCGAGGTCGAGAGTGCCGGTGAGACGCAGCGCCATCGGGATGTTGTAGGCCGCCGAGGCGGTGTCGAACTGGTTGATGAACCACATGCGACTCTGCGCCGTCGACAACGGCAACCGCTCGGGTCGCGGCATGGCGGTGACGCGCGGGACGCTCCGGCCGCGTCCGGACACCAGGCCGGCCAAGTCCCGCACCGACGGCGCGTCGAACAGGTCGCCCACCGACACGTCGACGTCGAGCAGGTCGGCCACACGCGCGGCAACCCGAGCCGCGGACAGCGAGTTGCCGCCGAGGTCGAAGAACGACTGCGTCACGCTGACGCGATCGGTGCCCAGCACATCGGCGACGATGGCCGCGATCGAGGTCTCGGCGTCGGACTCGGGTGCTGCGAACTCCTCGACGGTGAGTTCGGGAACGGGCAGCTTACGCCGGGCGACCTTGCCCGCGCTGTTCAACGGCAGCTGCTCGAGCGCCATCCACACCGTGGGCCGCATGTAGGCCGGCAGCGTCTGCGCGACAACCGATTTCACCACGTCGATGTCGACCGACGCCGGCGCTACATAGGCGACGAGGTGGGCTTGCCCGGACACCTTCGCCACGGTGGCAGCCGCATGCAGCACACCCGGCGCCGACATCAGCACGGACTCGACCTCACCCAGCTCGAGTCGCTGGCCGCGGAGCTTCACCTGGAAGTCCGTGCGGCCCAAGTACTCCAGTTGGCCGCGCGCATTCCACCGCACGAGGTCGCCGGTCCGGTACAGGCGCTCGCCGGGATCGCCGAAGCCCTCGGTGCCGCCGGCCGACCCGTCGTCCGGTGCATCGCCGCGTGCGGGAGCTGCGAACGGGCTGGCGACGAAGCGTTCCGCGGTCAGAGCGGGCTGCGAGGCGTAACCGCGGGCGAGTTGCACGCCCCCGAGGTACAGCTCACCGGGCACGCCGGAGGGCACGAGCTGCAGTCGGGAGTCGAGGACGAAGGTGGTGGTGCTCGGGACCGGCACGCCGATCGGCACCGACGTCTCCCCCGCCCGCACCTGATGGGCGGTCACGTCCACCGCCGCCTCGGTCGGGCCGTACAGGTTGTGGACCTCGTTGTGCGGCAGCGCCGTCACCAGCGCCTGTGCCACCGGTGCGGTCAGTGCCTCGCCGGAGGTGAAGGTCAGTCGCAGCGACGACAGGTCACCCACCCGATCGCCGAGGACATCCAGGAACACCGACAGCATCGACGGCACGAAGTGGATGACCGATACCTTCTCGGCCGTGATCAGCTCCGCCAGATACCGCGGATCACCGTGTCGATCGGGTTCGGCCACCACCAGCGTCGCCCCCACCGCGAACGGCAGGAACAACTCCCACACGGAGACGTCGAAGGTCACCGGGGTCTTCTGGACGAAGACATCCGAGTCCTTGATCGAATACCAGTCCCGCATCCACTCCAGGCGGTTCACGATCGCCGCGTGCGACACCGTCACGCCCTTCGGCCGGCCCGTCGACCCCGAGGTGAACAGGGTGTAGGCCGCGTCCGCGGGCGCCAGCGGCGCCCGGCGTTCGTCATCGGTGACCGGCGCGGTGGCGAGGTCGATCTCGGTGGTCGTGTCGACCACGACCGCGGTCACGTCCGCCGGCAGCTCGACGGCCGAGCCGGCGGCGACGAGGGCCAGCCGGGCGTCCGCGGTGTCGAGCATGTACCGGGTGCGGTCAGACGGCGCGTCGATGTCGAGCGGGACGTAGTGACCGCCCGCGGCGACGATGCCGTGGATGGCGACGAGGAGCTCGACCGAGCGGGGAATGGCGACCGCCACGGCGACGTCGGGTCCGACTCCGACGGAGATCAGATGACGAGCCAGTGCGTCGACCCGTGCCCCGAACTCGGCGTAGCTGACGCGACGCGGACCGAACACGATGGCCGGTACGTCGGACCTCGTCGCCACATGCACCACATCGGTCACCGTTGGGCCTCCATCTCGCCTCGTCGCCTGCCGTCTCGTCCTGCGTTCCCCATTCCCCCCGTGTGTTCGCTGCTCCCCGGGTGTTCTCTCCGCTCAGTCATCCCCACCGGGACCACTGCCATCGGAACCATCGTCACCGTAGCGACTCTCGTCCCCACCGCGACCGTTGTACCCGACCTCGCGGTCGGCCACACCGTTCTCGCCGACTCCCGGCTCCCCCGCGCCGGACTGCCGGGATCCGACGATGCCCGGCAGGGTGCCGCGGGTCGGCCGCGTCGCGGCACCCGCCGACCATGCCAGTACACGATCCCGCTCCGCCGGTGTCACCAGCGGACACTCCCCGACCGCGGCGTCCGGCCAAGCCGTGAGCCCGTCGAGGAGCGTAACCAGGCGCTGCGCGAGCAGCTCGACGGTCCCCTCGTCGAACAGGTCCGTCGCGTACACCATCGACGCCGACCAGGACCGATCCGGACGGGCGACCACCGCGACGGTGAGGTCGAGCTGGGCGGACGTCACCGGCGACTCGAGCGCCGCGACCCGCAGACCCTCCGCCTCGAACACCGGCGCGGCGTTGCCCGCATTGGTCAGCGTCAGCATGACCTGGGCGAGCGGCGAGAACGCCCTCGACCGGGTCGGGTTCAGCCGCTCGACCAGTGTCTCGAACGGCACGTCGGCGTTGGTGAACGCGTCGAGGTCGACGACCCGGGTGTCCTCGAGCAGTTCCGCGAAGCTCATCGCCGGGTCCACCTCGGACCGCAGGACCAGGGTGTTGACGAACATGCCGATCAGCTGGTCGATCTCGGCGCGTCCCCGGCCCGCGATGGGAGTGGCAACCGCTATGTCGTCGGTCGCGGTGACCCGGGCGAGCAGCACCGACAGGCCCGCGTGCACCACCATGAACGGCGTCATCCCGCGGTCGCGCGCCAGCGCCGAGATCCGCATGGCGACCTCGTGCGGGATCTCGAAGTCCACCCGCGCACCCCGCATCGACGCCACGGTCGGGCGCGGGCGGTCGGCGGGCAGCTCCAGCACGTCGGGCACCCCGGCGAGCTGACGCAACCAGTACGACAGCTGCCGTCCGACCACCGACGTCGGGTCGTCGACCGCGCCGAGCTCTCGGTGCTGCCACAGCGCGTAGTCGGCGAACTGGACCGGCAGCGGCGGCAGGTGTGGTGCCCGGCCCGCGGCTCGGTCCCGGTAGGCCGTCACGACGTCGGCCATCAGAGGTCGCATGGACTCACCGTCACCCACGATGTGATGCAGTACCGCGAGCAGGACCCATGACCCCTCGCCGCGTTGCCACAACCGGATCCGGACGGGCACCTCGGTGGTCACGTCGAATCCGGCGGACAGCGCGTCGAGCAGCTCGGCCTCCGATGCACATTCGACGAGGCGGGGCAGTGCCGCGGGGCCGTCCGCGTCGTGGACGACCTGGGTCGGCCGGCCGTCGACGGCGGGGAACGTGGTCCGTAGGATCTCGTGCCGCGCGACGACGTCGCCGATCGCCGCACCGAGCGCCTTGACATCCAGCTGCCCACCGAGTTCGACACCGATCGGCAGGTTGTAGGCGGCCGAGGCCGGCTCGAGGCGGTTGATGAACCAGATCCGCTGCTGTGCGAACGACAGCGGGATCTCCGCCGGCCTCGGCTCGACCCGGGTGACCGGCGCACGCAACCCGCCGCGGTGCTGACCGAGAGCGGCCAGCGCCCGCGGAGTCGGCGACTCGAACACGTCCCGCACGCCGATGTCGGCGTTCAGTGCGTCGCCGACGCGGGCCGCCAGCCGGGTCGCCGACAGCGAGTTGCCGCCCAGGGCGAAGAAGTCACCGGTCACCGACACCGCGTCGACGCCCAGCAGGTCGGCGAAGACGGCGACCACGCGCGCCTCCGCCGCCGTCTCCGGTGCGACGAGGTCGTCGGCCTCGATGTCCGGAGCCGGCAGCGCCCGCTTGTCCAGCTTGCCCGTCGCGGTGAGCGGCAGATCGGCCAGGACCGTGACCGTCGCCGGGATCATGTACGACGGCAGTCGATCCGCCAGATGGTCCCGCAGCGCACCGGTGTCGACGGCAGACGCCTCCGACGCCGGCACCACGTAGGCGGCCAACGACGACGCGACCGACCCGCCGACCCCGAGCACCACTGCGGTCTTCACCGCCGGATGCGTGGACAGCGCGTTCTCGATCTCGCCCAGTTCGATGCGCAGGCCGCGCAGCTTCACCTGGTCGTCGGAACGACCGAGGTACTCGAGCACCAGCTCGCCGGATGCCGAGCGCACCCACCGGACGCGGTCGCCCGTGCGGTACATGCGATCGCCGGGTCCGCCGAACGGCGACGCGACGAAGCGTTCGGCGGTCAGCTGCGGGCGCCGCAGGTAGCCGCGGGCCAGCGAGACACCGGTGGCGTACAGCTCACCGGCCATGCCGACCGGTACCGGGGCCAGCCGCTCGTCGAGGACCAGCAGGCCGGTACCCGCGACCGGGGCGCCGATCGTCACCGGCTCGTCGGGATCGAGCGGACCGCTGATCGTGACCGCCACCGAGGTCTCCGTCGGCCCGTACGCGTTGTGGAACGCGACCCGGCCCGCCCAGGTGCGGACGAGTGCGGTGGAGACCGCCTCGCCACCCGACGCCAGCATCCGCAGTGCGGGCAGGTCGTCGGCGTCGACGGTCGCCAACACACTCGGCGTGAGGAACACGTGCGTCAGTTCGTGCTCGCGGAGGAAGGCCGTCAGCGCCTCGCCGCCGACGATGTCGTCCGGCCGGTACACCAGCGTCGAACCCGAGGTCGAGGCCAGCAGCCACTCCAGCACCGAGGCGTCGAAACTCGGTGAGGCGTAACCGAGTACGCGCGAGCCCGGATCGATGCCGAACCGGTGCGCCTCGGCGACGGCGAAGGCGTGTGCACCGCGCTGGGTGACGGCCACGCCCTTGGGCACACCGGTCGACCCGGAGGTGTAGATGACGTAGGCGAGTGCGTCCAGACGCGGGGTGCCCACCAGCTCGTCCGGCGCGAGGGCGGTGCCCTCGATGCCGCGCACGGCGTCGGCGACGGCGGACACGTCGATCCATTCGACGTCACCGCGGGCACCCGCTTCCGGCCCTGGGCCGCCCTGTTCCGGACTTCCCGATGCCGACGCGATCACCAGGCGCACACCGGAATCGGTGACCATGTGCGCGATGCGGTCGGCGGGCAGCGTCGGGTCGATGGACAGGTACGCCGCGCCCAGCTTCGCCAGGGCCCATTGCCCCGCGAGACGGTCGACAGTGCGACCGAGCGCCAGCCCCACGACCGAGTCCACGCCGATCCCACGGCCGATCATCCACCGCGCGAGCCGGTTCGAGCGCTCGTCGAGCTCGGCGTAGGTGAGCGACGCGCCGTCGCCGTCGGTGACCGCGACGATCCCCGCGTGTGCCGCCGCGACGTCGGCGAACACCTCGCCGAGCAGACGCGGTTCCGGCGCCGCCGGACCGTTCACCGGCGTGAGCTCGGCAGCTGTAGCGACGTCGAGGAGCGCGATCGACGAGGTCGGCGAATCCACGTCGTCGACGGTCGTCCGCAGGATCTCGCGCAGCGCCGCACCGAACACCCGCACCTGGTCGTCGGCGAAGGCCGACGGCAGGTACTTCAGCTTCAGCAGCAGGCGGTCACCGGACGGAGAGGACGCGAGGTTGAGCGGATAGTGCGTCGAGTCGCCGGCGTCCACGCCGACGATCTGCAGCCCGCCGGCCAGCGACGTGTCCGCCGTGGACAGCGAGTCGGAGTCCACCGGGAACGACTCGAACACGGTCAGCGTGTCGAAGAGCGCACCGATCCCGGCCAGCGCGGTGAGGTCGGCGAGACCGACGTGCTGGTGGTCGAGCACCGCGACCTTGTCGGCCTGCATCGCGGCGAGCACGTCGCCGATCGGGGCAGCCGGGTCGACGTCGACGACGCTCGGGACCGTGTTGATGAACAGGCCGACCATGCCCTCGACACCGTCGAGGTCCGACGGGCGTCCCGACACGGTCTCCCCGAAGGCGACCACCTGGTTGCCGGTCATGCGCGACAGCAGCACCGCCCAGGCGAACTGCAGGATCGTGCTGACGGTGACACCGCGTTCGCGCGCCAGGCGGCTGATCGCCGCCGTCGTCTCGGCATCGATCCACTCCTCGTGGTCGCGCGGCAACGACGTGGTCGTGGCCTCCTCGGCGCCGGACACCAGCGTCGGTTCCGCCAGCGGCGCCAGCACATCCCGCCAGGCGGCGAGACCCGCGGCCGGGTCGGCGGCGGCGAGACGCCGGACGTGGTCGCCGAAGTCGGTGTCCGCGGCGATCGTCGCCGTGTACGGACCGACCCCGGCGTAGAGCGCGAGGAGGTCGGCGAGAACCAGCGGACCGGACCAGCCGTCGAGCAGGATGTGGTGGTTGGTCACGATCAGGCTCAGCGTCGTGTCGGACCCGGGGCCGTGCTCGACGCTCACGAACCGCACCAGCGGCGGCTCCGCGAGATCGAACGGTTCGATCCGTTCGGTGTCGGCGATCTCGCGCACTCGTCGCGCTGCGCCGTCACCGTCGAGGCCCGGTTCCAGGGACACCTCGGACCACGGCAGGTCGACGCGCGGCGGTACGACGGCCACCAGGGCACCGCCCGCCGTGCGCACATACCCGCTGCGCAGCACGCGATGATGCGCGACGAGTTCCTCGGCCGCCGAACGCAATCGCGCCCGGTCGACCTCACCGCCGAGATGCAGCACCGCCTGGGTGACGTAGACGTCCACACCGTCGGCCCCCGCCGAGCCGGCCCGGTCGGCCATCTGCGACTGGAAGTACAAACCGGCCTGCAGCGGCGTGAGCGGCCAGACGTCCGCACCCGGGAATCGCACCGCCAGTGCGTCGAGTTCGGTCTGGGTGACGGGCGTACCGGGCACGTCCGACGGCGAGCGGCCCGGATCGCCGACGACGGCCACGTGCTGCGCGAGCGCGGCGAGTTCATCGGCCCACAAGTCGGCGAGCGCGGTGATGTCGTCGGTCCCGAACAGTGCCGACGGGAACGTGAAGTTGGCCGTCAGGCGCCGGGCATCGCCGTCGCTCCGCGTGCCGACGTTGACGCTCAACGGGTTCAGCGCGACCATCGCGCCCGACACCGACGGCGGCATCCCCGGCGCGCCGGGCGCACCGGTGAACGGGATGACGTCGTGCGCGGGTTCGGCCGCGGGGCGTCCCGCACGTCCGGCGCCGAAGAAGTTGAACCCGATGGTCGGCAGCGGACGCTGGGACAGCTCGGTGTCGGCGCCATAGCGCAGCACACCGAAACCGAGCCCGCCGTCGGGTTGCCCGAGTCGTTCCTCCTTGGCCGACTTCACCGCATGGGTGACGTCGGTGGACGGATCGACGGCGATCGGGGCGATGGTGGTGAACCAGCCGACCGTACGGGACAGGTCGACTGCGCGTTCGCCGTCGGCGGTGTCGATCTCGTCCTTGCGACCGTGACCTTCGACCAGGACCGTCACGGGTGCGACGTCGGCGATGCCGCGCGCGGCCTGCCACGCGCGCACCGCACGTGCGAACGTACCGAGCAGGACGTCGTTGGCGTTGCCGCGGAACGCTTCCGGCACCGAGGTCAGCGCCGCCTCGGTCACCTGCGCGTCGAACGCGTGGATCACCGACACCTCGGTGGCGAACCGGTCCCGTGACGCGTCGAAGTCGATCCCGAGATCGGTGGGCCGGGCCGGGAGCCGCTCGAGCCAGTACGGCAGCTCGGTGGCGCGCCGGTCGGCCTGTGCGCCGACCGCATGGGCCCACGCCCGCTCGGACGTCGCCTCGGCACGCAGGGCGATCGGCTGCCCTGCTGCCCGTTGAGCCCATCCGGTGACCATGTCCTCGACGAGGATCGGCCAGGACACCGCGTCGACACCGAGATGGTGGATCGCCAGGACGACCCGACCGAGGCCGTCGACGTCGGTGACGATGCCGGCCGCGACGAGCACACCGGTCGACGGATCGAGATGTGCCAGCGCCTCGGCATGCGCGGCGCGCACATCGGCGTCGTGGCCGGGGGTACCCACCGGTGCGGCCGAGGACCGGGCGAACACGTATGGCGCTGCGCCCGGACTGTCGATGTGCGAACCATCGGGGTTCTCGTCCGATCCGGTGACGAGTTGCCAGCGGTCACCGTTGCGGGTGAGACGCGCGGACAGCATCGGGTGCACCGCGATGAGCTCGGACAGCAACTCCGACAACGCGTCCACGGTGAGCCCCGACGGTGCATGAAGCACCCGGTACTGCGAGAAGTCCGCGAAATCGCCCGGCTCCGAAGAGTGTTCGATCATCCACGACATCACCGGCAGCAGCGGCAGAGCGCCGTGCGCACCGCCCGCGGGTTCGTCGAGCGCCGGCAGGCGGTGGGCCTCGCCGGCGACCACGCGGGCCATCGCCCGGATGGTCCGTTGCTCGAAGATGTCTCGCGGTGTCAGCGTGAACCCGGCCGCGCGAACCGCCGAGGCGAGCTGGATCGACATGATCGAGTCGCCGCCGAGCGCGAAGAACGACTGGGTGACCGAGACCCGCTCCAGTCCGAGCAGACCCGCCACGATGCTCGCCAGGGTCTCCTCCGTCGCGTTGGCGGGCGCGACGTGATCGGCGTCGAGCCCCGCGAAGTCGGGGGCGGGCAGGGCGCGGCGGTCGAGCTTGCCCGCGCTGTTCAGCACGACGTCGTCGATCGGCATCCACAGTGTCGGACGCATGTACTCCGGGAGTGCCTGTGTCACCGCGTCGCGCAGGACCTCGAGGTCCACGGTCGACGGCGCGACATAGGCGACCAGATGCTGTCCGCCACCCGGCGCGTCGACCACCGTCACCGCGGCGTGCACGACGCCGGGCGCGGCCGCGACGACGGACTCGATCTCGCCGAGTTCGATGCGCTGGCCGCGCAGCTTCACCTGGAAGTCGGTGCGGCCGAGGTACTCGATCTCCCCGTCGGTGTTCCACCGCACGAGATCACCGGTTCGGTAGAGCCGCGAGCCGGGCCGGCCGAACGGGTCGGCCACGAAGCGCTCGGCGGACAATCCCGGTTGCGCGGCATACCCGCGTGCCACCTGGTCGCCACCGAGGTAGAGCTCGCCCGGGACTCCCGTCGGGACAGGATTCAGTCGCGCGTCGAGCACATGGGTGGTCGTGTTCCAGACCGGCACGCCGATCGGCACGATCGACGGTGCCCGGGTCACGTCGGCGTAGGCCACCTCGACAGCCGCCTCGGTGGGACCGAACAGGTTCACGATCCGGACGTGTGGCAGCAGCTCGTGGGCACGGGCCACCACCGCGGGCGGTAGCGCCTCACCGGAGGCGAACAGCCAGCGGAGCGTACCCAGGCGCGAGATCGTCTCGGCCGGTACGACATCGAGGAACACCGACAGCATCGACGGGACGAAGTGCACCGAGGTGGCACCGCTGGACGCGATCAGGTCGGCGATGTAGAGCGGATCGGCGTGGCCGCCCGGCTCGGCGATCACCATCGTCGCACCGGTCAGCAAGGGCGCGAACAGCTCCGGCACCGAGACGTCGAAGGTGTACGGCGTCTTCTGGATGATCCGGTCTCCGACGGTCCACGGGTACTCGTCGAGTCCCCACCACAGCCGGTTGGCCACCGCGGCGTGGGAGACGGTCACGCCCTTGGGCCGTCCGGTCGAGCCGGACGTGAACAGCGTGTACAGCGCGTCGTCGCCGCGGATCGGCCGGACGCGTTCGGCATCGGTGACCGGTGGTGTCGCCGGATCCACCGGACGGGTCGAATCGACGGTGACGCGCCGGACGCCGTCGTCCAGTCCGGACAGATCGGCGGCCACGGGCCGCGGTCCGACGAGCAGGACGCGCGCGCCCGCGGTCTCGACCATGTAGCGCACCCGGTCGCCCGGGGCCGCGGTGTCGATGGGCACGTACCGGCCACCCGCCGCGGTCACCGCGTGGACGGCGACGACCATGTCCACGCCGCGGTCGATGCAGACCGCCACCGCGACATCGGGTCCCACGCCCAGCGCGAGGAGTTCCCGGGCGAGTTCGGCGACACGAGCGCCGAATTCGCGGTAGGTCAGCTCACGGTCGGCGAAGGTCAGCGCGATCGAGTCGAGCGACCGCGCCCCGCGAAACGAGAGCGCATCGGCCACCGATCCCGCCGGTATGGCGGTCTCCGTGCCCCGTGATCGCCGGAGTATCTCCTCGACCTCGGCGGGTTCGAGGAGCGCGGCGTCGGCCACCGGGTCGTCGGTGTGCGCGGTGAGCTGGTCGAGCAGCCCGACGAACCTGCGCGCCAGCTGGGCGACGGTGTCCTCGTCGAAGAGATCCCGTGCGAACACCAGCGACAGCGGCCAGTCCCCGTCCCCGTCGGGAACGGACACACCGATCGTCAGGTCCAGTTTCGCCGGCGGATCGGCCGGCGGCATCGGTTCGATCTCCAGGCCCGCGACCGCGGCCGGCGCGGTCTCCGCCATCTCGGGCAGTGCCGTCTGACCGAACGTGAGCATGATCTGGGCCAGCGGCGCGAACGCCTCGGACCGGACCGGGTTGAGCTTCTCGACGAGCATCTCGAAGGCCACGTCGGCGTTGGCGAACGCTTCCAGGTCGGTGTCGCGGGCCTGCTCCAGCAACTCGGCGAACGACATCGACGGATCCACCTGCGCCCGCAGGACGAGGGTGTTGACGAACATGCCCACCAGCGGGTCGAGTACGCGCTGTCCGCGTCCGGCGACCGGGGTGGCGATCGCCACGTCCTCGCCGGCCGACAGCCGCGCGAGCAACACGGCCAGCGCCGCATGCACGACGATGAACGGGGTCGCATCGACCTCGCGGGCGAGTTCGCGGACCCGGTTCCCGATCTCGGCCGGGATCGCGGCGCCGACGCGGCCGCCGCGCTGCGAGGCCACCAGCGGCCGGGGCCGGTCGAACGGCAGGTTCAGGACCTCGGGAAGGTCGGCGAGTTTGTCTGTCCAATAGGCCAGCTGGGAGCCGATGACCGAGGTCGGATCGGATCCGTCGCCGAGGACCTCGTGCTGCCAGAGGGCGTAGTCGGCGAACTGGACCTCGAGGGGCTCGAAGTCGGGCTCGTTCCCCGAGACCCGGGCGTCGTACGCCGTGAGGACGTCGACGAGCAGCGGGTTCATCGACTCGCCGTCGGCGGCGATGTGGTGGACGACGACCGCGACCACCGCACGCTCGGCGTCGACGTGCCAGACCCGCACGCGGATCGGCCAGTCGGCGGCGACGTCGAACCCGGAGACCACCGCACGCTCGAAGGCGCGCTGGTCGGAGGCGATCCCCCAGTCCAGGCGGTCGGCGGTCTGCTCGGCCGGATGGACCAGCTGATGGGCGACCCCGTCGACAGACGGGAAGGTGGTCCGCAGGACCTCGTGGCGTTCGACGACGTCGACGATCGCCAGCCGCAGCGCCTCGGTGTCCAGAGTGCCTCGCACCTGCAGCACGAACGGGATGTTGTAGGTCGGCAGCGACGTATCGAACTGGTTGATGAACCACATCCGCTGCTGGGCGAAGGACAACGGTACGAGTTCCGGACGATCGGCTCGGGCGACGATCGGCGGTAACGCCTCGGCGTGTCCGGACACCTCGGCCACCAGCGCACGCACCGTCGGCGCCTCGAACAGGTCGCGCACCGAGGTCTCGACGCCGAGCACCTCGCCCACCCGGGCGGCGACCCGCGTCGCCGACAGCGAGTTGCCACCGAGGTCGAAGAAGGACTCGGTCACGCTGACCTGGTCGATGCCCAGGACCTCGGCGAACACCGCGGCGACCGCGGCCTCCTGCTCGGTCTCCGGGGCTACGATCTCGCCGACCTCGATGACCGGTTCGGGCAGTGCGGCCTTGTCGAGCTTGCCGACCGGGGTGAGCGGGAGCTCGTCGAGCACCGCCACCGACGCCGGCACCATGTGGGCCGGAAGTCGTTCGCCGACAAATGTTCGCAACTCTGCCGGATCGACCTCGGCGCCGGTGGAGACCACGTAGGCGGCCAGCGCGGTGGCGACCGAACCGCCGACACCGACGACCACGGCCGAGCGGACCGCCGGATGGTCGGCGAGGACTGCCTCGATCTCGCCGAGTTCGATGCGCAGACCACGCAGCTTCACCTGGTCGTCGCTACGGCCCGAGTACTCGATGACCGGCGCGCCGGTGGAGTCCTGCCTCCAGCGCACGATGTCGCCGGTCCGATACATCCGGTCGCCCGGGTGACCGTGCGGATTCGCCACGAACTTCTCGGCGGTCAGGCCCGGGCGGTCGAGGTATCCGCGCGACAGTGCGCCGCCGTTGACATACAGCTCACCGGCGACACCGACGGGGACCGGACGCAACTGCGCGTCGAGCACCATCAGGCCCACGCCGGCGAGCGGGCCGCCGAGCGAGACCGGCTCGCCCACCGCCATCGGCGCACTGATGGTGACGCCGATCGTGGTCTCGGTGGGGCCGTACAGGTTCTGGATGCGACGGAACGGCGCCCAGCTGTCCTTGAGTGCCTGCGGCACGGCCTCGCCGCCGGCGTAGACGACCCGAAGGGCCGGGACCGCCTGCGGTTCGATGGTCGCGAGCACGGTCGGAGTCAGGAACGTGTGGGTGATCGCCTGCCGCATCATCAGGTCCTGCAGCGGCGGACCGCCGACCGCGTCGGCGGGACGATAGATCAACACGCCGCCGGACACGATCGCGAGCAGGTACTCGAGCACCGACGCGTCGAAGCTGGGCGAGGCGAAGCCGAGCACCCGTGAGTACTCGTCGGCGCCCGACCGGCGGATCTCCTCGGCCGCGAAGTTCGCCAGACCCGAGTGGGTCACGGCGACACCCTTCGGGCGCCCGGTGGAGCCGGAGGTGTAGATGACGTAGGCGACGTTGTCCACCCGTACCGGCCCACGCCGATCCGATGAGGTGATCGGCGCGTCGGACAGCGCCTCGATCTCGGCGGACAGCGTGGCATCGTCGAGACTGCGCCACGAGAAGCGTTCCCCGGGCAGGGTTCCCGACGCCTCGACGGCCAGGCCCAGGATCGCGCCCGAGTCCTCGACCATGTTCGCCACCCGCTCGGCGGGATAGTCCGGGTCGATCGGCACATACCCACCACCGGTCTTGGCCACCGCCCAGATCGCGGTGAGTAGCTGCGCCGAGCGGCCGATCGCCAGGGCGACCAGCTTCTCCGGGCCGATGCCCTGACCGATCAGCCAGCGCGCCAGGCGGTTCGACCGCCCGTCGAGATCGGCGTAGGACAGCCAGACGTTGTCGGCGTCGACGACGGCCTGACGCGGACCCCACTTCGCGGCGGCCCGGGCGAACAGATCGCCCAGGACGACCGGCTCGGTTCCCGGTCCCCCGGTGACGACCGCGTCGGAGTCGGCGATCGACACCGTTTTGCGCTCCGGCTCGGGTTGCGCTGCCGCGCGGGCGAGTTCGGCCAGCGACACGGTGTCGCCGAGGGCGATCTGTGCCAGCGGGGTCTCCAGGTCGGTCAGCGCACCGTCCAGCAGGGCGGTGAGCTGGTCGGCCATCCGCGAGATCGACGACTCGTCGAACAGGTCGGCCGCATAGGTGATGGTGCCCGACCAGTCCGTACCCGTCCCCTCCGGCTGGGACAGCCCGACGAGCAGGTCGACGCGCGCCGGAATCCGCTCGGTGGTCACCGGACTCACCTGCAGGCCGGCGATCTCGCCCACCGACAGATCGGATCCGGCCAGTTCGGGCAGGGTGGAACGATCGAAGGTCAGCCACACCTGGGTGAACGGCGCGAAGGCCGCGGACCGCTGCGCCCCGGCTGCGTCGGCGACCACCTCGAAGGGGACGTCGGCGTTGGCGAAGGCCTCGAGATCGGCGTCCTTCGCCGCCTCGAGCAGGTCGGCGAAGCCGCGGTCGCGGTCGACGCGGGTACGCAGCACGAGTGTGTTGACGAACATGCCGATCAGCGGATCCAGCACGCGCTGACCGCGACCCGCGATCGGCGTGCCGATCGCGATGTCCTCGGTCGCCGACAGCCGCGCGAGCACTGCGGCCAGGGCCGCGTGCACGACCATGAACGGGGTCGTGCCGGTTTCCTGCGCGACGGTCACGATCCGGTCGCCGACGTCGGCCGGCACGGTGAACGACACCCGCCCGCCTCGCTGGCTGGCGCGTGCCGGGCGCGGTCGGTCGGTCGGCAGTTCGATCACGTCGGGCAGCCCGGCGAGACGGTCGGTCCAGTAGGCGAGCTGACGCCCGACGACCGACTCGGGGTCGTCCGGCGAGCCCAGCACCTCGTGCTGCCAGATCGCGAAGTCGGCGAATTGCACCTCCAGCTCCGCGAAGTCGGGATCGGTGTCGGCCGACTCGGCCAGGTAGGCCGTGACCACGTCGCGCACGAGCGGCATCATCGACTGACCGTCCGAGGCGATGTGGTGGGTGATGACGGCGAAGACGTGCTCGTCCGGGGCCACCTCCCAGATCCGCGCGCGGATGGGCCACTCGGTGGAGACGTCGAAGCCCGCGGACACCGCGGCCTCGATCTCCGCCTGCGAGGACACCTCCTGCCAGTCCAGACGTGCGGCGACCGAGGACGCGCGGTTGATCTTCTGGTACGGCATGCCGTCGGCGGACGGGAACGTGGTCCGCAGCGATTCGTGACGCGAGACCACGTCGATCAGCGCGGCGTGCAGCGCTTCGGTGTCCAGTGCCCCGGACAGCCGCAGCACGACCGGGAGGTTGTACGCCGACGAGGTGGTGTCGGCCTGGTTGACGAACCACATCCGCTGCTGGGCGAATGCCAGCGGCACCCGCTCCGGTCGTGGCGCGACCGCGACGATCGGAGCGCGCGCGGCACCGAGATCGGTACTGGCACGGATCAGTTCGCGGACGCTCGGCGCGTTGAACAGGTCGCGTACCGAGATCTCGGCACCCGTGACCTCACCGACGCGGGCCACCAGGCGCATCGCCGCCAGCGAGTTGCCGCCGAGGTCGAAGAACGAGTCGGTCACGCTGACTCGGTCCACGCCGAGGATGTCGGCGAAGACCTCCGCGACCGCGGCCTCCGGCTCGTCGGCCGGCGCGACGTATTCACCCGCGGTGAACACGGGTTCGGGCAGCGCGCGGCGGTCGATCTTGCCCGCTGTGTTGAGGGCGATGTCCTCGACGGGCATCCACACCGTGGGCCGCATGTAACCGGGAAGCGATTCGGCGACAACGGCCTTGACCGCGTCGAGGTCGATGCTCTCGCCCGGCACGCCGGCGAGGTAGCCGACGAGGTGTTCACCGCCGCCGGGGACGGTCGCCACGGTGGCCGCGGCGTGCACGACGCCCGGCGCGGAGGCGATGACCGCCTCGATCTCGCCGAGTTCGATGCGCTGACCGCGCAGCTTCACCTGGAAGTCGGTGCGGCCCAAGTACTCCAGCACGCCGTCTGGGCGGCGGCGCACCAGGTCGCCCGTGCGGTACAGACGTGAACCGGGCTCACCATAGGGATCGGCCACGAACCGTTCGGCGGTCAGATCCGGACGCGCGGCGTACCCGCGGGCCAGCTGGACACCCCCGAGGTAGAGTTCCCCGGGCACCCCGGGCGGCACCCGGCGAAGACGCGAATCCAGCACCACCGCAGACGAATTCCACACCGGGATGCCGATCGGCACGGTGGGGTCGTCCGGGGAGGCGGAATGGATGCGTTCGAAGGTGATCTCCACCGCGGCCTCGGTCGGCCCGTAGAGGTTGAAGAACCAGGCGTCCGGCCACAGTTCCCGCACCGGCGCCGCGACCGCCGGCGGCAACGCCTCGCCGGTGGTGGACACGATGCGGATGGTGTCGAGCGCGGCGAGCTGCTCGCGATCGACGACCTCGAGGAACACCGAGAGCATCGACGGCACGAAGTGCACCATCGTCGTACCCGTCCGGGCGATCTCGTCGGCGACCTGCCGCGGGTTGAGGTGACCGCCGTCGGCGAGGATCACCACGCGCGCACCGATCGCCAACGGCGCGAACAGCTCTGGCACCGAACAGTCGAAGGTGTAGGGCGTCTTCTGCATCACGACGTCGTCCGGACCGATCGGCAGGGCGTCCAGGCCCCACCACAGTCGGTTCAGCACGGCCGCGTGGGACAGCGTCACGCCCTTCGGACGTCCGGTGGACCCCGAGGTGAACAACGTGTAGGCGGCGTCGTCGGCGCGCAGCGGCGCGAGCCGCTCGTCGTCGGACACCGGGGCCGCGGCTGCCGAGTCGACGTCCAGGAGCGCCGAGGCGTCGACGGTGATGACCCGCACACCGGCCTCGGTCGCGGCGCCCACCGCGTTCCGAACCCCGTCCGCGTCGGCGACCAGCAGCACCGCGGCACCGGCGGTCTCGTACATGTACCGCACGCGATCGGCGGGGGCGGCCACGTCGACGGGCACGTACTGGCCGCCGGCCGCGATGACCGCGTGGATCGCGACCATCATCTCGACCGAACGCGGAACACACAGCGCGACAGCGACATCGGGGCCGACTCCGGCGCCGATCAGATCGCGGGCCAGGGTGTTGACCCGGGCGGCGAACTCGGCGTAGGAGACCTCGCGGTCACCGAAGACGAGCGCGGTGGCATCGGGGGTGCGCCGGGCCTGTGCCGCGACGGCGTCACTGACGGTCTGCACCGGCGGCAGGTCCACATGCTCGCCCCACTCGGCGGACTCGATGGCGGCCGTCGTGTCGGCGGCGACGAACGGCGCGTCGCCCACCGACCGCTCGGGCGCCGAGGTCAGGGCGTCGAGCAGGCGGATGAAGCGTTCACCGAATTCGAGCACCGTCGATTCGTCGAACAGATCGGTCGCGTAGTCGAGATTGACCGGCCAGGCCTGCCCGGCGGGACGGGAGGAGACCGTGATCCAGAGATCGATCTGCGAGGAGACCATCACGTCGGCATACGGGGTCACCGTGATCCCGGCCGCGTCGCCGAGCGCCTCGGCGGCGGTGGCCGACGGACTGAACGAGAACATGACCTGGGCGAGCGGGGCGAAGGCCTCCGAGCGCACGGGACTGAGCCGGTCGACCACCGTCTCGAAGGGGACGTCGGCATGCGCGAACGCGTTCAGGTCGACGTCTCGGACCGCGGACAGGAGCTGCTCGAACGGCTGCGCGCCGTCGATCAGTGTGCGCAACACCAGGGTGTTGACGAACATGCCGACCAGCGGGTCGAGCTCGGCCTGGCCACGGCCGGCGATGGGGGTGCTGACCACGATGTCGTCGGTGGCCGACAGCCGTGCCAGCAGGACCGCGACGGCCGAGTGGAGCACCATGAACGGCGTCACGTCGGCGCCGCGTGCCACCTCGGTGACGCGCTCGCCGATCGCGGCCGGGATGTCGACCCGGGCGCGGGCTCCGCGCCCGGAGGCGACCGGCGGTCGCGGACGGTCGGCCGGCAACTCGAGTACGTCGGGAACACCGGCGAGTTGCTCTGCCCAGTAGGCCAATTGACGACCGACGACCGAATCGGGGTCGTCGACCGAGCCGAGAACGGTGTGCTGCCAGATCGCGTAGTCCGCGAACTGCACGGCGAACGGCGCGAACTGTGGCTCGTGTCCGGCGACGCGGGCGCTGTAGGCGGTGACGAGGTCGGCGACCAGCGGCGCCATGGACTCGCCGTCGGCGCCGATGTGGTGGAACACGACGGCGAGCACGAACTCGCCGGGCTCCACCGGCCACAGCCGCGTGCGGAACGGCCACTCCTCGGTGACGTCGAATCCCCGTGTCACCGCTGCGAAGATCTCGTCCTCGGAGTCGACGACCTGCCAGTCGAGCCGGTCGGCGACCGAGTCCTGCGGATGCACGAGCTGGAAGGGGACACCCTCGACGTCGGGGAAGGTCGTCCGGAGGACCTCGTGCCGGCGCACGACGTCGCCCAGTGCGGTGTGCAGCGCCTCGACGTCGAGGTCGCCGGACAGTCGCAGCACGATGGTCATGTTGTGGGTCGGCGCACTCGGGTGCAGCCGGTTGAGGAACCACATGCGCTGCTGGGCGAACGACAGCGGGATCCGTTCGGGCCGTGGCGACACCGCCACCACGGGCGCGATCCGGGAACCGCGGCCGGTCAGCGCCGCCACCAGTTCGCGAACCGACGGCGCCTCGAAGACGTCGCGGACCGACACCTCGACCCCCAGGGCGTCGCCGACGCGGGCGCTCACCCGCATGGCCGACAGTGAGTTGCCGCCCAACTCGAAGAAGCTGTCGGTGACACCGACACGATCGACCTGCAGCAGTTCGGCGAACACGTCGGCGACCGCGGTCTCCTCGGGAGACTCGGGGGCCACGTACTCACCCGCGGCGAACTCGGGCTGTGGCAGCGCCCGCCGGTCCACCTTGCCCGACGTCGTACGGGGCATCTCGGGCAGCGCCATCCACACCGTCGGACGCATGAACTCCGGCAGTCCGCGTACCGCGGCGGACCGGACGGCGTCGAGATCGACGTCGTCTCCCGGACGGCCGGCGACGTAGGCGACCAGCTGCTCTCCCCCGCCGGGCGCGCTCGCGACGACGACCGCGACGTGGACGACACCGGGTGCGGAGGCGAGCACCGACTCGATCTCGCCCAGCTCGATCCGCTGTCCGCGGAGTTTCACCTGGAAGTCCGCGCGCCCCAGGTACTCCAGGACGCCGTCGGCGTTCCACCGCGCGCGGTCACCCGTGCGGTAGAGCCGTCCACCGTCCGGATCGAAGGGATCGGCGACGAAGGTCTCGGCGGTGAGTCCCGGACGGGAGGCGTAGCCTCGTGCCAATTGCGGTCCGCCCAGGTACATCTCGCCGGGCACGCCGGCCGGAACAGGCCGCAGGCGGTCGTCGAGGACATGCACGGTCGAGTTCCACACCGGCGAACCGATGGGGATGTTCGGCGCCGGCGCGTCCACGCGTCCGTAGGTGATGTCGACGGTCGCCTCGGTGGGGCCGTACTGGTTGTACAACCCCAGATCCGGCAGCAGTCGCAGCAGGCCGCCGGCCAGAGCGGGGCTGAGCGCCTCGCCGCCGGAGAAGATCCGTCGCATCGACCCGAGGTCGGCATCGCCGGCACCGGTGGCGCCGTCCAGGAACGCCGCCAGCATCGACGGGACGAACTTGGCGGTCGTGACGCGGTGACGTTCGATGAGCCGCGCCATGTAGACGGGATCCCGGTGCCCGCCGGGTTCGGCGACGACTGTCGGTGACGCCGCATGGACGCCGCCGAAGTAGTCCCACACGGAGGCGTCGAAGGTATACGGCGTCTTCAGCAGGAAGACGTGCTCCCCCGGTCCGTTCGACTCACTGAACCACTCCAGGGTGTTGCGGAGTGCACCGTGGGTGACGGTCACACCCTTGGGACGGCCCGTCGAACCCGAGGTGAAGATCGTGTAGACGGCGTGACCCGGCAGCACCCGCTGCCTGCGCTCGGTGTCCCCGACCGGGGTGACCGTGAGGTCGACGGGTCCCGAGGCGTCGACGACGACCACCGGCAGGTCGACGTCGGCAAGCGCATCCGGACGCTCCCGACCGATGAGGACCAGGGCGACACCGGCCGTGTCGAGCATGTACCGGGTCCGCTCGACGGGCGACTCGGTGTCGATCGGCACGTACTGGCCGCCGGCCGCCACGATCGCGTGCACGGCGACCATCACCTCGACCGACCGGTCGATGCAGACGCCGACCGCGACGTCGGGACCGACTCCCTGCGAGATCAATTCGCGCGCAAGCGCACTCACGCGAGCGGAGAACTCGGTGTAGTCGACGACACGATCGTCGAACAGGATCGCGGGCCGGTCGGCCGCGCGCGCCCGGGCGTCGGCGACCAGGTCGACAACGGTGTGGTCGCCGGCGATCTCGACATCGGTCCCGCGCGCGAACGTCGCGACATCCAGACCCTCGGTGTCGGCCACCAGGGCGATGTCGGCGGTGAGGTCGCGGGGCCTGCGGGCCACCGTCTCCAGGATGTGCACCAGCACGTCGCCGAAGACCCGGATCTGGTCGTCGCCGAAGGCCGCGGGCAGGTACTTGAGCTGGAGCGACACGCGACCGCCCGCCGCGGCGGTGATCAGGTTGATCGGGTAGTGCGTGGTGCTGCGTGAGTCGACGTCCGCGACGACCAGGCCGTCGGTCAGTCCGTCGGGCACCGTGTCCGGCGACGACAGCGCATCGGTGTCGATGGGGAACGACTCGTGGACCGTCAGCGTGTCGAACAGCTGGTTCGTCCCGGTGAGCGCGGTCAGGTCGGCCAGACCGAGGTGCTGGTGATCCATCACCGCCACCTTCGACGCCTGCAACCGGCGGAGCACCTCGACGATCGTCGACGCCGGGTCGACGTCGACGACGCTGGGCAGCGTGTTGATGAACAACCCGACCATCGTCTCGACGCCGGGCAGGTCGGCCGGACGTCCGGAGACGGTCTCGCCGAAGACGACGACGCGACTGCCGGTCAGGCGCGAGAGCAGCACGGACCACGCGAACTGCATCACCGTCGCGACGGTGACGCCCTCGGTCCTGGTCAGTTCCTCCAGCCCCGCGGTGGTCTCCTCGTCGAGCGACACCCGGTACTGACGGGGGAGCTCGTCGTCGGTCGCCTCCAGGCCGGGGGCCACGAGCGTCGGCCCCTCGACGGGCGCGAGCACCGTGCGCCATGCGGCAAGTCCCGCATCGCGATTCGAGGCCGCCAGTCGCTGGACGTGGGCGGCGAAGTCGAGGCCGGTGGCGCCGGTCTGACCGGTGTAGGTCTCACCGGTCGCGTAGAGCGCGAGGAGGTCGGCCAGGACGAGCGGACCGGACCAGCCGTCCATCAGGATGTGGTGGTTGGTCACCACGAGGTGCGCCTGATCGCCGTGCCACACGAGCACGAATCGCACCAGAGGCGGCCGCGCGAGGTCGAAACGCGTGAGACGTTCGGCGTCGACGATCCGCTGGATCTCCGCGGCCCCCGTCTCGTCGGCCACCGTCCCGTCCGTTTCGCCGGTCGGGAGATCGACGACCCGCCAGGGGATCTCGACCGCGGCGGGAATCACCGCGACGACCGCACCGCTACCGGTGCGGAGATAGGCCGACCGCATGACCCGGTGCCGGGCGAACAACTGCTCGGCCGCGCCGCGCAGGCGCTCGCCGTCGACCCGGCCACCGAGAGTCAGGACGACCTGCGTCACGTAGACGTCGACCGCACCGGCGTCCTGGCCGGCGGCTGCCAGCTGGGCCTGGAAGTACAGACCCTGCTGCAACGGGGTCAGCGGCCACACCGCCGAACCCGGGTACGTGCGGGCCAGATCGTCGAGGTCGCGCTGCGTGACATGGGTGCCCGGCACGTCCGACGGGGACAGGCCGACGCGGGTACCGCGGGTCACCAGGTCGGTGAGCGCCGACAGCTCGGCCGCCCACAGATCCAACAGGTCCGCGACCTCGTCGGCCGCGAACAGCGCCCGCGGGAAGCTCGCCCCGGCGACGAGCCGGCGATTGCCTTGCTCGTCGTGCGCGGTGGTCACGCTGACACCGAGGGCACTCAGCGCCACCATCCGTCCGGATGCCGACGACCCGAGGATCGGCGCGTCCGGCGCGTGGGTGAACGGCAGCGGCTCGGAGTCGGCAGCCGCAGCGCCGCCGGCCCCGAAGTAGTTGAAACTGATGGTCGGGAGCGGACGTGCGGCCAGTTCGGCGGACTGTCCGTACCGGAGCCAACCAAAACCGATACCGTTGTCCGGCTGCGCGAGTCGCTCCTCCTTGGCCGCCTTCACCGCGTGCACGACGTCCACACCGGGATCGAGGCGCACCGGGACGAGCGCGGTGAACCAGCCGACCGTCCGGGACAGGTCTGCGCGTCGCGCCGACTCACCGGTGGCCAGCACCTCCTCGTACCGGCCATGTCCCTCGGTGAGGACGGTGATCGGTGCCGAATCGCTGATCTCCCGGCGCGCCTGCCACGATCGGACCGCCCGGGCGAATGCGCCGAGCAGCACGTCGTTGACGTTGCCGCCGAACGCTTCCGGCACCGCGGTCAGCACCGATCGGGTGACCATCGGCGAGATCTCGTGGGAGATGTGACGCTCGGTGGACATCCGGTCCTGCGTGGGGTCCAGCGCGACGCCGAGCGGAGTCGGTCGGGACGGCAACCGGTCCAACCAGTGATCCACCTGGTCAGCCCAGGACGCGGACCTCGCGGCGAGGGTGTTCGTCCACGCCTGCGCACTGGTCTGTTCGGCGCGCAGCTCGATCCCCCGGCCACCGGAGAGCTGTGCCCACCCGGTGATCAGATCCTCGATGAGGATGGGCCATGACACGGCATCGACGCCGAGGTGGTGAATGACCAGCAGCACCCGGCCGACGCCGTCCCGGTCGTGGATCAGCGCAGCGCGCACGAGTCGCCCGACGCTCGGATCCAAGGTGGCCGAGACGGTCTCGAACGCGGTACGGACATCGGCGGCGAAGGCTTCGGTACCGGTCGCGGCGGTGCTCGTGACCTCGATGACCGCATCCGGGGCGTCGAACCGGCCACCGGCCGACGATCGCCACTGCCCCTCGACGAGTTCCAGCGTCGCACTGAGCATCGGGTGGCGTTCGACGACCGCCGAGAGCAGACTCGCCAGGGACGCGACGTCGAGTCCGTCCGGTGCCCGCAGAACCGCGGCCTGCACGAAGTCGGCGAAGTCCGACGCGTCCTGTGCGTGTTCGATCATCCAGTGCACGACCGGCGACACGGCGAGCGAACCGGCGCCGGCGTCCTCGGACTCCTCGAGCATCGGCAGCCGGGCGGCGTCGTCGTCGGCAGCGGCCGCCATCGCGCGGATCGTGCGGTGTTCGAAGATCTCGCGCGGCGAGAGGTCGAGTCCGGCGGCCCGGGCCGCGGACGCGAGCTGGATGGACATGATCGAGTCGCCGCCGAGCGCGAAGAAGGATTCGGTGACGGACACCCGGTCGAGCCCGATCAGGTGGGCGACGATGGAGGCCAGGACTTCCTCGGTCGCGGTGGCGGGTGCCACGTGGACGTCGGTGTGGACCCCGAAGTCGGGTTCGGGCAGTGCCTTCCGGTCGATCTTGCCCGCCGTGTTGAGTTCCAGGTGAGGCAACCGCACCCAGATGGTGGGTCGCATGTACTCGGGCAGTTCGGCGGCCACCGTCGACTTGATCCCGTCGAGGTCGACGTCCTCCGGCGCCACATAGCCGACGAGGTGGTCGGCGCCGGTGGGCGCCTTGGCCACGGTCACCGCTGTGTGCACGACACCCGGCACGGTGGCGATCACCGATTCGATCTCGCCGAGCTCGATGCGCTGACCGCGCAGCTTCACCTGGAAGTCGGTGCGGCCCAGGTACTCCAAGGTGCCATCGGCACGCCACCGTACGAGGTCACCGGTGCGGTACAGGCGTGCGCCGGGCTCGCCGTAGGGATCGGCGACGAACCGCTCGGCGGACAGGTCGGGACGCGCCGCATAGCCGCGCGCCAGCTGGACGCCGCCCAGATAGAGCTCGCCCGGCACACCGGCGGGCACGGGCCGCAGGCGCGCATCGAGCACCCAGGTGGACGTGTTCGCCACGGGTGTCCCGATCGGGACGAGTGCGGGCGCCGACGACACGTCGGCCACGGCCACCTCGACAGCGGCCTCGGTGGGACCGAAGAGGTTGACGATGGCGACCCCGGGGAGCAGGGCCGCCAGCTTCGCGACGACCGCCGGCGGCAGGGCCTCACCGGAGGCGAAAACCCATTTCAGCGAAGACATCTCGGCGAAGCGCGCGGCCGGGACGAGATCGAGGAAGATCGACATCATCGACGGCACGAAGTGCACCGAGGTGGCCTCGGTGGACACGATCAGGTCCGCGAGGTAGTCCGGGTCGGTGTGACCCCCCGCGCGGGCGACGACCATGGTCGCCCCGGTCAGCAATGGACCGAAGAGCTCCGGCACCGACACGTCGAAGGTGTACGGCGTCTTCTGCACGACCCGGTCGCCCACCGTCCACGGGAACTCGCCGAGCCCCCACCAGAGGCGGTTCATCACCGCGGCGTGCGAGACGGTCACACCCTTCGGCCGACCGGTGGAACCGGAGGTGAACAGCGTGTAGGCGGCGTGGTCTCCGCGCAGCGGGGCGATCCGCTCGGCATCGGTGACCGGCGCGACGTCGCCGACCGGCTTCGAGGCGTCGACGTCGAGGACGGTGACCTGATCGTCGAGACCCTCGAGGGCCGGCGGGCGGGCACCCGACGCGGAGAGCACGAGCCGCACCTGCGCGGTGTCGACCATGTACTGCACGCGGTCGGCGGGGGCGGCGGTGTCGATCGGCACGTATTGTCCGCCGGCGGCGTGTACGGCGTGCACGGCGACGACCATCTCGACCGACCGGTCGATACAGATGCCGACGGCCACCTCCGGCCCGACGCCGAGCCCGATGAGCGTGCGCGCCAGATCGGCTACGCGCGAACCGAATTCGCCGTAGGTGAGTTGACGCCCCGCGAACTCGATCGCGACGACGGCGGGATCGGCGGCGATCCGGGCGGCGACGGCGGTGGGGATGACGGGCTCGCCGAACTCCTGTGCCGCGCCGACCGACCAGTCGTCGACCCGGGCGCGATCGGCGTCCGAGACGAGTGCGAGATCGCCGACGGCCCGCGACGTCCGAGAAGAATCGGTCATGTCCCGCAGCACCGAGACCAGGCGGTTCGCCAGCTCGGTCACCGTGTCCGCCTCGAAGAGATCGAGCGCGTAGATCACCGTTCCGGTCCACGGCCGGCCCGGCCCGTCGGCGGCGACCGCGACGGCCAGGTCCAGCTGCGCCGACACCTCGGGCGGCTCGACCGGCGAGATCGTGAGTCCGGGCAGCACCGCGGCCTGCGCATCGGCGCTCTCGCCGGGCACACCGCCCCCCGCGGCGCGGGACTGATCGAGCGTGAAGAGGACCTGCGCGAGCGGCGCGAAGGCCTCGGAACGGGTCGGGTCGAGGTGTTCGACCAGGGTCTCGAAGGGCAGGTCGGCGTTGGTGAACGCGTCGAGATCGGTCGCCCGCACCTGTGCGAGCACCTCGTCGACGGTCATCCCCGGAACGATGGCCGAACGCAGCACCAGGGTGTTGACGAACATGCCCACGACCGGGTCGAGCACGCGCGATCCGCGGCCCGCCACGGGTGTCGCGATCGCGATGTCGTCGGTGGCCGACAACCGCGCCAGCAGCACGGCCAGCGCGGCATGCACGACCATGAACGGCGTGACGCCGTGGGCACGTGCAGTCGTGCTCACCGCGTCGGCGACCTCGGCCGGGATCTCGAAGGCGATCCGTGCGCCCCGGGTCGAGGCGACCGCCGGACGGTCGTGATCCGCCGGCAGTTCCAGGACGTCGGGCAGCCCGGCCAGGCGCCCGGTCCAGTGCGCGAGCTGGCGGCCGAGGACCGATTCGGGGTCGTCGGCGGAGCCGAGCACCTCGTGCTGCCAGATCGCGTAGTCGGCGAACTGGATCTCCAATGGAGCGAACGCCGGTGCCTCCCCAGCGGTTCGAGCGACGTAGGCGGCCACCATGTCGGCGACGAGCGGCTTGCGGGACTCGCCGTCGGAGGCGATGTGGTGGGCGACGACGCCCAGCACGTGGGTCTCGGCGTCGATCTGCCACAGGCAGGCACGCACCGGCCACTCCCGCGACACGTCGAACCCGCGGGTGACCGTGCGCTCGAAGTCCTCGGCCGTGGTGGCCAGGGAGAAGCTCAGACGCGACTCGACCTCGTCCGCGGCCGAGATCCGCTGGAACGGGCCGTTCTCGTCCTGCGCGAAGGTCGTACGCAACACCTCGTGACGGACGACCACGTCGGCGATCGCCGCGCGCAGTGCCGACACGTCGAGGTCACCGACCATCCTCACGACGGTCGGGATGTTGTAGGTCGGCAGCGTCGGGTCGAACTGGTTGATGAACCACATCCGTTGCTGCGCAAAGGACAACGGGATCCGGTCCGGCCGCGGCGACGCCGCGACGACCGGGGGCAGCGCGTGGCCGCGCTCGCGGGTGCGCGCGACCAGCTCGCGAACCGTCGGGGCGTCGAAGATGTCCCGAACCGAGACCTCGACTCCGAGCGCGTCGGAGATCCGCGCGGCGAGACGCATCGCCGACAGCGAGGTGCCGCCGATGGCGAAGAAGTCGTCGGTCGCGCCGACCCGGTCGACGTCGAGCAGGCCGGCGAAGATCTCGGCGACCTCGGTCTCCTGGCCGTCGGCCGGCGCCACGTACTCACTCGCGGTGAACTCCGGCGCGGGGAGCGCGCGACGATCGACCTTGCCCGAGGTGGTCAGCGGCATCTGGTCCAGGACCATCCATGTGGTCGGGACCATGAACTCCGGGAGACCGCGCCGCGCAACGTCTTTCACCGTGTCGGCGTCGAGATCGACGCCCGGCCCGGCGGCCAGGTAGGCCACCAGTTGCTCGCCTCCTCCGGCGGGGGCGGCGACCACCACGGCGGTGTGCACGACGCCCGGGGCCGATCCGAGCACCGACTCGATCTCGCCGAGTTCGATGCGCTGGCCGCGCAGCTTCACCTGGAAGTCATTGCGACCCAGGTATTCGAGTTCACCTGCGGCGTTCCAGCGTCCGCGGTCACCGGTGCGGTACAGGCGTGCGCCGGCCGGCCCGAACGGGTCGGCGACGAAGGTCTGGGCGGTCAGGCCGGGCCGGGAGGCGTACCCGCGTGCCAGCTGGACTCCGCCGAGGTACAGCTCACCGGCCACGCCGACGGGTACCGGACGCAGCCGCGCGTCGAGCACGCGCACCGACGAGTTCCAGACCGGGGTACCGATCGGGATGTTCTGCGGCGGCGGCCCGGTGACGGCACCGTAGGTGATGTCGACGACGGCCTCGGTGGGACCGTACTGGTTGACCAGCAGCGCATTCGGAAGTGCGGCCGCCAGTCCCGACGCGAGGCCGGGCAGCAGCGCCTCGCCGCCGGAGAAGATCCGGCGCAGGCCGGCGAGCCGCTCGATGCCGACACCGGTGGCCCCGTCGAGGAAGGCGGCGAGCATCGAGGGCACGAACTTCACCGTGGTCACGCCGTGGCGCTCGATGAGCCCGGCGAGATGACGCGGATCGCGGTGGCCGCCCGGCTCGGCGACGACGACCGGCGAGGCATTGAACACCGGCCCGAAGAACTCCCAGACCGAGGCATCGAAGGTGTACGGGGTCTTCAGCAGGAAGCGATGCGGCCCTTCGCCGTTGGATTCGCTGAACCACGCGAGGGTGTTGCGCAGCGCGCCGTGGGTGACGGTGACACCCTTCGGGCGTCCCGTCGATCCGGAGGTGAAGATCGTGTAGACGGCGTTGTCCGGGTGGACGACCCCGAGACGGTCGGCCTCGGTCACCGGCGGTACGGGCGCGTCCGGGAGCGGAGTCGAGGCGTCGACACGCACGATCCGGCCCGCGAACTCGTCGAGGACGGACGGGATCGTTCCGGGACCGACGACGACGGTGGCGACCTGCGCGGTGTCGAGGATGTACTGCCCGCGTTCGGCCGGGCTCTCCGGGTCGACGGGAACGTAATGCCCACCGGCGGCGACGATTCCGTGTACCGCGACCATGATCTCGACCGACCGGTCGAGACAGACGCCGACCGCGACGTCCGGACCCACACCCGCGTCGATGAGCTCGCGTGCCAGGAGTGACACGCGGGCGGCGAACTCGGCCTGATCGACCACGCGGTCGTCGAAGATGACCGCAGGCGCATCGGGAGCCGAGGCGGCGTTCGACGCCACGAGGTCGGCCACGATGTGCGGCGATCCCACCTCGACCCGGGCGCCGGTCGCGAAGTCGTCGAGACGCGATGACTCGTCCGGCAGCACGAGCCCGGCGTCACCGACAGGACGCGACGGCGCGCTCAGGACTCCGGTCAGCACGGCGACGAGTCGACGGGTCAGGGTGTCGATCGAGGACTCGTCGAACAGGTCGGTGGCGTAGATGACCGATCCGGACCACCGGCGCCCGTCGTCTCCCCGGTCGATCGCGAAGTTCAGGTCGACCTTCGCACCCGGCGCGGCCGGCGGAAGGGGCTCGAAGCCCAGATCGCCGATGGAACCACTCTGTTCGGCGTCGATCGCGAAGTCGGCCGACGCCGACTGGTCGAAGGTGAGATTCACCTGGGCGAGCGGGGCGAAGGCCTCCGTCCGCACCGGGTTCAGCTTCTCCACGAGGGTCTCGAACGGCACGTCGGAGTTCGCGAACGCGTCCAGGTCGGTCGCCCGCACCCGGTCCAGCAACGACTCGAAGGACTCGGCACCGTCGACCGGGACCCGGAGCACCAGCGTGTTGACGAACATGCCGACGAGCGGGTCGAGGGCGGCCTTGCCGCGCCCGGCGATCGGGGTACCGACGACGATGTCGTCGTCGGACGAGAGTCGTGCGAGCAGGACCGCGAGGGCTGCGTGGACGACCATGAACGGGGTGACGCCCCGCTCGGCGGCCACGCGTTCGATCGCGGTCCCGATCTCGGCCGGGATGGCGAAGTCGAACCGGGCGCCGCGCTGCGACGCCACCGCCGGACGCGGCCGGTCGGTGGGCAGTTCGAGCACGTCCGGCGCTCCCGCGAGGCGCTGGACCCAGTGGTCCAGTTGCGCGGCGATGCGCGAGTCCGGGTCGCCGGCGGAGCCGAAGACCTCGTGCTGCCAGATCGCGTAGTCGGCGAACTCGACCTCGAGCGGCGCGAAGACCGGGTCCCGGCCGGCGGCTCGTGCGCCGTAGGCGGTGATGAGGTCGGCGAGCATCGGTCTCATCGACTCGCCGTCGGCGGCGATGTGGTGGACGACCACCACGAAGACGAACTCTCCCGCGCTCACCGGCCACAGGCGTGCGCGGATGGGCCACTCGGCGGTCACGTCGAAGCCGTCGGTGACCGCGGACTCGATCTCGGCCTGGGAGCCGACGACCGCCCAGTCCAGTCGGTCGACCTGGTCCGGGCCGTCGATGCGCTGGTGGGGAACGCCGTCGACCTCGGGGAAGGTGGTGCGCAACACCTCTTGTCGTGCGACGAGGTCGGTCACCGCAGCGCGCAGCGCGTCGGTGTCGAGGTCGCCGCGCAAGCGCAGACCGATCGGGATGTTGTAGGTCGACGACGCGGGCTCGAACCGGTTGATGAACCACAGGCGCTGCTGAGCGAACGACAGCGGGATGCGCTCCGGGCGGGGCGACACCGCCACCACGGGTGGCAGAGTGATTCCGCGGCCGGACACGGCGTCCACCAGATCCCGGACGGACGGTGCCTCGAAGACGTCTCGAACCGACACGTCGGTCCCGAGTGCATCGGCGACGCGCGAGGCGAGGCGGGTCGCCGACAGCGAGTTGCCGCCGAGATCGAAGAAGCTCGTCGTGACCCCGATCTCGTCGACACCGAGGACCTCGGCGAAGACCTGCGCGACAGCGGTCTCCTGCGGGCCCGCGGGCGCGACGACGTCGTCGTCGACGGTGGCCGCGTCCGGAACCGGAAGCGCCTCGCGGTCGAGTTTGCCGTTCGCCGTGAGGGGCAGGACCTCGACGTCGACGATCTGGTCGGGGACCATGTACGACGGCACCGCGCGGCCGGCGATGCGCCGGACCTCGGCCGCGTCGACCGCGTCCTGCTCGTCGCGGACCAGGTAACCGATGAGTTGCTCACCGCGACCGGGGATGTCGACGACACGCGCCGCTGCCGCGCTCACACCCGGCACCGCCAGCAGTGCCGCCTCGATCTCGCCGAACTCGATCCGGTAGCCACGCAACTGGACCTGCGCGTCACCGCGGCCGAGGTACTCGATGTCGTCGCCCACGCGACGGGCGAGGTCGCCGGTGCGGTACATGCGGGTTCCGGGCTCGCCGTAGGGAGACGCGACGAAACGCGTCGACGACAGCCCGGCGCGCTTCAGATATCCCTGCGCCAGTTGTCCACCGGTGACATACATCTCGCCGACGACACCCTCGGGGACCGGCCGCAGCCGGTCGTCGAGCACGTGGATGGCGAGCGACGACAGCGGCCGGCCGATGAAGCTCGCGTCGTCGGCCGCCACCGATTGCGGGTCCAGCGGCCGGAAACTGACGTGCACGGTCGTCTCGGTGATGCCGTACATGTTGACCAGCGTCGTGGTCTCGTCCGGATGGTCGTCGAACCAGCGCCGCACCTGCTCGAAGCTGAGCGCCTCGCCGCCGAACACGATGTAGCGCAACGACAGCGGGGTGTCGCGGCGTCGTCGGGTCTCGGCGAGTTGGTAGAACGCCGACGGCGTCTGGCTCAGCACGGTGACCCGTTCGCGGGCGAGCAGGTCGAGGAACTCCTCCGGCGCCCGCGCCAGATCCCGGTCGACCAGGACCAGACGACTGCCGGACAGCAGCGGCCCCCACAGCTCCCAGACCGAGAAGTCGAACGCGTACGAGTGGAACATCGTCCACACGTCGGTCTCGTCGAAGTCGAAATCGCCTGCGGCGGTGTCCATCAGGGTGACCACGTCACGATGGGTGACCTCGACGCCCTTCGGCCGGCCGGTGGAACCCGACGTGTAGATCACGTAGGCACGCGAATCCGGATGGATCGCGAGCGGTTCGGGCCTCGCCCCGGCGCCCTCGGCCACCAGCTGCTCGACCGGCACCACCGGGGTCGCGTCCAGCTGGGACCACAGTTCGTGATCCGCGGTCGTGTCGTCGATGATCACCGCACTCGGCGACGCATCGTCGACGATGAAGCGCAGGCGCTCGACGGGGTTGGTGGCGTCCAGCGGGAGATATCCTGCGCCACAACGCAACACACCCACGATCGACGCCACGAGGTCGACGGTGCGGGCCGTCGCGACGGCCACGAGGTCGCCGGGCCGGACGCCGCGGCCCTGCAGAGCCGCGGCGATGGCGGCCGAGCGGGCGTCGAGCGCCCGGTAGTCGAGAGTGTCCCCGGTGTCGGTGACGGCGGGACGATCCGCGTGCGCGTGCACCGAACGGGCGAACAGCTCCGCCAGCGACGACTCGGTGTTCGCGGTGTGGGTGACCGGCGGCGTGAGCCCGCGGCGGTATTCCGCGTCGTCGAGCAGCGAGATCGCGCCGACCTGGGTGGCCGGGTCTGCGACGAGCGTGGTCAGGATGCGGATCAGCGCATCCGAGTACACCTCGACCTGCCGCTCGCCGAACGCGGCGGGCAGATACTTCAACTTCAGCTCGATCTGGTCGCCGACCACGCCGGTGACGAGGTTCAGCGGGTAGTGGGTCGAGTCGGTCGCATCAAGATCTTCGATCCCGATGCCGCCGGCGTCGGCCCCCTGTTTCAGCGACTGTGCGTCGACCGGATACGACTCGTGCACGGCGAGCGTGTCGAACAGCTGCCCACGGCCGACGAGCGCCGTGAGTTCGGGCAGACCGAGGTGCTGGTGGTCGAGTACCGCGACCTTCGACGCCTGGAGCGCGTCGAGGACGTCGGCGGCGCTGGCGTCCGGGTCGACGTCGGCGACGGCGGGCAGCGTGTTGATGAACAGGCCGACCATGGTTTCCACACCGTCCAGATCGGCCGGCCGGCCGGAGACGGTCTCGCCGAAGACCACCGCGCGCCGGCCGGTGATGCGCGACAGCAACACCGCCCAGGCGAACTGCATCACCGTGGAGACGGTGACGCCGCGGGCGCGCGTCAGTTCCTCGATGGCAGAGGTGATCTCGGCCGAGAGGAGCACACTGTGGTCGCGCGGGAGCGCCTCGGAGGTCGCCTCACGACCGGCTCCGACGAGCGTCGGCTCGTCGACGGCATCGAGTACCGAACGCCAGGCCGCCAGGCCCGCCTCGGTGTCGGATGCGGCGATGTAGCGCAGATAGTCGAGGTAGTCGCCCCGGGCGCCGGACTCGGCGGCGACGGTGCCGGTGTAGGTCTGACCGGTGGCGTAGAGCGCGAACAGGTCGGCCATGATCAGCGGGCTCGACCAGCCGTCGATCAGGATGTGGTGGCTCGTGACGACCAGCGTCGACCGCGTGCCACGACGGACGAGGACGAACCGCATGAGCGGGCCGGATTCGAGGTCGAACGGCGTCGCGCGCTCGGCCTGCGCGACCTCGGCGACCCCGCGGTCACCGTCCAGGCCGACAACCGATGCGGCGTCGGGATCGAGATCGACTGTCCGCCAAGGGATATTGACCGTCTCGGGAACGACCGCGACGACCTCGCCGCTCGGCACCCGGACGTAACTGGACCGCAGCACCCGATGCCGATCGAAGACCTCGCGCACTGCGGCGGCCAGACGCTCGGCGTCGATCTGGCCCTTGAGCGTGAGAACCGCCTGGGCGGTGTAGACGTCGACCGCTCCGGCCTCGCGGCCGGCTGCGGCGAGCTCGGCCTGGAACTGCAGGCCGCGCTGCAACGGCGACAGCGGCCACACGTCGGCGCCCGGGTACCTCCGGGCCAGGTGATCGAGATCGTCCTGGGTGACACGTGCACCCAGGACGTCGGAGGGCGACAGACCGGGGTCGCCGACGAGGGCGACCTCGTCGACGATCGCCGTGAGTTCGGCGTCCCAGCGGCGTGCGAGATCGTCGACATCGTCGGCGGAGAGCGCACCGCGCGGGAAGGTGAACCCGGCCACGAACTCGCGGCCGCCGTCGCCGATCGCCGTACCCGCATTGATGCTCAACACATTCGGGACCGCCATGGCGCCGGTGACCGTGCCGGGCAGGCGCGGTGCGGCGGCGTCGGGCAGGAACGGCATCCCCGCCTCGCCCGAGGCCGCGGCGTCCTCGCCGGCCGACCCGGTCCCGGCGACGTTGCCGAGGTAGTTGAATCCGATACTCGGCAACGGCCGTCGCGCCAGCTCGGTGTCGGCGTACCGGAGCAGTCCGTAGCCGATCCCGTTGTCCGGCTGGCCCACCCGCTCTTCCTTGGCGACCTTCACCGTGTGGACGGAGTCGCCGCGCACGTCGACGGCGATCGGCGCGATGGTGGTGAACCAGCCGACGGTCCGGGACAGGTCCACCGTGCGCGGATCGGTTCCCCGCAGGAGCGCTTCCTCGTACCGGCCGTGGCCCTCGAGCAGGAGGGTGACCGGCTGGTCGTCGGCGATTCCCCGGGCCTGCTGCCAGGACCGCACAGCCCGTGCCAGGGCCGCGACGAGGGCGTCGTTGACGTTGCCGCGGAAGGCGGTCGGGACGGTCGTGAGCAGCGCCTCGGTGACCGGGGAGCTGATCGTGTGCACGACGGTGTCGGTGGTCGACATGCGGTCACGCGCACGGTCGAGCTCTGCCCCGAGATCGGTGATCCGTTCCGGCGACCGGTCGAGCCAGTAGGGCAGCTCGACGGCGCGATCGGTGCGCTGGGCGTCGAGGGCGGCGCTGAAGGCACGAGCCGAGGTGACCTCCGGGCGCAGCGAACAGGCCTGACCGGCCTGACGCTGGGCCCACGCGGTGAGCAGGTCCTCGATGATGACCCGCCAGGAGACGGCGTCGACGCCGAGGTGGTGGATGACGACCACGAGGCGCGACTCACCCGCGGGATCGGTGACCAGGACGGCTGCGACGAGCTGTCCGGTGGTCGGGTCGAGTCGCCGGGAGGCGTCCTCGAAGGCCTCGACCACGGTGTCGGAGAAGCCGGCTTCGCCGGCGCGCGCCGCACTGGCCAGAGCCGTGACCGCACCGGCGTCCAGCGGCGCGACACCCGTGCGCATGAGCCACTCGCCGTCACCCCGACCCGGTTCGACTGCAGCGCTGAGCATCGGGTGCGCGGCGACGACCTGCGCGAGGAGTTCCTGCGCGATCTCGGCGGTGAGTTCCGCCGGGACGGTCAGCACCATCGACTGGGAGAAGTCGCCGAAGTCGGCCACCGCGTCGGTCTGCCCGAGGATCCAGGAGACCACCGGCGGTACGGCCATCGGGCCGATCCCACCACCGGGCAGTTCCTCGAGGGCGGGCACGCGCTCGCCCCGTGCGCCGACGGCACGGGCTATCCCGCGAACCGTCTTGTGCTCGAAGATGTCCCGCGGGGACACGTCGATCCCGGCGGCGCGTGACGCGGACGCCACCTGGATGGACATGATGGAATCGCCGCCGAGCGCGAAGAAGGAGTCGGTGACGCTGACGCGCTCGAGTCCGAGTAGTCCGGCGATGATCGAGGCGAGCTGCTGCTCCACCGGCGTCTCGGCGTCGACGTGATCGGAGTCGACCTCGATCGTCGGCGCGGGGAGCGCCCGACGATCCAGCTTGCCCACCGGGGTCAGCGGCAGGGCGTCGAGCACGACGATACCGGCCGGCACCATGAACAGCGGCAGCCGCTCGGCGAGATGCTCACGGAGCGTGGCGATGTCGACGGCTTCGCGCAACACCACGTAGGCGGCGAGCGCCGAGACCACCGACTGTCCGCTTGCGGCGAGCCCACCGTCGGCGTCGACACCGGTGACCACCGCGGACGCCACGGCGGGATGATCTCCGAGGGCGCTCTCGATCTCGCCGAGTTCGATGCGCAGACCGCGGAGCTTGATCTGGTCGTCGCTGCGGCCGACATAGTCCACCGTGAGGGAGCCGTCGCGGTCGCGGGCCCAGCGGACGATGTCTCCGGTGCGGTAGATCCGGTCCCCCGGCTCACCGAAGGGATTGGCGACGAAGCGTTCCGCGGTCAGACCACGCCGGTCGAGGTAGCCACGCGCCAGGGCGGGACCGCTGACGTACAGCTCGCCGGCGACCCCCACCGGGACCGGACGGAGCCGGGCGTCGAGCACCAGCAGGTCGACGCCGTCGATCGGCGGTCCGATGTGGACTGGTTCGCCGGGCCGGGTCGGCGGGGCCACGGTGATGACGATCGTGGTCTCGGTCGGACCGTAGACATTGCGGAAGGCGACGAATCGGCTCCAGCGGTCGCGCACCGACTCCGGCACGGCTTCGCCACCCGCCCAGACGGATTCGAGGTGCGGTAGTTCGGCGGGATCGAGTGATGCCAGCACCGTCGGGGTCAGGAACGTGTGGGTCACCCGATGAGCGCGCATGAAGTCCGCGAGCGGCGCGCCGGCGACCGCGTCACGATCGCGGTAGACGACCGCTGCACCCGCCGTGAAGGCCATCAGGTACTCGAGGACGAAGGCGTCGAAACTCGGCGACGCGAAGCCCAGGACCCGCGAGTCGCGGGTGATCCCGGACCTCGTGACCGCCTCGGCACCGAAATTGCGCAGGCCGCCCGCGGTGACCTCGACACCCTTGGGCAGACCTGTCGAGCCGGAGGTGTAGATCACGTAGGCGGTGTCGCCGGCGCGGACGGGGGCGAGGCGATCGGAGTCGGTGACGGGCGTATCGCTCTGTCCGGCAACCGATTCGGTCAGCTCCGGTGAATCCAGATGCACCCACTGCCCGCCGAAGGCGGCGACGTCGGCGACGCCGGTCAGTGTGAGTCCGATGGTCGCACCGGAGTCGGACATCATGTGGGCAACGCGGTCGGCCGGGTAGTCGGGGTCGATCGGAACGTACCCGGCGCCGGTCTTGGCGACCGCCCAGATGGCGACCATGAGGTCGACCGAACGCGGGATGACCAGCGCCACCAGCGTTCCGCGGCCGATGCCCTGAGCCAGCAGGTGGCGGGCCAGCCGGTTCGACGCGGAGTCGAGTTCACCGTAGGTCAGTGTCCGGTCGGGATCGACGACCGCGGTGCGGTCGGTTCCGGCATTCGCGACCGCGGCGGCGAACAGCTCCGCGAGCGGTACGGCCGGCGTCGCGGCGCGACGGCCGACCGGGGTGAGCATGTCACGCTCGGTGGTGTCGAGCAGGTCGGCGTCCCCGACCGGCACGGTCGAATCGGTGACCAGCTCGTGCAGCAGCCGCGCGAACCGATCCATCATCTGCGCGACCGTCGCCTCGTCGAACAGATCGGTGGCGTAGTTGACGCGACCGATCCAGGACCCGCCGCGCCCGCCGCGGAGTCCGACCGTCAGGTCCACCTTGGCCGAGTTCTCCTCGGTCTCCACCACTTCCACCGCCAGCTCGTCGATGTCCGCGACGAGCGTGGACGGATCCGCGGGTGTGGGGTCGACGGTCAGCAGGATCTGGGTGAGCGGGGCGAACGCCTCGGATCGCGACGGCGCCAGTGCGTCGACGACTGCCTCGAACGGTGCGTCGGCGTGCGCGAAGGCGTCGAGATCGGTGACCCGCACCGCGTCGAGGAGGTCGGCGAACCCCTGCGCCGGGTCGATGACGGTCCGCAGGACGAGCGTGTTGACGAACATACCGACCAGCGGGTCCAGGGCGGCGTCGCCGCGGCCGGCGATGGGCGTGCCGATCGCGATGTCGTCGGTGGCCGAGAGCCGCGACAGCAGCACCGCGAGCGCCGCGTGGATGACCATGAACTCGGTCACGCCACGTTCGGCAGCCAGCTCGCGTACCAGCTCCGCTGTGGCCGAGTCGATCTCGAATCCGACCTCGGCGCCCGCCATCGACGCGACCGCGGGACGCGGACGGTCGGCGGGCAGTTCGAGCACCTCGGGAAGCCCGGCCAGCGCGGAGCGCCAGTAGTCGACCTGAGCCGACACCCGCGAGTCCGGATCGTCGATGGATCCGAGTTCACGACGCTGCCAGAGCGCGACGTCGGCGAATTGGACCTCCAGCGCCGCGAACTCCGGCGAACGTCCCTGTGAGCGGGCGACATACGCCGTGACGACGTCGGTGACCAGCGGACGCATCGACTCGCCGTCGCCGGCGATGTGGTGGATCACGATGAGGACGATGTGTTCGAGATCGTCGACGCGATGGACCCGAATCCGGATCGGTCGCTGCACCGTGACGTCGAAGCCACCGGCGGCGGCCGCGAAGAGCTCGGACTCGTCGTCGACGACGTCCCAGTCGAGTTCGGCCCCGACCCCGGCGGCATCCCCGATGACCTGTCGCGGTGCACCGTCGATCGACGGGAACACCGTCCGGAGCACCTCCTGACGCTCGACGACGTCGACCATCGCGGCACGCAGCGCCGCGAGATCGAGCTTGCCGCGCAGCCGCAGGGCAATCGGGATGTTGTAGGCGGCCGACGTGGTGTCGAACTGGTTGATGAACCAGATTCGTTGTTGCGCATAGGACAACGGGATATCGTCCGGGCGCGGGCGCACCGCGGTGACCGGCGGTAGGCCGGGTACGCGGTCGGCGACGCGCTGCGCGAGCTCACGCACGCTCGGTGCGTCGAAGAGGTCGCGGACAGTGACCTCGACGCCGAGGGCGGCACCGGCTCGGGCCGCCACCCGCATCGCGGCCAGCGAGTTGCCGCCGAGGTCGAAGAAGGAGTCCACCACCGAGACCTGCTCGACGCCGAGCACCTCGGCGACGACCCCCGCGAGAGTGCGCTCGGCGGGGGTCTCGGGTTCCACGACCTCGGACTCGGCCACGGCGGGCGCGGGCAGCGCCCGGCGATCCACCTTGCCGGAGGCGTTGCGCGGCATCTCTTCCAGGACGACCCACAGCGTGGGACGCAGGTGCGCGAGCAGACGCTCGGCGGCGAAGGCACGGACCGCGTCGACGTCCACGGTGTCGCCCGGATGACCGGTCAGGTAGGCCACGAGCGCATCGCCCGCGGGGGTCGTGGTGACTGCCGCGGCCACCGAGACCACGCCCGGCGCCGCGGCCAGCACGGCCTCGGTCTCGCCGAGTTCGATGCGCTGGCCGTGGATCTTGACCTGGAAGTCGGTGCGACCGAGGTACTCGATGTCGCCGTCGGCGCGCCAGCGGGCGAGGTCGCCGGTCCGGTACAGCCGCGTGCCGGCGGGCCCGGCGGGGTCCGCGACGAATGACTGGGCGGTCAGGGCGGGCGCGGCCGCATAACCCCGGGCCATCTGTGCGCCACCGAGATACAGCTCTCCCGGCACGCCTGGAGCGACAGGGCGGAGGCGGCGGTCGAGGATTCGTGCGGTGAGCCCGGGTGCGGGGCGACCGACGGGCACGACGTCCACGGGTTCGGTCAGGGTGGCGATCGTCGCGTCGACGGTCATCTCGGTGGGGCCGTATTGGTTCACGATCACCGCGTGCGGTGCGGCCGCGAGGGTCTGCTGGGTCACCGCGGGCGTGAGTGCCTCACCGCCGGTGAAGATCTGGCGCACCGAGGACAGACCGGTGGCGGGATCGAAGGCTTCGTCGAGGAACACCGAGAGCAGCGACGGGACGAACTGCACGGAGGTGACCCGTTCATCGGCGATGACGCGGGCCAGATGGGCCGGGTCCCGGTGTCCGTCGGGTGCGGCGACCACGGCGGTGGCGCCGGCGACGAAAGGCCAGAACAGCTCCCAGATCGACGCGTCGAAGGTGTACGGCGTCTTCACCAGCACCCGTTCGTCCGCCGGATCGCCGGTGTAGGCCCCGAACCAGGACAGCATGTCGTGCAGACCGCGGTGCGTGATCGTCACGCCCTTGGGCTGCCCCGTCGAACCGGACGTGAAGAGTGTGTACACCGGGTGTCCGGCGCGGAGCGATGCCGGGCGGTCCGCGTGGGTGACGGGAGCCGTCGCCGCGGTGGCGAGGGCATCGACATCGACGGTGACGAGAGCTGCCGTCTGCGATACCGATTCGGCCCAGCTCGGCCGTGCGCCGACGACGACGACCGTCGACGCACCGGACAGCGCGAGTTGCCTGCGGACGACATCCGCCGGCGCCTCCGGGTCGAGCGGCACATATGTTCCGCCGGCGAGCACGATCCCGTGGATCGCGACCAGCATCTCGACCGATCGCGGCACGCCGACCGCGACGGGCACGTCCGGCCCGACCCCCTGCGCCAGGAGGGTCCGCGCGAACGCGTGGACCAGTGCCCCGTACTCGGCGTAGTCCAGGGTCTGGCCGTCGGCCCGCACCGCCACCCGGGACAGGTTGCGCGCGAACGACTCTGCCAGCGCATCGGCGACCGTCACGGCCGGCTCGGGCACAGTGGCGGACTCGGCGTCGCCACTCCACCGGTCGAGAACCGCGTGTTCGGCCGCGGTCATCAGATCGGCATCGCCGACGGGAGCGGCCGGGTCGGCCGTCAGGGTGTCGAGGAGTCGGACGAACCGATCCGCGAAGAGACGCACCGTCTCCGCGTCGTACAGGTCGGTCGCGTAGAGCACCGATCCCTGCCAGTTGTCCCCGTTGTCGGCGATCCCGACGGTCAGGTCGACCCGAGCGGACAGGTCGTGCGGTTCGACCGGTGTGACGGCCAGCCCGCCACCCTCCCCGATCGTCAGCGTCTGGGACGCCAGATCGGCGATGGCCGACTGGTCGAAGGCGAGCCACACCTGCGCCAGCGGGGCGTAGGCCTCGGTACGCAGCGGGTTCACCCGTTCGACGACCGCCTCGAACGGGATGTCCGCGTTGGCGAAGGCCTCGAGATCGGTGCGCCGGACGTCGTCGAGCAACCGGCCGAAACCGGCCGACAGATCGACTCCGGTCCGGAGGACCAGGGTGTTGACGAACATGCCGACCATCGGGTCGAGGATCGACTGCCCGCGCCCGGCGATCGGCGTGCCGACGGTGATGTCCTCGGTCGCCGACAGGCGCGACAGCAGCACCGCGAGCGCCGCATGCGCCACCATGAACGGGGTCAGCCCGCGGTCGCGGGCCAACCGCGCGACGCGCTCGGAGACCTCCTGCGGCACAGCGAACTCGACGCGTGCTCCGCGCTGCGAGGCCACTGCGGGCCGCGGTCGGTCGGTGGGCAACTCCAGCACGTCGGGCGCCCCGTCGAGTTGCCGCGCCCAGTACTGCAGCTGCGCTCCGATGAGCGAGGAGTCGTCGGTCGCGGCACCGAACACGCGGCGCTGCCACAGGGCGACGTCGGCCATCTGGACCGGCAACGGCCGGAACTCGGGTGCGTTCCCGGCGACCCGCGCGGTGTACGCGGTGATCAGGTCGGTCACCAGCGGTGCCAGGGACTCCCCGTCGCACGAGATGTGGTGCACGACCATCCCGAGGACCGCCTCGGTGTCCGAGACACGGGAGAAGCCCACGCGCACCGGGAGTTCGGCGACCAGATCGAATCCGCCGAGCATCACCTCGGGCAGCACCGATTCCGGCACCTCGCGCCAGTCGAGCATCGCGGCCGCCGCGACCGGCTCGTGGACGAGCTGGTAGGCCTCACCATCGGACTCGGGGTAGGTGGTGCGCAGGACCTCGTGGCGGGTCATCACGTCGAGCAATGCCTCACGCAGGGCATCGGCGTCGACACTGCCGGACAGCCTCAGCACCATCGGGATGTTGTAGGCGGGCGAGGCCGGATCGAAGCGGTTGATGAACCACATCCGCTGCTGCGCCAGCGAGAGGGGAATGCGGTCCGGACGCGCGGCAACGGGTTCGATCGGCGGCAGTCCCGGCCGTTTCGAGGCCGCGGCCAGCGCGAGGTCGCGAACCGTCGGGGCGTCGAAGAGGTCGCGGACGGTGAGGTCCACACCGAGGGTCTCCGCGGCGCGACCGACGATGCGGGCGGCCAGCAGCGAGTTGCCACCGACGTCGAAGACCGACTCCACGACGCTGATGTCCTCGAGTCCCAGCACCTCCGCGAAGATGTCCCGCAGGGCCGTCTCGGTGTCGTTCTCGGGCGCGACGAATTCGGTCGTCGATGCCAGCACCGGCCGCGGCAGTGCACCGCGATCGAGTTTGCCGTTCTGGGTCAGCGGCAGCCGCTCGACCGCCATGACGACGTCGGGCACCATGTACTCCGGCACCGCGGTCGCGACACGACGGCGGACGAGTTGTTCGTCGAGTTCGACGCCCGGCTCGGGAACCACGTAGGCGGCGAGGATCTCGCCACGGTCGGGCAGGTCCACGACGTTGGCCGCACCGGCCGCGATCCCGTCGACGCCCACCAGCGCGGCCTCGATCTCGCCGTATTCGATGCGGAAGCCGCGGAGCTGGACCTGGGCGTCGCCCCGACCGAGGTACTCGATGTCGTCGCCGACGCGGCGCGCCAGATCGCCGGTCCGGTACATGCGGTCACCGGAACCGTTGGCCGCGAACGGGTTCGCGACGAAACGCGTGGCGCTGAGACCGGCCCGCCGCAGATAACCCTGCGCGAGTTGCGTTCCGGTGACGTACATCTCGCCGATGACGCCCTCGGGCACCGGCCGTAGCCGCGAATCGAGGATGTGGATGTCCAGCGACGACAGCGGCCGTCCGATGAACGACGCGTCCCCCGCCGACACCGCGTCGCGGTGCAGCGCGCGGTAGCTGACATGCACCGTGGTCTCGGTGATGCCGTACATGTTGACCAGTTGCGCCGGATCGGCCGGGTTGTCGTCGAACCAGCGCCGGACCTGCTCGAAACTCAGCGCCTCGCCACCGAATACGATGTAGCGCAAGGTGAGTGAGGCCTGAGCCGTTCGCTGTGCGGCGACGAGCTGGTAGAAGGCCGAGGGCGTCTGGCTCAGTACTGTGACCCGCTCGGTCTCGAGGAGCTCGACGAAGGCCTCCGGATCCCGCGTGGTGTCCTGATCGACGACGACCACGCGTCCGCCGGTCACGAGGGGTCCCCAGATCTCCCAGACCGAGAAATCGAAGGCGTACGAATGGAACAGCGTCCACACGTCGTCCGGCCCGAACGAGAACTCCTCGGCCGCGGCCTTCATCAGCGCCACGACCTCGTGGTGCGAGACGACGACACCCTTCGGCTTGCCCGTCGAACCGGACGTGTAGATCAGGTAGGCCGGCAGCCGGTCGTCGAGTGACCCGGAGCCTGGCCCCTCCGCTCCCTGAGGAGCCCCGGAGCTTGCGGAGGGGCTCCTCGAAGCGTCCCGCAGCACGTCCCCGGTCGTGACGAACCGCACGTCGATGACATCCCACGCCGCGGCGAGCTCCGCGTCGGCGAGTACCAGCAGCGGCGCGGCGTCGTCGATGATCGACTGCGCGCGCGAGACCGGCTGGGAGCGGTCGAGCGGCAGGTATGCCGCCCCGGTCTTGAGCACGGCCAGCAGGGCCACGATCAGCTCGGTCCGGCGCGGGAGCGCGACGCCGACCAGCCTGCCCGGGCCGGCTCCGGCCGCGCGGAGCCCACCGGCCAGCGCGTCGGACTGCTCGTCGAGTTCGCGGTAGGACAGCCCGGCCCCGGTCGCGTCGCTGACCGCGGGACGGTCGGCGTGGCGCGCGACGGCGGAGCGGAAGAGTCCGGGCAGTGAGCCGAGATCGGTGCTGCCGATCAGTTCGAGCGCACGCTCGCGGATCAGCGCGATCGCGCGCCGGGTGGCGTCGGCGATCTCGGCGGGCGCGCGACCGGCCGCTGCCTCGGTCTGGGTGACCCCGGCGCCCACCGCGGCTTCGGTGTCGAGACCCTGGGCGATGAAGACGCCGGCCGTCGCCGACACACGCGCATACAACTCACCGAAAGTGACCGGGCCGGACACCGCCTCATAGGCGGTCTCGGAAGGTGCAACGCCGGCCGAGAAGGCGATCAGGTGCAGTGTCGAAGGCCGCGAGCCCCAGGTGAGAGAGATGTTGGAGGCCGTTGAATCGACATCGGTCACGTCTGAGTCATTCCTTTGGTCGACTGCACTGCTTCGTTCCCGCGGGACCCGCCTCCGGACACGGCCCCGTCCAGTGTCCCCAGGGCGTTGGTGCGGAGCTCGCCCAGCACGTCACCGAGCGCGTCGGGCCCCGACACCGCGAGGCCCGGCAGCAGGCTCATCAGCGCGGTGGTGAGGGCCGAGTCCGGATCCGGGAGTGCGGCGGCCATCGCATCACTGATCGACGACAGCACCGCGAACGTTACCTCTGCCCCCTGGTGCGCGGCCGCGACGGCATCGGGCGCCGCGGCCGTGGCACGGGCGACGAGATCGGGGAGCGCGACGGCGAGTTCGGCACCGGCGATCTCGTCGGCCGCCACCTGCTCGGCAGCCGTCGCGATGTCGATGTCGCCCACCAGCACCTGAGGGTTCTCCGACACCTCCTCGAGGACGCGCAGATAGCGCTGCGCGTAGGTCTCGACAGTGCTCTTGGTGAAGATGTCGGCGGCGTAGATCAACTGGCCCGTCATTGAATCAGCGTCCTTTGCTGCCGGTGCACCGAAATCGTCCGGGAACAACGTGAGCTGAAGATCCACCTTGGCTGGGGTCAACTGCTCGGATATCGGTGCAATCGTCATCGAGTCCATGTCGAGCGAGGGGATGGTGAAGTTCTGGTAGGCGAACATCACCTGATAGATCGGGTTGTAACTGGTGGGCGGGGAGGAGAGAACAGATGACACGATCGTATCGAACGCGATTTCGGCGTTCGCCATGTCGGCCAGATCCTCGTCGCGCACGCGCTGGAGGAGCTCGGCGAACTTCTCTTCGTCCTGCAGCCGCGAGCGCAGGGCCAGCGTGTTCACGAACATGCCGACGACGCCGTCGAGTTCGGGCTGACCCCGCCCGGCGAACGGCGTGCCGATCACGATGTCGCGCTGGGTGGTCAGCCGGCTCAGCAACACCACGAGTGCGGTCTGCATCACCATGAAGAGTGTCGCGTTGTGCTGGCGCGCGACCGCCTCGAGTTTGCGCACCAGGCAGCCGTCGATGTCGAAGCGCACCTCGTCGCCGACGAAGGACGGAGTGCGCGGTCGCGGTCGATCGGTCGGCAGTTCGAGCCGGGCCGGTGCGTTGCGGAGCCGGTCGGACCAGTACGCGAGCTGACGGTCCGCCTCGGTCGTCCCGTCGGGACCGGGAACGGCGAGGGCCTCCTGCTGCCACAGCGTGTAGTCGAGATACTGCACCGCCAGCGGCGCCCATTCCGGCCGCCGGCCGGACACGCGCGCCGAGTACGCCGTCATCACGTCGGTGGCGAGGGGCAGCATCGAGGCGCCGTCGGCGGTGATGTGATGCACGACGAAGACCAGGATGTGCTCTGTGTCGGTGAGTCGCAGCAACATCATCCGGAGCGGCGGTGCGACGGTGACGTCGAAGCCGCGGCCGGTGAACTCGGCGATCACCGGAACCGGATCGCCGTCGACATCGACGACGCTGCGCTCGAGCAGATCCAGCGCGGCGTCCAGGTCGAGCACGAGCTGGATCGGCTCGCCGTCGACGAGCGGATACCGCGTCCGCATCGACTCGTGGCGGTCGATGAGGTCCTCGATGGCCCCGCCGATCGCGTCGGTGTCCAACTGTCCCGACAGGCGCAACGCCATCGCGACGTTGTAGGCGGGCGACGCCGGATCGGCGCGGTTGATCAGCCACATCCCGCGCTGCACGGCCGACAGCGGCGCGCGGTCGCCGTGCGTGCGAGCCGCCAGACGCGGACGGCGCGAGGGGGTTCCGTGGTCGCTGGCGAATGTCGCCATCGCCTGTACCGACGGTGCGTCGAACACCGCGGCGACCGGGATGTCGACCTCCAGGTCGGCGGACAACCGGGCGGCGACCTTGGTCGCGCTCAGCGAATTGCCGCCGAGGTCGAAGAACGACTCGGCCACGCTGATCCGGTCCACGCCAAGGACATCGGCGAAGACCCGCGCGATGATCCGTTCGGTCTCCGTGCTCGCCGGCACGAACTCGGCGGTCTCGATCACCGGTGCGGGCAACGCCTTGCGATCGACCTTGCCCGCCGAGTTGAGCGGCATGGTCGGCAGCGGCATCCAGATCGTCGGCACCATGAATTCCGGCACGGTCCCGTTCAGGTGCGACTGCGCGTCGGCCGGGGTGACGGAGTCGGGCGAGTAGTAGGCCACGAGGCTCTGCCCCGCGGCGAGGTCGGCGACCGTCACCGCCGCGTGGACGATACCCGGCACCGACATCAGCGCGGACTCGATCTCACCGAGCTCCAGCCGCTGACCGCGCAACTTCACCTGGAAGTCGTTGCGGCCCAGGTATTCGATCTCCCCTGCCGGGCTCCACTTGCCGAGGTCACCGGTCCGGTACAGACGCGACCCGGGCGGGCCGTACGGGTCGGCGACGAAGCGCTCCGCGCTCAGCCGGCCCTGCGACACGTACCCGCGGGCCAGCTGGACGCCGCCGAGATAGATCTCGCCGGGCACACCGACCGGCAGGGGCCGCAGCCGGTGGTCGAGGATGTGGATCGTCGTGTTCGGCACCGGCCGCCCGATCGGGACGACGGTCTCCGAACCGCGGACGTTGTGTTCGGTGACGTCGACGGCGGCCTCGGTCGGCCCGTACAGGTTGTGCAACCCGACGGCGGGCAACGCGGTGCGCAGACCACCCGCGGTCGAGGCGGTCAGGGCCTCGCCCGAGGTGAACACCTGTCGCAGCGAACTCAGCTCGGCGAGCCGGTCGGCGCCGACGACGTCGAGGAAGGTGGACAACATCGACGGCACGAAGTGCAGCGTGGTGACGTCCTCGCGCTGGATGATGTCGACGAGGTAGGACGGGTCGCCGTGCCCACCGGGTACCGCGACGACCAGTCGGGAACCGGAGATGAAGGGCCAGAACAGTTCCCACACCGACACGTCGAACGTCACCGGCGTCTTCTGCAGCACCACGTCGCGCTGGGTGAGCGTGTAGTGCTCCTGCATCCAGTCGAGGCGGTTGACGATCGCGCGATGTGACACGACCACACCCTTGGGCCGTCCGGTGGAGCCGGAGGTGAAGATCGTGTACGCCGCGTTCTCCGGCCCCAGGGGCATGTGTCGCTCGTCCGGGGTGAACGGTTCGCCCGGCACGTCCGCATCGGTCGAGGCGTCGACCACGGTGACGGTCACGCGGTCGGCGAGATCGTCCACGACGGCGGGGCGGGGTCCCGGCCCGACCAGGACGCGCCGGGTACCGGCGGTCTCGAGCATGTAGTCGGCACGGTCGGACGGCGCCTCGGTGTCGAGCGGCACGTACTGGCCACCGGCGAGCACGATCGCGTGCACCGCGACCAGCAGTTCCACCGAACGCGGGATGCACACGGCCACCGCGACATCCGGGCCGACGCCGTCGTCGACCAACCGGCGCGCGAGAGTCGACGCCCGCGAGGCGAACTCGGCGTAGGTGAGTTCGCGGTCGGCGAAGACCAATGCGACCGCGTCGGGGTCCTGCCGGTACCCGGCGAGCAGCGCGGACGCCAGATCGGGTGCGGTGAGCTCGTGCGGGGCGCCGCGTGACCACCCCCGGACCGTGTCCACCTCGGTCTCGGGGAAGGCGAAGAGGTCGTCGACGCGCAACGACCGGCCGGCGTCGTCCGCCTCGAGCGAGCCGGCGATCGCGCCGAGTACGTCGTGAAGGTAGCGCGCGAACCGCTCGACGGTCGACTCGTCGAAGAGGTCACGCGCATATCCGAAGGCCACCGAGATCTGGCCCGCGTGGTCGCCGGTGTCGGAGTACTCGACGACGCTGAGCGAGAGGTCGTACTTCGCGAACGGGGCCCGCGCGTCGATGAGGCTGATGCCCGCCTCGTCCTGGAACAGCCTCTCGACCTGGTCGTGCTGCATCACCAGTTCGACCTGGAACAGCGGGGAATGCGCCGTGGAGCGGCGGGCACCCACCGCGTCGACGACCTGCTCGAACGGCACGTCGGCGTTGCTGAGGGCCTGGGCGCGAGTGTGATTGGCCTCGTTGAGCAGCTTCGTGAGGTCGGTGTCGGGGTGCACCCGGGTGCGCAGCACGAGGGTGTTGACGAACATGCCGATCAGCTCGGTGAGCTCGGGCTCGTCCCGGCCGGCGATCGCGGTGCCGATCGCCACGTCGTCGCTACCGCTGAGGCGCGAGAGCATCACGGCGAGTGCGGCGTGGAAGATCGCGAAGACGGTGACCCCGTGCTGGGCGGCCACCGCGTGCAACCGGGCGACCGTGTCGGCGTCGAGCAGCGTGTCGACGTACCCGCCCGCACCGGACGGGCGGATGGGTCGCGCCCGATCGGTGGGCAACGAGATGAGCTCGGGCATCCCCGCCAGTTCGGTGCGCCAGAAGTCGAGCTGAGCCGACATCAGCGAGGTCTCGTCGGTGGCCTCCCCCAGGACCTCGCGCTGCCACAGTGCGTAGTCGGCGTACTGCACCGGCAGCGGACGCCAGGCGGGCTCCTGGTGGGCGAGGCGCGCGGCGTACGCCGTCAGGACGTCGGTGATCAGCGGACCGAGCGAGGCACCGTCGCCGACGATGTGGTGCATGACGACGATCAAGACGTGGTCAAGCGTCCCGTCGGGCGCGACGGCGCGGAAAAGTCGTGCGCGGACGGGGTATTCGTAGTTCAGGTCGAAGCCGGTCACCGCGAAGTCGGCGAGCCTGCGGTCGGTGTCGACCGGTGCCACGTCGACCACGTCGAACAGCCGGGCCGCGGCGGCGGCCTCGGCCGAGTGGATGAATTGGAAGGTCTCGCCGTCCTCGTCCGGGAACGTGGTCCGCAAAGGCTCGTGTCGCGCGATCACGTCGTCGATCGCGGCGGCCAGCGCGGCGACATCGACGTCGGCGCCGAGCCGCACCGCCCCCGGGATGTTGTAGGCCGCCGACGTCGGGTCCAGCCGGTTGATGAACCAGAGGCGACGCTGGCTGAACGCCAGCGGGATCCGATCCGGTCGCGGCTGCGGAACGAGTTCGGGCCGCCGCGTGGCGGCGTCGTCGGCCACCGGTGTCGCGACCCGGATGATGTCGCCGAGGCTCTGGCTCTCGAAGACATTGGCCAGCTTGATGTCGAGGCCGGCGACGGTGCGCAGGCGCGACGCCAGCCGGGCCGCGGTCAGCGAATCCGCGCCGAGCGCGAAGATGTTGTCCTGCAATCCGATCGGCTCGATGTCGAGCAGTTCTTCGACGATGGTGACGACTTCGCGCTCGCGCGGGGTCGACGGCGCGACGTAGGCGACCCGTTCGTCACGCGCGAACACCGGAGCGGGCAGCGCCTGCCGGTTCAGCTTGCCGTTCGCGGTGAGGGGCAGTTCGTCGATGAGCATGACGACGTCGGGCACCATGTAACCGGGCACACGGGCGCGGACCTGCTCACGGATGGCGGATTCGTCCAGCTCGCAACCGGTTTCGACGACGGCATAGCCGATCAGTTTCGCCCCGCCGGCCGATGCCGCATCGGTGACGACCGCGGCCGACGCGGCGACCCCGTCGACCGCGCGCAACGCCGTCTCGACCTCGCCCAACTCGACCCGGAACCCCCGCAACTGGACCTGTGTGTCGGCGCGGCCCAGATATTGGACGTCGGTACCGATACGTCGGCCGAGATCGCCGGAGCGGTACATCCGCTCACCGGTGCCGTCGAGATCGGCGACGAACCGGGTGGCCGTGAGCCCACGGCGGTTGCGGTACCCGCGCGCGAGTTGCTCACCGACGACGTAGATCTCGCCGACGGCACCCTCGGGTACCGGCCGCAGGCGGTTGTCGAGGACCCGCAGGCCCAACGAGTTCAGCGGGCGGCCGATGAGGCTGGCGCTCTCGCCGCGCACCAGATCGGGATCGAGCGGACGGTAGGTGACGTGAACCGTCGTCTCGGTGATGCCGTACATGTTGACGAGCTCGATCTCGTCGCCGAACGACTCGTACCAGTTGTGCACCTCGTCGAAGCGCAGTTCCTCGCCGCCGAAGACGATGTAGCGCAACGCCAACGGGGTCCCGGTGCGGCGCCGGACGTCGGCCACGATGCTGAACGCAGACGGGGTGAGGGACGCCACCGTGATCTGCTCGTCGGCGAGCAACTGCAGGAACTCGGCGGGCGCGCGGGCGACCATCCGGTCCACGATCACGGCACGTCCACCGGTGAGCAGCGGACCGAAGATCTCCCATACGGAGAAGTCGAAGGCGTAGGAGTGGAAGACCGACCACACGTCCTCGGGCGTGAAGTCGAAGTCGGCGGAGGCCGCCTCGAGCAGCGTGGCCACGTTGCGGTGCACGATCTCGACGCCCTTGGGCGCCCCGGTCGAGCCGGACGTGTAGATGACGTAGGCCGTCGCCTCGGGCGTCATCGGTCCGCGCGGCACCGGGACCGCGGCGGCCTCGGGCGTCCGCGCCTCGTCGAGGAGCTGCCCGGTCTGGACGACCTCGCACTCCCCCGCCCACCCGGGCCGGTCGCCGTCGGAGACGACCAGGCACGCCGGGGCGGCGTCGTGGACGATGTAGCGCAGCCGCTCTTCCGGGTTGCCGGTGTCCAGGGGGAGGTACCCCGCACCCGCCTTCAGCACGGCGAGCATGACGACCACCAGACTCGTGTCCCGTGCGGTCGCCACACCCACCAGATCGCCCGCCCCGATCCCCCGGGCGCGCAGCGATCGCGCCATCGCGTCCGAGCGACTCGCGAGTTCGGCGTAACTCAGTGTCACGCCGTCGGCATCGGAGACGGCTCCGCGATGACGATGGGCGGTGGCGACGTCGTCGAACAACTCGACGAGGGTCGACGTGCTCGCGCGGGGACGAGGCTGCGGAAGGGCCTCGAGCAGCCGGGTGTCGCTGTCCACCAGCAGGCCGACGTCGGCAACCGGGGTGTCGAGAGCGGCATCGGACAGGAACCGGTCGAGGAACGTCAGGAATCGGCCGTGCAGCGCATCGAGTTCGGCCGGTGAATAGAGGTGCGGGTTGCCGTGCAGGTCCACGACGAGCGGGGCGCCGGGACTCGACTGGTAGAGGTTGATCAGGAGATCTTCGAGGATGCCCGAGGTCAGGATCCGGTACTCCATGTCGGTGCCGTCGATGGCGACCTGCTCGTCGAAGAACACCATGTTGATGGTGGGTCCGAACGAGACCGAACTCTGGTCGAGACCGGCGTCGCGACGGATGTCGTCGGACCGGTACCGCTGGTGGCGCAGTGCGCCGGTCAGCTCCAGCTGCGCGGTCTGGATCAGCTCGCGGACCGACTTCGACGACACCTCGCGCAACCGGATCGGCAGGATGTTGGACACCATGCCACCGGAGATCTTGATCTTGGCGGTGGCGCGACCGGTGACCGGAAGACTCAGAACGATGTCGTCGTGGTTGCTCATCCGCGCGAGAAAAGCGCCGAAGGCGGAGGTCATCAGCACCGCGAGGGAACTGTTCAACTCACCGGCGAGGGTCTCGTACCGGCGTTGCCGCTCCGGGTCGAGTGCGGCGCTGGAGACGACGTTGTCGAACGAGAGCGATCCGGTCGTGCCGACCTTCGACAGTGTCACCCGCTCCGGCAGATCCGCGACGCGTTCGAGCCAGTGCGCACGGTCGGTCTCCCGCCGGGTACTGCCCTGATACGTCTCCTCGTAGGCGACGATGTCGGCCATGGTGGCGGGGGCCTTGTCGCGCGGCTCCTCACCCCGGCGGAGGGCGTTGTAGCGGTCGACGGTGCGCCGCATGATCGACAGCGCGGCATAGCCGTCGATGATGATGTGGTGGGCACGGTTGTACCAGAATGTGCGCTCATCCGAGATCAACAGGATCGAGACGATGATGAACTGGTCGTTGAGGAGATCGACCGGTTGCCGGTACTCGGCCTGCATCCATTCCGTCGCCGCCGCGACCGGGTCGGGCTCGGACCGGAAGTCGAGGATGTCGACGGTCTGATCGAAGTCGACGTCCACGTACTGCATCGGGATGCCGTCGATCTCGGTCAGGCGGACGAACGGCGACTCGACGAGCTTGCCCACCTCGACACAGCACTGGGCGAACAACTCGACGTCCAATCCGCCCGGCGCATGACGGATGTCCACGTACTGAGCGATGTTGACCGAGTACTCGGACGACAGCGACTCGGCGAACCACATGCCGCGCTGCGCCGCGGTGAGCGGGAGGACCTCGATGGTCTCGTCCACGTCACCCGGCGTACCGGCACGGTAATCGGCGATTGCCACGTCCTCTGAACACTCCCTCGCTAGTCCTGCAGTCGATTAGACCTCACGACACTGCCGTTGGTAATCGTTCAGACCCTCCACATCGGACGCCGACACAGAATCTCCATGCTATTTCACGCGAGGGGGTCTCATGAAACCGGGATGCAGGGCCAGCCTCTGTGAATGCCATCGCCGTACCCACCTTCCTTGTTACGCCCTTGGGCGTGTCCACGCGCGGCGAGGTGACGGCACCCGCGAACCGCCTTCCGCCGTACACGGGCCGCTGACCAGCGCCGATGCGCCGCCGGAGGGTGAGGGCACACTCGGCGTCGCCCGCATTGGGGCCATACCGGGTGTCATTCGTTACCCCGACGGTATGGGATCGGTTCGCGATCATCGGTCCCTCGCGGCTTTCCGATAACCGCGAAGAGCCGGATAAATGGAAATGACCAGAATCACCACGGTCCAAACCGCGACTTTCGTGAGATTCTCCGCGAGAGGTCCACCCGCCGCCAACGCCCGCATCGTCTCGATAGCCGGCGTCATCGGCTGATTCGCCACGATCGGTTGCAGCCACCCCGGATATGCACTGATCGGTGAGAAGCCGGAGTTGAAGAACATCAGCAGGCTCGAGGCCAGACCGAGATACGGCACGATCGGCGCACCCGGGCGCGCGCTGACGGCGAGGGCGAGCGTCAGGGTCGCGAAGGCGGTGCCGTAGGCGAGTGCGACCAGCACGAGCCCGATCGCCGGACCCAGCCCCTGGGTGAACCGGAAGCCGATGAGGTGGCCGGCGGCCAGGAGGATGAGCGTCGTCACCAGGATGCGCACCAGTTCGGACATCACCCGCGAGGTGAGATCTGCCGCCCGGTGGATCGGCAGGACGTACAACCGGGCGAGCAAACCGGTCGCCCGTTCCCGGTTCAGCCGGGTCGCCGAGGCGATCGATCCGAACATCGCGCCGACGAGGATCACCAGCGGGACGGTGCCGTATGCACTGTTCTGACCGGTCGCCGAGCCGATCGCGTCGCCCAGCACGACCTTGAACATGAGCATGCTCAGCGCCGGGAAGAGCAACGCCTGCATCAGCGTCGGGACATCGCGGACGAACACCACGATCTGCCGGCCCGCCAGCGGGAGACTCTGCCGCCACCACGCCCGGAACGACGATTCCGTGGGCACATCGGTAGCCGCGGTCGTCAGGAAGTGCCGCTGTGCGGTCGGTTCCCCGGTGGACAGGCCCACCCCGGCGGCGCTCATCAGCGGGTCCTCCGGGTGCTGACGGCCAGCAACAGCAGCGCGGTCGCGGCCAGCCCCGCACACCACCACAGCGACGGCTGCAACTGGTGCCAGGTGGCGGTCCCCGCGTCGAGAGCGCGCATCGAGTCGGCGAACTGCGAGATGGGCTGGTTGCGCACGAACGGCTGAATCCACTCCGGGAACTGCTCGAGCGGAACGAACCCGGTGGACATCATGCCGAGGATCAGCGTCGGCAGGGCCAGGGCCTGGCTGGTGGCCTCCGGGCTGCCGGCGACGAGACCGAGACCGTCGGCCGCCCACGAGAACAGCGCTCCGATCAGGAACGCCAGACCGAACAGGCCGACGGTGCCCCAGAACCCACCCCCCGGGCGCCAGTCGATGATCAAACAGGCGACAGCAGCGCACGTGAGCGAGATCACCAGCAGCACACCGTTGGTCGCGGTCCGCGCCAGCATCGGGATGACCGGGGACATCGGCATCACCCGGAAGCGGGTGTTGATCCCCTGCACGCCGTCGAAGGCCGCCCGCATCGCCGCCGAGGACGCGGCGAAGTTGACCGACTGCAGCACGATGATGGGCATCAGGAACTGGCCGTAGTTGATGCCGGGAGCGACCTCGACGATGCTCCGCAGCGGGAGATAGAAGCACACCGCGAGGAAGGCCGGCGAGATGAAGGCGAAGATGACCTCGCCGCCCCGGAACACCTTGGAGATCCCGCGTCCGGACAGCGCCCACCACTGCTGCACGGGTCGGACCCGCGGCTCGATCAGCGCGGTCGTCGCCGCCCCCGACGTCGCCCCCGATCGCAGTACGTCAGAAGTCGTCATGTCAGGTGGAGCTCCGGTCCCGCCGTGGGTCGGTCAACGCCAGGAACACCTCGTCCAGCGAAGGCCGACGCATCGCGACGTCGGAGAGTGGGATACCCGCGGCTGCGGTGCGCTGGATGACCTCGACGAGCGTCTCCGGACCATCGGGGGCCGGTACCGCGACGAAGTGGTCGTCGGCGTTCTGCACGTGATCGCCGACGAGGTCGGCCAGGGTGTCGCGGAGTCGGACACGGTCGGCGGGATCCGCCGGCGTGACCTCACAGTAGGCCGCACCGGTCGATGCCTTCAGCTCGTCGGAGGTTCCCTCGGCGATGACCCGGCCCTTGTCGATGACGACGATGTTGTCGGACAGGACGTCGGCCTCTTCGAGGTACTGGGTGGTCAGCAGGATGGTGACACCGGAGTCGCGGAGCTTCTCGACGAGCGACCACACCTCCAGCCTGCTGCGCGGATCCAGCCCCGTCGTCGGCTCGTCGAGGAACACGATCCTCGGCGCGGTGACCAGTCCGCAGGCGATATCGATCCGGCGGCGCATACCGCCCGAGTACTCGCGGACGCGTTTGCCGCCGACGTCGGTCAGCGAGAACGCATCGAGCAGTTCGTCGGCGCGCGCACGCGCGGCAGTCTTGTCGAGGCCCAGGAGCCGGCCGAACAGGACCAGGTTCTCGCGACCCGTCAACGCCTCGTCGAGGGCGGCGAACTGGCCGGTGAGCATGATCGACTTCCGGACCGAGGCCGCGTCGTGCGAGACGTCGTGACCATTGACCGTGGCGCTCCCGCCGTCAGGCTTGAGCAGGGTGCAGAGCATGTTCACCGTGGTGGTCTTGCCGGCGCCGTTGGGTCCGAGCAACGCGACGATGCTTCCCGCGGGGACGGTGAAACTCACGTCCTCGACCGCGACCATGTCCTTGAACTTCTTGTGCAGGTTCCTCGCCTCGATGGCGGTGCCCGCGGGGTCACCGGCCGCCGGTTCCCGCACGCGTTCGGGGACCGGGATCGCCACGGTCTGCGACTCCGACCCGTCGACGGCGGCGGTCTGCCAGTCCGGGACCACCTGTCCCGCGGCACCGTTCGGTGCGGGCCGCACGACGTGACCGTTGCGTTCGAAGGGCGGGCGCGGCGCGACCGGCGGAGCGGACGGGGCCGCATAGGCACGCACGGCCGGCGGGTCCTGCGGCTCGGGGGAACGCGTGGCCACCGCGGGCGCGGCGTCGACCGGCCCGGAATCGGTGAGTTCGGACTCCGTGCTCGCCGGGTCGGCCGGCGGGATGCCCGCGCGCGTCGGATCGGCGGACGGGGTCGTCACATGGCCATTGGCCGAGGGATCGACCGGCGCGGTGTCGTCGACGGTGGGGTTCGAACGCTCGGCGCGCCAGCGTCGCAGCTGTTCCTCGACCGGATCCGGCAGCACGAACGGATCTTCGGGCAGCGGCGGGAGAGGCGCATCCTGCCGTTGATGACGCGGCGCGTAGGAGGCGACGGACGGTCGCTGACCACTGGCCTCGGACATGTCTTCCTCTACGCGTCGACAACAGGGCGGCAGCATGGACAGCCTGAGCGTCACACGTCGTCGGCCACCGATGGGACGGCGACAAGGATCTGACGCTAGGCATCCACGACAACAAACTTACGCACGAATCAGAGTTCCCGACGAATTTGACTCGGTCTGTCCTTCACGAATATGTCGCGCGGCCGGGGTCGAATGGTTACGTCGTGTCCGGGGCCCGCGGATGACGTGGCCTTTCTCGTCGTCGCACCACTCTCGACGTCTCGTGGCCGTGTACCGGCCGACCGACGCCGACCACACGGCCGCGCCGACATCGACTTCGGGCACCCGCCGCCGCGCACGCTCTGGAAGAGTGTCCCCATGACCACCACATCCCCCGAGCGCGAGGTCCTCACCTGGGAGCTCAACGGCGTGGCCTGCCGCGAGCTCGCCCAGCAGGTCGCCGACGACGCGTTCATCCCGGACATCATCCTCGGCATCGCCCGCGGCGGCCTGATCCCGGCCGGCGCTCTCGCCTACGCCCTGGACTGCAAGCTGATGATCTCGCTGAACGTCGAGTTCTACACCGGCGTCGGCGAGACACTGTCCGAACCGGTGATGCTGCCGTCGCTCCTGGAGTCGAGCGGCCTGACCGACCAGCGGGTACTCGTCGTCGACGATGTGGCCGACACCGGCAAGACCCTCAAACTGGTCAACGACTTCTGCCAGGAGCAGGGCCGGGTCGCCGAGGTCCGCAACGCAGTTCTCTACAAGAAGCCGCACACCATCACGATCCCCGATTACACCTGGCGGACCACCGACAAGTGGATCAACTTCCCCTGGTCCGTGCAGGGACCGATCGTGGCGGTGCAGCGATGACCGCGGACAAGACCGGCGCCGAGACCACGGTGCGCGACAATCCCGCCGAACGCCGCTACGACATCCACGTGGATGCGCCCGGCGGTGAGGCACTGGCCGGCTTCGCCGAGTACCGCGACCGTGTCTCCGGCACCCCGGACGCCCCGACGACGGCGCGGGTGTTCTTCCACACCGAAGTCGACCCCGACTTCGGCGGACGCGGCCTCGCGACGATCCTGGTGCGCGAAGCCCTCGACGACGCCCGCGCACGCGACCTCACCATCGTGGGTGTGTGCCCGCTGGTGGCCGCGTTCCTCAAGAAACACCCGGAGTACGCCGACGCCACCGCACCCGTCACGCCCGCCGTCCTCGAGTGGTTGCGGAGCGGCGCCGCCTGACCTCATCCGCCCGAGGCAGGTGTCTCCCGCGCCGAGTCGGCGGCGACGATCACGCGGTGGTCGAACTCGATCCGGTCGGTGCGATGACCGGCGTCCACCCCGACCGAGGCGAGCATCTCGCGCCCCGGCGGTTGGATGCGGACCGTCACCCGTCCGTCGTCGACCTCGTCCAGCAGGGCGGCGACGGCGAGGGCGAGCCGTTCGCGCGCCGTTGCCGCACTCGCATCGTCCAGGGCGGCGAGCCCGCCGTCGTCGAGCAGGACCACGTGCACCCCGCGCCGGCGTGCGCGCCAGGCAGCATCCCGGACCACGGGGAGATCGAGCCCGGACGCCCGGATGCCGTCGCGCAACTGCGCCTCGAGCAGGCGGGCCACGACGACCTCGTCCGCGCTGAAGGACTCGCGGCGGGCGATCCGGGTGAGGACGGGGCGGGCCCGTTCGTCGAGGGCGGCGAGTCGGCGGTCCCGCACCTCGGTCGCGGCCGCCGCGGCGGCGTCGAGCGCCACCTGACGCTCGTTGGCCTCCCGCAGTTCGTAGATCTGGCGGGCCATCGGGCGCAGCATGACCGAGAACAGGGAACCCATGATCATGATCGCGTAACCGGGCAGGGTGATGGACAGTCCCCACAGGGCACCCGCCGTCGAGACCGCGCCCCACACGGTCGCGATCACCGAGATGCAGCCGCTCGCGAGCCAGGCGGCGAGCGGGCGGCCGCGTACCGCGACGAACGCCAGGATGACCACCGACGCACCCATCGGCGGCCCGGTCTGCATCACGTGCGTCGGCGGGAACGGCAGCGAGAACAGTGTCGCCGCGACTGCCGAGACGGCCAGCCCGGCGACGGCGAGGGTCGTCGGCGTCGGCAGCGGATCCCCTGGTGAGTCGAGAATCGTCACCCCCGCGACGACGAACAACACGAACCCGGCGAACAACCCGATCCACTGCCACCACCCGGTGACGGTCGAGTCGGCGTACAACGTGACGAGGAAGTACCCGCAGGCGAAGACGCCCATCATCAGCCAGAGGGGCCGCGAGCCGATCCCGAACGCGTTGACGACCTCCCCGCGGTCGGCGCCGTCGGTTCCCCGGGTGCAATCGCGTCTCACGGCCGCTCCCACAGGATCTGCACCGTGGTCCCGCGCCCCGGGCGGCTCTGCACCCGCGCGTGGCCGCCCGGTAGCCGGGCGAGACGACCACGGATGCTGACGGCGATGCCGAGCCGGCCGACTGCCACCGTCTCGGGATCGAAACCGACCCCGTTGTCGACGACCGCCATGCTCAGCGAGTCGGGTGCGAACCGGACGATCACAGCGCACTCGGCGTCATCCCCGGCGTGACGGACGACGTTGCGCAACGCCTCCGACATCGCCTCGACGACCGCGTCGAGCGCCTCGGCCGGATACGTGGCCGTCCCGGACCCCACGTCGTGGCCGTCCGCGTCACCGCCCGTCTCGCCGACCACCACCTCGACGTCGAATCGTTCCGAGACGTCCGCGGCGGCCGACCGGATGCGGCGGATCACCTCGACATCGGTCGCGGCGTCGGGACCGTCCGATCCCGGCACCCGCGCGAGTTCCTCGAGAGCGGAGGCCGCCTGCGTCGCCAGCCGATCATCCGGACGCCCGGGCCGGACGGCGAGCAGGGACGCGATCACCCGGTCGTGCACGATGGCGTCGAACCGCTCCTTCTCCACCTCGCGCGCCGAGGCGGCGGCGACATTCGCCGCAGTGCGGTAGGTCTCCTCGCGCGTCTCGTCGAGTTCGCGCCCGGTCCGTGTGGCCACGAGCACGACCGCGAGGAAGACGCCGGTGAACATCAGCGACCACATGACCTCCATCGGCGCGTCGGAGGTCACCTCGCCGAATCGGCCGAGCTGCTGGGAGAGATGCGCGAGTGTCGAGGACGCGATGAGAGCGACCACGGCGAGTCGCGGACGCACGAGCATCAGCACCATGCTCGGCATGCCGCAGAAGGCGACCATCCACTGGGCAGAGTCGCCCGGATCGGCCAGTGTCGTGCCGTTCCAGGCCACGAACCACAGCACGAGTCCCAGGACGTAGCCGACCCACGAGGTCAGTGCCAGCGGGGTGAGCCATGCGGTGCCCGGCCGGAAGGTCGCCGCGATCAACAGGATCCCGGGTCCGACCGACAGCAGGATGCTCAGCGGAGGCCACCAGGCGTCCGTGAGCGACGCCGAGGCGAGTATCGACGCGGCGGACACCACCGGGTAGCCGATGAACCCCAGTCCGAGGAATCGAGCACCCACCCGGCGCACGCGGTCCAGGTCCGGCTCCACCGAGTCGGATTCGAATGCGCGCCGCACCCAGGCGGGTCGGGCGCGGGAATCGCCGCTCGCGAGATCGGTGGTGGGCATCGCATCTCACCCTCACACCGCCCGGCTCAGCCGGTCAATCCCCCGTTGGGACCACACCCTTCGTGACGCTCCTCCGCACGCTCCGGAGCTCCTCAGGGATCGGAACCCACACGCTCCGGAGCCCCCAGGGATCGGACAGACGAAACCGGCCCGCTCCCCCATGGGGAACGGGCCGGTCGCGGTAGATCTCGTTGGGAGAGGGCCTACTTGGCCTTCTCCAGCACCTCGACGAGGCGCCAGTGCTTGGTCGCCGACAGCGGGCGGGTCTCCATGATCCGCACACGGTCGCCGACGCCGGCATCGCCGTTCTCGTCGTGGGCCTTGACCTTGCTCGTGGTCCGGATGATCTTGCCGTAGAGCCGGTGGCTCTTACGATCTTCCAGCTCGACCACGATGGTCTTCTGCATCTTGTCGCTGACCACGTAGCCGATGCGCTCCTTGCGGCGTGCGCGCTCCTCGGTCTGGGTTTCGGTCACCTTCTGGTCCTCACTCATGCGTCATCACCATCCGGTCCGGACGCCAGGCCCAGCTCCCGCTCGCGCATGACGGTGTAGATACGCGCGATCTCGCGACGCACGGTCCGCAGGCGACGGTTGTTGTCGAGCTGGCCGGTGGCCATCTGGAACCGAAGGTTGAACAGTTCTTCCTTCGACTCTTTCAGGCGATCGACCAGATCAGCGTCGTTGAGCTCACGAAGCTCGTTCGCAGCAACTCCGAGTGCCATCAGAACTGCTCCTCTCTGGTCACGATCCTGGTCTTGATGGGGAGCTTGTGCTGCGCGCGACGCAGGGCCTCGCGAGCGGTCTCCTCGTTCGGGTAGGTCATCTCGAACAGCACGCGACCCGGCTTGACCGGGGCGACCCACCACTCGGGGGAACCCTTACCCGAACCCATGCGGGTTTCGGCCGGCTTCTTGGTGAGCGGGCGGTCCGGGAAGATGTTGATCCAGACCTTGCCGCCACGCTTGATGTGCCGGTTGATCGCGATACGAGCGGACTCGATCTGACGGTTGGTGATGTACGCGCCTTCCAGGGCCTGGATGCCGTAATCGCCGAACGTCACCTTGGTGCCGCCCTTGGCCTGCCCCTTGAGGCTGGGGTGGTGCTGCTTGCGGTGCTTGACCCGACGGGGGATCAACATGGCCTAGCCCTCCTGCTTCTCAGCCGCACCAGCAGTGGCCTCGGCGGGAGCGGCCTCGGCCGCGCGAGCGGCGTCGGTGCTCGTCGCAGTGGTGCCCGAGGCACCGCTACGCCGGGGCCGGCTGGGCCGGCGGGGACGGCGATCCTCGGCTGCCGGAGCGGCCGCAGCCAGCTCACGACGTCCACCGACGATGTCGCCCTTGTAGATCCACACCTTCACGCCGATGCGGCCGAAGGTGGTCTTGGCTTCGTAGAGTCCGTAGTCGATGTCGGCGCGCAGCGTGTGCAGCGGGACGCGACCCTCGCGGTAGAACTCACTGCGGCTCATCTCTGCGCCGCCCAGACGACCCGAGCACTGGACCCGGATGCCCTTCACGTTCGGCTGACGCATCGCCGACTGGATCGCCTTGCGCATCGCACGGCGGAACGCCACACGGTTGCTCAGCTGCTCGGCGACGCCCTGGGCCACCAGCTGGGCCTCGGACTCGGCGTTCTTGACCTCGAGGATGTTCAGCTGGACCTGCTTGCCGGTCAGCTTCTCCAGGTCGCCGCGGATGCGATCGGCCTCGGCGCCACGGCGACCGATGACGATGCCCGGACGCGCGGTGTGGATGTCCACGCGAACCCGGTCACGGGTGCGCTCGATCTCCACCTTCGCGATGCCGGCCCGCTCGAGCCCCGTGGAGAGGAGCTTGCGGATGGCGACATCCTCTTTGACGTAGTCCGCGTACTGCTTGTCGGCGTACCACCGCGACTTCCAGTCGGTGGTGATGCCCAGACGGAAGCCGTGCGGGTTGATTTTCTGGCCCACTACTAGGCTCCCTTCTTCTTCGGCTGACGCGAACGGCCACGGCCGCCGGCTGCCTTCTCCGGCAAGCTCTCCACGACCACGGTGATGTGGCTGGTGCGCTTGCGGATACGGAACGCGCGACCCTGTGCGCGCGGCTGGAAGCGCTTGAGGGTCGGCCCCTCGTCGGCGAATGCGGTGGCGACGACCAGGGTCCGGCGATCCAGATCCAGGTTGTTCTCCGCGTTGGCGACGGCGCTTGCCAGGACCTTGTAGACGGGCTCGGACGCCGACTGCGGTGCGAACCGCAGGATGTCGAGGGCCTCGTCCACGTTCTTGCCGCGGACCAGGTCCAGGACACGACGAGCCTTCATCGGCGTGACGCGCACGAACTTGGCGGTCGCCTTTGCTGTCGGATTATCGGTCTGCGTAGTCATTACCGGCGCTTCGCTTTCCGGTCATCCTTGATGTGACCCTTGAAGGTACGGGTGGGGGCGAACTCGCCCAGCTTGTGCCCGACCATCGAATCCGAGATGAACACCGGCACGTGCTTGCGTCCGTCGTGGACGGCAAAGGTGTGACCGATGAAGTCGGGAATGATGGTCGAACGACGGGACCAGGTCTTGATGACCTGCTTGGTGCCCTTCTCGTTCTGGACATCCACCTTCTTCAGGAGGTGGTCGTCGACGAACGGGCCCTTCTTGAGGCTGCGTGGCATTCTCTTACCTCCTCCTGTTATCGCTTGTTCTTGCCGGTACGACGGCGACGGACGATCAGCTTGTCGCTGGCCTTGTTCTTGCGGGTGCGGCCCTCGGGCTTACCCCACGGGCTGACCGGGTGGCGACCACCGGAGGTCTTGCCCTCACCACCACCGTGCGGGTGGTCGACGGGGTTCATCACGACACCGCGGACGGTCGGGCGCTTGCCCTTCCAGCGCATACGGCCGGCCTTGCCCCAGTTGATGTTGCTCTGCTCGGCGTTGCCCACCTCGCCGACGGTGGCGCGGCAGCGCACGTCGACACGACGGATCTCGCCGGAGGGCATACGCAGCGTGGCGTAGGTGCCCTCCTTGCCGAGCAACTGGATCGACGAACCCGCACTGCGGGCCATCTTCGCTCCACCGCCCGGACGCAGCTCCACGGCGTGGATCTGGGTACCGGTCGGGATGTTGCGCAGGGGCAGGTTGTTGCCGGGCTTGATGTCGGCGGTCGAGCCGCTCTCGACGATGTCGCCCTGCTTCAGGTTCTTCGGCGCGATGATGTAGCGCTTCTCGCCGTCCACGTAGTGCAGCAACGCGATCCGCGCGGTGCGGTTCGGGTCGTACTCGATGTGGGCGACCTTGGCGTTGATGCCGTCCTTGTCGTGACGACGGAAGTCGATCAGACGGTAGGCACGCTTGTGGCCGCCACCCTTGTGACGAGTGGTGATGCGGCCGTGAGCGTTTCGGCCACCACGCCCGTGCAGCGGACGCACCAGCGACTTCTCGGGATGGTCACGGGTGACCTCCGCGAAATCGGAGCCGCTGGCCCCACGACGACCCGGGGTCGTCGGCTTGTACTTACGAATAGCCATGAGTCTCTAGTCCTTCTCTGGGCGCCCCGGTCAGCTGACCGAGCCCCCGAAGATCTCGATGGGCTTGCTGTCTGCGGTCAGCGACACGATGGCGCGCTTGGTGGACTTGCGCTGGCCGTAGCCGGAGCGGGTCCGCTTGCGCTTGCCCTGTCGGTTCGCGGTGTTGACGCTGGCAACGCTGACACCGAAGATCTTCTCGATCGCGATCTTGATCTCGGTCTTGTTGGACTCCGGGTGCACCAGGAAGGTGTACACGTTGTCCTCCATGAGCCCGTAGGACTTCTCCGAGATCACGGGCGCCAGGATGATGTCGCGCGGGTCTGCAACGGTCGCCATGTCAGGCCTCCTCTGCTGTCTTCTCGACGGCAGCCTTGGCATCCGCCGTGTTCTGCTCGATGAAGGCATTGAGCGTCTCGACGCTGAACACCACCTCGTCCGAATCCAGGACGTCGTAGGTGTTGAGCTGATCCGGCGCGATCGGCAGCACGTTGTCGAGGTTGGCCACACTCAGCCACGCCGTCAGGTCCTCGCGGCCGAGGACGACCAGGAACTTGCGGCGATCGGAGAGTGCCTCCAGGAACTGACGTGCCGACTTGGTCGAGGGCTTCTGCCCGGAGACCAGTTCGGTGATCACGTGGATGCGCTCGTTGCGAGCGCGGTCGCTCAGGGCACCGCGCAGGGCGGCGGCCTTCATCTTCTTGGGGGTGCGCTGGCTGTAGTCGCGCGGCTTGGGGCCGTGGACGGTGCCACCGCCGGCGAACTGCGGCGCGCGGGTCGAGCCCTGACGTGCGCGGCCGGTGCCCTTCTGGCGGTACGGCTTGGCGCCACCGCCGCGCACCTCGGCGCGGGTCTTGGTGGAGTGCGTCCCCTGGCGTGCCGCGGCCTGCTGGGCCACGACGACCTGGTGCATCAGCGCGATGTTGGCCGGGGCGTCGAACAGAGCGGCGGGCAGGTCAACGGTTCCGTTGGTCTTGCCGTCGGCGGTCTTGACGTCCAGCGTCAACTTCGCGGCGGTATCGGTGCTCACTGTGTCACTCATTTCTAGGCACCACCCTTGACTGCATCGCGAACCATCACGACGCCGCCCTTGCGACCCGGGATCGCTCCCTTGATCAGCAGGAGACCGGCCTCGGCGTCCACCTTGTGGACGGTGAGGTTCTGCGTGGTGACCTTGTCGTTACCCATGCGGCCTGCCATGCGCATGCCCTTGAACACGCGACCCGGGGTGGCGCAGCCACCGATCGAGCCCGGTGCGCGGTGCACGCGGTGGACGCCGTGGCTGGCGCCCAGGCCGGCGAAGCCGTGACGCTTCATGACGCCGGCGAAGCCCTTGCCCTTGGAGGTGCCGGTCACGTCGACCAGCGCGCCATCGGCGAAGATCTCGGCGGTCAGTTCCTGACCGACCTCGAAGTCGCTGATGTCGTTGACGCGGATCTCGGCCAGGTGGCGGCGCGGGGTGACCCCGGCCTTGCTGTACTGGCCGGCAACCGGCTTCGTCACCTTGCGGGGATCGATGGCGCCGTAGGCGAGCTGGACGGCGGTGTAGCCGTCCCGGTCCGCGGTGCGGAGCTGGGTGATCACGTTCGGGCCGGCCTGGATGACCGTGACCGGCACGACGCGGTTGTTCTCGTCGAAGACCTGGGTCATGCCGAGCTTGGTGCCCAGGATTCCCTTGGTCGAACTCTGATTGCTCATGATGTATCTCGCCCCCGTCCTACTGGATGTTGACGTCGACGCTGGCCGGGAGGTCGATGCGCATGAGCGCGTCGACCGTCTTCGGTGTCGGGTCGAGGATGTCGATGAGTCGCTTGTGGGTACGCATCTCGAAGTGTTCGCGGCTGTCCTTGTACTTGTGCGGCGAACGGATGACGCAGTACACGTTCTTCTCGGTGGGCAATGGCACCGGGCCGACGACGCGTGCCCCGGTACGGGTCACGGTCTCCACGATCTTGCGCGCCGAAGCGTCGATCGCCTCGTGGTCGTAGGCCTTGAGCCTGATGCGGATCTTTTGTCCCGCCACGCTGTGTCCTCTTCCGTCAGTTGTTCTCGACAGACAAACACCGCGTGATCGGGACCGAGCTCTCGCCGGCTGAGCACATGACCACCGTGTGAGATACGGCAATCGACGCTGTTCATCTGTCGTTGTACGTTGGCTCGCACCTGGTACGAGCCGGTGTGCCCCGGCACCCGCGGTCGGGCGTGTCGTGACCGTGAGCCGGTATCGGCGCACGCGTTACACGCCCAGTCCCCGTAGACCGGGCCTGGGAGTCATTCACCTGATCGCGTTCGCGGGTCTGGCACATGGCACAACCTGCGTCCGCCGGTCAAGGCAACCCGAACAGTATGCATCAGGTCGGGAGCACGATCAAATCAGCGCCGACGGTCGCGGGCGGGCCCATACCTGACTCATGAGTAAGATACCGCCATGAGTTCCACGAACCCCACCTTCGCCCTGCGCAAGAAGCTGCCCGCCAATCCGGTCGGAAACGTCCTCTTCTCGCTCGGCATGGTCGCGAAGGTCCCCTATTTCGGTACCGTCCTCCCGCTCGTGCAGGAGATGGAGCCGGGCTACTGCAAGGTGACCGCACCCAACTGGTTCGGTGTACACAACCACATCGGCACCTTCCACGCGATCGCCGCCTGCAACCTCGCCGAGGCCGCGATGGGGATGCTGATGGAGGCCACCACACGGACATCCCACCGCTGGATCCCGAAGGCGATGCAGACGAGCTACCTCACCAAGGCGACGACGCGGCTGACCGCCGAGGCGCGGCTCGCCGAGCCGGTCGACTTCGACGCCATCACCGCCGGCACCGACGTCACCGTGTCGGTGAGCATTGTCGACACCAAGGGTGTGGAGGTCGTGCACTGCGACATCACCACCTGGGTGACGCCGAAGTAGCGGCGGCCCCGCCCGGGGTGCCGTCCCGTCGGGCGGCTCCTAGGGTGGGAGGATGCCTCCGCCCGGTGTGCCAGCGCACCAGCGGCACCGGAGTGCGGCAGCGACGAGGAGGACCAGCGACCCATGTGTGGAATCTGCGGCGAGATCCGGTTCGACGGCACGGCACCGGATGTCCCGGCCGTCGACGCGATGACCTGCGAGATGACCCGCCGGGGCCCCGACGGCTCCGGTGTCTTCGCCAAAGGGTCTGTGGCGCTGGGGCATCGGCGACTGAAGATCATCGACCTGACCGAGAAGGGCAGTCAGCCGATGATCGATCCCGCGCTCGGCCTGGCCTTGGTGTTCAACGGCTGCATCTACAACCATCACGAACTGCGCGCCGAGCTCGAGGGCAAGGGCTACACGTTCTTCTCCCATGCCGACAGCGAGGTCATCCTCAAGGCGTTCCACGCCTGGGGTCCTGACTGCGTCGACCACTTCATGGGGATGTTCGCGTTCGCGATCGTCGACACCGACACCGGCGTGGTCACCCTCGGCCGCGACCGGCTCGGCATCAAGCCGCTCTATCTCGCCGACACCCCCGGTCGCCTCCGGTTCGCCTCGTCGGTGCAGGCTCTGCTCCGCGCCGGTGACGTCGACACCTCGATCGACCGGGTGGCCCTGCACCACTACTTCAGCTTCCACGCCGTCGTGCCGGCACCCCACACGATCTACAACGGCATCCGGAAATTGCCGCCGGCGACGGTTCTGACGATCCGGCCCGACGGCCGGCGCACCGAGCGCCGTTACTGGGAGCCCGCGTTCGAGCCGCATCCCGACCGCCGGGGCTGGGATGAGAAGCGGTGGCAACACGAGCTGCTCGATTCGCTGCGGACGTCGGTGCGCCGGCGCATGGTCGCCGATGTCCCGGTCGGCGTGCTGCTGTCCGGCGGCGTCGACTCCTCACTGGTCGTCGCGCTTCTCGCCGAGCAGGGCCAGTCCGATCTCGCCACCTTCAGCATCGGATTCGACTCCGCGGCCGGGGAATCGGGCGACGAGTACGCCTACTCCGACCTCATCGTCGACACCTTCGGCACCGACCACCACAAGATCCACATCGGGACCGACCGCTTGTTGCCCGCGATCCCGGATACGGTCGCAGCGATGGGCGAACCGATGGTCAGCCACGACTGCGTTGCCTTCTATCTCCTGTCCCAGGAGGTCAGCAAGTCCATCAAGGTGGTCCAGTCCGGCCAGGGCGCGGACGAGATCCTCGGCGGGTACAGCTGGTATCCCCCGCTGCTCGACGTGACCCGCGAGAAGACGACGCGTGCCTATGCCGACGTGTTCTTCGACCGCGACGACGTCGACATCCGCGGCATCCTCGCCGACGACTACCTCACGGAGGCCGGCTACGACCCCAGCTTCGAATTCGCGTGGGCCCACCAGTCCGCGCCGGGCGCGGCCACGGCCGTCGACGCGGCGCTGCGGCTGGACACCACCGTCATGCTCGTCGACGACCCGGTCAAGCGCGTCGACACGATGACGATGGCCTGGGGCCTGGAAGCCCGCGTCCCGTTCCTCGATCACGAATTCGTCGAACTGGCCGCAACGTGTCCTCCCGATCTCAAGCTCGCGCACGGCGGCAAGGGTGTGCTCAAGGAGGCCAGCCGGGCGCTTCTGCCCTCGGCCGTCATCGACCGCACGAAGGGCTACTTCCCGGTGCCGGGCATCCGCCACCTCACCGGCGGTGTCCTCGACCTCGTCTCGGACACCCTGCGATCCAAGGCCGCCCGCGACCGCGGGCTGTACCGGCCCGGGGCGCTCGATCGGCTCTTCGCCGACCCCAACGGAATCCGCACCAGGCTCGACGGCAACGAACTGTGGCAGGTCGCGCTCCTCGAGATGTGGCTGCAGACCATGGAAGCGAACACACGACGGTGACGGCTCTGCGATTCGACGACCGCGGCTGGAAGACCTACGGCGCCTCCCTCTCCCCGGACGGGAGCGCGTTCGCCTACATCGTCGACGACGGCACCGGGTACCCACGGGCCGCGCAGCGCTCGCTGTCCCGGGACGGTGTCGGCGAGTTGCGGTGGGTCGAACTGCGATCCACCGGACCCGTCCGGAAGGTGGTGCACTCCACCGACGGCCGCTGGCTGGCGGTGGAGATCGCCCCCAGCGGCGGCGAGCACCACCAGGTCTGGGTCGTGACCACCGATCCCGATGACGACACCGCCCACCGCATCGCGGCGACCCGTCCCGACGGCCGCTCGTTCGGCACCGTCGGTCTCGTCGGATGGGACACCGACTGGGTCCTCATCACCGCCATCGACACCGACGGCACCTCCCACGCACTTCGCGTGCATCCCGGCACCGCGACCACCCTCACCCTGGACCAGCGCGTCGGCAGCGTGCTCATCGACTCGTGGAAGGGCGCCACCCTCGTCCGTGTGGGTCCCCGCGGCTATCACGACATGTTGCTGTTGCGCCGGCAGCCCGACTCGGGCGACGGCGAGATCTCGATGACCCCTCTCCTACCGCAGGATCCCGGTGCGGTCACCGATCAGGGTTACCTGCTCGACCAGGGGTTCGATCACTCCTCACTGGTCTTCGTGCCCGCGCCGAACGAACCGACCCGCGATCTCGACAGCGTCCAGGCCCTGGTGCGCAGTGACTTCGACGCCAAGTTCCCGCGGCTGCTCGGTGTGGAGGTCAGCCGGTTCGGCGTGCGGTTCCGGGTGTTGGCCCAGCGGGTCGACATCGGGCTCGACGAGTTCGCGGTCAGCCACGACCAGTCGACGGTCGCATTGCTGTGGAATGTGCAGGGGCGCAGTCAGTTCCAGATCATGACGCTGCCCGATCAGACCCTGCACCCACCCATCGACCTGCCCGGCGAGGTGGCGTCCGACCTCTCGATCAGTGCGGCGGGTTCAGTGGTCACCGTGACGGTGTCGAGTCCACAACACTCACCTCTGGTCCACCTCATCGATGTCGCCAACCGCGCCGTGTATCCCGTCCGCGACGACGTCATCGCGGGCGAGGGGCCCTCGTGCCTGCTCCGGCCCGAACTCCTCGAGTTCTCCGCGCGCGACGGTATGCCGCTGTCCGGCTTCCTGTTCCGCGCCCGCGACGCCACCGGATCCCCCGTTCCGGGGCCGACCCTCCTGTACTTCCACGGCGGACCCGAGGGGCAATCCCGCCCGGACTACCAGTTCCTGTTCGGCCCCCTGGTCGACGCCGGGATCACGGTCTTCGCCGCGAACGTCCGCGGTTCGTCGGGCTACGGCCGGCTGTTCGCCCATGCCGACGACCGGTACGGGCGGTACGCCGGGATCAACGACGCCGCGGACTGCGCGGAATTCCTGTGCCGGCAGGGCATCGCCGACCCCGATGCGGTCTATTGCTCCGGCCGTTCCTACGGCGGCTACCTCACCCTGGCGTGCCTGACGTTCCACCCCGAGCTGTTCGCCGCCGGGATCGCGATCTGCGGAATGAGTGACCTCGAATCGTTCTTCCGCAACACCGAACCGTGGATCGCGGTCGCCGCCTACACCAAGTACGGCCATCCCGAGTCCGACCGCGAGCTGCTCGCCGATCTCTCGCCCATCCACCGTATCGACGCGGTGCGTGCGCCATTGCTCGTCGTCCACGGCGCGCACGACACCAACGTCCCGGTGAGCGAGTCGCAGCAGATCGTCGCCGAACTCCAGGCCCGCGGGGCAGTCGCCGAGATGTTGATGTTCCACGACGAAGGTCACGAGATCGTCAAGCGACACAACCAACATCGGCTCACCGAGGCGGTGGCCGACTGGATCGCGCGACACCCCACCCGTCCCGCGCCCCGCTGATCCGACGCCTGACCCCGGCGGCCTGACACCCGGTTCGGCCGGTCTGGCCCCGTCGTCGAACGTCCGCGAATATTTCGGCACGTTCATCGCGGGGTAACAAAGCGTTCCTACATTTTTCCCATCAGCGCCGCCCGAACGACTTCCGACCCCCGGCCGCTGACCGGAAGACCAGGAGAACGCCATGTCCACCCCATCCGCCGGGACGCCCGGTCCGCACCCACCGACACCAGCGGCGGTGTCCCATTCCGGCGCCGCCGGCGAGAGCGTCGTCAAGGCCACATACGACGACCGGCTCACCAACACCGATCTCGCGCCGCTGAAGGAACAGAAGTGGACGTGGTACAACATCTTCGCCTTCTGGATGTCCGATGTGCACAGTGTCGGGGGTTACGTGTTCGCGGGCAGCCTCTTCGCCCTGGGCATCGCCGCCTGGCAGGTTCTCGTCGCCCTTCTCGTCGGCATCATCGCCGTCAACGTCCTCTGCAACCTGGTCGCGAAACCCTCACAGATGGCGGGCGTTCCCTACCCGGTGACCACCCGGGTGTCCTTCGGCGTCAAGGGCGCCAACATCCCGGCGATCATCCGCGGGGTGATCGCGGTGGTCTGGTACGGCATCCAGACGTACTTGGCGTCAGTCGCTTTCGGCCTCCTGGCGCTGAAGTTCTGGCCGGGACTCGAGCCCTGGGGCGACGTCGAGCAGCATGGCTTCCTCGGGTTGTCCGCGCTCGGCTGGGCGGGTTTCATCCTGATGTGGGTCCTGCAGGCGCTCGTGTTCTGGAACGGGATGGAGACGATCCGGAAGTTCATCGACTTCTGTGGTCCCGCAGTGTATGTCGTGATGATCGCGCTGGCGGCCTACCTCGTCGTGGAGGCCGGATGGGACAACGTGAGTCTCGACCTGTCGGTCGGCGACGGACTCTCCGGATGGTCGTCGATCACGATGATGATCAGCGCATTCGCGCTCGTTGTCTCCTACTTCTCCGGGCCGATGCTCAACTTCGGCGACTTCTCGCGCTACGGCCGCTCTTTCGGTGAGGTCAAGAAGGGCAATTTCTGGGGACTGCCGGTCAACTTCCTCTTCTTCTCCCTCCTGGTGGTGTGCACGGTCTCCGCGGCGGTCACGGTCATCGGCACCGACGAAGACGGCAACATCATCACCGACCCGGTGCACATCGTCGACCGCATCGACAACACCACCGCGGCAGTGCTGGGCGTGCTGACGTTCGCCATCGCCACGATCGGCATCAACATCGTCGCGAACTTCGTCTCGCCCGCATTCGACTTCTCGAATGTTGCTCCCACCAAGATCAGTTGGCGCACCGGGGGCATGATCGCCGCGGTGGGTTCGGTGCTCATCACGCCGTGGAACCTCTTCAACAACCCGACGGCGATCCATTACACGATGGACACCCTCGGCGCGGTGATCGGTCCGCTTTTCGGCATCCTGATCGCCGACTTCTACCTCATCAAGAAGCAGAAGATCGAGGTCGACGACCTGTTCACCATGAAGCCCGAGGGCGCCTACTGGTACCGCAACGGCTGGAACCCGGTTGCCGTGGGCGCCACCGTCATCGCCTCGGTCCTCCCGATCAGCGTCGTCATCTTCGGCACCGTCTACCAGGCCAGCTTCACCTGGTTCATGGGAGCGGGTCTGGGACTGGCCCTGTACTGGCTGGGGATGACGTTCGTGCCGGCCCACGTGATCTACGGGCCCGCGGCGATCGCCCACATGACCGCCGACCTCGAGGTGACGCCGGGTGCGGTCGACGACGCCGGCATCCCGGCTGTCGACGTGTCCGCAGACACCGTCCCCGACGGAGGCATACGCACGTAGTCATGCCGCAACCGTGCCATTGACAAATGGCACAGTTGCTGATGGTGTGAGGTGATGCACACCATCTCGACGCCCACCCCGCTGCCGACCAGAGCGTCCGCGCGGGCAACCGTCACGGCCCACGCGACGAGGTGGGGGCTCGGCACGTTCACCGGCGCGATACCGCTGAACCCGCTGGGAATCCGCCTCTCGCGTGGCCTCATCGCCACGATCATGCGCACCCTCGGGCGCACCCCCGCCGGGACGACGGTGCACCGCGTCGAGGAGAACGGGATCTCCGGGGAGTGGGTGCTCGGACCGGGCGTCCGGCGCGGGCGACGCGCGATCTACTACATCCACGGCAGCGCCTACACGATCTGTTCGGCACGCACGCACCGCTCGCTCGCCGCGCGGCTGTCGCTGGCCACGGGCCTGGCCGTGTTCGTCGTCGACTACCGCCTGGCACCCGAGCACCGGTTCCCCGCGGCCGCCGACGACGTCGCCGCCGGCTTCGACTGGCTGCTCCGGCAGGGCTTCCCACCGGGCGACGTCGTCATCGCCGGAGACTCCGCGGGCGGCCACCTGGCCTGCGATCTCGTCCTCCGGCGCGCAGCCGATGCCGCCGAGCAGCCCTCGTCGGTCGTCCTGTTCTCCCCGCTCATCGATCTCACCTTCGAGCTGGCGCGCACCCAGGAACGCATCCGGCGCGACCCGGCCATCACGGCGGCGGCCGCGGCGCGCCTGGTGGCCCTGTACACCCGCGACGTCGCCGCCGACGACCCCCGACTGTCCCTCGACTTCGCACCGGCGCGGCACCTCCCACCGTTCCTGGTCCAGACCGGTGGCGCCGAGATGCTCAGCGCCGACGCGCGCCATCTGGACGCAGAACTCCGCGCACATGGCGGTGACAGCCGGCTGGAGATCTGGCCCGGCATGATGCATGTCTTCCAGGCGCTCCCGCGGCTGGGCCCCGAGGCCGACGCAGCCCTCCGGCGAGTCGGCGACTTCCTGGCCGACCAGGAGTCGACCGGGCCGTCGGCGACGTCCGTCCCGGCCGCACACACCGTCTCGGACGCCTCATGATCACGGCGGTCGACGGCGTCCGACGCCGGTTCCTGCGAAACCCCTTGTCGCAGAACGCCAGAGCAGTCGTGACCGGGGCCGGGAGCGGGATCGGCCGGGCATTCGCGCTCGAACTCGGCCGGCGCGGGGGCGAGGTGATCTGCGCCGACATCGACGAGGAACGCGCCGACGAGACCGCGTCCCTCGTCACCGGCCGGACCGGCCGGACGGCCCATGCCTTCGGCTGCGATGTCGCGGACCGGGCGGCGATGGATTCGCTCGCGGCGTTCACCCGTACGACGTTCGACGGACCACCGACACTCGTCATCAACAACGCCGGGGTCGGCATCGGCGGTCGCCCGGTCGGCGACATCGGGTTCGACGACTGGGACTGGACTCTCGGGATCAACCTGTGGGGCGTGGTGTACGGTTGCGAACTCTTCGCGCCGATGCTCCGCGAGGCGGGCCGCGGCGGGATCATCAACGTCGCGTCGGCAGCAGGTTTCGCCGCCGCGCCCGTGATGGCCCCCTACAACGTGTCCAAGGCGGGCGTGGTCTCGCTGAGCGAGACTCTCGCCGCGGAACTGGCGCACTCCGGCATCGGTGTCACGGTGTTGTGCCCGACGTTCGTCAAGACCAACGTCGCGCGAGACGGTCGGATCACCTCGGACGCACAGAATCTCGCGGGAACGCTGATGCGCTGGACCGGGGTGTCACCAGCCGGCGTGGCCGCGTCGACACTCGACGCCCACGACCTGGGACGTCTCTACGTCCTACCGCAGCTGGACGCACGCGTGATCTGGCATCTCAAGCGACACTTCCCCGCGTCCTACGTCCGCGGACTCGGACTCCTCAACCGTCTCCTGCCGTCGTCCTGACGCGTCAGACCTCGGCCGAACGACCACACGAAAGGACCTTCTCATGGCCATCGACCTCGACAACATGCTCCAGAAGATCAAAGACCGCCAATGGGCTCTGGCCGACATCGACTGGGATGCACCGGGCGCCGAACTCATCGAGCCGGATCTGCACGCCAAGCTCAAACCCTTCATGAGTGACCTCATGTGGATCGAGAACGTCGGTGCACGCGGCTTCGCGGCAATGGCGAAGAAGGCCCCGACCCCGACGCTCAAGAGCATCTACGAGCACTTCCACGCCGAGGAACAGAAGCATGCCAATGCCGAACTGGCACTGATGCGCCGGTGGGGGATGCTCGACGGCGACGAGATCCCGTCACCGAATGTGAACGTGCAGCTGGTGATCAACTGGCTCGACCGGCACTCCGACGACATGTCCCTGTCCTTTCTGGGAACCGTGATCCCGATGCTCGAGGTCGCGCTCGACGGCGCGCTGATCAAGTTCATCACCGACGAGGTCAAGGACCCGGTGGCCCAGGAGGTGTTCAAGCGGATCAACTCCGACGAGTCGCGGCACCTCGCGGTCGACTTCGAGGTGATGGAGATCCTCGGACATGCGGGGTTGCGCAAGCGAACGATCGACTTCGTCGGCGGATGGATCAAGCCGACCTTCCTGATCGGCGCGCTCAGTTACGTTCCGCTCCTGAACAAGATGCGCGACAACATCGTCGCGATGGGCGTCGACGAGGAACGGTTGTACAGCGCGATGAAGCGTTACCGGGCGGTGGGCGAACGTAGCGAGTACGTACGGCGCCTCCCCATGTTCCAGGTGGTCGCGTACCACGGTGCGGCGGTGATCAATCGAGGAAACGTGCCGTACCACCTGTTCGCCGACTCGATGGTGAAGCTCACCGATCGCATTCCGTTCGGTCTCGTCCACCGAACGCCCACGTGGTCGCAGGAACTCACCTATGAGCCGACGGCCTGAGGGGGTGGGCATGCACACCTCGGTGGCGATCATCGGTGCCGGCTTCGCGGGCATCGGGGCGGCGATCCGTCTCCGCGATCGCGGAATCGACGACTTCGCGATCTTCGAACGCGACGACCGGGTCGGTGGCACCTGGCGCGACAACACCTATCCGGGGGCCGCGTGCGACATCCCGTCGCGCCTGTACTCCTACAGCTTCGCACCCAATCCCGAGTGGTCACACACCTACTCGCGGAGCGCCGAGATCCTCGACTACATCCGGTCGATGGTGGACGATTCCGGGATCGGCCCGCACATCCGGTTCGGTCACACGGTGTCGGGGCTGGAGTACAGCGCCGACGAAGGCCTGTGGACCATCACCTTCGACGAGGGACACGAGCAAGTACGGGCGCGCGCGGTCGTGCTCGCCTCCGGGCCGCTCGCGAACGCCTCGTTCCCCGACATCCCCGGCATCGAGGACTACCAGGGGCACAAGATCCACAGCGCGCGTTGGGATCACGACTACGACTTCACGGGCAAGAAGGTCGCGGTCGTGGGCACCGGGGCCAGCGCGGTGCAGATCGTGCCGGAACTGGTGAAACAGGCCGCGTCGGTGAAGGTCTTCCAGCGCACTCCCGGCTGGGTCCTCCCCCGCGCCGACGTCCGGACCGGTGAGGCCACCAAACGGCTGTATCGGTCGGTGCCCGGCGCGCAGCGGCTCGCACGATCGCTCTGGTTCTGGGGTCACGAGACGGTGGCCCTGGGCGTCGTCTGGAACACCCCCCTCACCCGCGTCGTCGAGGCGGTGAGCAAGTTCCACCTGCGCTCCCAGGTCGCCGACCCGTGGCTGCGCAGGCAACTCACCCCCGACTTCGCCGCGGGATGCAAACGCCTCCTCATGACCAGCGACTACTACCCGGCGCTGCAACGGCCGAACTGCACACTGGTCACCTGGCCGATCGCCCGCATCGCCGAACGTGGCATCCGCACCGTCGAAGGTGTTGAGCACCAGTTCGATTGCATCGTGTTCGCGACCGGCTTCGACGTGTCCAAGAACGGGACGCCGATCCCGATCACCGGCCTCGACGGGCGGGATCTGGCCGCGGAGTGGGGTCGGGGCGCGTTCGCCTACCGCAGCGTCGCGGTGTCCGGCTATCCCAACCTGTTCTTCACATTCGGACCCAATTCCGGTCCCGGCCACAGCTCCGCCCTGGTCTACATGGAGGCACAGATCGACTACATCACCGACGCCATCACGCAGCTGCTCGACCACGGGTGGAAGGCCCTCGACGTCCGCGCCGAGGCGCAGGAGCGGTACAACCGCGACATCCAGCGCCGGTTGACCTCGACCACGTGGAACTCGGGCTGCCAGAGCTGGTACCTGACCGAGGACGGGTTCAACGCGACGATGTATCCCGGCTTCGCCACCCAGTACGTCGGCCAGCTCCGCCGCGTCGAGCTGCGTGACTACCGGATTCTCGTCCACCAGGGGGCTCGGACTCCGGCCGCGGCAGCGATACAGTGAGGGGATGACCGAGTACCGGATCGACGACCTGGCGCGCGTGTCCGGAACCACCACCCGGAACATCCGCGGCTACCAGGAGCGGGGGCTGCTCCCCCAGCCGCTCCGCCGTGGACGAGTGGCGATCTACACCGAGAAGCACCTCCGCAATCTCCGGGCCATCAACAAGCTGCTCGGTAGCGGATTCACGCTCAAGCACATCGCCACCTTCATGACCAATCCCGGCGCTCGCATCGGGGATGCGTTGGAGCTCAACGAGATCCTCGACGAGCACTGGTCGAGTACATCGCGTCCGGAGATCACCCGCGCCGAGCTCGACGAGCGATTCGGTCCGCTGGACGACGCGCAGGTCGCCGCCCTCGTGCGCGCCGGGGTGATCGCCGAGACCGCGCGCGACGGGGTGTACGAAGCCGTCGATCGGCGCATCATCGGGAACCTGGCGAAGCTCGTACGGCGGGGCATGCAGATCTCCGCGCTGGCCGACGTGCACGAACGGTTCACCGGAAAGATCAACGAGGCCGCCGAGATCCTGCTCGCGGCCGCGCACGACGAGGTGGACCGGCGCAAGGGTCCGGGCTGGCTGCCGGAGAACGACGACGACGTGGCCTGGGCGGTGAACCTGCTGGGCATGATGCGCCGCGTCGGGACGGAGAACGCGCACGCCGCCCTCGACCGCGCGCTCGACACGGCACTTGACCGGGAGCTCTCGGCCCACCAGAGCGCCGTGGACGAACGCGCGGACGCCGACGCGCCGCAGTCGGACTGAGTCCAGAGCCACGCTCAGCGGGATACGTTGTGCCGCTCCGGGAGAACGACGAGCGACGCCAAGAAGAAGCAGATCGCACCGACGAACGTCCCGGACGTGGCCGCCACGGCGTCGGCGGTGACGCCGCCCGTGGTCACGAACGCCCCGACCGCGGACACGCCGAAGGCGACACACCCGATCCAGTTGATCAGCACCGACCACCAGTTGCGGTCACCCGCATCCCACCGGCGTCCGGTGGCGCGGGTGTACCCGGCGAAGGCGACCGCGCCACTGATGAGGAAGGCGATCGAGCCGCCGGCGTCAGGGGTCCAGACGAGGTGCCGGTCGCCCCAGATCGTGTGTGCGAGGAGCGCCCCCGTCGTCGACACGTTGAAGAGAATCGTGCCCACTGATTGCGTTGCCGCGCCGAGCCATTCGGCACGGATCACCGAACCCGGGGCCGAGGACCGCAGCTCGGCCACGGTTCCGCTCCGAACGAGCTGGATGAAACCCGCACCGGTGAAGAACCACGCGCCGACGAAGTAGCAGCCGTTGGCGAATCCGGCACCCGCCAGATGCGCCAGCCCGGGGGCCGAACCCAGCGCGAACAGCGCCGACCCGACCATGAACCCCCAGCACTGGGTGCGCAGGGTCGGAGTCAGGAGCGCGTGCCCGCGCTCATGCGGTGACATCGAGGCTCGCGATGACCTTGCTCGGCTCGATCCAGATCGCCAGCTCGCCGGGCACCCCGTTGCGGGCCCCGAATTCCTCGGCGCGGTCGGCGCCCATGTACCGCGCCCCGCACAGCGAGGCGATGCGACGTACCTCGTCGAGGTCGTCGGTGATGCGGGCGCGGCCCTGCACCTGCACGAACCCGAAGGGCGGTTCGGGCAGGTCGACCGACATCACGACCCGCGGATCGCGCAGCAGCGCACGGCCTTTGGCCGTGGTGGCGCCGGTGTTGAAGGCGATCCGGTCACCGTCGAGCACGAACCACACCGGAACGACGAGGGGCCGTCCGTCGGCGGCGAGATATCCGAGATGACCGGTTTTCGTGCCGCCGGTCAGGAAATCGCGGACGGCCGGGTCGGACAGCGAGGATGCAGACATGCTCTCAGGGTAGGTGGTGCGTCCCGGACTCGTCCGGCTCACCGTTGCGCGAGTACCGCACCGATCCGGCAGGCCATCATCATGATGGTGGCGTGCGGACCGCTGCGTCCGCTGCCGGGAAGTATCGACCCGTCGACGATCCGCAGTCCGTGGATCCCGGACACGCCGCCGAGCCAGTCGGTCCGGACACCCATCGGCATGGTCCCCCAGGCGTGCTGGGAGAACCCCGCCCGATCGGCGATACGGACGCTCCCCGGCACGACGACGCCGGCGAACTCCGGCGCCCCCAGCATGTCCACGATCCCGTCGGCTGCCGTCCGCAGCGTGGCGGCGGTGTCCGGGTCCGGCTCGTCGACCTCCATCCGCACGCGTGCGTCGTCGGCGACGATCCGCACCGGCGAGTGCCGCATCGCGGTCACCTCGACGATCGGCCCGCTGGCCGGCAAACCGCGAATGTAGGTCGCGAAATCATCCCGATAGCAACGTATCTCGAGACCTTCGTCGGTGTGTAGCACGGTCGGCAACACCATTCCCGCATCCGCCGGCGATCGCCTCGAGTACGACACCGCGAGGCCTCGATGCTCCCCGGCGATCAGCGACCGCGCATGCGTCCGGCCGGTCACGCCCGGGAGTTCCGATCGAAGCAGGATCCCCGCGGTCCCGAGGGTGCCCGCGGCGAGGATCACCTCCCCCGCACTCACCCCGAGCGCCCCCGCGCGCACGCCCGTCACCGTGGCCCGAGCCGTGTCCAGGCGGTCCACCGTGTGCCCGGTCAGCACCCGGAGATTGGGGCGTGACAGTGCGGGGGCGAGGTAGGCATCCGCGGCCGAGCGACGTCCGACTCCGCGGCGATTGGTCAGCACCCGATTCAACCCCACCACCGGCCACCGCTGCGTCATCGGGCGCACCGGCGCCCGCTCCGACCAGTAGCGCTCGAAAGCGCGTCCGGCGTCTCCGAGTTCGTCGTCGGGCACAGGTCCGACACCCATCGTGCCTCGCACGGGCGCGTCCAGTTCGTCATAGGCGTCGGCGATGGAGTCGGGCTCCCATCCCGCCGGCCACGACCCGAAGTCGTCTCGATGCCACCTCAGGAAGTACCCGCCGTTCACCGCCGACGAGCCGCCGAGGGCCGATCCGCGGGCCGCGGACACCCCGAGATCGGTGTCGTGCCGGACCGCGTGCGGCGCGGCGTCGTCGATCGGTAGTCGCCGGAGATCCAGATCCGCCGGTGTGGGCAACCCCGCGGGCCCCCGTTCGAGCAGTACGACGGTCCGGTCCGGCTCCCGCGAGAGCCTCTCGGCGAGCACGCACCCGGCACTGCCGGCACCGACGATGACGACGTCCGCGGTGAACGACCGATCGGCCGTTGTCATCGAGAGATGACCGGGCGCAACGCTTCCGGGTCTCGATGGGCGATGACTCCCTGCCAGAGGCCGGCGCCGTAGGCCAGATCGTCGAGTCGGTGCATGAGGATGTAGCGCAGCGGGCCGAGGGTGGGTGGACTGGTCGGATCGGCGAGCAGGTCCCGGACCCAGGAGACCACCCCCTCGACGATCGCCACCTGCACGGCGAGGGTGCGGAATCGCTTCGACACCAGCGCGAGCAACAACGCCACCGGCCAGTAGTGACGGCAGATCGCATCGGCGGCCTGCAGCAAACCGAACCCGGCGGCCCGTCCGGTCATCTGCGCGGACACCAGCGGCGCCGAGGGCAGGTCGCCGAGCCGACGCCGCATCCGGACCGCGAGGTGCGTGAGGATGATCATGGCCAGTGCGGCACCGAAACGGGTTCGCGACAGCAGCGCGACCACCGCGGCCGCCATCGGGACCGACATCTTCATCGGCGCCGCGCGGTCACCGTGCCGGGAGGCCAGGTGCGCCGCACCGGTGCCGTAGAAGCAGCGACGCGAGAGCACCGACCGCAGGTCCGTGCGGTGCTCGTGGGCCACCCGCGCCACCGGGTCGTATCGGATCCGCCATCCCTGCGCGTGCATCCGCCAGCATGCGTCGACGTCCTCGGCCACCCGCAGTGACTCGTCGAATCCACAGAAAGCGCTGCGCCGCACGACCATCGCCGCACTGGGCACGTACGGAGTCCGGGTGGACGGCGCCACCGCGGACTCCTCGGGCCCCATGTCCAGCGACGACCAGCCGTTCTCGTAGCGCTCGGCCAGCGATGCCGCCATCGAGTCGTCGGACTGCAGTCCGACGATCCGCGGAGCGACGAGGCCCACGGTCGGATCCGAGAAGTGGGTGAGCAAGATCGTGAGCCAGTCCGGGTCCGGCACGACGTCGGAGTCGAGGAAGGCGACGAAATCGGTCGTCGCCGCCGCCGCTCCCGCGTTGCGCGCCGCCGACGGGCCGCGATTCTCGTCGAAGCGCAGGACCCGGGCGGTCGGCCGGTCCGTCTCGATCGGCGTCGCCGAGCCGTCGTCGACGACGATCACGGCCAACCCGTCGAGGGCCTCGAGGAGGCGGTCGACACCGTCCTGGTTGTCCCGCACCGGGATGACCACGGTGACATCGTCCGGCTGCGGACCGAACATCGGCCGCGGATTGGCGATTCCCGCATCCAGCAGAGCGCGGGCGAGACGCCGGGTCACGTTGTCGCACACCTCGATCCGTCCATCCTCGGAGGTCATCCCGAGCGCGGTGTCGGACATGCGCAGCAGTCGTGTCGGCGATCCGCCGACGAGGTAGCGGAAGTCGCCGGCCTTCGCGCACCGCAGGTCGATCTGCACCTGGAATCCGTCGGGCAGACCGGTGGGCGTTCCCGCCGACACGTCCGCGGCCGGCTCACCGTCCCGGCCGGTGGCGTCGGAACCGTCCTGGGCAGCCGTCCCGTCCGCGCTCGCGTCCTGGTTCTCGGCCCAGCGACGTGGGGCCGAGTCGTCGAGGGCCGTCATCCCAGGCGCCCCAGATCGTCGACCTGCCACGACTCGAGCGCAGTGCACAGCCGATCGGTGACGTCGCCGACCAGGCCTGCACCGTCGTCGGGGTTCGCACCCTCCGGGTCACCGAGGACCCCGTTGGGGCTGACGGCGGCCACACCGCCCGACCGCATCGCACCCAGCAGCGCACCCACCGGCTCCCGATTGCCGGCGACGGCACGCGACCGATCGACCACTGATGGTGAAACATGCAGCAGCACAGACGTTTCGGTGAAGCCGGCGTGCGCATCGGCGCCGTCGAACGCGCACGGGAACCAGGCGACGTCCCGGCCTTCGTACCGTAGTCGGGTCACCGCCTCGACCAGGGTCCTGGTGTTTCCGCCGTGTCCGTTGACGAACACCACACGCGCCGCCCACCGGCACGCACTGCGGCCGTATTCGACGAGCAGACCCCGCAGCGCCTCGTGCCCGATCGAGATGGTGCCGGCGAAGCCCTCGTGTTCGCCGCTGGCACCGTAGTTGAGATCAGGGGCGCGCAGGAGCCCGGGAGCGTCCGATCGTCCGCACACGCGGTCTGCGATCGCCGCGGCGATGCGCGTGTCGGTGTCGAGCGGAAGGTGGGGGCCGTGTTGTTCGACCGAGCCGAGGGGCACCAGCAGGGTGATCACCTGCCCATCGAGGTCTGGCCAGTTGCACTGCCCCAACATCGATGGCCCTGTCATTCGACCAATGCTAGCGATGGTGCTTGCGAGTGTGTCGGTCTCGCCCGAAAAACGAAGCGAAAAACGCGCCCAGATCCCGCCTCGGACCACTCTGACGAGCGTTCGATCGGTTGTGGAATGCTTGGTGCATCCAGTGACACCTGACACAGTGCGCAGTACAACGATCGGGAGGACGACACCCATGAGCAGTGCCACACCACGCGACAGCGGCAAGCCCGGCCCACTGAGTTCGATCCGGGTCATCGAATTCGCCGGCATCGGCCCCGGCCCGCATGCCGCCATGCTCCTGGCCGATCTCGGCGCCGATGTCGTGCGGGTGCAACGGCCCGGCTCGCTGCCCACGCCGGGCCGCAACGCCGATGCCCTCCTCCGTGGCCGACGCGTCGTCGAGGCGAACCTCAAAGACGAGAACGACCGCGAGACGATCCTCGGCCTCGTCGCCAAGGCCGACGTGATCCTCGAGGGCTTCCGCCCCGGCGTGATGGAGCGCCTCGGACTCGGACCGGATGATCTCGAGAAGGTGAACCCGGGACTGGTCTACGGACGCATGACCGGCTGGGGTCAGGACGGGCCGCGCGCCAACCTGGCCGGCCACGACATCAACTACATCTCGCTCACCGGGATGCTGCATGCCATCGGACGCAAGGACGACCGTCCGGTGCCGCCGCTCAACCTGGCCGGCGACTTCGGCGGTGGGTCGATGTTCCTCGTCGTCGGCGTCCTCGCGGCGCTGCTCGAGCGCGGGATCTCCGGTCGAGGGCAGGTGGTCGACGCCGCCATGGTCGACGGCGCTTCCGTTCTCGGACAGATGATGTGGGCGTTCCGGGGCACCGGCCTGTGGAGCGACACAAGAGGCGTGAACCTCCTCGACACCGGCGCCCCGTACTACGAGGTCTACGAGACCTCCGACGGCAAGTACATGGCGGTCGGCGCGATCGAACCGCAGTTCTACGCCGAACTGCTCAAGGGCCTCGAACTGACCGACGCGGATCTGCCGGACCAGAACGACATCGCCCAGTGGGACAAGCTGAAGGAGGTCTTCACCGAGACCTTCAAGTCCCGCACCCGCGACGACTGGGCCGCGGTCTTCGAGGGCACCGACGCCTGCACCTCCCCCGTCCTCACCTTCGCCGAGGCGCCCGCCGACGCCCACATGGCCGCACGCGCCAACCTCGTCGACATCGACGGCGTGACCCAGGCCCAGGTGGCACCGCGGTTCTCGCGCACCAAGCCGGAGACCCCGACGGGCCCGACCACCGAGGCGACCGATCCGTCGACCCTCTGGGCCGACTGACGAACGACCCGCTCCCCGAGGAGCGAGGACCGAACGCGGGGAGCGAAAGCGACCCACCCCGCCCCCCGAGGTGCGAGGAGCGAAAGC
>NZ_NGFO01000049.1 GCF_002149015.1 Gordonia lacunae | reverse complement strand
GTTCACGGTTCTCCCGCTCCAACGCCGCGATGCGGTCAGCGTCCTCACTCGTGGTGCCCGGGCGGACCCCGCCGTCGATCTCGGCCTGACGAACCCAATTGCGCAACGCCTCGGGATGGACTCCGAGCTGATCGGCGATCCGCTTGATCGCACCTCTCGACGAATCGGGATCTCGTCGCGCTTCACATGCCATCCGGGTGGCCCGGTCCTTGAGTTCCTCACTGTACTTGCGTGGTGCTGCCATGCTCTCCATCCTTCACAGGTTCGAGAGCCTCCGACAGACCCGGGGCGGTTCAAACATTCGCCGACTTGGTTGACCGTCTTCCAGCAGACATGGCGCCCCAGCCCATTCTCCTCACGCGCCTCATCTACCTAATGCGGGTCTCGAATACGGTCGGAAACCGTCCGGGGCACGACTCAAGTGTGGCAGCACGTTGGTGACAGCACCGCGGTGGCGATCCTGCAGAATTGCGAGACATGGCCGCACACAGTTTTATCGAGATAGTCGGTGGTCCTCGCATACTGACTTGTCGAGAGGGTTACATTCCTGACCTGGCGACCCTGTTTACCGAGAGCGACCTGCGATGTGATGACGAAAGCTACGGCTACGTCTCGACGGTAGGTGGTCTGCGCGACCGCCTGCAACTGCGTGGCCTCACCGAGGGACGGGCGCGTGCGCAGTTGGACGAGCAGGTTCGGGTTTGGCACGAGCGTTGTCGCCCGTCAAACCCGCCCGCATTCGGCGACCTTGGCGTAGAGCTCCTGGATTCGTCGACGATCATGTCGGAGTTCGACAGGTATGTTAAATGCACTCCCTCTGAGTGGATTCCCTACGACGAGCCTGATGTGTTCTCTCAGCTGGATGCTCGCACCGTTCTGCGATTGGCCCTCGACCTCATTAAGGACGACCCCAGGCGCAGCGTTCGCTATGACTTGGACGATCTGCAAAGCTTCGGGCTCCTGGAGCCGGGCAGTGCGATCACGAAACTCGAAACTGAGAAGCGTCAAACGATCATCACGGCCGACGCGCCGCTCGTTATTCTCACCGAGGGCTCCAGTGATGCCGACCTACTCGCGGAGGCAATCGAGGTGACACACCCTCACCTCGTTGGATTCGTAAACTTCATGGACTTCGGCTTCCGGACCGAAGGCGGTGCGGCCAGCCTGGCAAAGCAGGTGCGATCGTTCGCAGGCGCGGGTATCGCTAATCGGGTCCTCGCATTGGCGGACAACGACACTGCTGCCTACGATGCCCTCCACAAGCTGAAGAAGTCCGTACAGCTTCCAGCGAACATTCGCGTGATGCACTACCCGCCGCTACCGCTTCTGGAGCAATACCCCACGCTGGAGTCGCAGACCTCGGCTGATCCTGTGCTGATGGACGTCAACGGCACAGCCGGATCGCTCGAGATGTACCTCGGCTGTGACGTGTTGACGCACGATAACGCACTTATTCCTGTCGTGTGGAAGGGGCGCGTCGAAGGACAGGGACAGGACCAGGGCGCAATCTCGCCAGTGGACAAAAGACGAGTTCAGGCAGCGTTCCGGAAGAAGGTGAAGACGGCCCTGGATGACCCCACCGAGCGAGGTAGGCAGGATTGGACTGGGATCGAGGCGATCGTGAAGGTGATCCTCAACGCCTTCAACGCCTTCGAGTAGAGGATGTCCGACTGCAAGCACGCTTGTCCCACCGTCACCGAACGCAGAGATCCCCGCAGTAGGACGAGTCGCCGTGATGGTTTTAACGAGCAGGTTCAGGACTCGAAGTACGTCAGGCAATAGCCAGTCGGTGTCGGCTTCGCTGCGAAGTACTCGACCTGTCCCTCTGTGCATTCCGGAGCCGCGGCCACCTTGGTGTCGACCTTGAAGTAGTTCGTACCGCCAGGGACCAGCGTCACCCTTGAACAGTCGACCTCGTTGACCTTGGCTAACGGGTTTGGCACATCCGTTGGTGGTTCGGAGTAGCAGAGCCCCTGCTGGTACACCTGGGCGAGGCACAGTACTTCCTCGATGCGTGGGCGGGCGCCGGCGTACGGGCGTTCCTCGTACCAGAACGCGGCGTAGTCGATGCCACAACCGTTTCGGGTCTGCACCCGTTCCGCGACTGCGTAATGAAACCCTCGGTAGCTGCAGTCGACCGTCTCGACCTCGAGCTCCCCGGCGAGTTCGCCTACCGTCAGACAGTCACCCACCCTCACCTCGGTGGTGTCGGCGACGTTGTTTTCGAAGTCGCTGGGGTCCTCGAGGGCCACGCTCACCGCGATCATCAAGGCGAGCACCGTCGCGAACCCGAAGAGCCCGGCTAACAGCCATAATCCCTTGCGGCTCTTCTTCGGTGGCTGACCACCGGGATGCGGCGGGTACACACCTCCCGGATAGGGTGCAGGCGCCCCGTAGGGGACTCCCCGTCCCGGAAAACCGGCGTTTGGCTGATGCTGCCCGGGCTGTCCGGGCGGGCCCTGGAATCCGTAACCGGGATGGCCAGGACCAGGTGGTGGCATGGTCACGCGCGTAGCCTAACCCGCCGCAAGCGGTCGGTCGCCAGGGACTTCACAGGCCGGAAACTGACCTACGTTCGCACTATTCGGCTCGCCGGTATACGGATAGTCCGCGGTCGCAGACCTTGAGGTGGACAGTTACGGGTACTGTCTGCGTTAGGTTCTCTGCTGCAGATCCCTGCTGGTTGCCGTCGGCGCGAGTCTGCTGAGAACCGCACGTTCACAATCGAATCGAAAGGTTGACTGATGCCGTCCAGTCACTCTCGCTCCACGCTGCCCACCCGCAGCCTCCGCACTCATCTCCTGGTCGCCGGTTCGGCGCTTGTCGTCGGGTGCGCATCCATCCTCGGCGCCGGCGCTGCCGCCGCCGGGACCTCCCAAAATGGGTACCCGCTCATCACTCAGGCCCAAACCACCCAATGGGCCGTTAACGGGGTCAATTTCTGGACCGCCCCCGGTAAGCCCACCGAACTGCTCCGCGAGTTCGTCACCTGGTTCGACGCCAACGTCGAGCCCATCACTCTCGGCAACGGTGACGACTGGTCATGGGCCGAACCGGCACTCGTCCCGCCGACAAATACGGCCTACTCCAACCACGGCAGCGGCACCGCCGTGGACCTCAACCTCGAAATCCATGGCGGTCAGGGCTTCTCGGGCACCTTCACCCCCGAGCAAACCGGAAAGATCCGCGCCAAGCTAGCCAGCATGGGTGGCCAGATCGTCTGGGGCGGAGAATGGTCCAACCTCCCGGACGATCCGCACTTCGAGGTCAGATAGCTGCTCCAATCCGGACTCGGCTGTGCGGGCGTCGACTCTCTCGTCAGACAGGGACTCGGCGCCCGCACGAACGTTGAGCGGTTTCCGGTGACAGGCACCGGCGGTCCCTCGTCCTCGACCAGCCCGTCGACTGTGCCGAAGCCTGGTTCATTGAACCTCGCTCTCAATCAATCACGTTGTGTAGCAGCTAAAAAGGCTGCCCAAAGGAGATCAGTATGAACATCACCAACAAGGTGCGCGCCGTCGTAGTCGCCGGGGTCGTCACCGCCGGAATCGCCGCATCCGCGCTCGTCGGCGGTCTCACCGCGGCACCCGCACAGGCGAACACCTACACCTACACAGGTTTCGTGGAATGCGACGCGTGGCGCAACACAGTTATCGCACAGAACCCCAACCTCGGCGCAACAGCCTGCGCCCAGGGCTTCAAAGGCTGGCAGTTCAACACCTACCAGGCTCCGACGAAACAGCCGCAGCTCACCTGGTAACCCGAGCCCTGCTGTGCACTGCGCCCCGCCAGCCGCATCGGAGGCGGGGCGCAGTCGTACGGCGTCACAATTCCGAACCAGTTCGAGCTACGAGGATTTCGTGGACAAGTGGCGATCGCCGTTGGCGTCGAGGTGGTGTTGCTGTTGACGGCCGCTTCCCGCCGCCACCACACCCGTCATCGTTTAGTGCGGTTACGGATCGCCAACACAGCCAGCGCGAGAAGTATCGGTCCGAGGATGCGGACGGCGAGATCGACGACGTGCCCCCAGCTTGTAAGGGTGACTCCCGACAGTCCAGCGGGCCGGAACGGGACGACGGCTTCCTGGGCGGCGAACAACCATGACCGCATCAGCGACAACCCATCCGCGGTCGATGCGGACGAGGTGATGGCCCCGGTGCCGAGGTCCACGGACGTGGGCGTCTTGGTCACCGTCTTGACCGCCCACGCGTCATTGGTGAAACACCACCCTGCGACCGCAATCACTACAACGAGAGTGGCCAGGGCCCGCCACGCGCGTAACCCGTACCCGGCGATCAGCCAGTACAGGGTGAGTAGCGACCTTTCCACCGAAAGCGGTGACGCGGCGAGGCGTCGCATTGTCATCTCGCCGTAGTAGAAATCGGCGGCGCCGGGCTCATCTCTACTGTCCTCAAGCGCTTTGCGGAGGGATCGATAGGTGGCGGACACGCTGCGATACGTCAGTGGTGCGGTAGGCGTGGCAGCGGGTTCAACGGTGGCGTCGGTCGCCCCACTGGCCCCAGCGGTGTCGCTGGCCGCGGGGTGCGGCTGACGAACGGCGAGCTCATCATGCAGGACGCGTCGGCTCGTCCTCCACCACTTCCGTCCGCGAGCGGGCCCCGCCCGCATCATGTCCTTATCTCCGCGGTGGTTGGTGAGAATGTCGTCGCCGACGATGACAAGTTTGTCAAGGCCGTCGGCGCCGGTGAAGGTGCAGGCCCGCAAGTCCATCCCCGACAGTGAGGTGCCGGCAACATGCGTGCGCCGTAGCGAAGTCACCGAGGCCGTCGGCGTGTGGTCAAGGGCAGTGCTGAGGTCAGCCTCGAGAAATAGCGAGGCGTACATGAGACTGCGAGAGAGGCGCTGTGCCGGGTCGAGAACTTGGTGCGTGTCTTCGTCGGGGGGCAGCCCCGATGTCGTGGCCGATGTGTAGTCGGGATCGGGGTAGGGCGGTATGAACACCCACCTGCCGATGCCAGACTTCTGCACTCGCTGTTCTTGAGCTTCCTTCGCGGTGGTCTCGGTGGCAGTTGTTGGTGTCTGGACTGGTGCAGCGTCAATGAGCGAGCCTACGGCGAAGTCGGCATCTTCAAGGTTCACCTGCGCACCAGCGATCACCAGGTGCAGGCGTTCGGTGGCTTGCATGCGCTCCATGCTGACTCTTCCCGCCGCCAGTTCTAACCGTACCGGCTGCTCGAACTCCGCCCGATCGAGCACGATCTCGACGGCCGCCAACCCCGCCGACTCCACCGAAGCGGTCTTCCACACCGTGCGAGACCAGCCGAGCGTGCGCCACCGGGAGTTACGGAACCAGGCGGCTCCGGTGAACGTCGCCCCGTCGAAATAGGTGCCTGCGGTGAACGTCGCTTCGTCGAAATGGGCGTCCCTGGTGAACGTCGCCTCGAGGAACGCGGTGTCCCCGATGAACGTCGCCCTAACAAACCGGGCGTCCCTGGTGAACGTCGCCTCGGCGAACGTGGTGTTCCCTGCGAACGTCGCTCCAATGAATAGTGCTGACCTCGTAAATGTCGCCCTGTCGAAGTGAGCGCCTGAGGTGAACGTCGCCCCGTCGAAATGGGCGACCGCGGCGAAAGTCGCTCTGTGGAATCGAGCGGACCTGGTGAACGTCGCTGTGTCGAACTGAGCGGCCCCGGTGAACGTCACCCTCAGAAACCGGGCGTACCCGGTGAACGTCGCCCTTACAAACCGGGCGTCCCCGGTGAACGTCGCTCTGTCGAACTGGGCGTCTCCGGTGAACGTCGCTCTGTCGAACTGGGCGTCCCCGGTGAACGTCGCCTCGACAAACCGGGCGTCCCTGGTGAATATCGCCTTGTCGAACCGGGCGTCCCCGGCGAACGTTACCCCGTCGAACTGGGCGTCCCCGGTGAACGTCGTCCTGACGAACCGGGTCGCCCTAGCGAACCCGAACCGAGCGTCCCCGGTGAACGTCGCCCCGTCGAACCGGGCGTCCCCTGCGAACGTCGTCCCGTCGAAATGTGCGGCTCCCGTGAGGATGCAGCGGGGGAGGCTGAGGGTGAGCGTGTGGCCGCCGGTCAGGTAAAGGTTGCCGTCAATGCGAGCGCCGGTCAGGTGGACGGGCAGCTGCTGATCGATCAGCAGGTGGCGGAGGAAGTCGGCTCGTACCTGCCGGTCTTCACTCCAGATGGCGGCGACTTCGGCGGACGGCCCCCAAGCTGGTTCAGCTTGCTCGGCTGGTGTGAGGAGATTGCACTGTCCTGCTGCGGTTGCGTCAGCGAGGAGCCGGCGTTCGGCGGGGGTGATCGGCTCCACTGCTCGCTCCTTCGAGGCCGACGGCCGGGGCCCGCCGCCCGGGTTGCGGCGGCCGACCGACCGCGCACATCCGCTCGATCGTAGCGACGTCCCCGAGGCCAACAGGACGCGAGCGTCATGGACATGCTGCAAAAGCTCCGGGATGCCTGCCGACGGTTGAGGAGTTGTGTCACCGCCGGCACGTGGGTCGCCGAGCGCATGTTGTGGACAAGGCAAGGACAACCTGTGAGCGACACGCCCAACACGCAGGAGACACGCGCGGATTTGCGATCGTGCACCGCTCCGACCTGCATGTCTTCCATCAATGTTATTCACAACCCCTTGTGGTGACCGGAAATGTCAGCCACTAGGTGTAGTGTCGGAGGTGCTGCAAGACATGACGAAGCCCCGACCTCCGGGGATTGTCCGTCGATCGGGTGCTCGTGTTGTTATCAGTCTGGCAACTGTGGCTACAACACTACACCCACTCGGCAGCCTCGCCACAGAGGGCGAGGGCCGTGTCGCTGGACCTTCGTGGACGCAGCAGTAGGGAGGTGATGGCCAATGGCCACCACCAAGAAGACCCAGGTAAAGCGGGTCGGTCCTGTCCGTGTCCGGGTCACGACGACCACCACTGTGAAGAAGGTGCGTCGCCGTGGCTAAGGGCAAGGGTAAGGGCACGAACAGTCGCAGCGCGATCACGGGACGGTTCGTCTCGAAGGCGCACGCGAAGCGACACCCGCGCACGACCGTGAACGAGAAGCGCAAGTAACTCGTTCGTTCGGTCAGCTCTGGGAAAGGAGTTCCGCATCAGCTCGGCGTCGGTCACCTCGACCGACGCCGGGCTCCATCTTGATCAGTCCGTTCGCCACAGTCGTCGTGCGCTGAATCGGGCGACTTCCTAGGAGGCGGTACAACGATGCCTACACCCGACGAGTTTCCTCGTATGTCCATCCTGGACTTCGACGTCCAGATCAGTCCGCAGTTCTCAGCGGAACGTGAGATCGAGCCACACTTCAACCGCGAGCCCTCCAACACCTGGGCTGCGTTCTTCTGGCGGCGTTGTGAAGCGGCGGAGGATATTGAGTTCCTTGGAGCAAACTTCGCCCGCGCTGTCGAGGGCACCGTGGAGTACGTCGAGGGCCGGCTAAAAGAGCTGTGCGAAGAGGCGAACGACGACATGGTCGCGTACCTGGCCTCCAAACCAGATCAGAAGGCGAGCGACATCGTTGAGCTCGAGCGTCTGCAGGCAGAGGCTCAGGCCGCAGGCCGGTGGCGTCTGCCTCCACGCCCAACGCCGTATACCTACTGACCAGCGAAGACGCAGCTAAGACGTCCGTTTCCGTTAGCGCGGGCATTTCACCTGAACCGCGCGCCCATATATAGGAGTCTCTGTGGTCGCCTCTGTCGAACAGTGGCGGCAATGGGCGGCGGAGGCCATCGTCGCGTTGCTTGAGTCGGATGGTGCGGCAACTCAGCGGGGTATGGAAGCGAAGATCGCCGACGTCAAATATCCAGGTCAGCGCTATCCGATCAACCCTCATCACTTGACTAGCGCCCGTAAGCGATTGCTCGACGCAGACGTCATCGAAGAGACCCGTGAACGGACCAGGGGCGGCGGTGTGGTGCCGGTGTTCACACTGTCATCACCTACGAAGGCGGCCCAACGCGCCGCCGGCCGAAAACGACTACTCCATACCCGGTTTCTGGGATGGAGTAAAGAGAACACCGAGTGGGGTGCCCCGCCGATCCCGGCCGCGCTAGAACGGGTAATTCACGCCTCGCTCCGCGAGGCTGCGCCCTACGGATATCACATGCTGAGGCCCGACGGAGGCGGCGAAGTTCGTAAGATCGCAGGCAAGCCTGTGGCAGGTGGACCACTCGACAACGCAGCGTTCTATACCGGGATCGGCGCGGACGGTCTTCCCGCGCCGGCGATACTCACGACGATCGAAGCGAAGAACCTCAGGCAGTGGATCTACCCGAACTCCGACGAGCCGTACCAGCTTCTCGACAAGAGTGCTCGGCTGCGCCTCTCTCATCCCCAACTGCGGATCATGCCCGTCTTCGTATGCCGCCGGTCGCATCACAACCTCGGAAAGATGTCCGCCCAGCTGGGCTTCCATCTGATCTACACCGGCACCCAGTACGTGCGTCCTGCCGTTGCCGCTACTCCCGACGACGAACGAAAATTCACCGAGGTCAACACCGAGCTTGCGTACAGACTGACCCTCAATGAGGATTCGACACCCCAGATGGTCAGGCAGTTCACAAAGTCGATCCCCGGACGCATCGATGAGGCCGCCGATCGCTGGACCCAATTCTGTTCGCACCCGCAGGTTCCTGATCTGTTGCGATCACTTCGCGACCCCAAACTGGAGTACGAGGACCGGCAAGAGTTTCTGGGGGAGCTCGCGGACGCGACGGAGGAGGTCTTCGCGGAAGACTGCGAGTGGCGACACGAGCATCCTGAGGACGCCGACGGCGAGGACGAGAGCGTGCCCTTTTGAGCCCCCGGCATCTATCAGCCTTGGTCACATCCGGGATGTGACTGCTGACGACGTCCCGGTGAGGGGCATCAGATACTTCTTGACATGAGGTAGATGGTCGGAGCTTCAAATCGACTGGGAGAACTAGCAATTCTGGTTCGAGATGACATAAGAGTCACGCATGGCCTTTCCAGCGTCGGTCCGCCCGCCCCGGCGACAGGATCAGCGTTTGGTGCGGTTGCGGATTGCCAGGACCGCAAGGGCTAGCAGGACTGGTCCGAGGACGCGGACCGCAATGTCGACGACTGCGCCGAACCCGACAAGGGTGACCCCGATGGTTCCGGCCGGCCGAAACAGTGCGATGGTCTCCTGCCCAGCGAACAGCCACGGCCATGCATCACTGGTGGGGGAGAGCACAGGTGACCCCGGTCCGGTAGGTGAGATGCGCACCCAGTCGCTGTTGGTGAAACACCAGCCCGCTACAGCAATTACCACGGCCAGCGACGTCAACGCCCGCCACGCCCGCAAACCGTACCCCGATGTTAACCAATACAGCGTCAGCAGGAAACGGTCGATGAGGCGGGCGGAGCTCCGCCGCATCTCCATCTCCCCGTAGTAAAAATCCGCCGCCCCCGGCTCATCCTTACTGTCCTCGAGTGCCTTGCGAAGACTCCGATAGGTCATCGCCACCGATGCCTCCGTCGGGATCGGCACCTCTGTGGCGCGCGGGTTGGCCTCGTCGGGAATCGCCGGATCGAGCTGGACGCCACGAGCTCGGCGGCGTTCAACCACCTCGTCGTAGATCACCCGACGGGTAGCTCGCAGGCGACGAAGACGGGGGAACCTCCACCCGGGGTCAGCGTCGGTGGACTCCTGCAGCACACAGGTATCGGAGATCAACAGGCCATCAAGCCCATCCGCCCATTGAAAGACGCACTGCGTGAGATCCATCCCGGACAGTCTGACCCCGGCCACGTGTGCCCGCTTCAACGACACCACCGCGGCCAACTCGCGGTCGGCAAACAGATCAGTCAAGTCCGCTGCGAGACGGTACCGCTCCAGCGTGATTTCCAGGAACTCATTGAGAGGCATCACTGAAGATCGCTTCGCCAAACGACCGTTCTCCTCGAACAGTGGCGGTACCGACACGAATCTGTCGACGGTTGTGGGCAGCTCCATTGATTCAATCAACGACCCCGCGGCCAAGTCCGCGTCGGTGAGGTCCAGTCGTCCAGCAGCGAGAATCAGATGGAACCGGTGGTTCGCCTGTAGACGGGACCCGAACACGTGAGCCGCGACCAGCTCGACCCGAGCAGGCACATCGAACACAGCCTCGCTCAAATCGGCACGGCCAGCGACAAGACCAACCGTGACTAAAGATCCCGACCAGACCGTCCGTATCAACTCAAGACGCCGAAAACTACAGCGGGACATATCCGCCCCCTGAACGAACACTGCGTCGGTGAAATGGGCTCCGCCGGTAAAGGTCGCCTCGGTGAACTTGGCGTCGCTCGTGAAGATCGCCTTGATGAACCCGGCGTCGCCGGTGAAAGTCGTGCCTCCGAACCCAGCTCCGCCGGTAAAGGTCGCGCGGTCGAACCTGGCGACGTTGCCGGTGAAGGTTGCGCTTTCGAATGAAGCGGCGCTTGTGAAGGTCGCGCCCGCGAATCCGGCGTGGTTGATGAAGGTCGCGCCGTCGAACCAGGCGTGGCCGGTGAAGGTTGCGCCGCTGAACGAGACGTCGTCGGTGAAGGTCGCGCTGCTGAATCCGGCGTCGCCGGTGAAGGTTGCGTTGTAGAACCCGGCGTTGCCGGTGAAGGTCGCGCTGTTGAATGCAGCGTAGCTGAGGAAGGTCGTGCCTTCGAACCAGACGTCGACTGGAAAGGTCGCGCCGTTGAACCGGGACGGACCGTCAACTATGCACCGAGAGAGGTTGATTGGTGGTAGCGAGGCGCCGCGGAGGTCGAGGTCGCCGGCGATGCGGGCGCCGTACAAATTTACCGGCGTGCCCAACGTGAGCAGAAGGTGCTGGAGGAATTCGGCTCGTACTGTGCGGTCGTCTCCCCATGCTGCACCGTCGTCGGGAGAGGGGAGCTCTCGTCTAGATCGCTCCTTCCGAGTGCGGAGGTCAACAGTGCCGCCGCCGACTGATACCGCATCTATGAGTTGACGTTCGGCATCGGTTGCCGGCGCAGCGGCGGTCACGTGCGATCCCTCCATCGCTCGTTTGCTGATTGTCGGGTCATGCCGACCGCCGCGCCGATGTCTGCCCAAGAGCGACCCAGTCGGCGGGCCCTGGCTACGGCGGCGTCGAGCTGTGCGTTAGCGTTCCTGCGGGCATCTGCGGCGGCCCGGATCTCGTCGTCAACGTCGATCGGTTCGAGATGCTTACGCCGCCACACTTCTCGCGCGGCCTCTGCGACCTCAGGCCGCGCGTTGACGTCGAGGTCGGTGTCGGGGGCGAATACGCGGTGGCCAGTGAGGTCCTCGAGCGACGCTGAGGGCACCCGTGTCCACTGGTCCGGATCGGTCCAGGTCGACACCTCGGAACTGGATAGGCTGGCGCAATCGCAGCTCAACACCCAACCGGCAATCTCCGCCGATGGTCGCAGGGCGATGTCACTGCCCAGCGCGGCCATACGATTCCGCACCGGCAGTGACGCACGCGCAGCTACATCGGCGGCCTGATGCCGGCCGACCTCGACGAGCTCGTAGTCCACGCCGTCGACCATGGTCGACCCGCAGCTCTGAGTCCCGTCCGCGAATATCGCGACCAATGCCGCCTCGTGTACGTGCGTGTCGCTCTCATGCATCCAACCCATGCAGACAGGGTAGATCCACCATGTCAGGATAACCAGACGTAGATTCTGCCAACGACAGGATAACCTGACATAACGTACATTATCGGCACTTTAAAACCAGCTGGGGGACAGGCACTTTTGCTAGAAAGTGACATAACTTGGACTGAGGTCGGGCACGAACTGGGGCTGTTCCACACCTGCTCCAACGACCTGATGGCAGATAATGACGGGGCCCGCGGAACGTCCTACACACCCACCGGCCTCACCCGCGGCCTGTACCGCAACAAGTGGGGACTCTGATGACCCACCACCGAGCAACACGACCGGCGGCCCTCACGCTCGGCATCGCCGGCATCTTCGCCGCTGCCACCCTGACCGCGTGCGGCGAACAAACCGTCGATGAGGGCATCCCACCCCTCGAATCGGCCACGGCCACCTCAACCGCCCATGCGGACTCATTCACTGACACCTCTGACTTACGTAATCTGGTGGCGATCTCCACACACGTCTTCACCGGCCGTGTCGAATCAGCTGCTGGCACCAAGGCACTCGGGCCGCTCCCCGAAACTCAGTACAGCGTGCTCACCAAAACAGCGATCAAGGGCGAAGTCCCCGAGAGCGTAGTAGTCAACCAGCAAGGCGGAGCAAGGACGGTGTCTACATTTCCGTCGACGGCGACACACCCCTCAAGGTCGGCCAGTGGTACCTGTTCGCCACCCGCTACCTCGAGTCCGAGAAGTGGTACACCCTCATCCCTGTCGACGGCCGCAAACCGGTGACCGAACAACAAGCCCGCGACAGAGCCTCAGCGCCCCTAGCCGCGGCTGAGGCCGCGTTGCGAGCCAACCCCCAAAACCGGCTCGCACCACCGGACCCACCGAGCCCGTCGATGACCTTCCCGATACCCCAACCCGGCGACCGCAACCCACCTCCACCCTCACCGGCGCCGCCCGGCTGAATCATTAAGTAGCCAGTGGTGGCATATGGAAATCGTTGGGGGAGATAGCTTGCCAGGCTCGATCGAGTTGATGACATAAGGCTGTCGGTCACGAACCGAGGTGTTCCGATGGTTCGAGATTACTCGGGGACGTCATCCTTCGCTGAGCCGGATGCGCGCGAGCACCCCGTGATGGTCGGAGCCCGGCAGATCGATCCGCCGGAACGATGTCGGTGTCGGGCCATTGCGTGTCAGCACCCGGTCGAGCGCAAGCAGCGACGGGTAGGGCCGGCCGGCAGGATAGGTCGCGACGACGCCCGATCCGAGATGCTCGGCGGCGTCGGTCAGTTGGGGCGAATTCGAGGGTCCAGACAGTAGCTGCCGGAAGGAGCGGTGGTCGTAGGTCGAGTTCGCATCGGCGCCGATGATCAGTGGATCTGTGTCGGCGAAGAGGATCGAGCGCAACTCGCGGAGCTCGGCATCCCAGCGCCACGACGGTTCGGGATACGGCGGCAACGGGTGCAGTGCATAGATCGAGATGGGCGAGCGGTTCGGAAGCAGCAGTCGCGCGCGAAGGTTCGACAGTTCGAATCCCCGCAGGAGTTGCCCGTCGGTCAGCGGGGCCCGCGCATAGATGCCAGCTCCACCTCCACCGTCTCGGGGACGGAGAAACGCGAACGGCAAGGCTTGGCGCAACCCGGCGCGCTCGAGGGCTCCCACCGCCTCAGGCGTCAGCTCGACTATCGTGAGGACGTCAACGCCTGAGTCGCGCACCCGCGACACTAGCGCGTCCGGATCAGCTTGCCCGAGATAGATATTGGCCTGCATCACGGTAAGGTCCGAGTCCGAGACCTGTTCGTCGACCCCCCGATACAGTGGGGCCTGCGCCGTCACGCCTACGGCGATGACGAGCACAGCTCCCGCCGCGGAAAGCCAGGCGCGCGCGGCGAGCAGCAGCATCAGACCGAGGACACCGACGATGATCAGCACCGGCGTGAACGCCGCTACCCGGGAAGCGAAATTGCTGACCAGGCCAGAATAGTGGGCAGCAACACCGGCAGCAGCGGCGAGGACCGCACCCCACCCGAGTGCTCGTAGCAGTCCACGCATGCGGCCGATCATGCCACGATCACCGTCACGCTCTCTGGCGGGTGATCGTCGAGTGGAGGCTGTCGGCGACAGGGGCTGTCAGCCAAGCCACCAGTCGGTTCGATCTATGGTGACCGTTACGAGAGCCGGACGGCTTCGTTGCCGACGCAGCAGCCCAGGCGAGAACTCGTGCACGCATGACGCCAACCCGTCGTCGGCCACGACGATATTGCTGGTCAACCGGGCGCACCACCGGAGCTGCGCAGCGCGTACGGGGTGATCCTGGGGCCAACGCGGAGAAACTAACCTGGATAGTAGTAACCTGGCTGTGGCTCGTTCGATATCGAACTGTTTCCATCCGGACTGACGCTTTGGACTGAAGGACTCCCCTTGGCACGGCATCGCAAAGCTGATCCCAGCCCACCCTCCGCTGGCATCCCTGCGTTCCGGCGCGACGCATCGGCGAGCCTCACCCCCGGACTCCCGGGGCTCGAGCATTCACGCATCGTGCATGCGGCCGGGCGACACCGAATGCCTGTCCCACCCGAGGTGTCGGCCGGGTTCACGCGGCGGCCCATCTTCTCGGGCGCCCCAGTGCCCTCCTACTCGCCGCGTGCGCGATCGACGACGGCGCCCGAGGCGTCGCCGTCATACCCACCACGCAGTGGCCGTCCATACACTGCGCGCTCGCGTACTGCCTTGCCCCGCCAAGCCGGGCCTGGCCATCGAGTTTTCGGGCCGCGTCGCTCACAGCGCCCGCTCGACCTCGGCAGGCATCCTTCGGCAGCGCCTACCGCACCGTGGGAGCGGGCGTTGTGTGTCGTTGAACCTCAGTCCAGCGAGCAAGCTCAGTCAGGCTTTCTCGAGGTGCTTGACGGCGAGGAGGTCTCGGGCACCTCAACTCGGTCGGCGGCTGCGGCCGGGTTGGGTGGATCACTCCTGGCCGCGGTGGTTCTATGCGCTGCCGGCGGGACTGCGGCCACTGCGCTCGCCGATCGACACGACCTGACGGTCACTCCCCTGACTCAGGCTGGCGTGCCCGTCGACGTCCAGTCCGCAGCAGCCCCACGATCTGTAACCGTCGGATCGGTGGCCGAACAGCGAAGCCGCACGTCGGCACGGGCATCGTCACGCGATGAGCTGACCTCGGTTATGCGAGAACTGGCACAGCCAGATCGCGCGCGGCCGTCTGAACCCCCGGTGCCACAACGGCCGCGGTCGGCGGCACCGACCTACGGCACCGTGACCTCAAGTTACGGAGCGCGATGGAGTACCACGCATTATGGCCTCGATATCGCCAACTCGATTGGCACACCGGTGGTCTCGACCAGCGACGGGCAGATCATCGAATCCGGTCCGGCTGATGGCTTCGGGCTGTGGATACGAGTGCTGCAAGACGACGGCACGATCGGCGTGTACGGGCACATCAACGAGACACTGGTGAGCGTCGGGCAGCGAGTCTTGGCCGGCGAGCAGATCGCAACGGTAGGAAACCGCGGCTACTCCACCGGCCCGCACCTGCACTACGAGGTCTGGCAGCAAGACGGACCCAAACTCGATCCTGCACAGTGGCTGAGAACCCGGGGGGTCTACGTCGTTGGATGACCCGCCGTATCGGCGCGGGAGGTGTGACGACGAGTGGTCCCGCACAGGTGTCGCGAGCTAGAGGCGGGACTGGGTACGCCCAATTCCTCGGGCGCAGTAGTCGGTTCGGCGGCCACACAGTTGGGCGCCTACCCCCGATCGATTGAGAGGAACGGCGTGCGGGTGGTTGTGGTTCATCGAGGGTGATCTGCGTTGGTTTCACCGATCCGGCAGACTGCACTGCATGTTCGGCAGGACAGTCGGGCTTGGCTGATTATGTTTTCTGGTCTGGTACCAACTCATGTCGCGTCCGGTCTGGCGAGTCCCTTTTTGGCCGCTCGGCGGGAGTCCATTGCCTCGGCCCGGTGATTGATACGACTTCGTAGGGGTTTGAGGACGATCATCGAGACTGGACTACTGAGAATCACGGCGAGCACGACGGCTACGAAGAACGGGACGTCCACGTCAATCAGGTAGGCGACCAATAGGATCAGTCCACATAGCACCGCAGCGAGCGCTAGGCGCGCGATGTTGTACAGCAGCGCGATGGCGATGAGAGATCTGGCCGAAGAGGCCGGCGTGGTGGTGGCGCCGTGAGAAGTGTTTCTGCGCATGGTCTATGGGCCTCCGTGTGGCGTGAATGCGATCGGGATGGATTGTGACGTGACAGTTGGTTCGGTGCCGCGTCCTGCAGCGGGGGCGGTTCATGAGATGAGATCTGTACGGATGTGAGATCTCATGGCTGATGTGCGCCGTGGTCGGCGTTTTTTCGGCCCTGGCTGGGTCAGCCATCGCCGCGCCTGCTGGTCGAAGTCTTCGCCCCACCCGGCCTGATCGGTGCGGGCCAGACCTGCGATTGTTACTGCGGTGCGTCGTTGGCCGTCGACTCCGACGGGCACTAGCCGCACCCAGATTCGGCGACGCCGGACAAGTAGAGATACAAGTAACCCAGCCAGCATCACGGTCGCCGACAACAGAACCCAGTTCTGTGCCGGCCCGTGTGATACCTGCATGGACACGAAGCGTTCATACCCGTCAAAGCGCACCACGGTGCCATCGGCGATGGTGTGAGTCTGTCCCGGGCTGAGATTGACCTGTGCCCGCTGCTGGAGCCGACCCTGCTCGATGAGCGCCCGGTTCAAGGAGTACGCATTCTGCGGGCGACCGGTATCCAGTCCGGTGTCGCCTTGGTAGATCCTGATCGCCACATACGGATCATTCGGCACGGGAAACGATGAGGTGAGCAGGGTTCCTTGGAATGCTGCGGTGGGCGCGAATAGGCCCTCGATCGCGATCTGTCGATTGCGACGTTCGTCTGCGTCGGGGTAGAGGCCGGCTGGGGTATCGAAACGGGCCGCGCCGGAGGACAGCATCGTCTGCAAGTTGTCGGGAATGAACAGCACTGTCTGAGTGCGTTGCTCACCGTTGGGGAACGTCACAGTGAACGTCGGTGCGAAGCCGTTGCCGAGGACATAGACGCGGTCGCCAGCTACTCGCAGCGGTTCGTTCACTCGGACGCGTGCAGTGCTCCACGTATCGGGATCGGACTGTCGCACGTCCCCGGTGTAGGTGACGTCGGCTTCGTACATGTCGGGCTGACCGCTCGGCAGGAACCGGGCATCGAAGCCCTCGACGCGGACACAGAATGGTGAGAGATCGGTGCCATCGACGAGGCTGCCTGCGCGGAATGAGTCATAAACCGCGGTCGAGGTGTTGCACAACCCTTGTGTGCCATCGGCGACGAGACTACGGGTGCCTTCGTAGCCGTAGAGTTTGTCGGCCGCGATCGATATCAGCAAGGCGATTAGAGCGAAGTGGAACACGAGGTTGCCCCACTCGCGGAGGTAACCCTTTTCTGCCGAGATCTCTACGGCTGCGGTGGGTCGGTGCGTAGTCGCTGGTCGTGTGGTGGTGGCTCGGCGCCAGCCCCGGAGGTTGGCGTTGATGAGGGCAGCAACCTCTTCGGGTGTTCCTTCTACGGTGTCCTCGAAATGCCGCGGCAGGCGGGTGAGGTTGCGCGGCGCGGGAACTGGACGGGCTCGCACCGCGCGCAGATGCTCGAGGATGCGGGGAGTGAGGCATCCCACAAGCGACACGAACAGCAGGACATAGATCGCGGTGAACCACGAGCTGGCGAAGACGTCGAAGAGCTGCAGTCTGTCCATCCACGTGCCGAGGGCGCCGCGGTCGGCAATGTACTGGGTTGTTTTCTGTTCGTTGAGTGGGCGCTGCGGCAGCAGAGCGCCCGGGATTGCCGCCGCGGCCAACAGGAACAGCAGCATGAGTGCTGTTTTCATCGACGTCAGCGAACGCCACAATCTGAGTAGGGGGCTAAGCCGGCGGCGTGGTCGTCGCGGCGTCGGCGCTTCGATGCTGCCGGTGTGCATCATCGTCGTCGTATGGGTAACGCCGCACCCTGGAAGTCGTCATCACTCGCGAGAGAACGAAGTGCGCGGTCGGCGACGTGATCCGCAGCTGTCTGCCAGTCGACTCCCAGCACCATCGGCCGCCGGGATTTCCTCGCCCGCATCGCCATCCGGGTCTCACCTGCTCTTCCTGCCCACACCGAAATACTACGTAGCGTAGTATTTCGGTACGCAGATGACAAGCGGTGATGCGCCCCGCTGCGGCGCGCTCGCACTTACGAGCCGTCGACACCACCCAAGTTCCTCGGGTCTCGTCATGTGCCGCCCCATCAACTACGGTGTATCGAATAGTTTTATTCGGTAGACCGAAATTTGCTATTGAGGGGCGGCAATGCGAGAGGTCATGGCTTCGGCTCGTCCGCGGCTCGCGCGAGCTCGGTCGGGGTCGCTACTGCTTGGTCCGGCCTTCGTCGCGGCCATCGCCTACGTTGATCCCGGCAATGTCGCGTCCAATATCAGCGCCGGCGCCCAGTTCGGCTACCTCCTCGTGTGGGTGATCGTGGTTGCGAACGTGATGGCGGGGTTGGTGCAGTTCCTTTCTGCCAAGCTGGGGGTGGTCACGGGCAGGTCATTGCCGGAGACGGTGCGTCTGCGCGCGTCGCGGACCGCCAGGCTCTCCTACTGGGTGCAGGCTGAGATTGTCGCTATGGCAACCGATCTCGCCGAAGTGGTGGGCGGAGCTATCGCGCTGAATCTGCTCTTCGACCTGCCGTTGCTCATCGGTGGCGTCATCACAGGTTCGGTGTCGATGGTCTTACTTCTTGTCCAAGACCGCAGAGGGCAGCAACCGTTCGAGCGGGTGATCATTGGCTTGCTGGCTGTTATTGCCATCGGTTTTCTGACAAGCACCGTCGTGGCACCACCTCCCCCCGGGGCTGTCGTGGGGGGCCTCTTGCCGCGGTTCGATGGCACGGAAAGCGTGCTGATCGCGGCCGCCATGTTGGGTGCGACGGTGATGCCTCACGCGGTGTATCTGCATTCAGGTTTGGTGCGGGATCGACACGGCCATCAACCGGAGGGGCCGGTCCGGTCGCGGCTGTTGCGTGTGACGAAGATCGATGTCGGTCTGGCGATGCTGCTGGCGGGCGCGGTCAACCTGTCCATGCTGCTGGTGGCAGCAACCACTTTGCGTGGCCGTGAAGGGGTCGATTCGATCGACGGAGCGCATGCGGCGGTCGCCGACACCTTGGGGCAAGTGGTGGCGTTGCTGTTCGCGCTGGGGCTTCTTGCCTCGGGGCTGGCATCAACCTCGGTCGGGGCGTACGCCGGCGCGATGATCATGGACGGGCTGTTGCAGCGCAGGATCCCGCTCATACTCCGACGCCTGATCACCCTGATACCTGCCATCACAGTGTTGGCCATCGGAATTGATCCCAGCCGAGCTCTGATCGTCTCGCAGGTCGTTCTGTCCTTCGGCATTCCCTTCGCACTGGTTCCGTTAGTGCGTTTCACCAGCGACAGGATGCTGATGGGCGAGGATGTGAACAATCGACTCACCACTTCGCTGGCCTGGCTTACTGCAGCGGTCATCATCGTGCTCAACGTCGCCTTGATTTACCTGACGGTCACCGGTTAAGCGAGTTCGCGCGACGGTTCGATCCCCTAGGCGTCGCGCGAAGCTGACCATTCTTGCCGCAACACATCTAGCACGATCAGGACGACGCCGATGGTGATGAATGTGTCCGCGAGGTTGAACGTGGGGAACCAGCCGGTATGGAAGTAGTCGGTGACGACACCGTCGGCGGCGCGGTCGATCAGGTTGGTGAGTGCGCCGCCGAGGACCGCGGCAAATCCGATCCGACCGGCGACCCCCGCGTCGGGTGCGACGTGCACTGCGTAGCCGGCCAGTGCGAGGGTGATGAACCCGGCCACGGCGAGTATGGCCCAGCTGGGCAGCTGATCACCGAGGCTGAATGCAACACCGGGGTTGAACGCTAACCGCAACTGGAGCACTCCCAGATCGGCCGCACTGCCCTCGGTGAGTCGGCTGACAACGAAGGAGTTGACTGCCAGCCCGACGAACGTCACCACGACAACCAGGGCCATGAGAACGCCTTGAATCGCCCCGGGTTTGCTGGAGGCTCGGTTAGTTGGTTCCAGCGTTTGCGGGGACCGGGTTCTCACGGTAGCTGGTGACGGTGTGGGTCGACCAGTAGGCGCTCTCGTACTCGACGGGTGGGACGTGTCCGATCTCGCCGTGCAGGCGGCGGTGGTTGAACCATTCGACGTACTCAGCGACGGCGATCTCGACCTCGCCCACACCTGCCCAGCCGCCTCGCGGGCGCATCACGGGGTTACGGATGCATTCGGCTTTGAACAGCGAGTTGAACGCCTCAGCCATCGCGTTGTCGTATGTG
>NZ_NGFO01000048.1 GCF_002149015.1 Gordonia lacunae | reverse complement strand
TTCTGGGGCTGCGGGTTCTGGGGCTGCGGGCTCTGCTGACCCGGCAGCGGCTCCCCGGGGTTGGTGGGGTTGGTGGGCGGGTTCTGCCCGGGGGTTCCCTGCCCCGGCGCGCCGACCGCCTTGCGCACGGCGTCCTGCGCCTTGTCGACCTGACCCGAGTACTTGTTCTTGGTGACCTTGTCGATGGCGTCGCCGCCCTTCTCGATCAGGTTCGGGTTCTTCTGCAGCGTGGCCCGGGCTTTGTTGACGAGTCCCTTGAGATCCATGACGTCTCCTCTGTTCGGTGTGCCGGACATGTTCCGGCAGCTTGCCGCAGATTCTATCCGTCGGTCGTGAGAACCCTGCTGGCCTGCGGTTCCTCCACAGGCCGGTCGTCCCCGTGCGTGGCGATCCATTTGGGCGCCACGCGCGAGACGACCTCGACGCACACGATCCCGATCGCCGCCGAGATCAGGGCCACCGAGTTCATCCCCCAGTTCGAGGAGTCGAGCCGGAAGAGGTCCTGCGTGAACGGCCACGCGAAGATCAGCACGTAGGCGCCGGCCGAGACGGCCAGCAGGACGATCTTCCACCAGTTGTACGGACGGGCGACCACGGCGAGCACGTAGACCGCGATCGCGATCAGGGTCATCAGCGACGCGGTGGCGGCCTGCGTCTGTCCCGGCGACAGCTCGACGGCGTCGCCGCCCACCTCGACACCGGCTCCGCCCGGGTTGACGATCAGATAGGTCACGAAGGTGCACAGCCCGACGATGATGCCGTTGGGCACCGCGCTGAGCAGTACCCGGCGGACGAAACCACGGCGTGCTCGCTCGTTGTTGGGAGCGAGCGACAGCACGAACGCCGGGATGCCGATGGTGAACCAGGCCGAGATCGTCACGTGGATCGGCTGGAACGGGTAGCTGAGCGGATCGGACCCGAACACCGCACCGAGGAGTCCGCCGACGCCGACGAACAGCGCGAGCAGTACGGCATACACGGTCTTGGTGAGGAACAGGTTCGAGACGCGCTCGATGTTGCCGATGACGCGACGGCCCTCGCCCACCACGTAGGGAAGGGTGGCGAACTTGTTGTCCAGCAACACGATCTGCGCCACCGACCGGGCTGCCGAGCTGCCCGAACCCATCGCGACGCCGATGTCGGCGTCCTTGAGCGCGAGGACGTCGTTGACGCCGTCACCGGTCATCGCGACGGTGTTGTCCCGTGACTGCAGCGCCTTCACCATCGCGCGCTTCTGGTCGGGCCGCACCCGTCCGAACGTGACGCCGTGTTCGACGACGTCGGCGAGCTCGCCCGTCTCGTCGGGCAGCTCACGTGCGTCGACCGACGTGTCGGCCGACCCGAGGCCGAGTGACGCGGCGACCGCGCCCACCGACCGGGCGTTGTCCCCCGAGATGACCTTCACCGCGACATGCTGCTGTTCGAAGTAGTCGATCGTGCCGCGCGCATCGGGCCGGACCCGTTGTTCGAGGACCACGAGCGCGACCGGGGAGACGGTTCCCGGCGCGACCTCGCCCGGCGCGGGGTCGGTGTCGACGGGGACGTCGGTGCACGCCAGCAACAGCACGCGGAGCCCGGTGGCGCCGATGTCGGAGGCGAGGCGGGCCGTGTCCCCCTCCGGATCGAGCAGGACGTCGGGCGCACCGATGATCCAGTGCCCGGCGTCGTTCCCGGCCGTCGGTCCGGCCCCGCTCCCGCGGAACGACATCCCGCTCCACTTGGTGGCGGAGCTGAACGGTTTGACCGCCGTCACCGTCCAGTCCGGCGCGACCGGCTGGGCCTCGGCGACCGCGAGCATGCTGGCGTTCGGTCGCGGATCGTGGGCGGCGAGTGCTGCCAGCACCTGGGCCGCGGTCTCGCCGGGGACCGAGCCGAGCGTCCGCACCTCGGCCAGCCGCATCCCGTTCTCGGTCAGGGTGCCGGTCTTGTCGGCGCAGACCACGTTGACGCGCGCCAGTCCCTCGATGGCCGGCAGCTCGTTGACCAGACACTGTCGCCTGCCCAGACGCACGACACCCACCGCGAAGGCGATCGAGGTCATCAGGACGAGCCCCTCCGGGACCATCGGCACCAGCGCGGCGACCATGCCCAGCAGCGCCCGACGCAATCCGTTGTCGCTGATGAAGAGCTGATTGACGATGGTCAGTACCCCGGCCGGGATCAGCAGCCAGGTGATCACCCGCAGGATCTGGTCGATCCCGGAGCGGAGTTCCGAGGAGACCAGGGTGAACTTCGACGCCTCGGCCGCGAGCTGCGCCGCGTAGGCGTCGGCGCCGACCTTGGTGGCGCGGTACGCGCCACCACCGGCGACCACGAAACTGCCCGACAGCACCGCGGCTCCCGGGTCCTTGTCGATCGGGTCGGCCTCGCCGGTGAGCAGCGACTCGTCGACGTCGAGCGCGGTCGCCTCGACGACCTCGCCGTCGACGACGATCTGGTCGCCCGCTCCGATCTCGATGATGTCGTCGAGCACCACCTCGTCCGGCGGCACCTCGGTCACCGTGCCGTCGCGCCGGACCCGGGGTCGGGTCTGACCGACGATCGCGAGCTTGTCGAGGGTCCGCTTGGCCCGGATCTCCTGGATGATGCCGATGCCCGAGTTGGCGATGATCAGCAGCCCGAACAACCCGTTGATGAGCGAGCCGGTGAACACGACGATCGCGAACAGCACCCCGAGGATCGCGTTGATCCGCGTGAAGACGTTCGCGCGCACGATGTCCGACACGCTGCGACCGGAGCGGTCGGGCAGCGCGTTGACCTGGCCGGCCGCGACCCGTTCGGCCACCTGGGCGGCGGTGAGACCGGGACTGGCGACCGGAGTCGGCGCGCTCACGCGGAGGCCTCCCACCAACCGGGTTGTGCCACACCGGTACCGGTCCGGTGTGTCAGGTCGATCGAGCCACCGGGTTGGGGAACCAGGATCGTCGGCGTGTCCGGCCGCGAATCCGCCTGCAGTCGCGCGATGGGCTCGCCCCAGGGATGACGCGCGAGAGTGAAGGTCCCCCAGTGGATCGGGATGAACACCGAGTCCGAACCCGTACCGGGCGAGACCATCCGGTGGACCGAGAGGGCCTCCTCCGGATTCACGTGGATGTCGGGCCACATCACGTCGTAGGCCCCGACGGCGATGAGGGTGAGGTCGAACGGGCCGAGGCGGGCGCCGACGTCCTCGAATCGCTCGCTGTGGCCGGTGTCCCCGGAGAAGAAGACCTTGTGGTCGCGGCCGGCGATCGCCCAGCTGCCCCACTGGGTGAGATTGCGCGCCAGCCAGCGGCCGGAGAAGTGTCGCGCCGGACCGCACGTGAAGCGCAGCTCGCCCGCGCCGGTCGGCACCACCACCTCTTCCCACCAATCCGCCTGGCGGATGCGGTCTTCGGCGATCCCCCACGACACCAGGTGTGCACCGACCCCGATCGTCGTGACGAAGATCGCATCGGGCTGGGTGTCGGCGATGGTGGTGACGGTGTCCATGTCGAGATGGTCGTAGTGATCGTGACTGATCAGGACGACGTCGAGCGGCGGCAACTGAGACGCCGACAGAGGCGCGGCGTGCATGCGTGCGGGACCGACGATCTGGCTCGGCGAACAGCGACGGCTCAGAACGGGATCGGTGATGACACGGGCGCCGTCGATGTCGACGACGGCGGTGGCGTGACCGAGCCAGGTGACGGCGAGGTCGGCCGGCGCGTCGAAGCGCGGGACCGTCACCATGACGGGTCGGCGCGGCCGGCCGGGTCGCCGGGCCATGTCGGTGAGGACCTGCAGGCTCGGGTCGGCGATCGACGGGGGTTCCAGGTTGTCGAAGGCGCCGTCGCGCTGGTGCGGGCTGTGGAGAATGTGCGGCGCGATGTCCTCACGGGACGCGCCGAGCGCGCGGGCGGGGCCGAGTCCTTCGGCCGCGAGCCGCCCGACGACGGCATCGGCCACCGCCACTCCTGCCGAACCCACGCGGGCGAGGACATCGTGGCGCAGGTCGGTCGCGCCTTTTCTACCGGTCGTGGAGGTCACGTCCACACAGTAGTGCGTGAAGCGCATTGTGTGCCTCACCGGCACTGATAGGCTCCACCGAGCATTGTCCACCGAGCATGCGCCGGCGCATGCGGTCAGGAAGTCACCGCAGTGGCACGGATGTCCGTCGACCAACGTCGAAGCGCGCTCATCGAATCGGCGTACCGCGTGATCGCCGATCACGGGGTCGAGGGCGCGACGACCCGTCGCATCTGCGCCCACGCCGGGATGCCGCTCGCGAGCTTCCACTACGCGTTCGAGAGCCGCACCGCACTGTTGTGCGCGGTGATGGAGACGGCGGTGCCCACCGACATCGAGCGCATGCTGCACGCCGTGCTGCCCGCCGCCGACTACGGATCGGAGCCCGGGCTGGAGACGATCCGGTTGAGCATGGTGCGCCAGTTCCACGCGTTCTACGACCTGTTGAAGGCCGACCCGGGCCGGATGCAGGCGGCCATCGCTCTCGGCATCTACGCCCACAACCATCCGGAGCTGCAGCAGATCGGCAAGCACATGTACGAGCAGCTCTACCGGGTGGCGTCGGCGGGGCTCCGGGCTATGGCCGACCTCACGCCCATCGTCTGGACCACACCGGTCGAGGACCTCGGCCCCCTCATCATCGCGGCGACCAACTCCATCACCCTCGTCTACCTCAGCACCGCCGACGACAAGGTCGTCGACGCGATCATCCGTTCGATCGCCGATCAGCTCATGAGCCATGTCAGCTTCGAGTGACGCCCCCGACGCGCCCCCGGCGAGTCGGACGACGCCCGACCCGTGGCTGACCGATCCCGACTCCCACTGGGCGGCAATTGATCAGGCGGTCGCCGACGCGGGGATTGACGCCCCGGTCCTCGCACTCGACCGGGCCGCCCTGGAGCACAACGTCGCCGACCTCACCCGACGGTCGGCAGGTGTCCCCATCCGTCTGGCCACCAAGTCCGTCCGCGTCCGCTCGGTCATCGAGGACGTCGTCGGGCGCACCGGCTTTCACGGTGTACTCGCCTATGACCTGGCCGAGGCGCACTGGCTGGCCACCCGGTCGGGAATCGGCGAGGTGCTGATGGGCTATCCCAGCGTGCGGCGGAATGCGCTGGCGGCCTTGGTCGCCGACGAGGTCGCGACGAGCCGGGTGAGCGTGCTCGTGGACTCCGTCGACCAGCTCGACGTCATCGATTCCGTCGTGTCCGCCGGCGCCCGCCCGCCCATCCGTGTCGCCATCGACCTCGACGCGTCATACCGCCTGCTGGCCGGGCGGGTACACATCGGCGTGCGCCGCTCGCCGGTGCACTCGCGCCGGGACGCACTCGAACTCGCCCGCGCCGTCGTGGCGCGGCCCGGCTTCTACCTCGTCGGGGTCATGTCCTATGAGGCGCAGGTGGCCGGGGTGGCCGATGCGGTCCCCGGTAAGGCGTTGGCCAACCGCGCGGTCCGCGCGATGCAGCACCGTTCGATGGCCGAGCTGCGCCGGCGTCGGGGCAAGGTGATCGCGGAACTGCGTCAGATCGCGGATCTGGAGTTCGTGAACGCCGGCGGCACCGGATCCCTCGAAGAGACCGCCCGAGATCGTGCAGTCACCGACATCGCCGCCGGCAGTGGGCTGTTCGGCGGCCACCTGTTCGACGGTTATGAGCGGTTCCGGCCCGCACCCGCACTGGCGTTCGGGCTCGACGTCGTCCGGCGCCCGGCGCCCGGCATCGTGACCTGTGCGGGCGGTGGTTGGATCGCGTCCGGCCCACCCGCCGCCGACCGGTTGCCGACACCGGTGTGGCCGTCCGGCCTCACCTATGTCGGTACCGAGGCCGCCGGTGAGGTGCAGACGCCGCTGCGCGGCACGGCGGCCGACCAGATCGCCATCGGGGACCGGGTATGGTTCCGGCACACCAAGTCCGGCGAGGTGTGCGAACGCGCTCGCGAGGTCGCGATCATCGACCGGGACGATGCCGGGCGGGCCACGGTGAGCGAGGTCGTGCCGACCTACCGAGGAGAGGGCAAGTGCTTCCTGTGAACGGGACCGCGGCGCGTTCGACGCACGCCTGGCGGAACTGGGGCGGTACCGCCGGGTGCTCACCGAACCGCGTCGTCAGCCCGACGAGCGCGGCGGAGATCGCCGGCATCGTCCGGGAGGCAGCGGCGCGCGGCGGCACGGTGAAGACCGTGGGCGCGGGGCACAGCTTCTCCCCGATCGCCGTTGCCGACGATGTGCAGCTCGAGCTGTCGGGCCTGCGTGGCCTCGTGTCGGCCGACGGCCACCGCGTGACCGTGCGGGCCGGTACCCATCTCCACGAGATCCCAGGACTTCTTACACCTCTCGGTCTCGCGATGACCAATCTCGGCGACGTCGACCGGCAGACCATCGCGGGCGCCACCTCGACCGGCACCCACGGCACCGGGCTGGCCTTCGGCGGCATCAGCACCCAGATCGTCGGCGCGACAGTCGTCACCGGCACCGGCGACATCGTCACGCTGACCTCAGCCGACCCCGACCTCCAGGCCGTCGCGCTCGGTCTCGGCGCCCTCGGCGTCGTCGTGGAGCTGACCATCGAGTGTGTGGACGAGTTCCGGTTGCACGCCGTCGAGGGGCCCGAGACCGCCGACGCGGCGATCGCGGCCTTCCACGAACGCGTCGCGAGCACCGATCATCATGAGTTCTACCTGTTCCCGCACACCAATTGCGCACTGGTCAAGACGAATACCCGGGTCGGCCCCGACGCCCCGCTCACCGGCCCGTCACGCATCAAGCGCTGCATCGACGACGAATTGCTGAGCAACAAAGCGCTGCGCCTCCTGTGCGAGATCGGCGCGCGCGCACCCAAGCTGGTACCGGCCATCAACGGTGTCACCGGTCGCGCACTCTCCGCGCGGGAGTTCACCGACTCCTCCACCGGCGTGTTCGTCTCCGACCGCGACGTCCGGTTCCGCGAGATGGAATACGCCATCGACCTCGACGCCGTGCCGGCGGCACTGACCGAGATCCGCGCCCTGCTCGACCGACGCGACTATCTCGTGAGCTTCCCCATCGAGGTTCGCGCCGCCGCCGCAGACGACCTCATGCTGTCCACGGCCTCGGGCCGTACCAGTGGTTACATCGCCGTGCATCGGTACCACCGGGACGATCCCGCCGATTCGGCCGCCTATTTCGCCGACGTCGAAGCCATCCTCACCGACCTGGGCGGCCGGCCGCACTGGGGCAAGATGCACACCCGCGACGCCGGGTACCTGCGCAGCGTTTATCCGCGGTTCGACGAATTCCGTTCAGTCCGAGACCGTTACGACCCGTCCCGGGTGTTCGCCAACGACTACCTGCGGCGCGTTCTCGGCGAGTAGCGCGCAGACGCTAGCCGGCGTGGCGCGCCATCATCTCCAGCGCCTCCACTTCGAGGTGGGGTCCGTCCACGACGATCCCGGTGTCACCGGCCGCGATCACCTCCGCGCAGGACAACCGGAAATGCGGGCCGTCGGGAATGACCGCGGTGAACGCTGCGGTCGACGCGGCGAAGACGATCCGGCCGACACCCGCCCACACGCACGCGGCCGCACACATCGGGCAGGGCTCGCCGCTGGCGTACACGGTCGCGCCGGCCAGCCGTTCGGCATGCCCGGCGTCGACCGCCCGACGGAGTGCCACGAGTTCGGCGTGGGCGCTGATGTCGCCGGAGGACCCGACTTCGTTGCGGCCCTCCGCCACGGCGAGGCCGTCGGCGACGATCACACTGCCGAACGGCCGGTTGCCTCTCTCGCCCGCCTCACCCGCCAGGTCGATGGCGCGCCGCAACAACTCTCGTTCCCGGTCCGGGATGCTCATCCGGCCAGCTCCACCCGGGTGCCGACACCCCGTTCCAGCGCGGCATCGACCAACAGTCGTGCGGTGACGAGGTCTTGCAGCCCGATCCCGACCGAGTCGAACAGTGTGATGTCCTCGTCGCGTTGCCGGCCACGCGCGGGATCGACGATCACATCGCCGAGTTCGGTCGCGATGTCGTCGGCCGCGAGGTGGCCCTCACCGATCGCGAGAACGACGTCGCCGGACTTCGCCAGCGCTGTCGGCCGGCTGTCGACGACGAGGCGGGCCGCGGCCATGCCCGCACCGTCGACCTCCCGATGATCGGCTCTGGGCGGCGCACCGACGACGTTCAGATGCATGCCGGCGCGGAACCACGCCCCCTCGACGATCGGCTCACGGGACGGGGTGAGTGTGCAGACGATGTCGGCGGTCGAGACCACATGGCGCGGTGAGTCGGCCACGGCCACCTCGAGATCGAGGTCGGCCACCGCGGTGCGGAACCGGTCCACCGTGGCCGCACTGCGCGACCACACGGCCACCTTCTCCAGCGGCCGCACCCGCGCGATCGCCCGGGTGTGCTCGACCGCCAGCGTGCCGGCACCGATCAGGCCCAGCACCGTGCTCGAGGCGCGGGCCAGATGCGCGGTCGCGACGGCGCTCGCCGCGGCGGTGCGGATCGCCGTGATCAGCCGCCCGTCGATCACCGCCTCGCACTCACCGGTGTCGGCGGACATGAGCAAGATGGTCGACCGTTGCGCCGGACCCCCCGACTCACGATTGAACGGCATGTCGGACAGCATCTTCACCGCGCTGGCCCGGCACCGGCGGGCCGACGCCGCCATCGGCAGGACGGTCCCGGAGTCGATCGGCAGCATCGCCGGCGCGGGATTGGCAGCGGCACCGGTCGACAGGTCGATGTGCGCCTGTTCGACCGCGGTGTGCACCGCCGCCCGATCGATCAGTCCGGCGACATCGGAATGGGTCAGGATAATGGCCATGACAGGCCCTCTCTCTCGCAGGTGGTTTCGCGCACGTCAGACACGACCGACGTAGGGAACGGTGAGACACGACGGCGCCGTGCGTCCGCCGACCAGGCCGGCGACGGCGACGATCGCGATGATGTACGGGAGCATCACCAGGAGTGCGTACGGGATGTCGACGCCGACCGCGGGCAGTGCGAACTGCAGGGCCCGGGCCACGCCGAAGAACAGGACGGCGACGAGAATTCCGGTGATCTTCCAGCGTCCGGCGATCACCGCGACGACGGCGAGGTATCCCATTCCCGCGGTCATGTTCTCGCTGAACGACCGGACATCCGACAGTGCGAGCTGGGCACCGGCCAGCCCCCCGGCGCCGGCCGAGATCATCACGCCCAGTACGCGAATCCTGTTGACAGCCAACCCGGTCCAGCCCGCCGAGGTCGCATCCTCACCAACGGCGTCCACTCGGATGCCGATCATGGTGCGGCCGGAGAAGACGATCGCCAGTCCCGCGACCACCAGGAGGCAGAGATATCCGAGGACGGTCTGCCCGAACAGGGCGGGCCCGATGACGGGGAGGTCGCTCACCACGGAGATGTGGATGTCGTCGAATGCGGGAACGTTGTTGCCCTTGCCGTCGCCGAGCAGGATGCGCGCCCCGAAGGTGGTGAGCCCGAGCGCGAGTGCGTTCGCGGCCACACCGATCACGATCTGGTCGGCCCGGCACCGGACGCTGAGGAGGGCGTTCATCACCCCGAAGGCGAGCCCGGCGCCGACCCCGGCGAGGGCGCCGAGGAGCGCCGAGCCGGTGGTGACCGAGACGAGGACGCTGCTGAACGCGCCGCACAGCATGATGCCCTCCATGCTGAGGTTGAGGACCCCGGCCCGTTCGCTGACGGACTCGCCGGCAGCGGCGAGCAGCAGCGGGATCGCGAAGGCCACACCGCTGGCCAAGATCTCGGTGATCATGGTGGCGTTCATGCCGGCACCTCCTCGATAGCGGGGGCCGGCGTGCCGCAGTGTGTGTCCGCGGTTGCGGCGGGCTTCGTCGGCGATGATGACGCCCACCAGGCGGTGGCGGCGATCAGGATGATGAGGACGCTCTGGACGACGGTGATCGTCGACGACGGGACACCCGCCTCGAGTTGCAGGTTGATCCCACCCGAGACCAGGAAACCGAACAGGAGCGAGACCCCGGCGACCGCGATCATCGACCCTCGGGCCAGCAGTCCGACGACCAGGCCGCTGAATCCGAACCCCGACGAGAACCCCTCGGCCAGCACGAACGGCGCAGTGGTGACGAGCAATCCGCCCGCCAGACCGGCACATCCTCCCGCAGTGGTGAGCCCGAGGAACGCGGTGCGGTCGATCGGCACACCGAGCCGCGCCGCCGCCGACGGCGACAGGCCCACGGCCCGCAGACGGATTCCGATCGCGCTGTACCGCAGCAGGGTCGCGACGACGACGGCGAGTCCGACGGCGAGCACGATCGCGATCGTGGCCGGATTCTTCGTCAGGCCCAGGAGCGGGAGATGCGTCGACTCGGCGAGGGATTCCGACTGCGGCAGCGTCTCCGACGACGTCACCGGCTGCCGAAGCAGACCTTCCTCGTGCACCATGAGCACGACCAACGCGAGGCCGACGAAGTTCAGCAGCAGAGTGGTGATGATCTCGCTGGCACCCCGTCGGACCTTCAACCAGGCGGCGATCGCTGCCCACAGGGCGCCGCCGAGTACCGCGGCTGCCAGTGTCAGCGGGATGGCCAGCACCGCAGACACGCCGTCCGGGAGGGAGACCCCGACCGCCGTCGCGGCGATACCGCCGAGGCAGATCTGTCCTTCGCCGCCGACGTTGACCAGTCCGGCCCGGTAGGCGATCGTGAATCCGATCGCGACCAGCATGAGGACGGCGGCGCTGTTCATCGAGGTGCCCACGGCGAACGGCGATCCCAGCGTGCCGTCGACGAGGGCCTCGATCGCGGTGGCCGGATCCGCGCCGGCGGCCGCGGCGAGCAGAAGGCCCACGGCGGCCGAGATCACGACCGCGCCGAGTCCGACCACGACGGGGTTGCGGAGGCTGAGGTCACGGGGGTGTGCGGCCACTCTCGACAGGTGCGACCGAATTGTGTTGACGGTGTCCATCATTCGACTCCGGTGAGTAGGTTGCCGATCTCGCGGGCGGCGTGCGGTGATCGGGTGTCGACGGACCCGTGGAGTCCACCCCGGTAGGCGACGACGATGCGATCGCACACCGACAGCAACTCGTCGAGTTCGCTCGAGGTCACGAGCACGGCGGCGCCGAGGTCGGCGGCCGCGCGCAGCCGGTCGAGGACGAAGGCGACGGCACCGACGTCGAGGCCGCGGGTCGGCTGTGCGGCGACCACGACGCGCAGCCCGGGTGTGCCGAGTTCCCTTGCGAGGACCACCTTTTGCTGGTTGCCGCCGGACAGACTCCCGAGGGGCGCATCCGGGCCGGGGGCACGGACGTCGAACTCGGCGATCGCGGTCTGCGCGTCGGCTCGCATGCGGGATCGGTCGAGCAGCCACCACCGCCGGTACTGCGGCAACCGGGGCAACGCCAAGTTCTCGGCGACGCTCATCGCACCGATCATGCCCTCGGCGTGACGGTCCTCTGGGATCACCGCCAGGCCGGCACGTGTCCGGCGGGCCTGCGTCGCCGTTGTCAGATCCTCGCCGTCGACCGTCACGGTCCCCTCGTCGGGCCGTAACGCACCCGACAGCACCGAGGTCAGTTCCGACTGACCGTTGCCCTCGACGCCGGCGACACCCACGATCTCGCCGGCGCGGACCGCGAGGTCCACCCCCGACAGGGCGACGCGGCCGTCCGCGTGAGCAACCCGGACACCGTTGACCCGCAGGCAGATCGGCGCGTCGTCAGCCACGGATGTGTCGACGGCCGGGCGGCGGGCCGGTCGTAGGGCGTCGGCCAGCGGCGTGGCCTCGCCGAGCATCATCTCGAGCAGTTCCTCCCGGGTGATGTCGGCGAGCGGTCCCCCGCCGACGACGGTGCCGGCCCGGAGCACGGTGGCCTCGTCGGCCACGCGGGCGACCTCGCCGAGCTTGTGGGTGATCAGCACGACCGACTTCCCACTCGACGCCAGCGCGTGACACGTCTCGATGAGCGCATCGATCTCGGCGGGGTCGAGGACGGCCGTCGGTTCGTCGAGCAGGATGAGCCGCGGGCCGGCCAGCAGCGATTTGACGATCTCGACCCGTTGTCGCGCAACGACACTGAGATCTCGCACCATCGCCGTCGGATCGACCCCCAGCCCGTAGTCGTCGGCGATCCGGTCGAGGTCCTCGCGCAGTTGACGCAGCGGCCGCCGGAATCCCCCGGATCCGAGGACCAGATTGTCCGCGACGGACATCGTCGGTATCAGTGAGAAGTGCTGATGCACCATGGCCACACCGGAATCGATGGCATCGGCCGGGCCGCGCGGCCGGTACTCGTCGTCCTCGAGCATCATCCGGCCGCGGTCGGGGGACACTGTCCCGAAGATGGTGTTGCACAGGGTCGACTTGCCGGCGCCGTTCTCTCCGAGGATGCAGTGAACCGAACCCGCACGGACCGCCATGGTCACGTCGTGGAGCGCGCGCACCGTGCCGAAGGTCTTCGCCACCGAGTCGAGCCTGAGCAGCGAGTCTCCCCCGGTCACCGGGATGTCCGTGGTGGTCGTCATCGTCGGCGACCTCAGTACGGTGCGACGGAGCCGTCGGCGATGGCGGTCTTCGCGCGGTCGACCGCCTGGGCGATGGCCGGGACGGTCGAGCACACGAGGTAGTCGGTGCCGCCCTTGTCGCTGGTCAGGCCGAACGGGACCTGCGCGGCCTCCCACGTGCCGTCGAGGACCGACCTGACGGCGTACTCGACCTCCGTGCCGATGTCGGTCTTGACGTAACCGATGTACACCGGGTTGGTGCAGTCGCCCGGGATGGGACCGCCACTCATCCGGTTGCCGGTCTCCTTCGCGGCCTGCTCGATGCCCTGCTTGCCGAGGTTGACGATCTGGCTGAGCACATCCGCACCACCGGCATAGGCCGCCGACGCGGCCTGCTTGGCCTTCGCCGGATCGTTGAAGTCACCGACATACTGCGGCGCCAGAACCCGGACGCCAGGTCGGACGAACTCGGCGCCGTTCTCGAAGGCCTTCGCCGCGTTCACGATCGCCGGGAGTTCGACACCCCCGACGAACCCGATCGTGCCGGTCGTCGAGGCTGCTGCCGATGCCGCCCCGGCCACGAACTCGGCCTCGGCCTGCTGCGGGTCGTAGTACGCGAGATTCGCCATCGGCTCGGCATCCGCCGGACCGCCGATCTCGACGAACGTCACGTCCGGGAACTGCGGCGCGACTTTCCGCAGGTCGGCATCGGTCTGCCCGCCCACCGAGATCACCAACTCGTTCTCCGAGGCGAACCGTTGCAATGCCTGCTGATAGTCGGCCGCGGCGACCTGCTCGACGTAGCTGATGTCGACCTGATCGCCGAGTTGATCCTTGATCCTGTTGACGCCGGCATACGCCGACTCCATGAAGCCGGTGTCGTTGACCGAGCCGGGCAGGAAGACCCCGACCGACAGCGTGTCGTCGTCGGCAGCCGAGCCGGACGATCCGCAGCCGGTCACTCCGAGCGCGAGCGCGCCGGCGGCGATCAGTGCGATGGGGAGGGTACGTTTCAATGGATTTCTCCTGGTCGACGAGGCTACCTCGTAGCGGTATACCGTTATGAAGAGAATCCGCGCGGTTCATTGCGGACGGATTACGCCGCCGTAAGGGAGCAGTTAACGGTATACCGTTAACTGCTCCGGGGGTACGCTGGCCCTCGCCACACCGAAGGGAGAGCCGTGACCAAAGCCGTCCACACCCCGGCCAGGAAGTCGCTGAGCGATCGTGCCTACGAAGTGTTGCGTGGGCGGATCGTCGGTCTCGAGTTGGCACCCGGCACCCGACTGGTGGAACGCGATCTCGCCGTGGAACTCGAGGTGTCCCGTATCCCCCTCCGCGAGGCGATGCAGCGACTTCAGCAGGACGGTCTGGTCGTGATGGTGCCCCGTCAGGGCGCGATCGTCGCACCGTTCACGGCCGACGACGTGCGCGACCTGTTCGACGTCCGCGAGAGCCTCGAGGTGCTGGCCGCCCGGTTGGCCGCCGAACGTGCCGATCCGGCCGGACTCGCCCTGCTCGCCGATCAGCTGGAGATCGCTCGCGACGCGACGGCGCGTGACGACAAGCCGGCGATCGCCGCCGCCAACTCCCGGTTCCACACGATCATCGTGGACCTGGCGGGAAACCCGTTGCTGGAGAACGTCCTCGGACCGCTCGAGGCGCGCACGCAGTGGCTGTTCCACCTGACCAAGGACCGCGACCCGGGCGTTCAGTGCCGCGAACACGAGGAGATGCTGGCCGCCATCGCCGCCCATGATCCCGACCGGGCGGCGCACTCGGCGTTCCACCATGTACATTCCGGCCGCGCGGCCAGCCTCGCGATGGCGGCGCAATGGTCGCGCAACGCCTTGGACCCCGTGGCGCTGACCAAGAGCCGGCGCCGGTGAGGACGTCGGGTCGCCGGCCACCTGGTCGGCACGGTGATCTTCTGGTCCACTGGAGCACATGCGCGACGTCCTGCGGTCCCTGACCGAACTCCTCGACACCGGTGACGCGCGGCCGGTTGCGCTCTGCCGGGTCGTCGGCACCACGGGATCAGCTCCCCGCGAGCTGGGCGCCGCGATGATCGTGACCGAGGACGACACCGTCATCGGTTCGGTGTCCGGCGGCTGCGTCGAATCCGCGCTCGTGCACACCGCACGCGACGTCCTGGCCGACGGCGTCGCGGTGGTCGAACACTACGGCGTCGACGATCCGGAGGACCCCGCGCCGGGCCTCACCTGCGGCGGACAGATCGAGGTCCTGGTCGAGCGGGTGGCCCCGACCGCCGAGCGCCGAGCGCACCTCACCCGCCTGGTCGCCGCACTCGACGACGACGAACCGATCTCCTGGGCCACGACCCTCACCGACGACACCGACTGGTACCTCGCCACGGCGGCGGTGCAGCCGTCCTGGCGTCGTCTCGACCACGACGTCGCCGATCTGCTCGCCACCGGCCGCAGCGGGCTCATCGGGGTCGACGACTGCGATGCCCCGTCCGACGAACGTCCCCGGACCTTCGTGCAGACCTTCGCCCCACCGGCGCGGCTGATCCTGATCGGCGCCAACGACTTCGTCCGTGCGCTCAGCTCACTCGGGACGAGTCTCGGGATGCGGGTGACGGTTGTCGACGCACGGCCGGTGTTCGCCACCCGCGCGCGGTTTCCCGACGCCGACGACGTCGTCGTCGGGTGGCCGGATCGCTATCTGGCGGGCGAGATCCGGGACGGACGCGTCGGTTCGTCGACCGCGATCTGCGTGATGACGCACGACCCGAAGTTCGACGTCCCGACCCTGCGGGTCGCACTCGCCTCGTCGACGCTCGGTTTCGTCGGTGCGCTCGGGTCGCGGCGGACCGTCGACGACCGCCGTCAACGCCTCCGCGACGCGGGCCTCGACGACGAGCAACTAGCCCGGCTGCGCTCACCGCTGGGACTCGACCTCGGCGGGCACACACCCGGCGAGGCGGCCGTGGCCATCGCGGCGCAACTGATCGCCGAACGGCACCGGGCGACCGCCACACCTCTTCATGCCGGCAGCGGGCCGATTCACCGCAGGTAGCGGCGTACTCCGCGGATCAGGACCCGAGAAAACGAGGCGCGCGCTTCTCGGCGCGGGCCGCGCGGCCCTCCTGCAGGTCGGCACTCTCCCACGCCCGCAGCATGGCCGCGGTCCGGTCGTCAGGCGCCGCGTCGCGCGCACCGTCGCCGTTGAGAACGAGCTTGTAATGCTGGAGAGTCAGCGGCGCGAGGTCGGCGATCGTGTGCGCCCAGTGCTGGGCATCGACCAGATCGCCGATGCGGTTCGCGAAGCCCAGTGCATGGGCCCGGTCGGCACCGAGCGGGTCGCACCCGATCAGCATGCCCCGGGCCTGCCCCGCCCCCACCAGCGACACCAGTCGCCGGATCGTCCACTCATCCACGGCGACACCGATTTTCGCTGCCGGTATGCCCGCGATGGCGTCCGGTGCCATCACGCGGAGGTCGGCGGCCATCGCCAGCTGCAGCCCCGCGCCGATCGCCGAGCCGTTGAGTGCCGCGATCACGGGCACCGGCGCGGTCTCGATCTGCTGCAGGGTGCGGACGAGGATGTCCAGGAATCCCTTGTCGTACACCGGGCCGGACAGGTCGGCGCCGGCGCTGAAGACCGGCCCCCGACCGGTCACGACTATCGCGCGGGCACCGGCGCCGAGCGCGGCATCGAAGGCGCCGGACAGGCCCGAGAGCATCTCCTCGTTCAAGGCGTTGCGCTTGTCTACCCGGTCCAACTCGATCGTGACGACCGATTCGTCGGTGGTGGAGTGGATCATGGGCCCCAAGCCTACCGACCACACCCGCGCTGTCGGTCGTGGCAGCGGCACGGCGTGACAAGGTGGTGACGTGCAGATCCCCCCGACCGGCGCACAGCCGGCCCCGCATACGGATGTGCTGATCATCGGCGGCGGACAAGCCGCGCTCTCGGCGGCCTACTTCCTCCATCGCTTCGGGCTCGGTGATCGCTATCAGATGCTCGACCACGCTCCCGGACCCGGCGGCGCCTGGCAGTTCCGGTGGCCGACGCTGACCCTGGCCACCGCCAACCGCGTCCATGACCTGCCCGGTTGGGGTCTGGTCGAGGCGCTCGGCCTGGACTGCGACGAGTTGCCCGCCGCGACGGCCGTCCCCGACTACTTCGGCCGGTACGAGGAGAAGTTCGGCCTCACCGTCCATCGGCCGGTGCATGTGCGCGCCGTACGTCGCGAGGCCGACGGCTTCCGCGCCGAGCTGGGTGACGGCAGTTCGGTCACGTCGAACCTGGTCGTCAACGCCACCGGCACCTGGGATCGGCCGTTCATCCCGCACATCCCCGGCGCGGCCGACTTCCGCGGCCGGCAGCTGCACACTCACGACTACACGTCGCCGGGAGAGTTCGAGAACCAGCGCGTCCTGGTGGTCGGTGCGGGCATCTCCGCGATCCAGTTGCTGATCGAGATCGCCCGGACGGCGCCCGGCGCCGAGACGTTCTGGTGTTCCCGGCGCGAGCCGGTGTTCAATTCCGAGCCGTTCACCCCGGAGCAGGGACGCGAGGCCGTCGCACGCGTCGAACGGCGTGTGCGCGCCGGGCTGCCCCCGACGTCGGTGGTGTCGGTGACCGGGCTGGCTCTCACCCCGGCGATCGCGGCGGCGAAGCGGGACGGAATCCTGGAATGGCGCCCGATGTTCACCCGCATCACCGAGACCGGCGTGTGCTGGGATTGCGACGCCCGCGCCGCCGAGGCCCTCGGGCGTCCGGGTGCTCCCGAGCACCTGGACGTCGACGTCATCTTCTGGAACACCGGATTCCGCAGCGCCATCGACCATCTCGCCCCGTTGCGCCTGCGCGCGCCGGGTGGCGGGATCACCATGACGGGGCGCCTCGCGACGGTCGTCGAGGCCGACCCGCGGATCCAGCTGCTGGGCTACGGTCCGTCGGCGTCGACGATCGGCGCCAATCGGGCCGGACGTGAGGCGGCCCGGGTCGCGGCCGAGCTGCTCGGGGTGTCCGCACGCTGACCTGACGCCGGCGGATTGCCCTCTCTTGACAAGCTGTTGTGTTTTCACAACACTGAGTCAGGTGAGTCCAATACGCCGTGGGGAAAAGCTTCCCATCTACAACCGCATCGGCGTGCTTCGCGCCGAGCGTCGGATGTCGCGGGCCGAACTCGCCGCCCTCGTCGGCATCAACGTGCAGTCGGTGGGCGCACTCGAACGGGGCGACAACTATCCGAGCCTCGACCTCGCCTTCCGCATCTGCGACGTCTTCGACCTGCCGGTCGAAGCGGTCTTCAGCCGGCGCGAGTTCGGCGCGATGTCGGCGGCGCTCTACCGGCGCGAACCGTCGCCGACAGCACCAGAACCACAACCCGTCCACAGCATCCCCACCGACGACACCGGAGGTGAACGATGACCGACCCCTACTCGGCCATCCCCGAAGAGGCCACGCCGGCGCTCTGGCGCCGCTACGAGGAATGGCGGGGTCGCCGGCATCAGGAGTTCAACGACAAGAACGCCCACCGGCTCACCTCCTGGCGCACCCGGCGGACCTACCGTCGGCTCGTGGTCGTGCAAGCGCTGTTCGCGGTCATCCTGATCGTCAGTTCGGTCATCGCCTTCGTCGACACCGGGCTGTTCCTGGTCCCCTTCCTGATCGGCCTCGCCGGCATCGTGACGACGCTGTACCTGATGCGGATCGTCACCGGCTCGATCGCCGACACCCCGGTCACCGCACTCGACGAGATCCAGGTGGCGCAACGCAATTCGGCCCGGTCCATCGGTTTCACCGTCCTGTACTGCCTGATGTTCATCCCCTACGCGGTGCTCGTCGTCCTCAGCTTCGGCGACGAGGTGTCGGGCCAGGCGGTGTACGGCTCGGCGATCCTGCTCATCACCCTCGTCCTGTCCGCGATCTGTGTACCGACCATGCTCACCGCCTGGTGGATGGCCGATCCCGATCCGGAAGATCTCGAAGCACTGTCATCCGACCCGACCACCATCACCAGTGAGGAGAGTGCGCCGTGACCGCACCACTGATCGTCGACGGGCTCCACAAACGCTACGGAGACCTCGTCGCGCTGCGCGACATGACCTTTTCCGTCGATCCCGGCGAGATCTTCGGTTTCGTCGGCAGCAACGGCGCCGGCAAATCCACGACCATGCGGATCATCCTCGGTGTCCTGGCCGCCGACGCGGGTGAGGTCCGCCTGGGCGACCGGCCCATCGACCTCGACCTGCGTCGACGGATCGGGTACATGCCCGAGGAACGCGGTCTGTATCCCAAGATGAAGGTCGGCGAACAGCTGACCTTCCTCGCCCGCCTGCACGGGATGTCGGCGGCCGAGGCGCAGGACTCCGTGCAGCGATGGACCGACCGCCTCGGTGTGGGTGCACGCTACGACGACAACGTCGCCGATCTGAGCCTCGGCAACCAGCAGCGGGTCCAGCTCGCCGCCGCCCTCGTCCACGACCCCAGCGTCCTGGTGCTCGACGAACCCTTCTCCGGCCTGGACCCCGTCGCCGTCGACGTGATGAGCGATGTGCTCAAGGAGAAAGCTGCCGAGGGCATTCCGGTGATCTTCTCGTCGCATCAGCTCGACCTCGTCCAGCGCCTCTGCAACCGGGTGGGCATCATCGCCCGTGGCGAGATGCGTGCTCTCGGAACCGTCGACGACCTCCGGGCCCGCGACGGCATCACGCTCGAGATCACCGGCCCGCGAGCCGATGTCGCGTGGGCAGACGCCCTGCCCGGCGTCCGCCGCGTCGACTACGGCGAGACGACCCGCCTGCTGATCGACCCCGAGGCCGCCGACGATCAGCTGATCCTGTCGACCGCACTCCAGAACGGGCCGGTGCACCGGTTCGCGACCTCGACACCGTCCTTGACCGACCTGTTCCGAGAGGTGGTATCCGCATGACCACGCTTCCCGACACCCCGGTGACCGCCACCGCTTCCGACCCCAGAGCATCTGCCGCACAGACGATCCGGCTCGTGGCCGCGCGCGAGATCACCACTCGCGCCAAGACGAAGTCCTTCGTCGTCAGTACGGCGCTGCTGATGATCGTGATCGTCGCCGGAGCCATCATCATCAATCTGTTCTCCGGCGGTGACGACGTCGAGAAAGTCGCCGTCGTCGGTCAGCCGACCGCCGTCACCGAGTCCATCGTGTCCGTCGGCGAGGCCTCCGGCACCACCATCGCCACCGAACCGGCCGACACCGTCGAGCAGGCACGCGATCGGGTCGTCAGCGGTGACGTCAAGGCCGCGCTGGTGCCCGGGGAGACGCCGGGGTCGTATGTGATCATCACCAAGGACAGCCTCGAACCGGCGCTGGAGGGCCCCATCCGCACCGCGGTGTCCCAGGCGAACCTGTCGGCCGCCCTGGCCGAGCGCGGCGTCGACGCCACAACGCTGCCCACCGTGGACATCTCGGTCTCGCAGACCGAGCCGGACAACCCCGACGAGGGCCAGCGTCTGCTGATCGCGATGGTCGGCGTGGTGCTGCTCGTCACCGCGATCATGATGGGCGGCACCATGGTCGCCGTCGGCGTCGTCGAGGAGAAGACGTCGCGTGTCGTGGAGTTGCTGCTGGCGACCATCAAGCCGCTGCACCTGTTGTGGGGCAAGATCATCGGCATCGGCGTCGTCGCCCTCGGACAGGTGGTCCTCCTCGGCGCCACCGCGTTGATCGCGGGCACCGCGACCGGAATACTCACCCTCCCGGGTGCCGCCATCGGGATGTTCGCGGCGGTGATCGCCTGGTTCCTCCTCGGCTTCCTGTTCTTCTCCTCGCTCTATGCGGCGACCGGGGCCATCGTCTCCCGGCAGGAGGAGCTGAACTCGTCGTCGGCCCCGCTGACGTTCCTCGCGGTCGCGGTGCTGTACTCCGGCATCTTCGGGGTGCAGGCGATGGATTCGACGCTGATCGAGGTACTCAGCTGGATACCGCCGTTCAGCGCGGCCCTCATGCCGATGCGCATCGCGACCGGCGACACCGATGCGGTCCAGATCATCGTCACCTTCGGACTGATGGGTGCCGCCTGTGCGGCCGCCACCTGGATCGCGGCGCGGATCTACCAGCGATCCATCCTGCGCACCGGCTCGCGGATCGGCTGGGGTGAGGTGCTCAAGCTCGCCCGCTGAGGAGCGAGCTTCGCGAAGGGTCCTGTTGCGATGCGTGGCAGGACCCTTCGCGACGCCCCCTGCTGGTTGAGAGCCCCGAGCGAAGCGAGGCGCCGTGCCGTCCCCACCCCAGCTACGCCGACCCGTGAATCCGCAAGCGTCGCAACCCGTCACGACGATGATGCGATCTACTGTCGAGACTCATCGGGGATTGTCGGTGGTCGGGTTTACATTGATCTGTAGCGGATCACCCTGGTCGGGGCGGGTGACGAAATAGGCGTCGGGGGGCGTTGTGAGGGTGTGGACCGATCTGTCGGGCGAGTTCGTCGCCGGGGTCGATCCTGCCCGCGCGGCCGAGACCGACTTGGTCATGTTGATGGCCGGCCTCGACGCCACCCGACGCGGAGAGTCCTATCTCGCCTGGCATCGATATCAGACGATCGCGGCGATGACCGACCGGCTCGTCACCACCAGCGCCTCAGGCTTCGTGATGGACGGCCACGCCGACTGCGCCGCCCGGATCGCCCGCCAAGCCGCCGTGTCACGACGGCAGGCCGAAATCTTGATCGACGAGGCAATCGCCCTGCGTGACCGGCTCCCCGACACCGCGGACACCTTGCGTGACGGGATCCTGTCGCAGTGGCAGATCCGGCTGATCCTCTCCCGCACCGAGCTGATCCCCGCCGACGACCCCATCATCCCCGCCCTCGACGCCGAGATCGCCGATACTCTGCGCCGCCGCAGCGGTGTGTGGGATCGGGCGCGGTTGCGGGACATGGTCGACCGCCTCGTGTTCCGCCACGATCCGGATGCGGTACGCCAACGCCGCAAAGACGCGATGGACCGACGTGGGGTGTGGACCCACGAACTGCCCGACGGCACCGCCGAACTCACCGCCGTCATGTCGGCAGAGAACGTGCGGATCTCAGCCAAAGCCGTCAGCGTCCTCGCTGATGCGGTATGCAAACGAGACGGGCGCAAGCGCGGGCACCGCCAGTCCGATGCGATGTTCGCGCTGTTGACCCGCAAGGCATTCGAGTGCCAGTGCGACAACGAACAGACCTGCACTGCCGACATTCCCGACCCACAGAGTGTTCTCGACGCGGTGCGCGCCGAGATAGTGATCCATGTGGTCACCGACGCCGCCACCCTCGCGGGGGCGCCTGGGGTCGGGTTCCTCGACGAGCACGGCATCATCAGCGACGAGCACGTCCGTGACCTCGCCGCCCGCCCCGACGCCACCC
>NZ_NGFO01000047.1 GCF_002149015.1 Gordonia lacunae | reverse complement strand
GCCTCATCCGGCCGCCGCCTACAACGCCCCGCCGCCGGGCGGCGGGGCGTTGTAGGCGGCGGCCGGATGAGGCGGCGCCTGCTGGGTGGGGGGATGCTGGGTCGGCGCCTGCTGGGTGGGCTGGTGCTGACCTGGCGGCTGGTGGTGCGGGAACGCCGGCGCGGTCTCGACGGCGCGGGAGAGCGTCGCGGCGAACTCCGAGCACGACGGGAACCGGTCGGCCGGATTCTTGGCGAGGGCGCGTGCGAACACCGGATCGAGGTGGGCGAGGTCGGGCCGGCGCTCGGAGATCCGCGGAGCCGGGGAGTTGACGTGTCCGGCGATCAGCGCCATCGGGGTCTGTCCGGGGAACGGCTGGGTGCCGGTGAGCAGCTGGAACGTCGTGCAGGCGAGCGCGTACTGATCCGATGCCGGTATCGCCGCCTCACCGGTGAGGATCTCGGGTGCGGCGTAGGCGAGGGTGCCGACGAACAGGTTGGTGGCGGTCATCTTCGCGCCGTCCATCAGGCGGGCGATGCCGAAGTCGAGCACGGTGACGCGGGTGATCCGGCCGTCGGACCCGCGGGCGATCACGATGTTCGCCGGTTTGATGTCGCGGTGGATGACGCGGTGCGTGTGGGCGTAGTCGAGGGCGTCGGCGACCTTGCCGACGATCGTCACCACGTCCTCGACCGGCAGGATCGGTGCGGCGGTGAGGTCGTCGCCGTCGAGGTAGGTCATCGAGAACCACGGGCTGCCGTTCTCCACGCCGTGTGTGTAGACCGTCACGATGCCGGGATGGTCGAGTGCCGCCGCGGTGCGGGCCTCGTTGCGGAACCGCTCGGCGAAGCTGGGGTCGGCGGGGTTGGGCGAGATGATCTTGAGTGCCTCACGCCGGCCCAGCGTCGGATGCTCGACGAGCCACACCTGTCCCATACCGCCGTGTCCGAGCAGCGAGAGAACGCGATACCCGGCGAACACGGATCCGGGCTGCACGACCTCCACGTCTGACGACCCCCCATTGCTCGACGACAGGCTGTCGACCTGTTCGATGGGGTCACTGTATCCAGCGCCGCCGGTTCGCGAGGCGAACGGTGTGTCGTGTGAACGACGCCACTGGGGTCGCCGCCACCCAGCGGGGTGTCTCGGTACCACTACGCTGTCCGGGTGGACGGACTCGGTGGCGCAGTGCTCGTGGGCGGTACCAGCAGCGACGCCGGGAAAAGCCTGATCGTCGCCGGATTGTGCCGGGCATTGAGCCGGGCCGGCGTGCGCGTCGCGCCGTTCAAGGCGCAGAACATGTCGAACAACTCGGTGGTCACCCTCGACGGCGGCGAGATCGGTCGCGCGCAGGCGTTGCAGGCGTTCGCGTGTGGGCTCGAACCGTCCACCCGGTTCAACCCGGTACTGCTGAAGCCGGGCAGTGACCGCCGCTCGCATGTCATCCTCCGCGGCCGGCCGGCCGGTGACGTCGGGGCCGCCGACTACCTGGCGTGGCGGGCGCGTCTGCGTGCCGTGGTCGTCGACGAATTGGCAAGTCTGCGAGAGGATTTCGACGCCGTCATCTGCGAAGGTGCGGGATCGGTCGCCGAGATCAATCTGCGCGCCAACGACATCGCCAATCTCGGTCTGGCGCAGGCCGCCCGACTTCCGGTGCTGCTGGTGACCGACATCGACCGGGGCGGTTCGCTGGCCCACCTGTTCGGGACCACTGCGGTACTCGACGACGCCGATCAGGCGCTGATCGCAGGTTTCGTGATCAACAAGTTCCGCGGCGACCCGTCGATCCTCGAACCCGGGCTGCGCCAGGTCGAGGCGATCACCGGGCGGCCGACGCTCGGCGTGGTGCCGTTCGCCGACGACCTGTGGCTCGACGCCGAGGATTCCCTCGCCGCGCCGGTCGGACGACGCGTCGGACCACCACGTTCGTTCACGGAGTCCGGCACGACGCCTGGCACCCGGTTGCGGGTGGCGGCCGTTCGCCTGCCGCGGATCTCGAACTCGACCGACGTGGAGGCGCTCGCCTGTGAACCGGGAGTCGACGTCACCTGGGTCGACGACCCGGCCGGGGTCGCGGCCGCCGACCTCGTCGTCGTGCCCGGGACCCGCGCCACCGTCGCCGACCTCGAATGGGTGCGGGCGCGGGGCATCGGTGAGGCGCTGACCGAACGCGCCGCTCGCGGCCGTCCGATCGTCGCCATCTGCGGTGGATTCCAGATGCTCGGCCGCACACTCGACGACCGGGTGGAATCCGGCCGCGGGCGCGTGCCGGGACTGGGCTTGTTCGACCTCGACATCGAGTTCCGGGCCGACAAGACCGTGCGGCAGGTCACCGGGACCGGTGACGGCCTCAGCGCCTCGGTGGCCGGGGTCCCGATCAGCGGCTACGAGATCCATCACGGCCGGGTTGTCCGGTCCGCGGAGGACACCTGGATCGTCGACGACCGGCAGGGGCCGGAGGGTGCGGTCCGGGGAGCCCTCCGGGGTACGCACTGGCACGGACTGCTGGCGTGCAACGAATTCCGGCGCCGCTTGCTCGCCGACGTGGCCGCCGAGGCCGGGGTGCGTGGATTCCGCGCCGCACCCGACACCGATGTCGACGCCGAACGTCGCCGGCAGGTCGACCAGATGGCCGACCTGGTCACCGAACACCTCGACCTCGAGGCCGTGACGCGCCTCATCGAACAAGGGCCGCCACGCAATCCGCCGATCATCCGGCACCACCTCGCGGGCTCCTAGGCGTCGCGGTCTCCGTCGACGGGTGGTGCCGGCCGGGTTATCGTGGCCCAATGACTGAAGCCACGCAGGTGACCGTGAACGGCCTCACCTTCGACGTCCGGATCGGGGGACCGGAGACCGGTCCGTGGGTTCTGCTGCTGCACGGCTTCCCGGTGAACGGAAGCTGCTACGACCAGGTCCTCCCGCGCCTGCACGAGTCGGGCCTGCGCACCCTGGTGATCGACCAGCGCGGGTACAGTCCGGGTGCGCGTCCCGCCGAAGTGGACGACTACCGCCTCACCCACCTCGTCTCCGATGTGATCGGTGTACTCGACGCGCTGGGCATCGGCTACGCGATCCTGGTCGGGCACGACTGGGGTGGCATCGTCGCGTGGCACCTCGCCGGGAGATATCCCGACCGGTTCACCGGACTCGTGGTCGGGAGCACCGGGCATCCCTCGGCCATGCGCGACGCGCTCGTCGCCAGCGATCAGCGGGAACGCTCGTCGTACATCCTCGATTTCGTCGCCGACGGGGCCGAGGAGAAGCTGCTCGCCGACGACGGTGCGGAGCTGCGGGCCGTCGGGATCACCGCGGACGAACTCGCCCCGCTGCGCGAGCCGGGGGCCCTGACCGCGGCGCTGAACTGGTACCGGGCGAACTTCACCGGCGACATCAAGGCGACGATGGCGTGCCCGCCGGTGGAGATCCCGACGACGCTCCTGTGGAGCGACGCCGACACCGCGCTGGGTCGCGAGCAGGCGCAGGGGAGCGGCCGGTACGTCTACGGCGACTTCCGCTTCTGCGAACTCGCCGGCGTCGACCACTGGATCCCGCAGCATGCGGCTCCGGCCCTCGCCAGCGAGATCGCCCTGCGCTCGACGATCTTCTGAGCCGCTCGACGAACGCGCTTGCTCAGATCTCCAGACCGAGCAGCGCGTTCTCGAGGACTTCGGGCATCGCCGGATGGATCCAGTACTGGCCGCGCGCCAACTCGTGGGCGGTCTGTCCGAAGTGCATCGCCTGGATGACCGGCTGGATGACGGTCGGTGCCTGCGGGCCGATGAGATGTGCGCCCAACAGCCTCCCCGTGCCCCGTTCGGCGATCAGCTTGCAGAATCCGGTGGTGTCCTCCATCGCCCAGCCGTAGGCGACGTCGCCGTAGGCCTGCACCTTGACGGCGACGTCGAGGCCTGCGTCGAGGGCCTCTTCCTCGGTCAGGCCCACCGACGCGATCTGCGGATGGGTGAACACCGCGGCCGGCACGAACCGGTGGTCGAACGCATCCAGATCGGTTGCGTCCCAGCCTTTCAGGAGATTGGCCTGGACAACCCGCTGCTCGTGGTTGGCGACGTGTTTGAGTTGGTAGGGCGAGCTGACGTCGCCGAGCGTCCACACGCCGCGAGCAGCGGTGCGCCCGTGCTGATCGCACCGCACGCGGCCCTCGTCGTCGAGTTCGATACCGACGGAGTCGAGGTTGAGCCGGTCGCCGTTGGGCTGTCTGCCCGTCGCGACCAGGAGCACATCGGCCTCGATCGTCGTGCCATCGGAAAGCCCCACTCGCACACCACCGTCGGGCAGGTCCTCGGCGTCGGTGATCGTGGTCTCCAGCCGCACGTCCCACTTCTCGCGGGCCACCTGGGTGAAGCGGTTGGAGACGTCGGCGTCCTGCTTGCGCAGCAGTGCCGGTCCGCGCGCGATGATCGACACGTGTGAGCCCAGGGCGCCGAAGACATGCGCGAATTCGGCGGCGATGTAACCGCTTCCGGCGATGATCAGGCGCTCGGGCAGCTCGGGCAGACGCATGACGTCGTTGTTGGTGTGGTAGGTGACACCTGAGTCGGCGATCACCTGGGGGATGACCGCGCGTGACCCGGCGGCGAGCACAACCTCGGTCGCGAGCACCGTGTCGCCGTCCCGCGTGACGAGCCGGTAACGGCCGTCGTCGTCGCGTCCGTCGAACTCCACGTGGGAGTCGTACACGGTGATGTTCTCGCACCGGTCGACGCGATACTCCTTGCCGCCCTGTGACAGTGGATCGATCCGGCCGAACACGCGCTCGACGATCCCCGGCCAGTCGACCGAGTCGACCTTCGCGTGCACGCCCAGGCGGGCACCGTGGGTGGCGATCTCGGCCACCTCGGAGGCGTAGACGAACATCTTGGTCGGGATGCAGCCCACGTTGAGGCAGGTGCCGCCGTAGACGCCCTCCTCGAAGATCGCGAGGGTCTTGTCCGCGAACCGGTCGTCGGGGATGGCGTTGCCGCTCCCGGAGCCGATGATGGCCAGGTCGACGACCTGTGTGGCGGTCATAGGGGGTTCTCGCTTTCGGTTGAGAGGACGGCGGACAGCCAGTGGTCGACCTCGCGATACGCGTGCTCACGAGCGTGCGGGACGGAGAGGAAGACGTCGTGCCGGGCGTCCGGGATGGGTACCGAGGTCACCCGGCCGCCGAGGCAACCGCTCCAGCGGGCGATGTGGGTGACGTCGAGGACGGCGTCGGCGTGATCGGTGGACGCGGAGTAGGTCCGGGCGAAATGCGTTTTGTCCGAGCGCAACACGAGGGCGGGGACACCGACGTCGATGCCGCGGTGCAGGCGCCGCTGACCGGCGCGGACCGCGTCGAGGAACCCGAAGGTGACGGGGAACCCACCCAGCGGTTTCGCCGACAGGTCGTAGTTCCACTCGCCGTGAGCGCTGTCGTGCAGGCTCTCGCCGTAGGCCTGCGAGAGCTCCTTCGGGATCACCCTGGTCGGCGCGACGGCGGCGATCGCCTTGATGAGCAGCGTGACCGGGAGCGTGCGCAGGACCGCGTCGCCCTGCAGGTCGAACCAGGGCGAGTTGAGCAGGAGTCCGTCGACCGCGGCGTGCAGGTCCGGCTCGCGCTGCCGCAGCCGATCGAGCCAGAGCGCGGTGATGAGCCCGCCGGTCGAGTGTCCGGCCACCACGACCCGGCAGTCGGCGCCGACCTCCTCGAGGATGATCCGGAGCGAGGCGTTGAGTTCCTCGTCGTACATCGCGAGGTCGGTGGTGAAATGCGGTGTGTGGTGCGCCTCCCGCGAACGTCCGCATTTGCGGAGGTCCACGGCGTAGAACGCATAGCCGCGGTCGACGAAGAAGTCGGCGAGCGGCTCGTGGAAGAAGTAGTCGGTGAAGCCGTGGACGTAGAGCACCGCGCCGCGGGCGGGCGACGTCTCGGCGCGGCGCACCAGGGTCGCGGTGACCGGCGACTCGCCGTCGGGGTCGGGTCCCAGCGGGAGCACGCGTTGCCGGTAATCCTCGAGAAATCGGTCGGGCTGCCAGTCGGCGGCTGCGGATGCGCTCACGGCAGCCAGCATAGTGACAGGTCACCGACTACCCGGGTGTCGTGCAGCACACAGTTGCACAGGTCGATTCTCTCGGGGGACGTGCCATGCTGGACAATGGCGGTTGAGAAGGATCGGGTGAGAAGTGCCCGGTCGAGAAGGTGCCATCCGGGACCACGTGCCGCGACGAACTCAGGTCACAGTGTCCCGCCAGGTGAAGTGGAGTCCAGGTGTCGAAAACGGAGATCACGACCGACGTCGCGTTGGTGGGTGCGGGAATCATGAGCGCCACCCTGGGAGCGTTGCTCCGGCAGCTGCAGCCCGACTGGTCGATCAGCCTGTTCGAGCAGCTCGACGCGGCCGCCGCGGAGAGCAGCGATCCGTGGAACAACGCCGGCACCGGGCACTCGGCGCTCTGCGAGCTCAACTACACGCCGAAGACCGCCGACGGTGACGTCAACATCGACAAGGCGCTCACCATCAACGAGCAGTTCCAGGTCTCGCGCCAGTTCTGGGCTCATGCGGTCGACAACGGCATCCTCGGCGACCCGTCGGAGTTCATCAACCCGATCCCGCACGTCGCGTTCACGCACGGTGCCGAGGGGCAGAAGTACCTCCGCAAGCGCTACGACAACCTCGCGACGCAGACCCTGTTCGAGGGCATGGAGTACATCGACGACCCGGCCGAGTTCACCTCGCGGCTGCCACTGATGTCGCAGGGACGCGACTTCGCCGACCCGGTCGCGCTGAACTGGTTCGACCAGGGCACCGATGTCGACTTCGGCGCGCTCACCCAGCAGCTCCTCAACTACGTGGCCCAGGGTGCCGACATCTACTTCGGTCACTCGGTCACCAACCTGTCCAAGCAGTCCGACGGCAGCTGGATCGTGAAGGTCCGCAACGGGCGGACCGGGGAGAAGCTGTCCGTGCACGCGAAGTTCGTCTTCGTCGGTGCGGGCGGCGGTGCCCTGCACCTGCTGCAGAAGTCGGGCATCAAAGAGGCCAAGGGATTCGGTGGATTCCCGGTCTCCGGCGAGTTCTTCCGCTGCACCAACCCCGATCTCGTCGCCGAGCACCACGCGAAGGTCTACGGTCAGGCCGCCGTCGGTGCGCCGCCGATGTCGGTGCCCCACCTCGACACCCGGGTGATCAACCACAAGCCGGGACTGCTGTTCGGTCCGTACGCCGGGTGGTCGCCGAAGTTCCTCAAGAGCGGCAAGATCACCGACCTGCCCGCGTCGATCAAGCCGGGCAACCTGCTCCCGATGGTGTCGATCGCGCCGAAGGAGTTCGGGCTGCTCAAGTACCTCATCAGCGAGCTCGCCGCCGGCCCCGCCGACCGGGTGAAGACGCTGTCGGAATTCGTGCCCCGTGCGCTCGGCGCCGACTGGGAGCTCATCACCGCCGGCCAGCGCGTGCAGGTCATCCGCAAGACCGGCGTGGGTGGGCAGCTGGAGTTCGGCACCGCGGTCGTCGCCGCCGGCGACGGCACCATCGCCGGTCTGCTGGGTGCGTCTCCCGGCGCCTCGACCGCCGTCCCGGCCATGATCTCGGTGCTCGAGCAGTGCTTCCCGAAGGAGTACGCGGGCTGGTCGTCGAAGCTGTCCGGGATCATCCCGTCGTTCGGCCAGAAGCTCAACGGCAACCGCGATCTGTACCGCCAGGTCTGGGACTGGACGAACAAATCCCTGCAGCTGACCGAGCGGACCGAGACCCCCGCCGAGACGGGCCGGCTCGCGCCCGCCACCGCCGGCTGATCTCTCGCGAGATGAAGTCCGGTCGCGTTGTGTGCTAACCACGACACATGATCTCCGAACCGCGGGTGCATCGCGCCCTGGCCGATGACATCGACGCAGCCACGCTGTATCGGATACTGCGGCTGCGGGTCGAGGTCTTCGTCGTCGAGCAGGCGTGTCCGTACCCCGAACTCGACGGACGCGATCTGGAACCGACCACGCGACAGTTCTGGATCACCGACGAGAACGGGTCCGACGAGGCGGGGTCGGTGCTGGCCACCCTGCGTCTGCTCGAGGAACCGCAGACCGACGGCGGTCAGGTCTTCCGGATCGGGCGGGTGTGCACCGAGCGGAACCAGCGGGGCCGCGGTCTCGTGGCGACGCTCATGACCGCCGCGCTCGACGAGGTCGGGGACCGCCCGTGCCGGATCGAGGCACAGGCCTACCTGACCGAGATGTACGGCAAGTTCGGCTTCGCCCGCGACGGCGAGGACTACCTCGAGGACGGGATTCCCCACGTGTCGATGCTCCGCGCCGGGTCGCGATGACCGCCTACGGCGAACCCCCGGCCCCGGCCGGTCCGCCTGGTGACGTGCGGTACCCCTTCAGTGCCGTCGTCGGCCAGGAGCAGCTCAAACTCGCGCTGATCCTCTCGGCCATCTCGCCGGGCATCGGCGGTGTCCTGATCCGCGGCGAGAAGGGCACCGCGAAGTCGACGATCGTCCGCGGACTGGGTCCGTTGCTGACTGTCCCCGGATCGGCCGGCGATTCCGCCGGCCGCGTCGTGGAACTGCCGATCGGCGCCACCGAGGACCGGGTGATCGGTTCACTCGACCTCACCTCGGTCCTGCGGGACGGTCGCGCGGAGTTCACGCCCGGTCTGCTCGCCCGGGCGCACCGCGGGGTCCTCTACATCGACGAGGTCAATCTGCTCGCCGACCACCTCGTGGACGTCCTGCTGGATGCCGCGGCGAGCGGGCGGGTCACGATCGAACGCGACGGGGTGTCGCACACGCAGGCCGCCGATTTCGTGCTCGTCGGCACCATGAACCCCGAGGAGGGGGAGCTCCGTCCGCAATTGCTCGACCGGTTCGGTCTCGCCGTCGACGTGGCGGCCGGTCGCGAGGTCGACGAACGCGTGGAGGTGGTGCGCCGGCGGATGGCCTACGACGCCGATCCTGCGTCCTTCGTCGCCGCCCACGCCGCCGCCGAAGACGAACTGACGCAACGCATCGCGACCGCCCGGGAGGCCGTGGGTGCCGTCACACTCCCGGACCGGGAGTTGCGGCGGATCGCCGGGATCTGTGCGCACCTCGACGTCGACGGGCTCCGCGGCGACATCGTGGTCGCGCGGACCGCGCTCGCCCACGCCGCCTGGCGCGGCGCCGCCGTCGTCGAGGACGTCGATGTCCGGGCGGCCGTCGAACTCGCCCTGCCACACCGGCGGCGCCGCAATCCCTTCGACGAGTCGGGGCTCACCCCGGACCAGCTCGACGAGGCGATGTCGGCGGGTGCGGACGCGGCCGGACCCGACTCACCCGACGACGACCCGGGACCGCCCGAGACGCCACCGCCGGGTGGTGGCGGCGAGTCGCCGACGGCGCAGCCCGACACCGGCGCGCCGGAGACCGACGCCGACCCCGATGCGGCATCGGAGGCCGACGACACCGACGCCCCGCAGCACGCTCCCGGCCCCGCATTCGGCTCGGCGTCGGCGCCGGGCGGTCGCCGCCTGCCGACCCTGCGTGTCGACGGACTCGGCGACGGCGATCCGGGGCGCCGATCGAAGGCACGCAGCCGTCGCGGGCACACCACCCACGCCGTCGACTTCGACGCCGCCCGACCGGTCCACCTGTTCGGCACCGTGCTCGCCGCCGCCGGGCGCGTCACCCGCGGCGCCGACGGCGTCCGGCCGAGCGCCCTGCGGATCGCCGCCCCGGACCTGCGGTCGGCGCAGCGGATCGGCCAGGAGTCCAATCTGGTCGTGTTCGTTGTCGACCTCAGCGGCTCGATGACCGCCCGGCGTCGGCTGGCCGCGGTGTCCGAACTGTGCGTGGAGATGCTGCGCGACTCCTACACCCGCCGCGACCGCGTCGCCGTCGTCGTGGCGCGCGGGTCCGCCGCGACACTCGCGGTGCCGCCCACCAAATCCGTCGAGATCGCGGTACGCCGCCTCGAGGAGATCCGTACCGGCGGCCGGACGCCACTCGGGGAGGGTCTGCAACTCGCCGCCGACGTCGTGACGCGGTGTCGCCGCGCCGAACCCGACCGGCGACCGCTGCTGGTGGTGCTCACCGATGGACGGGCCACGTCCGCTCGAGACCCCTCGGGGCGGAGCGCGATGGCACGCGCACGGGCGGCCGCGGACGGCATCCGCCGCCGCGGCATCGGGTCCGTGGTGGTCGACTGCGAGCAGGGCATGGTCCGGCTCGGACTCGCCGCCGACCTCGCCACTCACCTCGGCGCGAGCCTGATTCCCATGGACGAGCTGTCGGCCACCGCCCTGACCGGACCGGCACCCGCACGCGGGGCGGCCTGACCCGCCACCGAACCGACCACTGACAGCGCGAGGAGAAGTCGAGTGCCCCAAGGAGTTCCGGTCAGCATCCCCGACGACGGGCTGACGACGCGACAGCGCCGCAACCAGCCTGTGCTCGCGGTGCACACCGGCGACGGCAAGGGCAAGTCGACCGCTGCCTTCGGCATGGCGATGCGCGCGTGGAACGCGGGCATGCGGGTCGCGGTGTTCCAGTTCGTCAAGAGCGCCAAGTGGAAGGTCGGGGAGGAGTCGACGATGCTCGCGCTCGATCGGGTCCACGCCGAGACCGGCGCCGGCGGGCCGGTGGAGTGGCACAAGATGGGCCAGGGCTGGTCGTGGCTGCGCGCCAATTCCGACCACGACGACGACCACGCCGCCGCCGCGCAGGCCGGGTGGGCCGAGATCGCTCGCCGTCTCGACGCAGGCGAACACGATTTCTACGTCCTCGACGAGTTCACCTATCCGCTGCACTGGGGATGGGTGGACACCACCGAGGTCATCGAGACCCTAGCCCGGCGTCCCGGACGCCAGCACGTGGTCATCACCGGCCGGCGTGCGCCGGCCGAGCTCGTCGATGCCGCCGATCTCGTCACCGAGATGCGCAAGATCGCCCACCCGATGGACGCGGGCCGCAAGGGGCAGAAGGGGATCGAATGGTGACTCCGACGGGGGCCGCCACTGGGGCTCGGGCCGCCGGTTCGACGCCGGCCGTCGTGATCGCCGCGCCGTCCTCCGGTAGCGGCAAGACGACCGTGACCACCGGCCTCATCGGTGCCCTGCGGGCGGCCGGGCACCGGGTGGCGCCGTTCAAGGTGGGTCCGGACTACATCGACCCCGGCTACCACGCCGTCGCGGCCGGCCGGCCGGGGCGCAACCTCGACCCGAACCTGGTGGGCGCCGAACGCATCGCGCCTCTCTTCGCCCATGGCGCCGCGGGTGCCGACATCGCGGTCGTCGAGGGCGTGATGGGCCTCTTCGACGGCCGCATCGTCGAGTCCGGCACCGCGGACGAGGCCGACCCCCTCGGTGTCGGTTCCACCGCGCACGTCGCGTCGATCATCGGCGCGCCGGTGATCCTCGTCGTGGACGCCGCCGGTCACAGCCAGTCGCTGGCCGCGGTGCTGCACGGGTTCCTGTCCTATGACCCCACGGTGTCGATCGCGGGCGTCATCCTCAACCGGGTCGGATCGCCGCGTCACGAGATGGTGCTGCGACAGGCCGCCGGGCGGGTGGGACTGCCGGTGCTCGGGGTGCTGCGTCGGCATCCGTCGTTGACGGTGCCCTCCCGGCATCTGGGCCTGATCCCGGCCGCCGAACGCAATGCCGACGCGGTCGCCGCCGTGGACGCGATGACCGCACACCTGCGCGGCGCCCTCGACCTCCCGGCCATCGTGGCCGCCGCCCGCGGCCGATCGGCGCCCGACGCGACGCCGTGGTCGGCGGCGGAAGCCGTTGCGCCGCATCGTTCCATCGATCCGGCCGGGTCGCCGGTCGTCGCGGTCGCCGGCGGGGCGGCATTCACCTTCGGGTACACCGAGCACGCCGAGATGCTGACGGCCGCGGGGGCACGCGTCGTCGTGTTCGACCCGTTGGTCGACCGGCTGCCCGCCGACGCGGCCGGTGTCGTGATCGGCGGGGGCTTCCCGGAGGAACACGCCGAGGCGCTGGCGGCGAATGATCTGCTGCGCGCCGACCTCCGGGCGCATGCCGCCGCGGGTCGGCCGATCCACGCCGAATGCGCGGGTCTGCTGTATCTGTGTGCGCAGCTCGACGGGCACCCGATGAGCGGCGTCCTCGACATCCCCGGTCACTTCGGTCCCACCCTGACACTCGGTTATCGCGACGCGGTCGCCGTGAGCGACTCGGTCCTGTTCCGGACCGGCGAACGCGTGACGGGCCACGAGTTCCACCGCAGCGGGGTCGGCGACGGCCCGCTCGCACCGGCGTGGGCGTGGCGGGACACCGCCGGCCGGGCGTCCACACACGGGGTGACGACCGCCTCGGTGCACGCCTCGTATCTGCACCTGCACCCCGCATCGATTCCGGAAGCGTTGTGCCGCTTCGTCGCCCGGGCCGCCGAGGTGTCCCCGGCGCGGTCGTCGTCGCGGGCCGGGAACACCGCCGGGACGTCCTGATGCTCGACCACCGGCTCCGGGAGACCCTCGACGCGCTCGCCGACCACGGCGCCGACGACCCGGCGCTGCTGCGGGAACTGCTGGAGGCGGTCCTCGTCGTCGGGCAGGGCGTCGAGCTCGACCGGGCGCTGCAGCGCATCGTCGAGGTCGCGGCCGGGCTGGTCGACGCCCAGTACGGCGCCCTCGGTGTCCGCGGTCCCGACGGTGGTCTGAGTGAGTTCGTGCACATCGGGATCACCGACGCCCAGCGCGCCACCATGGGGCATCTCCCGGTCGGACGCGGGGTCCTGGGCCTGCTCATCGACGACCCCCGCCTGCACCGCATCCACGACCTCGGCGCGCACCCGACGTCGGTCGGCTTCCCGCCCAACCATCCGCCCATGCACACCTTCCTCGGTGCGCCGATCATGGTGCGCGGGGAGGTCTTCGGCAGCCTCTACCTGACCGAGAAGCGGTCCGCGGAGGACTTCTCCGAGGTCGACGAGACGGTCGTGGCGGTGCTCGCGGTCGCCGCGGGGATCGCGGTCGACAATGCGGGCCTGTTCGAGCGGGCCCGTACGCGGCACCGCTGGATGCAGGTCCTCGCCCGGCGCGGGTCGGAGCCGCTGGCCGGAATCGCGCTGTCGGACACCATGTCCCGCATGTGTGCCGACGTCGCCGACCTGGTCGGCGCCGTCGACGTGTACCTGTTCACCGAACTGGCGGGGCAGGTGGAACTGCGTGGTCACACCGGCGAGCCGGTCGAGGTCGACTCCTTCACCGCGCCGGACGCCACGGCGCTGCGGGTGCAGCGCTCCGGCCAGATCGCCGAGTCGCTGATCCGCAACGGTGCACGCTGGACCTCGGTGCAACCGCTGCAACGCGCCTCGGGCGCGTTCGGGTGGATGCTCATCACCCACCGCAAACGCCCGTACTGGGACGACGAGGAGATCGCCGGGCTCGCGGGCGTCGCCGAGGTCGCCTCACTGGCGGTGGTCTACGCCGAACAGCAGCAGATCGCCCGCGACTTGGAGGTCCTCGAAGACCGGCACCGAATCGCCCGCGACCTGCACGACCATGTGATCCAGCGCCTCTTCGCGGTCGGCATGTCCGTGCAGACGCTGCTCGCCGGGACCACCGATCCGGCTGCCGCGACGGCGCGTCTCGAGCAGATCATGACCGATCTGGACCGCACGATCGCGCAGATCCGCACCTCGATCTTCGACCTGCAGACGGCCTATGGGCCCGATGCCGACCCGACACTTCGACGGCGGGTGCTCGACATCGTCGCCGAACTGTCCGGGCACGCGTCGATCTCCCCGAGCGTGGAGTTCGACGGGCCGGTCGACACGGTGGTCCCGGATTCGCTCGGCCCACACATCGACGCGGTCCTGCGGGAAGGGTTGAGCAACGCGCTCCGGCACGCGCGGGCCGAGCACATCGAGGTCTCGGTGAGCGCCGACGACGTGCTGACGGTCGAGATCAGCGACGACGGCATCGGTATCGGCGCCGACGTCACCTATCGCGGACTGGAGAACCTGACGCGGCGGGCCGAGGACTGCGACGGGACGTTCAGCGTCTTCACCCGGACGGGCGGGACGACGCTCACCTGGTCGGTGCCCCTCCTGGGATAGCTGGGCTCCCGGTTCAGTCCTTGCCGTCGCGGAGTTTGGTGGCCATCACCGCGACCTGGGTGCGTCGCTGCATGTCCAGTTTGCCCAGGATGCGGGACACGTAGTTCTTGATCGTCTTCTCCGCCAGGAACATCCGCTCGGCGATCTGGCGGTTGGTCAGCCCCTCACCGATGAGCGCGAACACCTCGCGCTCCTGGTGGGTCAGCTCGGCCAGCGGGTCCTTCTCGGTCTGCTTGCCGTCGCGCAGCTTGGCCAGCAGTGCTGCCGTGGACCGGTCGTCGAGCAGTGAACCTCCCCGGCCGACGGTCCGGACCGCGGCGACCAGGTTGTGGCCCAGGATCTGCTTGAGGACGAAACCCGAGGCCCCGGCGAGGACCGCGGCGAGCAGCGCGTCGTCGTCGGCATAGCTCGTCAGCATCAGGCATTTGATGCCGGGCTCGGCGGCTCGGACGTCCCGGCACAGTTCCACGCCGCTGCCGTCGGGCAACCGGACGTCGAGGACGGCGACGTCGGGCCTGGTCGCCAGGATGCCGACGAGGGCCTCGCCGACCGATGCGGCCTCGCCCACCACCTCGATGTCGCCCGCGGTCCCGAGGAGGTCCCGCAGACCACGCCGGACGAGTTCGTGGTCGTCGACGAGGTAGGCGCGTACGGGTGTCGGTGACGCGTTCGGATCGGTGGTGGGCGAATCCGTCGTGACAGGGGCCATGGGTCTGAAAGTACCGGATGCGCGGCGTTGCGAAGTCGCGACGTCGGACCCCATGCAGGCGGGACTTTTGCCTCACGAGCACCACCCGTCCCGTCGCGCAGAGTGAACGGTACGACCCCCAGCCCGCGACCAGGAGAGCACGTGACAACCCTCATCGGACCCCCCGACACCGACCTCGGCAACCCCGGCATGACCGGCTCGGACCTGCTGCGCGAACTGCTGCCGGTGTGCGAGGCCGAAGTCGAACGGCACATGAAGATGACCCGGGACTGGCACCCGCACGACTACGTGCCCTGGGACGACGGACGCAACTTCGCGGCCCTGGGCGGCCAGGACTGGGACCCGTCGCAATCCCGGTTGTCCGATGTCGCCAAGGCCGCGATGATCACCAACCTGCTCACCGAGGACAACCTGCCGTCGTATCACCGGGTGATCGCCGACAACTTCACCCTCGACGACGCCTGGGGTTGGTGGGTGGGACGGTGGACCGCCGAGGAGAACCGCCACTCGATCGTCATGCGCGACTACCTGGTGGTCACCCGCGGCGTCGACCCCGTCGAACTCGAAGAGATCCGGATGGCGCACATGACGTCCGGGTTCAACCCGCTGCCCGACGACGACGGCCAGCGCGACCACAGTTTCGACATGCTGTTCGCCGTCGCCTACGTCAGCTTCCAGGAACTCGCCACCCGGGTGTCGCACCGCAACACCGGAAAGGCCTGCGGTGACCCGATCGCCGACCGCATGCTGCAACGTGTCGCGGCCGACGAGAACCTGCACATGCTCTTCTATCGCAACATCGTCGCCGGTGCGCTCGACCTCGTTCCCGACCAGACCATGGCGGCCATCCACGCGATCGTGACGAACTTCCAGATGCCCGGCGCGACCATGCCCAACTTCCGGCGCAACGCGGTGCTGATCGCCAAGGGCGGCATCTACGATCTGCCGCAACACATGTCGGATGTCGTGATGCCGGTGCTGCGTAAGTGGCGGATCTTCGACCGCGACGACTTCGGGCCGATCGGCGAGCACTACCGCGAACTGCTCGCGGAGTTCCTGGAACAGATGGACATCAAGGTGCGCAAGTTCGAGGAGTCGCGCGAGCGTGCGCTGGAACGGCAGCGCGCACGCGAGCAGCGGACACAGTGACCGGCATGACAGTGATCGACATGACGATGACCGGTCCGACGATGCCCGCCCCGGGAGCCGCGACCGCCACACCCGCCGGGTTCGCCACCGCGATCGCCATGGCCGAGGCTGCCGTGGATCGCAACCCGTTGTGGTGGAACGAGATCCGGGTGAACGCCGACGACCCCCTGGACGCGGCGTTCTGTTCCTCGACCCTGCTCGGTGCGCTCCTGCAGTCCGCGGCCCACCGGCTCGGGGTCCCGGCTGCCGACGTGTGGGCACACATCCGTCGGACGGGTGAGTTGCCGCTCTGAACCAGCGGTCCCGGTAGTGTCAGCTCCCATGTCCGAGCCTGACACCGCGTCGCCCCACCACGTCCCCGGGCCCGACGCCTTCCCCTCCGGCGAGGGGCACTATCTGGTCGGCCTCGACCTCCGCGGACGCAAGGTCGTCCTGGTGGGTGGCGGGTCCGTCGCCCAGCGGCGCCTGCCCAACCTCGTGGCGGCCGGCGCCGATGTCCACGTCGTCGCGCTCGACCCGACGCCCGCCGTCGAATCCTTCGCCGGTATCACCGTCACCCACCGTCGCTACGTCGACGGGGATCTCGAGGGCGCCTGGTACGCGATGGCCTGCACCGACGATCCCGCCGTGAACGAGGCGGTGGTCGCCGAGGCCGAGCGCAGGCACACGTTCTGCGTGCGCGCCGACGACGCCCGCCACGGCACCGCGGTCACACCGGCGTCCGGGCGCCACCGCGACGTGCAGTTCGGCGTCCTCGCCGGCGGCGACCACAAATTGTCGGCCGCTCTGCGCGCCGCGATCAGTCGTGCGCTGGCCGAGGGGTCACTGAGCGTCGACGATGCCGCGCCGCACGCCGCGGGCGTGGCCCTCGTCGGTGGGGGACCGGGTGATCCCGACCTCATCACCGTCCGCGGACAGCGGCTGCTCGCCGAGGCCGATGTCGTCGTCGCCGACCGGCTCGCGCCGCCCGAACTGCTCGCCGAGCTCGGCCCCCAGGTCGAGATCATCGATGCCGCGAAGGTGCCCTACGGCCGCGCGATGAAGCAGGAGGCCATCAACGACGTCCTGGTCGAGAAGGCCAGGGCGGGCAAGTTCGTGGTCCGTCTCAAGGGTGGCGACCCCTACGTCTACGGGCGGGGCTTCGAGGAACTGCAGGCCTGTGTGGCCGCCGGCGTCCCGGTGACCGTGGTCCCGGGGATCAGCAGCTCGATCGCCGCACCGGCGTCGGCGGGCATCCCGGTCACGCACCGCGGCGTCACCCACGAGATCGTGATCGCCTCGGGTCACGTGCCACCCGGCCACCCCGACTCGCTGATCGACTGGTCGGCGATGGGCAGGCTGCGTGGCACCCTCGTCCTGATGATGGCGGTCGAACGGGTCGACGTCTTCGCCGACGCGCTGCTCGAGGGCGGCCGCCGACCCGACACCCCGGTTGCGATGATCGAGAACGGGTCGCTGCCGACCCAGCGGTTGCTGCGTACCGACCTCGCCCACGCCGGCGAGGTCGCGGAGACGGAGGGACTGCGTCCGCCCGCGATCGTGGTCATCGGCGACGTGGCGGCGTTCACCGAGGGCGCCTGAGGGAACCGGCGCCCGACCGAATCAACGGGGATTGGCATGTCCCGGCTGTCGGCCGGTACGGTCGTTCTCTATGTCGACTCCCGGACCTGCGAACACCGGCACCGTGAACACTGGAGCGGTGAACAGCGAGCAGTTCCGTCCGGTCTTCGGCCTGCCGATCCTGGTGCTGTCCGGAATGCAACTGCTCGTCGTGCTCGACGGCACCGTCGCCGCACTCGCGCTGCCGAGCATCCGGGACGCCCTCGCGCTGTCGGAGTCGAGCGCCAACTGGGTCATCAGCAGCTACGTGCTGGCCTTCGGCGGGCTCATGCTCCTCGGCGGCCGACTCGGCGACACCTTCGGTCGCAAGCGGATGTTCATCGTCGGGGTCGTCGCCTTCACATTGACGTCGCTGCTCTGCGGACTGGCGTGGAACGAGGCCAGTCTCCTCGCCGGGCGGGCCCTGCAGGGCGCGTCGGCCGCGATCGCGGCGCCGACCGCGATGGCCCTGGTCGCCACGACCTTCGCTCCCGGCAAACCACGCAGTCAGGCCTTCGCGGTCTACGCGGCGATGACCGGCGTCGGATCGGTCGCCGGGCTGATCCTCGGCGGTGTGCTGACGGAGTTGTCGTGGCGCCTGGTCTTCCTCATCAATGTGCCCATCGGTCTGATCGTCGTGGTCGGGGCGATCGTCGCGCTCCGGGAGTCCCAGGGTGAACGGCTGCCGCTCGATGTGCCCGGCGCGGTCCTCGGCACGCTGGGCTGCACCCTGCTCGTGCTCGCGGTGAACGAAGGGCCGAACGGCTGGACCGCGCCGGTCGTGGTCGGTTCGTTCATCCTCGGTGCCCTCGCCCTGGCCGCGTTCATCGTGGTCGAGCGTCGCGCCCGGAACCCGCTGCTGCCGTTCTCCCTCTTCGACAACAGTTCCCGGGTCGCGGCGCTGCTCGCGATCCTCCTGGCCAGCATGATCATGATGTGCATGGCGGTCTTCATCTCGCTGTACCTGCAGGGCATCCTGCAGTACTCACCGATCCAGAGCGGGCTCGCGGTGGTGCCGTTCGCGTTCGGACTGGGCATCGCCGCGGCGATCGCGTCGAAGCTTGCGCTGATGATCCAGCCGCGCTGGCTCGTCCTGGTCGGCGGCGCGGTGATCCTCGTCGGCTGTCTGTACGCATCGTCGATCGCGACCGACTCGCCGGACTATTTCCCGAGCATCTTCATCCCGGTCGTCGTCATCGGCTTCGGCGTGGGTCTGGCGGTCATCCCGCTGACCCTGTCCGTGGTGGCCGGGGTGGGGACCACCGAGATCGGACCGCTGACCGCACTGGCACAGGTCGCGCAGAACCTCGGCGGGGCCGTCGGCCTGGTCGTCGTCGGTGCGATGGTCACCTCGCGGGCACTGTCGAAGGGCGGGACCACCGCGCCCGTGGAGACGATGAACCCCACCCAGCTCGCGGCGCAGGCCGAGGGTTACGGTCTGGCCTTCGCCGCCTGTGCCGGCATCGCCGTCCTCGCCGCGATCGTCGTGCTGTTCATGCGGTTCACGCCCGAACAGGTGGCCGAGGGACAAGCCGCCCAGGAAGCCGCCGACGCGGGCGTCGACGCCGGGACGAACACCCCGGGGCCCGACGCCCAGCGATGAGGTGCGGGTGGATTCCGGTCGGTCCCGGTATGGACGCCGAGAATCTCGCCGAGCTCTTCGACATCGACACCCTCGACTGGCAGCCCGTCGCGACGCGACCGACGGACGGGGTCAGTCGGTCAGCACGACGATGCGGTCGGGTGCCTCGATCTCGACCCGCTGCCCGGCGTCGGCGAGGACCGCGGCCACGCCGTCGACGTCGCGCACGGTGCGTCGCGTGCGGACCAGTTCCCGCGCCATCAAGCCCTTGTAGTGCTTGTTGAAGTGGCTCACCACCTTGCGTGATCCGTCCGGCTGTTCGGTCATGACGGTCGCCGTCACCGCGTCGCGCACCGGTCCGAGCTGGTGGTAGACACCCGAGCGCAGGTCCACCACGAAGTCGTCGACCGCGTCCAGCGCGGGGGACAGGTCCGGCTTCCACAGCGACGCCAGGGTCGGCATGCCGGGCAACTTGGAGCCGCCCGAGAGTCGGTAGGCGGGAATCGGATCGGGTGCTCGCACCACGCCGAACAGCGCCGAGCCGATCGCCAGCCGGTCGGCCGCCTTCGTCTTGCCCGCCCGGGTCAACGACCGGTGGTCGAGGGCGTCGTAGAGGACGCCCGTGTAGCGCTCGAGCGCCGGCCGGGTGGGCGAGCACCAGAGTTCGGCGTTGCGGTCGACCTCGTCGAGCTGGGTGGCCCCGAGACCGAGCGCGGTGCGACTGGCGTCGAGGTCGGCGGACAGGGCGACGAGCGCCTCGGCGAGCTGTTTGCGGATCGGGTTCAGCTCGGGGAAGGACAGCGTGTCGAGATCCAGGGGAGCCCCGCGGCCGCCGTCGGATTTCGTCTCTGAGGGAGGCAGGATGACGAGCACCGCAACACCATAACTAAGCTGGTTGGTCGTGATCACACGCATGTCGACCCTGTTCCTGCGGACCCTGCGCGACGACCCCGCCGACGCCGAGGTCCCCAGCCACAAGCTGCTGGTCAGAGCCGGCTACGTCCGCCGGGTTGCACCCGGTGTGTACTCGTGGCTGCCGCTGGGACTGCGCGTGCTCAAGGCGATCGAGAACGTCGTCCGCGAGGAGATGAACGCCATCGGCGGCCAGGAGATCCTCCTGCCGGCCCTGCTGCCGCGTGAGCCCTACGACACCACCAACCGCTGGACCGAATACGGGGACGCGCTGTTCCGTCTCAAGGACCGCAAGGGTGCCGACATGCTCCTCGGCCCGACCCATGAAGAGCTCTTCGCGACCCTGGTCAAGGGCGAGTACTCGTCCTACAAGGACATGCCGGTCATCCTCTACCAGATCCAGACCAAGTACCGCGACGAGGAACGGCCGCGCGCGGGCATCCTCCGTGGCCGCGAGTTCGTGATGAAGGACGCCTACTCGTTCGACCTCGACGACGACGGGCTCAAGACCGCCTACAACGCGCACCGCGAGGCCTATCAGAAGATCTTCGAGCGGTTGCGGATCGAGTACGTCATCGTCGCCGCGACCTCCGGCGCCATGGGTGGCAGCGCCTCCGAGGAGTTCCTGGCCGAGTCCGCCGTCGGCGAGGACACCTTCGTGCGCTGCGTCGAGTCCGGATACGCCGCCAACGTCGAGGCGGTCGTCACCCGCGCCCCCGAGCCGTTGCCCTACGACGACCTGCCCGAGGCGGTCGTCCACGACACGCCCGGTACCCCGACGATCGACAGCCTCGTCGACTGGGCGAATGCGGCGCTCGACGGACAGTACAGCGGCGCCGACACACTCAAGAACGTCCTGGTCAAACTCCGTGCGCCGGGCGGTGAGTGGGAGATCACCGGCATCGGTGTCCCGGGTGACCGCGAGGTCGACTTCAAGCGTCTCGAGGCCTCCGTCGAACCGGCCGAGGTGGAGTTGCTCACCGATGCCGACTTCGCCGCGAATCCTTTCCTGGTCAAGGGATACATCGGACCGAAGGCGCTGGCCGAGAACGGGGTCCGCTACCTCGTCGATCCGCGCGTGGTCGAGGGGACCTCGTGGATCACCGGCGCCGACCAGCCGGGCCGACACTATGTAGGGCTCGTCGCGGGTCGCGACTTCACTCCGGACGGGACGGTCGAGGCCGCCGAGATCCGGGACGGCGATCCGTCGCCGGACGGCGCTGGACCGCTGGTGAGCGCCAAGGGCATCGAGATCGGGCACATCTTCCAGCTCGGCCAGAAGTACACCGACGCCTTCGAGGTCGACGTCCTCGGCGAGAACGGCAAGCCGGTCCGCCTCACGCAGGGTTCTTACGGCGTCGGCGTGTCACGCCTGGTCGCGGTCATCGCCGAGCAGTCGCACGACGACAAGGGCCTGCGCTGGCCGAAGTCGGTGGCGCCGTTCGCGGTTCACCTGGTAATCGCCAACAAGGACGAAGCCGCCGTCGCCGGGGCCGAGCAGCTCGCCGCCGACCTCGACGCGGCCGGCCTCGAGGTGCTCCTCGACGATCGGAAGGCGTCTCCCGGGGTGAAGTTCAAGGACGCCGAACTCCTCGGCATGCCCACCATCGTGGTCGTCGGCCGCGGATATGCCAACGGCACCATCGAAATCCGGGATCGCTTCACCGGCGAGGCCACCGAAGTCGCGGTCGACACCGCGGTCGATTCGGTGGTGGCGGCCGCCCGGGCCTGACCCCGGCTCAGCCGTTCGCGGGAGACCCGGGGAACGCCACCGTGACCGGGCTCTCCTGCAACGCCACCCGCCATCGGGCGGCGCGCACGGCGCTCTCCGACAGCCCGTCGATGCCGATCCGCCGCCCGGTCTCGTCGTCGGCCTGTTCCAGCAACGCACGATAGGCGACCGTGCAGTCGATCTCGGCGCCGAGCGCCGCGCGCGCGGCGGTGGTCGGGTCGGTGACCTCGACAGGAAGCGTGTAGCCTGCGGCGGCCAGCGGCGGTGTGTTCCCCGCGGCCTCGATCGCCCGTTCGATCTCGTCGCGGCGGGCCCGGTGCGCGTCGGCGTAGTCGGCGACGGTGCGTCGTCGAGACGCGGCGACGAAGGCGGTGATGACGCCGTAGGTGAAGACGGCGGCGTTCTCCGCCGCCGCGGCGACGGCGAGCGGATCGTCGGAATCGGCCTGTGCGGCCGCGCTGTTCGGGGTCGTGCTCAGTGGTGAGGTCATGCCAGTTGCACCTCTCGCATCGATGTGACCGCGGCAGCGACCGACCCGGTCAGCCCGGCGGCGTACCCGCCCGCGGCGAGGGCGATCGTGCGGGCCTGCCCGGCCGCGGCGTCGAGATCGGTGCGCAGTCGCGCCAGTGACGGCGCGGCGGGCGGGGCCCCCGCGGCCGACGCCGAGGCCGTCGACGAGGTGGCCGGACGGTCGAGGGTCGCGGCGACGTCCTGGTCGAGCCGGATGATCTCCTCACGAAGCGCGCGTGCGTGCTGGGCGCGCTGGTCGGCCACGACCCCGAGCGCGGTCGCGTAGGCGGGCTCGACGGCCATCAGTGCGCGCGCGGTGCTCTCGTCGGCGATCGCCGATCGCACCAGGGGCACGAGGTCTTCGGCGAGGAGGGTCTCCGCGGAGGGAGACGAATCGCAACCGGTCAGTCCGACTCCGGCCGCGCCTGCACCGACGACGGCGGCGCCCGCGAGGAGTCCGCCGCGCAACGCCGTGCGCCTGTCGATCGGGTGCCGCACGGTCCGTCGCGCGATCGGGGGCATGTTCACCCGGGACATCATGCCAGCAGTTCTCCACCCGATCGATCCACTACGATGTTCGGAGCAACGTCGTGCGACACCCGGCACGGCCCGACAACTGAAGACGAGGGGAGTGGCATGCCGATCAGCCCGACGCACGTGAGCGAACTCGTCCAAAAGCTTGTCGCCGAACGGGGATTCGACCTCGAGGACGTCACGGTACGCACCCGGGACGGCCAGGAGGAACTGTCGATCGTGGTCGACCGCGACGGCGGCAGCGACCTCGACGTCCTCGCCGGGCTCAGCACCGAGATCTCCGATGTGCTCGACGCGACCCCCGCCTTCGCGGACCTCGCATATGTGCTCGAGGTGACCTCGCGCGGCGTCGAGAGCCCACTGACCCTGCCCCGGCACTGGCGCCGCAACACCGGCCGCCGGGTGGTCGTCGAGCTGGCGGGCGGACCCGAATCGCCGGGGCGCACGGTCACCGGCCGCATCGGCAGACTGCTCGACGATCCGGCGCCTGCGGTCGAGGTGGTCGCGAACCACAAGGGGCGCATCGCCGTGGAGACCGTCGACCTCGGCTCGGTCAGCACGGCCGTCGTGCAGGTGGACTTCTCCCAGCCGAGCGTCCGCGAACTGGAACTGTGCGGCCTCGGACCGGACGAGATCGAGGCCCGCCGCGCGCCCGCCGCGGCTCGGCAGGTCGCCACGACGACCGAACACGACAAGTGAACACGACAAGTGAATAGGAGAACGACGACATGAACATCGACATCGCCGCGTTGCGCATGATCGAAGCCGACAAGGGCATCTCGATCGAGACCGTCATCACCGCCATCGAGACCGCCTTGCTCACGGCCTACCGCCACACCGACGGGTTCGCGCCGCACGCCCGCGTCGACGTGAACCGCAAGTCCGGTGCTGTCCGGGTGATGGCGCAGGAGGTCGATCAGGACGGGAACGTCGTCCACGAGTGGGACGACACGCCCGAGGGCTTCGGCCGCATCGCGGCGACCACCGCGCGGCAGGTCATCCTGCAGCGCCTGCGCGACGCGGAGAACGAGAAGAACTTCGGCGACCTCGTGGCCCACGAGGGCGAGATCGTCGGCGGCGTCGTCCAGCAGGACTCGCGCGCCAACGCGCGCGGCATGGTCGTCGTCCAGATCGGCAGCGACGCCAATTCCACCGAGGGGATCATCCCGCCCGCCGAGCAGGTGCCGGGTGAGGTGTACACCCACGGCGACCGGATCAAGTGCTACGTCGTCGGGGTCAGCCGTGGGCCGCGCGGGCCGCAGATCACCCTGTCCCGGACCCACCCGAACCTGGTACGCAAGCTGTTCTCGCTCGAGGTGCCCGAGATCGAGGACGGGAGCGTCGAGATCGTCGCCGTGGCACGCGAGGCCGGCCACCGGTCGAAGATCGCCGTCCACACCGGGGTCTCCGGTCTCAACGCGAAGGGCGCCTGCATCGGGCCCATGGGCCAGCGCGTGCGCAACGTGATGAGCGAACTCGCCGGCGAGAAGATCGACATCATCGACTTCGACTCCGATCCGGCGGCCTTCGTCGGGAATGCGCTGTCGCCCGCGAAGGTTGTGTCGGTGACGGTGATCGACCCCGACCTCAAGGCCGCACGGGTCGTCGTGCCGGACTATCAGCTCTCCCTGGCCATCGGCAAGGAGGGCCAGAACGCCCGACTCGCGGCCCGGCTGACCGGGTGGCGGATCGACATCAGGTCCGACGCCGCACCGGCCACCGAGGCCGGGCCGGAGTGACGCGCACGACGGCCGATTGTCCTCGCAGCACCCGCTCGCGCTAGACTGATCGATGGTTCAGCGATCCGCCCCACGTTCGCCGGCCGGCAGCACACCCATCCGGATGTGCATCGGTTGTCGACAGCGGGCTGAGGCCGGCGAGTTGGTCCGTGTCGTCGCGCAGATGCGCGGCGACACCCCGACAGTCGTGGTCGATCCCGCGAAGACCATGCCGGGACGAGGCGCGTGGCTGCACGTGCGGGCGGAGTGCATCTCCACCGCGACGCGACGCCGGGCCTTCGCCACGGCACTCCGGACCCCCGGTCTGACCGTGGACCCGGACGATCTCACCGAACAGCTCGGCGCGATCACCCACCAGAAGACGGCTCCCCGGAGCCAGAACAGGTAGCAGAAGACATGAGCACTCCGTGAAGTCACGATGAGCATGTACCGGACATAAATCGAGGCCGTAGCGGGTGAGCCGCTTGGCCTCCAAGTGAGGAGAGCAGTGGCAGGCAAAGCCCGCGTGCACGAACTGGCCAAAGAGCTCGGCGTCACGAGCAAGCAGGTGCTCGAGCGTCTGAAGGAGCAGGGCGAGTTCGTCAAATCGGCGTCGTCGACGGTAGAGGCCCCCGTGGCCCGTCGACTGCGTGAATCATTCCCCGGCAAGGACGGGGGAGCCAAGGACTCCAAGCCCCCGGCCCCCGGCCCGCGTCAGAGCGCCAAGCCCGGACCCAAGCCGTCCGGCACCGCGAATGCACCGAAGCCCGGTGCCTCCGCGACCCCGGCGGCACCCGCCGCCGACCGCCCGAGCCCCGGTCCGCGTACCAGCGGCCCGAAGCCGGGCGCGCCCAAGCCGAGTCCCGCTCCGGTGGAGACCCCGGCACCGGCTG
>NZ_NGFO01000046.1 GCF_002149015.1 Gordonia lacunae | reverse complement strand
GACGGCGACAAAAGTGTGGGAGCGCTTGTGGACATCAGCACCGATGACGATCATGGAGCTTGCCTTCCTGTCACAGGGTGGGCGGACAGTCGGGCCGGTCGGTGGACATACTTCAGTGGAGGGGCGCTGCCACGCTCCTATCAAGTCACGCCGGCCGGTCCGTCACACCAGATGCCGGCACGATGAGGCAACACCAACCCCGCAGGGGTGGCAGGGAGCAGGAGAGCCAAACACCCGGTGGACGAAACCCAATCACCACTGACGTGGCTCCACAACCCTGACACTGAAGGGAGCAGGAGTGGGGCCGCAGCGATGCAGGTCTTTCGTGGTCCACGACGGCCGCCAGGCCGCAGATACCGAGGAGCGAGCGTGCGAGCGTCACCCCCCGCTCCCTGAGGAGCGAGCGTGCGAGCGTCACGAAGGGTCCAGGTGAGATGCCTCGCAGACCCTTCGTGACGCACCCTCCGCAAGCTCCGGGCGCTCCTCAGGGTGCAGCGGGTCGCTCGCGCTCCTCGGTCCTCAGGGAGCAGCGGGTTGGCCCTTCGCAAGCTGCGGCCGGACCTCCCACCGATACTCACATCAGCGACCGTAGGCCGGATTCGCTGTCGGACCGCGGGGCCGAGGGCGGGGAGGCGCGCAGGAACTCGTCGGTGGCCTGCCGGATGCTGCCCGAGATGGCATGTCCGACATGACTACCGGAGTACCAGTGCACCTGACCGCCCCAATGGCGGTGGAGCTGCTGGGCGGCGGATACCGAGGTGACGCGGTCGTTGAGCGCCGCGACCACCATTCGCCGTTCGGGTGTCGGAATGGGTTCCACCGACAGCGGATTGATCACCGACGACACCGCTCGGACCGGTTCGCTGCGCATCAGCGAGGCGAGATGACGCCCCTTGGACCCGCCGCGCTCCATGTGATGGGCAAGGGTGGAGTGCATCTCGAGCATCGGGACGACGGCGAGGACCGAACTGATGCGGGGATCCATCGAGGCGACCATCGCCGCGATCGGGCCGCCGAGCGACGTCCCCGCGATCGCGATGTCCACGGGGTCCTGACCCTCGATCCAGGTGATGAGCGAACGGATCTCGGCGATCGCCCGGATCGTGATGACGGTGTTGACCAGCGGATCGAAACCCGGGTAGGCGACCTTCTCCACTCGCCGTGAGCCATGTGCCGGCAGCACGGGGAACACCACGTCGTAACCCAGCTTGTTGTACAAATTGGCCGCGCGGAACGCGTAGAGATCGTCGGCGCGCCCCTGCGCCGCCCCGTGGACCCAGATCAACCACCGACGACCGGTCCGGCGCCGCGAGAGCACCCGCACCGACGCGATCCCGTCGGCGTAGGGGTCGGCGTCGGCGATCGACTCCGGGAGAGGTACTGCCACCGAGTAGTCGATGTGATCGAACGAGGTCGTCCCGAAGATCTTCCGGTCGCGCGAGACGATTCCGGGCGGCCCGGGGTCGAGGTGGATTCCGGCGGGTCCGAGCCCGGCCAGCTCGTCGGCGACCTCGGTGCATCGCTGCACGCACTGCTCCACGAACTCGATGGGCGGAATGTCCCGGATCACCGAGTTGACCGCGATGAACAGTTCGTCGACGGCGGTCTCCCCGACCATCCGCGGGCCGCAGTCCGCCGGTGGAACGCCCGCGTCCGGGTCGCCGCGACCGGCCGCTCGCGAACTGCCAATCGCGCGCGGCACCACTTTCGCGAACAGCCCCAGCCGTGCTGCTCCGGACTCCCAGTCGATCAACTCGCCTCCTGCGCCATCGCGGCATCGTCGGTCTCTTCGGTCGGCCGTTCGAGCGCGTCGGCGGCTTCGACGGCCGCATCGGCCACCCGTCGCAGGAACCGCGCCGGGTCGGGCATCGACTCGGGCGTCGCGATGAGGCCCATGCTGAGCTTTCCCGCATAGCTGTAGGTGGTGAGATTGACGTCGGCGGGTGCGATGGCCAGTGCGAACGAGATCCAGTCGACGACCTCGGTGTCCCCGATCCACCGCGTGGTGCGCGGACCGGGCATGTTGGCGGTGGTGATGTTGTTCATCACCAGCGGTGCGCGATTCGCGGCCAGTCCACGGAAGACCGGGCCGAGTCGGCCGGTGTAGGTGGCCAGTGCGTCGGTGAGTTCGAACCCGACCTCGCGCCGGCACTGCACGGTGGCGGCACAGCTCTTCCCGGTGGCCGCGATCCGCTCGACCGGGTCCGCCAGATCCGACCTCAGATACGCCATCGCCGTGGCGATCTCGTTGCCCTGAACGCGCGTGGAGGCCAGGTCTTTGCACACTCCGAAGATGGACACCGCGACTCCCGGCTCCTCGCCGCGGGCGATCAGTTCGGCCCGTATCGCCCCGGCGATGACCCCGTGCAGCGCGCCGTTCACCGTGGTGCCGGTGGCGAGCGCGAGCCGCTGGACGGCGGCGAGCGGAATGTCCCCGGACGCACAGACACGGTCGGCGCCGCTGCGCGCGTTGAAGCTCGTCCGGCGGACCGTCAGCGGTTTCGGGATGAGGTCAGCATCACCGGCCTTGCGTTTCGCCGAGAAAGCGCGCACCAGGGCCGACGCCGCGGACGGCAGATCGCGGATCATGCGCCGGGACTCCGAGCGCGCCGCATGTGTGAGCTCGTCGTCGTCGTGATCGATCCGGGTGCGGTCGATCGGCGCGCGATCGACCCGCTCACCCGGTCCGGCGGTGGCGGCCATGAAGGTGTTGAGCGCGGCGAGTCCGTCGGCGACGGCGTGATGGACGCGCACGACGACCGCCTGCCGTCCGTCGGCCAGACCGTGGACGAGCGTCAGTCCCCACAGCGGTCGGTTCCGGTCGAGTTGCCGGACCGCGAGTTCGGACAGGATCTCGTCGAGCTCGGCACGTCCCCCCGGTGCGGCAACCCACCGTTCGTCCAGGTGCTGTCGCACGTCGAAGTCGTTGTCGCGCACCCAGAACGGGCGAGCGCCGTGTCCGCGCGCCCACGCGAGCCGCTGGGTCGCGCGCGGAAACATCCCGAGGTAGTCGGGTAGGACGCTGGTGAGTTCGTCGAGGTCGAGCGGACGGCCGCGCCGGGCGGTGTCGAGCACCGCCACCTTCAGTGTGTGCATCGGGTTCGACGCCGACTCCATGTTGAGCATGAGCGCGTCGGGTCCGGACATCCGTTCGGCGTCCGCACCACCGATGGGGCGGCCGGACTGCTGGGCGGAGTTCATGAGTCAGCTCACCTTCCGTTCGGTCGACGGGCCGGGATCGAGTTCGCGCTTGAGGATCTTGCCGGTGGCGTTGCGCGGCAGTTCGTCGAGGAAGTGCACGTCACGCGGGACCTTGAACCCGGCCAGTTGATCGCGGACCTGCCGCTGGACGTCCTCGGCGCCGATCTGTGTTCGTGGGGCCCGCACCACGTGGGCGACGAGTCGCTGACCGAATCTGTCGTCGTCGACACCGGTCACCGCGACCTCGAGCACCTCGTCGAGGGCGCCGATGACCTGCTCGACCTCGAGCGGGTACACGTTCTCCCCGCCGGACACGATCATCTCGTCGTCACGACCGACGACGAAGAGCAGCCCGTTCTCGTCGAACCGTCCGACGTCGCCCGAGACCATGTGCCCGTCACTGAAAGCCTTGGTGTCCGAACCGGTGTATCCGTCGAATCCGGAGTTGTTCGCGACCACGATGCGGCCGACCTCGCCGACGGGCACCTCTCGGTCGTCGTCGTCGAGGATGCGGACACTGGTACCGATGAGCGGTCGCCCTGCGGTGTCCGGCGCGACGCGCAGATCAGCCGGGGTGGCGGTGGTGATGAGTCCGGCCTCGGTGGCGTTGTAGCTGTTGTAGACCACGTCGCCGTATCGGTCGAGGAATGCGACGAGCGCGTCGGAGCGCATCCGCGATCCGCTCGCTGTGGCGAAACGCAGCGTCGGCATCGGGTGGTCGTCGAGGACGTCGTCGGGAAGATCGGTGATGCGTTCGAGCATCACCGGCACCACGGCGAGGCCGGTCGCCCCATGGTCACGGACCAGTTCGAGCGTCGCCACGGGATCGAACCGGCGGCGCATGATCATCGTGCACGTCATGGTCGCCGCGATCGCCACCTGCCCGAAACCCCACGCATGGAAGATCGGCGCCGCGATGACGGTCGATTCGCCTGCGCGCCAGGGTATCCGGTCCAGCATGGCCGCGAGGGAGGCGACGTCGGTGCTGCCGCCTCGACGCGCCCCCTTCGGCGTGCCGGTGGTTCCCGAGGTCAGCAACACGATGCGGCCGGCGCGTGCCGGCCGTCCGGGACGGGTGCCGCTGTTCGCGTCGATCAGGCCGTCGACGGTGGCTCCTCGCGCCGCCTCGTCCTCCGTCCACGCGTGGATTCGCCGCATCTCCGGAAGTCGTTGTGCCGCCGGCTCGACGACGGCATCGAACTCGTCGTCGGCGATGAGGACGTCGGCCTGCTCACGCTCGAGTACGTCGGCGAGCTGGGGGCCGGCGAAGCCGGTGTTGAGGAGCACGGCGTCGGCACCGAGCCGCGACGTCGCGGCGAGCGCCTCGATGAGACCGCGGTGGTTGCGGCAGAGGATCGCGACGGTGGTGACGGACGCGCCGGGGAGGTCGCGGAGTCCGACGGCGAGTGCATCGCAGCGGGCGTCGAGCTCACGCCAGGTGAGCTGTCCCGCCTCGTCGACGAGCGCGACGCCGTCGGGATCGCGCGCCGCGGCGAGGCCGACCCCGCTCACCGGCGAGGCACCGCCGTGCCGACGGAGGTTGAGCCCCATACGGATATAGCGGTCGACTCTCCACGAGCCGAGGAAACCGCTGCGGACCAGGGTGCGAACGAGCCACCACGCGGTGGTGACGCGCTCGCGGAGTTGCGAGATCATCGTCGTCTCCTCGTGGTCAGCCCAGGACCGGGAACCGGCGGGCGCGGGCGAGGTCGTCGAGTGCGTGTTGCATGCGCTTGCGGACCATCTGGTCCACCTCGTCGTGTTCGGGGTTGTTGCCGAACTCGGCGGTGATGTCGATCGGGTCGAGGACCTCTGTCACCAGCTTCGAGGGCAACGGGATGTTGGGCGGGAGGTGGGCGGTGAGGCCGAACGGAAAGCCGAAGGCGAAGGGTGCGGTGTCGGTGCGCAGGAACTTGTCCAGTCGGAGGATTCTCGCCAGCGTGTCGCCGCGATTGAGGAACAGCTGCGTCTCCTGGCCGCCGATGGTGACGATGGGGACGATCGGGACACCCGCTTCGAGGGCGGTGCGGATGTAGCCGGTACGACCATGGAAGTCGATGGTCGCGCTCTGACTGCTCGGGCGCAGCGCCTCCCACTCCCCGCCGGGGAACACGATGGTGGCCGCGCCGGACCGCAGCGCGGCGACCGCGTTCTTCGGGTGAGCCGGGAGGAACCCGACCTTGCCGAAGATCTGCTTGCCCGATCCGGTGAAGATGAGGTCGTGCGCGAGGGTGTACAACGGCCGGTCCGCCCCGAATTCGTCGGCGAAGGCCACGCTGATCACCGGGACGTCGAACGCCATCAGTCCGCCGGAGTGGTTGGACACGAGAAGCGCGCCGCCGTCGGGCACCTTGTCCATACCCCGCACCTCGGAGCGGAAGTAGGTTCTCGCCACGAGCTTCAGGACGGGCAGGACCCGCTTCACCCAGGTCTCGTCGCGTGCGGTGAGGTCGAAGGTCTCGGCGCTCATCGATCACATCTCCTGTGGGATTGCCTCTGCGATTCGCGGGGATCACCGCTTGATCGGCCGGGGCGAGCCCTCCGACCGGGGTCGATGTCCTCGGAACCGCAAAATGAGAACACGTTCTAGTGGTTGAATTAGAACACGTTCTAAAAAGCGTCGCCACACTTCGTTACCTATCCCACAACTGACTGAACGGTAGCCATAAATGGAGTTCATCCTGGAGGACATCTCCGAAGACGAGGTCGCGCGACGCCGTGCGGTCTACACCCCTCTCACCGACACCGTTCGCGACCTCGTCGACGCGGTGATCCGCACCGAGGTGCCCGAGGAAGACCTCGACGACGCGCGCCGACGGATCGCCGAGGTGGTGGCCGACCTGCGGAGTCGGCAGATGGACGGCGCCTTCGGAGTACGACACACGCGCGAGAACACCGGCATGGCCTGGGGAAACGCGGTCATCGGTGTTCGCAATGCGCTCGCGCCGCCGCTCGACGTCGTGCACGTCGCCGACGGGGTCCGGAGCGAGTTCACGCTGGGCGCGGCCTACGAGGGCCCACCCGGGCAGGTCCATGGCGGCGTGTGCGCGTTGGTCCTCGATCACGTCCTGGGCAACGCGGCAAGTGTCGAGGGCCCCTGCTACACCGGCACCCTCACCGTCCGGTACGGGCGCCCGACACCGCTGGGCGAACTCGTCGCACAGGCGTCGGTGACCGAGCAGAACGGACGCAAACGCATCGTCCGCGGCACGATCTCGGATGCCGACGGGGTCACCTGCGAGGCCGAGGGCGTGTTCATCGTGCCCCGGTCGGCGGTCGACGTCCCGTCGGTGCGCTGGTCGGCGGGCTGATGCGCGCCGCGGTGACCGCCCCAGACGAATTCGGCGCAGGAGGGTTCGGCGCAGGAGGGTTCGGCACAGGCGGATTCGTCGTCGAGGACCGACCGGACCCGACCCCCGGTCCCGGCGAGCTGGTGCTGCGCGTGGCCGCGAACGGGATCTGCGGTTCCGACCTGTCGACCGCGCCGCTGCTCCCGAGCGGGACGATCATGGGTCACGAATTCGCCGGCGAGGTCGTCGGTGTGGGACCCGAGGACCCGGACGTCCCCCACTCCTTCCGGGTCGGCGACGCGGTGGCCGCCATGCCGGTGATCGGATGCCATCGGTGCCGCGCCTGCCTCACCGGTGACGTCGCACGCTGCGCATCCGCGCGCACCCTGGGACTCGGTGTCCTGCCGGGCGGGCTCGCGGAGTTCGTCGCGGTCGGGGCGGCCGAGAGCGTTCTCCTCGACGGCATCGACCCCGTCGACGGCGCGCTCGTCGAACCGCTGGCGGTGGGACTGCACGCGGTCACCCGCGCGTCCGTCCGTCCCGGCGCTCGGGTGCTGGTGCTCGGCGCGGGACCGGTCGGTCTCGCGGTGCTGCACTGGCTGTCCCGCGGAGTGGCCACCGAACTGGTGTGTTCCGACCCGAGCCCGGGCAGGCGGGCGGCGGCACTCGATCTCGGCGCATCCGCGGTGTACACCCCCGACGAACTCCCCGCCCAGGTCGAATCGGGCTTCGACGTCGTCATCGAGTGCGTGGGCAAACCGGGGATGATCACCGCCGCGCTGGACGCGGTCGCGACCCACGGCACTGTCGTCATCGCGGGCGTCTGCTTGAGCGACGACTCGTTCATGCCGGTCGCCGGGGTCGTGAAAGAGACCACGATGCATTTCGTCTCGTACTACACCGCGAGCGAGTTCCGCACCGCCGCAGCCGAGTTGAGCAAGGGGGCGATCGGGTCGTCGACGCTGGTCAGCGAGATCGTCGGGCTCGGGGAGGTGGGCCGCGTCGTCCACGAGCTCGCCGCGCCCAACGATCACCGGAAGGTTCTCGTCGCTCCCGCGGTCTCGGCTGTCGGCTGACGTGCCACTCGCGGCCGGCGGCGCACCCGGCGTACGGTCTCTGGGGTGAACAGTGCCGTTCCCGTGACCCCCGAGCCGTTCAGTACCGACGAGGCGCGGCGGGTGCGCGCCATCTGGTCCGAACTGGACCTTCCCGGCATCGTCGACGTCCACACCCACTTCATGCCGCGTCCGGTCATGGACAAGGTCTGGGCCTACTTCGACTCGGTCGGACCCCTTGTCGGACGCGAGTGGCCGATCACCTACCGAGCCGACGAGGACGTCCGGGTGGACACCTTGCGCGAGTTCGGGGTGCGGGCCTACTCGTCCCTGGTGTACCCCCACAAACCGAACATGGCCGAGTGGCTGAACGGATGGGCGCACGACTTCGCGGCCGGCCATGACGACTGCTTGCACACGGCGACGTTCTATCCGGAGGAGTCCGCCCACACGTACGTCTCCCGCGCCATCCAGGCGGGAACCCAGGTGTTCAAATGCCACATCCAGGTCGGGGACTTCTCCCCCACCGACTCGCTCCTCGACGGCGTCTGGGCCCAGATCGCCGATTCGCAGGTGCCGGTCATCATCCACTGCGGCTCGGGACCCGCGCCCGGCACCTTCACCGGACCCGAACCGATCCGCGAACTGCTGCACCGGTTCCCGTCGTTGCCGCTGATCGTCGCGCACATGGGAATGCCCGAGTACACCGCATTCCTCGACCTCGCGTTCGAGTACCCGAACGTACACCTGGACACCACGATGGCGTTCACCGATTTCGCCGAGGAGGACGCCCCGTTCCCGGCGGACTACCTGCCGCGACTGGCCGACGCCGGCGAGAAGATCCTGTTCGGCAGCGATTTCCCGAACATCCCCTACGGTTACACCCACGCACTCGAGGCGATCATCCGGCTCGACCTCGGGGCCGACTGGCTCCGAGACGTGTTCTACCGCAACGGCTCCAGGCTCTTCGGGATCGGCTGAACCGGCGAGCTCCTACAGGACCTGGGACAGGAAGGTCCGCAGGCGGTCGGACTTCGCGTCGTCGAAGACCTGTTCCGGCCGGCCGGTCTCGACGACGGCTCCGTGATCCATGAACAGCACGTTGTCGGAGACGTTGCGCGCGAAGCCCATCTCATGGGTGACCACCACCATGGTCATCCCCTCGGCGGCCAGGTCGGCCATGAGCGCGAGGACACCCTTGACGAGTTCGGGATCGAGTGCGGACGTCGCCTCGTCGAAGAACATGACCTCGGGGGTCATGGCGAGCGCTCGCGCGATGGCCACCCGCTGCTGCTGGCCACCGGAGAGACGTGCCGGGCGCACATCGGCCTTGTTGGTCAGGCCGACGATCTCGAGCTGCCGCAGGGCGACCTCGCGGGCCTCGTCTTTGCTCAGGCCCTTCAGTTTCCGCGGTCCGAGCGCGACGTTGTCGACGACACTCTTGTGCGGGAAGAGGTTGAAGTGCTGGAACACCATGCCGATCCGGCGTCGGAGCTCGTCCGGGTTGTCCTTCAGCACCGACCGCCCGTCGAGCAGGATGTCCCCCTGATCGGGTTCGTGCAGCCGGTTCAGCACCCGCAGGAGGGTCGACTTACCCGACCCCGACGGCCCGATGACGGTCGTGGTGGTGCCGGCATCGACCTGGATGCCGACGCCCCGCAGCACGTGCTGCTTGCCGAACGACAGGTGCAGATCGGTACCGGTCAGCGAGACGGCCTTGCGCGCGGTGGGCGCGGGTGAACCCGACGACGAGGCATCAGAGGGCTGGGAGTCGGACTTGTGGAGATCAGGCACTGGCCTATCCCTTCTCGACGACGGTCGGGGGCAGCGGGTCGTCCTGGACGTCGGCGGGTCGGCCGGTGCGCAGGCGCCGGTCGATGTAGTTGACCAGGTGCGTCAGCGGGATCGTCAGGATGAGGTACATGACGCCCGCGGCGACGAGGGGCGAGAGGTTGCCCGTCTGTGCGTTCAGATCGCGACCGACCGCGAACAGCTCCCGCTGGCTGGCCAGCAACCCCAAGAAGTACACCAGCGAGCTGTCCTTGATCAGACTGATGAACTGGTTCATCAGCGCCGGCAGCACCCGTCGGACGCCCTGCGGCACGACGACGAGGCGCATCGACTCGCGATAACTGAAGCCGATGGCCCGGGAGGCCTCGAGCTGACCGTCGTCGACGCTCTGGATTCCCGACCGGAAGATCTCGCCGATGTAGGCCGCGGCGAGCAGGGCCAGGGCGACCGCACCGAGCCAGTACGGGTTGTTGCCGGTGATGCCCTTGACGACCGGCCCCACACCGAGACCGACGATCAGGATGACGACCACCGCGGGCAGTCCACGGAAGATGTCGGTGTAGACCCGCGCCGGCCAGCGCAGCCACCGCGACCGCGAGATGCCGCAGATCGCCAGGATCATGCCCAGGATGGTGCCGAGAACTCCCGAGACCAGCGACAGGATCAGGGTGTTGACCAGACCGGTCTTGATCAGCTCGGGGAACGACTCCTTGTAGAGATCCCAGTTGAAGAAGGTGTCGCCGAGCTGCTGGAGGGTGCTCTTGGGCGCGGTCTCCTCGGCGGGCCCGGCCTTCTCGGCGTTCTCGGCCGCGATCGCGGCGATGTCGGGCAGATCGGGGGCGGGCGCGGCCTTGCTGCCGGGCTTCCATCCCTCGGGAAGTTCGCGGGGCACCCAGTCGACGTAGAGGTCGGAGTACGTGCCGTCGGCGATGATGGCGTCGAGCCCGGAGTTGAGGGCCTCGGTGAGCCTCGGCTTGTTCTTGCCGACCGCCCAGGCCACGAAGTTGTTGACGCTGAAGGTGTTCTCGACGATCGCGGTGCCGTCGCCCTCGCGGACCGCGCCCTCCGCTTGCTGCGAGGGAGCGACCCAGGCGTCGACCTGACCGCTCTTCAGATTGGCGTACGCGGTGGCGTAGTCCGGGAACTTCACCGGGTCCAGGCCCAGGGTGTTCACCACGTAGTCGTCCTGGACGGTGCCCTGGACGACGGCGATGCGCGTCGAGTCGGAGAGGTCGCCGAATCCCTTGATCGGTCCGCCGGTCGGCGCCACGAGGGAGAAGTAGCCGAAATCGTAACCGTTGGTGAAGTCGACGGTCTTGCGACGGTCGTCGGTGGTGGTGATCGACGACGATCCGACATCAAAGCGGTTGTTGGCCACCTGCGACAGCAGCCCCGCGAACTCGGTGCCGTTGAACTCGATCTGCAGACCCAGCTTCGCGGCGACGGCCTTGAGGAGTTCGTTGTCGAAGCCGGTGAAGTCGCCCGCACCGTTGACACAGATGCTCGGTCCGGCGTCCGACAGGGTGCCGACGGAGATCTTGCCGGGTGACAACAGCTCCAGCCGGCTGACGTCGATCTGGTCGAGTGGCGTGGTCGACGCCGTGGTGTAGCGGTCTTCACCGCCCTGATCCGCGGCGGCGAGATTGACCGGAGCCGCTGACGCCGACGCGAGGCCGGCCGGGGCACAACTGTCCGCGGGGGCGGCCTGCGCACGGGGGGCGGGTCCGCCGAGGATGGTCAGCAGTCCGACGATGGCGACCGTCAGGGCCAGCGCGACGATGCGGACGGCACGCGGCGCGTCCCGTCGGGCGCTACGGGATCTGTGGTTGGACACCGTGTCGACACTATCCGCACGCGCAAGAGGTGTCCCAAATTTTTGCTCGCTGGTGAGTTTAACCCACCTGACCAGCGATTTTCGAGGTCGTGGCGCCGACGAGGGACCGCCGGGACGCGACCGCCCCGCCAACTCGCCTCGCCCCGCTCGGCGGATGCAGGCGAGGGCCGACGACCGCCGGGAATTCTCCGGGCGACATTCCGAATTACTTGTCGAAAGCTGGTGAGCGTGCTACCAATGATACAGGAATTCGGGATTTGTAACATCGATTGTCACCGCGTCGGAAATCGATCCCCTCTCGATTGTCCGGCGGCCGTCCCGCTTTCCCGCAGGCCGTCGACGTGCGGTTATGTTGCAGCCTGCGTCCATTGTCGAATTCTGAGTGAAAGCGGGATAAGTAATGCTGTCTGCAATCTTCTACGCAATCGAGGCTGTCGACAATCTCTTGTGGGACATCGCGGAATCCATTGTCACCGGCAGCGACGAGGCCGCCGGGTCGTAGATTCGCGGACCGCACCGAAGGGTTCAGCAGTAGGTGTCGCCTCGCGATACCTACTGCTGAATCCCGACGGGGAACTCGTTCAACCGCGGGCGGCGATGCGCGCCTGGACCTCGGGACGCCGGAGCGGGGGCACCGTCTTCGGCGGTTGACGACGCTCGGGTAGGACGTCGAGCAGTGTCCGGGTCGCCGCGGTGACGGCGACCACCGCCGCCTCGAACGCCTCGGCGTTCGCGGGCGACGGGTGCCGCACACCGCTCACCTTGCGCACGTATTGCCGTGCGGCCGCCTCGATCTCGTCCTCGGTCGCCGGCGGCTCCAGTCCGCGGAGTTCGGTGATGTTGCGGCACATGGCAGATCCCTTCGGTGTCGGACGCTCACGGGGCAGGCGCTGATGCGGCGCCGCCATCGGCCGGCCCGAGGGAGGGCTCACTCACCGATCTTGACGACCGCCTTCCCCAGAATCCGCCCTTCGGCGAGATCGGTCAACGCTTCCGGCAACTGATCGAGCGTGTAGGTCACGTTCACCTGGGGCTCCATGCCGTCGGCGATCATCTGCGACAGCTCGTCATGCAGCGTCGCGGGCAGATTCAGTTCCGGGTGGGTGCGCACGTACTCGCCCCAGGCGGCTCCGACGACGGAGATGTTGCGGAACAGGACCCGGTTGAGCTTCACGGTCGGGATGCCGCCGGCCGCGAACCCGACCACGACGTAGCGCCCGTCCGGGGCGACCTGGCGCAGCGCCTCGTCGAACACCTCGCCGCCGGACGGATCGATCAGCACGTCGACGCCCTTCGGCACGATCTCCTTGAGCTTGGTGCCCCACCCCTCCTCGAGCTGCACGATCTCGTCGGCCCCGGCACTGCGCAGGAGTTCCTCGGCACCCTTGCGGTGCACGATGGCGATCACCTTCGCGCCCATCGCCTTGGCGACCATGATCGACGCGGTGCCGACACCGCCGGCGGCGCCGAGCACGCCCACGACCTCACCCGGCTGGGTGTGTGCCCGCGTCTTCAGCGCGAACAGCGCGGTCTGGTAGTTGATGCCCATCGCCGAGCCCTGCTCGAAGGTCAGGCCCTCGGGGAGCGGCAGGAGCTGTTCGGGTGCGGCTGCGACCTGCTCGGCGAATCCGCCGACGATCGACGCCACGAGGACCTTGTCCCCGACCTTGACCGACGATCCCTCGGGTACCGAGCGCACCACGCCGGCGACCTCGGTACCGGGCGTGAACGGGGTGGGGACGCGCAGCTGGTACTTGCCCTGGCTCATCAGCACGTCCGGGAAACACACGCCGCACGACTTCACGTCGACGACAACCTGGCCGTCGGCGGGCGTGGGATCGGGGACGTCCTGCAACTCGAGTCCGGACGGGCCTGTCTCTGCGGTGAGCACCTGAGCTTTCATAGGGCTCACCCTACGCGGCGCCCCTCACACACCGGATAGGATCTGGTGCCATGTCACAACCCGCGGCACCGTCGCCCAACGCACCCTCCCCCGACCGCCTCCGCGTCGCCGACGAGGCACCCGGTTTCATGCCGCTCGACGAGGCGCAGACGCTCTTCGAGATTGCCGGGGAGTATCTCTCCCAACCGGATTCGACGAAGGTCGGTGTGGAGATCGGGACCTACTGCGGGAAGTCCACCGTTTTCCTGGGGTCGGCCGGCGAGGCGAACGGCGCGGTCATCGTGACGGTCGATCATCACCGCGGTTCCGAGGAACACCAGCCCGGCTGGGAGTATCACGACGAGTCCCTCGTCGATGCGCACACCGGGACACTCGACACCTCGGCACGCTTCCGCCGCACCATGTTCGACGCGGGACTCGAGGGCACCGTCGTCGGACTCCTCGCCCCATCCGCCGTCGCGGCGAAGGTCTGGGGTCGCCCGGCCGACTTCGTCTTCATCGACGGCGGGCACAGCATGGAGGCCGCCCAGACCGACCTCGACGGGTGGGCGCCGTGGGTGCGGATCGGCGGTGCACTGCTGATCCACGACGTCTTCCCCGACCCGGCCGACGGCGGCCGTCCGCCGTACGAGATCTTTTGCCAGGCACTGGAAACAGGTCAGTTCACCGAGGTGCGCGCGGAGGGGTCACTCCGAGTCCTCCGTCGCGACTCGGGCGAGGTGGGAGCGCCGCTGCCGCGGAGGTCCTGACACCTCGGCGAGCAGAGCGGGCGCGGCCGCTAGGCCTCCGCGGCCAGCGCCCGCACCTTGCCGAGCACGTCCGGATAGCGTTTCAGGTGCGCACCACCGTTGACGTCGAAGGCGGCGCCGGTGATCCAGCGCGCCTTGTCGGAGGCCAGAAACACTATGGTGTCGGCGATCTCGGCGGGCTCTCCGCTTCGGCCCAGCGGGGTGTTGTCGAGGTAGTCCTCGGTGAGTCCCGGCACGAAGCCGATGCCCTCGGTGAGCGGGGTCATGACCAGTCCCGGCGACACCGCGTTGACCCGCACCCGACGATCCGCGAGCTCGAGCGCGGCGACCTCGACCAGCATCAGCACACCGGCTTTCGACGCGCAGTACGCCCCCATCCCGGCCCCGGGTTGACGACCGTTGAGCGAGGCGATGCAGGTGATCGACCCGCCGTCGGAGATCCGGCGGCCGGCGTGTTTGATCACGAGGAACGTGCCGGTGAGACAGATGTCGACGGTGTTGCGCCAGGCGTCGAGTTCGAGTTCGGTGAGCGCCCCCGGGTTCGACAGCCCGGCACAGTTCACCACCGTGTCGAAATCGCCGATGTCCGCGAAAGTCGCTGCGACCGAGTTCTCGTCGGTCACGTCCATGTGCACCGCCCGCACCCCGTCGCGCGCGGCGGCGACCTGCTCGGCGCGTTCGGTGTCGCGGTCGGCCACGATCACCCGCACGCCAGCGTCGACGAACGCGTCGACGGTGGCCAGGCCGATCCCGGATGCGCCCCCGATCACGATGGCCCGGCTCATCGCGTCCCGGCCCCCACGACGCCGGAGGTCGACACGAGATGCCGAGTCAAGAACCTGATCTCGTGTGCGATGCACGGCTCGAAGTAGTCGTTGCCCGCGAAGATGTCGAAGTGGTCGCACGGGTAGTGCCGCACTTCGGCACGTGCTTTGAACGCGGTCTTCGACGCGGCGTGGGGCGGTGCGGCGGAGTCGAAGTCGGCGATCTGGAAGAGCACCGGGGCATCCACACGATCGGCGTGCTTGTCGGCCCGGAAGGACCCGATCTCGAGTCCGACCGATGCATCGACCTCGTTGCGCCAGGACGGCCCCGCGATCGCGCGGTAGCTCTCCAGATAACCGGGTGCGGTCAGCGCGGCGCCCACGTCACCGGGTTCGCCGACGACCCGCATCATCTTCGGGGCACGGCCCAACCGTCGCGCCACCGAACTGGCCACCGCGGTGGCGGTCGATCGCGCGATCGCCGCGCCACCGACCTGAGCGTAGGCGACGCGGCCGGCAGCGAGCCCGTTGACGAGCGGAACCACCGCGATCACCGCGGCCACATCGGTGCGGTCGGCGGCAACGGTGAGCGCGTGACCGCCGGACTGGGACACACCCCAGAGGATGATGCGGTCCGGGTCGACCCCCGGCTGAGCCTTCGCCGCCACGATGGCCGCACGGTAGTCGTCGGCCTGGCGTTCCAGCGAGATCTCCTGTCGCGGTTCACCGCCGGACAGGCCGAACCCGCGATAGTCGAACGCGAGGACCGCGAGGCCGGCGGCGGCGAAACGCTCGGCGTACGGGGCGAGGCCGGAATCCTTGGTCCCGGCGAAGCCGTGCGCCATGACGACGACGGGGCGCTTGCCGTCGATCTCGAACGTCGACGACTCCGTCCCCGGGAAGAACCAGGCATCGCAGTCGGCGTCGGCAGAACGGAAACGCAGCGTCGTGGCACCATCCGGGGCGGTCATGCGGAGGCTCCCTTCGCGACCAGGTCCGCGGCGGTCCCCGCCCATGTCGGTGGCCCCTGCTGCTGCGCGCGGCGGATTCCCGCCGGGATCTCCTTGGTCCGCATGTTGTGTTCGTAGAGATAGTGATCCAGTTGCTGCGTGTGGCGTGGTCGGTCGAGCATGTGCCCGGTGTAGTAGTGCATGTCCGCCTCGATCGTCTGCCGCATCTCCGGGACCGACGGAAGCCGGTAGTGCCCCGTCGCGTAGGCCCCGATCAGCCGGGCCTGACATTCCACGAACGGGAACAGCGTCGGAACCGCCTGGGCGAACCCGGCGAAGACGAGGTCGTCGATCCCCGGGTAGAACATGCGCTTGTAGAGGTCGATCCGGTTGTCGGGCGCGCTGATGAAGTCCGGGTCGAAGAACGGGAACGTGATGTTGTAACCCGTTGCGTAGATGATGATGTCGAAATCGTCTGCGGTCCCGTCGTCGAAATGGACCGTGGCCCCGTCGAATCGACTGATGTTCGGCTTGGGGATGACATCGCCCGATCCCAGCCGGAGTGGCAACTCGACCGACTGGGTCGGATGTGCCTCGAAGAACTTGTGATTCGGCGTGGGCAGGCCGTAATCCTCGGGGCGTCCCGCGGTCACGGGTTGCATGACCTGGACGAACTTGCGCTGCCAGGACGTGGGCAGGTACGGCGTCGACCGGTAGTACTTGTCGGCCGGCTTGCCGCCGAAGTATTTCGGCACGATCCATGCGCCCGACCTCGTGGAGAGGGTCAGCTTGTTGTCCAGCGCCTTCGACGACAGTTCGACGGCGATGTCGGCGGCACTGTTGCCCAGGCCGACAACGAGGATGCGCTTACCGGTGAAGTCGTGCGGCGTACGCGGATCGATGTAGTGGTGGGCATGCATCTCGATGCCGTCGAAATCGCCCGGGAAGTCCGGCCACCGCGGATCCCAGTGATGGCCGTTCGCCACCACCAACAGGTCGAACCGTCGTCGTTCGCCGTGCTGGGTCTCCAGCTCCCAACCGCCGTCGTCCAGTCGGGTCGCGTGCTCGATCCCGTTGGTGAACTCGATCGACGAGTACAGGTCGAAGGCCTCGGCATACGAGTCGAGATACGCCTTCACCTGGGTGTGGTGCGGGAAGTCGGGATACTCGTCGGGCATCGGGAAGTCGCGGAACGACAACTGGTGCTTGGAGGTGTCGATGTGCAGCGATCGGTAGGCGCTGCTGTGGCCGTTCGGATTCCCGAACGCCCAGTTGCCGCCCACCCGGTCCGAACTCTCGAAACAGGTGTACGGCACGCCGTAGTCGGTGAGCATCTTGCCGGCGGTCAGCCCGCTGATCCCGGCGCCGATGATCGCGGTTGTTGGTAAAGGCACACTGCCCCCTCGATGGACCCGCTGTGGATGTAGACACAATCTGATTTGTGTCTACACGATCGGACGTATCGTGTACACACGATTCCGCGAACTGTCTACGACGTATCCACTGCCCATCCCGGGGCGAACGCCCGGCCACGCGATGCGCGACGACCCCGAACGCAGGAGATGCCGGTGACCGAAGCCTCGACCACGACAGTCCACGAGCGACTGCTCGACGCCACGCAACAGTTGCTCGCCGACAAGGGAATCCGGGCGACGACCATGCAGCAGGTCGCGGAGTCGGCAGGCGTGTCCCGCGCGTGGCTGTATCGGCACTATCCGGACAAACCGTCCATGATCGGCGCGACGATCGTCCGCCTGACCGAGTCGTTCTGGCGCGATGCCCGCGCCGAACTCGACGCCATCCCGGATCTGGCCGGGCAACTCACCGCCGGGGTACGAATCGGTCGGGGCGCCTACGACGACCCGGGCACCCTGTTGCTCCGACTCCGCACCGAGGAACCCACCGAGTTCGCCGAATGCGCGGGTGTCGGTGTCGTGAAGCTGATCCCCGATCTGGCCGCCTTCTGGTTCCCGTTCGTCGAACAGGCCGGCGCCCGGGGTGAGATCCACCCGGCACACGACCTCCACGAAGTGTCGGAATGGGTTGCCCGCGTGCTGATCAGTCTCGGCACCTCGCCCGGCGAGACCCTCGACATCGACGACGCGGCGCAGGTCCGGCGACACCTGAACCTGTTCGTTCTGCCGGGCCTCGCCACGCATCCGCGGGGATGAACAGACGAGGCCCCCTTCACCACCCCTGGCCTGCGTGACGCCGATCACCTAGACTGGTGTCCAGTCAACCGTCCGGATCGTGCGGACGACCGAACGACGCCGTCGGAGGGCCACATGGATTTCGGGATCGTGCAGTTCACCAGCGACCGGGGCCTCAAGCCTCATGTCCTGGCTCCACTCATCGAGGATGCGGGATTCGCGTCGTACTACGTCCCCGAGCACGGACACATCCCGACGCGACGCGACGCCGCCCATCCCCGCACGGGCGACGAGACCCTGCCCGACGAGCGCTACATGCGCACCCTGGACCCGTGGACCTCGCTCGCCGCCGCCGCGGCCGTGACCGAACGCATCCGACTCGCCACCGCGGTGGCACTGCCGGTGCAGTCCGACCCGATCACGCTCGCGAAGACCATCGCGACACTCGACCACATCTCGAACGGCAGGGTCACCCTGGGCGTCGGATTCGGCTGGAATCTCGACGAACTCGCCGACCACGACGTCCCGCCGAAGCGCCGGCGGACCATGCTCCGTGAATACCTCGAGGCGATGACCGCACTCTGGACCCAGGAAGAAGCCGAGTTCGCCGGCGAATTCGTGAACTTCGGTCCCAGCTGGGCCTGGCCCAAGTCGACCCAGTCGCACATCCCGGTCCAGGTGGGTGCGGCGGGCAACGAGAAGAACTTCAAGTGGATCGCGCGCAGCGCCGACGGCTGGATCACCACACCCGGCGAGGAGGACATCGAGGGATCGGTGACCCTGCTCAAGCAGATCTGGTCCGACGCCGGTCGCGACGGCGAGCCCGAGATCGTCGTCCTCGACTTCCGGCCGGTCCCCGAGAAGCTCGAGAAGTGGCGCGAGATCGGTGTGACGACGGTGCTGTACGGCCTGCCCGACGACTCCGTCGAGCGCGCGAGCGGCTACCTCGCGAAGCTCGCGGGCAAGCTCGGCATCGCCCCGGCGGTCGTGTGAGGCGCGTCTGACAAGGCGTGCCACGTCACGACCCGAAGCACATCCCCTCTGCTAGCCTGGGTCCGTTCTGACACGGGGTGCTCCGCGACCGCGGGGCTGAGATGAGACCCGAGAACCTGTCCAGGTAATGCTGGCGAAGGGATGTCATGTCTTTGCGTACGCGTACGTCCGATGTCGGTCGCTTCACCGATCAGCTGTGGGACGAGACGGCGAGCCTCCGAGGCGCGATCGACGATCTCGAATTCCTCCACCGCCTCGGGGACGGCACACTCCCCCTCGAGGTGTTCCGCACCTACCTGGAACAGGACTCGCTGTACCTCGCCGGGTACTCGAAGGCGCTCGCGATCCTGGCGTCGAGGTCGCCCGATCCGCAGACCGCGGCATTCTGGGCGAACTCGTCGGCCACCGCGGCCACCGTGGAGGTCGCCCTGCACGGCGACCTGCTCGGCGGCGACCGGTTGCCGCCGCGGCAGGATGAGCCCGAGCCCTCGACCGCGTGCCTGGCATATGTGTCCTATCTGATCGCCACCGCCACGACCGAGTCATACGCCGTCGGCGCGGCCGCGGCGCTGCCCTGCTTCTGGATCTACGCCGACGTCGGCCGGGGACTGGCGGCGAGTGCCGCAGAGGTCCTCGCCGCGGACCCGAACCACCCGTATGCACAGTGGGTGACCACCTACGACGCTCCGGAGTTCCAGGAATCCGCCGGGCGGGCACGGGATATGGTCGATGCGGCAGCGGCGGCGGCCACCGCGCAGGAGCGGGCCGCGATGACTGCCGCGTTCACCATCGCCACCCGGTATGAGTTCATGTTCTGGGACACCGCGATGAACCCCTACGCATGGCCCACCGCATGATCGGCCGTGTTGGCCGCGCCCTGACCTGCCTCCTCGTCACGGCCGCGGCACTGTCCACGGTCACCGCGTGCGCGACGGGTACCGCCTCCGACGACACCATCCGGTTCGCACTCGACTGGACCCCGAACACCAATCACACCGGCCTGTTCGTGGCACAAGAGCGCGGGTACTTCGCCGAGTCCGGCCTGGACGTCGAGATACTGCCCTACAACAACACGGCCGTCGACACCGTCGTGGATGCGGGGAACGCCCAGTTCGGGATCAGTACCCACAACTCCTCCACCTTCTCCCGGTCCTCGGGTGCGCACACGATCTCGGTGCTCGCGCCGCTGCAGCGATGGGCGACCGGTATCGGGGTTCGCGCGGACCGCGCCGACATCGCGAGCCCGAAAGACCTCGCCGGCAAGACGTATGCCGGGTTCGGCGACCCCGGGGAGAAAGAAACCCTCGAGCAGGTGATCCGGAACGACGGCGGCACAGGGGATTTCACCTCCGTGACCCTCGGGACCTCCGCCTACGAAGCCGTCTACTCCGGTCAGGCGGACTTCACCGTCTCGTATCTCGCGTGGGAAGGCATCGAGGCCGAGCACCATGGAACGCCGATGAAGTACTTCCACTACACGGACTTCGGGTTCCCGGAGGCCTACGCGATCGTCGTCGACGCCAACGAGGACTGGCTGGCGGAGAACCCGGAGCGGGCGGCGAAGTTCGTCCGGGCGCTGCAACGCGGTTATCAGGCCGCCGCCGACGACCCGGACGCCGCCGCGCGCGATCTCATCGCCGCCAACCCCGGCGCGTTCAACGACGAGAAGCTGGTCGTCGAGAGCCAGCGGATGCTCGCCGCCGAGTACATGAAGGACGCGACCGGCAAGGTCGGCGGACAGACGCTCGACCAGTGGGCCGGCAACTCCGGGTTCCTCTACCGCAGTGGGCTTCTCACGGGTCCGGACGGGGCTCCGCTCACGACCGAGCCGGACTGGTCGACCTACTTCACCAATGACTACCTCGACGCGTCCCGCTAGCACCGGCCTTCGGCGGGCCGCGCCCGCGATCGTGGCGGCCGCGGTGCTCGTCGTGGCCTGGCAGGTCTACGCCGACCTCAGCGGGATCCGACCCCAACTGCTGCCGTCGCCGTCCCGTGTCGCAGCACAGGGATGGGCGCACCGGGATGAGATCGGGGTGCACGCCGGGGCGACCCTGCAGGTCACACTGATCGGCTTCGCGGTGTCACTGATCCTGGCGTGGGTGCTGGCGATCGTCGTCGACTTCTCCCCCACCCTGCGGCGGGCCTTCGTGCCCCTGTTCGTCGCGTCGCAGACCTTGCCGATCATCGCGATCGCCCCGCTGATGATCATCTGGTTCGGCTTCGGTGTGCTCCCCAAAGTGTTGGTCATCGCCCTCGTCACCTTCTTCCCGATGGCGATCGGGCTGATCGAGGGGTTCGCGGCCGCCGATCGCGAGGCCGGCGCACTCCTGCGGAGCATGGGCGCCACCCGCCGGCAGATCTTCCGCTACGTGCGCCTGCCGGCCGCGCTGCCCCGGTTCTTCACCGCGCTGCGGATCGGCATCACCTACGCGGTGGTGGGTGCCGTGTTCGCGGAGTATGTCGGCGCCAGGCAGGGGCTCGGCATCTACATGAGCCTCCAGAAGAACTCGTTCCGCACCGACCTCGTGCTCGCGGCAGTGCTGGTGACGGCCCTCATCAGCGTCGCTCTGTACCTGCTGACGTTCGCGATCGAACGGGTCGTCGTGCCATGGGCTCGCGACGAGAACGCCGGACCGTCATGACCGATGACGTTCGGCGGCTCGTCGTGGACCGGCTGACCAAATCCTTCCCCCGACCCGGGCGCGAGCAACCGCCTCGCCACGTCCTCGACGCGGTGTCGTTCACGGCGGAGCCCGGCGAGTTCGTCTCCGTCATCGGACCGAGCGGATGCGGCAAGAGCACCATCTTCACGATGCTCGCCGGGCTCGACGTGCCCGACTCCGGCAGCGTCACCGTCGGCGCCGACCTCGCGATCGCCGGACGCTGCGCGTACATGCCGCAGAAGGATCTGCTGTTCCCCTGGCGCACGATCCTCGACAACACGATCCTCGGCCTCCAGGTGCAGGGCGTACCGGCCGCCGAGGCCCGCCTCCGGGCCGCGGAACTCTTCCCGACCTTCGGGCTGTCCGGGTTCGAGGACGCGCGCCCGTCTCAGCTGTCCGGGGGGATGAGACAGCGGGCCGCCCTGCTCCGCACGGTCGTGCAGAACCGCGATCTGCTGCTGCTCGACGAACCATTCGGCGCACTCGACTCGTTGACCCGGACGGAGATGCAGTCGTGGCTGCAGTCGGTCTGGCAACGCTACCGGTGGACGGTGCTGATGATCACCCACGACATCCGGGAGGCCATCTACCTCTCCGACCGGGTCATCGTGTTGTCCGCCCGACCGGCGACGGTCGTCCGCGAAGCGCTCGTCGAGCTCCCCAGGCCACGGGAGCTCGCAGTCCTCACCTCACCGGAATTCGTTGCGCTCGAGGAGGATCTGCGTGCGGTGCTGCACGACGAAGCCCGGCGCGCCCTTGCCGAACAGACCGACCCGGGCCCGACGATCAGCCACTGACCGCCCGCCGGGGCACCGCTCAGGGCGCGGGTGCGACGAGCCGCTGACGGACATCCCGAAAGATCCCGTTGGCCACACTCGTCCGACTCACCGCGTCGGCCGCCAGCACCACCGCTGCCGAGGTCCAGCAGCTCTTCTCGACCGGCCAGCGTTTGCCGTCGGCGAACACCAGTCCGGTCCAATACGATCCGTCCGGATCACGCAAATGCTGGATCGACGCGATGAGCTCGATGGCATCGGCGGTGTCGCCGAGCGCATCGAGTGCCAGTGCCAGCTCACACGTCTCGGCACCGGTGACCCAGGGACGATGGTCGACGCAGCGCACCCCCTTGCCGGGCACCACGAACTGTTCCCACCGTCGGGCGATGAGTTCCTGCCCGTCCCGTCCGCGGACGGCGCCACCGAGGATCGGGTAGTACCAGTCCATCGAGTGCTCCGACGGTGGGGTGAAGACCTGCCACTCCTCGCGGGCGACGTCGGTGCGGATGGCGTCGCCGAGCACGCCGTGGGCCGCGATCCAGTCGTCGTCGGGCTGATCCATCTCGCCGGCGATCCGGATGGCGCAGTCCAGGGCCTGGAAGATGCTCGCGTTCCCCGTGATCAGCGCCTCGCCGAACATCGCGCCGGTCCGGTGATCGCCGCCCCAGCGAAACGCACCGTCCTCGCGCTGGAAACGCAGCACACAGTCGATCGCGGACCAGACCACCGGCCACATCTTCTGCAGGAAGGCGTCGTCGCCGGTGATCAGGTAGTGATGCCAGACCCCGACTGCGATGTAGGCGCAGAAATTGCTGTCGGTGCCGGCGTCCTCCACCTTGCCGCCGACGGTGCGGATGGGCCATGAGCCGTCGTCGCGCTGTTTCCGTCGCGACCACTCGTACGCGGCCTCGGCCTCGGCGTGAAAGCCGGTCACCGACAACGCCATCGCGGACTCGATGTGGTCCCAGGGATCGGTCTGCCCGCCCGGGAACCAGGGCAGTGCCCCGGACTCCTCCTGCATGCCGACGATCGCTGCGCCCGTGGCGTGCATCTGCTCGGCCGTGACCACGCCGGGGACCGCCGGAGCGGTCGTCATGCGGCTCCCGTCCTGGAGGGGCTCGTCATGAAGACGCGGTGGCGGTCTCGGGCTTGCGCAGGTACAGGGCGACCGACTTGCCGATGAGCGGGTTGAGCACCTGCTCACCGACGCGGGTCAGCCACGGCTTGCTCATCATGTCCCAGACGAGCAGCTGGTGATAGCCCTTCACCAGGACGTTGTCGTTGTTCTCGACCCCCACCGCGCACTTCAGCCACCAGTACGGGGCGTGCAGTGCGTGGGCGTGGTCGGTGCCGGTGACCTCGAGTCCGGCGCGTTGCAGCTTGCCCGCGAGCTCGGAGGCCTTGTAGATGCGGACGTGCCCGCCCTCGACCTCGTGGTACTCGTCGGACAGGGCCCAACACACCTTCTCCGGCCAGTACCGCGGCACGGTGACCGCGGCGACCCCGCCCGGCTTCAGAACGCGCACCATCTCGGTGATCGCGCCTTCGTCGGTGGGGATGTGCTCGAGGATCTCACTCATGAGGACGACGTCGAAGCTGTTGTCCGCGTAGGGAAGACGGAGTGCATCCCCGACCTCGGCGCGCGCCTTGGCCGACGCGGGCACGTGCCCTTCGGCCATCATCGCGTCGAACATCTCACCGACGTCGGACATGTCGCTCTCGGACATGTCGAAGGCGATGACCTCGGCGCCGCGCCGGAACATCTCGAACGAGTGCCTACCCTGCCCCGCCCCGATGTCGATCGCCTTGGTGCCCGGTCCAACGCCCAGCCGGTCGAAATCAACTGTGAGCACTCGATGTCCCTTCTGTGGCCCGCCGGTGTCCGGCGAGCACGGTTTCGTAGTGAGCCGCCGTCTTCGCGGCCACCGCTGCCCAGCTGTAGTTCTCCTCGGCACGTCGACGACCACCGTCACCGAGACGCGTCCGCAGGTCCGCATCGTCGAGGAGCCGGCCGATGGCCTGGGCCAGGCGTCCGGAATCCCGCGGCGGCACCAGCAGAGCCGCTTCCTCGGCGGTGCCGACGACCTCCGGGATCGCCCCCGCCCGGGTGGCGACCAGCGGTGTGCCGCAACTCATCGCCTCCACCGCCGGCAGCGAGAACCCCTCGTAGAGCGAGGGCACACACGCCACCTCGGCCGAGGCGAACAGGCCGGCGATCTCGGCGTCCTCGAGGCCGGACACCACCGTCACCCGATCGGAGATCGCCAGATCCTCGATCATCTTGGCGGACGGGCCCTCCGGGTCCAACTTGGACACCAGTACCAGTTCGACGTCGCGCTCGGACGAGAGCTTCGCGACCGCCTCGAGAAGATACGACACGCCCTTCAGTGGCGCGTCGGCACTGGCCACGCACACGATCTGACCCGGCACCCGCGTGTCGGACGGAGTGAAGATCTCGGTGTCGACCCCCAGCGGAATCGTCGTGATCCGGCCCGACGGGATGTCGAACGCCTTGCGGATGTCGACCTCGCTGCTCCGGGAAACGGTGAGCAGCTCCGGGATTCGCCGTGAGACACGACCCTGCATACGCAGGAACGAATGCCACCGCCACGCGCTGATCTTTCGCCAGCCCGTCGCCGCCTTCACCGCGAGTGTGCGGTCGCGCGTGATGGGGTGGTGGATCGTCGCGATCAGCGGGAAACCCGCCTTCTGGATGTCGAGCAATCCGTAACCGAGGCACTGGTTGTCGTGCACGATGTCGAAGTCCTCGCGCCGTTCCTTGAGGAGACGCGCCACGCGGAGGCTGAAGGTGAGGGGCTCGCCGAAACTCGCCGTCCACATGGAGCCGACCTCGAGCACGTCGATCCAGTCGCGGTACTCCGACGGTCGCGGCGTCCGGAACGGGTCCGGCTCGTCGTAGAGTCCCAGGCTCGGCACCTTGGTGACGGTCACACCGGCATCGATCGCCACCTGATCCAGTTCCGGATAGGGCTGACCCGAGAAGATCTCGACGCTGTGGCCCAGGAGGGCGAGTTCGCGAGACAGATGGCGGACGTAGACGCCCTGTCCGCCACAGTGCGGCTTGCTGCGGTAGGACAGCAGTGCGATACGCACGGTCACTGCGCCCCGGCGGTGGCGGCCGCCTCGAACTCGGAGACACTGACGAACTTCGCGCGGACCCGGCCGGCGGCCTTGCCCGCGGACTTCTCGGCGGCGTCGATCGCCTTCCACCCGGTGAGGTCGATGCGGTTGGCACCGCGATCGGCCACGAGGGCGGCGACGTCGTCCCGAGGGGTCGACGGATCGTCGAAGGCAGCGGCCACGAAGTCGGCGATGACTGCCTGCGCGGTCTCCTGGCCGCAGATGCGATTCATGCCGATACCCCCCGTTGCTCCTCGTTTGATCCACCCCGTCACGTAGAGGCCCGGCATCACGTCACCACCGGCGGCGGTCTGGACGCGTCCCTCGGTGTTGGGGACGACGCCGTGTCCCTCGTCGAACGGCAGGTCGGTGACGGGCACACCGCGATAGCCGATGGCCCGCAGGACCAGGCCGGTCTCGAGGTCGAAACGCTCGTCGGTGGGTGTCACCGCGACTTTCCCGGTCGCGTCGGCGTAGGCATTGCGCACGCAGGTAAGCGTAGCCACTTCCCCGTCACCGGCAATTTCGACCGGAGAGGCGAGGAACCGGAACACGATGCGCTTGTTGCCCTCGGTCTGCGGCCGCTCGGCGAATTCGCGGGCGAGCCGGATCTTGGTGGCGATCGTCGAGTCGAGCGTGTCGTCGGACAGCGCCGCCTCGGTGCCGGGATCGAGGACCAGCTCGTCGGGATCGATGATCACGTCCACGCCCTCGACGTCACCGAGCGCCAGGAACTCGCTGTTGGTGTAGGCCGCCTGCGCGACGCCCCGGCGACCCAGGAGGACGACCTCGGAGATGTTCGACTCCCGCAGTGCCGCGAGCGCGTGATCGGCGATGTCGGTCTTGGCGAGCTCGTCGGGGTCGGTGACCAGGATGCGCGCGACGTCGAGCGCGACATTGCCGTTGCCGACCACGACCGCCCGGTCGCCGGACAGGTCGACGGCGAGGTCGGCGAAGTCGGGGTGGCCGTTGTACCAGGCGACGAACTGCGTCGCCGCGACCGAGTTGGACAGGTCCTCGCCCTCGATGCCCAGCCGCTTGTCGGTCGAGGCACCCACCGCGTAGATCACCGCGTGGTACCGCGCCACGAGTTCGTCGTGGCTGATGTGCTTGCCGACCTCGACATTGAGGTAGTACGAGAAGTTCTTCTTCGCCGCGACCGAGGCGAAGGTCTTCTCCACTCCCTTCGTGGCGCTGTGGTCGGGTGCGACCCCGGCACGGACGAGTCCGTAGGGCGTCGGCAGCCGATCGAACATGTCGACCTTGATGCTCGGCTTGCGGACGAGCTCTTCCGCGGCGTAGAACGCGGCGGGTCCGGCGCCGACGACGGCCACGTGCAGTTCCTTGTCGGGGAGCGGGGGCGCCTTGCGCGGCGGCACGAGCCCGCCCTCCACGTCGTGGTCCTTGTAGTAGTCCGCGTTGATCTGGAGATACGGCTCGTCGCGCTCCTCCAGCTGATCATCGGGGATGATCGCCTCCACCGGACACTCGTCGATGCAGGCACCGCAGTCGATGCACGTCTCCGGATCGATGTAGAGGGCCTCCGCCGTCAGGAACTCCGGCTCGTCGGGCGTGGGGTGGATGCAGTTCACCGGACACACGCTCACGCAACTGGCATCGTTGCAACATGGGCGGGTAATCACATGCGCCATCTGCTGTTTCCTCGTAATCCGACACGTAGAACGTGTTCTATTTTTCCGGTTGAATGTATCTTAGCTGCAAAGATACCGGCGACCTATCGGAGGGACTCGAGTGAGCCAGGTTACGCCAGCAGTGTCCGCTGCATCGCTTCCGGACCGCAAGGCCGGAGCCCAGTTCTACGAGGTGGGTTATCGCGTCCGCACCGGCGACGTCGACCAGGACATGCGGGTGCGGCTCGACGCCGTGGCGCGGTACCTCCAGGACGTCGCCAACGACAACCTCGAGGCCACCGAGTTCAGCGCGACCGACCCGTTCTGGATCGTCCGCCGCACGATCATCGACGTCATCGAGCCGGTGACCTGGCCGGGGACGGTCACGGCGCAACGCTGGTGCGGCGCGTTGTCCACACGCTGGACCAACATGCGCGTGCGCCTCACCGCAGAACACGAGACGAACCGGTTCAACCCGCGACCCCGGCCCCCTGGCCTCATCGAGACCGAGGCGTTCTGGATCAACGTCAACGAGAAGGGCGTGCCGTCACGGCTGTCCGACGAGGCGTTCACGATGCTGTCGGCGATGACCGACGAGCACCGCCTCCGCTGGCGGTCGATGAATCCGGAGAAGGCGCCCGACGCCTCCGAGATCGACTTCCCGGACCGCGAACACGTTCTCCGGATCACCGACTTCGACCCGTTCAAGCACCTGAACAACGCCGCCTATCTCGAGGCGGTCGAAGACGAACTCGTCGAACACCCCGACCTGGTCGACGGACCGCACCGCGTGGTCATCGAGTATCTCCGCCCGATCGTGCCGGGCACTCGGCTGATCCTGCGACGGGTGCGCGAAGGCGACCGGCTGAACGTGTGGCTGATGATCCCGGGTACCGGCGACGAGCTCGTCGTCGCGGCCAGCGTCGTCGTCGGGCCGATCCCGGGGTGAGCGGGGTTCCGACGAGCTCGACCAGCAGCGACCGGGAACTGGACCGGCTCGCTCACTGACCGCCCTGCAGCAGCAGCTCCATCAGTTTGATCGGCGCCGCGCACGGGTCACCCTGAGGCGCACTCCGGGGTTCGACGAACCAGGTGAAGATGCCGCGGCTCGGCGCCCTCGCGGTCACGCCGCAGACCCCCGGACGGTCGGGGCTGCGCTGGGTGAACGCCGACTGGCTGGCGACCTTGATGTTCTCGGTCTCGAACCCGAGCTTCTTCGCGGTCTCCTTCTCGACATTGACGTTGCCCCACTCGAACCAGTTGAACGTCACGCTCACCACGTCGGTCGTACCGGTGACCAGCCAGCGACAGATGGCGCCGCTGAAGGACCGCTCGGCGAATCCGCCGCCGGCGACGACGTCGGCGATCATGGCGTCGGGCAACACGTCGCATTCGAGCAGGAGGCGGTCGAACTGGTCGGTGTCGATATCGCTGCTCCCGGATTGACCAGCCGCCCCGAGGGGCACCGGATCACCGTCGACGGTGCGTGCGCACCCGGCGAGTGCGGTCAGGCCCATCAGCAGAGCCGCGAGCACGACGACGACCCGCTTCACGACGCACGCTCGATCGACATCGTCGCCAGCTCGCGAGCGGCGTCGCAGATCTCTTCGATCGGCCGTGGGGTGGCGGCGTCGCCACGGATCGACCATTCGAAGAAGTCCGCCCCGAAACCGATGCCGACCTCACAGATCTGACCTGATTGCGTGTACCCGATGAACCCTTGGTGACCGTTGATCTCGAGTGTGTTCGTGACGTCGCGCGACAGCTTCACGTTCGCTTCCTCGCGGCCGATCGGCGACCCGCGGTACCAGTTGAACGAGGCGACAGAACCCGTCCGGGAACCGGTCGTGTCCCATTCGCACACCGAGGTGTTGTTCACGGTCTCGGTGAGCCCGGCGAATCCGGTGATCCGGACGACGTCCTCGAGCGACACACCCCCACACTTCCCAAAGAACGGTCCGGAACCGGCCTGGGCGGGCGCCTCGGGCGTGTTCGGCTTGTTCGGGTCGGCCGTCGGCTCGTCGCCGGAGCAGGCGCCGACGAGGAGTGCGACCGCGGCCAGCATCGCGATGAGAAAGGTGCTGTCGCGCAACCGGTCCAGTTGCCGCCGTTCACGTTTCGTCGGCCGCCCGGCACCCCGGTCGCGCCGAGGCTGACTGGCCAGGATCTCCTTGGGCGGGGGTGGCGGCGATCGGTCGACGAAGCACTCGGCGGCCATCGGCGCGGACACCCGCTTGCTGATCGTCCTGGTCACCTCGACGATCCGCTCCCGCCCGGCGAGCCGGACCCGGATCTCGTCACCCGGCACCACCGGCTGCGCGGGTTTGGCGGTCACGCCGTTGACCCGGACGTGCCCGCCGCGGCAGGCGGCGCCGGCGGCCGACCTGGTCTTGGTCAGCCGGATGGCCCAGATGTACGCGTCGACGCGGGTGGACACCGTCAGCCGCCCAGCCGACTCGTCCCGAACGCGAGAACGCGCCCGGCCGGAGCGTCTCGACCCGGTTCAACGACCACGACGCCGACTCCCTTCACCGCTGTCCTCGACCCGTTCACCGCACTGCTCAGCGGCCGCAGGTACTCATTGCGCACCACTGTAGCCGCGGCGAATACCTCGACGCGGCCTCTGAACGGGCGACACCGTCAGCGCTTGCGCGTCAGCAGGTATGCGCCCCCGCCGACGGCGAGGACGAGGAACAGGATCGCCAGAAAGGTCTGGTCGAGCAGCAGCAACGCCACGAACACGGCGATACCGGGCGACACCGCGACGAGACTCATCGCCGGGTGCTGACGCACGACCTCCGACACCGCTCTGCTCTTGTCCCGATCGATCGCCATGCGGCCCTCCCTGGTCGGTTGCCCCCAACCGGCCTGACAACCGGTTCGGGGTCGTGTGCTCAGCGTAGTCGCGTCCCAGGACAACACCGGGATGTCGCCACTCCCGACGGGAGTATCCCTGCTCCATGGGGAGCGAGCCTGCGAGCGTCACGAAGGGTCTGCAACCTCGGTCACCGGACCCTTCGTGACGCGCCCTCCGCAAGCTCCGGACGCTCCTCAGGGAGCAGAGGGGTAGGGCGGATTCAACCGGTCGCTGCAACAGCGGGATCGGTTGGTCCTGATCGTAGTAGTTCGTCGAGTTTGTAGGCGGGGCTGCGCCAACCGTGTCGTTTGCGGGGCCGGCCATTGAGTTCGGCGGCCACGTTGGCCAGGATCCCCGGCCCGTGAAACGACAGGTCGGTTCCCTTGGGGAAGTACTGGCGCAGCAGGCCGTTGGTGTTCTCGTTGCTGCCTCGCTGCCAGGGGCTGTGCGGGTCGGCAAAGTAGATCGGC
>NZ_NGFO01000045.1 GCF_002149015.1 Gordonia lacunae | reverse complement strand
TCCGCAACACCCGACTCAACGCCGCCGCCACGTGCATGGCCCAAGGCGCGCTGACCGGTAGCCCCGGCGCCCGCGCCTACTACGACAATCTCCGCGACCAGAAGAAGTCCCACACCCAAGCACTACGCGCGGTCGCCAACCGGCTCGTCGGCATCCTCCACGGCTGCCTCACCCACCGAACCCTCTACAACGAACACACCGCCTGGCACCACCGCACCAACCTCGCCGCTTGACACCTTGCACCCCTGGGATGTCTTCGTGACGCGCCCTCCGCAAGCTCCGGGCGCTCCTCAGGGAGCGGAGTGAGCAACCGGAACGCGGTTGCTCGTCGCGCTACTCGCTGACGGTGGCCTTCTGGATCAGCAGGTTCTGGTTCGGCGGGCCCGACGCCGCCCCGGGCCGGTTCGGGGTGAACCCGCCGGCCAGGACCTTGTCGAGGACGGCCAATCCGGACGGATCGATGGTGCCGGCGATCGAATAGGTCAGCGGGAGGCGGGTGTCGTCGGCGAGCAGGAAGAACGTGGTCGACCCGGTCGCGCCCTCGTCGTCGGGCAGGTCGAGGATGCCGACGGTGCCGCGGGGATAGGTGACCTGCGGTACCCCGTCGTCGTCGGTGCCCGCCGACGGCAGGTTCTCGGGGAGCTCGTCCGGGCTGGTCCAGCCCGGATTGGTGCCCTCCCGGCCGCCCGAGGAGCCGCAGATGAGGTACTGCCGCGACGCGCGGTGACACTTGCTGTTGTCGTAGAAGCCGGACTTGATCAGCGACACCATCGCCCCGACGTTGCAGGGCGCCTCCGCGCGGTCGAGCGTCAGATTGATCGTGCCCTGGCCCGCGATCGGGATCTGCGCCTCCACCGTTCCGGTGTTCGGCTGGCTCGCGGCCGGTGCGGGCTCGGTGATGCCGCCGACTGCCGTGCGCTGCGGATAGTCGCAGGTCACGGTGCCCGCCGGAGCTGCGCTGGTCGACGTGCCCGGCGTGGCCGGGTCGTCGCCGCCGGAGCCCGACAGGACCACGACGATGCCGGTCACCACCAGTGCGATGACCACCAGCCCGACTCCCGCCGCGATGGCGATGTTCCGTCCGGTGTTCGACTTCTGCGGCGGGGGTGTCGCGCCGCCCCACTGGGTCGGCCCGGAGAACTGACGGCCGCCGGCGAACTGCTGGGGACCCGAGAACTGTCGAGGACTCGAGAACTGTTGAGGACCCGAGAACTGTTGAGGACTCGAGAACTGTTGGGGACCCGGGAACTGCTGAGGACCGGAGGACCGCTGGGGGCCCGAGAACTGCTGGGGACCCGAGTGACCCTGCGGGCCGGAATGTCCCGGCGGCGAGGTGAACCCGTGGCCGCCGGCCTGGCCCGCTGGGGGTGTGCCGGGCGAGATGATCGTGCGATCCGACGGAACCGGCCCGCCGGGCTTGCCGAAGGCGTCCGAGCCGGACCCGCCCGGTGCGTAGGTGGGCGGGGCCGCCGGAGGTGAGGCCATCGGGGGCGGCGTCACGATGCGAGGCGTCACCGTGGGCGGCGCCGACGACGGGGGTGGGTCGGTGAGCGCGGTCGACGCCGCGCGCAGCAGTTCGCGTGCCGTCGGGTACCGCTGTGCCGGATCCTTGGCGAGTCCGCGTGCGATCACCGGGTCGAGCGGACCGCCCATCGTCGGTGGTTCCTTGGTGATGTGCGCGGTCATCAGACCCTGGTCGGTCTTCGCCGGGTACGGCGTCTGACCGGTGACGCATTCGTAGAGCACGCAGGCGAGTGCGTAGTTGTCCGAGCTCGGACCGGCGGGTTCGTCGCCGAACCGCTCCGGGGCCATGTACGCGAGCGTCCCGAGGGCGGTCCCGATCTGGGTGAGCCGGCTGTCCGTGGTGCCCTGGGCGATCCCGAAGTCGACGAGGTAGGCGAAGTCGTCGGCGTCGACGAGGATGTTGTCCGGCTTGATGTCTCGATGGACGAGTCCGCCGCGGTGCGCGGCGTCGAGCGCGGATGCGATCTGCCCGAGGATCGCGACGGCCCGGGCGGCCGGCATCGGGCCCTCGGCGAGCAGTTTGCGCAGGTCCTGCCCGTCGACGAGCCGCATGTCGATGAACAGGACGCCGTCCTTCTCACCCCAGTCGTGGATCGGGATGACGTGCGGGTCGGAGAGTTTCGCCGCCGTCTTCGACTCACGCTCGAAGCGTTCGCGGAAGTCATTGTCGTGCACCAAATGTGGGGGCAGTAGTTTCAACGCGACCCGGCGTTCACGCACGGTGTCGTAGGCCTCGTACACCTCACCCATGCCGCCGCGACCCAGGAGTCTGTCGATGCGGTACGGGCCCAGCGTCGTACCCGCCCGCGACGATGGATCGCTCACGTCATCCTCGGTTCCTCGGCGTCGGGATCGCGTCAACCCTATCCAATCGACCGAGATCGACGCGCAGTGTGTCTCGTGACGCCGGCGTCACGCGTCGTCGGTGAGGGCCTCGCCGCGGGCGAACTCCCGTGCCCGGTGCCCGGACAGGATCTGGGCCGGCAGCGGGTCACTGAGCAGGGTGCGGACGAGCGTCGCCGAGGGTTCGAGCGGGGTGTCGCTGCCCGCGATCACGATGTTGCCGGTCCGGCGGCCTTTGAACATCGCGGCGTCGGCGATGAGCGCCAGGTGCGCGAACACGGCTCCGACGGTCGCGGCTTCGGCGCGGGCGCCGGCGAGGTCACGGCTGTCGCCGCAGTTGGCCAGGTACAGGCCACCGGGGGTGAGGACGTCGCGGACGCGCTCGGTGAACTGCGTGGTCGTCAGATGCCGCGGGGTGCGGTCACCGGTGAAGGCGTCGCGCACGACGACGTCGCGTGTGCCGGGCTGGAGCGACTCGACGACCTGCCGGGCATCGCCGACGCGGATGCGCAGCTTCGGCGCGCGGGGGAGGTCGAACCATTCCCGGACGAGGCGTGCGAGTTCGGCGTCGATCTCGACGGCCACCTGACGGGCGTCCGGATAGCGGTGGTCGAGGTGGCGTGCCAGCGCACAGGCCGCGCCGCCGAGATGGAGCACCCGCAGGCGGCCGGTGTCGGGGTGACGTTCCTCGATGACGGCGGCCATCTGGCGGAGGTACTCGAAGTCGAGCGCCGTGGGGTCGTCCGGGTGGATGTGTGAACTGTGGGCTCCGTTGATCGTGAGCAGCCACCCGCCCGCGATCGTGTCCGGGCTCAACTCGGCGACGCCGGTGTCGATGTCGTACCGACCGGGTGTCGGGTGTGCGGTTGTCCGGGCCACGGGGGTCAAGTCTGGCACGCCCTCGGCGCCGGGAGCGAAGCGAGCGGGCCGAATAACCTCGGCGCCGGGAGCGAAGCGAGCGGGCCGAATAAGCTCGGCGCCGGGAGCGAAGCGAGCGGGCCGAGTATCCCCGGCGCCGGGAGCGAAGCGAGCGGGTCGTTCGATCACGAGCCCGGGTCGATACCATCGCGCGGTGCCCAGACCGCCGTGTGTTCCCCGTCCGAGCCTCGATCGTCGACGCAGCGCCGTGACCGCGGCCGGGATGCTGGTCGGCTTCGTGCTCGACGAGGTGTTCGGTGATCCGTCGCATGGTCATCCGGTGGCCGGGTTCGGTCGGCTGACCGGCGCGGTGGAGCGGCGTCTCCACCGGGATTCGCGAAGCGCTGGTGCGGGTCTGGTCGGGGTGATGGTGGGGTCGGTGGTGGTTCTGGGGGCGGTGGCGGATCGACGCCCGACGGGCATGGCCGGGGTGGCGGTGACCGCCGCGGCGACGTGGGTGGCCCTGGGCGGCACCTCGCTGTGCCGGGTCGGCTCCGCTGTCGCGGAGGCTCTCGAGGCCGGCGACATCGACGCCGCACGGGCGCTCATCCCGAGTCTCTGCGGCCGCGACCCGGAGTCGCTCGACGAGGCGGGCCTGTGCCGCGCCGCTCTCGAGTCGATCGCGGAGAACACGTCCGACGCAACGGTCGGCCCCCTGGTGTGGGGTGCCGTCGCCGGTGTCCCCGGCGTGCTGGGATACCGGGCGGTGAACACGCTCGACGCGATGGTCGGCTATCGCAACCAGCGCTACCGGAACTTCGGCTGGGCGGCTGCGCGCCTGGACGACCTCGCGAACCTGCTGCCGGCGCGGCTGGCCGGTTCGTTGCTCGTGACGCTCGGCGGTGCGCCGCGTCGGACCATCGCTGCCTGGCGGCGGGACAGCGGTGCCCATCCGAGCCCGAACGCGGGGGTCGTCGAAGCCGGGTTCGCGGGCGCCCTGGGGGTGCAGCTCGGCGGACGGACGGTGTACCCGCACGGAGTCGAGGTGCGTCCGACACTCGGTTCCGGACCGGCGCCGGGACCGGCGGATCTCCGTGCCGCGGTGAATCTGTCACGCCGCGTGCAGCGCGCGACGGTACTGACCTGCGTGGCCGTGGCCCTTGCACGACCGGGCGTCACCGTCGCGGTGCGTCGGCTCAGCCGCCGTATCGCCGGGTGAGCTTGTCGCGGACGTCGCGCGACTCGTCGACGTTGCGCCGGCCGTGACCGATGTCGCCGACCTGCTGGGTCACCGTGGTGCCGGCGGCTGCGCGGAGCTCATCACGTCGGTGCTGCCGGCGCTGCGCCCGCGACTCGGCCGCGGGGCCGGGAGCGATCGCGGGTTCGGATGAGGGCTCGGAGTCGGCTCCGGCCGGGGTGGTCGCGGCCGGGTCCGCCGACGCCGATGCCTCGGCGGCGGCCCGGCGTCGGGCCCGGATCTCGGTGAACAGGAAGTAGCCGACGCCGAGGGGGGCCATCACACCGAACGCCAGCCATTGCAGGCCGTAGGACAGGTACGGCCCGGTGTCGAGCTGTGGCAGCGAGATCTCTCCGAGTGAACCCGGTTGGTCGGGGGAGAGCTGTAGATAGAAGTCGTCCATCGGGGTCGAGGTCGCGGCGGACACCAGGCCCGGATTGATTGTCGCGACGGTCAGCGCGCCGTTCTCGATGCGCGTGCCGCGGTCGGTACTCACGCTCTCGGCTGCCCGGATCCGACCGTCGACGGTCTGCTCGCCTGCCGGAGGTGCGGGGATGTCGGGGACTGCGCCCTCGACCGGTCGTACGTACCCGCGGTTGACGAGGATCACCCGGTCGGATCCGCTGACCGCGAACGGGGTGAGCACCTCCACGGCGGGTCGCTGGTCGATGTTGCGGAGCCGGACCAGGGCCTGCCGGTCCGTCAGATAACGGCCGGTCACCGCGACCGATCGCCACTCCGAGGACGGCACGAAGGTCGACGACGGCGCGACCTCGGCCAGCGGGGCCGTCTCGATCGACGTGGCGGTGCGGATCAGGTCGTTGCGGCGTTCGGTGTCGGAGTTCTTGCCCAGCTGCCAGGGTGCGAGCAGGGTGAAGCAGGCCACCGCGAACGCCGCGACCACGAGACCGAGCGCAATCCACCCAGGCCGGAGGATCGTTCGCAGTACGTGCACACCGCCCAGGCTACCGAGCGGGGGTAGCCTGATCGAAATGCGAGACTTCCTCTGCTTGAAGTGCGGTCAGCGTCTCTCCTTCGAGAACAGTCTGTGTCTGAACTGCCGGAGCCCGCTCGGCTTCTGGCTGAAGACCCGGTCGATCCATGTCCTCGACGACAAGGCGCGCGCGGAGGTGGACGGTGTGCTGCTCGAACGCTGCGCCAACACCAAAGTCGCGCAATGCAACTGGCTGGTGAAATGGAGCGGCAAACCGACCATGTGCGAGTCGTGCCGGCTCACCCGCACCCGGCCCGGCGACGACGACACCGAGGCGCTGGCCATCTTCGGCCAGACCGAGACAGCCAAGCGACGCCTCGTCCTGGAGCTCGACGAGCTCAAGCTCCCGATCGAGACGCGGGAGGAGAATCCGCAATCCGGACTGGCCTTCGACCTGCTCTCCAGCGCTCAGCAATCGGTCATCACCGGCCACGCCAACGGGGTCATCACCCTCGACCTGGCCGAGGGGGACGACGTTCACCGCGAACAGATGCGCGTCGAACTCGCCGAGCCGTATCGAACCGTCCTCGGGCACTTCCGACATGAGATCGGTCACTATTACCAGCTCGTCCTCATCACCGACGACCGTCGCCCGGGCTTCGAGGAGTTGTTCGGGAACCCCGACGAGGACTACCAGGCAGCTCTGGACCGCCACTACAGCGAGGGCGCTCCCGAAGGCTGGCAGCAGGACTTCGTGTCGTCGTACGCGACGATGCACCCGGCCGAGGACTTCGCCGAGACCTTCGCGCACTACCTGCACATCCGCGACACCCTCGACACGGCGGCGGCGTTCGCGATGGCGCCCGCCGGCACGACGTTCGACGGGGTGCCGCCCGGTGATGTCGGCTTCGACCGGGTCCTCGGTGAGTGGTTACCGCTGACCTGGGCGCTCAACCAGATCAACCGATCGATGGGGCACCCCGACCTCTATCCGTTCGTGCTGCCCGAGAAGGTTCTGACCAAGATCCGCTTCGTGCACAATCTGGTGGCCCCGGCGGCCTGAGCCTCACCATTGGTCGCTGATCCGAAAGAACCGCACAGCCCCTGGTCCCGAGGCCGAGAGACCTGCTGATCCACCGCTCCCTGAGGAGCGCCCGGAGCGTGCGGAGGACGCGTCACGAAGGGTTGGCGACGCGCCTCGCCACGACCCTTCGTGACGGCCTCCGCAGGCTCCGGCCTCCTCAGGGAGCGGAGTTCTTCAGTGGTCCACGACGGCCGCCAGTCCGCAGATACCGAGGTGCGAGGAGCGGTAGCCGCGGGCCCCGAGACCCTTCGAGGCTCGCTTCGCTCGCACCTCAGGGACCAGTGCGGGCGCGCCGTACGCACTGCAGGGAGCAGTGTGGGCGCACCGTTCGCAGTGCAGGGAGCAGTGTGGGCGCACCGTTCGCGGTGCAGGGAGCAGTGTGGGCGCACCGTTTCGCACCACTGGGAGCAGTGCGGGCGCGTCGTTCGTGCGTCAGGCCCAGCGCTGAGGAGACGCGCGTCGGGTTCAGGACACCCCGAGCTCGGCTCGCACCCAGTCGATGAGTCCCGGCATCGAACTCTCGATCTGCTCGCGCGTCAGCACGAAGTCGTCGGGGGTGCCGTAGTACGGGTCGGCGAGGTCGAGATCGTCGGCCGGCGCCGAGGGATCGAACGTGCGCAACAGTCGCGTGCGGTCGCCGAGCCGCTTGCGTTCGAGTTCGCGCACGTGACCCTCGTCCATCGCGAGCAGGAGGTCGGCGTCGAAGTGTTCGGGCCCGAGCAGCGCCGCGACGTGGGCGTCGGAATAACCGTGCGCGACCAGTTCGGTCCGCGCCCGGTTGTCGGCCGGTTCGCCGACGTGATAGCCGCTCGTCCCGCAGCTGGACACACGCACCTTGCCGCCGAGTCCGGCGTCGTCGAGTGCGGTCCGGAAGATGTTCTGCGCCATCGGTGACCGGCAGATGTTGCCCGTACACACGAAGCAGATGTGAAGTTCGTCAGCCACTGCTACCTCACCAAGTCGATGTGTGCCTCAGGCGGTCGTCCGGGTGCGGGTCACGCACCCAGGACGTCGCGCAGTTCAGCCACGGACCCGACCGCCCAGGTCGCGCCCTGTTCCTCCCCGTCCAGAGCGTAACCCCAACGCACGAGGATCGCCGGGATGCCGAATGCCGCTGCGCCCTGCACATCATGGCTGCGGTCGCCGATCATCACGACCGGGCGGGTGACGTGCCCGGTCTGCGGGTCGGTGGGGATCCCGAGCTCATCGAGCGCGGCGGCGATCACGTCGGACTTCTCGCGGCGGGTGCCGTCGTCGCTCGCCCCGGCGATGTAGCGGAAGTGATCGGCGAGACCGAAGTGGTCGAGAATCCGGCGGGCGGTGGTCTGGTTCTTCGACGTCGCGATCGCCACGGTTCGACCCCCGGCGGCCAGATCGGCGAGCAGCTCGCCCATCCCGTCGAACACCGAGTTCTCCAACCAGCCGACCTCGGTGTAGCGCTCTCGGTACGCGCGCATCGCCTTGTCGGCCGACTCCGGCGAGAGTCCGAGGGCATTGAGCGTGTCGATCATCGGCGGTCCGGCGATGCCGGCCACGATGCGCGGGTCGGGTTCGGGTGCCCCGACCACGGCGAGAGCATGGCGGAAGCTGTTCTCGATACCTGCGAAACTGTCGGTGACCGTGCCGTCGAGGTCGACGAGTAGGACGGTCTCGGGATGGCGGGGATCCAGCGTCGTCGTCACGTCTCCATCGTGCACGTAAGGTCAGGACACATGACAGCTGGGTACGACGCGCTCGATGTCGAGACCGGGCCATCGCGTCCGTCCGTGTCCCCCGCGCGGGCCCGCACCGGCGCGGGGATCGCCGAGACGCAGCCGCCGCGCGCCGACCTCACCGACCCGGAACGCCACGGCGACCAGGACGCCGTCCCGGGACTCGTCGACTTCGCGGTGAACGTCCGCGGCACGCCGCCCGGCTTCGTGCTCGACGCCATCCGGTCCGGTCTCGACGATCTCGCGCGGTATCCGAGCGCGGCGCAGGAGCGACTTGCCGTCGACGCGATCGCCGCGGCGCACGGCCGTCGCCCCGAGGAGGTGCTGCTGCTCTCCGGGGCTGCCGATGGATTCGAGATGCTCCCGCGCCTTGGCGCGCGACATGCGGCCCTGATCCAGCCGTCGTTCACCGAACCCGAGATCGCGCTGCGGGCCGCCGGCATCCCGATCACCCAGGTCGCGCTGACCGCACCTTGGCACCTGCGCGCCCAAGCCGGCGGCGAGACCACGGTTTCTGTGCCGGACGACGCCGACCTGGTGATCCTGGGCAACCCCACGAATCCCACCTCGGTGCTGCATCCGGTCGAGGCCGTCGCCGCACTGCGCCGGCCGGGTCGCGTTCTCGTGGTCGACGAAGCCTTCGCCGACCTCACCCTCGGCACGGACGGATCGCCCGAACCGCAATCCCTCGCCTCCGCCGACTGGCCTGACCTCCTCGTGATCCGCAGCGTGACAAAAACCTTCGGACTGGCAGGCCTCCGTGCGGGGTACCTGCTGGGCCCGGTGGATCTGCTCGACCGGCTGCGCGCCGGGCGTCGACCGTGGGCCGTGTCGACCCCCGCCCTCGCCGCGCTGACCGCCTGCGTCGACGACCAGGGGCAGCGCTACTGCGCCGAGACCGCGCGCATGGTCGCCGCGGAGCGTGCCGACATGGTGGACGAACTCACGCGCGTCGGAATCCGGGTGGCGGCCGCGCCCGCCGCGCCCTTCGTCCTGGTCGAGATGCGCGACGCCACCGAGGTGAAACAGCGTCTCGTCCGCCACGGTTTCGCGGTGCGGAGCTGCGCGAACTTCGTCGGCCTCGGCGACTCGCACCTTCGTCTAGCCGTCCGTGGGCTTCCGCAGGTTCGGGCGCTCACGCGCGCGATCGAGTTGGTACGAGAGGAGATCGACCGTGAAGTCGCAGAACGGTTCTGAGGCGTCGGTGACGGTCGGCGACGTCGTCGACGTGATCGAGCGGGCCTATCCGCCCGTCCTCGCCGAATCGTGGGACGCCGTCGGTCTGGTGTGCGGCGACCGCGCCGACTCCGCGCGCAGCGTACTGGTGTGCGTCGACGTGACCGATGCGGTGGTCGACGCAGCGGTGGCGGCCGGCGCCGGAATCATCATCGCCCACCACCCGCTGCTCCTGCGGGGTGTCACCTCGGTGGCCGCCGACACCCCCAAGGGCCGGATCGTGCATCGGCTCATCCGCAACGGGACCGCACTACTGTGTGCGCACACCAATGCCGACAGCGCCCGGCCCGGCGTCTCCGACGCGCTCGCCGATCTGCTCGGAGTGCACGGAACCGTTCCCATCGATCCGAAACCGCTTGCGGCGATGGACAAGTGGGTCGTGATGGTGCCGGAGGGCAACGTCGAGCAGGTGAGCGAGGCGATGTTCGCCGCGGGTGCGGGAGCCATCGGCGACTACCGGGACTGCTCCTGGACAGTGGTCGGTACCGGACAGTTCGAGGCCGGCGAGGATGCGTCGCCGACCATCGGCGAGATCGGAATGCGCACTCACGTCGACGAGGCGCGGGTCGAGATGGTCGCCACCCGTGGCCTGCGCGCCGGCATCCTGCGTGCTCTGCGCAACGCCCATCCCTATGAGGAACCGGCCTTCGACGTGTTCGAGCTGGCCGACCTGGGCAGCGAGGTCGGGCTCGGTCGGGTGGGGTCCCTCGCCGAACCGATGACACTGCGCGACTTCGTCACCGAGGCCGCGCGGGTGCTGTGCACCCCGGCCGGCGTTCGTGCCGCGGGTGACCCCGACGCGCTCGTGCGGACCGTCGCGGTGTGCGGCGGGGCGGGGGACTCGTTGCTCGGTCGTGTCCGCGGACTCGGCGTCGACGTCTATCTGACCGGTGATCTCCGTCATCACCCGGTCGACGAGAGCCTGCGCGACGGCGGGCCGGCCCTGGTCGACGCCGGACACTGGGCGACCGAGTTCCCGTGGTGTGGCCAGGTCGGGGCGTTGCTGGGGGATGAACTGGGGGTGCCGGTGGCTGTCTTCGACGCGCCGACCGACCCGTTCGCGCTGCACAGTGCGGGTTGAGTCCGGAGAAACCGAGCCGCCGCCGGCTCGTGGACACCTCCCGCGTACGGTGGGGGGACTTTCGCCGAAGAGGAGACCGCAATGAAAGTCGACGCCGCCGTGCAGCGACTGCTGCTCGATCTCGCGGACTCCGATGCCGAGATCAACCGTCTCGTCCATCGCCGCAAGACCCTGCCGGAGGACGCCGAGATCGCCGAGCACAACTCCGCGATCGATGCTGCGCGTGACGATCTGGTGCGCGCGGAGATCGCCGCGGAGGATCTGGGTCGCGAGTACCGTCGGATCGACTCCGAGGTGACCGGGATGGCCAACCGTGAGGCCAAGGACTCGGCCCTGCTGACCGCCGGTGGCCTGGCGCCGAAGGCGTTGTCGGAGTTACAACATGAACTGGCCGGGCTGGGCCGCCGGCGCGCCGTGCTCGAGGACGAGATGCTGTCGCTGATGGAGCAGCAGGAGGCCGTCGAATCCGAACGCACCCGTGCCGCCGCGACCATCAGCCACCTCGCGGAGAAGGTCGCCGAGGCGCAGGTGCGGCGAGACAAGTCGCTGGCGGCCATCGACGAGGACCTGTCGCGTGCGCGGGAGCGCCGCGAGTCCGTCGAGGCCGAGATCGATGCGCCGCTGCTCGCGGTGTATGAGAAGCAGCGCGCCGGTGGACGTGTCGGCGCCGGCCTGCTCCGGGCCCGCCGCTGCGGAGCGTGCCGGATGGAACTCGATCGCGGGACGATCGCGACCATCAGCGCGGCGCAGTCCGACGAGGTGATCCGGTGCGAGGAGTGCGGTGCAATCCTCGTGCGCACCGCCGAATCCGGGATCTAGATTCGTGACGGCCACCGCCGAAGAGTCCGCGCCCGAGGGTGATTCGACGACGAAGGCGCCGTCGTGGCAGGGCCGGCGCGGCGAACCGACCCGGTTCGTCCTGCTCCGGCACGGACAGACCGCTCTGTCGGTCGAGCGTCGCTATTCCGGGCAGGGCGATCCCGAACTCACCGACGAGGGTCGACGCCAGGCCCGCGCGGCTGCGCAGCGCGTCGTACGCGAGGACGGGATCGCCGCGATCGTGACCTCGCCGCTGCGTCGTGCGCGAGCGACAGCCGAGGAGGTCGGTGCGCTGACCGGAATAGACGTCGTCGATCATCCCGGGTTGATCGAGAACGACTTCGGCGACTGGGAGGGCCTGACGTTCACCGAGGCGTCCGCGCGCGACCCGGAGCTGCACCGCGCATGGCTGTCCGACATCACCGTGCCCGCACCGGGCGGGGAGAGCTTCGCGCAGGTCGCCAAGCGCATCGCGGAGACGAAAGCTGAACTGCTGGAGAAGTATTCGGGTCAGACCGTGGTGCTGGTCTCGCATGTCACGCCCATCAAGACGCTGTTGCAGGACGCACTCGGCGTCGGACCCGAACTGCTGTTCCGGCTCCACCTCGACCTCGCGTCGGTGTCGATCGCCGAGTTCTTCGACGACGGCGGCTCCGTCGTCCGGCTCGTCAACGACGCGGCGCACTGGCGCGACTGACGCCGCCGTCGAGGGTCCGCCCAACGCCTGCCGTATCCTGGGGGCGCGAACGAGTCGGCCGGGCGGCCGCGGTGCGCGGAACGGGCGGTCTCCCGCCACGCCGCGCGTCGAGGAAAGTCCGGACTCCGCAGAGCAGGGTGGTTGTCAACGGCAACCCGGGGTGACCCGCGGGACAGTGCCACAGAGAACAGACCGCCGGCCGCGAGGCCGGTAAGGGTGAAACGGTGCGGTAAGAGCGCACCAGCGGCACGGGTGACCGTGCCGGCTCGGTAAACCCCACCCGGAGCAAGGCCGAAGCACGCACCTCGCGGTGCGTGTGCGCGGGCGTCACGAGGGCTGCTCGCCCCAGCCCGCGGGTGGGCCGCTCGAGGTACCCGGCGACGGTGTGCCCAGATGGATGGTCGCCACCCGCATCGGTCTCACGACCGCGCGGGTACAGGATCCGGCTTACGTGCCGACTCGTTCGCCCTATCTCGCTCTCGGTCGACGCCGGATGGAGCGCGCGTCGTGCGCCGTGCGGACCGGCGTGCTCTCTAGGGTTGGGGGAGTGAAGCGCATTCTCTCGGCCCCGGACATCGACTTCGCCGGCATACGCACCGAACTGGGGGTCGACGAGGAATACGGCGAGGACGCCCTCGCCGAGGCGCGGGCCACCGCGGAGCTGGTCGAGTCCGACGCCCCGAGCGCCGATCGGTACGCGGAGGTCCGTGAGGACCACACCGGCGTCCCGTTCGTCACCATCGATCCGCCGACCTCTCGCGATCTCGATCAGGCGGTGCACATCACGGCCGACGGCGACGGGTTCGTCGTCGACTACGCGATCGCCGACGTCGCGGCCCTGATCGCCCCGGAGGGCGCCCTCGACCAGGAGAGTCGTCGCCGCGGTACCACCGTGTACTTTCCGGACGGCTCGGTGCCGCTGCACCCCCGCGAGCTGTCCGAGGCCGCGGGTTCGCTTCTCCCCGAACAGGTCAGACTGTGCGTGCTGTGGTCCATCCGAGTGGCCGGCGATGGATCGGTGACCGACGTGCGGGTGCGACGATCCCGAATCCGGTCCGTCGCCCGCCTCGACTACGCGGGCGTCTCGGCCGACGCGGCCGCCGGCCGACTGCACCCGTCCATCGCGGCTCTGCCGGCGTTCGGCGAACTGCGGCACGAGGTCGCCCTGGGGCGAGGTGCGGTCGAACTCGACCTGCCCGATCAGACGGTCGTCCGCACCGACGGCGGGTGGCGGCTCGACCTCGAGGCGCACACGCCCGCCGACATGTGGAACTCCCAGGTGTCGCTGCTCGCCGGGATGTGCGCGGGCACGCTCATGGCCGACGCCGGCGTGGGGCTGCTGCGCACACTGCCGCCGGCCGAGCAGGATGCCGTCGAGGATCTGCGCGCCGCGGCCCGGGCGCTCGGCGCGCACTGGCCGGACGGAGTGTCGGTGGGACGGTTCTTGGCGGGTCTGCCGGGGGACGAGCCGAGCACCCTGGCGCTGCAGTCGGCCGCGGGCGGCCTGATGCGCGGCGCGAATTATCTGGCGCTCACCGGCTCCGACGAGGCCGAGACGCCCGACGAACCGCTCATGCGGCACTCCGCCATCGGCGGTCTCTATGCCCATGTCACCGCGCCCCTGCGCCGGCTGGGCGACCGGTTCGCCACCGAGGTGTGCCTCGCGATCACCGCCGGTACGCCGGTACCCGACTGGGTGCAGCGGGCGTTGCCGACGCTACCGAAGATCCTGCGGTCGGCGGACACTCTCGGCGCCACCGCGGATCGCGCGAGCATCGACCTCGCGGAAGCCGTCATCCTCCGGGAGCGGGTGGGGGAGCGTTTCGACGCGGTGGTGATGTCGGCCGCCACCGAGCGCAGACCCGCGCAGATCTTCTTGTCCGATCCGCCGGTGGTCGCGCGCAGCGCGGGTGATCTGCGCCCCGGCGACCGTGCGGTCGTCGAACTCACCAAAGCCGATGAGATGAGCCGGACGGTGGAGTTCCGCGCGGTCTGATCCGTTGTCGCCGAGTGACTTCGACCGGATCCTCGACCTCGACGCGCTCCGTCGTCGCCGGGCAGGCCCGCCGCCCTCGATGCCGGCTCGACCAGCGGCGGGGCAGGTCAGAGCTCCTTGGCGACCCTGCGATACGCGGCGATCGCCCGATGGCCGTCGGCCTCGAGCCGGGCGTCGATCCGGCCCAGTACGAACATGTCCGGGCCGCCGAGGTTTCCGGTCGACGCGATCTGCGCGAGTCGCGTCCGGTTGATCCGGGTGTCGTTGAAATCGCCGAGCGCGGACTGGATCTTCTTGGCCGCCGAGCCGACGTCGCGGTACTTCTTCTTGCCGAGCGGTTCGGTCGCGTCGATGCTGTAGCGCAGACGCTTCGCGCGCTTGCGGATGGTGTGCAGCTGCTCCTCCCATTCGTCCGACCCCTCGGCGAACCCCGCAAGGCGGGCCTGGGCTCGATGAATGTGCTTGCGGCTGCGGGCGATCGCCTTGTCGACGACTGTCGTCGCCGGGAGGTCGGCGTCGGGACCCGGAGGTGGCGAGGCGATCAGGCCGTCGATGCTGTCGAGCAGGGTGAAGTACCGCTTCGACGACATCGCCGCGTGCGCCGCGCGTAGTGCGCGGTCGTGTGCGGTGACCTCGGTGCCGGCGAGCTCGGCGAGCAGTTCGGGCGACGCGTTCTCGCCACGCAGGAGTGACTCGCTCAACTCGAGCTGCACCTCGGAATCGCGTGCGTCGCCGAGGATCTGGGCCAGCAGCTTCAGTTCGGCGCCGATGTGCGCGGTCTGCTCGGCGTCGAGGACGGTGGGGAAGCCCGACAGCACGCTGCGCAGACGGCGGCAGGCCACCCGCATCTGGTGCACGGCGTCGGGGGCGTCGACGCGCACGAGCGGGTCGTAGGCGACCAATGCATTGCGGTGCAGCGCGATGTCGGTGACGACGAGTTCGAGTGCGGTGGGCCGCTTGGAGAGTCGCGGCTCGTGCACCGTCGGGGTCGCACCGATCGCGCGGGCGAGCTTCGACGCGCTCGACGCCTCCCGACCGCCTCCGGCGCGCAGCGCCTTGTCGGCGGCCTTGAGCAGCTTGGTCGTGCCGCCGGAGAGCAGTTCGAACTCCCACTCCGCCCACTGCTGGCAGTGCCCACCCGGCAGGAGCGACTGTGCGGTCACCAGATCCTCGGCGAGTTCGGCGAGCGGCTCCTCGTCGGCGCCCAGCAGCCGGGTGACGGTGCGCGTCGTCGAGATGACCGCGACCGGGATCAGTGTGCGTGCGCGGATGTGGGCGAGGACCGGGGCCGTCAGTGCCTCGGGCACCTCACCGTCGGCGGGTGCCTCGTCGAATCCCACCTGCAGTTCGCGTCGTGCCCCGGGGATGTCGCTGGGACGCTTGAGATGCCAGCCCTCGTCGGTCCCGCCGGTACGCCGACGCATGGTGATCTTGTTGCCGGCGAGATCGAGATTCTCGGTGTCGAAGTAGGTGGCGTCGAGAGAGAAGGTCTCCGGGGTCGTCGCCGAGACGACGCCCGGCAGGGCCCGCAGATCGGGGGCCACGTGGCCGGCGTCGACATCGAATTTGAGCTCCACCTCGACCTGCTCGGATGCGGCCACCTGTTCCTCCTGAAGTCGTCGACGGCTGTCCGTCGAGCTTAGTGGTGTATCGCAGAGGTCGGCGTCGGCTACCGCGCGAACCGGTCGGTCGCCTCGATGAGGTGATGCCGGATACCCGGCTCGAAGGACGCGTGCCCGGCATCGGCCACGATGTGCAGGTCGGCGGCCGGCCACGCGCGGTGCAGGTCCCACGCGCTGCGTGTCGGGCACACCACGTCGTACCGGCCCTGGACGATCACGCCGGGGATGGACGCGATCGCGTCGATGTCGTCGAGGAGCTGGCCGTCGCGGAGGAACCCGTGATTGACGAAGTAGTGGTTCTCGATCGATGCGAAGGCGAGGTCGAAGCGGCCGCGGTCGTCCTCCGACACATCGTCCGCGCCCTCGTCGGGGCGGGGGAGCAGGTAGCTGGTCGCCTGCTCCCAACCCGTCCAGGCACGGGCGGCGGCGCGGGCCGTCGCGGCATCCCCGGAGGTGAGCAACCGGTGATACGCCTCGACCAGGTCGCCGTCGCGTTCGTCGACCGGTATGGGCTCGAGGTAGCTCTCCCACAGATCGGGGTAGATGTGCGCGGCGCCGCCGTTGTAGTACCAGTCGATCTCGCTGCGCCGTAACAGGAAGATGCCGCGCAGCACGAGTTCGGTGACGCGCTCCGGATGGGCCTGCGCGTAGGCCAGCCCGAGCGTCGAGCCCCAGGAGCCGCCGAAGACCTGCCAGCGCTCGATCCCGAGATGGTCGCGGAGTCGCTCCATGTCGGCGATCAGGTGCGGCGTGGTGTTGACCGCCAGGTCGGCGCCGTCGGCGATGTGGGGCCGGGACTGTCCGCAGCCGCGCTGGTCGAACAGCACGATGCGGTACTTCGCCGGGTCGAAGAACCGGCGTTGTGTCGGAGCGGTCCCGCCCCCGGGTCCGCCGTGCACGAACACCGCGGGCTTTCCCTCCGGGTTGCCCGACGTCTCCCAGTAGATCTGCTGGCCGTCACCGACATCGAGGTGGCCGGCGGCGTAGGGCTCGATCTCCGGGTAGAAGTTCCGCATGGACGTCAGCGTAGGCGTCTGCGCCACGCTCGGCCGGTAGGACGTCCCGGCGACGGGCGTGCCGCGCCGGGGCGTCGAACCCGCGGGTCAGTAGCTGTGTTCGGGGCCCGGGAAGACCCCGCGGCGTACCTCGTCGGCGTATTGCTCGGCGGCCGAACGCAACTCGCCCCCGACATCGGCGAAGCGCTTGACGAAGCGGGCGGTCTTGCCGTGGGTGAGGCCGGCCATGTCCTGCCAGACCAGGACCTGGGCGTCGGTCTCGTTGCCCGCGCCGATCCCGACGGTCGGGATGGTGAGCTTGCGGGTGATCTGACCGGCGAGATCGGCCGGCACCATCTCCATCACCACGGCGAAGGCACCCGCCTCCTGGACCGCGATGGCGTCGGCGATGAGCTGGTCGGCGCCGTCGCCGCGACCCTGGACGCGGAACCCGCCCAGCCCGTTGACGCTCTGCGGGGTGAAACCGATGTGCGCCATCACGGGGATGCCGGCCGCGGACAGAGCGGCGATCTGCGGTGCCACGCGCTCGCCGCCCTCGAGTTTGACCGCGTGTGCGCCGGTCTCCTTGAAGATCCGGAACGCGTTCTCGAGGGCGTGCTGCGGCCCGATCTCGTAGCTGCCGAACGGCATGTCGGCGACGACGAGTGCGTGCGGTGCGCCACGCACGACGGCGCGGATCAGCGGGATCATCTCGTCGACGGTGACCGGGATGGTGGTGTCGTAGCCCAGGACGACGTTGGCGGCGGAGTCGCCGACGAGGAGGACGGGGATCTCCGCGGCGTCGAAGATGCGGGCGGAGGAGTAGTCGTACGCGGTGAGCATCGACCACTTCTCGCCTTCGGCCTTCATCTGGGCGAGGTGGTGGATGCGGGTCACGCGTCGCTTGGCGGATCGACCGGAGGCGGGCGCGCCGTATACCGAGGAATCGGACATCGTTGTCTCTTTTCTGCCTCGAGTCCCGACTGGCCGGAGCGGCGCGGCGGGTACCCGGGTTGAACACGGACGTAGGCCATTGTTTCACCGGCGCGGCCCGTTGTGAGCGGCCGTGTTTATGTGATTGGTCACACGGGCGAATCGGTCCGGCCCGGGCGGTGTGGGACCCTGGGGACCGGCCGCGCCGGGAGCGACGGCCTGTCTCGAGTCCCGGGTGCTCGGCCGAACGTCTCACGATATGAGATCGTGTCCGCAAAACTGCTGGACAGCGAGTTGGATTCGCGCGTGTAACACGGATTTAACAGCGTACTCCTAAGGTCGGCGACCATGGATCGCCAAAAGGAATTCGTGCTGCGGACCCTCGAAGAGCGCGACATCCGTTTCGTCCGTCTGTGGTTCACCGACGTCCTCGGTTATCTGAAGTCCGTGGCGATCGCCCCGGCCGAACTCGAGGGCGCGTTCGCCGAGGGCATCGGCTTCGACGGCTCGGCCATCGAGGGCTTCTCGCGGGTCTCGGAGGCCGACACCGTCGCGAAGCCCGATCCGTCGACCTTCCAGGTGCTGCCCTGGACCACCTCGGCCGGCCGGCACCACTCGGCCCGCATGTTCTGCGATATCGCGATGCCCGACGGCACCCCCAGCTGGGCCGACTCGCGTCACGTCCTGCGCCGGCAGCTGAACAAGGCCGCCGACCTCGGTTTCAGCTGCTACGTCCATCCCGAGATCGAGTTCTTCCTGCTGAAGGAGGCCCCGCTCGACGGGTCGGTGCCGACCCCGGCGGACTCCGGCGGCTACTTCGACCAGGCCGTCCACGACGCCGCGCCGAACTTCCGGCGCCATGCGATCGAGGCGCTCGAGTCGATGGGCATCTCGGTCGAGTTCTCCCACCACGAGGGTGCGCCCGGGCAGCAGGAGATCGACCTGCGCTATGCCGATGCCCTGTCGATGGCCGACAACGTCATGACGTTCCGGTACCTCATCAAGGAGGTGGCGATCAACGAGGGCGTCTGGGCGACCTTCATGCCCAAGCCGTTCAGCGAACACCCCGGGTCGGCGATGCACACCCACCTCAGCCTGTTCGAGGGCGACATCAACGCCTTCCACAACCCCGACGACCCGATGCAGCTCTCCGCCACCGGCAAGAAGTTCATCGCCGGCATCCTGCACCACGCCTCGGAGATCAGCGCCGTCACCAACCAGTGGGTCAACAGCTACAAGCGGCTCATCCACGGCGGCGAGGCGCCGACCGCGGCGACCTGGGGGGGCGCCAACCGTTCCGCGCTGATCCGGCTCCCGCTTTACACGCCGAACAAGGCCTCCTCGCGGCGGGTCGAGGTCCGCAGCCCCGACTCGGCCTGCAACCCGTACCTGACGTTCGCGGTGCTGCTGGCGGCGGGCCTCAAGGGCATCAACGAGGACTACGAGCTGCCCGACGAGGCCGAGGACGACGTCTGGGCCCTCACCTCCGCCGAGCGTCGCGCGATGGGCTACAAGGAACTCCCCGGCAGCCTGGCCGACGCCTTGAAGGAGATGGAGAACTCGGAGCTGGTCGCCGAGGCGCTCGGCGAGCACGTGTTCGACTACTTCCTCCGCAACAAGTGGACGGAATGGACGAACTACCGCAGCCTGGTGACGCCGTTCGAGCTGCAGAACTACCTGCCGCTGTAGGGTCCGCTCCGGCCCGGTCCGGCACCGCGATGTCGTATTCGGCGGACTCGGTCGCTACTTTTGTGATGTGACAACACGATCGGGACCCCCTGGGCGAGCCGGACGAAGCACGGTCCCCAGCGCGGGACGCCTGGGTCTCCTCGACGACTCCGCACCCCGGAACCTGGCCGACCTCGGCTGGAACACGCCCGAATCGGTCGATGTGCTGTGGGCGCTGTCGCGGTCACCCGACGCCGACCTCGCGCTGCGCACCCTCGTGCGGTTGCGCGGAGCCGTCGGTGACGAGTGGCCCGAGATCGACGCCCTGGTACGGGCGGAGCGCTCGTTCCGCGGCCGCCTGTTCGCGGTCATCGGCTCCTCCGACGCGCTCGCCGATCACCTGGTCGCCGAACCGTCGAGCTGGCGGCTGTTGCTCGCCGACGAGCTGCCCGACCGTGCCGCGGTCGACCGTCTGATGCTCGCCGCCGTCGACGCGCAGGCCGAGCCGGGTGAGGTCGAGAAGGGCAATCGGGTGTACCGGGCCCGGCTCACCGGCCCGAAGGCCGTCGTGGCGCTTCGCCTGGCCTATCGCAATCTGATCCTGCAACTCGCCGCGCACGACGTCGCCTCGACCGTCGAGGACGAGCCGGTGATGTGGCTGCCCGAGGTCGGCGCCTACCTGTCCGACCTGGCCGACGCCGCCCTGACCGCGGCACTGGCCGTCGCCTTCGCGGAGGTCTGCGGCGACGACCCCATCTCGGTTCGCCTCGCCGTCGTCGCGATGGGGAAATGTGGTGCGCGCGAGCTCAATTACGTCAGCGACGTCGACGTCATCTTCGTCAGCGACCCGGCCGACGGCACCGCGGCGCGCATCGCCGGCGAGATGATGCGGATCGGCTCGCTCGCGTTCTTCGAGGTCGACGCCGCGCTGCGGCCCGAGGGCAAGTCCGGCGCGCTGACGCGAACACTCGAATCGCATGTGGCCTACTACGAGCGCTGGGCGAAGACCTGGGAATTCCAGGCGCTTCTGAAGGCGCGGGCGATGACCGGCGACATGCAGCTCGCCGACGAGTACATCGCGGCCGTCAAGCCGATGGTGTGGAAGGCCGCCGAGCGACCCGACTTCGTGCCCGAGGTGCAGAAGATGCGACGCCGCGTCGAGTCCCTGCTTCCCGAGGAGGAGCGGGAACGCAACCTCAAACTCGGACGCGGCAGTCTGCGCGACGTCGAGTTCGCGGTCCAGCTCCTGCAGATGGTGCACGGCCGGGTCGACGAGAACCTGCGCGTGATGCCGACCGTCGACGCACTGGCCGCGCTCACCGCGGGCGGTTACGTCGGACGCGACGACGCCGCGAATCTCAGTGCGTCGTATCAGTTCTTGCGACTGCTGGAGCATCGTCTGCAGCTGCAGCGGATGTCCCGGACCCACCTGCTGCCCCCGCCCGACGATCACGAGGCGCTGCGCTGGCTCGCCCGGGCCGCCCACATCCGGCGGGAGGGTGAACTCGACGCGACGGGGGTGCTGCGCGAACAGATCCGCCATCAGAGCCTGCGGGTTCGGCGTCTGCACCAGAAGCTCTTCTACCGCCCGCTGCTCGAGGCGGTCACGCGCTTCAAGACCGACGAGCTGACCCTGACCGACACCTCGGCCGAAAGGCGGCTGGCCGCACTGGGTTACGCGAAGCCCGACCGCGCGCTGAGCCACATCCGCGCACTGTCGAACGCGCCGGGGCGGCGCGGTCAGATCCAGCTCCTGATCCTGCCCCAGCTGCTCGAGCACATCGGCGACACCCCCGATCCCGACGCGGGCCTGCTGAACTACCGCCGGCTGTGCGATGTCATGGAGGACACCGACTGGTTCCTGCGGCTGTTGCGCGACGACGGCGTCGTCGCGGCGCGGCTGATGAAGGTCCTGGGGACGTCGGAGTACATCGCGAACATGCTGATGCGCTCGCCCGAGGTGATCCACCAGTACTCCGACGGACCCGACGGTCCCAAGCTGTGCAACGTCCGGCCCGAGGACGTGGCCAAGGGCCTCGTCGCGTCGACCGTCCGTCAGCAGGACATGAAACGCGCGGTGGCCGTGGCCCGTTCGCACCGACGTGCCGAACTCGTCCGCATCGCGTCCGCCGACGTGCTGGGGCTCCTGGACGTCCCGGCCGTCTGCAAGGCACTGTCCAGCGTGTGGGCGGCGGTGCTCAACGCGGCGCTCACCGTGGCGATCGACATCTCCGAGCGCGAGCGGGGGAGCCGGGCACCGGCGCGCATCGCGGTGATCGGCATGGGCCGACTCGGCGGCGGCGAACTCGGCTACGGTTCGGACGCGGACGTGATGTTCGTGTGTCAGCCCGACCGGGACGCCGAGGAGTCCGAGGCGCTCAAGTGGGCGCAGACGATCGCGGAGAACGTGCGGTCGATGCTCGGCAGCCCCAGCGCCGATCCGCCGCTGGAGGTCGACACCGGTCTGCGTCCGGAGGGCCGAAACGGTCCCATCGTGCGCACCCTCGCGTCCTATGCCGCCTACTACGCGCAATGGGCCCAGCCGTGGGAGGTCCAGGCGCTGCTCCGTGCTCACCAGGTCGCCGGCGACGAGGCCCTCGGCATCGACTTCCTGCACATGATCGATCACGTGCGCTACCCGGCCGGCGGTGTCAGCAACGACGCCGTCAAGGAGATCCGCCGGATCAAGGCCCGGGTCGACGCCGAACGTCTGCCACGTGGTGCCGATCCGGCCACGCACACCAAACTCGGCCGCGGCGGCCTCGCCGACATCGAATGGACCGTGCAGCTCCTCCAGCTGAAGTATGCGCACCGCTACCGCAGCCTGCACAACACCTCCACGCTGGAGTCCCTGGATGCCATCGGCGCGGCGGAGTTGTTGTCGGAGAACGACGTCACGCTGCTGAAGGATGCCTGGACGACCGCGACCAAGGCGCGCAATGCGCTGGTCCTGGTCCGCGGCAAGCCGATCGACCAGCTACCCGGCCCGGGAACGCAGCTGCGCCAGATCGCCTTCGCCGCCGGGTGGCCGGAGGACCAGGCCAACGAGTTCCTGGAGAATTACCTCCGGGTGACGCGGCGGGCCAAGGCCGTGGTGCTGAAGGTCTTCGGGGCCTGACGCACAAGCGGGACCGAACGAGGCCCGAGGCGGGCACAGACGAATCCGGCGGGGGAACACCGGATCACATGGGGGAGCGATGACGAGATTTCTGTGGGCGGCCGCATACGTCCTGGGGTGGGCGATGCTCGCCGGCGTGGTGCTGGGTGTGTTCCTGCACTTCTACCCGTCACGCGGTGATGTCGCGCTGTACCTCACAAGCGCGGTGCAGTTCGCGCTCATCCCGGGGGTGATCGCGATCGTCGTCTTCGCGGTTCTACGACGCTGGTTCATGCTCGTGCTGGCCGTCGTCGCGGCCGGTGCGCTGGCCTACACCCAGGTGCCCCTCGTCGTCGCCGAGGCCGCGCCGACCGGCGAGCGGTTCACCGTCGTCTCGGCGAACCTGCTCTTCGGCGGCGGTGACATCGGTGCGCTCGAGAAGATCGTCGCCGACGCCGATCCCGACCTCGTGTCCCTGCAGGAGGTCACCCCCGAGGCACTGGAACGCCTGCGGCGCAGCGAGATCGGGCGTTCGTTGCCGCACGAGTTCGCGATCCCGTACACCTACGCGGCGGGGACCGCGATGTTCAGCAAGACGCCGCTGGACGATCGGTACAACATTCCGGGCACCGTGCTGCACAATCTGCAGGCCCGCACCGACCTGCCGGGAGCGTCGGGCACCCAGGTACTGGCCATTCATCCCGCGGCGCCGCTATGGGGACGCAACTGGGACTGGCTCGCCGACATGGATACGCTCGCCGCACATTTCGAGCAACTCCCACCAGGCCGGGTGATCGCGATCGGGGACTACAACTCCACCTGGAATCACGCGAAGTACCGGAAGCTGCTGACCAACGGGCTCGTCGACGGCACCGATGTGGCGGGAGCGGGGTTCCTGCCGAGTTATCCCACCGACAAGCGGATCGGCAACCGGCCGCTGGTCGCCATCGACCGCGTCATCCTGCGCGGCTTCGTGGCCACGTCGATGGACACCCATTACCTGCCGGGTTCCGATCACCGGACTCTGGTGGTATCACTGGTGGCATCATGACGGAGCTGCAGAACGCCGGACCCCAGGACGCCGACCGGCCGAATTCCTCGGAGCGTCCTAGTATCTCCGAACGATTGCGGTCGGCGACCGCGGTGGCGCACGAGCGCGCCGAACACGCTCCGTTCATCGACGACCTGATGGCGGGTCGGTTGAACACCGGCGAGTACCAGCGACTCGCGATCCAGCTCTACTTCGTCTACGAGGCCCTCGAACGGGTCGGCGCCGAGCTGGCGGGCGATCCGATCGCCGACGCCGTTCTCGACGCGAAATTGCTGCGCCTGCAACGACTCGGAGCCGACCTCGCGTCCTTCGGCATCGACCCCTCGCGCATGACGCCGTTGCCGGCGGTGGCGCGGTATGTGGCCGCGATCGAGTCCACCCGCACCGATCCGGCGCGGTATGTGGCTCACCACTACACGCGCTACCTCGGCGACCTCAGCGGCGGCCAGGTGGTGGCCCACCGCATGCGGGAGCACTACGGCGTCGACGACGAGGCACTGAGCTTCTACTCGTTCGACGAGATCGACAAGCTCAAGCGCTACAAGGACGCCTACCGGGCACGGCTCGACGCGCTACCCCTCGACGCGGACGGGATCGACCGGCTCGTCGACGAGGCGATCGCGGCATTCGATCACAACCAGGCGGTGTTCGGCGATCTCGACGGCGCCCGGGCGGCCTGACCCATAGGTCCGCCCGCGCGGTCGGGATCTGACGAGCTCCGGCTCAGTTGACCTGCAGCTTGACCGTGCGGTCCAGGACGACCTCGCTCAGGTCGTCATGGCCTTTCACGAGCTCGATCCGTAGCTGATTGCCGTCGAGACGGCTGGTGGTGCGAACGACTCGGGGAGTGCCTTCGAGGCTGATCCGATCGCCGGGTACGAGGTCTTCGACATATACATCGCGGGTCATTCGTCCAAACTACGGTCGTACCTTGTGAGTCGGCAGAGCAACAGGTCCCAAAAGTGATATGGATCACGTGTGAGGGTGCCCACATCGACCCTCGCCCTCGTGAATCGCCGTCCGACAGTCTCAATGTGAGACGACCGGCAGCGGAAATCGTGCTTACTCTGCGCGCGAGACCCGCAAACGTCAGGAGTCGGAGATGAAAGCTCTCGTGTATCACGGTCCCGGCCAGAAGGCCTGGGAGGACGTTCCGAATCCTGTTCTGCAGGAGCCGACGGATGCGATCGTCAAGATGGAGGTGACCACCATCTGCGGAACGGACCTGCACATTCTCAAGGGCGACGTACCAGCGGTCACGCCGGGTCGGATCCTCGGGCACGAAGGCGTCGGCGTGGTCACCGAGGTCGGTCCGGGCTGCGAGCGGGTTCGGGTCGGAGATCGCGTGATCGTGTCGTGCGTGAGCAAGTGCGGAACGTGCGAGTTCTGCCGATCGGGGCTGACGTCGCACTGCCAGACGGTAGGTGGCATCGGCTGGATCTTCGGCCACCTCATCGACGGCACCCAGGCCGAATACGTCCGGGTTCCCTTCGCCGACAACGGCCTCATTCCGCTTCCCGAGAAGGTGACGCCGGAGCAGGGAGCGATGCTCAGTGACATCTTGCCGACGGGCTACGAGATCGGGGTGCTCTACGGCGCCGTCGGACAGGGTGACGTCGTCGCCGTCGTCGGGGTGGGGCCGGTGGGCCTGGCTGCCGTGATGACGGCGTCGGCCGCCGGTGCGTCCAAGGTGATCGCGGTGGACGGCAACAAGTTCCGGCTCGAGCAGTCGCGGGAGTTCGGCGCCACCGACACCGTCGACGTGAATGCCGGGGGTGACGTGGTCGCCCGGCTCCGGGAACTCAGCCGAGGCGGACTCGGTGTGGACGTCGCGATCGAGGCAGTCGGCGTGCCCGCGACATTCGGCGTCGCGCTCGACTCCGTACGGCCCGGCGGTCACGTCGCCAACGTGGGCGTTCACGGCGAGAGCGTGACGTTCCCGCTCGAGCGGGACTGGATCAACAACCTCACGATCACGACGGGGCTGGTGAATGCCACAACGGCTCCCGAACTGCTGGAGAGCATCGAACGCGGCGACATCTCCCCGGAGAAGTTCATCACCCACCGGTTCACGTTCGACCAGTTCGACGAGGCCTACGACACGTTCGGCAACGCGGCCGACGAACACGCGCTCAAGGTGATCATCGCCGCCGGCGACTGACGGTCCGCCGCACCTGGGCGACGTACGCGGCGTCGCTACTCTCTGGCCTCGGCGATGGACAGCACGACGGTGGTTCGCTCGTCGGAGTCCAGCGTCTCGTCGTCGGCCGTCTGGTCGACCAGCGAGAAGTGCCGCACATTGGCGAGGTTCACGATGTGCGCGGACCCCTCGAGTTCGAGGGCGATCGGTTCGCGTTGCCGGACCATGTCGCGGACGAACTGCATCACCTCCGGGACCGACTCTGCGAACAGCAACCGGATCTCGAACTCGTCGGACGTCAGAAGTGTGCCCATGCGGCTCATCGTCGCACGATGAGCCGGTCGGACAGGGCGCCTCGCGCGGATTGCCGTGCCGATCTGCCGGCAACGAAACGGCCCGCTCGGCGATCGCCAGAGCGATCGCGGAGCGGGCCGAGTCGACGTCGGAGCCTGGGCTCAGCAGTCGTAGTAGAGCGAGAACTCGTACGGGTGCGGACGGATCTGCACCGGCTCGATCTCGTTCTCGCGCTTGAGCGCGATCCAGGTCTCGATGAGGTCCTCGGTGAACACGCCACCGGCGGTGAGGTATTCGTGATCCTCTTCGAGGCGGTCGATGACCGCGGCCAGCGAGGTCGGAGCCTGCGGGATGCTCTTGGCCTCCTCCGGCGGGAGCTCGTAGAGGTCCTTGTCGACGGGCTCGTGCGGCTCGATCTTGTTCTTGATGCCGTCCAGGCCGGCCATCATCATCGCGGCGAACGCCAGGTACGGGTTGCCCGAGCTGTCCGGGCAACGGAACTCGAGGCGCTTGGCCTTCGGGTTGTTACCGGTGATCGGGATACGCACACAGGCCGACCGGTTGCGCTGGCTGTAGACCAGGTTGATCGGGGCCTCGTAGCCCGGCACCAGACGCTTGTAGGAGTTCACCGTCGGGTTGGTGAAGGCCAGCAGCGACGGTGCGTGGTGCAGGATGCCGCCGATGTAGTAGCGCGCCAGGTCCGACAGGCCCGCGTAGCCGGCCTCGTCGTGGAACAGCGGCTTGCCGTCCTTCCACAGGGACTGGTGGGCGTGCATGCCCGAGCCGTTGTCGCCGAACAGCGGCTTCGGCATGAAGGTGACCGACTTGCCGTTCTGCCACGCGGTGTTCTTGATGATGTACTTGAACAGCTGCACGTCATCGGCTGCGTGAAGCAGCGTGTTGAACTTGTAGTTGATCTCCGCCTGGCCCGCGGTGCCGACCTCGTGGTGGCCGCGCTCGAGCTCGAAGCCCGAGTTGGTCAGGTTCGTCGACATCTCGTCGCGCAGGTCGACGTAGTGGTCGTACGGGGCGACGGGGAAGTAGCCACCCTTCGGACGGACCTTGTAGCCGAGGTTCGGGCTGCCGTCCGGGTCGGTCGGCGAGGCGGTGTTCCACCAGCCGGACTCGGACTCGACCTCGTAGAAGGTGCCGTTCATCTCGGAGCCGAAGGACACCGAGTCGAAGATGTAGAACTCGGCCTCGGCGCCGAAGAAGCAGGTGTCGGCGACGCCGGTCGAGGCGAGGTAGTCCTCGGCCTTGCGGGCGACGTTGCGCGGGTCGCGGCTGTAGGCCTCGCGGGTGAACGGGTCGTGGACGAAGAAGCTGAGGTTCATCGTCTTGGCCTTGCGGAACGGATCGATCCGCGCGGTGGCCGGGTCGGGCAGCAGCATCATGTCCGACTCGTTGATCGACTGGAAGCCACGCACCGACGAGCCGTCGAATGCCAGACCGTCCTCGAAGACGTCCTCGTCGAAGGCCGACGCGGGGATCGAGAAGTGCTGCATGACACCGGGCAGGTCGCAGAATCGGATGTCGACGTACTCGACACCTTCCTTCTTGATGCCCTCGAGTAGTTCTTCTTTACTGCTGTACACCGTGCGGTGACTCCTTCGTGATCGGTGGTCCGTGCATGGGGACACGCCACATCCGCCACTGAGAAACAGCAGCGGATCTCAGCGGCAACCGTATGGAGGCGAAGTTGCCCATGCGCTAAGTCCGTGTTTCCCCCGTGTTACACGCGCAGTGGTGTTCGCTACACAGCGTGTTCGGGGCGCGACGCACTCGGCGCACCCCAACCCTAGCGGCAGGCCCGAATGGGCGGGACAGGTCGCGACAACCAGCGACTACGATGGTTCGCCGTGCGGCGACGACGCGGACCGAGGGGGTTGCGCGGTCGCGTGAGAGGAGTCATCACCGATGGGACGAGTCACGGGTTCCTGGCTGTCGGGACCGCAGATCGGTCCCGCGTCCGGCGTGGAGAACGAGTATCGAGGGCAGGATCTCGGACTGCCGCAGAGTGGGCCCGGGTCGCTGGCGACCGGGTGGCCACGCGTCGCGGGTCTGCTCGTCGACTGGCTGATCGCCGCCGGACTGGCCCTGCTGTTCGTCGGGTTCTACTCGCCTCACCTCGCCACCACGCAGCTCGGCGTGTGGTTCGTGATGGGCATCTTCGCGGTGACCCTGTTCGGGTTCACCCCGGGCCAACTCGTCATCGGGATGCGTGTCGCACGAGTCGATTTCGGGCCCGAGCGCAACACCGCAGAGGCGACCGGCGAGCAGAGTCCGGCCGCGGTCGGGATCGTCCGGGCCTTCTTCCGCCAGCTGCTGATGATCTTCCTGGTCCCGGCGCTGATCAACGACTACAACGGGCGCGCCCTGCACGACCGCGCGACCGGCACCGCGCTCGTCCGGACCCGCTGACGGCGGCCCATCCGCCGCACGAGCCATTCATCGACGAAACCCACCACCGAATCGCCATCGGTGGTGGGTTTTGTCGTTGGTCGTGGCCCGTCGACACCACCCGGGCGCACGGTCGACGCAATTCAGTGCACAGTCGACGGGATCGGGCGCCCGGTCGACGGGGAGGGCGGTCGCGTCAGCCGCGGCGGCGCGCCGTCCGCTGCATGCTGCGCATCTTGGCGTTCGCGGGCAGGGGACCCTTCGGCATGCCGGGGCCGGGAGCCTTGCTGCCGAGGGCGGACAGCCGTCCCTCGAGGGTCTCCATCCGCTTGCGGTCGATGTTGCTGGGCAGCTTGTTGAGGTGCCGCTCGAGCTTCGACAGCGGGACCTGGCCGTCGTCGTTGCCGACCATGATCTCGTAGATCGGGGTGTCGCCGACGACGCGCGCGACCTTCTTCTTCTCTTGACCGAGCAGGGACTTGATCCGCGTGGGCGAGCCCTCGCCGACCAGGATGACGCCGGGCTTGCCGATGACGCGGTGTACGGCGTCGAGCTGGGACGTACCGGCGACGGCCTGCTTCACCCGCCACTGTCCGCGCATGTTGCCCAGCGCCCAGCCGGCAGCGCCCGGCTGGCCCTCGGCCTTCGTGTAGACGTTCTTCTGGACCCGGCGGCCGAACAGGATGAACGCGCCCAGGATGCCCAGCACCACGCCGAGGGGGATCAGCAGCCACGGCGAGCCGAGCGCGAACCCGAGGGCGGTGAAGACGGCGATCGACAGGACGATCACACCCGCCATGTAGGGGATGAGTCGTTTGTCTTCCTTGCGCTGCATCTGGAAGGCCTGCCACAGCTGCTGGCGCCGTTCCTTCGATGCCGCCTTCCGGGCCTTCTTCTTCTCGGCCTTGACCTCTTTGCTCACCTGCGCCTTTGCCATGAGGCCAGTTTACGTCCGCGCGCCGAGGAGTCAGCGGGCGAGGCGTGCCATCAGGCTGGAGGCCTCCTGGCTGGCCGATCCCTCGGCTGCCAGGTGGGCCAGTGCCGGGGAGATCTCGCGGCCGTGGTGGGCCATGGCCTGCGCGTAGAGGCGGCCGGCCCGGTAGGACGAGCGCACCAGCGGACCCGCCATGACGCCGGCGAAACCGACTTCGTCGGCGAACTCGGAGTGATCGACGAACTCCTCGGGCTTGACCCACCGCTCGACCGGATGATGCCGCGGCGAGGGACGCAGGTACTGCGTGATGGTCAGGATGTCGCAGCCCGCCTCGTGCAGATCCACGATCGCCGACTGCACCTCCTGCGGTGTCTCGCCCATGCCCAGGATGAGGTTCGACTTCGTCACCAGCCCGAAATCGCGTGCAGCGGTGATGACTTCGAGGGACCGCTCGTAGCGGAACGCCGGGCGGATGCGCTTGAAGATGCGCGGCACGGTCTCGAGGTTGTGCGCGAGGACCTCGGGGCGGGCGTCGAAGACCTCGGCCAGCAGGTCGGGCTTGGCGTGGAAGTCCGGGATCAGGTTCTCCACACCGGTGCCGGGGTTGAGGCGGTGGATCGCGCGGACGGTCTCGGCGTAGAGCCAGGCACCCTCGTCGGGCAGGTCGTCGCGCGCGACACCGGTGATGGTCGAGTAACGCAGGCCCATCGCCTGCACGCTCTCGGCGACGCGGCGGGGTTCGTCGCGGTCGAGGGCCGACGGCTTGCCGGTGTCGATCTGGCAGAAGTCGCAGCGGCGGGTGCACTGTTCGCCGCCGATGAGGAAGGTCGCCTCGCGGTCTTCCCAGCACTCGTAGATGTTGGGGCAGCCGGCTTCTTCGCAGACGGTGTGCAGGCCTTCGCGCTTGACCAGGCCCTTGAGTTCGGTGAACTCCGGGCCCATCGTCGCGCGGGTCCGGATCCACTCCGGCTTGCGTTCGATGGGGGTCTGGGCGTTGCGCACCTCGAGGCGGAGCAGTTTGCGGCCTTCGGGGGCGGGGCTGGCGGTCGAGGGTGCGGATGCCGATGCCGAGGGTGTGGCGTCGGGGGCACCGGGTCCGGGGG
>NZ_NGFO01000044.1 GCF_002149015.1 Gordonia lacunae | reverse complement strand
GACCAGAACTGCACATGATGGGCATGCAGATGCCGCGTCCGACCACACCCCGGCATCTGACAACACCGATCCCGCACCAACAACGCCCGCACCAACGCCTTGTTCGGCACCCGCTTCCGACGCCCCACACCCACCAACGCCAGCTTCCCCGGCCGCCCGGGCACCCGGCGACTCACCACCTCCCGCCTCGACGCCCCACACCCAGCCTCGGCCACCTCGACCTCCGACAGGGCCGGACCATCATCAAGATGGGCCTGCTCCACGCCCGAACCGGCATGAACAAGGATCTCCGCCCCAGGTGCGAGATCAGGCATCGCGATCCCGTCATGCACCATGTCAGCCATCACCACCACCGCCGGCGCCACATTCGCCGGCACCTGCCGCCACAGATCCCGACGCCGCGACGGAACCACCCCCAGATTCTCTGGTATCGAATCGGGTTCAGTGTTCCGCGGAACACTCTCCACTGTCGGTAGATCCGGATCAGCACCGGTCCGGGTGCGTTCATACTCCGCCCGCACCGACCCAGCCAGAAACCGGGCCCCGTCCAACGGACTCAACCGCAACGACACCGACAACGACCCGTCAGCGTTCCACTTCCACCGACCCGTCGACTCCACCGGCGGCCGGTTTTCCTCCTCGACGCCCCGGTTGCGGTCGATCTGGCCCATCGCCCGCACCGCCCGATCCAACTGACTCGCCGTCGTCGACAACGCCAGATTCACCAACTCGGCCTCCCGCTCGGGGGTGGCCACCCGCGTCAACGCCCGGACCTTCGAATACGACAACCGGCCCTCGCCAAACGCCTTGCGGATCACCGGCAACTCTCGGATCGCCTTGGCGACCCGCACCTGCTCATGCGCGGTTCGCGGCGCAATACCCGCCTTCCACGACAACCAGTGCGCCAAGGAATGAATCCCCGGACCCCGCCACGACTCCCGCCCGTCCAGTTCTGCCACCAGTCCAAGGAAACCCGCTGTCAGCGCCGTGATCTGCGCGGCATACCCCAACACCCGCGCCTCGAGAACCTCATCAGACAACGACGCCGGATCCGCACCATCAAACATCGACGCAACATCCCCACCCGCACGAAAAGCACTGACCCCCAAAGCAACCCCCGAACCAACCGACACGAACACAACCACCATATCGGTCGGCACCGACAAACCCTCCGGCCTCAACCCGAGATCGAGAGTGTTCCGCGGAACCCAGAAACCCCCTCGCGGATCCGGCGGACGCGCACCGGCCGCGGCACGGCGGCCTCGATTCCGGTCGGGAGATCACTGCGGGGAGGCGACGAGCCGGACGAGTGGATACTGGCGCGACGACTTCTTCTGATACTTGGCGTATCGCGGCTGTGCCTCGACCACCGTGTTCCACGCGGCTTCCCGCTCAGCCGCGTGGAGAACGATCGGCGTCACCGCGACCGGGGGCTCCCCGTGCCGCTCGACCGACACGTCGCCGGGTCGGGCGGTCAGGTTGGCGAACCAGTCCGGGTTCCGGTCGCCTCCCCCCGATGCGACGATCAGCCAGTCGTCGCCGTCGGCGAACCAGCTCAGCGGCGTCTCACGCACGAGGCCCGACCGCCGGCCGGTCGTGCGCAGGATGAGCATCTCCATCCCCCACATCGATCCGGACTTCGTCCGGATACGGGTGACGGTGCGCTCGTTGGCCTTTCGCTGATACCAGAGCGACAGGGAACGCAGAGACAGAGACATGGCTTCCTCCGATGAGATCAGGTGATGCGCCGACAGTACGGCGGCGATCGGCGCCTCGGCTTCTCGATTCCTGCTCGATCACGACCTACCTCCGCTCCTCAGGGAGCGGGGTGTGACGCTCGCAAGCTCGCTCCTCAGGGACCGGGGTGAGGCGCTCGCAAGCCCGCTCCGGGAGTAGCGAAAGACGACGAGGCCCCGGCAACCAGAAAGGTTGCCGGGGCCTCGGGGAGAGACGTGAAAACGCTAGAGCGCCTTCAGTTCCTCGATGACGCTGTCGACGCTCTTCTTCGCGTCACCGAAGAGCATGCTGGTGCCGTCGGCGAAGAACAGCGGGTTCTCGATACCGGCGTAACCCGAACTCATCGACCGCTTCAGCACGATGGTGGATCGCGCCTCGTCGACGTTGAGGATCGGCATGCCGTGAATCGGCGAACTCGGATCGTTGCGAGCCGCGGGGTTGGTGACGTCGTTGGCGCCGATGACGATGGCGACGTCGGTGCGGCTGAATTCGCCGTTGATGTCGTCCATCTCCTTCATCGAGTCGTACTCGACGTCGGCCTCGGCCAGCAGCACGTTCATGTGCCCGGGCATGCGGCCGGCGACCGGATGGATCGCGTACTTGACCTCGACACCCTTGGCCTCCAACAGCTTCGCCATCTCCTTGACCGCGTGCTGGGCCTGCGCCACGGCCAGACCGTAACCGGGGACGACGATGACCTGGTTGGCATACGCCATCTGGATCGCGGCGTCGGCGGCCGAGGTCGCCTTGACCGTGCCGCCCTCGGCACCGGGACCCCCGGCAGCAGCGGCATCGCCGCCACCGAACGAGCCGAACACGATCGCGGGGATCGACCGGTTCATCGCCTTGGCCATGAGGTTGGTCAGGATCGAACCCGAGGCACCGACGATCATGCCCGCCACGATCAACGCCGTGTTGTCCAGGGCGATACCTGCGGCCGCAGCCGACAGACCCGTCATCGCGTTGAGCAGCGAGATCACGACCGGCATGTCCGCACCACCGATGGGGAACACCACGAACAGACCCATCACGCCCGCGGCGACCAGGACCCCGACCATCCACCAGATGCTCGCGCCGCCGCCGTTCGAGGCATCGACACCGAGGTAGATCGCCAGTCCCAGAGCGACGATGAGCAACACGATGTTGGCGGCCTGGAACAGCTTGGCGCGTGCCACGAACGTCTTCTCCAGGCCCTTCGGCATGATCTCCTGGAGTTTCGCGAACGCCACCAGCGATCCCCAGAACGAGACCGAGCCGATGATCGCGGCGATCAGCGAACCGATCACCAGCGGCGAAGCCGGTTCGACGTTGTGGAAGGTCGAGAACCCGGAGGTCTCGATGAACTCGGCCCACGCGATGAGCGCGACCGTGCCACCACCGACGCCGTTGAACAGCGCGACCAGCTGCGGCATGGCCGTCATCTTGGTCTTCAGCGCCGGCGGGATACCCAGCGCCACACCGAGAACGAGACCGACGACGATGAGCACCCAGTTGATGGTGGGTACGCCCTCGGTCGAGTGCCCGTCGGAACCGACGGCGCCTTCGTTCCAGACGTAGAGCAGCGTCGCGGCGACGGCCAGACCCATACCCACCGCGGCGATCCAGTTGCCGCGCACCGCGGTCTTGGGCCCGGTCAGACCCATCAGGCCGTAGATGAACAGGGAGAACGAGACGATGTAGAGCGCGGTCACCAGGTAGGCGACGCCCTCGCTCGGGGTATGCGCACCCGCCGCGAGTATGACTTGCGAGCCGTTCACTTGGCCGCCTCCTTCTTACCCTTGAACATGCCCAGCATCCGGTCGGTGACCGCGAAGCCACCGATCACATTGAGCGTGCCGAACACCAGCGCGACGAAGGCGATGATGCGCACACCCCACCCGGCGTCGGCGGGCAGCTTGCCCAGGACCACCAGTGCGCCGAGCACGACGATGCCGTGAATGGCGTTGGTGCCCGACATCAACGGGGTGTGCAGGGTGTTGGGGACCTTGGAGATGACGGCGAAGCCGACGAACCCGGCGAGCACCAGGATCGCGAGATTCGCGAGAAGACCGGCATACATCAGGCAGACACCTCCTCGATTTGGCGGGTGACGCACGCGGCCGCGATGACCTCGTCGTCGAAATCCGGTGTGATCGAACCGTTGTCGTCGAGCATCAGCTCGATCAGCGCCAGCAGGTTCTTCGAGTACAGCTCGCTGGCGTGCTCGGGCATGGTCGCCGGCAGGTTCAGCGGGGCGGCGATGGTGACGTCGTGCTTGACCACGGTCTGCCCCGGCTCGGTCAGCTCGCAGTTTCCGCCGGTCTCACCGGCGAGGTCGACGACCACACTGCCCGGTTTCATCCCTTCGACCGCGGCCGCGGTCACCAGGCGCGGCGCCGGCCGACCCGGCACCAGAGCAGTGGTGATCACGACGTCGAAACCCTTGATGGCGTCTTCGAGAGCCTGCTGCTGCTGCGCGCGCTCGGACTCGGTGAGCTCACGGGCGTACCCGCCTTCACCGGCCGCGTCGATGCCCAGGTCGAGCCACTGGGCGCCGACCGAACGGACCTGCTCGGCGACCTCGGGACGCACGTCGTACCCGGTGGTCCGCGCACCCAGGCGCTTGGCCGTGGCCAGGGCCTGCAGACCCGCCACTCCGACACCCAGCACCAGCACCGTCGCCGGCTTCACCGTGCCCGCGGCAGTGGTCAACATCGGGAAGAACCGTGTCGACACATCCGCCGCCACCACGACCGACTTGTAACCCGCGACGTTCGCCTGCGAACTCAGCGCATCCATCACCTGCGCACGGGAGATACGCGGAATGGCCTCCACCGCATAGGCCTCCACACCCACCTCGCGCAGCGTGCCGATCTGGTTGTCGGCGTTGCGCGGCGCGAGGAAACCGATCAGCTTCTGCCCGCTCCGCAGCTTCGCGATCTCCGAATTCGACGGCGGCGACACCCGCAGAACCACATCGGACCCGTACGGATCACCGATCGTCGCACCGGCTTCGGTGTACGCCTCGTCGGGGATCAGAGCGCCGAGACCGGCCCCCGACTCCACCACGACGGGCACACCCTTGCCCACCAGCGCGGCGACGACCTTCGGGACCAGCGCCACGCGGCGCTCCCCCTCGGCCGTCTCGCGCACGACACCCACTGTCATCTGTCTCACCCTGTCTGAAATCGGCACGGCTCATCGCCGCGCCGCTGGTTCGGCGCCTGCTCTCGGCGCGTCTTGTCAACGAGGTGACCCGCCCCCAGATCGTGCAGCTCCGCCATGTGTCGGCGGAACGGACGACCTGACGCAGGTCACGAGGTGCTCGGATTAAGACAGGTTGGCTGTCACCCGGCTCACATTAAAGGTGCGTTGAACATAACATGCGTTCTCAGCGACAGCTCAGGTGAGTCGGATACCTCACTGAACCCTTGACGCTGCGGTTTTGGTCATTTCTGGACAGTTGTCTGTACAAGTGTCGTCCCCTACCTCGGGGCGTGTGGGCGGCCGCTGCCGGGCACACCACCGAACGCCGCTGGTCACGGGCCGCGCCGAAGGTGCACGAACCTGCGTGATCAGCAGTCTTCGGACCCCACACGGCGCATCATGAGATACGACGTCGAGACCGCCGAGGAGAATCGATCATGGCCACGTTCCCCGCCATCGCCCATGTCGCGATCACCGTCAGCAACCTCGAGAAGAGTGCTGCGTGGTACCAGAGCCTGTTCGGGAGCGCCCCGGTCCTGGACGAAGACGAAGAGGGCGGCACCTTCCACCACACCGTGTTCGAACTCGCCGGTGGGATGCTGTTCGGTCTGCACGCCCACACCGGGAGCAGCGCCGACGGCCGATTCGACGAGCGGACCGTCGGACTCGATCACGTGGGTTTCGCCTGCACGCAGGACGAACTCCGGACCTGGCAGGACCGGCTCGACGCCGCGGGTATCCCACACAGCGGGATCCGGCACGCGCACTACGGGTCCGGCCTGTCGTTCCGCGATCCCGACAACATCGCGCTCGAGTTCTTCGCACCGCCCGCGTGACGCGGTCACATCGTCCCGGCGCGGATCGTCAGACGATGGTGTATGTGCGGTCGTCCAACCCGCTCGCACCGTCCGGTGCCGGGGCCTGATAGCGCTCGATCTGCGGTTTTCCCTGCCGATCGATGGCCCGGCATTCGAGGGTGTGATTGCCCTTCGTCGCCTGCCAGACGAACTTCCACTGCCGCCACGTGTCGATGCTGTATTCCGTGGTCAGCTCGGCCGGTTGCCACGGCCCCTGGTCGACGCGCACCTCGACGCGCTCGACGCCCGTGTGCTGGGCCCATGCGGTGCCGGCCACGACGACCTCCCCGGCCGGATGCTCGGTGCCGTCGGCCGGACGGTCGAACCGCGACGCCATCTTGATCGGGCCGAATTCCGACCAGCCGCGCGTCGACCAGTACGCCTTCGCTTCGGAGAATCGCGTGATCTCCCAGTCGACGACCCATTTCGTTGCCGAGACGTACCCGTACAGGCCCGGGACCACCTGGCGCACGGGATATCCGTGCTCGAGCGGGAGCGGCGAGCCGTTCATCCCGACGGCGAGGAGCGCGTCGCGACCATCGGTGATCGCCGAAATAGGTGTGCCACAGGTCCATCCGTCGACGCTCGTCGACAGCAGCATGTCCGAACCGGGTCGGACGCCGGCGAGGTCGAGGACCTCGCGCATCGGCACGCCCAGCCACTTCGCGTTGCCGACGAGGTCGCCGCCGACCTCGTTCGACACACACGCGAGCGTCACGATCCGTTCGGTCATCGGCATCGCGAGCAGGTCGTCCCAGGACAGCGTCACCTCGCGATCCACGTCGCCGTGGATCCGCAGTCGCCATTCACCGGTGGTGAGGGTCGGGACCTGCAGCGCCGTGTCGATGCGGTAGAAATCGGCGTTGCTGGTCATGAAAGGCGTTGCGCCCGATACCTCGAGCTCCGCACCGGCCGGAACCGGCGGCGCCTGATCGGCCGCACGCGGCAGCAGCACCCGGGCGCGGTCGGCGACGACGCCCGCGGTGTCGGCGAGCACCCGTCGGGCCACGACCCCGACAACGACCGCGGCGGCTGCGATGCCGCCGGCGGTGAGCACGAAGCGGCGCGTGAAGTCGGACCGCGCAGCCGGTTTCGGCTCGTCCTCGGCCGACCCCCCGTCCGTCTCGTCGGGGTTCGCCGGGGCGGGACCCAACTGGGAGATCAGGATCCGGAGCACGACGACGCCGACCACGCCCGCGACGATCGACGGCAGCGCGTTCGTCCAGGTCGCATCCGGGCGGTTCGACGCGGCGAGCACGCCGAGCAACCCGAAGGCCGCGATGACCACCGAGCCGAGCGGGGGGCGTCGTCGTTCCAGGTAGCCGCACACTGCGGCGAGCACCGCGATGAGGATGCCCATGCCGATGAACAGCGCCAGCTTGTCGGCGACCCCGAACGTCTCGATGGCCCACTTGCGGACCGCCTCGGGCGAATGGTCGACGACCGACGAACCCACCGCGAAGTACGGGGACGCGTCGGGTGACACCGGGACGGCGGCCAACTCTCCCGCCGCCAGAGCCGCGCCGACCGCGACCACGCCCGCCAGCGCGGGAGCCGGCGAAGAGGCACGGCGCGAGGAGGTACGGCGCACGGTGGTGGAGGTCATATTTCTTGATAGCGGAGGAACCTGTGAAAACGCCGTGGGGCACCCGTTCCGAGACCTGCCGGTGACCCGGCCCATCCACCGAGCCATCAATCGTTACCAAGACTAGAACAGGTTCTAGTTTGTCGGCTAATCTGAGCGGCATGGCTACCAGCACCGAGATCCCGGAGACCGTCGCACTCGATTCGGTCAGCGAGTTCTCCGACGAGGTCGACGTCGTCGTGATCGGATTCGGCATCGCCGGCGGATGTGCCGCCGCCGAGGCCGCCGCGGAGGGGGCGCGCGTACTCCTGCTCGAACGCGCCGCGGCACCCGGCGGGACCACCTCGCTGTCCGGCGGGTTCTTCTACCTCGGCGGCGGTACCGCGGTCCAGAAGGCCACCGGCCAGGACGACTCCGTCGAGGAGATGGAGAAGTACCTCACCGCGGTCTCGATCGATCCCGAGGTCGACAAGATCCACGCCTACTGCGCCGACAGCGTCGACCACTTCAACTGGCTCGAGGGCCTGGGGTTCACCTTCGAGCGCAGCTTCTATCCCGAGAAGGCCGTCATCCAACCCGGCACCGAGGGATTGATGTTCACCGGCAACGAGAAGGTGTGGCCGTTCAAGGACCAGGCCGTGCCGGCGCCCCGGGGGCACAAGGTGCCGGTGCCCGGGGAGACCGGCGGCGCGAAGCTGGTCATCGACCTGCTCGTCACCCGGCTCGACGAGCTGGGCGCCGAGGTCCGGTATGAAACGGGCGCCCGTCAGCTGGTCGTCGACGGAGACGGTGCAGTCGTCGGCGTGACGTGGAAGACGCCCGATGCAGAGGGCGTCATCCGCGCGGACTCGGTGATCATCGCCGCCGGCGGGTTCGTGATGAATCCCGACATGGTCGCCGAACACACCCCGCATCTCGCCGAGAAGCCGTTCGTGCTCGGCAACACCTACGACGACGGCCTCGGCCTGCGCATGGGCCGATCCGTCGGCGCCGCACTGAAATACATGGACAAGGCGTTCATCACCGCGCCGATCTACCCGCCCGCGAGCATGGTCATGGGCGTCATCGTGAACAAGTTCGGCGAGCGATTCGTCACCGAGGACTCCTACCACGCGAGGACCTCGGGATTCGTTCTCGAGCAGCCGGATTCGGTTGCCTACCTCATCGTCAACGAGTCGCACATGAACGAGAAGCAGAACTACCTGGTCCCGTTGATCGACGGCTGGGAGACCATCGAGGAGATGGAACGTGACCTCGGCATCCCCGAGGGCAAGTTGCAGGCCACCATGGCCCGCTACAACGAGAACGCAGCCAAGAAAGAGGATCCCGACTTCCACAAGGCCGCCGAGTTCCTCGAGCCTCAGGACACCGGACCGTGGGCGGCCTACGACCTGTCACTCGGCAAGGCGATGTACGCCGGTTTCACGATGGGTGGCATGGCGACCTCGATCGACGGCGAGGTGCTCGACGAATCGGGCACGGTGATCACCGGCCTGTACGCCGCCGGCGCCAGTGCCACGAACATCGCCCAGGACTGCAAAGGATATTGCAGCGGAACGCAATTGGGCGAGGGTTCCTACTTCGGCCGGCGCGCCGGGCGGCACGCCGCAGCACGGGTGACCACCAGCGCCTGACGGTCGGACACCCCGGCCGACAACCGCCCTCCCGCGGGCCACAGACGCCGGAGGGTCGCCGGCGCCGCCGGCGAGGGCGGTTGCCGGTCAGCGCCGCGGGGTGAACCCGCGGAGTCGCAGGCTGTTGCCGACGACGAAGACCGACGAGAGCGCCATCGCCGCACCGGCGATCATCGGATTCAGCATCCCAGCGGCGGCCAGCGGGATGGCCGCGACGTTGTATCCGAAGGCCCAGAACAGATTTCCCTTGATGGTGCCGAGTGTCCGACGTGCCAAGGAGATGGCGTCGGCCACCGCGCGCAGGTCGCCGCTCACGACGGTCAGGTCACTCGCCGCCATCGCGACGTCGGTCCCGGTACCCATCGCGAGGCCGAGATCCGCCTGGGCGAGCGCCGCGGCATCGTTGATCCCGTCGCCGACCATCGCCACCACGTGGCCCTGCTCCTGCAGTTCGGCGATCACCTCCAGCTTGCGTCGCGGGCTGACGCCCGCGGTGACGTCGTCGATCCCGACGCTCGACGCCACGGCGCGGGCGGCGCCCTCGTTGTCGCCGGTGAGCAGCTTCGGCGTCAACCCCAGTCGCCGGAACTCGGCGATCGCCGCAGCCGACGACGGCTTGACCCGGTCGGCCACCACGACGACCCCCACGGGAACCTGTTGTCCGACAGCAGCTTCGGAGAATCTTTCGGCGACCAGCACGACGACTGCGGTCGCGCCGTCCGATTCGGCGATGGCCACGGCGTCGTCGAGTGACCGTGGCAGGGGCACGTCGACCTTGCTCGGCGACACCACCGTCACCAACCGGTCACCGACGACCCCGGTGACGCCCGCGCCCTGCGTGGAGACGAAGTCACGGACGTGCGAGTCGATGTGGTCGCGCCCGGCGTCGACGATGGCGGCCGCGATCGGATGTTCCGATCCCGATTCCACCGATGCGGCCCAGCCCAGGACCTGCTCGCTCGTGTACCCATCGGCGACGGTGATCCCGGACAGGGTCATCTCGCCCGTCGTCACGGTGCCCGTCTTGTCCAGCACGATCGTGTCGACCCGTCGCGTCGATTCCAGCACCTCCGGGCCCTTCAGCAGGATGCCCAACTGCGCGCCTCGCCCGGTGCCGACCATCAGCGCCGTCGGCGTGGCGAGTCCGAGCGCACACGGGCACGCGATGATGAGGACCGCGACGGCGGCGGTGAACGCGAAGGTCACATCGCCGCCGGCGAAGTCGGTCGTCGATGCCACGCCGAGCCAGAAGCCCAGGGTGGCAAGCGAGATCGCGATCACGATCGGCACGAAGACCGAGGAGATCCGATCGGCCAGACGCTGGACGTCGGCTTTGCCCTCCTGCGCCGCCGTCACCATACGGGCCATCTGGGCGAGTGCGGTGTCGGAACCGACGGCGGTCGCGCGGACGACGAGGAGGCCGCTCGTGTTGACGGTCGCGCCGACCACCGAGTCGCCGACGGTGACCTCGACCGGCACCGATTCGCCGGACACCATCGACGCGTCGACCGCCGACGCACCATCGACGACGACGCCGTCGGTGGCGATCTTCGCACCGGGACGGACGACGAACTCATCGCCGACCGTCAACTCCGCGATGGGGATTCGGGTCTCGGTGCCGCCGGGGCGTCGGACGACGACGTCCTTGGCCCCGAGGTCCATCAGTGCGGCGAGCGCGTCACCGGCCCGCCGTTTGGCACGCTTCTCGAAGTAGCGGCCCGCGAGCAGGAAGGTCGTGACGCCGGCGGCGGCCTCGAGGTAGATGTGCGACGACCCGTCGGTCCGCTGTGGCAGCAGGTCGAAGCCGTGGGTGAGCCCGGGAGTGCCCGCGGTCCCGAGGAACAGCGCGTACAGCGACCATCCGAACGCCGCGAGAGTGCCGACGGACACGAGGGTGTCCATCGTCGTCGCGCCGTGACGCAGATTGATCCACGCCGCGCGGTGGAACGGATAGGCGCCCCACACGACGACCGGCGCCGCAAGGGTCAGGGACAGCCACTGCCAATAGGTGAACTGCAGTGCCGGGACCATCGCGAGAGCGATCACCGGCACCGAGAGGATCGCGGACACGATCAGGCGCTGTCGGAGACCGTCGAGTTCGGGATCGCCGGACCCCGCTCCCGGGTGTTCCGGAGCATCGGGGCGGATCGGCGATGCGTCGTAACCGGCCGCGCGGACCACCTCGACGAGGTCGCCGGCCGCCAGACCTGCGGGTACCTCGACGTGGGCGCGCTCGGTCGCGTAGTTCACCGACGCGGTCACGCCGTCGAGCTTGTTGAGCTTGCGCTCGATGCGGTTGGCGCAGGACGCGCAGGTCATGCCGGAGATGTCCAGGTCGACCAGTTGCCCGGTGCTCGCGGTCATGGATGATCACCTCCGTGCGAATCGGATGACGGTTCGTCGGTGACCACGACGCCGTGCGACGGCGCGTCGTGCGTCACCGGCTCGACATCGGGTCCCCATGCCCGGCCGACGCCGAACGCGATCGCGAAGACCGCGATCAGCGCGACGACGTAGGCGAGGGGCCCGGTGGCAGCGGATCGCATGGTCAGCCCAGCGCGTAGCCGGCTTCGGTGACGGCCGCCGCGACCTCGTCGCGGCCGATTTCGCGTTCGGCCGACACACGCACCGAGCCGTCGTCGACGGTCACCTCGACGCTCGTCACGCCGGGCAGGGCCTCGATCTCCTCACGGACCGATGCGGCGCAGTGCCCGCAGGTCATGCCGGTGACGGTGTAGGTGCTGGTGGTGCTCATGTCTGTACTCCTGGGATCGTCGTGGTTGTGGGGAGGCCGAGCAGGACCGGTCAGGATCTGACCAGGCGCGTGATCGCCGCCATGGCCTCGTCGACCTTGGCCTTGCCGGCTTCGTCGCTCTCCTGCGCGGCATGAACCACGCAGTGCGCCATATGCTCTTCGAGCAGGCCGAGACTGACCGCCTGCAATGCCTTGGTCATCGCCGACACCTGCGTGAGGATGTCGATGCAGTAGGTGTCCTCCTCGACCATGCGCTGCAGGCCGCGTGCCTGCCCTTCGATGCGCTTGAGCCGGCGGAGGTAGTCGTCCTTCCGGCCGATGTAGCCGTGTTGGTGCTCGTCCATGATTCTCCCGTCCGGATACCCCGCAAGGGTATGCTCGACCAGGTATACCACCATGGGACGAATAACGGTACCCCCCTACCGTATCTTCGGGTTCGAGCACGTCATCGCTGTAGTCCGCCTCTGGGGAGTCGCCGGCCCTTCGTGGCTCGTCGCTTGCGCTCCTCGCACCTCAGTTTCTGCGGCCTGGCGGCCGTCGTGGACTACTAGACAACCGTCGTGCTCGGTGCGGCGACCACATTCACTGCTCCCTGAGGAGCGAGCTTGCGAGCGTCACGAAGGGTCTCGCAAGCTCGTCTCGCCAAGACCCTTCGTGACGCGCCCTCCGCAAGCTCCGGGCGCTCCTCAGGGAGCAGGGGCTATAACGGCTCTTTCGGATTAGGAAGCGTGAGGTGGACCGCGAGGAGACCCGCTACGAGCGCAGTGCGGCGGCCAGCTTCGCCAGGGCGGTGGCCACCTCGTCGAGCGCGGCTCCGATGGCTGCCGCTCGTGTCGCGTCGAAACCCGGTGCGCCGTGGTCCGGCGCGGGTACGGCCGGGAGGTTTCCCGGCGTGACGGGGGCCGGTTCCGCACCCTGGCTGCCGAGGCCGGCATCGTTGCGATCGTGTCCGTCCACGGGATCGACGGGGTCCGTCGCCGGCGAGTAGGCGACGTCATAGGCGTCGGAGCGGTGGCGTCGGCCGTGGTAGTCGTCCGCGGCCTGTGGCTCGACGTTGGTCGAGCGCCGGCCGCCGCGGTACGACGTGTTCGGTTCCGGATCGGCGGACGTGGGGGGCTGCGCCGACAGGGAAGCCGCCGGGTGTGAGTCGGGCAGGCGGTGCGAACCCATCCGCGACGAACCCGGTCGCGGCGGGGACTGACGCAGCGGATCGACGCCGCGATCAGGCGCGCCGGTCTGCGGGTTGGGCGCACCCGCCCCGCTCATCACCGACGGAGCGTGCCCATTGCTGCGCGCGTAGAAGTGCGGACCGCCGTGTCCGGCGAAGAACACGCACCCCGCGCCTTCCGGAGACGGCACCGGGCAGGGGTTGCGTTCGATGAGGGACTGCGCGCGGTCGTCGAAGTCGTTCCACTCGAGCCACAGCCGCCGGTCATGCCGCGGATGCGTGCTCGCATCGGTGGCGTGATTACCCCGGTGACCGATCGCCAGCCGGCACTGCAGCAACCAATCGGAGTCACCCGACAGGCCCAGCGCCGCGCGTTCGGCCGGCCGGCACACCACCGTCGACCAACAGCCCTCGCCGTTCATACGGACTCCCCTTCATGCCTTGCATCGCCGCGAGATCTTCGCACGACCACACCACTGTGTCGCGCACGGTCGTCTGCTCGTGCCCGTCGGCATCGTGCCGCCCGGTAGCAAGCCCCCCGGCATGCATTTCTGCGGTGGCCGCTCCCCCGTGGCCACGGTGTGGTGAAGATCCCGCGGGTCAGTCTACGAAGCGGGCCGGTCCGGTGCCACCCCTTGGCCCCGCGCGTCCGAAGTGACGAACGCGCGGATTCTCCCGTTCACCTCATCCGGCCGGTCGAGGTGCAGAAAATGGCCTGCCCCGGCGACGACCGCGGCCGCGCTGCCGGCCGGCAGCACCTCACGGACCCGGTCGGCGAGGCGCGACTGCATACAACCGTCGTCGGCTCCGTGCAGATACAGCGTGGGGCAACGCGGTTCACCCAGCCAGTCGTTCCGCAGCGCGGCGTAGCGAGGGTGCGTCCGCGGTCGGCGGAGCGCGCGGTAGTACCCGAGTGCCGCCGTCCGGTGCGCGAAGGTGGGCAAGGCCGCCAAGGCGTGGTCGACGTCGAGCCGGTGATCGGGCCGCGCGCCGGCGCCGGTGTTCAGTCGCCAGCGTCGCCACAGCAGCGGGATCAGTCGGTGAAGCACCCGTTCGGGTAGCCACGGCAACTGATTGAATGCGATGTACCAGCTCATCAGCGCCTGGCGACCGAGGGTCCTGGCGCCGTCGATCCCACCGGAGAGCGAGCGGCGTACCGCCGGGACCGGCGGCACCGACATCGAGACCACCGCCGCGAACGGATTGTCATCGCGGTGCGCCACCGCGTTCGCCGTCATCGCGCCCCAGTCGTGTCCGATCAACACCGCGTCGGCGCCCGCACCGACCGCGTGATGAACCCCGATCGCGTCGTAGGCGAGTGCAGCGACGTGAAAGTCGTTGTCCGCCGGCATCTCCGACGGTGAGTAGCCGCGCGTGAAAGGAGCTATCACCCGATGACCGGCGGCGGCGAGCTCGGGCCCGAGGTGTCGCCACGTCCAGGCCGAGTCGGGGAACCCGTGCAGGCAGACGACGACCGGCCCGCCCACGGGGCCCCACGCCAGCGCATGCAGGGTGACGTGTCCGAGTTCGAGGGTGATCCGTTCCGGGTTCGCGGTGGCCGGGTCATCGCGATCGGGGCCGACATCGCGCCCTGGACCGTCTGCTGAGAACTGGGTCATCGACGCCAATCTAACGCCGGCGGCTCCCCGCGCGCATCGACTTCACCGGTCACGTCACCCGGGGACGGCCGCGGGCCGGGCTTCCCGCAGTTCGCCGTCGACGATTCGGAACACCCGCGACTCCGCCACGTCGCCGGTCAGTGGGAAGTCCGTGCGGACGTGCGCGCCCCGCGACTCGGTGCGCGCCGCCGCCGCCGCAACGACCGCTGATGCGGTGAGCGTGAGGGCCGCGTCCTCGACATCGCGCACCGACTCCGCCATCCGACGGGGCGCGCCGGCGATCGTGTCGGCGGCCGCGGCGAGTCCCGAAGCCGACCGCCGCAGGGCCACCTGCCGCGTCATCATGTCCTGGAGCAACCCCCGCTCCAGGATGGGGACCGGCTGCTCGAACCGCCGGCCACCGGCTTCCGGCATCGGGAGACCTCGTCGCCCGACCGCGACGGCGGCCGCGCGGCGCCCCATCACCAGACCTTCGAGAAGGCTGTTCGACGCGAGACGGTTGGCGCCGTGCAACCCGGTGCGCGCGACCTCGCCCGCCGCGAGCAACCCGTCCACCGCCGTGCGGGCCGACTCGTCGGTGACGACGCCCCCGCACAGATAGTGGGCTCCCGGCACGACCGGGATACGGCCGCCCGCGGGGTCGAGCCCGGCCGCGCGCACTCCGGCGGTCACCGTGGGGAAGCGGTCCTCGAAGTCGACGACGCCGCTGACATCGAGGTAGACGCACGGGTGCCCGGTGAGTTCGATCGCCGTCTGCACGGCGTCGGCCACCACGTCGCGGGGGGCGAGATCGCCCATCGGGTGGACACCTTCGGTGACCGGCCGGCCCTCGACGTCGACGAGTCGGCCGCCCTCCCCGCGCACGGCCTCGCTGATGAGGGTCCGGCGTCCCCGCGCGCTCTCGGTGTAGAGCATCGTCGGGTGGAACTGGATGAACTCGAGATCGGCCACCTGGGCCCCGGCGCGCAGGGCGAGAGCGATGCCGTCACCCGTCGAGCCCGCCGGATTGGTGGTGGCGGCGTAGAGGTGCCCGGTTCCCCCGGTCGCGAGCAGCACGGTCGGGGCCAGCACCGACACCGCACGCCCCGCCCGCAGGCAGGCGACGCCGACGGCGCGTCCGTCGTCGAGGAGGACCGCGGTGGCGATCGTGTCGTCGAGGAATCGGATCGGCGGGGCGTCACGGGCGTCGTGACCCGGGTGCCGGACGGCCTCGTGCAGGGCCCGCTGGATCGCAGCACCGGTCGCATCGCCCCCGGCGTGGATGATGCGTCGCCGGGTGTGACCACCTTCGCGGGTGCGCAGCAGTGCACCGTCGGCGTCCCGATCGAAGTCGGCACCCCACCCGATCAGAGCCGACACCGAGGCCCATCCGTCGGCGAGGATGAGACCCGACGCCGTCGGGTCGGTGAGTCCGGCGCCGGCCGCGATCGTGTCGGCGAGGTGGCGGTCCACCGAGTCGGGGCCCTCCGGCCCCTGCACCCCGGGCATCACCACTGCGACACCGCCCTGGGCGTAGAACGTCGAGGTCGGCTGCTCCCGGCTGGAGGCGTTCCATCGCGGCCCCTTGTTGAGCACGACGACCCGGAGCCCGTCCCGGGCAGCCCACAGCGCCGCGGTCAGACCGGCGATACCGGCACCCACCACCACGAGGTCGGCGCGGACCGTTCGCTCGGTGACCTCCGCACGCATGGACCCGCTCATGTCGACCGCCTCTCGCCGCGGCATCGGATGCCCCGGCCTCCGGGCAACACTCCGGCCACGTTTTCGATTCCCAGTCGAAAACCTTACCCCGTGGCGGGACCGGCCGTCATGCCCGATTCCGGCTGCGTTTTTGACCGCCTCCGGCTGCGATGTTTGACCGCCTCCGGCTGCGATGTTTGACCGCCTCCGGCTGGGGCAAACCCGGACACCATGAAAACCCTCTGGTTCGACCCCGCGGGCGAGGCAGCCCCCGACTTCCTGCCCGATGTCCGTCCGGAGACGATGCCGATCGACGTCGTCGACACCTTCGACCAGGTCGTCGTCGGCGGCGGGATCACGGGCCTCACCACCGGTCTCCTGCTCGCCCGCGCCGGCCAGTCGGTCGCGGTCCTGGAAGCACGACACATGGGTGCCGCAGCGACCGGCCACACCACCGGCAAACTCTCACTGCTGCAGGGCACCCGGTTGTCGTCGATCGCGAGTCGCCACGGGCACGCCGCCGTCCAGGACTACGTCGAGGCCAATCGCGAGGGCCAGGCCTGGCTGCGGCACTATCTCGAACACCGGGGCCTGCAGGTCGAGGAGCGCGCGGCACTCACCTTCGCGGCCACCGCGTCCGGTGCGAAGTCGGTCGAGAAAGAGTACGAGGCGTGCCGCGCCCACGATCTCCCGGTCGAGCACGTCGACTGCCCCGAGCTACCCTTCGACGTCCGCACCGCGATCCGCCTCGACGGTCAGGCGCAGATCGACCCGATGGTCGTGCTGCGCGCCCTCGCCGACGACCTGCGCGCGCATGGTGGCCACTTCTACGAGGGCGTCCGCGTACAGGGACTGCGTCACGGCTCGCCGAACGTCCTGTCGACCGACGCCGGTGACGTGCGCGCCGACTCGGTGGTCATCGCCACCGGACAGCCCTTCCTCGACCGCGGCGGTTACTTCGCCCGGGTCCATCCACAGCGCTCCTACGCCGCCGCGTTCACCGTCGACGGGGAGATCCCCCGCGAGATGTACCTGGGCTCGGACAACCCCTCGGTCTCCCTGCGGACGATCACGCGCCCCGGCTACGACGGAGAGCTGTTGATGGTCGGCGGATTCGGCCACGAGGTGGGACGCACGAAGTCCGAGCGACAGCACGTCCTGGACATGCTGAGCTGGACCCAGAAGCACTTCCCCAGCGCCCAGATGGTCGCGCGGTGGTCAGCCCAGGATTACACGACGATCGACGAACTGCCCTACGTCGGACCGATCCTCCCGGGCGTCGACTCCGTGCAGGTGGCGACCGGTTTCGCCAAGTGGGGCCTCACCAACGGTGTCGCCGCGGCGCTCGCCATGACCGGGCGGATCCTCGGGTCCGAGCCCTCGTGGTCGACGACCCTGCGTCCGTGGCGCACGACCGAGATCAGCCGGCCGGGGTCACTGGCGTCGGCGGTGTCGGCGAACGCTCAGGTCGCCGGGTACATGGCGGCCGGGTATCTCTCGCTGCTGAAGCCCGCGGACGGGGCGCCGAAGGAGGGCGACGGCAGCGTCGGACGCTCCGGCGTCAAGCCCGAGGGAGTGTGCACGGTGGAGGGACAGACGCGGTCGGTCGCGCCGCTGTGCACCCACCTCTACGGCGTGCTCCGGTGGAACGACGCCGAGCAGTCCTGGGACTGCCCGCTGCACGGTTCGCGGTTCAGTCACACCGGCGAGGTCCTCGAAGGTCCGGCGACGCGAAACCTGGCTTCGCACAACGACTGACGTCGCCACACCGAGTTCACCGCGAACGCGACGCCCCCGGGACGGCGCCGGCCTGGGTCCCTCGGAGAGCGGCCGCCCCCAGGATCCGGCCGAACACCGGCCGGGTCAGCGTCGCCACCGGACGCTGCACCGCGCCGGCCAGCAGGCGCACGCCCAGATCGATTGCACGCGCGTCGAATCCGACCGGGATGCGGTCGCGGCCCGCCAGCACGCCGTGCAGGATCGCCGCGGCCGCCGCCTCCGGCCTGGTCCCGGGCAGGCGGTGGTTGAATCCGCGCGTGACGTAGTCCCGCACCCCCGGTGTCACATAGAGTGCGCGCGCGGCGATCTCGGTGTGGACGGCACCGGGGTGCACCACGTGCAGCCGGACACCCGAACCGTCGGCCCGCAGCTGCTGCTGAACGGTCTCGGAGTAGCCGCGCGCAGCGAACTTCGACGCCGAGTACGCGGATTGCGCGGGCGAACCGAGTAGACCGAATGCGCTCGAGGTGTTCACGATGGAGCCGCCGCCGGCCGCCTCGAGGTGCGGGAGGAAGGCGACCGTGCCGTTCACGACGCCGCCCAGGTTGACGGACATGATCCGCCGCGCGTACTCGTCGTCCTCCTCGAGGACCCCGGCCACCATCGTGATCCCGGCGTTGTTGAACACCATGGCCGGCGCGCCGGACCTGCCGACGACGGAGTCGGCATAGGCCGACATCGCATCGGCGTCGGAGACATCGACCTCGTCGAAGTGCACACGGTCACCGGCGTCGCAGAGTCGCACCGTCTCGAGGGCGGCGGCCACGTCGACGTCGCTCAGGTACACCTCGACGCCCGCACGATGGAGTCGTCGCGCCAACGCCCGTCCCATTCCCGCCCCGCAGCCGGTGATCACCACCGGCCGTCCCGCGCATCGTCGTTTCAGCCGATGGTCGGTGACCTGCGGATGCCACAGGCGTTCGGGCGGAAACGGCAGGTCCGGGAGTCGCGACCGTAGATCAGCCGAGTTCGTCACCCGAGCGCACTACCCCCCGTACCGGGGCACTACACATCGACCATGACCGCCGGGCACAGTGCGACTCGACGCGCCCGCGTCCACCGTCTGCGTTTACCGTCTGGGGCGGCGGGTACCCCGCGCACCGGACGGACGAGCACGGTGAACGGGCCCGGATGCAAGTGACATCGACGAGAGGAGTCGACCGGTGAGCGTGTCGGACGCAGTGGTCATCGGAGCCGGTCACAACGGCCTCATCGCCGCGATACGCCTCGCCGACGCCGGCTGGGATGTCACGCTCCTCGAAGCGCAGCCCGAGGTCGGCGGTGCGGTCCGCAGTGCGGAGCTCACCCCCGGCTACGTGACCGATCTGTTCAGCGCCTTCTACCCGCTCGCGGTGGCGTCCCCGGTCTTCGCCGACCTCGACCTCGCAGGCCACGGCCTGCAGTGGAGCCGCGCACCGCTGGCCTTCGGCCATCCGGCCGGACCCGACGACGTCGATGCGCCCGTCGTGTTCCCCGACGCCGCCGACACCGCCGCTCACCTCGCCACCTTCGACGAGCGCGACCGGCGGGCCTGGCTCGACCTGGTCGAGCAGTGGCAGCAGCTCCGGCCGGCCATCCTCGACACGCTGTTCGGCCCGTTTCCGCCGGTCCGAGCCCTGCTGTCGGTGTTGCGTTCCCTCGGCACCGCCGACGCCCTGCGACTGGGCCGTTTCCTGATCCTGCCTGCCGATCAGATGGTGCGGGAGCTGTTCCACAGTGAGAAGGCCGGTCTGCTGATCCTCGGCAACGCCCTGCACGCCGACATCCCACTGCACGCTCCCGGCAGCGGCCTGATGGGCTATCTGCTGACCATGCTCGGCCAGGACACGGGGTATCCGGTGCCGGTCGGCGGGGCGGGGGAACTGTCGGCGGCGTTGCGACGCCGCGCCGAGAGCGCCGGGGTGACCGTCGTGTGCGAGACACGCGCCACCGGCATCGATGTCCAGGGCGGACGGGCGACCGGGGTCGTGGACAGCACCGGTCGCCGATGGCCCGCGAGACGAGCAGTTCTCGCCGACGTCTCGGCGCCCGCGCTGTACACCGAACTGCTCTCGGCCGACGACGTGCCGGCCCGTGTTCTCGACGATCTGCGAACCTTCACCTGGGACACCCCCGTGGTGAAGGTGAACTATGCGTTCGGGGAGAAGATCCCCTGGCGCAGCGCGAATCTCGGTGGCGCCGGCACGGTGCATCTCGGTGCGGACGCCCGCAACATCGCCTACTCGTCCGCCGACATCGAAACCGGTCGAGTCCCCGAACACCCGTTTCTGCTCTTCGGTCAGATGACCACCGCCGACCCCGGCCGATCCCCCGCCGGCACGGAGAGCGCCTGGTCCTATAGTCATCTCCCGCGCGGGGTGACCGACGACGACGCGGCGCAACTGCTGGCCCGGCGCATGGACGCGGTGCTCGAGGCGCACGCGCCCGGTGTCTCCGACCTCATCGTGGGACGGCACGTCCAGACGCCGCACGACCTCCAGGCGGCCGATGCCAACCTGGTCCACGGCACGGTCAACGGCGGCACGGCACAGCTGTTCCAGCAGTTGATCTTCCGTCCGACGCCGAACCTCGGCGGTGCGTCGACACCGGTGGACCGGCTCTACCTGGCCGGGTCGGGGGCACATCCGGGCGGCGGCGTGCACGGCGCCTGCGGCAACAACGCCGCACGCGCCGCCCTGGCCTCGGACGGACTCCGCGGTCTACCGCGACGAGTGTTCGACCGCAACGTCATCCGTCGCCTGACGAAGACCGACAACAACCACTGAACGGAGATCGGAGCATGAACCGAGTCGAACGCCAGACGAGCGCAACACCGGCGCAGGTGTGGTCGGTGCTCTCGAATGGCTGGCTGTATGCATCGTGGGTCGTGGGGGCCTCCCGCATCCGCGACGTCGACCAGTCGTGGCCGCAGGCGGGATCGAAGATCCACCACTCGGTGGGAGTGTGGCCTGCGCTGCTCAACGACGAGACGGAATCCGTCGAATCGAAGGCCGGGCTCCTCGAATTGTCGGCGGCCGGCTGGCCTTTCGGACGCGCCCGCATCCGCATGACCGTGGAGAAGGACGGGAACGGTTCCCGGATCGGCATGGAGGAGTTCGTGGAGACCGTGCCGCTCAGGTGGATTCCGCCGACGATCCAGGAGACGGTCATGTCGCCGCGCCTGAACGAGTGCCTCAAACGACTGGCGATGCTCGCGGAGAATCACGCGAGCTGACAGAGGTTGCGTCCGCGTCGGTACGGGGTACCCGACCGGCATGACCACAGCACTCGCGATCACCTGCACCCTCAAACCCTCACCTGCCGAGTCGAGCAGCGACCTCATCGCCCGGCACATCCTCGACGCACTCGCCGACCAGGGCGTCGCCGGGGACACCATCCGCGCGGTGGACCACGACATCCGGCCCGGAGTCGAACGGGACATGGGCGACGGAGACGCATGGCCCGCGCTCTTCGAGCGGATCGCCGCCGCCGACATCCTGGTAATCACCACCCCGACGTGGTTGGGCCACATGTCGAGCGTGGCACAGCGCGTCCTCGAGCGCCTCGATGCGGAGATCTCCGAGACCGACGACGCCGGCCGGCCGGCCATGCTCGGGAAGGTCGCCATGTGCGGCGTCGTCGGCAACGAGGACGGCGCGCACAAGATCATCGCCGACATCTTCGGCGCGCTCAACGACATCGGGTTCACGATCCCCGGGCAGGGCAACACCTACTGGAACGACGAGGCCATGGGCGGCCGCGACTACAAGGATCTCGACTCGGTACCCGACCCCGTCGACTCGGCGACCCATGCCGCGGCCCGCAACGCGGCACATCTCGGCCGGTTGCTGTCGCAGAACAGCTTTCCGCCGTACGAATGAGCCCGGGATCTAGCGGACGACCTTGATCGTCTCCAACGCGTCGTCAGCGGCGTCCGGCAGGTTCATGCCCGCGTTCTTCCCGGTGCGCAGGTACTTCACGACCGCCTCGTCGAGTACCTCGCCCGGCACGACCACAGGAATTCCGGGCGGGTAGGGCGTGATCTGCTCGGCGGCGATCCGTCCGGGGGCCTCGTCCAGCGACACCGCCTCGGTGTCCCCGAAAAAGGCATCCCGGGGCAGCATTCGATTCTCCAGCTGCAGGTCGTCCGGAGACGGCTGCCAGATCGCCGGGGGTGTCTCGAAGTCGGTTGCAGCACGGGATAATTCGCTCAGCGCGTCGAGGAGGCGAGCCGCGGTTCCCTCGTCGTCGGCATGCGAGAGGGTGGCCAGGATGCGCCGGTGATCGCTCAACCCGACATCGACGCGACAGTTCTCCCGCAACCAGTCGGCGCACTGGTAGCCATTGACGCCCAACTCGCTCACATCGATGAGCACCTGCATCTCGTCGAGGTCATGACTCGCCTCCTCGTGGAGGAGCTCGTCGTGCATGACCTTCAGCCCGGGGATCTCGTCCACGCTGCGGCGGACAGATCGAGCCAGTTCGAGTGCCCTGCCGAGGATCTCGCGGCCAGATTCCACCATGAAGCGGCGCCAGCCGTCCAGAGCCGAATAGATCAGGACGTTCGGACTGGTGGTCATCAGCAGATCCGCGCACTGCGACAGCCGGGTCCGGTCCACCAGGTCGCCCTGCACGTGGAACACCGATCCCTGTTCGAACCCGGCTCCCATCTTGTGGACGCTGACCACGCAGACGTCGGCGCCGGCATCCATGGCCCAGGTGGGCAACTCATCGTGAAACGGCAGGTGCGCGCCCCACGCCTCGTCGACGATGAGCGGCTTGCCGAACTCGTGGCAGACATCGGCGATGGCACGGATGTCGGCACAGGTGCCGTACGGCGTCGGACTCACGAGCAGCAGACCGGAGGCCTGCGGATCGGTCTCCCACGCCTTGCGGACCTCCTCCGGCGACGGTGGGTGGGTCAGATGGAGGGTCTGATCCCACCGCGGCCGAACCCAGCGCGGGCGCAGACCCGAGAAGATCAATCCTGCAACGATCGACTTGTGTGCGTCCCTCGTGATGAGCAGTTCGCCGTTCTCGCCGCCCGCGACGGCCATCATCGCCGCCTTCACCGACAGTGAACTACCGCAGGTCGAGAAGAAGGCCATCTCGGCGCCCACCGCCTCGGCCATCAGGTTTTCCGCGTCGGAGAGATAGCCGCCCGTCATCCGCCGGTCGTCGAGGCCACCCGCGGCCAGTACGTCCGAGGCGAAGGCGTCCGCACCGATCGCGACCCGGGTCCGGTCGTCCACGCCCCGCCCGTGCCGGTGACCTGGTGGCGTGAACCCGTAGCGTTCGTCGCGGCGGTACGCCTCGAGGGCTTCCAGGAGCGGTGCGCGAGACTGGTCCATGATGACTGACTCCTCAGGGTGCGGTCGGTCGTCGAAGGCTTGTGCGGTCAGTGGATTTCGTTGTCCGGTCGGTGTCCGGCATCCTCGGATGCCTGTCGCCGCAGGCGCTCTCGATATCCATAGGTGGCGCGCAGGACATCGCCGTAGCTGTCGGCGCTCGACCCCAGGGCGCCGGCGAAGATCCCCATCGACGTCGCCAGCCACGCGAGGTACACGTAATTGCGAAGGCCCACCGGATATCCCAGTTGTGCGGCGAGGAAGTTCTCCTCGATGACGATGAGCGCGGCGGCGAGGGTCGCCACGAACAACCCGGCATACAACACCACCGCACTGAACACGACGGTGCAGACCGTGGCCATGTTGTACAGACGCGCGCGCGGTTTCGCGGTGACCGTTGCGCGTTCCCACAACCGGTTGTTGGTGATGAGCCACACCGAGGCGAGGACCAGTGACAACAGGGTGATCGCGGCCAGACGCCACGCACTCAACGCATTGGCCATCGACCAGATGGTCGAGAAGAAGATGCCGAACGACGCTGCGGCCGCGGCCGCGGCCGTCATGCCCGTGAGAGTCGGGATCAACCGCCACGGCCGGTTTCCCCGGACCATTCCGGCCATCAGCTTGAGTCGGCGCGAATAGCCCTCGGCGCAAACGTATTCGGTGTTGTCATCGCGGATGACGACGATGCCGCGCTGCCGCTCGAACTCGCCCACCGAGTCGCCGCCGGTGACCGTCCCGGCGATGGTCGCGATCAGGGTCCGCAGCGCTCGCCGGGGAGCCGGGCCGAGAGCGGGGAGGGAGACGACGGCGGCGTTCCGCTCGCGATCCAGTTCGGCCAGCACCACGAGATTCCGGGGGCTGCGGTCGTCTCCGTCGGCGTCCCGCGGCTTGTACAGGCGCGGCATCTCGGTGACGAACACGATCACCTCGTCCGCCGTGTCGTCGGTGCCCCAGACAGTCTCCAGATCACCGCGCGGCGTCATCTGCAGCGTGGTGTCCCTGGTGACGGTGTACCCGCGGTACTCCAGCGCCAGTTCGTCGGCGATCCGCTCGATCCGGTCCTCGCCACCCTGGACCAGGGTGGCGGGCAGCCCGTGCTCGGCGACGATGCGCAACGCACCGGCTCGCCGGCTGTCAGGCTCCTGGCTGGTCATGTGCTCTGCCGTCATGATCGGAGTAGCGCTCTCAGTCCGGCGGTTCGGCCTCGCCCGCCGCAGGAGAGCCCGGGTCGTCCTCATCGTCTCGGGCGGTGGCGGCGGACGGGTCCACCTGCTCGTCTGTGTCGGGTTCGACGACGGTCCGCTCCTCGAGTTCGTCGACCTTGCGTCGAGCGTCGTCGGGCGTCGCGTCCGGCGTGCCGGTCTCGGCCGGTTCCATGGGCAGTTCTTCGGTCATCGTGTGCGTCGACCCTCCGGTTGATGTCGCTCGGTGATGCCTCTGTCAGGTGGACGGGTTCCCGTTCGTCGCACCGGGCAAACCCGGCCCGACGCGCGAGGCTGCTGCCGCCCGGGCGCCGGTGCGACGGGTTGGTTTCGGTTGCGGGTGAACCGGGTTGACCGGTACCTCAGTTGCCGGCCGGCGTCCTCGGTGCATACCGCAGTACGGCGCCCACCCCGTCGCGCGGGGAGATGCGCTCGTCGATCCGAACCAGACCGGCACCGGTGAGGACCGCCGCCATCGGCAACGCCTCGTCGGCACGTAGCGTGCGCTCCGGCGGTACGCCCAACTCCGACAGGTTCTCCGGTGTCGGCGCGACGGTGGCGAGGCCGCCCGCGGCGTCACCGCCGTCGAACACGGTCGTGTCGTCGAGGTCGCCGATGATGAGTGTCTCGACCTCACCGTTGCGAAGGGCTCCGCACACCGCCGTCAATCCCTCGACGGCGAGCGCGGGCTCGTGTCCGAGCCCCGCCTGCAGACTCTCCGCCGCGTCGGCCATCGTGCGGTTCTGGCGAAGTCCCAGTTCGGTGGTCACCGCCGCACGGATGGCGTCGTCGGCGATGCCGCTGTCGCGGGCTCCCAGTTGGAGATCGATCAACCGCTCGGCGAGCCGATCGGGAGCCGCCGACCGCAGGTCCGACATCGACGAGAGCTCGCCGATCACGAAGACGATCTCGGGCTGGTCCGCGTCGACGATCTCGGTCAGGCGGTCGGCGATCTGCCGGATGTTCTTGCGATTCTGTTCGTCGCTGCGCTGCTGCGGATCCCCATATCCCGGCGACTCGGCACCGGCTGCGTGATGGATCGGATAACCTTCTCCCTCAACAGTTTCCCGCGTCAGCAACGAGCCGCCCGCCTCGACGAGCTCGATGTCGGCGCCGGCGTGGTCGACGGCGGCGATCACGTGCCGCGGGGCACTCGTGCCGTGTTCGACGAGCGGGACCAGGTAGGGCACCGGCGAATACCGCGCCACCGGTGTGACCGGTGGGCGGATGAGGTGTTCGTCGAGCAGCACGCCGTCGGGACCCGCGATCACTGCACGCCCGCTCGGCCCGACCGCGGGCGTGCCGTCGAGCAGGGTGGTGCCGATCGTCTCCACCACCGCCGCATCCGCCCCCGCCGACTCGAGTTCCTCACGCAGAGCCCGCCAGCGGAGTTCCACCGCATGTGCGGCGTTCTCGGTGTTGTGGGAGTCGTCGATGTAGATGGTGGCGAACGGTCCGGTCGCGGTCGCCAGTTCGCGGAATCGGGTCGAATCCATGTGCGGCCTCCTTGCCTGATGTCGGGGCATGTCGACTCTCGGCGGGTGCCCACCGGCTTCAGGAGGCAAACATGGCTACAGAGTCGAGGTGTCGATCACGAAGCGGTAGCGCACATCCGACGCCACGACGCGGTCATAGGCCTCGTTGATCCGGTCCGCCGAGATCACCTCGATCTCGGCACCGATGCCGTGCTCGGCGCAGAAGTCGAGCATCTCCTGCGTCTGCGCGATGCCACCGATCATCGAACCGGCGAAACTGCGGCGCTTGCCGATCAGCGCACCCGCGGGCACGTCGATCGGATGTTCGGGCAACCCGAGTTCCACCAGCGTGCCGTCGAGGGCGAGCATGCCCAGGTATCTGCCGATCGGGAGATTGGCCGACACGGTGTTCAGGATGAGGTCGAAGGTGTTCCGCAGTTCGCGGAAGGTCTGCGGGTCGCCGGTCGCATGGTAGTGGTCGGCTCCCAGGCGCAGGCCGTCCTCCATCTTCTTCAGCGACTGCGACAGCACCGTCACCTCGGCGCCGAGCGCGTGGGCGATCTTGACCCCGACGTGACCGAGCCCGCCGAGGCCGACGATCGCCACCTTCTTTCCCGGACCGGCGCCCCAGTGCCGCAGTGGTGAGTAGAGCGTGATCCCGGCACACAGCAGCGGGGCCGCCTCGTCGAGTGCGATGCCGTCGGGAATCCGGAGGACGTAGTTCTCGTCGACGACGATCGACGTGCTGTATCCGCCGTGTGTGGGTGTCCCATCGCGACCGACGGCGTTGTAGGTGCCCACGTTGCCGCGCTCGCAGTACTGCTCCTCGCCGAGCCGGCACGGTTCGCACTCGCGGCACGAGTCGACGAAACAGCCCACGCCGACCCGATCACCCACGGCATACCGGGTGACGGCGTCGCCGACGGCCGCGACCGTCCCGGCGATCTCGTGGCCGGGGACCACCGGGAACCTGGTCCCACCCCATTCGTCGCGGGCGGTGTGGATGTCGGAATGACAGATCCCGGCGAACGCGATGTCGATCGACACGTCGTTCGGGCCCAGATCGCGTCGCTCGATGGTGGTGGGCTCGAGCGGACGATCGGCTGCCGGGGCGATGTAGGCGTTGACCGTGGTGGGCATGCGGACTCCTCGGTACACATTCGATGGCTGGCAGAGGGGGTGGTGCGCGACGCACCGACGACACACGAACAGATGCGGGCTGATGCATGTGTCCGACGCCGCCAGTGTGCCCCGCGCGCGGCCTCGGTGCCATAACGGCACGTCGCGGGGTCGAGGGCACTGGATCCGGCGTCGATGATCGTTACAATGACCGACGGTGACGATCAACAGCTCAGTCGACGACGGTCAGCGCACGCAGTTGCACCCGGTGTCCCCCATCGCCGAGCTCACGCGATTCGGGACGACCACCGCTCACGCGGCCGCGGGCGTCGGACGTCTCGTCCTCCACACGGCAGGCGACGCCTTGCGAGGTCGCGCACCCGGCGCCGCCCGCGTCGCACACGAGATCCGGACCACCTTCGAACACCTGGGGCCGACGTATGTGAAGCTCGGGCAGCTCATCGCCTCGAGTCCCGGCGTGTTCTCCGAGTCCATGTCCGCCGAGTTCGAATCGCTGCTCGACCGGGTGAAACCGGCCGACCCGGCACTCATGCGCGAACAGTTCATCGCCGAACTCGGCCGCGGACCCGAAGAGGTCTTCGCCACGTTCGACCCGGTGCCGATCGCCTCGGCGTCGATCGCCCAGGTGCACACCGCGACCCTGCACAGCGGCGAGGAGGTGGTGGTCAAGATCCAGCGCCCGGGCATCGCCGACCGGCTGGCACCGGACGTCGCGATCCTCGAGCGCCTGGCCGGCCTCGCCGAGATCTCCGAGTACGGGCGGATGCTCAGCGCCCGGCATGTGGTCGAGGACTTCGCGGCCGGACTCGACGCCGAGCTGGACTTCCGCATCGAGGCCGACACCATGCGCGAGTGGTTCGCCTGCCTCCAGCCGGGACCGTACGGCGACCGCGTGCGCGTCCCCCACGTCTACGACGACTTCACGACACAGCGCGTGCTGACCATGGAGCGAATCCACGCGACCCGCATCGACGACGCCGCGGCCGTGCGCGCCGCCGGCCACGACGGTGTCGCGCTGTGCCGCAATCTCCTACTGTCCCTGCTGGACTCGGCGTTCCACGGCGGCCTGTTCCACGGCGACCTGCACGCCGGGAACGTCCTCGTCGACGATGCCGGCAAGCTGGTCCTCCTCGACTTCGGCATCGTCGGCCGGTTCACCCCCCGCACGCGACGCATCCTGCGCCAGCTCGTCGTCGACCTCGTGGTCCGCGGTGACCACGAGTCCGCGGGCCGTGCCATCTTCCTCCTCGGCGCCGTGCACAAGCCGGGATCGACGACCCAGGGCGCCGCGGACATCAAGAAGGTGACGACCCCGCTGTCGACCGCCGAGCTCGGTTCGATGTCCTACACCGATCTCGGTCGCCAGCTCGCCGCCGTCGCCAAGGCCCACGACGCGCGCCTACCGCGGGAACTCGTCCTCGTCGGAAAGCAGCTGCTGTACGTGGAGAAGTACACCAAACTGCTGGCGCCCCGATGGAAAGCGATGTCCGACAAGGAGATCTACGGCTACATGGCCGGCATCCTGAAGGAGGCCGAGCGCGATCGTCGAGCCGATCGGGGCTGACCGGACGCCGCCCATTCCGGCATGTCGGACCCACTGTGCCCATCTGTGGCAAACGCGACAGTTAGGGTGGGAGCGATCAGCTGATTCCAGGAGTCACACATGAGACGTTTTGTGCCGGCAGTGCTGGCCTTCTTCGGCGCTGCGTGCATCGCGGCGGCCATCGCCATACCGCTTTATCTCGTGCCGCAGTTGAAGGTGGTTCCGCTCGATCTGGACATCACGTCCGACGCCACCACTGTTGCCGCGGACGGTTCGACCGGAGAGCGCTTCCCAGCGGTGATCTTCGATCGTTGCTCGGTGTCCGAGGACCGTGCCCGCACTCTCGAGGCGCACCTCACGCAGCAGCGACGTTCGATCATCATCGAGCCGTCGGACAGCCGCCAGGCCAGCCTGCAGTCGGCGCAGACCGTGCGTATCGACCGCCTGCGCGATGCCGAGGGAACCGAGACCGAACCCACCTTCGCCGCCGCGGGCGAGACCCGCACGTGTGAGGACGGACTGCTGACCGCGACCATCGACCGCGTGTCGGTGAATCGGAAGACCTCGGCACCCAACGGTGCGGTCAGCTCGCTGCAGCTCGAGGCGGTCCCCGAAGGCGGGAACGTCAACGACGTGTCGGTCGCCATCGACAACCGCACCGGCTACCAGTACAAGTTCGGCTTCGACGTGCAGCAGCGCGACTACCCGTACTACGACCTCAACACCCGCCAGGACTGTGCGGCGAAGTTCGAGGGCGAGGAGACCATCGACGGGGTGAAGACGTACCACTTCGTGTGTGACGTCCCGGAGACCGATCTCTCCAACCTCCCGAACGCGCAGGGCGAGGCGGCACTGGGCACGATGCTGACGATGCCCGCCCGCTGGTGGGGCATCACCGGGCGCGGGGTGCGGGCGAACGACCCGATCACCATGCACCGGTACGCCGCCGCGACGCGCCACGTGTGGGTGGAGCCGCAGACCGGGACCATCGTCGACGGTCGCGAGGACCAGCACCAGTACTTCAAGTCCCCCGACCAGAGCGACGCCACTCCGCAGGCGGTCCGCGATTTCCGCATGGACGCCCTGAAGGGCACCTTCAAGTGGACCGACGACACCGTCTCCAACCAGGCGGGCAAGGCAAGCGGATACATCGACCAGCTGAAGGTCGGTGGCGTGTGGGTGCCGATCATCCTCGGCATCGTCGGCCTCATCCTGCTCATCGCCGCCGTGCTGCTGTTCTTCCGCGGACGCCGTGACGACACCCGGGTGGACGACACCCCGCCGCCCACGACTCCGCCCGCCGACGAGCGCGACACCACGCTGATCAAGCGCGACGCACCGCCGGCCGGAGCAGCGCCGGCAGGCGCGAATCCCTGGGAGCGACCGACCGAGCAGATCCCCAAGGTCGGCGACACGCCGCCGGCCGACGACTCGGCCACGCGCACCTTCCGCAAGCAGCCCCCTCCCGAATAGGGAGCAACAGAGCGACCACCCGCGGGCGCATCCGGTATCCACCGGGTGCGCCCGCGGTGTTTTCGAACCCGGCGGGAGAGCCGGCACCACCGGGCGTCTTCTGCTCCCTGAGGAGCGCCCGGAGCTTGCGGAGGGCGCGTCACGAAGGGTCGGCGACCGAGGCTGTGAAACCCTTCGTGACGCTCGCAAGCTCGCTCCTCATAGCTCCTATGTCAAGCGGCGTCGTGTTGTGGGGTTGTGCGGTTGTGGTGATCGAGGGTGAGGTTGTTGTAGACGACGCGGGCCAGACGTCGCTTGAGGCAGCGCATGGCGTCGCGTTTGGTTTTGCCTCCGTCGCGTTTGCGTTGGTAGTAGGTGTGGCCGAGGGACTCGGGCATGCGGGCTTGGGTCAAAGCGATGCGGTGCAGGGCGGCGTTGAGTTGTCTGTTGCCTGAGCGGGTGAGGCGATGGCGGCCGGGGTTGGCCGACCACACTGGCACGGGTGCGACGCCGGCGTGTCGGGCGAACTGTGCCTCGGTACC
>NZ_NGFO01000043.1 GCF_002149015.1 Gordonia lacunae | reverse complement strand
GGAGATGGCGTTGCACACCGCGATCACCGAGGCGACCGGGCTGCCGATCTACTTTGCCGACCCGCACAGCCCCTGGCAGCGAGGCAGCAACGAGAACACCAACGGCCTGCTGCGCCAGTACTTCCCCAAGGGAACCGACCTGTCGTTTCACGGGCCGGGGATCCTGGCCAACGTGGCCGCCGAACTCAATGGCCGGCCCCGCAAACGACACGGTTGGCGCAGCCCCGCCTACAAACTCGACGAACTACTACGATCAGGACCAACCGATCCCGCTGTTGCAGCGACCGGTTGAATCCGCCGTGGGTCGCCTGCGCACCGGGCGCTCCTCAGGGAGCAGTGGGTGGTCGCTTGCGCTCCTCGCACCTCAGGGAGCGGGGGTGGGTGGTTCACTCGGGTCAGGAGCAGCCGCCTGAGCCCCATTCCCGCCGGGTGGGCCTGTCGAAGCCCCGCCGTCTGGTAACTCTGGACCCACACATCGGCGATCGAAGGAGATCCATGGACGTCGCGGGCAAGGTGGCCATCGTCACGGGTGGCGGTGCGGGTATCGGTGCGGCGATCGCGCATGCGCTGGTCGATGCGGGCGCGAAGGTCGTCGTCACCGATCTCGACGAATCCGGCGCACAGGCCGTCGCCGGGTCGCTGGGGGATTCGGCGACCGCGATCGGGGGCGATGCCTCCTCCGATGAGCACATCGATGCCGCGGTTCGGCTGGCGGAGAGCACTTTCGGTCCCGTCGACCTCTACTTCGCCAACGCCGGCGTCGGCCTGGGTGGCGGTGTCGACACCGACGAGGCGGTGTGGGATCTCGCGTTCGACGTCAACCTCCGCGCTCACATCCGGGGAGCTCGGCGCCTCGTCCCGGACTGGGTGGAACGAGGGACCGGCTACTTCGTCAGCACGGCGTCGGCAGCAGGTCTGCTCACGCAGATCGGCAACGCCCCGTATTCGGTCACCAAACATGCCGCGGTCGGTTTCGCGGAGTGGCTCAACATCACCCATGGCGACGACGGGGTTCGGGTCAGCTGCCTGTGTCCGATGGGTGTCGACACCAAACTGCTTCGGCCGGACACTGATTCCGCCACCGATGAGCAACGCCTGATGCAGCGCGCCGTGGAGAGCGCGGGCACGGTGCTGACGCCCGGGGCGGTGGCCGCGATCGTGCTGGAAGCGGTCGCCGACGAACGCTTCCTCATCCTTCCCCACCCCGAGGTCCTCGAGATGTACCGCCAGAAAGGCGCCGACTACGACCGGTGGCTGCGCGGGATGCGCCGGTACCAGACCAGCCTGCGCTGACCCCGAGCCGATGTCGCGGCGCTACTCGAAGTAGCGCCGCGGCACGTCGACGAGCATCGTCGTGATGTCGGCCTCGCTCACACCGCGTTCCCGCAGCGCAGGCAACACCTCTTCACTGATGTGCCGATAGTTCCACTTCGGGAGTGCCTGCTTCTTCGCCTCGTGGTCGAACCAGTCGATGAAGCAGGCGGCGTCGTGCGCAAGGGCCATGCGGTCGGCATAGCCGCGCTTGCACAGTTCGGCGACCGTGTTCACGCGCTCGTCGAAGGGCAGGAGGAGGTCGAGCCCGAAACGATCCATGCCGAGGATGGAACCGGCGTCGGCCAGCTTCATCAGGTAGTCGAGGTCGACGCTGTCACCGGAGTGGCCGATGACCACCTTCGTCAGGTCGGCCCCTTCCTCGGCGAAGATCTTCTGGGCGACCAATCCCGACTGACTGTGCGGATCGGTGTGCACGGTGATGGGCGCCCCGGTCTGGGCGCTGGTCTGTCCCACCGCGCGCATCACGCGCTCGACGCCCGGTGTCAGTCCCTGGGATTCGATGGCGCACTTCAGAAACGCCGCTCGCACACCGGTGTCCGCGATGCCCTCGGTGAGGTCCTTCGTGAACAGGGTGACCAGCGGCTCCGGGACGTCGAACAGCAGTCCCGGCCCCGCATAGTGGAACTGGAACGGGATGTCGTTGTAGGTGTAGAGGCCGGTCGCCACGACGATGTTGAGGTCGATCTGTTCGGCGATCCGTTGGATCCGTGGGATGTACCGGCCGAGACCGAGAACCGTCGGGTCGAGGATCGTGTCGATCCCGAGCTCCTTGAGTTCGGTCAGGTCGCGGACCGCTTCGGCGACCTTGTCGTCCTCGTCCCAGTCATCCTGGTAGTTCTGCCGGAACTCCTCGCCGACGATGAACACATGCTCGTGCACCAACACGTTTCCGAGGTCTGCGGAATCGATCGGGCCGGTCGCGGTGTGGACGGTGGCCATGGAACCTCCTCACCAGGAGGCCGCGTTGCCTCCACTGCGCCGAACCCTAGTCGACGCCCCGAGGCGACAGGCGGCTTTCGCAGGTCGTTCTCATCGACGCCGTGGGTCGTCCGTCGAGAGTCACGCAGCGCGTGGAGCGGTGAGCTTCTCCATGGTCCAGTAGGAGGTGCCGGCGACCACGGCCCCGGCCAGCCAGGACAGGTCGATCCCGCCCAGTGCGACCGCAATCGGCCCCTGCAGTGCCGGCAGCATCCCGTACATGAACATCCAGGTCGCGGTGACGCCGAGAGCGAGCGCGACGAGGGCGGTCGGCCGGACCATCGGCAGGACGCTGTCCGCCGGGGTGGCGAACAGACTCTCGGCGTCGATCTGTTGCCGAGCGATCAGGAACCAGTGCACGAGAACGACGCTCCCCCAGGGGCTCAACCAACCGACGATCGACACCAGCCAGAAGTCGATCGTGGTCGCGAAGTCGCTGTTGAGCACGAAGTAGACGACGATCGCCATGGCCACGACGCCGATGATGATGTTCAGCAGGCGCCGGTCGACGCGGATGTCGAGCGCCTGCGTCGACACCGTGCACGTGTAAATGTTGAGGATGTTGGTCGCGAGTGGTCCGTGGATCACCAGCAACAGAACCGGCAGTGCGAGTACGCCATAGGCGTCGACGATGATCTCGCCCGGATCGGCGGAGTCGCTCAATGTCGCCAGGGACGCGCCCAGCACACCGAGCCAGACGACCGGGATGAACTGTCCGAGTGCGCTCGCGAGAAACAGCTTGCGCGACGGGACGTCCCGGGACACGAAGCGCGAGTAGTCGCCGGCGTAACCGATCCACGTCAGGCCCCAGCCGATGCCGATCGCGGTCATCACCGCGGTGATCGCACCGATGTGGGCCGATCCCGTGAGCTCCGGAGCGGTCGTCTGTCCCCAATCGACGTCGAGGCCCACCCACGCGACGACGGTCATGACGAGCAGGATCGCGACCGTCGGCGGCACCGTCCACCGCTCGAAGGCGGAGATCACCCGGTACCCGAACCAGGCGATCGTCACCTGCATCCCCATGATGATCGCGGCGACGACGATCCGCGCGGCGTTGTTGTCGAGGTCTGGGTCGACGAGTCCCATCTCGCCGAGCAGCGCCATCACCAGGTCGAGAACGATCCAGGTGTTGACCGCGCACCAGCCCATGCAGACCAGGGCCTGGACGGCGGCGGGAACATAGGCACCGCGGCGTCCGAAGACGGCTCGCGACAGCACCATTCCGGTGACACCGGTGCGCTGACCGATGACGACGAACACGCCGAAGATCGTCATGCCGATGGCGTTGCCGACGACGAAGACCGCCACCGTCTCCCACAGCCCGAGTCCCATCGTGACGCCGAGTGCGCCCAGCACCCAGTTGATCGGCGCGATGTTCGCACCGGCCCAGATCCAGAACTGTCCGCGCACGTCGTGGGTCTTCGCGGTGTCGGGAATCAGTTCGAGTTCGGCCTCGGCCTGCGGGCCCGAATGGCCCGGTCCGGGTGCCGGCGGGGTCGCGGCGTCGAGTGCGGTCATTGAGTCCGTCCAAAAGAGATCGGCCCGACGGGTCGGGTGCGGTCGGGCATGGCGCGCGACGATGCGCAGTGCATCCATCGTGGTCCGGCCGTCGACTCGACGACACCTACAGAACGCCCGCTTTCTGCCCTCCCTATGCGGACAGTCCGTCGGCCGTCGCTCGACAGCAGCCCACGCGCCCTCGCGCGATTCAGGCCTCGGGGTCGTCCGGGAGTTGCGCGAGTTCACCGTCGGTGGTGCCCTCGTCGATCAGCCGTGTCCGCGTGCGCTGCAGCCACGCGCGGGCCCACTCCGGGTTCGCCACGGCCAGCATCCGATACTGCTCCGCCCAGATCCTGCGCAGATAGTCCGGCGCGCCGGGTGTGTGCAGCCGATACGACGCCGCTTCGGCGATCGCCACCGCAACCCAGCTCAGGAACTCCTCCGGATCGCTGGACTGCCGGTCGAACATCACCGAGCCGCGCTCTCGGATGATCAGATGCCACACACCATCCGGATCGCGCACGCACGATGGCGTGGCGTCGTCGCGGATGCGTCCCAGCAGGGGCACGTCGGCCGGCTCCGCCGACATCCTGGCCGCGAGATCAATTATCCGGCTGCGCATCTCGGGGTCGAGCTGGTCGTCGGCCCCTGACGTCATCGGGGGAAGACGCTCTCGAGCACACCCGAACACAGCAACCACTGGGTGTTGACGAAACCGCCGGTCTCGTTGAAGCATCCTCGATGTTGCTCGATGAACACGGGATCGACGAGTTGCTGGTCGATCTGGTACTGGATTCCACCGCCCGGTTGGCCGAACCCCTCGGCGATGCGTCCGGTCCACACCTTGACCGGGCGCTTGACCACGTACACGTGGTAGTTGCAGAACTGGGGGTTGTCTTTGTCGACGAGGTTCTCCGGCGGAAGCGCCCGCTTCTTGTAAGGCGTACCGGCGGGAGCCAAGAACCTGCCTCGCGGACTGCCATAGCGATCGATCCGCTTGTTCGGGCCGAGGGTTGTCACCGACTTCTTCGGGGAACCATCGGGGTTCAGCGTGTATCCGTCCTTCTCTGGATAGTTCCACTTGTCCCCTGTCCGATACTTGGCGAGAAAATCGCTCGGACTCTCGCCCGCAAGTCGGTCGTAGCCCCTCAACTGCGGACCCACCGGGGGACTCGTCGCCAGGATTTTCGGCCCGAACAGTTCGTTGTTGTACAGCAGTTGTTCCGAACACCCGCCGCCCACAGGTGCGCCGAGGGAACCGAAATCCACTGAGCCCAGAGGATTCGGCGCGGCGGCCGCCACCCCTGCCCCGGAGAGTGCCAGCGTGACACTGATGAGCGTGGCGAGCAGAGCATGGCGACGTTTCATGGCCGCGCCTTTCGATGGTCCGTCGGAATCGCGCAGTGCGGAAACTAACCGATCGGCGTCGCCACGTGGTCTGAACTGTGAAGTTCCGGCACAGATTCGAGCGGTACCCCCGGAAGGCCTACCGCCGACGGTGTTCCGACGGCGGGATGCCGTAGCGCTTCTTGTACGCGGCAGCCAACCGACTCGGGCTCGAAAAGCCCCATCGCGCAGCTACTTCGGCCACCGTGTCGGTGTTGTCCGGTTCGCTGAGGTCGTGGTGTGCCCGGTCGAGTCGGATGTCCCGCAGCGTCTGGGTCGGACTCACACCGACGTGTTCGGCGAAGCCTTCCTGCAGTCGTCGGAGGCTCGAGCCGCCCAGCTCGGCCATGTCCGCCAGACGCCAGTCTCGTCCCGGATCGTCGTGCAACGCGTCGAGCACACGCTTGACCATCCGCGGGCGCAGACCGGTACCCGACTCTTCCGGAGACACCGCGAGGAGGAACGCGCTGCTGATCGCGCTCGCCAGCTGCGGTCCGACCAGTGGGTTCGACAGGAGGTCGGCGGGTTCGCGCACCTGGGCCGACAATGCGCGCACGAGCCCGAACCACGCCTGCTGGTCGGGTCCGGCGAGATCCAGCTGATCGGGCAGCCGCAACTGTGAACGCAGCGCCGACGCCCGGACCCGGTCGGCCTCGCGTTCGAGGTACTCGGCGTCGAACTTCACCCCGACCACGACACAGTCCGCGGACCACCGGGTGATCGTCGACGGGCGGTCCGCGGTGAAGACCGTGGCCTTGCCCTCCTCGGACGTCGTCTGCACCGACCCGGCGCGCGAGTCCAGGACGCCGCGCATCGGGATGTTGATCTCGTAGGCACCTGGGTAGTCGCAGGAGATGGAGACGTCGGTCCCCCAGTTGAGCTTGCCGATCGTGACCGGTCCCAGCTCGACGGTCTGCAGGTTCAGGTTCAGCTGATCCGGGGACGACAGCGCGGTCAGCTCATGCGGGAAGTACACCTCTTCGACGGCGCGATGCGCCGTCTCCCAGTCACTGGTGGATGTGGTGCTCCGCATGGATGTCTTCCTCGTACTCCGGTCGCGCAGGGTCCCGCGTCTCCGATTCAACCCGGTGACGCATGGCACTCGCCACCCGGTGGGGAGACTGCGATCACATCGTCGCGCGATCGGTGCCGCCGCCGCGCGAACCGTATCGACCGCCGGTCCGGCGGTCCCTAGTGTCACCTCGCACCGGATCGCCGACAACCTGCGGCGCAGACCCCCGGCTCTCGAGACGAACACAGCGGAGGAACCCATGACCAGCACCATGTCGTGGATCGACGACATCACGATGACCGAGCTCGAACGCAACCCCTACCCCGTCTACGAGCGTCTCCGCGTCGAGGCACCGCTCGCGTACATCCCGATCCTCGGCTCCTATGTCGCCACGACCGCGGACATCTGCCGGACGATTGCCACCAGCCCCGACTTCGAGGCGGTCATCACCAAAGCGGGCGGGCGGACCTTCGGACACCCGGCGGTGATCGGGGTCAACGGGGCGATCCATGAGGATCTGCGGTCGATGGTCGACCCGGCCCTGCAGCCCCAGGAGGTCGACCGGTGGATCGACGACCTCGTCCGGCCCATCGCCCGCCGGTACCTGAGCGACTTCGAGGATGTGGGGCGCGCCGAGCTCGTCGCCCAGTACTGCGAACCCGTCAGCGTCCGCGCGCTCGGCGACCTGCTCGGCCTGCAGTCGGTCAGCTCGGACAAGTTGCGCGAGTGGTTCCACAAACTGTCGGTGTCGTTCACCAATGCGGGAGTCGACGAGAACGGCGAGTTCACCAACCCGGACGGCTTCGCCGAGGCCGACGCCGCGAAGCTGGAAATCCAGTCGATCGTCAATCCGCTGATCGACAACTGGATCGAGAATCCCGACGACAGCGCGATCTCGCACTGGCTGCACGACGGGATGCCCGACGGGCAGACCCGCGACCGCGACTACATCTATCCGACGCTGTACGTCTACCTCCTCGGAGCGATGCAGGAGCCGGGTCACGCCATGGCGTCGACACTCGTCGGCCTGTTCAGTCGCCCGGATCAGTTCGAGCAAGTCGTCGACGAGCCGGGTCTCATCCCGCGCGCGATCTCGGAGGGCATGCGGTGGACGTCGCCGATCTGGTCGGCGACCGCCCGGATCAGCACGAAGGACACCGAGGTCGCCGGCGTCGACCTGCCGGCGGGCTCGGTGGTCCTGATGTCGTACGGATCGGCCAACCACGACCACTCGGTCTACGAGGCGCCGTCGGAGTACGACATCACGCGACCGCCGTTGCCGCATTTGGCATTCGGCGCCGGTAATCACGCTTGTGCCGGCATCTACTTCGCCAACCACGTGTGCCGGATCGGACTCGAGGAGCTGTTCGAGTCCATCCCGAACCTCGAGCGCGACGACAGCAGCGACGTCGAGTTCTGGGGTTGGGGTTTCCGTGGCCCGACGTCGTTGCACACGGTCTGGGAGGTGTGACGATGTCCGACCCGACGACCCGGTCCGACCCGACGACCTTCCGCATCGACACCGGTACGACCTCGGTGACCTGCGGGTCCGGGCAGCGGGTTCTCGATGCCCTGCTACGTCAGGGTGTGTGGATTCCCAACTCCTGCAACCAGGGAACCTGCGGTACCTGCAAGGTACGCGTCACCGGCGGGATGGTGGACGCGCCGCCGGCCCCCGACACCGTGCTGTCCGACAGCGAGCGGGACCAGGGATACGTGCTGTCGTGTCAGTCGACGCCCACCACCGACATCGTCGTCGAACCGCCCGCCGACGAGTCCGGCGCGCACCACCACGCGTTGCGCGATCTCGCCGGAACCGTCAGCTCCCTCACCACGGTCGCCGACGACACGGTCTCCGTGACGGTGTCGCTCGACGACCCGTTCGAGTTCACCGCGGGCCAGTACGTCGAGTTGTCGATCCCGGGCACGGACCAGACACGTCCGTACTCGATGGCCAACCCGCCCAGCGAATCCGGCACCCTCGAGTTCCACATCCGCCGGCAACCCGACGGTCTGGCCACCGACGGGTGGATCTTCGATTCGCTGACCGTCGGATCGTCGGTGTCGATGACGGGACCCTGGGGTGACTTCTGTCATCGAGAGGACGAGCCGGGAGTCGGACTCATCCTGCTCGCCGGGGGCACGGGTCTCGCCCCGCTGAAGTCGATCGCGAGAGCCGCCCTGGAAGCCGACCCCGAACGTGAGATCCACGTCTACCACGGCGTCCGCACCGAGACCGAGCTGTACGACGTCGACTTCTGGCGCGCACTCGCGACCGAGCACCCGAACGTCCGGTACACGCCCTGCCTCAGTCGCCAACAGTGGTGTGGCCGCGCCGGTTACGTCGGTGATGCGATGATGGCGGACTTCGGCTCCTGCCGCAATCACGCGGCATATCTCTGCGGGCCGCCCGCGATGGTCGAGGCGGGGGTCCGGGCCCTCAAGCGGCGACGGATGCCCCCGCGCCGGATCAGGCGGGAGAAGTACACGCCGGCAACGAGTCTCCTGACACTCTGAACCGGCCCGCGGTCGCGTCGGTCACGGTGGCCGAGGACCCGCTCAGGCCACGTCCTCCACGTCGGCAGCCGACGCGCCGGAGATGATGTCGAGGACCCGCGGATACTCGGGCGCGGTCGAGGTGACCACCGAACCGTGGTTGCCGCCGCGGATGAGAACGGCCGCGGCATCACCGCCTTCGCGCACGACAGCATCGACGTAGCGTTGCGAATTCGTCGGCGACACCATGCGATCAGCGGTTCCGTGCACGGCGACCACAGGTGTGTCGGGATCGATGTTCTGGATGGGATCGACCATCGTGTACCGCTGCGGAACCTGCGTCGGGGTGCCGCCCAGCGCGGTCACGATGCGGTCGTCGCCGTGCGTGGCGGCATAGGTCATGTCGAGCGGACCGGCGAGCGAGACGACGCGCGTCGGACGGAACAGCGGCCGCGCACCCACCTCGTCGTCCTCGAGCTTGTGCCTGGTACCGCCCCATACCGCGAGCTGGGCGCCCGCGCTGTGCCCGACGATCAGTTCGTCGTCGGTGTCGATCTGGGGGAACTGCCGGTCCACGACGACGACGTGGTCCAGTGCGCTCGCGACGTCGCGGAACGTCGTCGGCCACCCACCGCCCGACCCGACGCGACGGTATTCGATGTTGTAGACGGCCATGCCCCGGCCGGCAAGGTCCCGGGCCAGCGGCTCGAAGATGTCGGCGCCGAGCGCACTTTGCCATGCGCCGCCGTGGATGAGAACCACGAGCGGGATCGAATCGACCCGCTGCTCGCCCGCGGGAAGGTACAGCTCGGCCCAGTTCTGCTCTGAATCGCCGTCATCCGGAGTCGGGTAATCGAATCGGTGAACCGTCACCTCGTCGAAGTACTCGGCCGGGGCCGCGGTGGCACTGCTGGTCGTCGTCGGGGTCGTCGTCGATCCGCTGGAACACGCGGGCAGACCCAGCACGCTCGCGACGAGGACGGCCAGTGCGATGCGGCGGCTGACGGACGGAGCCCTCACCGCGGGCTCAGGGGCACGGGTGTGATCGAGGGGCCGCTGCGAACGGTCGCCGGGAGGGGGCCGAAGCCCGGCCACAGGTTCACCGGCACCGTGATCGTCGCACCGGCGGGCAGCGAGATCGATCCGGGGCTGACCGCGATGCGGTCGGTGAAGGTGTCGCTGCGTTCGACCTCCAGCCGCAGCCGCTGTGCGCGCCCCTCGGAACGGACGGTCACGCCCGTCGGAGAGGTGGCCCCCACCGAGACCGCCGAACCCGGCCCGATCGCCAGCTGCGTGGTCCCGGTCGAGAGCGATCGCAGCGAATTCTCGGTGGCGACCTGGAACTCCGCGGTCGACGGCGCCGACGAGGTCACCCGCATCCCATGCCGAACCGGGTCGGCGTCGATGGCTGCGACCGCGCCCGCGGGCACTTCGAGATCACCCATCGCCACCACGCCGCCGGCGCTGAGCACTGTGGCGTCGATGTCCGCGGTACGACCGGCCTCCACCCCGTCCACGATGATCCGGAACATGCGGTTCGCGGGGACCGTGAAGGTGGCGGTGTTGTCGTTGTTGAACAGGATCTTCTTGTCCACGCCCGGGATCGCGCGACCCGCCGGGTCCGTGACCCGCACGTCCCAGTCGACGTCGCCGGCACCGCGAGCTCCGCCGTTGTTGTCCGACACCATGACCACGGTCTCGTCGGTACGCAGCTCGGGATCCTGATGGCGCGCCAGGATCGGCGCCAACGGCACGAGCATCATCTTGTTGACCGGCGACCCCTGGAACAGCAGTGTCGGTTCGGACGGATTGGTCGCCGTCGAGTAGTACCAGCTGTTGGCTGCGGGATCGGCGACGATCATCTTCTCGACGCCGGGAAAGTTGTTGTCGTAGACGACGATGCCGCGCCTGCCCTGGCCCAGGTCGCGAATGGCGATCGGGTTGATCGCGTGTCCGGCGCTCTGCTCTTCGTCGGTGTAGATGGCCAGGACGTAATTATCTTTGCGGGCCCACGCCGACCGCAGGCGGGACAGCGCCTGGGTGACCGTGACCTGCGACTGGACGAGATCGGTGGGCGGGAAACCCTGGGTGATGAACATCCGTGCGATGAGCTCGTCGAGCGGCGCCGACGGGCCGATGCTGTAGACCGGCTGCCATGGCAGCGCCAGCGGGAACGGGTTCAGACGTTTGGTGGCATACAGTCCGGCGAGAGCGGCCATCCCGAAGCAGTGCCCGCCCGCCATCGACTCGTTGAATTCCTGCTGCAGCAGTTCGGCGACGGTGGTCGGCGAACACACGCCGAACACGATGCGTGCGCAGACCTCGTCGCCGAAGACCGCCCGCATGCCCTCGACGCTCAGGCCACGGGCGTGCAGGGCGTCGTTCGGACCCCAGTTCTCGAAGGAGAAGCCGTCCCGCTTGACCTGGAAGTCAGCCTGCGCGACGAGCTTTCCGGCGTTGGGGTTCACCACGGGCGCCGCCTGGGACGGGCCGGAGGCAACGACCGACAGCCCTGCGGCCACCGCCAGCACGAGTGCTGCCACCGAGAGACGCATCAGCCATCGAGTACCGCGGGTGCCTGTGAGCATCGCTAAACACTAGCGGACAATTCAGACACCACCACCGGACCGAGTGAATCGACCATATCCATTTCGTGAAATGGTCTCGAAATCGTCGCTCACCGTTGTCGGAATGTCCGACACACCCCACCTTACCGCGGGCTCACTCCGTCTGATGACGTGTGCGCGCCGGTCGCATACCGGGACTCGACAATGAGCAAAGTCGATACCCGGCAACCCGTGAGAGTGCCTTGCGCGACCTCGACATACCGAATGGACCTACTCTTCACTCACAGCACTCATCTCGATTCAACGTTCAGGCATGACTACGAAGTCCACCGAAAGGCTGCGTGTGCCATGCGGACTTCGGAGTTCTACCGACTCGCTCGCTGCGGCGCGGGATCGCGCGCAAGGGTGCGGCGAATCGTCGGGGCGAGGAGAGCGAGCCGGTGGTGGCCGAGGTGCAAGATCCGACGACTCAGCGCTCCGCCGTCCGTGAACAGGATCTCGACTGAGAGGGTCCCGCAACAGGGGAACCGGCATTCACCCCCGACACATCGCTACGCGCTCGACATCGCGTCAGCGCTCGATCTGTGCGCGGTACGCATCGACTATCTCGTCGGTCGTGGTCAGCCATGCGTCTGGTTGCGCGGCCAGATAGGCGAGCGCGTCATCGAGATACCTGAGTCGGAACGGTTGGCCGATCACGAACGGGTGCAGGGCGATCGGCAACACCCGACCACTCGTCGCGGAATCCGCGCAGAGCTGTTCGTAACTGTCGATGACCATCTGCAGGAAGTCCGGACCGGTCAGGCCCTTGCCGAAGAGCAGGAGATCGTTCAGTTCGACCGAGTACGGGACGCTGAACATTCCGGGGATCGTCAACGGGAACGGCTGGTCATCGTGGGTCCAGTCCAGTACGTAGGAGTAACCGAGCTCGGCGAGCAACTCCGGGGTTCGGTGGGTTTCGGTCAGGCCGGGCCCCATCCAACCCCGCGGGGAGCGGCCGGTCGCGGAGAATATGGTGTCGGTGATCTCGGCGAGTACCCGACGCTCCTCGTCGATGCTGAGGTCGGTGTGGAGTTCAGAGTTGGTGCGCCCGTGCGCGAGCCACGTCCAATCGCGTTCGATACCGGCCGCGACGATCTGTGGGTGGGCCTCCACGACCGACGAGTTGAGCAGGACGCTCGGACGGACACCGTGCCGGTCGAGGCTCTCGATGACGCGCCAGATCCCCACCCGCGAGCCGTAGTCGCGCCACCCGTGGTTCAACGCATCAGGAGTCAATTCCGCGGTGCCGGGCCAGATGCTCGTCGACGGTCGGCCGAAACGGAAGTGTTCGACGTTCAGTCCGAGGTGAACGGCGACCTTCCTGCCGCCCGGCCACGTGATCGGATCGCGGTCGACGATGGGGCTGTACTCGTAGGGCGGTGCGGGAACCGGGTTCGTCACGGCGCCGACCGTAAGACCTGACACCGGTGTCAGGGTCAAGGAGGAATAGGCCGGCGGTCTTTCCGAACGACTCGCCGGCGGTGGACTGCGTATAACTGGAGTATGCGGATCGGGGAGCTCGCACGACGAACAGGCGTGAGTGAGCGGTCGCTGCGTTACTACGAGGAGCGTGGTTTGCTCGCCGCCGACCGGACGCCCGGTGGGCAACGTGAGTACACCGAGACCGCAGTGGATCGTGTCATCCACATCCAGGAGCTCTACGCCGCCGGACTCAGCAGTCACACGATCGCGAGACTGTTGCCGTGCATGCGCGACTCGGACGGCGGTCCCTCGGCCGCTGCGACACCCAAGCTGGCCGAAAGTCTCGCCGCCGAGCGGGCGCGTATCGACGAGGCGATCCGTGATCTGCGGACTTCGCGGGCCGTGCTCGACGACGTCATCGACGCTGCGCTGCGGCGCTGACTCAACTGATCGAGAATTCGGAGCGTGTTCAAGAGTGACGCGTTACCCGAGTTGCCGGGGCCGTCGGCCACTCACCAAGTGGTATCGGACTGTTTCAGACGGGTTGTGTGTCAAAGGTTCCCGATGAGCGGCCAGGAGTGCTACTGTTTCCGTCATGGAAACTGACGGCTGGCCTCCTGGTCGTGACGATGCGCGCCGACTCCTGGATGAGGCGCAGGGGGCCGAAGCGGCGACGCGCAACCCGCCGTTGCCGCGGAGGTTCTTCGTCGCGCAAGCCGCGCTCCTCACGGCGGTCTGCTGGGCTCAACCACTCCCGGAAGGACCGTCGAAGGCGATCACCGTCGTCGGGCTCATCGCGGTCGTGGCGGTTGGCGTTCGATGGGTGTACGCGAGACCCGGATACGGCGTCGTGGCACCCGATGTCGGCGCCTCGCTCCCCTACGTCGCGGCGATGGGCGCTTTCGTCGGCGTCCCGGCCGTCCTGGCCATCGGTCTCGAGATCCCCTGGCTCTGGTTCGTTGCCGGCCTCGCGGCCGGTGCGACGACACTGGACATGGGCCGCCGCTACCGATCCGGAAGGACCACCCGTGCCGCCTGAACCCCTACCCGGTTTCGACCCGCTCATCCACGCGCCGTATCGATTGCGGATCTGCGCGATCGCCCATGCGGCCACGTATGTGGAGTTCGGTGAGCTCCAGACCCGACTGGAACTGTCGAAGTCCGCATTGAGCAAACACGTGTCCCAACTGCTCGAACACGGTTACCTGGAGGAGGAATACGTCACTCGCGCAGGGCGTTCGCGGCTTCGGCTGTCACTGACAGAACGTGGACGACAGGCCTACCGAGGCCATACCGCCGCCCTCAGAGCGATCATCGAGACCGCAGAACACGACACCATCCACCCAGACGTCGTGCAGTAGGACCGCCCCCGCGACTTCACCCCTCCCCGCGACTACACCCCTCCGACCACTTCGTCCCACCGAGTACCGGTCCGGTGCTCGGCCGAACATCGCTGCGCCGACGGCGCGCCGCACCCCACCCATGGCCTCGTCACCGACAACAGGGTCCTCGCGTATCCGCCTGTGTGACAACCACCGACCGGAAGGTACATCTTGTGTCCCCCAATCGAATTCGACTCGTCGCCGCTGCCGCCGCATCGATGGCCACACTGTCCTGTGCCGCGGCCCCGGCCGCCATGGCCACACCCACAGCAGTGTCGGTAGGGCATCCTGTTGCCGCACAGAGTCTCTCGTTCGCGATTCCCGCAATCGGCGGCGTCGAGGCCGGCCCCGGGGGCGTGCCCGGCGGATCGTTCCAGCAGACGCGGGTCGTCGCCCGGCCCGCACCTGAGTCGTCGGTGGTCTTCAGCGTCACCGATCCCGCGCCGTGGTTCTACCAGTACGCCTACCGCTATGTGTCGGTGTCGTGGCGCAACCTGGCGACCGGCACCAGCGGAACAGTGGCACTGCGCCATTGGCAGCGTCCCTCGTTCATGCCGGGGACCGTGCCCGTCACCGGTTATCCGGTCACCCTGCCGACGTCCGCAACCGCTCGCACGGGCGCCGGACCGGTAGTGGCGACCGTGACCGTGCTGCGCGAGCAGTACAGCGGCACCGCCACCAGCAGCATCATCCCTGGACTCAACGCACTACTGGTCCCCTGACCACACCGACGTCGAAAGGGACACGGGCATGATCTCTTCCACCCGCTCGCTCATCGGAGCCGGCGCCCTCGCTCTCGCAGCCTCGGCGGCGATCGCGATCGCCGGATGCAGTTCCGACACCGGGACCGCCTCGGAGTCCGCTTCGTCAGTGGCGAGGGCGCTCTCGGGATCAGCCGCGGTATCGCATCCGACCCGACCGGCCGACACACCACAAGTCGCTCCGCCGACACCCGGTGCGGGAACCGATCCGGGGGGCGACATCGACACCGGGCAATCCCCTCCCGGCGCCGCCGGGAGCAGTGCTGCGGCCTCGTCCGGACCCAGCGGTGAACGCCCGGTCGATCCCAACGAGCCCTCAGCCGCCGGCACGTTCTGCGGAGACGGTTACAACGGCCTGGCTGTGTTCACATTCGGACCCGACTGTCCGACGGCGATGACCGTCCAAGCCGCCTTCGGTGCTCGGCTCGCCGCCGGCGACACCGGCACCTTCGCCCTCGACGCCGCCGGACAGCGGTGGATCTGCGGCGAGGGAACCGCACCGGTTCCCTACCTGGAATGCTCCAGCAACATCGGAGCCGTGCGCCTCGCCTCGTGACCATCGCCGTTGACCTGGCGGCGGCGCCATCCGACGCGGCTTCCGGAAGTCCCGGCGGTCAGCTGTAGAAGTAGACCGTTGTCGTCTCGGTGGTCCCGGTCTCACCCCAGTATCCGCGGATCACGGCCTTGTATCGGGTGTCTTCGTACGCCGTGGCCAGGCTGCGGCAGGTGTTGCCTGCGTTGCCTCCGGCGTAGGTGTTGCGGTCGGTGAAGTCGTGACTCGGGCCCGGTCGGCTGACCGCGGTCAGGGTGACCCGAACCGAGCGGGCCCCCTCGGTGTTCCAGGCGAACGCACAGAACTGATCGCCACCGTCGTCGTAGGTCGCGGTTCCACCTTGCGTGCTGGCGGAGAACGAGTTCGCCGAGGCAATCGGCGACCCCACCACGCTGAGTACCGCGGCCGCGCCCATCGTGCCCGCGACGATCGACATCTTCTTCACCACTGACATGTTCATGATGCCGACCCTAGGATCGTCGTCAGCACATCACAGCTGACCCCGCGAACACTTCATCGAGCTGTCACCAGGAGTTCGGCTGGGCCATCGGTTCGCAAACATCTTGCCTGCCACAGTTTCCCGTCTCGACGCTCGTGAGTGCACGCGGGGCGCCGGGAGGCGTCTACTTGACGCCGGAGAACACGTACTGCAGCACGGCGAGTGCCAGCTCGTTGTCCTGGATCGCCTGCCACAGGATGTTGTCCACCATGTTCGTCTCCGTTTCGATGTTCGCGTGAGGGGTCGGGTCCGGCACCGAGCAGGACACCGTGGAGTCATCCCGACCCGGCGCTGTCGATCCTACGTCGACTGCCGGGCCAGAGTTCGCCGGGCGATCCGCGCGACGGCCTCGTCGATGAGGCGTCCGGCGCTGTCGGTGGCCGCAGCACCACCCGCCGCGTCGAACGCGGACAGGACATCGCGGGCAGCGGCGACCTCGGACTCGGCCGGGGTCATCCCGGCTCGCGCCGGGGCGATCTGCCGCGGATGGATGCACGCCCGGCCGAAGAAGCCGAGACCGATGAGTTGCCGGGTCTCGACCTCGTATCCGTCGACGTCCTCGATGTCCGGCGACGCCGCGGCCAGGGGCGGACGGATCTTCGCAGCGGCCGAAGCGGCCACCACTTGCGAACGTGCCCAGAGCAATTCGTTGCCAACCACCGGCGAGACACCGAGATCCGCGGCGAGGTCGACCTCACCGATCTGGACGAACGCCACCCGCGGGCCCGCCGCGATCGATACCGCGTTGCACAGGCCGGCACCGGTCTCGATGAGCGGCGACACCGGCGTTCGCGGGCCGCCGAACTCGGCTTCCAGTTCCGTCAGCAGACCGTCCACCCGGTCGAGCGTCGCCGCGTCGTCGACCTTGGGCAGCCAGACCCCGTCGGCTCCGGCCCGGACCGCCATGGTCAGGTCGTCGAGCAGTTCTGGGCCCGGGTTCACCCGCACCCAGGCGGGCACACCCGCGCGGTCTGGGCTCGCCAGCCATTCGCCGACCGCGATGCGTGCGGAGTCCTTCCCCGCAAGCGGGACCGCGTCCTCGAGGTCGAGGACGATCGCGTCCGTATCCGAGCCCGCCGCCTTGTCGAACCGCTCCGGCCGGTCCCCCGGGACGTACAGGAAGATCAGCGCGGGGTTCATCCGACGGTGACGGAGCCGCTGACCAAGGCCTTGGCGATGACCGTGCGCATGATGTCGTTGGTGCCCTCACCGATCGACATCAGCGGCGCGTCCCGGTAGTAGCGCTCGACGTTGAACTCGGTCGAGTAGCCGTAGCCGCCGTGGATGCGCATCGCCTCGAGGCTTGCCGAGATCGCCGTCTCGGAGGCGAAGTATTTGGCCATGCCGGCCTCGCCGTCCACCCGGGCACCCGAATCCGCCTTGGCCGCAGCCCAGTACGTCATCAGACGGGCCGCCTGCAGCTGGGTGGCGATGTCGGCGAGCTTGAGCTGGATGGCCTGGAAGTCCGAGATCGGCTTACCGAATGCCGTCCGCTCGCGTGAGTAGTTCAACGCCGCGTCGTAGGATGCCTGGGCGATGCCGACACTACGTCCGGCGATGTTGAGGCGCCCGATCTCGAGGCCCGACAGCGCCTGCTGCATACCGCGGCCCTCGACGCCCCCGAGCAGCGTCGACTGCGGGACGCGCACCTCGTCGAGGAAGATCTCGCAGGACTCGGTGCCCTTGTAGCCGAGCTTGCCCATGTCGCGCTGGACCTCGAAGCCGGGAGTCGTGGTGTCCACCAGCAGGATGCTCATGCCCTTGTGCGCCGGGCTGGCGGTCGGGTCCGTCTTCACCAGCACCGGAAGCACATTCGCGTGTCGCGCGTTGGTGATCCAGGTCTTGGTGCCGCGGATGACGTAGTCGTCGCCGTCCTTGGTTGCGGTGGTCGTGATGCCCTGGAGATCGGTTCCGGCCCCGGGCTCGGTGAGACCGATACCGGTGCGGCACTCGCCACTCGCCAGACGCGGGAGCCACTGCGCCTTCTGCTCGTCTGTGCCGTGCCGCGAGATCATCCAGCAGGACAGGTTGTGACTGCCGAGGATGCCCGCGATGCCCATCCAGCCGCGGGCGAGCTCCTCGTAGACGAGGGTGAACGACACCATGTCGAGTTCGAGTCCGCCGAACTCCTCCGGTGTGGTGATCCCGAACAGCCCCATCTCCCGCAGCCGGTCGACGATCTCGGTGGGATACCTGCCGGTGCGCTCCCATTCGTTGGCGACCGGGATGATCTCCTTGTCGACGAGCTGACGCAGGGCCGCACGGAAGTCGCGCTGTTCGGAGTTGAAGCTAAAATCCATTGTGGAATCCTTGATCTGAATGATGGGCCAGGAGAACCGCGGTGGTGTCTGCGCCGACCGCAGGCGAGAAGACCGGTGTCAGCCGGCGACGACGGCGGCCGCGAGGCTCAGGACCGGCCGGACAGACGGGGCGTCGCCCAGCCCGAAGACAACCTCGACCAGAGCGTCCGCGTCGGCGCCCCCACCGCTGTTGCGCCGGAACTTCTCGGCGACCGCGGCGTCGTCCATCGGTCGGCCGGAGGTGCCGCGGCTGCACGGCACCTCGCCGACGACCCGGCTGCCGTCGTCGAAGGTGATGACCGCCCGGCCGGCGGCGTCGGCGGCCGGGCGATCATCGGGTGCGGAGACGACGTCGACGAGACCGGCGGTCGCCGCGACATCGGGTCGCACGATCGAGTCCTCGGCGTAGGTGTCCACGGTGACCGCCCCGTCGTGGACGAGCGCGGCGACGCTCCACGGGAGGTCGAACTTGGCGTCGTAGACACTGCGCGGTGCCCGGGTACCTGTCCCGGGTCCGCACACGATGTCCAGGCTGTCGGGATGCACGTCGACCGTCATGGCGGTGATTCGCGTGGGCGAGGCGCCGAGTCCCTGCTCACGTGCGGAGTCGAGGGCGGCACCCACTGCATCGAGTGACGCGTGCATGAGCTGGCAGCTCGGATACGGTTTGATACCGATACTGGCGCTCTCCCAGCGTGTTCCGAGGTCGGCGACGATCGCGTCGGGGTCGATGTCGCGGTCGGCGAGCGCACGGTAGAGTCCGCGCCTGCCCTCCAGCACCGACTCCGGGCCGCTGGCACCGGCCATGGCCAACCGCGCGGCCAGCACGCCACTGAATCCGGCATTGCCGGGGTGCAAGGTCTTGGTGTTGGCGCCCGTGTCGAGGAACTCGAGCAAGCCGCCCGACGACGACGCTGCGATGCCGATCGCATCGGTGAGCGCATCGGCGTCGGCACCGTAGAGGAGTCCGGCGGCGACGGCCCCGGCGAGCGGACCGACGACGGCGGTGGCGTGCAGCCCGCGTGAGTGGAAGCCGTGGGGAGCGACCGCGCCGAGACGGCAGGCCGTCTCCAGTCCGGCCACCAGCGCGATCAGCGCCTGCGCCCCGGTGGCGTCGACCTCCTCGGCGACCGCCAGCACCGCCGGGGCGACGACCGTGGTCGGGTGCACCAGCGCGCCGGCGTGCGTGTCGTCGAAGTCGAGCGCGTGCATCAGCACGCCGTTGGCGAACGCCGCCGCCGGGGCGGAGATCGCCTCTGCGTCCCCGAGGGGATGTGCTTGCGCCGGACCGCCGAGCCCGCGGGCGACCGACAGACCCGGTCCGCCCTGGTCGAGCCGGCGGGCACCGACGCCGTTCCCGATGCCGTCGAGGAGGTGCCGGAGTGCGGCGCGACGGGTGGTCTCGGGAATGGCGTCGATGGTCAGGCCGGCGGCCCAGCTCGCGATCCGGCGGGCGGTCACGACGGAGCCTGCTGCGCGAGGGCGCCGAACGCACCGTCGTCGACGAGACCCCGGATGTCCTCGGCGCTGTATCCCAGCAGGCTCATCACCTCGTCGAAGTTCTCGTTGCGATGTGGTGCCCGACGATACTCGGGCTGCTCGGCGCCGAAGCGCACCGGTGAGGTCACCTGGCGCACCTCGCCCCACACCTCGTGTTCGGTCGTCGCGATGAGGCCGCGCGCGAGCGTGTGCTCCTCGGTGAGTGCCTGCTCGACGTCGTTGATCGGGCCGGTGGGCACACCTGCGGTGGTCAGCAGCCCCACCCAGTGCTCGACCGATGCCTCGGCAAACCGCTTCTCCAGCAACGGAAGGAGTTCGTCCTTGTGCTGGCCGCGCGCGGCGAAGTCGGTGAAGCGCGGGTCGTCGAGCAACTCCGCCAGACCGATCGCCTCGGCGAGGCGCACCCAGAACTTCTCCTTGGCACAGCCGACGACGAACCAGCCGTCGGCGGCCTCGAACGCCTGGAACGGGACGAGAGAGGGATGCGCGGAGTTCTTCGTCCGTCCGGGACGGTAACCGGCATTGAGGTGCCAGGCCGCCGGGTAGGTGAGCATCGAGACCGCGGTGTCGTACAGCGAGACATCGCAGTCACCGCCGACGCCGTCGCGTCGCGCGGCGTGCAGACCGGCCAGCAGGCTCAGCGCGGCGACGAATCCGCCGGAGAAGTCGACCAGCGACAGACCCGATTTGGTGGGTGGACCGTCGGGATCGCCGGTGAGGTCCATCCAGCCGGCGAGACCCTGCAGGATGTAGTCGTAGCCGGGCTGCTTCGCTCGCGGACCGGTCATGCCGAAGCCGGTGAGACTGCAGCACACGATCGCCGGGTTCAGGTGCTTGAGGTCGTCGTAGGTGATCTTCATCTTCGCCGGGACGTCGCCGCGCAGGTTCGAGTACACGGCGTCGCTGGTCCGCACGAGATCCTCGAAAACCCTTCGCCCGCCCGGTGTTCCGAGGTCGAGGGAGAGGCTGCGCTTGTTACGGTTGAAGGCCTCGAAGAACAGCGAGTCCTCGCCGGTGTTATAGGGCGGCACATATCGGCCGACGTCGCCGCCGGACTTCGGCTCCTCGATCTTGAGAACGTCGGCACCGAGATCGGCCAGATGGACACTGCCGAACGGACCCGCGCCGTACTGCTCTATCGCGATGATCCGGACGTCCTCGAGCGGCCTCATCGGGTCGCCTCCGCCGAGCTCTCCGCGGTCAGTTCGGTGAGCGACGGTGCCTTGACCTCGGGGAAGTAGTTCTGCCCGATGCCGCTCTCGCGGGTCGCGACCATCACCGAACGCTTCCAGGAGATGACGACCTCGCCGTCCTGGTTCACGCCGCGCGTCACCATCGACACGATGCCCGCGTACGGACGGGACTGCGACAGCCGGAGGTCGGTGCAGATGCTCTCGGCGTAGATGGTGTCGCCGACGTACACCGGGTGCGCGAGCTTGACATCGGTGAACTGCAGGTTCGCGACCGCGTTCTGGCTCATGTCGATGACCGAGAGTCCGAGCACCAGGGCGATGGTCAGGCCCGAGTTCACGATGACCTTGCCGTCGGTGATGGGATTCGTCGCGGCCAGGTGTTCGTTGAAGTGGTTCTGGTTGGTGTTCATCGACAGGCACGTGATCCACGCGTTGTCGGTGTCGGTGATGGTGCGGCCCATCGGGTGTTGGTAGACGTCGCCCACGACGTAGTCCTCGAAGAAGCGTCCGAGCGTGGCGGGATGGGTGGTCAATGGTCCTCCTCAGGGTGCGGCGTCGTGGGGTACACACAACGAGCCGTGACGCGGACCACCTTAAACATCTGATCTTTAGTACGTCAAGGGCTGGTTCGTCCTGGCGATACCTCGAATTTACATCCAGGTGTTGCCGAAACCATCCGATGTATTGCATGATGCTCCCCAGCGCAGCTATGGCTCAGATCACTCCCGTCATCGGGTACACAGCTGACGACGTCGGGGTGACGGCATGAACAGAGGAAGCGAGTTTCGATGAAGCGAATCGGCGTGGATGTGGGCGGCACGTTCACCGACCTGGTCCTGTGGGACGACGACGGGACGGTCACGGTGCACAAGACGCCGTCGACCAACCACGATCCCTCGATCGGCACGATGGACGGGATCGGGGTGCTCGCCGAACGCGCGGGCATCGACGTCGCGGACATCGAGATGTTCTTCCACGGCACCACCGTGGCCACCAACATCGTGCTGGAGCACAACGGCAGCGACGTCGGCATGATCACCACCGACGGCTTCCGGGACCTCCTGCACATCGCGCGCAAGAAGCGCCCCTTGAACTACTCCAACTACCAGGACCTGCCCTGGCAGAAATGGCAGCTGGTCCCCCGCCGCAACCGGCGGACCGTCGCGGAACGGATCGACGCCGCGGGCAACGTGCTGACCCCGCTCGACGAGGACGCCGTTCGTCGTGAGATCGGCCTGCTCCGCGAGCGCGGTGTCGAGGCGATCGCGGTCGCGTTCCTGCACGCCTACCGCAACCCGACGCACGAGCGTCGCGTCCGCGAGATCATCGCCGAGGAGTACCCCGGCGTGTTCGTCTCGCTCTCGAGCGACGTCGCGTCGCAGTACCGCGAGTACGAGCGCTTCTCCACGACGGCCCTCAACGCCTTCGTCGGTCCCAAGACCTCGCGCTACATCGAGAACCTCGCCGGCAAGGCCAAGGATGCGCAAGTCGGTGAAGACGTCCACCTCATGACCTCCGCCGGCGGCCTCGTCACCTCACGAAGTGCGAGCGAGGTGCCCGTCTCGTTGTTGACCAGCGGCGTCGTCGCCGGCCTGCTCGGCGGTTGCTTCATCGGCAAGGCATCGGGATACCCGAGCGTCATCACCCTCGACGTGGGCGGTACCTCCGCCGACATCGGCGTCGCGCCCGACGGGAAGCTGCGTATGAAGCACCTCCTCGACACCCGGATCGGCGACTATCACGCGATGGTCCCGATGGCCGAGGTCGACACCATCGGCGCCGGCGGCGGCTCGATCGCCAGCATCGACGAGGGCGGCATGTTCCGCGTCGGCCCGCGCAGCGCGGGCGCGATGCCCGGGCCGGCCTGCTACAACCGCGGCGGCACCGAGCCCACGTCGACCGACGCCATGGTCGTCATGGGCTGGCTCGGCGCCGACAGCTTCCTGTCGGGGACCATGGAGGTCAAGCCCGAACTCGCCACCGAGGCGGTCAGGACCCACATCGCCGACAAGCTCGGCGCTGATCTGGAACACGCCGCGATGGGCATCTTCCAGATCCTCGCGCATTCGATGACCGAGGCCATCTCGCTGCACTCGGTGCGTAAAGGCTATGACCCGCGCGAGTTCTCGCTCGTCGCCGAGGGTGGCGCCGGGCCGCTGTACGCCTGGCAGATCGCCGAGCACCTGGGCATCCCGCGCGTCATCGTGCCCGGCCACCCCGGGATCACCTCGGCCGTCGGCCTGCTGACCACCGACGTGCGCTACGAGGTCCCGACCACCGTGTGGACCTCGTCGGCCGAACCGGATCTCGAACTCCTGCGACGCGAGATGGATCGCCTCTCCGAGCAGGCGGTCGCCCAGTTGCGCGCCGACGGCATCGCCGAGGACGCGATCACCCTCGAGCGCAGCGTCGACTGCCGTTATGTCGGACAGGGTTACGAGCTGCGCGTCCCCGCGCCGGCGGGTGAGATCACCGCCGAGTGGGTCGAGCAGACCGCGGCCACCTTCCACGAGGTGCACGGCCGCACCTATTCCCAGCGGTTCGACGACAAGCCGGTCCAGCTGGTCAACATCCGCGTGACCGGTGTCGGCGCCGTCGAGCACATCCGGATCTCCGAGATCGAGAAGGGCGACGCCGACGCGTCGGCCGCGATCAAGGCGACCACCCGGGCACTGTTCTGGAAGAACGACTCGGCCGACCCGGAGTGGGTCGACACCCCCGTCTACGACCGCGCACTGTTCAAGGCGGGCAACACCTTCGAGGGCCCGGCCATCGTGCAGCAGTTCGATTCGACGACCATCGTCGGTATCGGACAGAAGGCCACGGTCGACGCCGTCGGTCACATCATCATCGAGAGGAGCGCCTGACATGGCGAAGGCCCTGATGCCCACGGACGGCGTTTCGCTTGCCGCCGAGGCGAACCGGACATGGAACACCGTCGAGGTCGACCCGATCACGCTGCGCGTCATCGGTGGTGCGCTGAACTCGATGGCCAAGGAGATGGCCCAGGTCCTCTACCGGATGGCGTACTCGAGCCTGATCCGCGAGTCCGAGGATCTCGGCGCGGGCATCTTCGACGTCAACGGTCGCGAACTGTGCGAGTCGGATTCGACTCCGATGCACTGCGGTTCGATCCCCGCCTACATCCGCGGCGTGAATCGCAAACTCGCCGGGACCTACAAGCCGGGTGACGTGATCCTGCACAACCACCCCTATCACGGTGCGGCGCACTCCCCCGACTACGGCGTGATCATCCCGATCTTCTGGGAGGGTGAACACATCGGTTTCGCCGGCTGCACCGGCCACGTCTCCGACATCGGCGGCAACTTCCCCGGCCTGTGCATGGACGTCGTCGACGTCTGGGCCGAGGGCAAGCTGATGGACTCGATGAAGATCTACGACGGCGGCGTCCGCAACGACATGCTGATCCAGCACATCCTGGACAACGTGCGAACCCCGGAACAGAACCGCGGCGACCTCGAGGCGCTCATCGCGTGTTCGCGCATCGGCGAGAAGCGGTTCGTCGAACTGCTGGAGAAGTACGGACTCGACGTCGTGATGAGCGCCGCCGACCGGTGGATGGACTACTCGGAAGAGATGCTGCGCAGCCGGATCCGCCAGATCCCCAACGGCAGCTACGAAGCCCCGATCGGTTACCTCGACGACGACGGCAAGAACCGCGGTGTGCCGCTGAAGGTCGCGGTGCGCGTGCAGGTCGAGGACGAGGACGTCCTCATCGACCTCACCGGCTCGAACGATCAGGTGCCGACCGCGTTCAACGTGCCGTTCGAGGGCTCGGTGCTGCCGGTCGCGGTCAGCGCCATCCGCACGATCCTGCTCGACGAGCACCTCACCGAGGAGTTCGTCCCGCAGAACGACGGCTGTTTCCGTCCTGTGCGCGCCTACGCGCCGGAGGGCACGATCTTCAACCCGGACTTCCCGGCCTCGTGCTTCGCTCGCTTCTCACAGGTCAACCGCATCTTCGACTCGATCAACCTGGCGCTCGCGCCGGTGCTGCCCGAGCGGGCGATCGCCGGGTCGTCGGCCGCGCTGTGCGCCATCGCCTACTCCGGTCTGGCCGAGGACGGCGAGTCGTACTGGGTGTACATCGAAATCAACGAGGGTTCCTACGGCGCCCGTAACGGCAAGGACGGCATGGACGCCGTCGACGCCCTGATGGCCAACACCCGCAACAACCCCATCGAGGAACTCGAGCTCAATCACGCCATGCGCGCGGAACGCTACGAACTCCGCGACGAGTCGCCGGCCCCCGGCCAGTGGCGTGGCGGCATCGGCAGCGTGCGGACCTGGTACATGCAGACCGACACCTTCCTGGGTTCCGAAGCCGACAACCGTACCGACCCGCCCGCCGGCGCTCTCGGCGGTGGCGACGGCGCGTCGGGATCGTTCGTCCGCAACCCCGGTACGCCGGACGAGGAAGTGTTGTTCTCCAAGGTGACCCAGGAGGTCATCCGCGAGGGCGAGCGTCTCGAGATCCGGATGCCCTCGGGCGGCGGCTTCGGCGACCCGTTCCTGCGCGACCCGTTCGCGGTGCTCTCCGACGTGTGGGACGAGTACCTGACCGCGGACGAGGCGCGCCAGGACTACGGTGTCGTCGTGAACACCGACGACTGGACCGTTGACGCGGCGGCCACCGAGCAACTCCGCGCCTCCCGGGTGGCGTCCTGACCGGTGACTTCGGAGGGGCCGGCGATCCTGTCGTCGGCCCCTCCGGCGTCGGGAGCGGACCGGGCGGGGTGCGTTCAGCCGACATCGTCTCCGTCGCCGAGCAGCTCAACACCGTCATCTCGTGGGTGCCCGAACAATCCGGCGTTGACCCCGATGCCGCATCCGGTCCACTATCCGAGCTGCGGATCGGCGTGAAGGACAACATCGAGGTCGGCGGAGTGCGCTCCACCTGTGGGTCCGAGTACTTCGCCGACCGGGTGGCATCTGCCGACGCGGCGTGCGTGACCGCGTTGAAGCAGGCCGGTGCCGTCATCACCTCGACGCTGAATCTCGCCGAGTTCGCCGTCGGTGTGACGAGTCAGAACTCGGCCTCGGGTGGGCCGGTGAACCCGTGGGATCCGACGCGAGTGCCCGGCGGTTCGAGCGGCGGTTCCGGTGTCGCGGTGGCGGCGGGAGTCGTCGATGTCTCGCTCGGCACCGACACGGGCGGATCGATCCGCCTGCCTGCCGCGTGCTGCGGTGTGACCGGCCTGCGTCCGTCCGTCGGCGTGCTCGACATGACCGGGATCTTTCCGGTGAGCGCGGATTTCGACACCGTCGGTCCGCTGGCACGATCGGCCGCTCAGGTGCGGGAGACGTTCGCGGTGCTCGCCGGCTCCGACCCCGGACCGGGGTCCGCCGGGCCGATGCGTGTCGCGGTGCCCTGGCCGTTCGTCACCGACGAGGTCGACCCGGCGATTCGTGACGCGGTGCTCGGGACCGCCGACCTGCTACACCGGCTTGGTCACACGATCGTCGACATGCCTGTGCCCCTGGCCGACACGGCACAGGACGTGGTCTACACGCTGATCTACGCCGATCTCGCGAAGACCCACGCGGAGCGGTTGCGCGACGAGCCGAGTCGGTTCCAACCGGCGACTCGTGAGCGAATCCGGCTGGGACTCAGCATCTCCGATGAGCAGCTGGTCGGCGCGCTGCGGCGGCGCGACGAGTTCCGTTCGGCCCTGCTGGATGTGTTCGCCACGGTGGACGCGGTCCTCACGCCGGCGATGCCCGTCGACGTCCCACTGCTGGGTGGTGGTGATGCGGTGGTGGAACAGGCGCGTCGGATGGGGCAGCTGACCTACCCGTGGTCGTTGCACGACGGCCCGACGCTCGCGCTGCCGGTGGGAGTTCACCCGTCCGGGATGCCGATCGGGGCTCAGCTGACCGCGGCCCACGGCGCCGAGGCCACGCTGTTCGCGCTGGCCGAGCAATACCAGGAGCACACCGACTGGCACCGTCGACGCCCGCCGGTCCGCGTGGACGGGTGAGGCGCCCGCGTCAGCTCTGGCGTCGGAGCAGGTCCATCTGTTTGTAGACGTCGCCGAGGTGGTCGAGGTGGCGGCGCATGAGCGTCATCGCGGTCATCGAGTCCCGCGCCTCGACCGCCTCGAGGATGGCCCGGTGGTCTTCGTCGACGCACTTCCAGAAGTCCTCGGGTGCGGTGTCCCGGCTGAACCGGCTGCCGATCACCCGGAAGACCGGCACGGTGATGAGGTCGAGGAGCGGGTTGTCGGCGGCGCGGAGCAGCACGCGATGGAATTCCTGGTTGTTCGCGTACACCTCGGGACCGATCTCGCCCAGGGGATCGAAGATGGTGGCGCGCAACTCTTCCAGGTGCGCGTCGGTGTGGCGGTAGGCGGCGACCCCGGCGGCGGGGACCTCGGTGAGCTGCCGGACCTCCATCAGCTGGTCGACGGTCACCCCCTCGGCCGCCGCGAGCAGGGTGACCCCGGCTTCGAGGTGGGCGCTCAGCTGCCCGATGTCGGGGGTGGCGACGAAGGTCCCGCCGGTGACCCCGCGTGTGGTGTGGACCAGATTCTCGCTGGCCAGCGAGCGGATGGCCTCCCGGACGGTGCTCTGCCCCACTCCGAACTCGGCCCGCAACTCGGTGTCGGGAGGCAACCGCGTACCGGGGGTCAGTTCTCCCGCCAGGATGCGTACCCGGAGCGCGTCGGCCACGACCTGGTACGCCGGGCGCCGGCCGGACTTATTCGCTTCCGTCACAACATCTTCCGATCGTGGATGGGTGTGACCCAACTTACCAGATCGACGACCCGGAGCCGACACTGCGGCAACGGCTTTCGGATGTCATCGGCGGGGGTGGACACCCCTGCGTGGTCGGCGCCGGTACGTCAGGCCGATCGTCGGCGGCTGGTGCGCCGGGTCGACGCCTCGACCTCCGCGATCGCGGTGCGAAGCATCTCCGCGAAGCGGCTCCAGTACGCGGCCTCGGCGTCGTAGAACCGGATGGTCCGAGAATCGGCGCCCGCCAGTCGAGCAGTGTTGGCCCTGCTCTGCCAGTGCTCCCACTGGTCGTCACACACCTCGAGATAGCCGGTGAGTGTGGCGGCGTCGTGGTTTCTCAGTGCGGCGATCCTGGTCGGCATCGAAGTCCCCTCGTCGGCGTGATTCGGCTACACGCTATGCCGGGGGTACGACAATCCCGGAGCTTGCGAAGCGCCACCCCCCTGCCCCATTCCGTGACCGACAGACTTCAACTCGACTCCTAGACCTCGATCGAAGTCCATCGGTCGAGTTGAAGTCTGCCGGTCGCGGGCCCGCCCTGCTGTGGTTCATTCGATTCAGGGAACAGAGAACGCTCGCAAGCTCGCTCCTCGGTGGGCGCCGGCCGACCACCGCCCCGCGGCCACCGGTCAGGTCGCGCCGATCAGCACGGCGACGCCGAGCCAGATGAGTGCGACGACCTTCACGACCTCGAATCCGACGTACACGAGGTGGGCGTGACTGCGCGGCCCCTCGTGCCCGGCGAGCACCGCGTCAGATCGCTTGGTCAGGGCGGGTCGTACGACCGCCACCTGGATCGCGAGCGCGGCGATCGCCACGACGGCCGCAATCGGCTCGGCGAGACCCAGCCAGGAGCCCACCAGGACGGCGACAAGAATACCTGCTGCCCAGATGATCTCGGCTGCGTTCAGCGCGCGGAACACCAACCGGCCGATGCCGAGCCCGATGGGCAGGGTCACCCCGGGTGCGCGGAACTTCAGCGGAGCCTCGATGAACGAGATGGCGAACACCATGCCGAGCCACACGAAGGTCAGCGCGGTGACGACCGCAGCCGCGGTGCTCATCGGGCGCCGGTGCGCAGCAGTTCCGGACCGAATGTCTCGTAGTGAATTCGGCTCTCGTCGACCTCGTGGTCGAGGAATGCCGCGCGCATCGACGAGAGGAATCCGGTTGGTCCACACAGCATGACGTGCGAGTCGCGATCGATGTCGACGTCGTCGAGCGTCATCTGTCCGACCCGGATCGAGTCGGACACCACGTGAGGCGACGTGTGCTCGTACCACTGGATCAGACGGCCCGAAAGCAGTGAATCGACCAGCGCGGCCAGCATTCCGCGGTGCGGTTGACGATCCCGCGAACGGTCGGCATGGAGCACGGTCACCGGCCGGGTGTCGTGCCCCTCCGACAGCGCGGTCAGCAAACCGATGACAGGTGTACAGCCGATACCTGCCGAGGCGAGCAGAAGCGGCGCGTCGTCGTCGGGCAGGACCAGGTCACCGAACGGCGTGCTGACATCGAGGAGATCGCCCTCGAAGATCTGCTCGTGCAGATGCGCCGACACCTCGCCGGCGAGTTTGACACTGAACCGCCATCGCGACTCGGCCGGTGAACCGGTGAGACTGTACTGACGGATCTGGCGAGCACCGTCGAGAAGCGGAACCTGTACCGAGATGTACTGTCCGGGACGAAATCCCGGCAAACGCCCGTCGATCTCCGACACGGTCAGGGCGATCGTGTCGGGTGAGATTTGCACGCGCTCGGTGACCCGCACCTGTCGCCAGACCTGTCCGGGATCGACCTGGGCGTCGGCATACAGCTGCGCTTCGGACGCGATGAGCAGGTCGGCCATGTCCCAGTAGAGCTGGTCCCAGGCGTCGGCGACCTCGGGGGTGACCGCGGCACCGAGTACGTCGACGATCGCCGCGAAGAGATGTTCGTGCACAACGGCATACTGCTCGGCGGTCACCCCGAGCGACGCATGCTTGTGAGCGATGCGATCGAGGATGAAGCGCTGTCGACGGATGTCTGGTTCGAGCTGGAGACGGGCGAACGCGGCGATCGAACCGGCGAGCGCCTGCGACTGTTCACCCGATTTCTGGTGAGTCCGGTTGAAGAGATTGTCGAGCAGGCCCGGGTGCGCAGCGAAGAGTCCCCGATAGAACCGCGGGGTGATCTCCCCGAGCGATCCTTCGACGGCGGGGAGCGTGGCGGCGATCGTCGCGCGTTGGGTGTCAGACAGCATGAGAACTCCTTTGTTCATCTGCTCATCGGTTGGTGCGCAGGGAATCTGGGGCGTCACCGGGCCCGTTTCGTCCGGGACGGGTCAGGAGCCGAGGCGTCGGGACGTCGTCGCGGACGACCCGTCACCGGACGGACGCGGCGTGAGCGACAACAACACGGCGGTCGTCGGCTCGCGGGCGAGGTCGGCGACCGTCTCGGCGTCCAAGCTCTCGTAGAAGGCCGCGACCGCGCGGGCCAACGAGCCCCGGAGCCGACAGGCGTGCCGTAGCGGACAGGGTTGTGCGCCCTCGCATTCCACGACCTCGCCATCGCCTTCGAGCGAACGCGCCAGCCATCCGACGCGCGCCTCGCGGCCGAGTTCGGTGATCGTCAGCCCGCCAGTCCGACCGCGTCGGGCATGAACGACGCCCATCTCGGACAACCTGCCGACGACCTTGGCGACGTGCGTGTACGGGACCGCGAGTTCCCGGGCGAGATCCTTGGTGGTGAGAGCTGTTGCAACAGAGCCGTGTTGGTCCGCGACCGCCAACCGCATCACGACCCGGAGGCCGATGTCGGTGAAGCGTGTCAGCTGCATGTCGTCAGTAGACCATAAATTGGTAACCCTGATACCAATTAAATGTGGTGATGCCGGTCACGCGAAGTGGCCCGGGTCCCTAGTCGCCGACAGTGGTGTGCGGCCGGGTGTGAGCGGTCCAGGTCTGGCCGTCGTGGTACCGGTCCATGACCGGGTCCTGCGGGTCCGGGTACCAGCCACCCACGACTCCCTGGACGCCGCCGCCCGCCGATTTCCTCGAGTTGCGCGAGACGAACACGACGATCCCGGCGATGCCGGCACCGAGAACGCCCAGCAGCGCGAGCAGTACGACGAGCATCAGGAGGATCGACATGCTTGCACGGTACCGAGCGCCGGACGCGTTGCCCACGTCGTGGGCGGTAACTCTGCTCCGATTCCGCCGAACGACGGACCCGCCGATGGGGCGCTCAGCCGACGGTCTTTACGGGTATCCCCATTCGTTCCGCACGGCGAATCATGGTGAAGGCGTTGTCGATAGCGGCGCAACCCGGGTCGTTGTTGAAGAAGACGTACACATCGCACGAGTCGTCGTAGAACTCGGACAGACGCCGCAGCCAACTGTCGATCGCACGGGTCCCGTAGCTCATCGGTCGTCGCGACGTCCCGCCGTGAAGCCGCAGGTATCCGAAATCTGCTGTGCGCCAGAGTGGATTGAGGATCCGGTTCTTCCGGTCGGCCCAACACAACGCCGCGTTGTGCCGTTCGAGTACCGACCGGGTCTCGTTGGTCCACCACGAGTCGTGCCGGGGCTCGACCGCGACCTGAACCGTCTTCGGGAACCGCGCGAGCGTCTCGTTCAGGGCGTCGGGTGCCGCGCGGAGGTTGGGAGGCAACTGGAGGAGTACCGGTCCCAGCCGACCGTCGAGTCCCGCCGATCGGTCGAGGAAGCGCTGGACCGGTTCGGCCGGCTCCTTGAGTCGCTTGATGTGCGTCAGGTAGCGACTCATCTTCGCCGCCATCCGGAAGTCGGCGGGGACGGTCTCGGCCCAGTTCTCGAACGCCTTCTTCTCCGGTAGCCGATAGAAGGTGTTGTTGACCTCGGCGGTCGGGAACCGCTGGGCGTAGTAGTCCAGCCACAGGCGTTGCGGGAGCTTCTCGGGGTAGAACGCGCCGCGCCAGTCGCGGTACTGCCAACCGGAGGTGCCGATGAACAGCATCGTCGCGGCTATCCGTTGGGGACGGGGCTACGAATCCCGTCCACGACGAGTACTCGGCATTCGCGTGGGTGTCGAATCACGAGCTTCGGGTACCCGTCGGTGGCATATGCCAATCACCGAGACGGGAGTGACACATGACCAAACTGGCGATCATCTACTACTCGGCCACCGGGCACGGCACCGCGATGGCGCAGGCGCTGTCGGACGCAGGCGAATCCGCCGGAGCCGAGGTCCGTGTCCGCCACATCGCCGAGACGCGGGATCCGGAGACGTTCGCCGAGAATCCGGCGTGGTCGGCGAACTACGAGGCAACCAAGGACCTGCCCGCGGCGAGCGGTGACGACATCGTCTGGGCCGACGGGGTCATCTTCGGTAGCCCGACACGGTTCGGCAGCACCGCGTCGCCGTTCCAGACGTTCATCGATTCGCTCGGCGGACTCTGGGCCGAGGGCAAATTGGCCGACAAGGCCTACGCCGCCTTCACCTCGAGCCAGACCGCACACGGTGGCCAGGAGACCACGCTCACCGGGCTCTATACGTCGCTGATGCACTTCGGCGGCATCCTCGTCCCGCCCGGTTACACCGACGGGCTGAAGTTCGCCGACGGCAACCCGTACGGCGTCTCCCATGTCACGGGTCCGGAGAACAAGAACGACCTCGACGACGCGACGAAGGCCGCGCTCGCGCACATGGCGCAACGAGTGGTGGGCATCGCCGGCCTCCTCGCCGGTTGAATCATCGCGCCAGAATCCGTTCCCGCTCACCCGATCCGGTTGGGCGGGAACGGGACTTGTCAGAGGGATGAGAATCGGAAACGGGTTGACAGCGATGGCGCAGGGGTTCACCATCGGTCTTCGTGTCTGTCAGTGTGTCGCCCTCTGGGCGTGAGGAGGTCGTCGGCGTCGTGCGCGCCGACGGTTGAGCACCCCGCCCCGATCGGCGCGCGTCCCACCAGTTGCGGACCGCGCCAGTCGAATCGTGCTCTCTTCTCCTCCTCCGACACCTGAGGTGTACACAACCATGCATCCATTGACCGAAGCCCAGATCCGCTCGTCGTTCGTCAACGCCTCGCTGCGCGAACGCAAGAGCGTGACCCTCCCGCCCGACTTCGACGACTTCGATTGGGAAAAGCTGGATTTTGCCGGCTGGCGGGATCCGAAGCTCCCGATGGTCGCGTACGTGATCATCCCGACCGACGATGACGTTGTCGGGATCATGCTGCGACTCGGCGGCCGCCAGCCGCGCAACCGGCCGCTGTGCTCGTTCTGCGAAGACGTCCACCTGCCCAACGAGGTGGTCTTCTACAGCGCGAAATTCGCCGGTGCCGCTGGACGTAAGGGCAACACCGTCGGGACGTTGATCTGCTCGAACTTCGAATGCTCGGCGAACGTTCGCGCCAAGCCGTCGGCCATCTTCGCCACCGACGACCCCGAAACCGTGCGCCAACAGCGGATCATGGCTTTGCAGACCCATCTCGCCGGCTTCGCCCAGCGCGTGGCGAGCGGCGACAGCTGACGCGCGCCGAGAGCCGCCCTCGGCACCTGATGTGCGAGCGAGGCCCCACCCCTGCTCCGACGTGGCCCCCTGCTCCCCGACAAGCGAGCGAGGCACCACCCTGCCCCGACGTGCGAGGCCCCACCCCTGCTCCCTGAGGAGCGGCCGGAGCTTGCGGAGGCTGCGTCACGAAGGGTCCTGGTGAGACGGTTGCGGGACCCTTCGTGGCTCGTCGCTTGCGCTCCTCGCACCTCAGGGAGCGGAGGGGTGACCACTGGCGCTCCTCGCACCTCAGTTTCTGCGGCCTGGCGGCCGTCGTGGACTGCTAAACAACCGTCGTGCTCGGTGCGCGACCACATTCACTGCTCCCTGAGGAGCGAGCTTGCGAGCGTCACGAAGGGTCTCGCAAGCTCGTCTCGCCAAGACCCTTCGTGACGCGCCCTCCGCAAGCTCCGGGCGCTCCTCATAGCTCCTATGTCAAGCGGCTTCGTGTTGTGGGGTTGTGCGGTTGTGGTGATCGAGGGTGAGGTTGTTGTAGACGACGCGGGCCAGACGTCGCTTGAGGCAGCGCATGGCGTCGCGTTTGGTTTTGCCTCCGTCGCGTTTGCGTTGGTAGTAGGTGTGGCCGAGGGACTCGGGCATGCGGGCTTGGGTCAAAGCGATGCGGTGCAGGGCGGCGTTGAGTTGTCTGTTGCCTGAGCGGGTGAGGCGATGGCGGCCGGGGTTGGCCGACCACACTGGCACGGGTGCGACGCCGGCG
>NZ_NGFO01000042.1 GCF_002149015.1 Gordonia lacunae | reverse complement strand
CTTGTGTACCCGCGAACGTACGCCCGATTTCGGCGGGCCGCAACGGATTAACTCGGTCAGGGGGTGGGCACCGGCGCCCCGGCCGGGCCGGTGGACGGGGACGGGGCCGGGGAGGGCGCGGAACTCGGCCCCGGCACCGGTTTCGCGTCGGGCGGTAGCGACTCCACGACCTCGATCTTCGAGCGGAACGTGTCGTCGGTGATGACCTCGATCGAGTTGATCATCCAGCGGTCGCCGTCATGTTTCATGTCGAAGGTCAGCCGCGACGGATTGATGCTCACGAGTTCCTTGTTGCCGCGGGTCACCGACTGGTTCATGAAGATCAGTACCTGCGAGGTGTCCGCGGTGTTGGTCACCACGCCCGCGTCCTGGATCGTCACCTCCGACACCACCGACTGCTTGCGCACCTCGGCGGCGAGATTGTTGTCGGTGATCAGCTTCGTGTACTCCGGCTTGGCCGGCCCGGTGAGCACACTCATCGACTGATCGATGTGCTCGGTGACGTTCTCGGCGTTGTAGCCGAACATCGTCGTCGCATAGTCGCGAGCCGCCGCCAGCGACGACGCCCGGGCATCCTCGACGACGCGCCCCTGGGTGAAACGGAACCCGAGAAACGCCGTCACCACGATCGCGGCGACCAGCACCACACCGAGCGCGATCAGCCCCAGACGCCCCCTGCTCATCGCGAACCGCGAACGCGCGGCGCCCGGGGTCGGCGCGGATCCGGACGCCATCACGCGACCCACTCGAAGTCGGTCATCTTGAGGTCGCCGTTGATGCGCGTCATGTCCACGCGCCACCGGAACACCTTCTCCTGCGACGGCACCTCGCCGTCGAGAGATCGCTGGTGCCAGCCGAAGACCATGATGACCGAGCCCTCGTCGGGTTCGGCCTTGGTGACCGCGGAACTGAGGATCAGCGACCGGGTTTCCAGCTTGCCGTCGCGGACCAGGGCGGCGACCTGCTGGATGTTGTTCTCCACCTCTTGCTTGACCTTGCCGCTCGTGTCCTCCTGCACCGACCTCAGCGTCTGGTCGACGGTGTCGGGGCTCATGCTGGTGAGGTTCACGAGGACCTGCGACGCGAACGCCGAGTACTCGGCGCGCAGGTCGTCGGTACGGTCCTGGCGCGCGATGCCGAGGGCGAACACCACCGAGGCGACGGCGCACACGACGATGACCACGAGCGCCACCACGACGCCCACGATCGTCCGCGGCGAGCGTCGGCCGGATCCGCGGTAGCGGATGCGGCGCTTGCCCTTCGGTGCCTGCGCGGGCGACGTGGCCGCGGCCGTCCGGACGCGGCGACGCTCGCGGTAACTGACCGTCTTCTCGACCTCGGACGGGTCGGGCGCGATCAACTGCTCCGCGCCGGCACCCGACTCCGCGCCGGGACTGTCGTCCGGCTTGGTGAGAGACACGGACGACGCCGTGCCCGGCGTGACATCGTCGGTTCGGGCCGACGACTCGTCGGTGGACCCGCCCGTCTGTGCAGGAACGTCGAGGGCGGGGGTCGATGCGGCCCGCGTCGACGGCTTCTTCCCGGCTGGACGCCCCCGCCGGATCGGCGCCGACCGCACGGGCCGCTTCACATTCCGGCGGTCACCCGTTCCGGCGCGCTCCGTGCCCGTCCGATCCGCGCCCGTGCGCTCCGTGCTCGTGCGACCCGGGGAGGTCGTGCCGGGACCGTCCGGCGTCACGGGGCGACCGTCCCGCTGATCATCGTCTGCCATGTACTGCTCTGTCCCTGCTCATTGCTGCCGGCCCCGGCGTTGTAGGTCTTGCCGTCGGGTCCGATGAAGTTGCCCGAGTCCGGGTCGTATGTCGTCGCGTACACCGCGGGCTCGGCGTCGAAGTCCTTCGGTGTGCCCGGTGTCACGGTACCGGAGGACGCCGGTTGCCATTTCAGCCCGAACGGCAGCCCACTCTGGAAGGGATCGACCGAACCCGGCTTCGGTACGAAACCGGTCGCGCACTCCGCAGGAGTGGGTGCGCGACGTCCCGGGAACTCCGCGCACGGGTAGTTGCGCGCGCCGCGGACGGCGATGTTGGAGTTCTGCGGCACGCGGCACAGCATGCCCGGTGGCAGCTCACGGGCGGTCTGCTCCGAGGGCCACCGCCAGTCCTCCTTGGGGAGGAAACCGATGTTGCACGGCGGCCGATCCTGGAAACCGAGCGAGAAGTTGACGTTGGGACCGAACCGGTTGGTGCCGGTGTTCAGGGCCGTGATCAACGAACTGACCAGTCGCGGATAGAGAACGAGCACCTGCTTCCAGTTCGGTAGGTACACCACCTGGGTCTTGGCGATGGTGCCCAGATTCGAGACCAGCAGCGGGTACGACGCACCGAGGGATTCGAAGAGTTCCTGACTCTTCGAGGCGGTCGCCGGCCCCTTGCGCAGGATGTCGCCGATCTCGGGCCGGTTCGCGCGCAGCTGATCGGTGAACGCCGTGACGTCCCGCGTCCAGGAGCGGATGGCATCGGCCGTACGTGACTGGGTGGCCAGCAGCGGGGCACCCTGCTCGACCAGCTTGATGGTCGTGTCGGTGTTCTTGTTCGCCTCGTCGACGAACAGGACCATCGAGTCGAGCAGTCGCTGGAGCGCCTCGCCGGTGCCGTTGAACGCGACGAAGGCCTCGTCCATGAGCGAACGCAGACGCGTGTCACCGATCTCGGCGAGCAACCGGTCGGCCTGGTCGAGCATCGCCGAGATCTCCACCGGCACCTGGTCGGTCGACACCGTGGCACCGTCCTGCAGGAATCCTCCGGACTCCCCTGCCTCCGGGTCCGGCGTGAACTCCACGAACTGCTCGCCGATCGCGGAGACGCTCCGCACCGACGCCGTCGACGATGCCGGGATCTCCGCGCTGTTCTCGATCGTCAGCACCGCTTCGACGCCGGTGTCGGTCAGCTGCACCGAGTCGACCTTGCCGACGTACACGCCGCGGTAGCTGACGTTCGCGTTCTGGTAGAGCCCACCGCTGGTGGGCAGCAGCAGCTGCACCTGGTAGCTGCCGACCCCGAACATCGACGGGATGCGGATGTAGAACAGCGCCATCACCACCATCGCGACCACGGTCACGATGGCGAAGATCATCAGCTGCATCCGGACGAATCGCGTGATCTTCATCAGCGGCCACCTCCCGCGGCCGGGACCGGCGTGACCGCGGGCACCCGCGGAATCATGTTCGCCGGAATCGGTTCGGCGGAGTCGGGCACCCGCTCGCCACCCGGTTGCAGGGGCGCGATGAACGGATTCAGTCCGCGCGCGGCGGCGCCGGCGGGCCGTCCGAAGACGCCCTCGGGGCCGGTGACACCAAGGCTGGCGAACATCGTCTTGCTCAGTCGTTCAACGGTGAGGTCGAGCACCAGATCGGAGTTCACGTAGTCACCCTTGACGATTCGTCGGATCGTCGGCTCGTAGAACGGGAAGGTCAGCAGGATGTTCAGCGACTGCGTCATCGCGGGACCTGCGGCCTGGAGCTGATCGAGGGCCGGTTCGATGCCCTCCACGATCGTCACGATGTTCTCGGAGTTGGCGTCGAGGATGTCGTTGGCGGTCTTCGACAATGTCGCGACCGAGCCCAGTGTGTCGAGGAACTGCTGACGCTGGTCGACGAGGAGCTGCAGGATCTGCGGGCTGTCGTCGAGCGCGCGTTCGATGGTCCCGGCCTGCTCGTTCATGGTGCGGGACAACCGGTCGAGTCCTTCGGTGGCCCGGATGATGTTGCCCTTCTGCGCATCCAGGTCGGCGACGAGTGTGTTCAGCCGCGGGATGAGCTTCTTGATCTGGTCCTCCCGGCCGCCGAAGACCTCGCTCATCTCGTGCACGATGTCACCGATCTGCGACAGACCACCGCCGTTGAGCACCACCGACAGCGAACTCAGCACCTGTTCGGTACTGGGGTAGGTGCACGCGGAGACCTGTTGCGCCGCATTGATGTCGGGCACGGCGGGCACCGACGGATCGGGCACGATGTTGGATTGCTCGGGGCACTTGGTGAGCGGGATCCGGTCACCCGGTTCGAGCCGGCCGCCCTCCGGTTCGGCCGGTTGCACGATCTCCAGGTGGGTCGAACCCAGCACACTGGTCAGCCCCACCATGACGTGCGACCCGCGCGGGACGATCACCCCGTCGTTGAGCCGGATGGTGACCAGTGCGTTCCAGTCCTCGACCTCGATGTCGCCGATGCTCCCGACGGTCGCGTCGTCGATGAGGACCGGGGCGTTGTTGACGAGTCCGGCCGCCGACGGGATCAGGGCGGTGATCTCGTAGGAACCACCACCGGTTCCCTCGGCGCCGGGGACCGGCAGCGAGTTGGGGCCGTCGAAGGAACATCCGGTCAGGATCAGGGCGAGGGACGCCGCGCCCGCGACCAGCCCGCCGCGCAGGCGTGCGGGCCTCATCGGTCACCTCCGAACGGGACAAGCAGATCCTCGAGCGGACTGCCCCGATTGTCACGCCGGGTCTCGTTGTCCAGCCGGGTGACGCCGGCGTTCGCCCGGGCACGGACACTCGCGTTCTGGTATTGGAGCTGGCTCGGCGTCGCATTGCGACCCTGCACCGGATTCGTCAGGAACGGCGGGTAGTTCATCGAGATCGACGACAGGACGGGCGCGAGGATCTCCACGCACTTGTCGACGTCGGCCATCGTGGTCCCGGGTCGTTTGGTCGATTCCATCGCGCCGCACAGCAGCGTGATCAGGTTGGTGCCGTTGCCCAGACCGAACACACCCGAGAGCGAACCCGACAGCGGGTTGTAGATGTTGTAGAAGTTCGCGAGCTGGTTGGGCGCCGAATGCAACACGCCGCGCACCTGATCGTCCTTGTCGGCCACGATCTTCGTACTCGCGGCCAGACGCTCCACCGACGACGACAGCGCTGTCTTGTTGGTGTCGATGAAGGTCTGGACGTCGGTCATCGCCGCGTCGAGACCCTTGAGCGCCTCATCGAGTTCCGTCGTGTTGTCCGCGAGCACCGAACTCACCGAGGCGATCCGGCCGTTGAACTGAACCAGCTGCTCGTGGCTGCCCGACAGGGCATCGGTGAGCTTCTGCAGGCTCTGGATGGTGGCGAACAGGTCGCCGCTACCGGCCGCAAGGGTGCCGATGACATCGGACACCTCGCGGATCGACGCGTTGATCGCCTTCCCGTTGCCCTCGAGGTTCTCGTCGAAGACGTTGACCGCCTTCGCCGCCGAACCCGGATCGGCCCCCTCCGGCCCGATGGCCTCGGTGAGCCGCGTGAGCTGGGCCTTGATGTCGTCCCACTCCATCGGCACCGCGGTGCGGTCCATCGGGATGTCGGCACCGTCGGACATCTGTGGCCCGCCCGAGTAGACCGGTGTCAGCTGCACGAACCGGCCCGACACCAGACTCTGCGCGACGATGACGGCTTTCGCGTCCTGCGGGATGTCGACGCTCTTGTCCACGCGCAGTTCGACTTTCACGTCGTTCTCGCGCGGGGTGATCGCGGAGACGCTGCCGATGTTCACACCGAGCACCCGCACCGGGTCGCCCTTGTAGAGACTGGCGACACCGGCGAAATAGGCGGTGAAGGTGTTCGTCGTGGATTTGGTGAACACCTTCCAGCCCACGAGGATCAGAGCGATCGCGAGAACCACGGCGAGCACGCCGAAGAGCACCTTGCGCCCGATGGTCATCCGTCCGACGGTCATGTCACCTCCCCCTCGTGGTCGGCGCGGGCGTGGGATAGGTCGGGGTCGGCAGGGGTCCGCGCGGTGGATCGCTCCCGACCGGCGGGCCCTGGCTCCATGCCTGCGGCAACAGGGGGAAGCCCGAGTACTGCAACGACTGCCACAGCTGCGGATAGCGGCCGCGCAGGGCGTTCAGGAAGATCGCGGTGTAATCGCCGAACGTGTTGAGCCCGACCAGAGAATCGAAGTTCGGACCCGACGCCACTGCCTCGCCGAGTGTGTTGGCGAACGGTCCCAGCCGGTCGATCGTCTCCTTCAGTTCCTTCTCCTGATCGGTGAGGATCGTCGCGACACGGTCGAACTTCTGCAGGACCGGCGTCAGCTGGGCGTTGTTCTCGGCGATGAAGCCACGCAATTGTGTTGTGACGTCCCCGATCCCCTTGATCAGCTGGTTGAGCGCGTAGCGCCGCATCTCGATCTCCCCGACGAGCGCGTTGGCGTCGACGAGCAACCGGTTGATCTGCTCGTTGCGATCGCCGACGATCTTGCTGACCTGGTTGGCCTTGGCCAGCAGCGCTCGCAACTCGTTGTCGCGGTCGGCGACTGCCTTCGACAACCGGGCCACACCGTTGACCGCCCCCTGGACCTGATCCGGCGTCTCGGAGAAGGTGACCGTCAGGGTGTTGAGGGCCTCGTTGAGTTGCTCGGTGTCGGTGTCGGCGACGGTGTCGGTCGCACCTTCGAGAGCGTCCTGCAGCGAATACGGCGAGATCGTGTTGCCGACCGGGATCGAACCGCCGGGCTTGATCCGGTCTCCGCCGTGCGGGATGACGGTGAGATTGCGTCGGCCGAGCACGGTCTCGGTCCGGATCGCGGCCTGGGAGTCCGCGCCCATCTCGACGGTGTCGTCCATGCGGAAGCCGACCTTGACCTTGGTCCCGGCGTCGGTGCCGGCCAGCGCGATCGACTCGACCGTGCCGACCTGGACGCCGGACACGGAGACGATGTCGCCCTTGGTGAGCCCGCCGGCATCGTCGAAGTAGGCGGTGTAGGTGCTGATCGGCGAGATGTAGGGCAACTTGTCCATCTGCATCGCGGTGATGACCACCAGCCCGATCACGACGATGCCGATGACGCCGACCTGCGCGCGACTGCGCTGCCCGCGCTTCTCCTCGCGGGCGACATCGGCCTCGTCGGATTCGGCTCTACGGCTGGCGAACATGCCGCCGAACGGAAGACTCATGAGCCGTCACACCTTCCGCCGGCCGTCGTGGTGTTACCCATCACGTTGTTCGACGTGTACAGGATGGTCTGACCGCCGGGTGCCGGCAGCAGCAGGCGGATGCGGCAGAAGTAGATCTGCAGCCAGGCACCGTAGGAGCCGAGGTTCGACAGCGTCTTGTAGTCCTCGGGGAGTCGCGAGATCAGATTGCGGACAAACGGTTCCGCGGCCAGCAATTCCTCCGAGACCCGTCCGGTGTTGGTCACCATCGACTGCAGGGTCGGCCGGGTCGTGGCCAGCAGGTCGGCGAGGCCGTTGGTGACCCGCGAGGTCTGCGTCAGCGCGTTGCCCACGGTGCTCTTCTGTTCGGCGAGCCCGGTGACGAGTTGCTGCAGGAGGTCGACGCTGGTGTCGAGGCCTTCCCGGTCGCCGTCGAGTGTGGCGAGGGTCGTGTTGAGGTTGTTGATGACGTCGCCGATCAACTGGTCGCGGTCGGCCAGCGAGTCGGTGAACGACGCGGTGTTGCCCAGCAACGTGTTCAACGCGCCGCCCTGTCCCTGGAAGACGGCGATCAGCGAACTGGTCAGCGCGTTGGCGTCGTCGGCGTCCAGGGTCCGGAACAGCGGTTTGAACCCACCGACCAGCTTGTCGAGATCGAGCGCGGGCTCGGTCTGTCCGACCGGGATCTGCGCCCCGTCCGCGAGGAAGGTCGACGTGTTGCCGGTCCCCTGCTGCAACTCCAGATACCGGTCACCGGTGAGGTTCTCGTATCGGATCAGCGCGTGGACCGACTCCGGCAGCGGATACTGCTGGTCGACACTGAAGGTGATGACGGCATCGTTGTCGCGGTTCAGTTCGACGTCACCGACCGACCCGACCTCGACGCCGGCGATCTTGACCTTGCTTCCCGACTTCATCGCCGAGGCGCTGGTGAAAACGGCGCTGTACTCGTTCGACGCGCCGGACCGATAGCGGCTGAAGACGACGACCAGCGCGACGAACACCAGGACCATCACCACGGTGAAGGCACCCAGTTTGATCAGGGTCGCGCGGAACGCGCGAGCGCGGTTATCCACGGGGCGGTTCTCCGAACAGGATCTGGAACAGCTTCTGCGAGTTCGCCTTCGGCTTGGTCCTGGGCTGGTAGGGCTGCGGTGCGTTGTCGCCGACGTAGAACGGTGCCGGCACCTTGGTCGCGGGATCGCTGAGCCCGCCCTGGCACGTCGGCGGTCCCTCGACCCCGACCCGCGGCAGGTCGTAGGGATAGGCGTAGGGATCCTTGCCGGGCAGCAGACCGGCGTCGAGCATCAGCATGCCGTTGCGTTCACCGAGGAACGGCGCCGCCACCTCGGACGCGATCGCGCTGGCGGTGAGGAAGCACTTGATCCCAGGGGCGTTGTAACCCAGCAGCGCGGCGATGGGATCGAGGTCCGACAGCGCACCGATGAGCGTCTTCTTCGACGGCGCGATGACCCCGTCGATGGTGTTCGCCATCCCGGTCGCGTTGATGAGCAGCGCGTCGAGGTTGGACGTGTTGTCGACCAACGTGTTCCCCACGACGGTGAAGTTGTCGACGGTGCGCAGCAGATCGGGCATCGAGTCCGCGTAGACGTTGGTGACGGTCGCGCCTTCCCGGAACAACCGGTTGAGGGCGGGCAGATGCGGGTTGGTCTTGCCGAGCAGCGTGGTCAGCTGCTCGAGGGCGCCGCCGATCTCCTCGCCCTGCCCCTGCAGCGCCGTGTTGATCGCACCGAGGGTGGCGTTGAGTTTCTCCGGCTGCAGCTGGGCGAGCACCGAGACGAGTTGCTGATACACCGTGTTCAGCTCGACGACCACCCGGTCGGCGGGGATCTCCGCTCCCGCGGTGAGCGTTCCCTCCGGCTCGCCGGGCACGACGAAGTTGACCGCCTTGGCGCCGAAGATGGTGTTCGACTTGATGTCCGCGGCCACGTTGGCCGGGATCTTCGCCATGTCGCCGTCGGCGATGTCGAGGGTGAGGATCGCGTCGCCACCACGCTCGGAGATCTCGGCGACCCGCCCCACCTCGACGCCGCGCAGCTTCACCTTGGCGTCGGGGTTCATCACCAGTCCGGCCCGGGGCGCGACCAGGGTCACCTGCTGGGTGCCCTTGAAGGCACCGAGGAACGATGCGCTGGCCCCGATGATCAACGCCAGCAACACCGCGACCATGACGACCGCCGCCGTTCGGCGGGTGGCCCGTGAACGCTCTTGCCTCTTGCTCATGACTCAGCCCGCCAGGTTGAACTTGCCATCGGCGCCGTAGATGGCGAGAGAGGTCAACAGTGTGATCACGACCACAACAACGAGCGATGCGCGGACCGCGTTCCCGACGGCGACACCGACGCCGACCGGTCCGCCCGAGGCGTTGTAGCCGTAATAGGTGTGGATCAGCATGACCGCGACCGCCATGCAGATCGCCTGCACGAACGACCACAGGATGTCCGACGGGATGAGGAACGTGTCGAAGTAGTGGTCGTAGACGCCCGGCGACTGCCCGTACAGGAAGACCGTCGCCGACCGGCTCGCCAGGAACGATGCCAACGACGCCAGCGCGTAGAGCGGGATGATCGCGATCAGGCCGGCGATGATCCGCGTGGACACCAGGTACGGGATGGACGAGATCGCCATCGTCTCCAGCGCGTCGATCTCCTCCGAGACCCGCATGGCACCGAGCTGCGCGGTCGCGCCGGCGCCGATGGTCGCGGCGAGCGCGATACCGGAGATCACCGGGACGGCGATACGCACGTTGATGAACGCCGAGAAGAATCCGGTGAGCGCCTCGACGCCGATGTTGGCCAGCGAACTGTACCCCTGCACCGCGATCGTGCCGCCGGTGAACAGCGTCAGGAATCCGACGACCACGACGGTGCCGCCGATCATCGCCAGCGCGCCCGTGCCCATGGAGATCTCGGCGATGAGCCGCAGCGTCTCCTTCTTGTAGTGCTTGATCGCGCGCGGGATCGACACGACGCTGTCCCAGTAGAACAGGGCCTGATCGCCGATCTGATCCCAGTCCTCGCCGGCCCTCTTGACCGCGACGCGCGCGGTCCGGAACCGGGTGGTGAACGGAAGTACCATCGCTCAGCCCGCCGTTGCCTTGAGACCGACGGCGGTGACGACGACGTTGACGACGAACAGCGCCATGAACGAGTACACGACGGTCTCGTTCACGGCATCGCCGACGCCCTTCGCGCCACCCTTGACGTTGAGCCCCTGATAACAACCGACCATCCCGGCGAACAAGCCGAACAGCGCGGCCTTCACCATCGAGATCATCAGCTCGCCGAAGCCGGTGAGCAGGGTCAGGTTGGCCACGAACGCACCGGGATTCACGTCCTGGAGGTAGACGGAGAAGATGAAGCCGCCGCCGATGCCGATGGTGCAGACGAGACTGTTGAGGAGAAGGGCCACCCCGGTGGAGGCCACGATGCGCGGCACCACCAGACGGTGGATCGGGTTGATGCCGAGCACCTTCATCGCGTCGATCTCTTCGCGGATGGTCCGGGCGCCGAGATCGGCGCAGATCGCGGTGGCGCCCGCCCCGGCGACGATCAGCACGGTGACGATCGGACCGATCTGGGTGACCGTGCCGAGGGCGGCACCCGCACCCGACAGGTCCTGCGCACCGATCTCACGCAACAGGATGTTCAGCGTGAAGCTGACGAGAACCGTGAACGGGATGGCGACCAGAAGAGTCGGGACCATCGACACGCGGGCGATCGCCCAGGACTGTTCGACGGTCTCCCGCCACTGGAACGGACGGTGGAACAACTCGCGCGTCGACTCGACCCCGAGCGCTACGAAATCCCCGATCCCGCTCAAGGGTGTGGCCAGTTTGCTCAGCACCGCCAGCCCCCCTTCACCCTCGCACCATCGCGAAACCTATCACGCAGAATCCAGACGAATTGGTCAGTTGACCAGAGCGCTTGCCGAGAATGTGCGTCCCGGATCGCGGTCGGCGAAGTGACCCGTCAGGGTCTTCGCGAGGTCCTCCGCGGACCACGCGTCACCCTCGGCGACGAAGACCTCGTCGACCGTGGGCGCGGCCATCAGGGTGACCTTGGGGCCGTAGACGACGAACACCTGACCGGTGACCGCGTCGGAGTCGGGACCGGCGAGGTAGGACACCAGCCGCACGACGTGTTCGGGGTCGAGGGGATCCACCCCGTCGGTGGGGGCGTCACCGAACACCGAGGCGGTCATCGCCGTCCGGGCCCGCGGGCAGATCGCGTTGGCGCGCACGCCGTATCGCTTGAGGGCGCGAGAGGCCGACAGGGTCAGCGCGGTGATGCCCGCCTTCGCCGCCCCGTAGTTGGCCTGCCCCTCGGGACCGAGCAGACCGGCCTCCGACGCGGTGTTGATGATCCGGCCGTAGACCGGGCCGCCCGCCTCTTTCGACGCCGCGCGCCAGTGCGACGCGGCGTTGCGGGTCAGCAGGAAATGACCGCGCAGATGGACGCGGATCACCAGGTCCCACTCGTCGTCGGTCATGTTGAACAGCATCTTGTCGCGCACCACGCCCGCGTTGTTCAGGACGATGTCGAGCGAGCCGAGTTGTTCGGTCGCCGCCGTCATGATGGCGGCGGCGGTGGCCGAGTCGCCGATGTCGCCGGGCACCGCGACGGCGCGACCGCCGGCGGTCGTGATCGTGTCGATCACGTCGCTCTGCTCGAGCGCCGCGGGGAGGTCGTTCACGACGACCGCGGCCCCCTCCGCGGCCAATCCGATGGCCTCCGCACGACCGAGACCTGCACCTGCACCGGTGACGACCGCGGCGCGACCGTCCAACGAGTAACCCACCCGACATCCTCCTGAGCTAAAACTAGAACCTGTTCTAGCATGATTCACGATCGGATGGAACCGAACCGCATTTTCGCCCGGCTCAGTCCTCTACCACCGACAGCGCCGACTTCGGGCAGTTGGCGGCGACCTGACGAAGTTCCTCGACGCGGTCGGCGGGGATGTCCTCCTGAAGAATCACCAGGTAGTCGTTGTCATCCAGGTCGAAGAAGTCCGGTGCCATCCCGACACAGATGGCGTTGGACTCGCAGAGGTCGAAATCTGCCTTGATACGCATCGGAACCGTCTCCTCATCGATGGGTCACCTGTTGACTGGGCTGTGAGAACAGGTTAGAACGTGTTTCAGAAGTGCACGAGCACTTCGCCTGTCAACTTGACCATAAGCCGGGACCGGACGCTAGCCGATCCACCCCTTGGAGTGTCGATGCGCATCGCTTATACCGACCAACAAGCCGAGCTCCGCAGGGAACTCCGCGACTACTTCTCCGGCCTCATGACCGAGGATCGTCGTGCCGCCCTGTCCGGCGGCGACGGCGAACTCGGCGAGGGCGACGCCTACCGCGACGTCGTCGCCCAGATGGGCGCCGACGGCTGGCTCGCACTGGGCTGGCCCACCGAGTTCGGCGGCCAGAACCGGTCGATGATGGACCAGCTGATCTTCACCGACGAGGCAGCGATCGCGGGCGCGCCCGTTCCGTTCCTCACCATCAACTCGGTGGCGCCGACGATCATGAACTACGGGTCCGACGAGCAGAAGGCGTACTTCCTGCCGCGCATCGCGGCGGGCAAGCTGCACTTCTCGATCGGGTACTCCGAACCCGGCGCCGGCACCGATCTCGCGGCCCTGCGGACCACCGCGGTGCGCGACGGCGACGACTACGTCATCAACGGCCAGAAGATGTGGACGAGCCTGGTCGCCTACGCCGACTACATCTGGCTGGCCTGCCGCACCGATCCGTCGACGCTGGAACCCGGCGGCAAGAAGCACAAGGGCATCTCCATGCTCATCGTGCCCACCACCGCCGAAGGCTTCAGTTACACACCGGTGCACACCATGTCGGGAGTCGACACCAGCGCGACCTACTACCAGGACGTCCGGGTACCCACGTCGTCGATCGTCGGCGAGGAGGGCGGCGGGTGGCCGCTGGTCACCAACCAGCTCAACCACGAGCGCGTCGCGCTGTGCAGCGCGGCGCCGATCCAGACCGCCCTGCGCGAGACGGTCGCGTGGGCACAGCAGACCAAGACCGGTGACGGCCACCGGGTGATCGACGCCCCCTGGGTGCAGCAGAACCTGGCACGCGTCCACGCCAAGGTGGAGTTCCTCAAGCTCATCAACTGGAAGATCGCCTCGGTCGCCAGCTCCGGCGGATCGCCGAGTCCGGCGGACGCGTCCGCGACGAAGGTCTACGGCACCGAGTTCGCCACCGAGGCCTACCGTCTGCTGATGGAGGTCGTCGGCCCCGCCGCGACGCTGCGGACCGGCAGCACCGGGGCGCACCTTAACGGACGCCTCGAACGGTTCCAGCGCACGTCGCTCATCCTCACGTTCGGAGGCGGCACCAACGAGATCCAGCGGGACATCATCGCGATGCTCGCGCTCGGCCTCCCGCACCAGCGTCGCTGATCCCCACCGAAAAGGGTTCCCACCATGGATTTCTCACTTCCCGAATCCGGCGCCGACGTCCGCGGGCTGGCCCGCGACATCGCGACGTCGATCAGCACTCCCGAGCGGGTCGCCGACCTCGAGGGCTCGCGGGCCGCGCTCGACGCCGACCTGTGGCGTGCACTCGGCGCCGCCGGACTCCTGGGCCTCGAGCTGTCCTCCGAGGCCGCCGGGGACGCCGGTGGCGATCTCGGTGTCGTCGAGAACGCGCTCGTCGCCACCGAACTCGGCCGGGTACTGGCCCGCGTACCGTTCGGACCCCACGCGATCGCCGCGTTGCCGGTGATCTCCGCCCACGGTTCGACGCAGCTCCGCGACCGGGTCCTCGCCGCCGGCGCCACCGGCGATTCGGTGCTCACCGTCGCCGTCGAGGAAGACCTGGCCACCGATCTCGGCTCCCCCACGACGACGTTCTCGACGGAGGGAACGCTGACCGGGGTCAAGGTCGACGTGCCCTACGCCGAGGCCGCGGACATGTTCGTGGTCACCGCATCCGGACCCGACGGTCTCGTCGCGGTGGTCGTGGCGGCCGACGCCCCGGGCGTCGTCGTCACCCCCACCCCGTCCACCGGGCTCATCCCATCGGCGCAGGTCGAATTCGACGGCGCGCCGATCGCCGACGACGCTGTTCTCGGCGGCGGCGCGGACACCGCCGCGACGCTCGTCGCCCGCGCGACCCTGGCGTGTTGCGCCGAACAGACCGGCATCGTCGAACGCGGACTCGAACTCACCGCCGAATATGCCCGCGAACGTGAGCAGTTCGGCCGCGCCATCGGCTCGTTCCAGGCCGTCGCCCAGCGCCTCGCCGACGGATACATCGACGCCCAGGGACTCGCCCTCACGACGACGCAGGCGGCCTGGCTGCTCGATCACTCGAACGGCAACACCCCGGAGCTGCACAACGCGATCGCGACGGCCAAGTTCTGGGCCGCCGAGGCCGGCCACCGGGTGGCCCACACGGCCGTGCACGTCCACGGTGGGGTCGGCCTCGACACCAGCCACCCGGTGCATCGATACTTCCTGCGCGCCAAGCACAACGAGTTCGCATTCGGCTCGGCCACCACTTCGGTGCGTGTCATCGGAGCCGAACTGGCCGCCACACCGGCGTGAACCGACCGATCGCGGCGACGCGCGCCTCGACGGTCGCCGACCTCCTCGCGCCGCTGACCGGGGTCGACGACCGCGGGGTCTGGTTCGAGGGCACATTCCGTTCGTGGGCAGATCATCTCGCCGACGCGGCGCTACGGGCCGGGGTGGTGCGGAGCCGGTTGTCGGCGGACCGCCCACCCCACGTGGGCGTCCTGCTCGCCAACACCCCGGAGTTCAGCGCACTCTTCGCGGCGGCGGCGCGCCACGGGTTCGTTCTCGTCGGCCTGAACACCACCCGCCGCGGCGACGCGCTCGCCGCCGACATCGCCCGTGGTGATTGCCAGATCGTGCTGTGCGGCGTCGACACCCGGCACCTGCTCGACGGCCTCGACCTCGGCGGAACCCGAGTCGTCGATGTCGACTCGCCCGACTGGGCGGCCGCGGTGGCCGCCGGCGAGTCTGCGCCCCTCGCTGATCCGGCACCGGACGACCTCATGATGCTGATCTTCACCTCGGGGACGACGGGAGATCCGAAGGCGGTGCGGTGTACACATCGGACCTTCGCAACCAGCGGCCCGATGCTCGCCGAGCGCTTCGGTCTCGGCCCGGACGACGTCGCCTATCTGTCGATGCCGATGTTCCACTCCAACGCGATGATCGCCGGGTGGTGCGTCGCGGTGGCCGGCGGGGCGTCGATCGCGTTGCGGCGCAGCTTCTCCGCCCGCGGGTTCGTCGAGGACGTCCACCGGTACGGCGTGACGTATGCCAACTATGTCGGCAAACCGATGAACTACATCCTCGCCACCGAGCCGCACTCCGACGACGCCACGAGTTCGTTACGGGTGATGTACGGCAACGAGGCATCGGCCCGCGACCGGCGCCGGTTCGCCGAGCGCTTCGGGTGCCGCGTCGTCGACGGTTTCGGTTCCACCGAGGGCGGGGTGGCCATCACCCGCACTCCGGAGACGCCCGACGACGCCCTCGGCCCACTGCGTGAGCCGACCGCGGTCGTCGACGTCGAGACCGGCCGGCCCGTTCCGACCGGGGTGGTCGGTGAGATCGTGAACTCCTCGGGCCCCGGTCTTTTCGCCGGCTACTACAACGATCCGGGGGCGACCGCCGAACGCATGCGCGGCGGGATCTACCACACCGGCGACCTCGCCTGGGTCGACGACGCGGGGTACCTGCACTTCGCCGGGCGCCTCGGCGACTGGCTGCGGGTCGACGGTGAGAACATCGGCACCGGACCCATCGAACGAATCCTGCTGCGCCACCCGGCCATCCGGCAGGTCGCTGTACATGGCGTACCGGTGGAGATCGGCGACGAGATCGAGGCGGTTCTCGTCGCCGACGAACTCACGGCCGACGAGTTCGGCGAGTTCCTCTGCGCACAGGACGATCTCGGTCCGAAGCAATGGCCACACCGGGTGCGGATCGTCGACGCACTACCCGAGACAGCGACCTTCAAGACGGTCAAGCGACTGCTGGCCGCCGACTCGACCCCGCCCACGTGGCATCGCGACGGCCGGGCCTACCGAACCGAGACGTAGTTTTTCGGGCGATCCGTATGACCTTGCGCCCGGTTTCCGGGCACGACGTCATACGGATCTTCTGACCTCCCTGTGGACAGCGTTCTCCGGTTGCGATCATCACGCACTACGTTGACAGCGCCCAGTTCCGATAGCGCGGACCGTGCTAGCTTCTACGCACACTCTCGGGGGGAGACATGTCAGATCTGACCGTAGATCCGGCGGCGCTGGTCACAGCCGCCATGGAGATCGAGCAGTGCGCTTCGAACATCGGGGGGTTGAACCTCAGTGCAGGACTGGGGACCACCTATGCGAGCCAGACGTTCGGTGGGCTCGCCGGCTCCTTCCGAGGCGCGACCGACGACATGAGCGAGATCGCGAGCTCCGGTGATTCGCAGATCAAGACGTCGATGTCGAATGCTTCGAAGGCCATCTCCGCTTTTGCTGAATTGGTGATCAACGCCCGCGACACCACCGTCGACACTGATCAATCCGGAGCGAACCGAATCTCGAGCGCAATCGCCTTCCCTTCGAGGATCGGCCCACCGACGGACCATCCGGTCCCGCTCGAAATTCTCCTGGACATTACGGCAATGGGGCCGCGCTAGCATGCCGCCGAGCTACAACGAAGTCACGTCGTGGACGCCTGATCAGCTCCGGCTCATCGCAAATGGACTGTTCGCCATGAAGGCCCGCCTCGATTCCGAAGCACCGAAGGCAGGAAATCCCGTCCTCAACCTGACGGGTGCGGAGTGGACGGGTACGGCCAGAGGACCGGCCAATGACCGAGCCGAGGCCATCACACGCTGGCTCCGCGGTGTTGCGGACGAATGCGGCGATCTCGCCGATGCGATGAACCGCGGCGCGTTTTCCATCGAAGGGGCAGTCACTGCCCTCGAGAACGGGACAAAGTCATCAGAGTCCCAGGGTTATGTGCTCAACCGCGGCAGCCGCGAGTACGAGGTGGCCTTCGAGACAGCGAAAGCTCCACCGGACACCGAGTACGACGAGAATGTCGCCTTTCAACACCAGACCGCCTTGCGCAATCTCGGAATATCTGCGGACCAGGCGGTGAGCGACACGAGCGCAGCCGTCAGCTCCGCGTTGGCTGCACTTGGCGGCATCACCCCGGCTTCGATCGCCACGTCCAGCGGGTCGATGACGCGTGTGGCGAACCAAGTGGACGCGTTTCGCGAAGTCTACGGTCGAGTCCCGGTCGGTGAGAACGAGTGGCGGATGGCCGCCGCGTTGGACCCGCACAGCTACAACGCGAAGAACCAGGGCGTCCCGCCGGTTGTCAGTGTGATCAAGATCAAACCTGTTCCGGGGCAGGGAGTCGTCGCCACCGGGTTGTTCATTCCGATCGACAAGGTCATTGCAGGTCCTGGCTGGAACCGGTTCAACAGAAACCTCGGAGACAACCGAGGGTTCGATGCGAACTTCGCTCCTGAGAACACCCGCGTGTCCTATTTCATCGATTACGAGAACGGCGTGATAGTGGCACGTCAAAACCCTTCATGCGATGACAAAGGAAACGTCAAGACCGGAACTCCGTCGGTGAAGGCGAGCCAGTTATCTGATGGAACGGTCGCGATCGCATATGACGGTTGGGACCCGCTCGCACCACCTGGGCCAGAGAAAGTTGGCTGGTCCGTCAATGGCCAGACCATTGTGACCCCCGGGCACGGTGGTGCGCGAGTGTCGGGCGAAGCCACAGATTTTCCTTCCATGGAGACATATCAGTACCTTCCCGATGGCCGCACTCAGGTCCTGCACCAAGACGAGGCAGGTGACCACCATGAGACCGGTCCAATGCTCAATCTTCCCCTCCACCACGATTACGGCAGCTATAAAGACGATCTCGATCGGTTCGAACAGGAGGTCGTCAATGCCTCTCCAGGCAACGACTGGATTCCGGTCGAGACAGGCGAGATCGCTGGCATGACTGATCTGGGCGACGCCGAGAATCCCCCTGAACTGAAAGAGGTTCGATGAGACATCTTGAACTCCCCGGTACCCTCGGTGCCTCGAATCCCTACGAGGCACGCTGAATCCATGACGTCTTCCACCGACAAGCCAGCTGATCCAAACGCTCGCGCAGGACAGACCATCTTTGCGGCTCAGACAGCGACAGTTGTCCTCGTCATGGTCGCCATGTTTGTGGTACCGGCTGCACCTGGTCTGTGGTCGGCGACCGTCTCTCGTCTGCTCTTCGCAGTCGCTGCTCTGACGACGTCGTTGGTTCTCTTCTTCCTCGGTAATTCGATGCGGGGGTGGGCAGCAGTGATTGCGGTAGCCACGTGCGTCAGCGGAACTGTGTTGATGCTGGTGGAGGCCTGACACGTGGATACTCGGTTCTTCGGCCCAGTAACACCCTTCGCCACAATCGCCGCGTCCGCGACAACCCTTTTGGCATATGCGCTCTTGTGGGGGCTAGGGCTCGTTATCGGCGTTCTAGTGTTCGTGTGCAGTGCCATCGGAACGTGCGCCCACGGCATCACCAGGCAGGTGTGTACCGGCGTCGCCATCGGCACCATGGTGGTTTTGGCCGGCTTCGCGATCGCCGTACTGTTTTTCGCCGGCTCGTGATACAGCCACCGCCTCACAAACCCACCACCGATTGACACCAGCGCCCGCCGGACGATGGGGAATGTGTCCATTGGTGGTGGGTGTGCGCGCCGGGTGGTGTCACTGGCACCAGCACGCCGTACGAGATACCCGACACCATGACCGGTAGATACCTGCTTCGCGCATTCGGCGCCGCACTCGGACGCGCAACCGCGGCAATCCTTTCCCCCATGATCGCGAACGCCGCACCAGACCACGTGACGATCACACCCTCGGTTTTGCGCGGCGGCGCCGGCTTCGGTGGCCTCTTGTTCAACGCCTTCGACGAACGGAACTCGCTGCTGACCTCGACCGTGGTCGCGGTCGTCGCGGCCGCGATCACCTAGCTTCTGGACCACCCGAAGTTCTTGCGTGCCGACGTGCGCTGACATGACGTCGCCGCACCGCCGCCCCCATCGATCCGGAGTGTCCCGGCGACCTCAGCCGCCCAGCGTCTTGTTCATCCGGCCGACGGCCTCGTCGTACTCGCTGACGAGGTCGGCGATGAGGTCGGCGACGGGCGTGATCGCGTTGCAGCGGCCGACGATCTGACCGGCCGGCATGGCGACGACGTCGGGGTTGTCGGCCTGCGAGATCCTTGCGTGCGCCTCGGCGACGAGAAGGTTTTGCAGCGGCATCGGCAACGGTTCGGGCGCGGACTCGGCGTCCCAGGCATCGGTCCAGGCCGTCTTCAGCAGTCGCGCAGGCTTTCCCGAGTAGATGCGGCGGCGCACGGTGTCCCGCGATGTCGCCTTCAGCAGCGCCTGCTGGACGGTCGACGGCTTGTCCGAACCCTCCGGCACGCCGAGCTTGTACTCCGCCGCCGTCAGCCAGTACGTGCCCATCCAGACGCCCTGCGCACCAAGCGCGATCGCCGCGGCGATCTGGCGGCCACTGCCCACACCACCGGCCGCGAGGACCGGCGCGGTGTCACCGACCGCGTCGACGAGATCGGGCCACAGGATCATCGAGGTGACCTCACCGGTGTGCCCGCCGCCCTCGTAGCCCTGGGCGATGACGATGTCGACGCCGGCCTCGACGTGATGCAGCGCATGCTCTTTCGCGCCCGCGAGCGCGGCGACCAGGACGCCGTTGTCGTGGGCGGTCTGGATGACGTCGGCCGGCGGCGAGCCCAGTGCGTTGGCGATCAGCTTGATCTGTCCGTATTTACGACGGTGTTCCATCGCGACATCGACATGCGAGCGCGCGACCGAGTGCAACCAGCCGAGCACCCCTGCGTCGACCCGGTCACCGCCCGGCAGCGGGGGTACACCCAGATCGTCCAGCGTGCGTTCGACGAACGCCCGGTGCTCCGGCGGGATCATCGAGTCGAGGTCCATCTTCGAGCCCTCGGTCGGGATCTTGGCGGGCATCACCACGTCGACGCCGAACGGTTTGCCGTCGGTGTTCTCGTGCATCCACTCCAGGACCTCGTCGAGCTCCTCGGCCTCGTTGAAGCGGACACAGCCCAGCACACCGAGACCGCCGGCGCGACTGATCGCCGCCGCCACATCCTGGCTGGGGGTGAATCCGAAGATCGGGTACTCGATGCCGAACTTCTCGGCCAGTTCAGTACGCATGTTGTCAGCTCGCTTCCGGCGCTCTACAGCGCCTCGTCGGCGGGACGCTCGGTGGTGACCGACGCCCCCCATCGATAATCGGGTTTGCCTGCGGGAGAACGCTTGATCTCGTCCACGAACCACACACTGCGCGGACACTTGTAGCCCGCCAGCTCTTTTCGGACGACATCGTTGAGACTCGTGAGCGACGGGCGGGTCCCGTCCCGGGTGGCGATGACCGCCGCGACGCGCTGACCCCACCGATCGTCGGCCACGCCCACCACGACGGTGTCGAACACGTCCGGATGGGCCTTGAGCGCCCCTTCGACCTCCTCGGGGAACACCTTCTCGCCACCGGTGTTGATCGACACCGACCCGCGGCCGAGCATGGTGATCGTCCCGTCGGCCTCGAGGACGGCGTTGTCGCCGGGCAGCGAGTACCGCACGCCGTCGAAGACCTTGAACGTCTTGGCCGACTTCTCCGGATCGTTGTGGTAGCGCAGCGGCACGTGTCCGGATCGTGCGAGGACGCCGACCTCGCCGCTGCCCGGCTCCACCGGGGTGCCGTCCTCCCGCAGGACGTGGGTCTCACTGTCGGCCTTGACCCGCGGGCCACCGGTGTGCGGCGTACCCTTGGCGACCACTCCCATTCCGCCGAAGCCGGTCTCCGACGAACCGATCGCGTCGATGATGACGGAATTCGGGAACCGGTCCAGGAACTGTTCTTTGACGCTCGGCGAGAAGAGACAGGCGGACGACGCAACCGACAGCACGCTGGACAGATCGCGCTCGCCGCCGTTCTCCAGCGCCTCGATCATGGGGCGGCCCATCGCGTCTCCGGTGATGAACACGACGTTGACCTTGTGCCGCTCGACGATGTCCCAGGCGGCGGAACCGCTGAACTCGGGATACACCACCGCTTTTCCGCCGGCGAACAACGATTGGAAGATGGCCCACTGCGAGCCGCCGTGGATGAACGGCGGGATCGGGTACCGGACGAGCTGCCCGCCCTCGGCACCGGTCTTGGCGAGGTGCCACTCGTCGGGTACGGGTTCGCTTGTGTACCAGTCGATTCCGCCACCGAGGACACGCCACACGTCCACCTGTCGCCAGACCACGCCCTTCGGCTTCCCGGTGGTGCCGCCGGTGTAGAGCATGTACAGGTCGTCGTCACTGCGGTCTTCGAAGTCGCGTTCGGTCGACGACGCCGCGATCGCGTCCTCGAACCGGATCGCATCGCTGTGGCCCGCGCAGCAGAGCTCTGCCTCGGACCCGTCTTCGATGACGATCCGATATTCGAGATCGGGCGACTTCGGCAACGTGTTGCAGACGCGGGTGGCGAAGCTGCGTTCGTGGATCAGCACCTTCATCCCGGAGTCGGTGAAGATGTGTTCGAGCTCGGCTTCGACGTAGCGGTAGTTGACGTTCACCATGACCGCGCGGGCCTTGAAGATCGCGACCATCGCCTCCACCGACTCGATGGTGTTCCGGCTGTACAGACCCACCCGGTCACCCGGCTGCACGCCCAGTTCGCGGAGTTCGTGGGCGAGGGCGTTCGACCGCGCCTCCAGTTCGGCGTAGGAGCGCGTGCGGTCACCGGACTCGAGCGCGATGCGCTCGGGAACCAGGTCGACGGCATGCTCGATGAGGTCGGCGATCGTGTAGGCCATGGCTTCAAAATTAGAACGTGTTATCGTTCTGGGCAAGCGGCAAAACATGGCCGCCGCGATCACCTGAGCACGGTGACCACCCGAGCACAGCGACACCCCCGACAGCGACACCGGAGTGCAGCGATGACCACAGCAACCCCCGCCGAGTCCGTCACCGAGAAGGCACCCGAGTGCCTCGTCGAGAAGCGCGGGCACGTCCTGATCGTGACGATGAACCGTCCGGAGGCGCGCAACGCGCTGTCGACCGAGATGATGCGGATCATGACCGAGGCGTGGGATCAGGTCGATGCCGATCCCGACATCCGGGTGGCCATCCTCACCGGTGCCGGCGGGTACTTCTGCGCGGGCGCCGACCTCAAGAGCATGAACAAGAACGCGCCCGGCGACACCGTCGATTCGGGCGCCTGGAATCCGGCCTCGTTGCCGGCCCTGCTCAAGGGGCGCCGGCTCACCAAACCGCTCATCGCCGCCGTGGAGGGCCCGGCGATCGCCGGCGGTACCGAGATCCTGCAGGGCACCGACATCCGAGTTGCCGGTGAGAGCGCGAAGTTCGCTGTCTCCGAGGCCCGTTGGGGCCTTTACCCGATGGGTGGCAGTGCGGTCCGCCTCGTCCGGCAGATCCCATACACGGTCGCCTGCGACATCCTGCTGACCGGCCGCCACATCACCGCGCGCGAGGCGCTGGAGTACGGGCTCATCGGTCACGTCGTCGACGATGGCACCGCCCTGGACAAGGCGCTCGATCTCGCCGGGAAGATCGCCGCCAACGGCCCGCTCGCGGTGCAGGGCATCCTCAAGACCATCCGCGACACCGAGGGCCTGCACGAACTCGATGCCTTCGAGATCGACGCGAAGATCGGCATCTCGGTCTTCAAGTCCAAGGACGCCAAGGTCGGCCCCCGCGCGTTCGCCGAGAAGCGCACGCCGGAGTTCACCGGCGAGTAGCCAGGCGGAACGTCATCCCGCGCTGCATCTTTTACTGCGCGGTGCGCGCTCGATCGTCAGGCGTCCGGCGGGTTCCCTGCGTTCCTGCGGGGACGCAGCACGATCTCGTCGAGACGCCGACGGTGGTGGTCCTCCATGACCAGGCCCGCCTGGATCTCGTCGAGGAGCGCCGCGGCGACGTCCCGGATCTTGACGTTCTCCTGCTGTGACCGCCACCGGAGCACATCGAACGCCCGGTCGGCGTTGACGCCGTAGACCAGCATGAGCATGCCCTTCGCCTGCTCGATGACCCCGCTGCTGTCGCGGAAGGCCCGCACCTGGTCGTCGACGCGCCGTTGCACCACGGCCATCTCGGCGTCGGTCAGATCGAGGTAGAAGCCCTCGGTGCCGATGGCTTCTCCCGCGGCATCGGCGATGGAATGCGCGATGACCGCGACCGGGTGAACCCGCCCCGACGTGTCGATGATCCGGTGCCGACTCGAGAACGGCGCGTGATTGGTCAGCATCTCGGCCAGCACCGCGTCGAAGTGAGCGCGATCGTCGGGATGCTTGTGGCGGCGCATGAGTTCGGTGGTCGGTTCGACCTCACCCGGCGCATAGCCGTGCAGGGCGGCGACCTCATCGGACCACTCCCACTTCTCACCGTCGTAGAAGAAGCGGAAGGCGCCGATGCGCCGAATCCCCGACGGCATCCGGTCGGACGTCGTGTTCGGTCGCCCTGCCGGGAGGCCGTCCCGTTCGTGGTCGGCGTCCCCACACCGAAGATCGTCATCACCGTGCTGCACGGGAGAGATTCTATGTTCGATCACGATGCGCGGCGCAGCTTCTCCGGTTGCGACAGTGGTCGACGTGGGCGACCCTGCCGTTCGCCAGGACCTCGGCCACGGGCACGTCGGTCACACCAGCGTCGCCAGCTCCCGGATCGTCGCGGTGTCCCGGGCGGTGACCATCAGCATCGTGACGCCGGCCGCCTCCCAGTCCTTGATCTGAGCGCGTACCTCGTCGGCCGTGCCGACGAGCATCGTCTCGCGGACCATCTCGTCGGGCACCGCAGCCATCGCCTCGGCTTTCCTGCCATCGAGGAACAGGTTCACGATCTCGTCGACCGCGTCGCCGTAGCCCATCCGTTTGTACAGCTCGGCGTGGAAGTTCTTCTCCTTGGCACCCATCCCGCCGACATACAGCGCGGTCGACGGCCGGTACCGGTCGATGGCTGCGGGCACGTCGTCGGTGATCACCACCTGCACCGTCGCGGCCACCTCGAAGTCCTCCCGCGTGCGACGCGCACCCGGACGCGCGAATCCCTCGTCGAGCCAGGAGTTGTACTGATCGGCGAGGCCGAGACTGAAGAAGATCGCCAACCATCCGTCGGCGATCTCCGCGGTCTGGGCGACGTTCTTCGGCCCTTCGGCGCCCAGCCAGATCGGCACGTCGGCACGCAGCGGGTGGGTGATCGGCTTGAGCGGTTTGCCGAGCCCGGTCGCCCCGGGCGCATCGGCCGGATACGGCAGCGGATAGTGCGGACCCGCGCTGGTCACCTTGTCCTGCCGGGCCAGCACGTCCCGGACGATGCGCACGTATTCACGGGTGCGTGCCAACGGTTTTGCGAACGGTTCGCCATACCAGCCCTCCACCACCTGCGGACCCGACACCCCGAGTCCGACGATGTGCCGACCGCCGGAGAGATGATCGAGGGTGAGCGCGTGCATGGCGAGCGAGGTCGGCGGACGCGCCGACAGTTGGGCCACCGCGGTGCCCAGCCGGACGCGCGAGGTCGCGGCGCCCCACCACGCCAGCGGCGTGTAGGCGTCGGAGCCCCACGACTCCGCGGTGAACACGGCGTCGAACCCGCATTCCTCCGCGGTCGCGATCAGCTCCGGGGCTTCGCGAATCGGATCGGCACCCCAGTACCCCAGTTGCAGACCGAGCTTCACCGGCACTCCCTCTCTCACCCGGCCGCGCGTTCCCACGGCCTGACATGCATCTTGTGTCCAATACTAGAACGTGTTCTACTCGAGATGTGAGCATGAGCGTAACGTCTCCGGCCGCCCCGAATCCCGTCGCCGAGGTGCCCGAGCCGAAGTCCCCCATCCTGACCGCTCCCCTGACCAACTCCTTCGACTACACACGGTCGCTGGGCCCGGTTCTGAGTCAGTTCGCGCTCGCCTTGCGCGACGGCCGGATCATCGGGTCCAAGGGCAGTGACGGCAAGGTGTCGGTCCCCCCGGTCGAGTTCGATCCCGTCACCGGCGCCCAGTCCGCCGAGTTCGTCGAGGTGTCGACCGTCGGCACGGTGACCACGTGGACGTGGAACCCCGAGCCGGCGCCGGGCCAGCCGCTGGACACACCTTTCGCGTGGGCACTGATCCGCCTCGACGGCGCGGACACCACTCTGCTGCACGCGGTTTCGGCTGACTCACCCGACGAATTGGCAACCGGCCTGCGGGTGCACGCGGTCTTCGGCGCGGCCCGCATCGGTCGCATCGACGACATCGCGTACTTCGCGCCCGGCGAGGAGCCCGCCACCGCCCCGGCCAACACCGCGGACGCGCCCCAGGGCGCCGAGACGGGGCTCGTCGTCATCCCCACCCCGGTCAGCACCGAGATCACCCACTCGGCCAACGAGGAAGAGTCCGTCTACCTCGAAGGCCTCAAGGCGGGCAAGCTGATCGGCACCCGCATCGGTGCGGGCGTCGACGCCGGCCGCGTGTACTTCCCGCCGCGCGGGGTCAGCCCCGCCGACGGTTCGCCCGCATCCGAACGCGTCGAGCTGGCCCACACCGGCATCGTCACCACGTTCTGCATCGTCAACGTGCCCTTTCAGGGGCAGCGGATCACACCTCCCTACGTGGCGGCGTACGTGTTGCTCGACGGCGCGGACATCCCGTTCCTGCACCTGATCCTCGACTGCGAGGCCTCCGAGGTCCGAATGGGCATGCGCGTCAAGGCCGTCTGGCTCCCCGAAGCCGAATGGGAGTACTCGATCGGCAACATCAGTCACTTCGCCCCCACCGGAGAGCCCGACGCCGACTACGACACCTACCGCGCCCACCTGTGATGAAGGACCACCACTGATGACACTGCCACCGATCGCGATCATCGGCTTCGCACACAGCCCGAATGTCGCAGGCACCCACGGCACCACCAACGGTGTCGAGATGCTGATCCCCTGTTTCGACAAGCTCTACGCCGAGCTCGGCATCGCCCGCACCGACATCGAGTTCTGGTGCAGCGGCTCCTCCGATTACCTTGCCGGGCGCGCATTCTCCTTCATCTCCGCGATCGACTCGATCGGCGCCATGCCGCCCATCAACGAGTCGCACGTCGAGATGGACGGCGCCTGGGCCCTGTACGAGGCCTGGGTGAAGATCGCGACGGGCGAGGTAGACCTCGCTCTCGCCTACGGATTCGGCAAGGCCACCGCGGGCAACGCCGATCAGACGCTCACGCTGCAGACCGACCCGTACACCGTCGCCCCGCTACATCCGGACGCCCGCTCGCTCGGCGCCCTCCAGGCGCGCGCCGGCATCGACGCCGGCGCGTGGACCGAGGCCGACATGGCCGAGATCGGCGCACGCACCTTCGGCGGTTCCGTCGACGACCTCCTCGGCCGCGAGTACGTCGCGAACCCGTTGCGCCGGCACGACATCGCGCCCTACACCGATGCCGCCGCTGCGGTCGTCATCGCCAGTGAGCGAAAAGCCCGTGAGCTGGTGGCCAATCCCGCATTCGTCACCGGGTGGGACCACCGTATCGACACTCCCAACTTCGGCGCGCGCGATCTCACCGTCTCACCGTCGACGAAGCTTGCCGGCGACACCGCGTTCGGGAACCGCAGCCGAGCGGTTGACGTCGCCGAGATCAACGCGTCGTACACGCACCAGGAGATCATCGTCCGCACTGCCCTGGGATTGCCCGACTCGGTGCGGATCAACCCGTCCGGCGGCTCCCTGGCCGGCAACTCGTTGTTCTCCGCCGGCCTCCAGCGCATCGGATACGCGGCCACCGAGATCCTCGGGGGCAACGCCGGCACCGCGGTCGCGCACGCGTCGAGCGGGCCACTGCTGCAACAGAACATGGTGGTCACCCTGAGTGCCCAGAACAACGAGGGGGCCTGAGAACTGATGGGACACAACAATCGTGCCGCGGTGCTGGGCACCGGGCAGACACGGTACGTCGCCAAGCGGTCCGACGTGACGATGGCAGGCATGGTCCGCGAGGCCATCGACGCCGCGCTGATCGACTCCAAGGTCTCGCTCGACGACATCGAAGCGATCGTCATCGGCAAGGCGCCGGACCTCTTCGAGGGGTCGATGATGCCCGAACTCGCGATGGCCGAGGCCATCGGCGCGGTCGGCAAACGCCTCATCCGCGTGCACACCGCGGGCTCGGTCGGCGGCTCGACGGCCAACGTCGCGGCGTCGCTCGTCTTCGCGGGAGTGCACAAGCGGGTCCTGGCCGTCGCGTGGGAGAAGCAGTCGGAGTCCAACGCGATGTGGGCCCTGTCGATCCCGGTGCCGTTCACCAAGCCGGTGGGCGCGGGTGCGGGCGGCTTCTTCGCCCCCCACGTGCGCGCCTACATCCGGCAGTCCGGGGCTCCCGAGCACATCGGTGCGATGGTCGCCGCCAAGGACCGCCGCAACGGCGCGTTGAATCCGCTTGCGCACCTGCACCAGCCGGATCAGACCGTCGAGAAGGTCATGAGCTCGCAGATGCTGTGGGACCCGATCCGGTACGACGAGACCTGTCCGTCGTCGGACGGGGCGTGCGCGGTCGTCATCGGTAGCGAAGACGTCGCGGACGCCGCGATCGCCGCGGGTGATCCGGTGGCATGGATCCATGCCACCGCGATGCGCACCGAGCCGTTGTCCTATGCACACCGCAATGTGGTCAGCCCGCAGGCCGGTCGCGATGCCGCCGCCGCCCTGTGGAAGGCCGGCGGTATCAGCAATCCGCTCGAGGAGATCGACGCCGCCGAGATCTACGTGCCGTTCTCCTGGTTCGAGCCCATGTGGCTGGAGAACCTGGGCTTCGTCGCCGAGGGCGAGGGCTGGAAGCTCACGGAGTCCGGGGACACCGAGATCGGCGGTCGCCTCCCACTCAACGCATCCGGCGGCGTGCTGTCGTCGAACCCGATCGGGGCGTCGGGCATGATCCGGTTCGCCGAAGCCGCCATCCAGGTCATGGGCAAGGCCGGCGACCATCAGGTCGCGGACGCCCGCAAGGCCCTGGGCCACGCCTACGGCGGCGGTTCGCAGTACTTCTCGATGTGGCTCGTCGGCGCCGACAAGCCCCTGCACTGACCGGGGTTTCGTGGCGTCCATGCGCGCCGTACGCGCATGGACGCTACGAAATACGTTCGGGGACAGCGCAGGCGAGGCCGTCGGACATCCCGGTGGGCCGCACCCCGAGCGACTGGTTGAGGCGCGCGCGTTGGTTCTCCCAGGCGACCGTCATGGCGAGTTCGACGATCTGCGTCTCCGACAGATGTTCGGCCAGCCCTCGGCGCAGCTCCGCGAGGTCGTCCCCGACGGCCGGTGTCCGCGTCATCGCCTCGGCATAGCCGATGACCAGCTTCTCGAGCTCGTCGTAGGCGGTCGACTCCCGATACCGCGGGAGGTCACGGAGCTGCTGCTCGGTGATGCCCGCGCCGGAGGCGAGTGCCGATCCGATGTCGAGGCAGAACTCGCAGCTGACCATGCCCGCCGCCTTGAGCTCGGCGAGTTCCTTCAGTTTCGGGTCCATCCGGTTGGACAGCAGCAGCGCGCTCTCCATCCCGGCGATCCCGGCTGCGGCCACCGGCCGTCGTGCCAGTACGCCGACGAGTTCGGTGCGGTGGCGGCGGGCCCGCCGCATGGCGCGTACGTAATTCCGGATTCGATGCAGTGCTCTCATATCCGTCCTTCCCGATCCGACCGACGGCTGTAACGCCGGCCCACGGCATGCGTGAGCAGCAACACCAGCGCGGCCACACCCACCGCGCCGTGCGCCATCGCACCCCAGGCGAAGACGCCGATCTCGTGCACACCACGTCCACCCATGACGAGTCCGAGCGGCACACCCACGATGACCGCGACGGGCAGCCAGCGCCGGCGCGTGGAGGCGACCGCGATCGCGGCGCCCAGGGCGATGAACGCCAGCCCTCCGTCGACCATCGCGTGCTGGTTGTACGGCTCACCGAGCGACGTCGAGATCCATTCGCCGGCAACCATGTTCCCGATGCCATGGATGATCAGGACCACGCCGAGCACGGCCGCGGCCACCTGCGCCGCCGCCCACCGAGGCCCGGAGCGGGCGCGCCCTTGCGAACGGAGGCCGCGTTCGACCGCGGCGTAGGTCGACGCGGGCGGGACGGGCCGGAAGCCGCCGGCGAGCCGGTCGAGTTCAGGGTCTCCGACACCCGGGGTGACCCGGCCGTCGAGGACAGCCGCGATCGAGGCGTCGAGCCGCTCGGCCGCCGCGACATCCGCGGGGTCGTATGCTTCTCCGGATCCGGCACCGGCGGGCCCGCTCGGATCGTGCGGCGTCACCTCGGCATCACCTCCCTCAACTTCGCCACCCCGCGATAGACGAGCATTCGCGCGGCGGTCGCCGAGATCCCCATCGTCGCCCCGATCTCCTCCGAGGTGAGTTCGGTGGCGAAGCGCAGGGTCACGGCCTCCCGTTCCCGCGCCGTGAGTACCCACAACCGGCTACGGACGTCGTCGGCCGCGGCGGCGCGCAACATCACGGTCTCGGGATCGCCGTCGACAGCGGGTGCGTCCGCGTTCCCGGTGTCGACCTCGGCGACCGGCACCTCACGCGACTGCCGCGTCCACCAGTCCGCGACCACATGCCGTGCGATCCCGACCAGCCATGCGCCGACGCTGCCGCGTCGTTCGTCGAACCGGTCCCACGAACGCATCGCCTTGACGAAGACCTCTGCGGTCACATCGTCGGCATCGACGTTCCCGGGCACGCGCGTCCGCACGTAGCGCCAGACCCCCGCCACGTGTTCGCGATACACCGCCTCGAACTGATCGACCGCGCCCGGCTTCGAGTCGTTCCCCCTTCGTCGTCGGCACCGTGGGCTGTCGTAGGCCCGCGGGGCCGTGGACCACCCTGTCGTCACATCTTCCGGCACACCCGGCCGGCTGTAACGGCGGATGACCGAACTCCCGGTGACCGATCAGACGGGCCACAGACGACCGCGGGCGGGACAGGTGAGGTCACCTGTCCCGCCCGCGGCGGACTGTAGTGCGCCCCTCAGGCCTTGCGCACCGAGTTGATCGTCTTCTCGACCTCCCAGAATGCGCGGAGTGCCGACAGCTTCCCATCGGCGTCCGCGCGGTAGGTGAACACGCCCCGCGCCTCGGACACGTGACCCGCGATGTGGGTGACGATGCTGCCGATGTAGGCGACCTCGTTCCCGCAGATGATCTCCTCATCGAAGCGGAAGTCGATGTTCTCGGTGGTCCCGATCGACTTGTCCCAGAACTCGGCGATCTGGTCGTGACCACGGAATCCGACGCCGTCCGGGTCGAACATCGACGGACCGACCGGGTCCTCGACCGTGGCGTCGGCCGCGAAGTTGTCGATCCAGGCCTGCTTGTCCCGCGATTCGACGAACTCGCGCGAACGACGACCCGCCACGACTGCCGGATGGTTCTCCCGGTCGATGCCGAGGTAGGCCGGAGCCTGGCGCCCTGCGGTGTCCTCTGCTGCGGTCACTTGGTGCCGTAGTCGACGCGGAGTTCCTTGACCCCGTTGATCCAACCGTGCCGCAGGCGGCGCGGCGCGGCGAGCTTGGTGATGTCGGGCACCAGGTCGGCGAGCGCGTTGAACATCAGGTTGATCTCCATCCGCGCCAGGTTCGCACCGACGCAGAAGTGCGCGCCGTTGCCGCCGAACCCCACGTGCGGGTTGGGGTCGCGCATGATGTTGAACGAGAACGGGTCGTCGAAGACGTCCTCGTCGTAGTTCGCCGAGCCGTAGAACATGCCGACGCGCTCACCCTTGGCGATGTGGACGCCGCCGATCTGGGTGTCCCGCTTGGCCGTCCGCTGGAAGGCGTTGACCGGGGTCGCCCACCGGACGATCTCGTCGACAGCCGTCGCCGGACGCTCCTTCTTGAACAGTTCCCACTGATCGGGGTTGTCCAGGAAGGCGTTCATCCCGTGGCTGATCGCGTTACGCGTGGTCTCGTTGCCGGCCACGGTCAGGAGGATGAAGAAGAACCCGAACTCGGTCTCGTCGAGCGACTGCCCGTCGATGTCGGCGTTCACCAGTGTGGTGACGATGTCCTCGCCCGGGTTCTTGCGCTTCTCTTCGGCCATCGTGTAGCCGTAGCCGAGGATCTCGGCGTTGGCCTGCTGCGGATCCGTGGTGTAGTCCGGATCGTCGGCGTTCATCATCGAGTTCGACCAGTCGAACAGCTTCTCCCGGTCCACCTCCGGCACACCGAGCAGGTCGGCGATGGCCAGCAGGGGCAGGTCGACGGCGACGTCCTTGACGAAGTCGCCACTACCCTTCGCCGCGGCCTTGGCGACAATGTCGCGGGCGGCGTCGTCGAGCTTCTCCTCGAGGGAGTGGACGGCGCGCGGGGTGAACAGCTTGGACACCAGCTTGCGCAGTCGCGTGTGCTCCGGCGGATCGTGGTTGATCAGCAGCGCCTTGGTGATCTCGATCTGATCGGCGGTCATGTCGTCTTCGAAACGCATGATGACGCCGTTGGCGTTGGTTTCCCAGTCCTCGTTGTTCTTCGAGATCTCGCGGACATGGGCGTGCTTGGAGATCACCCAGTAGCCGCCGTCGTGGAAACCACCACCCTTGCCGGGTGCCTGGGCATTCCACCAGACCGGCGCGGTCTTGCGCAGTTGCGCGAACTCCTGCACGGGGATTCCCTGCTCGAGCAGGTCGGGGTTGGTGAAATCCCACCCCTCCTGCTCCATGAACGGGCACTTCGCGACTACGTCGGAAGGGCTCGTGCGCGCAGAATCCGCCGGGGTCGGCTCGCTGCCGATCGGGGCGCTCTGGGCCTGGGTCACGTCACACCACCTCGCTGTGAGATTTAGAACCTGTTTCAATCACATTGAAGCACACTGTGACGCATTCGACACCCTCAGACGAGAACTTGTTCTAGTTTCATTCCGGGTCCGACACCCCGACCTGCGACGTTGGCTTCGAGATCCGTCCGCATTTGCCATCGTGCAGCAGCGACGCGGTGCGCCGGACGGCGGCTCCGGGCACCGCCCCGAGTGCGACGCCAACCCCAGCGTAGACGCAAACATAGAACGTGTTCTAGCTTGAGTGGAGCGGTCTCGACGGCCGTCGAGACCTATCCCGTGGACAGTTGGGTCCACGGTACGAACGAAGGAGTGGCGATGGGCGTTCCGGTCATCGTGGAAGCGGCGCGGACGCCGATCGGCAAGCGCGGCGGCTGGCTCTCGGGCCTGCACGCCGAGGAGTTGCTCGGCATCACCCAGCGGGGTCTCCTCGAGAAGGCGGGTATCGACCCCGCGCTCGTCGAACAGGCGATCGGCGGGTGCGTCACGCAGGCCGGCGCCCAGGCCGGCAACATCACCCGCAAGGCCTGGCTGTCCGCGGGTCTGCCGGAGGCGACCGGAGCCACCACCATCGATGCCCAGTGCGGTTCGGCACAGCAGGCCAATCACCTGATCGCCGGACTCATCGCCTCCGACGCGATCGAGATCGGCGTCGCCTGCGGAGTGGAGACGATGTCCGTCGTCCCGCTCGGCGCGAATGTCGGCACCGGCGCCGGCCCCTACCACGCGGATTCGTGGGACGTGGACATGCCGAACCAGTTCGAGGCCGCCGAACGGATCGCCAAGCGACGCGGTATCACGCGCGCCGACATCGATGCGCTCGGCGAGCGCAGCCAGCGCAACGCCCGCACGGCATGGGACGAGGGTCGATTCGACCGCGAGGTCCTGAGCCTCAAGGCGCCCGAGCGCACCAAAGAGGGTGAATTCACCGGAAACATCCTCGACGTCAGCCGCGATCAGGGCCTGCGCGACACCACACTCGAGTCCCTGTCCGCACTCAAACCCGTTCTCGAGGGCGGAATCCACACCGCGGGGACGTCCTCGCAGATCTCCGACGGCGCGGCCGCCGTGCTCATCATGGACGAGTCGAAGGCCCGCGAGCTGGGCCTCACCCCCCGGGCCCGCATCAAGGCGCAGGCGCTCGTCGGCTCGGAGCCGCACTTCCATCTCGACGGCCCCGTCCAGGCGACCGAACGCGTCCTGGCGAAGTCGGGTATGTCGTTGTCAGACATCGACATCGTCGAGATCAACGAGGCTTTCGCCTCCGTCGTCCTCAGCTGGGCGCAGGTCCACGGCGCCGACCTGGACAAGGTGAATGTCAACGGTGGCGCCATCGCGCTGGGACATCCCGTGGGCAGCACCGGCTCTCGGCTGATCACCACGGCGCTGCACGAGCTGGAGCGCCGGGACGGGCAGACCGCGCTGGTCACGATGTGCGCAGGTGGCGCGATGGCCACCGGCACCATCCTCGAGCGGATCTGATGCCCGCCTTCGATCCGGACAACAAGCCGGCACAACTGGATTCACCCATCGTCAGCAAGTTCATCAAACTGGGGTCGAAGGCGAACACCGCGCTGTACAAGGCCACCGGAGGCCGGGTCGGGGGAACGTGGCGGGTCGGCGCCGGCCTGCGCAAGCCCGCTCCGGTGTGCCTGCTGACCACGATCGGCCGCAAGTCGGGGCAGCCGCGCACCGCACCGCTGATCTATCTGCGGCGCGGCGAGTCGTTCGTGGTCGTCGCGTCCCAGGGCGGGTCTGCCAAGCACCCGGCCTGGTACCTGAATCTCCGGGACAACCCGAAGGTCACCATTCAGGTCGGCAAGGAGAAGCACGACCTCGTGGCGCGGACCGCCACCGATGCCGAACGCGCCGACCTGTGGCCCGACCTGGTCGACACCTACGCCGACTACGACACCTACGCCGCCTGGACGGAACGGACGATCCCGGTCGTCATCTGCGAGCCGGCACGCTGAGCGCTCACCCGCAACGACCTGCTCCCTGAAGAGCGAGCTTGCGAGCGCCACCACCTGCTCCCTGAGGAGCGAGCTTGCGAGCGCCACCACCTGCTCCCTGAGGAGCGAGCATGCGAGCGTCATTCTCTGCTCCCTGAGGAGCGAGCTTGCGAGCGTCACGAAGGGTCTTCGCAACCCCGGTCGCCAAGACCCTTCGTGACGCGCCCTCCGCAGGCTCCGGACGCTCCTCAGGGAGCGATGGGTGACCCTCCGCACGCTCCGGACGCTCCTCAGGGAGCACTGGACGGTTCGCTTCTTTCGGGTCAGGGAGCCGGGGACCATCCCTCGGACCGCCGGCCGGTCCAGTTCGCCAGGCGTTCGGTGGGTCCGGCATCGGGCCGGGGTTCGACGACGACACCGAACGGGACGATCGGGTCGGTGCGGATCCCGGCCGGGATGAACTGCTTCGCGACCGCCAGCGTCGCCTCGGCCGTCTCGGGGTCGGCCTCCGCCGGTTGCCCGGTGGCGACGGCGAGGTCCCAGCCGTGCACGAGCGTCTCGCTGACGTAGCCCCACAGCGCGCCGGCGCCGGGCACCTCACCCCACGGCACCTGCACCATGCGGCCCAGCGTGGCGTCGTCGGCCCATCCCTCGAGGGCCGCCTCCACCAGGGCGGCGTACGTGGCGGCATCGTGTTGCTCGGCGATCGTGGGCATCGCGCGGACGTCGGCGCCGTCGGCCAGCGCGCGAGCACGCTGGGCGGTGGCGACCACGTGTGCCGAGAGCGTCCGGACGTCGAATTCGTCGCAGGGAGTGGGCGCGCGGAGTTGATCGTCGCGGATCTCGGCCAGCAACCCGGTGACCCATGCGGTCGCCACTCGGAACGCGGGTCGGGGGTCGGCGGGCATCCTCGGCGCC
>NZ_NGFO01000041.1 GCF_002149015.1 Gordonia lacunae | reverse complement strand
GCAACGTCTCCGGCGGTGGCGGGGGCGGCGGGGGCCGTATCGCGCTGGGTGGTGGTGCGGGGCTCCTCATCACGATCGTCGCCCTGTTCTTCGGCGTGAATCCCGGCGATCTGCTCGGCTCCGGCGGTCCGGCGCCCGGGGCGTCGTCCGACGCCGCGCAGATCCAGCAGCAGCTGGACTCGTGCACCTACGAGATGGCGAACGAGAACACGATCTGCCGGATCAAGGCGACCACCGTCAGTGTCGACTCCGTGTGGTCGGACCTGTGGCCCGAGTACAAGCCACCGCAGACGGTCGTCTTCGCCGACGCGGTGAACACCGGGTGCGGCTCGGCGAGCTCGGCGACCGGCCCGTTCTACTGCCCCGCCGATTCGACGGCGTACTTCGACCCGACATTCTTCGCCCAGCTCCGGCGCATGGGCGGCAGCGACGGGCCCCTCGCGCAGGAGTACGTCGTGGCCCACGAGTACGGGCACCACGTCCAGAACCTCACCGGCGCCCTCGCGAAGGGTCAGCGGATGGGCTCGCAGGGACCGCGCTCGGGTTCGGTCCGGGTCGAGTTGCAGGCCGACTGTCTGGCCGGGGTGTGGGCCCACCACGCCGACGACGGGCCCGACGCACTGCTGGCACCGATCACCGAGGATCAGATCGCGAGCGTGATCCAGACCGCGAAGGCCATCGGCGACGACACCATCCAGGGCCCGGGTTCCAATCCCGAGGGCTGGACCCACGGCTCGGCCGCGCAACGCACGCGCTGGTTCACCATCGGCTACCAGGCGGGCGACCCGAATCGCTGCGACACGTTCGCCACCGACGACCTGTGAACGCCGGCGACGCCGCCGGCGCGCGCCGGCCCACCGCGGTCGACGCGATCGCCGAAACCCACCTCGACCGGCTGTGCACGCTGGATCCGCTGTTCGCCACCGAGATCGGTCACGGCGAGCACGACGACCGGATGACCGACTTCTCCGCGCAGGGGTGCGCCGAACGCGCCGAGGTCGCCGCGGGCACCCTGTCCGCGCTGGCGGGCGCCGACGTCACCGATGCCATCGACCGCGTCACCGTCGCGACGATGAGCGCCTCGCTGCGCCGTGAACTCGCGCTCGCCGACGCCGGGGAGCACATCGGCGCCTGCAACGTCATCGCGTCGCCGCTGCAGGCACTGCGCGACGTCTTCGACCTCATGCCCACCGACAGTCGTGAACAGCGCGAGGTCTTCCTGTCCCGGCTGACCGCGATCCCGGCCTCGCTGACCGGCGTCGTCGACGGTCTGGCGCATCGGCTTCGGCACGGCCCGCCGCCGGCCCGCCGGCAGGTGGAGGCCGTCGCCCGGCAGGCGGATTCGGCGGCCGACGCCATCGGCGGCACCACCGCGCCGATCGCTGCCGACCCGGCGCTGGCTGGCACGCTCGCGACCGCGCTCGACGCCGCGCGCACCTCGTTCGGGACGTTCGCGCACTACCTGCGCACCGAGGTTCTCGATCACGCCCTCGACGACGACGCCGTCGGCCGCGACCGGTACCTGCTGCACCTGGCGGCGTATCTGGGTGCCGATGCGGATCCCGACGATGCGTACGCCTGGGCGATGACCCGCCTGCAGCAGATCGTCGCCGAACAGCAGGAGATCGCCGAGGGTCTCCTTCCGGGACAGGGCGTCGCGGCGACCCTCGCCTGGCTGGACCGGCAGCCGCAGTACCAGATCCACGATCGCGCCGAATTCGTCGACTGGATGCAGGCGACCTCCGACGCGGCGGTCGCCGGCCTCGCGGGGACCCACTTCGACCTCCCGGCCCGGCTGTCCCGGCTCGAGTGCCGGCTCGCGCCGTCGTCGACCGGCATCATCTACTACACCCAGCCCAGCGAGGATCTGGCCCGGCCCGGCCGCATGTGGTGGGCGGTGCCCGACGACCAGACCGTCTTCCACACGTGGCAGGAGAAGACGACCGTCTACCACGAGGGCGTCCCGGGGCACCATCTCCAGCTCGGGTCGGCGATCGTGGATCCGGACCTCAACTCGTGGCGCAAACTCGCCTCGTTCACGTCCGGGCACGGCGAGGGCTGGGCCCTGTACGCCGAGCGCCTGATGGACGAACTCGGCTGGCTCGAGGACCCGGGCGATCGCATGGGCATGCTCGACTCCCAGCGCCTGCGCGCCGCGCGGGTCGTGGTCGACATCGGCGTCCACTGTCGCCTGCCCGCACCCGAGTCCCTCGGCGGCGGGATCTGGGACGCCGACAAGGCCTGGTCGTTCCTGACCTCGTCGGTCGCGATGGATCATTCGGTGCTGCGCTTCGAACTGGACCGCTATCTGGGCTGGCCCGGCCAGGCCCCCTCCTATGCCCTCGGCCAGCGCGTCTGGGAACAGACCCGCACCGCCGCACTCCGCCAGCACCCGGAGTGGACCCTCAAGGACTTCCACTCGCGCGCACTGGCTCTCGGCGGTGTCTCGCTGGACGTCCTCGCGGCCGAGGTCGCCGGCCGGCCCGCCGGCTGAGGCCCGCACGGACCGTCAGGACGCCCGACTGCGGTCCAGGTACGCCTGCCGCTGCCCCTCGTCGAACGCGCCGTAGTCCGCACCCCCGACGAACCGCTTGAGACGCCACATGATCGGCGACGGGATGAGGTCCTCGAGGATGCCGATCGGCGCGAGGTGGCGCGGGACGGTGACCTCCCCGCGGCCGTGGCCGGCGCTGCCGACGATCGCGGCGGCGACATCGTCGGGTTCGAGCGTGGGCTGCAACCTCAACCGGACGCCCGCGGTCAGATCGGTGCGCGTGGCCGCGGGCAGGATCGTCGTCATCGTGACGCCCGTCCCGGCGAGCTCGGCACGGATCGCCTTCGACAGCGCGACGACGCCGAACTTCGACGCGCAGTAGGTCGCGATCCCGGGTGTGGTGACCTTGCCCGCCATCGACGACACGTTGACGATGTGGCCGCGCCGGCGCTCGATCATCCCGGGCAGCACGAGGTGGGTGCCGGTGACGACGGCCCCGAGGTTGATCGCCAGTTCACGGTGCAGCCCCGCGAGATCCTGGTCGACGAAGCGGCCCATGTGCTGGATGCCCGCGTTGTTGACGAGCATGTCGATCGGTCCCGTCGCCGCCGCGGTGTCGACGAAGGCGGCGAACGAGTCGACATCGGTGACGTCGAGGCGAACTGCGCGGGCCCTGCGTCCGAGTCGCTCGGCCGTGGCGGTCGCGGCGTCGAGATCGCGGTCGCCGATCCACACGGTCGCGCCACGCTCGACGAGTGCGGCGGCCGTGGCGGCACCGATACCCCGGGCTCCCCCGGTGACGCACACCCGCGCGCCCTGGAGTGCGATCACAGCGGGCTGCCGATCGGGTGGCGCAGGGCGAAGTACGCGATCAGGCGGATCTCACCGCTGCTCCGGAACAGCAGCGCCCGGCCGAGGTACACGCCCGGGACGAGTTCGACGATCTCGTCCCGGGTCCTACGGATCGGGAACGTACGCACCCCCGGGTTCCCGTACTTCGGCACCCCGTAGTCGAGCGCGCGCACGCGCACCGTCGGCTCGATGAGTCCGACGCTCGGCTCGTGGTCGAAGTGGAAGCCCTCCATCTCGCCGTCGACCCGGCGCAGGCCGAGGTAGCCGGCGGTGATGATCGGCATCACCAGCGCGGCGATGGGTGAGAGCCGGTTGAGGCCGGTCCCCGCACGCTGGTCGAAGGACTTGCCCCGCCACGTCGGATCGATTCTCATCAACGGGTTCGCCAGCGCCGCCTCGGGAATCCCGAACAGCTTGCCCACGATCAGTCCCTCCAGCTTCCCGTCGAGGTCCTGCGGGTCGCCTCCGGCTGCGAAGAGCCTCGAGAGCGCCTCCCGGTCGTCGCGCCCACCGAGCTGCCGAAGGAAGTCCCATGCCGCGCAGCGCGCCCGGATCGGGCTGTGATCGGCGAGGGTCCGCAGTTCGGTCAGCATCTGGAGCTCCGTCGGGCTCGCCTCGTCGACATCTCGTGCGGTGTTCGGCTCTACGCTCATCACGTCTCCTATCTGGCACCGTTTCGTGCCACTTAATGTGGTACCAGAATGTGCCAGATGGGGTGCGGACTGTCAACGCCCGACTCGGCCCGGCGGGATGGAAGGATGAGCCGGTGAGTTCGACCAGCACCGACCGGAGCTATGGCGGCGAATCCGCGGCCGGGCGGACGGCGCGCCGACGCGCCGCTCTCGTCGATGCCGCGGCGACGGTGATGTCCGACGGTCGATGGCGGGCCGCGACGGTCGCGGGTCTCTGCGCCGACGCGCAACTCAACAAGCGCTACTTCTACGAGAGCTTCCCCGACCTCGACGCCCTGGCCGATGCGGTGATCGACGACATCTCCGGCGAGGTGGTCCAGGCGGCCGTCGGCGCCTACCTCGGCCTACTCGACCGTCCGCTCGCCGACCAGGCCCGCGGTGCCGTCGACGCCGTCGTCGGGGTCCTGGGCACCGACCGACGCAAGGCGCGGATCCTGTTGGGCGGCGCGGCCGGGACCCCCGCCGCTGATGAACGGCGCACCGAGGCCATGACCGGCCTGACCGCCGTCCTGATCGAGCACGCACGGACCATCCACGACGTCGAACTCGAGGCCGACTCCCTGGCCCGGACCGCCCCCGCCTTCGTCATCGGCGGCAGCGCGCAAGCGATCCTCGCGTGGGCCGAGGGCACCCTGCCGGTCTCCCGGACCGACCTCGTCGACGACATCAGCGCCCTGTGGCTCGCCCTCGGCACCGCCGCCAGCGAGCTGGCACGCTCACGCCTGGAATCCGGCACCCACCGGGTGGAATGAGGCGCGCGGGTCTCAGCCCAGCAGGCGACGGACCTCGGCGACCACGTCGCCGAGGGCGATCCGGTGCTGTTCGCCGTTGCTCAGGTCCTTGATCTCGAGCTGCCGCTCGGCCAGTTCGTTCTCCCCGAGCACCAGCGCGAGCCGCGCCCCCGAACGGTCGGCCGCCTTCATCGCGCCCTTGAGCCCGCGATCGCCGTACGCGAGATCGACGCTGACCCCGGCAGCGCGCAAAGCGCCTGCGACACCGACGAGTTCGGCCTTCGCCGCCGACCCCAGCGGGACTCCGAAGACCTGGCAGCGGGCTGCCTCGGTACCCGCGACACCCTCGGCCTCCAGCGCGAGCATCGTCCGGTCGACGCCGATCCCGAACCCGATGCCGGAGAGGTCCTGCTTCGCGCCGAGCTGACGCATCAGACCGTCGTAGCGGCCGCCGCCGCCGATGCCCGACTGCGCACCGAGACCGTCGTGGACGAATTCGAACGTGGTCTTCGTGTAGTAGTCCAACCCGCGGACGAGGCGCGGATTGATCTCGTAGACCACCCCGAGCCGGTCGAGGTGCGCGAGAACGAGATCGAAGTGCGCCTTCGCATCGTCGGACAGGTAGTCGATGAGAAGTGGCGCACCCGCGGTCGCCGCCTTGATCTCGGGACGCTTGTCGTCGAGGACCCGCAGCGGGTTGATCTCGGCGCGCATGCGGGTCGCCTCATCGAGGTCAAGGCCGAACAAGAACTCCTGCAACGCTTCTCGATACCGCGGACGGCTCTCGTCGTCGCCCAGCGAGGTGATCTCGAGCCGGAATCCCGTCAGACCGAGGCGCCGGTAGCCCTCGTCGGCGATCGCGATGACCTCGGCGTCGAGCGCCGGGTCGTCGACGCCGATCGCCTCGACCCCGACCTGCTGCAACTGGCGGTAGCGGCCGGTCTGTGGCTTCTCGTATCGGAAGAACGGACCGGCATAGCAGACCTTCACCGGCAGCTGACCGCGATCCAGGCCGTGCTGGATGACCGCCCGGACCACCCCGGCAGTGCCCTCGGGACGCAACGTCACCGACCGGTCGCCGCGGTCGGCAAAGGTATACATCTCCTTGCTCACCACATCGGTCGACTCGCCGACCCCACGCGCGAACAGCGCGGTGTCCTCGAACACCGGCAGCTCGATGTGGCCGTAGCCGGCACGACGGGCCGCGTCGGTGAGCGTGTCCCGGACCCTCCGGAAGTCCGCCGAGTTCGGCGGGAAGTAGTCCGGGATGCCCCGGGGGGCCTGAAATGCTCCGCTCACAGTCCGTGTCGTCCCTTCGGTCGTGTGCTCTGGCTGTCGAGTCCGGTCAGGAAGGGATTGCTCGCGCTCTCCTGGCCGATCGTGGTCTGGGGTCCGTGCCCGGGCAGCACCAGTGTCTCCGCGGGCAGCGGCAGCAGTTTCGCCGCGATCGAGTCGAGCAACTGCTGATGGTTGCCACCCGGCAGGTCGGTCCGCCCGATCGACCCGGCAAACAGTACGTCACCGGCGAAGCAGACCCCGACCACCGCGGGCGTGTCGGGCCCGGCCTGGTCGCGGGCCTCGTCCGGCACGTCGACCTCGACGCCGAGCAGCACCGAGCCCTGCGTGTGTCCGGGCGCGAGGTCGACCGAGAACGAGATCCCGCCGAGTTCCACCGCCTCACCGTCGGCGAACTCGATCACCTTCTCCGGCTCGGTGAACACCTCGTCCCCGATCATCGCGCCCAGAGCCCGTCCGATACCCAGGCCGGGGTCGGCGAGCATCGGGCGGTCCGCTGGATGGATGTAGGCCGGAATCGAGTACTCGTCGCAGAGTTCCGTCGCGTTCCAGGTGTGGTCGAGGTGACCGTGGGTGAGCAGAACCGCCACCGGGGTGAGGTCGTGTTCGGCGAGCACTTCGCGGACCCGGGGCGCCGCGTCCTGACCCGGATCGATGATCACCGCGTCCGATCCCGCCTCGGCGGCGACGATGTAGCAGTTCGTCTGGAACATCCCGGCGGGGAATCCGGTGATGAGCATGATGCTCCTCGGGTCGGCACGGACAGGACGACGCGCACACGTCGAGCCCCATTGTTGCGTAGGCGGCATGGCTCGCCACCCGCCGCACCCTGTTCTCAGGTACAACTGGCACACTTGCCCCCGAGTAAGTGACATCCACGACGATGTCGGCACAGCCGTGCCGACAGATCGTCGGCACTCCGTGCGGTGCAGCAGATCGGCACTCCGTGCCGGGATTTCAGGAGGATTCACCCGCGTGTCCAGCAATGAGGAGCGCCGCGAGGCGGCCAAGCGGAAGCTCGAAGAACGCCTCGAGACCGAGCGCCTCGCCCGGCGCAAGCGGAAGATCGTCATCGCCTCCGTGTCGACCGCAGTCGTGGTGGCCGTGGTCGCAGGCGTGACGGCCGTCGTCGTGAAGAAGATCATGGACGACCGCGAAGCCGCCCGCTGGACGACCTGCGCGTACGAGGACTCCCCGAGTCGCTTCGACCAGCTGCCCGATCAGGTCCCCGACACCGTCCCGGCCGATCAGCGGCCGCAGTACCAAGCCGAGCTCGACGAGCTGAAGGCTGCCGCGAAGAACGAGCGGACCTCCCCCAAGCCCGACGAACGGGTCCTCAAGTCGGGCACCGAACAGGCAACGTTCGTCACCAGCCAGGGCACCCTGCCGATCACGCTCGAACGCGACGGCGCCCCGTGCAACACCGCGGCGGTGACCTCGCTGATCGAGAACAAGTTCTACGACGACTCGACCTGTCATCGCATGACCACCAGCGAGACGCTGAAGATCCTGCAGTGCGGCGACCCGACCGGCACCGGCATGAGCGGGCCCGGCTGGACGAGCCCCGACGAGCCGCCGACCGGCCTGCAGCCGGCCGGACAGCCGGATCCGTCGACCGGCTCGCAGCCCGTCACCTACCCGCGCGGGACGATCGCGATCGCCAACAGCAGCCAGGGCGGACAGAATCCGAACACCGGCTCGAGCCAGCTCTTCATCGTCATCAACGACAGCCAGCTCGGCCCGGATTACTCGATCGTCGGCAAGGTCGACGAGCCCGGTCTCGCAGTGCTCGACAAGGTCTACGCCGGCGGCATCAACCCCGGCCCGGTCGGCAGTCAGCCCGGTGACGGCGAGCCCAAGCTCCCGGTGACCATCGAGACCGCCACGATCGACTGACGCCCGGTCGGACGCCTGCCCGCTCGGCAGGCGTCCGGTCAGGCTGCGGAGGTCACCCGATAGACGTCGTACACGCCCTCGACGTTGCGCACGACGTTGAGCACGTGGCCGAGATGCTTCGGGTCGCCCATCTCGAAGGTGAACTTGCTGATGGCGACCCGGTCGCGGCTCGTCGTCACCGACGCGGACAGGATGTTGACGCGTTCGTCGGCGAGCACCTTGGTCACGTCCGACAGCAGCCGGTGCCGATCGAGTGCCTCCACCTGGATGGCCACCAGGAACACCGATTCCGGCGACGGGGCCCACGACACGTCGAGGATGCGTTCCTCTTGCTGCCGCAACGATTCGGCGTTGGTGCAGTCGGTGCGATGCACGCTGATCCCGCCACCACGGGTCACGAATCCCAGGATGTCGTCGCCGGGCACCGGGGTACAGCACTTGGCGAGCTTGATCACCACGTTGTCGATGCCGTCGACCATCACGCCCGCGTCGCCGCCCTGGCGCGACCGGGTCGGCATCGTCGACGGTGTCGACCGCTCGGCGATCGCTTCCTCGGCATCCTCGATGCCACCCAGTGAGGCGACCAGCCGGTTGACGACATGCCGTGCGGAGACGTGGTTCTCACCGACCGCGGTGTACAGCGCGGTCACGTCGGTGTAGCGCAGTTCGCGCGCGATCGCCGACATCGATTCCGCGCTGAGGAGCCGCTGGAGCGGGAGCCCGCCGCGGCGGACCTCCTTGGCGATGGCGTCCTTACCGGCCTCGAGGGCCTCCTCGCGACGTTCCTTGGCGAACCACTGTCGGATCTTGGCCTTGGCGCGGGGCGAGACCACGAAGGTCTGCCAGTCCTTCGACGGGCCCGCGGTCGGCGCCTTGGAGGTGAACACCTCCACCACCTCGCCGTTCTCGAGCGTGCGTTCCAGCGCGACCAGCCGGCCGTTGACCCGGGCGCCGATACATCGGTGACCGACCTCGGTGTGGACAGCGTAGGCGAAATCGACCGGCGTCGACCCGGCGGGCAGCGTGATGACGTCGCCCTTGGGGGTGAACACGAAGATCTCACGCACGGCGAGGTCGTAGCGCAGCGACTCGAGGAACTCACCCGGGTCGGCGGCTTCCCGCTGCCAGTCGAGCAGCTGGCGCATCCAGGCCATGTCGTCGATCTCGGCGGTATCCGACTTCTTGCCCGACTTGCGGTAACCGTTCTCCTTGTAGCGCCAGTGCGCGGCGATCCCGAACTCGGCTGTCCGGTGCATCTCGTGCGTACGGATCTGCACCTCGAGCGGTTTGCCCTCGGGGCCGATCACGGTGGTGTGCAACGACATGTACACCCCGAAGCGGGGCTGGGCGATGTAGTCCTTGAAGCGTCCTGCCATCGGCTGCCACAGCGAGTGCACGACGCCGACGGCGGCGTAGCAGTCGCGATCCTCCTCGCAGAGGATGCGCATCCCGACCAGGTCGTGGATGTCGTCGAAGTCGCGGCCCTTGACGATCATCTTCTGATAGATCGACCAGTAGTGCTTGGGGCGTCCTTCGACGGTGGCGTTGATGCGCGCACCGGCCAGCGCGTTGTTGATATCGGCCCGCACCCGCGCCAGGTAGGTGTCACGCGACGGCGCGCGGTCGGCGACGAGCCGGACGATCTCCTCGTAGCGCTTGGGATGCAGGATCGCGAACGACAGGTCCTCGAGCTCCCATTTGACGGTCGCCATGCCGAGCCGATGAGCCAGTGGCGCAATGACTTCGAGGGTCTCGCGCGCCTTGCGGGCCTGCTTCTCCGGCGGCAGGAAGCGCATCGTGCGCATGTTGTGGAGGCGGTCGGCGACCTTGATGACCAGAACACGCGGATCGCGGGCCATCGCGATGATCATCTTGCGGATGGTCTCGGCCTCCGCGGCGCTGCCGAGTGCGACCTTGTCGAGCTTGGTCACACCGTCGACGAGATGGGCCACCTCCGGCCCGAAGTCCTTCTCCAGCGCCTGCAACGAGTAGCCGGTGTCCTCGACCGTGTCGTGCAGGAGTGCCGCGATGAGGGTGGTGGTGTCCATGCCCAGATCGGCGAGGATCGTGGCGACTGCCAGCGGATGGGTGATGTAGGGATCGCCGGACTTGCGCTTCTGTCCGCTGTGCCGCTCGTCGGCGACGTCGTAGGCACGCTGCAGCAGCGCGACGTCGGCTTTCGGGTAGATCTCGCGGTGCAGGGTGACCAGGGGTTCGAGGACGGGACGGACCTGGCTGCGGGTCGCGGTCATGCGCCGCGCGAGGCGGGCGCGCACCCGGCGCGAGGCCGAGGCGGACGCGCCCGGCTGGATGGAACCCACCGCACCCGTGCCGCCCGGCCGGTCGGCACTCTCGGCCGTTGTCCCGGCGGTGTCCGCGGGGGTCACGCCGCGCTGCGCCGTGTCGGATTCATCGGGCATCAGCGGTCCTCCTCACGGTTGTCTGCCGGCACGCGGTGAGCCCGCCGGCCTGCCCGGGCGGGCTCAGACGATTCTAGTCGCGGCCCGGCCGTCATCGTGTCGACGCCGTCAGTCCGAGGCCACCGCGTGGACCGGCACGTCGGGTCCGAGCCCGCGTGCGATGGTGTCTCGCCCGCCGAGACCGGCGAGTTCCATGATCACCGCGACCCCGACGACCTGCGCGCCGGCGCGGTGCAGCAGCTCGGCCGCGGCGACGGCGGTCCCGCCGGTCGCGAGCACATCGTCGACGAGCAGGACGCGACTACCGGACAGGTTCAGACCGTTCGCCGGGATCTCGAGCGTGGCCTGCCCGTACTCGAGGCTGTAGTCGACGGCGAGGACCGGCGGCGGCAGTTTCCCGCCCTTGCGGACCGCGAGTACCCCGACCTCGAGCTCACGCGCCACGGCACCGCCCAGCAGGAACCCGCGCGCGTCGATGCCCGCCACGAGGTCGATCGACGAACAGCCGTGGGTGAGCGCGGTGACGATCGTCGACAGCCCCTCCGGGTCGGCGAGAACCGGGGTCAGATCCTTGAAAGCTATTCCGGGAGCTGGGAAGTCATCGACGAGGCGAGCATGTTCGGCGATGGCCGCCCGTGCTCGCGAGACCGCCTCCGCCGTACGTTCGGGCACGACACCACCCATCGGTTCACTCCCCTGCTCAGCCACGGATCGTCCACCGATCCATGTTCCATCCGGTGCCGTCGCGGCCCATGCCGGCCACCACGTTGCCCACCCGATCCTTCCATTGCCGCACCCGCGGTGCCGCGAAGAGGGGCACCGACGGCATCGTCGACCAGGTCGCGTTCTCGATGGACCGGGCCAGGCGTAGACGATCGGGCGCCGAGACGGTCGTCGCGAGCTGGTCCACGCCCCGGCTCACCATCGGTTCCCGGATCCCGGACAGGTTGAGCGGATCGCCGCCGCGCAGGGCGTAGGCGTCGCGGCTGGGGTCGGCGGCCCCGGCTGCCGCGAACGACGCGCCCCCGGCGACGATCAGGACGTCGGCGTCGCGACCGAGCGCGTCGGGACGGAGGTCCGGGGACGACACGTCCTCGACGACGAGGCCGGCGCCGCGGCACGACGCCGCGATCGCCGCGGTCACCTGCTGCCACCTCGGTGTCGGCGCGAGGTAGCCGACGCGGACCGTTCGCGGCGCGATCCCCGACCCGGTCGGTTCGCCGGTGGTCGCGTCCTCGCCGGCGCCCTGCCCGGTGGCAGCACGCACGAGTCCCCGCGCCCGTTCGATGTCGGGGCGCTGGTAGGCCTGACCGAATTCCGTGTTCATCTGCCCGGCGAGATTGTCGGCGGGTGAGAGCACCCGCAGGTTCCAGATCTGCGCGCCTCCGCCGAAGTCGCGCGCCAGGTCGGCGCGCGGCACACAGGAGGCGAACGCACGGCGCATCCGGACATCGCCGAAGACGCCGCGGCCGGCCAGGACGAGTTCCTCGACGCCGAGCGCCCGCGCCGGCGAGGCCGGCCCGGCGGTCCCCGCCGAACCCGCGATGTCACCGTCGACGAGACCGGCCGTCACGTCGACGACGTCGAACCGCCCGTCGGGGAGCCGGCGGGTCGCGTCGGTGCCGCGCCCCCAGATGACGATGCGCGAGGTCTCCGGCTTGTCGCCCCACCACTTGTCGTTGGGCACCAGGACGAGCCCGCCCGACCGCGAGTACCGGTCGATGCGATACGGACCCGACGCCGGGTAGTGCGCGTGATCGACCGGGCCGAACGCCAGATCGAAGCCGCTGTTCCATGCGTCCGCGATGCGTCCGACGGCGGCCCGGTCCATCGCCCGGATCGGGTCGATGACGTTGGCGAGACCCGCCACCCGGGCCACGACATGCGCCGGCATCATCGTTCCGGCGCCGAAGAGCGAGAGCCAGTTCCGGTACTCACGTCCGGGTGCGAAGGTGACCGTCGCGCTCTTGTCCCCGGCCGCGCAGTCCACCGACTCGATGTCCCGGTAACCCGCGGTGGTCGCCGGGGTGAAGCCGGGCAGCCGTCCGCTCATCGCCGCCCACGCCAGGAGGAGGTCGTCGCAGTCGAGGGCCACCCCGTCGGAGAAGGTCGCCTCGGGGCGGAACTCGTAGCGAAGGGTCGGCACCCGGCCGGACACCTGAGTGACCGTGCCGACGTCGCGATCGGGGATGACCTGACCGGCGGGGCCCAGCAGACTGAACCCGGGCAGCAGCCGGGTGGTCGCCATGAGCACGCCGTCGGCGTTGCCGCCCACCGTGTTCGCGTTGTAGGTCGAGATCCGGGCGTCGACCACGTAGTCGATGGTCGGCGGCCCGTCGTCGCCGCAGGCCGTCAGCAGCCCGGCGACCGTGACGAGCCCGACGAAGAGGCTCAGGACCCTGACGAACTCCCGGCGCCGAACGATCACGTCGCAGAGACTAGCGGTTGCGGCGGCGTTTGCCGGTCGGGACCGCGCGGTCCGCGTCGTCGGTGTCGACGGACTCGCTTCGACGATGGGTCCGGCTGGGCCGCGCCTCGCCGACCGGCTTGCCGGCCTCGACCGCGGCACGACGCCGCAGCACCTTCTCGGTGTGCCGGGCGATGTCGGGGCGACGTTCCTTCAGCGTCGCCAGGAGCGGCGCGGCGAGGAAGACCGACGAGAAGGTGCCGACGAGGACGCCGACGAGCTGGATCAGACCGAGGTCCTTGAGCGTGCCGACGCCGAGCAGCCAGACCGCGATGATCATCAGCGCGATGATCGGCAGCACCGAGATGACGGTCGTGTTGATCGAGCGCATCAGGGTCTGGTTCACACCCAGGTTGGCCTGTTCGGCATAGGTGCGACGCGTCGTCTGCAGGACCGAGCGGGTGTTCTCGGCGATCTTGTCGAACACGACCACCGTGTCGTAGATCGAGAAGCCGAGGATGGTGAGCAGGCCGATGACGGTCGCCGGGGTGACCTCCCACCCGACGAGCGAATAGATACCGGCGGTGCAGATGAGGTCGAAGAACAGCGACCCCATCGCCGCGATGGACATCTCCCGATCGAAACGCACCGCGATGTAGACGAAGACGATGACCAGGAACACCGCCAGCGCGATCAGCATCCGCTGAGTGATCTCACTGCCCCACGTCGAGCTCACATCCGAGATGCTCACCTCGGCGGGCGCGAGTTCGGGTCCGAACTCCGCGGCCAGCGCCCGCGTCACCGACTCCGCCTGGGCGAGATCGAGTGTCTCGGTGCGCACCTGAATGGTCTGACTGCCGCCGGCACCCGCGGTCTGCACCGATTCGGGCGCCTCCCCGAGGCTCTCGGTGACCACTTTCTCCACCGATTCCGCGGTGATCTCCGAGGAGACCACCGGCACCGACATCTGGGTGCCGCCCTCGAAGTCGATGCCGAGGGTGAACCCGCGGATCCCGATCGAGGCCAGGCAGATCAGCAGGATCGCCGCGGTCACGCCGTACCACATCCGACGACGCCCGACGATCTCGAAAGCACCGGTACCGGTGTAGAGCCGGGACAGGAACGAGCGGTTGCGGTCGGCGACGAAGTCGGCGTCCGCGCCGGGCTGGGCCTTGTCGGCGTCGAGCACGGCCGAGTCGCCGGTCGCCTTGTTGTCCGGCCCGGTCATCGCACCGTCCCCTTCTCCCGAGTGGCGTCAGTGGTGTCGTCGGCGTCTGCGGTGTCCGCGGACGTGCCGGCGGGGTCCGCACTCGTCTGGCGGTGCGCCGCGACGCGACGCTGGCGGGCGACCTCGCTGATCGCCCCGAGTCCGTTGACGCTCGGTTTCGACAGGAAGGTCGAGCGGCTCGCGTAGACGACCAGCGGATGTGTCACCAGGAACACGACCATGACGTCGAGGATCGTGGTCAGACCCAGCGTGAACGCGAAGCCGCGGACCTCGCCGATCGCCAGGATGTAGATGACGGCGGCGGCGATGAAGCTCACGGCGTTACCGGACCAGATGGTGCGGCGCGCGCTCGCCCAGCCGCGGGGCACCGCGGACCGGAAGCTGCGCCCCTCGCGCATCTCATCCTTTATTCGTTCGAAGTAGACGACGAACGAGTCGGCGGTCATACCGATACCGATGATCAGACCGGCGATACCGGCGAGGTCGAGCGTGAAGCCGATCCAGCGGCCGAGCAGGACGATGATGCCGTAGACCATGGCCCCCGCGAGGACCAGCGACAGCACCGTGAGGATGCCGAGCATGCGGTAGTAGGCCAGGGCGTAGATGAAGACCGCGATCAGACCGACCAGACCGGCGATGAGGCCGGCCTGCAGCGAGGCGAGACCCAGTGTCGCCGAGATGGTCTCGGCGTCGGAGGCGGTGAACGACAACGGCAGCGAGCCGTACTTCAGCACGTTGGCGAGTTCGTTCGACGACGACTCGGTGAACGGACTCGCACTACCGCCGCTGATCCGTGTCTGACCGCCCGGGATGGGCTCGTTGATCGCCGGCGCCGAGACGACGCGCGAGTCGAGCGTGAAGGCGGTCTGGGTCCGGTTGGGGGCCTGCTCGGCGGTGTACTTGGGCCAGAAGCTGGCGGCCTCGCCCTCGAATTCGAGGGTCACCACCCATTCGCCGGTCTGCGGATCGGTACCGGCGTTCGCGTTCTTGATGTCGCGACCGTCGATGATCTCCGGGCCGAGGAGGTAGACCTCCGAGCCGTCCGTCGAGCAGGCCACGAGGTACTGGTCGGGGCGGTCGTTGCCCAGCAGCGGGTCGTTGGCCGTCGGCGAGCAGTCCATCTTCGCCATCTGCTGCTGGAGTGCCTCGAGCTGCTGCGGGGTCGCGTTCGCCGGGGCCTGACGCAGCTTTTGCTGCTCGTCGATCGCCGCTGCCGCGGCCTCGGTGGGCAGGGCGTCGGCTTGATCGTCGGCGCCCTCGGGCTTCGGCGGTTGCGGGGTCGCCATCGCCGGCTGTCCGACCACCGGGCGGACGTACAGGCGCGCCGTCTGGCCCAGGGACCTGGCCTGCGCACCGTCCTGGCCCGGGACCGTGATGATCAGGTTGTCACCGCTGACGACGACCTCGGAGCCGGAGACACCGAGACCGTTCACGCGCTGCTCGATGATCTGCTTGGCCTGATCGAGCTGCTCTCGGGTCGCCGCCTGACCGTCCTCGGTCCGTGCGGTCAGCGTGACGCGCGTACCGCCCTGGAGGTCGATGCCGAGCTTCGGTTCGATGGTCTGGGGTCCGGTGAAGAAGATCAGTCCGTAGACGACCGCGAGCAGGCCGATGAAGGCCACGAGCGGGCGCCACGGCGGGATCTCTCGAGCCGGTCGCGACCGCTTCCCTGCAGTCCGGCCCTTCCCCGCAGTCCGAGAGGGAGTTGTCACAGCTGTTCAGGTCTCCTTGAGAGCGTCAACCGGCCGACAGGCGTCTCGACCGGCACGACCCACCATCGGCCCGTGGCCAGGACCCGCCGGGACCGCGTGCGACGCGGCCGTGCGGGCAGGTGGGCGCGCCGCGTCGCAGAACCGACGCGGCGCGGAGTCGGCTTACTTGTCGGTGTCGCGCGCGTCGTCGGCGGCGGGCTTGTCGAGGCTGACCGAGTCGACGTCGTCGTAGTCGTCGGACTCGATCTCCGGGGCGACGTGGCCCGCGTAGGTGGCCGCGGCCTCGTCGGTCGGGACCACGCGCATGACCGCCAGCCGGTTCCAGCGGGTGACCACGCCGGTCGCGATCTCGACGTCGACGACGTCGGGCGAGCTCGCGTCGATCACGGTGCCGAAGAGGCCGGAGGTCAGCTGGACGCGGGTGCCGGTGGACACCGAGTTCTGCATCTCCTGCATCTCGGCCACGCGCTTCTTCTGCTTCCGCATCGACAGGAACATGAAGCCGGCCAGCAGGGCGAGCAGGAGCGGGAAGAGCAGAGCGTCCATGAGTGCGAGTCAGTCCTTTGGGTATCGGGATGTACGGCGTGAGCGAGCGGCGTGTCCGGAGGTGATCCGGGCAGCATCAGCTCAGCTGTGCTCCACACAGTGTGCCACGTCTTGCGCGGAGGTCATCCCCGCAGGTGGTGCCGGTGCGGTCAGAGGTCGTCGAACAACGTCTCCGCGCCGACGTCCCGCGGACGCACACCGAAGGTGGCGTTCATCGCACCCGCCGGTGGGGTGAGACCGAGGTGATGCCACGCGGCGGCAGTGGCGACCCGCCCGCGGGGCGTCCGGGCGATCATCCCGGCGCGCACCAGGAACGGTTCGCAGACCTCCTCGACGGTGGCCGGCTCCTCGCCGACCGCCACGGCCAGCGTCGACACTCCGACCGGTCCGCCGCCGAAGGCGCGGATCAGGGCGCCGAGCACGGCGCGGTCGAGCCGATCGAACCCGAGTTCGTCGACGTCGTAGACCGCCAGCGCAGCCCGCGCGACGTCCACCGTGATCGAGCCGTCGCCGCGCACCTCGGCGTAGTCCCGGACCCGGCGCAACAGCCGGTTCGCGATCCGCGGTGTGCCCCGCGAGCGGCGGGCGATCTCACCGGAGGCGTCCCCGCGGAGTTCCATGCCCAGGATCCCGGCCGAACGATGGAGCACGCGGACGAGTTCCTCGGGTTCGTAGAACTCCATGTGCGCGGTGAAGCCGAACCGGTCGCGCAACGGGCCGGTCAGCGACCCCGACCGGGTCGTCGCTCCGACCAGGGTGAACGGCGCGACGTCCAGCGGGATCGAGGTCGCTCCCGGCCCCTTGCCGACCACGACGTCGACCCGGAAGTCCTCCATCGCGAGATACAGCATCTCCTCGGCGGGGCGCGCGATCCGATGGATCTCGTCGATGAACAGCACGTCGCCCTCGACGAGATTGGAGAGCATGGCAGCGAGGTCACCGGCGCGCTCGAGCGCCGGCCCCGAGGTCACCCGGATGGCCGCGCCCATCTCCGACGCGATGATCATCGCCAGCGAGGTCTTGCCGAGCCCGGGCGGACCCGACAGGAGGATGTGGTCGGGGGTGCCACCGCGCCCTTTGGCCCCGTGCAGGACCAGTTCGAGTTGTTCGCAGACGCGCGGTTGCCCGATGAAGTCCGCGAGCGATCGCGGCCGGAGCCCGGCGTCCAGGTCGCCGTCGGAGCGCACCGGCATCGCGCTCACCTCGCGATCGTCGGCGTCGTCCGGGTCGTCGGTCATCTAGGACGCCTTCCCCAGCAGCGACAGCGAGTGCCGGAGCGCCGTCGACGCGTCGGCGTCGGGATGGTCGGCCAGCACCGCGGTGACCGCCTTCTCGGCGGGTCCTGCGGTGAACCCGAGCCCGACGAGGGCCTCGGCGACCTGTTCCCGGATGCCGCCGACGACGGTGACCCCGGTCGACGGCTCGCCGGTGGGCCGGTCGACCTTGTCCCGCAGTTCGACGCACAGCCGCTCGGCCACCCGCTTGCCGATGCCCGGCACGGAGGTGAGGGCCTTGGTGTCGGACTCCGCGAGGGCGCGCCGCAGCGCATCCGGCTCGAGCACCGCGAGGGTCGCCATCGCCAGTCGTGGGCCGACGCCGGTCACCGTCTGCAGGAGCGCGAAGAGCGCACGGGCGTCGGGCTCGGTGAAGCCGTACAGCGTCATCGAGTCCTCGCGGACGATCATCGAGGTCAGCAATGTCGCCTCGTCGCCCCGGCGCAGCCGGGACAGCGTCGCGGGCGTGGCCAGGACGCGGTAACCCACTCCACCACAATCGATCACGGCGTGATCGAGGGCGATCTCGAGCACCGGTCCGCGGACTGACGCGATCATGCGCGACTCCCCTCTCGTGCCTGGGCCACCCGCGCACGGTGACGGGCCGCGGCGGCGTCGGCCTGCTTCTGCGCGGCGGCCATCCGTTCCATCATCGGTCCGCGCCAGCAATGACAGATCGCCAGCGCCAGCGCGTCGGCGGCGTCGGCGGGACGCGGTTTGGTCTGCATACCGAGAATCCGGGTGACCATCGCGGTCACCTGCGCCTTGTCGGCGCGCCCGCTGCCGGTCACGGCCGCCTTCACCTCCGAGGGGGTGTGGAAGCGGACCGGGACGTCGCGCTGCGACGCGGCGAGCGCGATGACACCGCCGGCCTGGGCGGTCCCCATCGCGGTGGACACCTGGTTCTGCGCGAAGACCCGTTCGATGGCCACCACGTCGGGCTGGTGGACGTCGAGCCAGTGACTCGCTGAGGTGTAGATCGCGAGCAACCGCTCGGCGAGTTCCATGTCGCTCGGGGTGCGCACCACGTCGACGTCGAGCGCTGTCACCGTTCGTCCCCGGCCCGACTCGACCAGCGCGATACCGCACCGGGTCAGACCCGGATCGACGCCCATGACGCGCACTCGTACCCTCCCAGGCATCGTGTTCTGCGAACAGTTGTTCGAGATCCTATCCGGGAGGACGGACAAGTCCGGTGATCAACACACCGGGCGGAGCCTGCAGGTCAGTCGTTCTCGAGTTCGGCGAGCACGTCGTCGCTGATGTCGACATTGCTGTAGACGTTCTGGACGTCGTCGGAGTCCTCGAGGGCGTCGATCAGCTTGAACACCTTGCGGGCGCCGTCGGCGTCCACGGCCACCTCGACCGACGCGCGGAAGCTCGCCTCGGCGGAGTCGTAGTCGATCCCGGCTTCCTGCAGAGCACTGCGGACGGCGATCAGATCGCTTGGCTCGCTGACGATCTCGAAGGACTCACCCAGATCGGTGACCTCTTCGGCGCCCGCGTCGAGCACCGCCATCAGCACGTCGTCCTCGCTCTGCCCGTTCTTCTCGAGCGTCACCACGCCCTTGCGGGTGAACAGGTAGGACACCGAACCCGGGTCGGCCATGTTGCCGCCGTTGCGCGTCATCGCGGTCCGGACCTCGCCGGCCGCGCGGTTGCGGTTGTCGGTGAGACACTCGATGAGCACCGCCACGCCGTTGGGTCCGTAGCCCTCGTACATGATGGTCTGCCAGTCCGCGCCGCCGGCCTCTTCACCACCGCCGCGCTTGCGCGCGCGCTCGATGTTGTCGTTGGGGACCGACGACTTCTTCGCCTTCTGGATGGCGTCGAACAGCGTGGGGTTGCCCGCCGGGTCGCCGCCGCCGGTCCGTGCCGCCACCTCGATGTTCTTGATGAGCTTGGCGAACATCTTGCCGCGCTTGGCGTCGATGGCCGCCTTCTTGTGCTTGGTGGTGGCCCATTTGGAGTGGCCGCTCATGTCCGTCGATTCCTTTCCCGGCGCCGGCACGTGCGGCGGGCCGCAGCCCGCATCCGGCGCACTCCTGCCTCTACTCGGTCGCCCTGTTGGTTGTCCCCGGCGCGGTGCCGGGCTCGTGGTCTACCGCTGGTTCGGCACGATCTTACCGACGCACCATCTCCACGAAGTATTCATGTACGCGCCGGTCGCCGGTCACCTCCGGGTGAAACGACGTCGCGAGTACGTTCCCCTGGCGGACCGCGACGATCCGACCGGCCGCCGGACCGTCGGGAACGCGCGCCAGCACCTCGACCTCGGGAGCGATCGTCTCGACCCACGGCGCGCGGATGAACACCGCACGCATCGGCGCGGCACCCGCGGTGTCGGTGATCCCGGTGAACTCCAGATCGGTCTCGAAGCTCTCCACCTGGCGACCGAATGCGTTGCGCCGCACGGTCACATTCAGAGCATCGAGGTGTCGCGCGTCGGGCCGCGTGTCGAGGATCGTGGACGCGAGCATGATCATTCCGGCGCACGAACCGTAGGCCGGGAGCCCGTCGGACAGCTTGTCCGCCAGCGGGTCGAACAGGTCGAAGATGCCGAGCAGCTTGCTCATGGTCGTCGACTCCCCGCCCGGGATGACGATGCCGTCGACCTCGTCGAGTTCGGCCGGGCGCCGGACGGTCACGGCCTCGGCGCCGGACGCCTCGAGCGCGAAGACGTGTTCGCGCACGTCGCCCTGGAGTGCCAGTACCCCGATGCGCGGTCGGCTCGTCGCGCTCACCGATCGGTCCGCGCGTGCTGGTCGGCCGGCATCACTCGACCGGTGCGGGCCAGCCCCTCCTGGGTGACCGCCGCGACGAGTCGGCCCTGGATGTCGAAGATCCGTCCCTGCGTCAGTGCGCGGCCCGCGCCCGCCGAGGGCGAGGTCTGGTCATAGAGCAGCCAGTCGTCGGCGCGGAAGGGGCGCATGAACCACATCGCATGGTCGAGCGAGGCGACCTGCGGGTTCGACTCGGGATGCGGTACGCGCGACGACCCGAGCAGGGTCATGTCGCTCATGTAGGCCAGGGTGCCGACGTGGAAGACGGTGTCGTCGGGCAGCCGATGGCGGTAGCGGAACCACACCCGTTGCTGTGCAGCGAAATACGACGACGTGACCATCATCTCGGGCGGCACGATGCGCAGATCGAAGTTGCGCCACTCCTTGAACACCGCGCGTTCTTCGTCACCCAGTTCGTCCAGGCGGTCGGTCAGTTCGTCCGGGCGCGGCGCCGGCGGCATCCGGTCCTGGTGCTCGTAGCCCTCGTCGGTGCGGACGTGGAACGACGCGGACATCGTGAAGATCGCCTCGCCGTTCTGGACTCCGGTCACCCGCCGGGTGACGAAGGACCGCCCGTCCCGGATCCGGTCGACGAGGAACACCGCCGGGCGATCCGGGTCACCGGGACGCAGGAAGTAGCCGTGCAGGGAATGGACGTCGAACTCGTCGGACACCGTGCGGGTCGCCGACATCAGTGACTGTCCGGCGACCTGGCCGCCGAAGGTCCGCTGGAGGTGACTCGGGAACGCACCGCCACGGTAGATGTCGGTCTCGATCTGTTCGACCTGGAGTATGTCCTCGATGGCTGCCACGCACACCAGTATCGCGCACCACCCCGGTGGGCACTCCCCTGCCCGCCGAAGCGCGGCGGGCGATCACAGCTCGTCGAGCGTCATGATCCCGTCCTGGATGGCCCGGGCGACCAGCGACGCCTTCGTCGGGGCCGGACGGCCGATCTCGGCGTACTTGGCCCGGATGCGGGTGAGGTGGGTGTTGACCGTGCCGAGCGAGATGTAGAGCTCCTGTGCCACAGCAGGTTTGGAATCGACGAGCATCCAGGTGCGCAGGACCTCGACCTCGCGCGAGGTGAGGTTCGGCTTGGCGCGGTCGACGACCGGTGCCACCGCGACCTCGGGGGTGTCGGTGGGCACGGCGACCGCCCGGTGCAGGTGGGGGTGTCCCGGACGGTGCCCCAGGCCGAGCGGTTGACCCGCGCGAGACGTCTGGATCTGGTGGCCGGGCAACGGCATCCGGCGGGCCGCGAGACGCGCCAGGGCTTCCTTCCGGCGGGCGATGGCCTCCGCATCGCGACGAGCGCTGACCGAGCGCAGGTGCTGGGGAGCCGGGTGGGCGATCGCAGTCATGTGTGCTTCCTCTTCACTCATCTTCTGGGGTGGTCCTCCGGGTTCTCCCGGCGATGAGATGAAGATTATGAGCTTTCGCCCGGGCGGTCGATGGGGAGAACTCCCCTACCCGTGGGGAGAACTACCCACGATGAAACCGCAGGTCAACGGTGTGCGAGAGAGGACCGGCCTCAGCCGGCGGCGTTCCGTGCGGCTTCGGCGTCGATGAGCGGGAGGTCCTCGCGGGTGACGATGCGCGAGGACACCGCGTACTCGACGAGTTTGGTCCGGCGATTGCTGGCGAGTTTGCCGCCCCCGCCGCGCATTCCGCTCACCCCGAGTTGATCGAGCTTGTCGCAGACGTTGTCGAGCTTGCGGTTGAACTTGGTCAGCGGCCACCCCAGCCTTCGGGCCGCCTGCGCCGACGACGGGATGGCGCTCGCGCCGGTCCCTTCGCGCCGCAGGATCTCCTCGGCCAGCACGATGATCAGCAGTTTCTGGCTCTCGGTGAGCGTCGGCACGCCCTGCGTGGTGTGCCCGCCGCTGTATTCCGGACGCGTCACCGATTTCACCTGGGGAGCGCGGGCGAACAGACTCAACTCGTAGGTGGTGGGACCGGCGGTGAACACGATGGTCGTCTCCCCGAAGACCAGCGGCATCCGCGCACCCGGACCCAGCGTCGCGGAGAAGCCGACATCACCCGCCGAGACGCTCGCCGACAGATGCGTACCGAGATTGGTGAGCCACCACAGCCCGTTCTCGTTGTGGATCACCAGGAATCGACGATGAAGGTACGGATTGTCGTCGATCGACAGATCCGCTTCCCGGCCGATGAAGAATCGGCGGTCGGCGTCGAGGGCGATGCGTTCGCCGCAGTACTCGACGTAGGTCGCCCCGGCATCGAGGGCGGCGTCGCCGGGCTCGGCGGGAGACGCGGCTCGATCCTGCCCCGTGGTCATCAGCTCTCCGATCAGCTCGGGTCGGGGGCCGGAGCCTGTCCGGCGGCCTCTCCCTGCGCCGAACCGTCGAGCGCGGGCATCGTCAGGGTCGGTACCGACTCGTGGACGGTCACGACGATCACGGTGACGTTGTCGTGCGCGCCGAGCGCCAGTGCGGCGTCGACGAGCCGCTCGGCCGCCTGCTGGGAATCCGCGGCGTTGCGCAGGATGTCACCGATCTCCTCGTCGGGGAGTTCCCCGGTCAGGCCGTCGGTGCACAGCAGCAGCACGTCCCCCGGGAAGGCCGGCGTGCTCGAGTAGTCGGCCACCGGGTCGACCATGCCCGCCCCCAGCGCACGGGTGATCACGTTGCGGCGCGGGTCGGTTCGGGCCTGTTCCGGGGTCAGGAAGCCGGCGTCGATGAACTCCTGGACCTGGGAGTGGTCGGTGGTGAGCTGGTTGAGCGACCCGTTCTGGAAACGGTAGGTCCGCGAGTCACCGATGTTGAGCACCAGCCAGTGGGGGCTCTGCTCGTGGGTGACGAGCACGATGCCGGTCGCGGTGGTACCGGCCCGACGATCGGTTTCGGTGTCGATCTCCCCGATCCGGCGCTGCGCGGCGAGCAGCAGATCGTCGAGTTGGAGTTGGGTCGCCTTGAGCTCCCCCGCGCTCGTGGCCTCCGACAGCGTGAGAAGTGCTGCCTCGCTGGCCAGTTCACCGCTGTCGTGTCCACCCATGCCGTCGGCGAGCAGGTACATCCCCGGCAGCGCGAGAGCTGCGTCCTCGTTGGTCTCCCGGACCCGTCCCACGTTGCACGCGGCAGACCACTCGAGCCGCAATTCACCCACGATGTGTGTGCCCGAGACCGAGGCGTCTCGAACGATCGTCGCCGCATCCATGATCAGCAGATACTACCGCCGCGGAGCCCCTGACCCGCTACGCCTGTCGACTGTTCGGTCTCCGGCGTGTTGGGCGGGGGCGCCGCGGCGGATGGTGGCCCTTCTGACCACCTTCGATTCGGTCGAACCGGTCACCAGCCGCGCTCGGCGAGGCGGTGCGGCTGCGGGATGTCGTCGACGTTGATGCCGACCATCGCCTCACCCAGGCCGCGCGAGACCTTCGCCAGCACGTCCGGGTCGTCGTGGAAGGTGGTGGCCTGCACGATCGCCGCGGCGCGCTGTGCCGGGTTGCCCGACTTGAAGATCCCCGATCCCACGAACACGCCTTCGGCGCCGAGCTGCATCATCATCGCGGCGTCGGCCGGGGTGGCGATGCCACCGGCGGTGAACAGCGTGACCGGCAGCTTGCCGGCTTCGGCCACCTCGACCACGAGATCGTACGGTGCCTGCAATTCCTTCGCCGCGACGTACAGCTCGTCCTTCGGCAGCGACGTCAGCCGACGGATCTCGTCGCGGATCTTGCGCATGTGCGTGGTCGCGTTGGACACGTCGCCGGTGCCCGCCTCGCCCTTCGAACGGATCATCGCCGCGCCCTCGGTGATGCGGCGCAGGGCCTCACCGAGATTGGTCGCACCGCACACGAACGGCACGGTGAACGCCCATTTGTCGATGTGGTTGCTGTAATCGGCCGGGGTCAGGACCTCGGACTCGTCGACGTAGTCCACACCCAGGCTCTGCAGGACCTGCGCCTCGACGAAATGACCGATGCGGGCCTTGGCCATCACCGGGATCGACACGGCGGCGATGATGCCGTCGATCATGTCCGGATCACTCATCCGCGACACCCCGCCCTGGGCACGGATGTCGGCGGGCACCCGCTCGAGGGCCATGACCGCGACGGCACCGGCGTCCTCGGCGATCTTCGCCTGCTCGGGGGTCACGACGTCCATGATCACGCCGCCCTTGAGCATCTCTGCCATCCCGCGCTTGACCCGGGCCGTGCCCTGGCCGACCTCGGGAACGGTCGCGCCGTTGTGACTCACTGAAGATCTCCTCGTGTCGCAGTCTCGACCAGCCGCGATCGCGGCGGCGGTACGCCCACCAGTCTAGGTGAGGGGCCGATCGCCCCCGACGAGGGTCAGTCCGCCTGGCCTGGGGTGACGCGCTCGATGATCTCGAAGTACTCCGGGGGCGTCGCATGCCCGCCGAGCCGCAGCCACCGGACGGGCCGCCGCTGCGCGAGCGCCCGGGTGTCGCGGACGGCGTCGTTGTAGAACCGACGTGCCATCATCACCCGTGTCTCGGCATCGGCGAGTTCGACGACCAGAGCCGCGGACCGGCGGTTCGGGTCGGTCCGCGCCAGTGCGGCCGACACCGCGTTCTCGGCGTCCTCACGCGCCGACGGCGCGGCACGTTCGGCCCGGTCGGCCAGCAGCGCCAGCTCCCGCGCCTGCGCGGCGACGTCGTCGTCGACGGACTTGCGGTACCCCGCGCCACCGTCGCCCGCGATCATCTCGGCGGCCACGGCACGGACGACGACCGCACGGCGGTCGAGACTCGACTCGAGCGCCTGACGGGCGAGATCGACCCGCACGTTGAGGCGGTCGAGCCGGTTCGCCGTGTGGTAGGCCCAGCCCATCACGAGCAGCACGGCCACCACGCCGAGCACGATCCAGGTGGCCATCAGTCCGACACCACCACCGGGCCGGCTCCCACGGTGACGGTGTCGTAGACCCGGAGGATCTGGTCGGCGACCCGCGACCAGTCGTATCTGTCGGCGCGCACCCGGCCGGCGGCGACGAGATCCGCGCGCGCGTCCGGATCGGTGAGCAGCTCGACGAGACCGGCGGCGAGTTGTTCGGGGGAACCCGTCTCGACCAGCCGACCCGCCCGGCCGTCGTCGAGGACCCGGCGGAAGGCGTTCAACGAGCTGGCGATCACCGCCGCGCCGGCCGCCATCGCCTCGACCAGGACGATGCCGAAGCTCTCGCCGCCGAGGTTGGGTGCGCAGTAGACGTCGGCGGAGGCCAGTGCTCGCGCCTTGGTCGCGTCGTCGACCTGCCCGAGGAACACGAGGTGCTCGGCGAGCGCGCCCGCCCGACGGCGCAACGCCGCCTGGTTGCCGCCGCCGACGACCAGGACCCGCACGTAGGGGAACTTCTCCACGACCGCGGGCAGCGCGCGCATCAGCACGTCGATGCCCTTGCGCGGCTCGTCGAAGCGGCCGAGGAACAGGATCGTCCCACCGGGATGCGGATAACCCTCGAGCGGCTCCGCGTCGGCGAAGGACGCGACGTTGATGCCGTTCGGGATCTCGACGGCGTCCGAGCCGAGCGATTCCATCTGCCACCGGCGCGCGAGTTCGGAGACGGCGATCTTGCCCGCGATGCGCTCGTGATAAGGCCGCAGGATTCCCTGGAAAACGCTCAGCCACAACGACTTCGAGGTGGCGGTGTGAAATGTCGTGACGATCGGGCCGGACGCCACCATGAGCGACAGCATCGAGATGCTCGGTGAATTCGGTTCGTGGACGTGCAGGACGTCGAAGCCGTTCTCGGCGACCCAGCGTCGGAGTCGCAGGTAGCCCTTGGGACTGAAGTTCACCCGGGAGACCGACCCGTTGTACGGGATGGCCAGCGCCGGCCCCGCCCGGACGACGTACTCCGGCAGGTCGGTGTCGCGGGCGGCCGGGGCGAGCACACTCACCTCGTGACCGCGGTCGAGGAAGACGTCGGCGAGTTCGGTGACGTGGGCCTGGACCCCGCCGGGCACATCGAAGGAGTAGGGGCAGATCATCCCGATACGCATGGCACTCCCCTGGTCGTCGTTTCCGAGTCCTGATGGTGCGGGCCGGTCATCGCGGCGGCCCGTCCCGTTCCACGCGACTGCGTTGCCGATCGGTCCAGTCCGCCTCCCAGAGCGGCTGCAGCATGTGCCAATCCGCCGGATGCGCGGCGATGTTGACCGCGAAGGCGTCGGCGAGCGCCTGCGTGGCGGATTCGATGCCATCGGAGACGTCGATCGGTTCGCCGAGGCTCATGCGGGAGTACGGCGCCTCCTCGAACCAGTGATGGGCCGGCAACAGCGCCGCGCCGGTCTCGATCGCCAGCCGCGCCGACCCGGCCGGCATGCGGGTTCGTTCGCCGAAGAAGGTCACCGGCACCCCGTGCCGGGCGATGTCCCGCTCCCCGAGCAGGCACACGATGCCCCCGGCGCGCAACCGGTCGGCCAGTAGTCCGAAGGGCGGCTGCTCGCCGCCACTGAGCGGGAAGATCTCGAAGCCGAGCGACTCCCGGTAGGCCACGAACCGCTCGAACAGCGTCTCCGGCTTGAGTCGCTCGGCGACGGTCGCGAATCGGCCGTAGTGCTGGACCAGCCAGACTCCGGCCATGTCCCAGTTGCCGGTGTGCGGCAGGGCCAGGATCACGCCCTTGCCGGGGGCCAGCGCGGCATCCAGGCGAGCCCGGTCCGCGTCGGGGAGCACCGCGGTCTGCGCCACCGTCGCGCGATCCTGCGCCGGCAACCGAAAGGCCTCACACCAGTAGCGTGCGTACGACCGCATCGCGTCGGCGAGGAGGTCGTCGGGCACCTGCGCGGGTTCGACGCCGAGGACACGGGCGAGATTGCGCCGCAACTGGTCCGGACCGCCGGACCGGCGCCCGGCGACGTTCCCCACACGGTCGAACACGGCCCGCGCCGCCCGTTCCGGCGCCCACCGGACGGCGGCCCATCCCGCCCGGTACCCGAGGTCGGCCGCCAGCGCGCCGAGGTCGGTCATCGTTGCCCCGAGGGTGGCGTCGGCCCGTCCGAGCCGGTCGCCGGGCCGTTCCCGGCTTCGGTGTCCTCGGGTTCCGGTTTGAGGGGGATGAGGTCCCGCGCGCCCGGCGACTGGGCGATCGACCACATCCGCTGTCCGACGGTGATGACGCTGGCGACCGCGAGCAGCCACATCGCCACGTGCACGGCCCACCACAATCCGAGGCCGGTGAGCCCGGTTCCGACGAGCACGATGATGAGGCGATCCGGCCGCTCGATGAGACCGCCGTCGCCGTAGAGACCGCTCGCCTCCGCCCGGGCCTTGGCGTAGGAGATCACCTGCGAGGTCACCAGACAGATCAGGGTCGCGACGAGCAGGAGATGATGTGGTTCGGTGACCGCGCACCACCACGCCAGGCCCGCGAAGATGGCGCCGTCGGCGACCCGGTCACAGGTCGCGTCCAGGACCGCACCGAAGCGCGTACCCCCGCCCCGCGCACGGGCCATCGCACCGTCGAGCATGTCGAACATCACGAACAGCCAGATGACCAGCGTGCCCCAGAACAGGTGGCCCATCGGGAACAGGGTGAGTGCGGCTGCGACACCGGCCAGCGTGCCGATCACCGTCACCGAGTCCGGCGTCAGCCCGGTCCGCAGGAGCGCCCGACCCATCGGGAGGGTCACCTTCGAGACCGACGCCCGACCCAGAATGCTCAGCATCGCCGAGTTCCTCCCCCATCTCGCGGCGCGTCGCGCCCCGACGCTTCCCGGTCACTCATCGTCTGACCTCGCCTCATCTGATCGCACGCCGCGGACGTCAGTCACCCAGACGTTGCCAGGCATCGGCCAGCAGTCCGCGCGTGTCTCGCAGCAGCTGCGGCATGACCTTCGTCTCGCCCACGATCGTGATGAAGTTCGCGTCGCCCATCCACCGCGGCACGATGTGCTGGTGGAGGTGCTCGGACAGCGAACCGCCCGCCGCGTAGCCGAGGTTCAGACCCACGTTGAAGGCGTTCGGATTCGACACCGACTTGATGGTCCGGATCATCCGCTGCGTGAACGACATCAGCTCGGCCGATTCGGTGGCGGTCAGGTCCTCGAGGTCGGCGACCTGCCGGTACGGCACCACCATGGTGTGTCCGGGGTTGTACGGATAGAGGTTCAGCACCGCGTATACGGCCTCGCCGCGCGCCACGATGAGGCCGTCCTCGTCGGACATGGTCGGGATGTCGAGGAACGGGTGTCCGGTCTTCTCCGCGGGCTGCGGGTCGGCGATGTAGGTCATCCGGTGCGGACTCCACAACCGCTGCAGGCGGTCGCCGACGCCGACACCCTCGTCCCGGATCTCGCCGGGCGCGTCCCCGAACGCGGCGTCACTCATCGAGTGCCCCCGCCACCACGACCGTCTCCACGTCGCCCAGGGCGGCCTCGATCAGCTCCTTGGTGGGCGACTCGTTGCGCCGGCTCCGGACCCATTCGACGATGACGGAGACCGCGTCGGCCACCGGAACCCCGTTGACCTGTGTTCCGTCGCGGAAGCGGAAACTGACCGCGCCGGCCTCGACGTCGCGTTCGCCGGCCAGCAGCATGAACGGCACCTTGCCGGTGGTGTGGTTGCGGATCTTCTTCTGCATCCGGTCGTCGGAGTGGTCGACCTCGGCGCGGACGCCGGCGGCGAACAGATCGTCGACGACGCCCTGCAGGTGATCGGCGAACGCCTCGGCAACCGGGATGCCCGCCACCTGGACCGGGGACAACCAGGCCGGGAACGCACCCGCGTAGTGCTCGGTGAGCACGCCGAAGAACCGCTCGATCGAACCGAACAGCGCGCGGTGGATCATGACCGGACGGTGCTTGGCGCCGTCGGAACCGGTGTATTCCATCTCGAACCGGTCCGGCAGCATCAGGTCGACCTGGATCGTCGACATCTGCCACGTGCGGCCGATGGCGTCGCGGGCCTGCACGGAGATCTTCGGTGCGTAGAACGCCGCGCCCCCGGGATCGTCGACGAGATCGAGACCGAAGCTCGACGCGGCCTCGCGCAACACCTCGGTCGCCTCTTCCCACGACTCGTCGGAGCCGATCGACTTGTCCGGGTTGCGGGTCGAGAGCTCCAGGTAGAAGTCGTCGAGACCGTAGTCGCGCAGGAGATCGAGCACGAACTGCAGCAGCGACCGGACCTCGTCACCCATCTGTTCGCGGGTGCAGTAGATGTGCGCGTCGTCCTGGGTGAAGCCGCGGGCTCGGGTCAGACCGTGCACGACGCCGGACTTCTCGTAGCGGTAGACGGTGCCGAACTCGAACAGCCGCAGGGGCAACTCGCGGTAGGAACGACCCCGCGAGTTGAAGATCAGATTGTGCATCGGGCAGTTCATCGGCTTGAGGTAATAGTCGATGGCCGGGCGGCGGACGGTGCCGTCGGCGTCGACCTCCTCGTCGAGCTGCATCGGCGGGTACATGCCGTCGGCGTACCAGTCGAGGTGGCCCGACCGCTTGAACAGCTCGCCCTTCGTCGCATGCGGGGTGTAGACGAACTCGTAACCGGCCTGCGAGTGGCGCAGTCGCGAGTAGTCCTCGAGCTCCTTGCGGATGATGCCGCCCTTGGGATGGAACACCGGCAGTCCGGAGCCGATCTCGTCGGGGAAGCTGAACAGGTCCAACTCGGAACCCAGACGACGATGGTCGCGCTTCTCGGCCTCCGCGAGCATCTCCAGGTACGCGTCCTGCGCCTCGGCCGACTCCCAGGCGGTGCCGTAGACGCGCTGCAGGCCGGCGTTGGCCTGATCGCCGCGCCAGTACGCGGCCGAGCTGCGGGTCAGCTTGAAGGCCGCGATGTACTTGGTGGTCGGGACGTGCGGCCCGCGGCACAGATCGCACCAGATCCGTTCGCCCGTACGAGGATTGAGGTTGTCGTAGACCGACAGTTCCCCACCGCCGACCTCCATGACCTCGGCGTCGTCGGCGGCGCCCTTGTCGTCGATCAGCTCGAGTTTGAACGGCTCGCCGGCCAGTTCGGCGCGGGCCTCGTCCTTCGACGCGTAGACCCGGCGCGAGAATCGCTGACCCGACTTGATGATCTGCTTCATCTTCTTCTCGAGGGCTGCGATGTCCTCGGGTGTGAAGGGCTCGGCGACGTCGAAGTCGTAGTAGAAGCCGTCCTTGATCGGCGGGCCGATGCCGAGCTTGGCCTCGGGGAACAGCTCCTGGACCGCTTGCGCGAGAACGTGTGCGGCCGAATGCCGGATCACGCTGCGGCCGGCCTCGGTGTTCGCGGCGACCGGCTCGACATCGGTGTCGGCGTCGGGTGCCCACGACAGGTCGCGCAGATCGCCGCCCGCGTCGCGGACGACGACGACGGCCTCCGGCCCCTTGTTGGGCAACTCGGCCTCGCGCAGTGCGGTGCCCGCGGTCGTCCCAGCCGGCACACGGATCGTGGCGGGGCTGGTCACCTGGACGTCGTCGGGCACGGGGGCGCTCCTAGGGTCGGGGCGGACACGCGAAGACGCGTCCGGGTCGGGACGTTTGCGACTCTGATGGTATCCGCGCCGGGTCGTCGCGGAGTGCACCCCTACCGTGTGGCGCCGGCCGTCAGCCGAAGATCGGACTCGCCAGCCACTCGTAGTCGAGGCCCACCCAGCCGGCGACGGTGTGCAGGGCGCCGAGCAACCACAGGGTCGCGATCACGATCGCGCAGGTGCCGAGCCAGAAGATCGCCTGCACCGACCAGTGCTGACGGCCGATCCAGTCCATCCAGGCGTCGTACTTGGCGCGCGCGAACTTCAGCAGGCGGTGGGCCCAGTCGAACTCCGACGCCAGGATCCCCAGTCCGAGGAACACGATGAGCCATCCGGGGCCCGGGTACGGGATCGCGACGATGCCGCACAGCAGCACGATCGTGCCGATGGTCCCGACCGCGATGCGGTAGATGCCGTGCCACCGCGGATTGCTGCGCACCACGTAGCGACGGTGGCGCGCGAACACGCGGAGTCGATGCCGGCGGGACCCGCGGTCGGTGTCGGTACGGTCCGACGTCGACGATCCACTCCCCGCCGGGTTCGGCGTGGAGCTCTCGTTCACTCCGGACTCGCTCGCCCCCGGTGTCGGCATCGTCTCCCACCCTGTTCGTCCGGCCCGGTGGTCGCCTGGGGCCGGTGTTCGTCCCGGCCGTGCGTGGCCGGAAAAGTGACGTCCAGGCTACGCGATCGTGGTGGCGTCCTCCGGCGCCGGCGAAGTCGACGTACGACGCCGGTGCCGCGTCCGCGCAGCGTCGATCAGAGTCGCCGACACGGTGACCGCGAGCAGCAGCGGGTAGCACCCCGCGTAGAGCACGACCAGCACGTCCCCGACGGCGGAGCCGGGTGGGTCACGCGGCATCATGAACAGCCCCAGGGCGATCGCGTGGTCCGACGTCAGATACGGCCCGCTGCTCCACCAGTGCCGCCACCAGGTGAACGTCAGGGCCACCACGCCCGCCGGGGCAAGCCAGTACCACAACGTACGGGCCGTCCTCCCTCGCCTCAGGGCCAGGTCGAGCGCGACGATGAACAGGGGAACACACCAGACCCAGTGGTGCCCCCACGCGAAGGGCGAGACCGCACACATCGTCATCCCGACGATCGTCGCCGCGAGAAGGTCGCGCGAGTCGCGGTGGGCGAGCACCGCGGCGAGCAGGCCCAGACCGGCGACGAACAGTGCGACCGGAAGCCACAGCCACGTCGGCGCCATGAAGACCGGTCCGCCGGGCGCGCGCTCGGCGAACCGGCCGATGTCGAAGTGGGCCAGCAGTTGCGACAGGAATCCGCGCACCGACTGGTTGGCGGGTGAATCGGCCCGGCCGATGCGGTCGGTGTCGGTGAGGTGGCGGGTCCAGTAAGCCCATGAATCGCCCGGGACGACGAGGAAGCCGATCGCCACGGTCGCCGCAAAGGTCGCCAGCGCGGTGCCGGCCGCGCGCCACTGTCGGGTCGCCAGCAGGTAGAGGACGGCGAACAGCGGTGTCAGTTTGATCCCTGCGGCGATCCCGATGGCCACCCCGCGCCACCGGGAACCGCTTCGGAGAAAGACCAGGTCGACCAGGATGAGCGTCATCAGCAGCAGGTTGACCTGTCCCAGCCAGACGGTGGTGCGGACGGGTTCGAGTGCGGTCGACGCGATCGCGATCAGCACGGCGAACACGCCGAGGCGGGCATCGAAGCGGTAGTTCAGGCTGCGGAGACTCATCGCGACCACACCGATGAGTGCGGCGAATCCGATTGTCCACCATACGATGTTGGCGACGGTCTCGGTGAGCAGGGCCAACGGGACGAAGACCACGGCCGCGAACGGCGGATAGGTGAAGTGCAGTCGCCAGAGGACGGGGGCGTCGTACAGCGGCCCGGCGTCGAGCACGGTGGTGGCGCCGGCGCTGTACACGCGGACATCGGTGGCGTTCTCGAAGAGTCCGTAGAAGGGGTTGGTGATGGGGAACGCCACGACGTGCCAGGCGATCACCCCGAGTGCGACGACGGCCGCGACGACGATCGCCGCCGTCGAGATCCGTGCGGGCACAGCGCGAGACGACTCCGGCAGATCGACGGCAGTCTTCGCGGCCACGCGGCGAGAGTACGCCCGAACTGTGAGACGACTCACGCGAAACGCCGCGAGGCGAGGTCGGTTGTTCGACAGACAGCCCGGTCCCGACGGCCCGGGGCCGGACTTCCGTCGACCTCGGTGGGTGACGACATCACCAAGGTCGCGCAGCGGTCGACCTGCCGCGTCCACGACGGCATCCAGTCACCGCCCGCCGACGCACCGGGCTGGCAGGCTCGGATCGTCGCCACGGTGACGATGCGGCACGGTTACGCGTTCGTCGCTGCGCCGCAGCAGCGATCCGCAGACGCCGCGGTCGTCGGACTGGCCCGGGTCCTCGACGACGTCGATGCAGGTGCGGGACAGCCCTACCGGCCCGTGTTCGTTCAGGGGTGCAGCCCGTACTGACCTCGACCGGTCGTGACGCCGCACCCACGGAACGCCCGGGCTGCGCCTACCACTGCCATCGCAAACCGGCGCTGTTCGACTGCCGGCACGTGGCGATGCCGTCGGTCTGGTACACCATCGCGCGAGCACCGAGCTGCGGGCAGGGGGTGCCGATGCGGACCTTGGGTGCACGCGATACTGCGTAGCTGCGCCAACCAGCTACTTCGGCGGAGCAGTACAGCGTGCCGTCGGCGGAGTCCATGCCGTACTCGTGCTGATAGCAGGGTCCACCTTCGCGCTGGACCGAAGACGGCGTCGCCGACGCCCCGCCGACACCGACCATTGCGCCGATGAGCGCTGCTGCCATGACCATTCCGGCGACAGACTCCCTGGCCATCAGTGATCTCCTCAGAAGTTCTCGTAGCGATACACGTGCCGAGGGCAGAGGTCCTGCGTGGCAAATAGTGTCGTAACCAGGATTCCGGCGACGGGGCGCTTCATTCGCAGCACTGTCCGCGCGCCGTCCGCCATGCCGTTCACAGCGTCTCGTCATGTCTGTCTCCAAACGTCCGCCTGCAGCTGTGAGCCACCGATCGACACACCTGCCGCCGCATCCTATCCACCCGGGGCGCCGAGATCTGGGGTCGATGGCCGTGTTCATCTGATCGATCGAACGCCGCCCCGAACAGTGAATCCGGTCCGCCGTCACGCTCGGGTGGCGTGGCCGACTCCCCGCGGCCTTCTATGGTCGATGGTCGATGGCCGGGTGTGCGTCCATCAGCGAGAGACCTGGGGAGGACCGATGACAGCTAGCGACAGCAACAGCCCGATCGACCGGGAGATCCTGGGTGATCTGGCGCGACTGCGTGACGACATGACCCGCTTTCAGATGGAGCATCAGTTCGCGGTCGACGAGATCCTCACGAAGGTGACGATCCTGCGAACCGAGTTCCTTCACCTGCACCACTACAACCCCATCGAGCACGTGACCTCGCGGGTCAAGACACCGGAGAGCATCCTGCGCAAGGCCATGCGCAAGGGCATCGCCCCCGACCTGCCCTCGATCCGCGCACAGCTGACCGATATCGCAGGGATTCGCGTCACCTGCAGCTTCATCGCGGACACCTACCGAATCCTGGAGACCCTGACCTCGCACGACGACATCCGCGTCATCGAGATCAAGGACTACATCGCGGCGCCCAAGCCCAACGGCTACAAGAGCCTGCACGCGATCGTCGCGATCCCGGTCTTCCTCTCCACCGGCCCCGTCGACGTCGTGGTGGAACTGCAGATCCGCACCGTGGCGATGGACTTCTGGGCCACGTTGGAGCACAAGATCTTCTACAAGTACGACGGCCTGGTCCCCGATCATCTGTCCGCGGAACTCGCCTCGGCGGCCCGCACCGCGAACGAACTGGATCAGCGGATGGAACGGTTGCACGCCGAGGTCCACGGCGACGGGTCCGCTCCGGGACGGAACCCCATCGACGTTGACGTGATCCGGTATCTCCGGCAGCACTCGACGTGGCCGGAGGCCGGGGAGAGCCGGCCGCACACGCCGTGACCTTCCCCCGGCCGGTCTGGGGCGTCGCAGCGGCCTGCAACGAGAAGAGCCTCGCCGGAGATTCGGCGAGGCTCTTGTGATTCGGTGGTCCCGGCTGGGATCGAACCAGCGACCTTCCCGGTGTGAACGGGACGCTCTTCCACTGAGCCACGGGACCGTGTCGGGCGCCTACTGCCGATGCCAGGGGCGCCTGTGCACGAGCCAGAAGATTACACGGGTTGCGCAGAAGTCCCAAATTCCGGCGGTGGGCCACGTCACAGTGGGGAGTTTCGGCGTGCCACGCGAATCACATGCTGGGGATTCACTCTCTCCCACGTCCCTGACCAGGCGATTTGGATAGTTCGGAAACCATCGCGTAAGTTTCTCTTCGCACCGCGAGCAGCACGATCCACAAGATCGCTCGCGGGCATGCGGATGTAGCGCAGCTGGTAGCGCATCACCTTGCCAAGGTGAGGGTCGCGGGTTCGAATCCCGTCATCCGCTCGGCGCGAGTCGACTCGCATCTGGTGGTGTGGCCGAGTGGTGAGGCAACGGCCTGCAAAGCCGTGTACACGGGTTCGATTCCCGTCGCCACCTCCACCGCTACACAATTCCATACCCGCGCGATTAGCTCAGTGGGAGAGCGCTTCCCTGACACGGAAGAGGTCACAAGTTCAATCCTTGTATCGCGCACCATGTTACTGCAGGTCAGCCCCGGTTTACGCCGGGGCTTTCTTGTTGCGAAGTCCCTGGGACCTGCAGGCGACTTCGGCGCCAGGATCGATGACCCATCAGCCGATTGCTCTTGAGGTCTGCCGGAATGGGTGACCGTCGACTGGCGATCAACCCGGTGGACAGCGACGTCGAACGCGCGCATGGCCAGCACCGAGGCAATAGACGCCGACTACGCTACGACTGAGTTTCAAGTAGGGCGCCGGTCAATCGAAGCCGACCTCAGGGACCGACCATCCATGTGCCTTGCACACACATGATGGCCTTGCCGTACCTGGTCACGGCGACGGGATAGGCACCTGAGCACGGCTGACCTGGCGCGCGGACTACGGGGTCCGTAGCGGCCACGCTGACCCACTTGTATCCGCCGTTGGCGCCCATGTAGACGCACACAGTGGGCGTTCCGTCGGACTGGTAGCGATAGTCCAGTACTTCCGCACCCGCGCAGTATGTCCCGATCTGCGGGGTGGTCGCACCGGCGTCTGCAGCGCCCATGAGCATGCCGCCGAGGACGCTCGCGACCGCCAGCCCAGTCATACCAACGAATCTGATCCTCATCGGCAGATCGTACGCACAGCAGCAATCAGCAAGTCCGCAGAATGCGATTTCGACAAGCTTTTCGTCTGCTCGAGCGACAATCGGCGCGGGGCGAACCCAGGTAACGGAGCAGCGCTAATAGGCCGCCCCGACGGGAAAGCCAGGCCAGCCCTCAACAAGTCCGGGGGCTGACCCAACCTCCGCAAGGACGGCGGAACGGACTGGGCCCCAACTCCTCGGGTGGGTCCACGATGCCGAACGGTTCGCCGACCAGACCTAGCTGTACTGACCACGGACGTTAGGTACGGCCTACGGCGTGGCGTGGTGACATGAAGAAGACCTCCGAGTGGAGTGCGAGCTGTCTAAGGAACGCTCCCCATCCTCGGAGGTCTTCGTGTCCCACCGTAATGCCCCATTGTCAGAAACCGGGCGTCTGCGTCTGGCCCGCTGCATCGTTGAGGACGGTTGGTCGCTGCGCCGTGCCGCTGAACGATTCCAAGTCGCGGTGACCACCGCCCAGCGATGGGCTCGGCGTTACCGCGAGCAGGGACCGACGGGCATGGCCGACCGCAGCT
>NZ_NGFO01000040.1 GCF_002149015.1 Gordonia lacunae | reverse complement strand
GGCCCCGAGACCACCCAAGACGCAGCCCCGGCGGCCTCGCCCCCCGAGTTGCCCGCCACCGTCGGTGCCTTGTCGACCACCTGGGTCACCTTCATCCCCCAGTTTGGTCCTCATCTTCCCCGGCGCCCCTTCTATCGAAAGGCTTTGCAACAACGATTATCTGACCTCCGCGCCGAAACGCGTCACCGCCGTAGTCGTCGATGTCAACGCCAACGTTGCGCTCTACTTCGTCATCTACGCTGTTTCTCGGCACAACACTGTGAGTGCGTTGTGCGGGTCGCACCGGTTACGCGCCATACAGGGTTGAAAGTGCGCGCGGATCGTGCGCGTCGTCTGATCGATCGATAGTGGTAGGCGGCGGTGGCTTCGTCGAGCAGCATCCGTGACCATGGGGTCGCAACAAGCAGCTAGATCAATGTGGGTGGGTGGCGCGTGATGACGGGGTCTGCGCCTGACCGGGCAAGTCGTGTCGCGCGGATCGCCGAGGTGCGGGCAGCTATCGAGGCGATCGAGACACGTGGTGACCAGCCGGCACCTCGCAAGACGTCACGCGACCTGCCCGCGGAAGCTGCGACCCCCGGTGCGGCGGACGCCGAGTACCCGCAGGTGACTCATTCAGGCCAGCCTCCCGAGGGTGATGACTGGATGGATCGGATACCCGCGCGGTACCGCGACGGCGAGAACGGATTTGATCGGCGGCTCATGCAGGAGCTCGCCGCGGTAGGGGTGCGCTGTTACACGATCAACAGCCTTGTCGGTACTCGCCAAAGACCACAGGCTATTCCTGTTTTCATCGACTGGCTGACGCATCTCGAAGAACGCGTGCCCGGCCCGGAGAGCCGTCACAGGCAGGCTCTGCGTGCGAATCTCGTCAGCTGCCTCTACAGCGCCGCGCCCAGCTTGCGAGGTCGAGCAGACGTCATCAACCTCATCATCGATCAGTTGACGTGGCAGCCACCGCTGCCTGGTCCCGCTCCGGACATCGCCGGGTATGTGCTGAAGCGAATCGCCACCAAGAGGGACTTCGCGCGCATCGCCGACCTCATCGAAGAGCTTCCACCCGAGGTGCCCCGAGGCTCGCTGATCGAGTACATGGGCAAAGTCAAGACGCCCGCCGCGCGTGAGATCGCCCTGCGCTACCTCGACACCGAATGGACCTTCTTCTCAATCAGAGCACTTGCTGCGATGAAGGCAACCGGTGTCCGCGACCGCGTCGCGCCCTACCTTCACGACGCTAACGGGATGGTCCGCACCCAAGCTCGAAAAGCGTTGCAAAGACTACCGGAATGAACTGACGACGGCACGTCATGACCACGCGAGGTGCGGCACGACCTCCGGGCTTTCTAGCGTGACGCTCAGTCTGTGGGTGCTGTGGATGATCGTTGACTCAATGCTCCGGTGAACAGCGCAGTAAGTGCAGGCACGTGTGTTGTCGGTGTCCCGGGGACGGAGTGGTCGATGGTTCCGACGATGACCTCGCCGGTTGCGCCGACGAGAAACCGTGCGGTGAGCGCCAACTGATCGCGGGGAATGTGGGCATAGGCACGTTGCGCGCCGAGTCGCCGTGCGAACGCGCCGGTGAAGTGATCGATGGCCTGCTTGCGCCGATCGGACAACGCAGGAACTTTGAGTGAGTCGACGACGATAAGGCGCGCTTTGTGTTGTTGGCGCTCTACGAAAGTGCAGATCGCCGAGACGATGACCGCGACATCGTCGGCGGTCTCATCGACGTCGGCGCCCAGCGCGCCGTCGATGTGGTCTCTGAACTGGCCGACGGCAGTTTCGTAACCAGCCCGGATGAAGCCGTCGAGGCCGCCGAATTCTTCGTAGACGTATCGAGCGTTAAGGCCCGCTTCGGCGGTCACCAACCGAAGCGTGATCTCGTCCACCGATCTAGTGGTGAGACAGGTGAACAGTGCGTCGATCAATTGCGTGCGGCGCTGGGTCCGGCGGTCGGCCGCGGAGACGCCGCCGTACCTACGGGGGTGTGGGGTCATGGCGATCTTGACAACTGTAACCCAATCGAACGATTCTGGTATCGACCAATACCAGAATGAAAGGCGGCCCCGTCGATGGCCGAACGGACTCGCACCGGAGCCGATCTACCGGAGCAACACCTACGACCCGCGGAACCCTCGGCACTGGCACCCGACAGTGCGACCGTGAGGGCGGTGTCGGACTGGCGCATTCTCGCTGTGGCGCCAGCCGCCTTGGTGTTGCAGACGTCGCATCCGGTGATCGGAGCAGGAGTGGCGCAGCACTCGATCTACACCGTCGATCCGATACTGCGGTTTCAGCGCTCGTTTTGGCAGACCCTCGGCCTGGCGTTCTATGGTTCCGATTACGGACGCGACGTGCGGGCGCTGCACAAACCGATCGGTGGGGTAGACCACCAGGGCCGCCGGTATCACGCCTGGCACGGCGACGGGTACTTCTTTGTTCTCGCCACTGCAATGTGGGCGATCGAGACAGTTGCCGAACGGTTTGACAAGATTCCGTTGAGTCCCGCCCAGCGCCACGACGTCTACGACGGCATCAAGCAGATGGCGCGACTGGCCGGAGCTCCAGAACCCAGCATCCCCGCCACTCTCGTCGACTACGACCGCTACTTCGCCGACACCATGGCCAAACTCGAAGATCACCCGGCAGCACAACAACTTCATGGAACGGTCGCCGACATCCCCGTTCCGGCGGCCCTGCCCGGCGCCTTGGTGCCGTTATGGAGGCCGATGGCCCGACGGGTGCTAGGCCCCGTCGCGGTCCTGCTGACCGTCGGTCTGACGCCGGCCCAGCATCGTGCTGTCTTGGGTTGGGAATGGAGCGAGCGGGACGAGCGCAAACTTGCCGGGTTGATCGGTGTCGCCCAGGTGGTGCATCGAGTCCTGCCCACCCCTCTGCGTCAGATCACACGAACCATGGCCCTACGCCGCCGAGCCGAGTTCCATCGTCAGATCTCCGACGCGGCCGCTGTGGCTGCCAGCACTTCCACAGTATGACCGCAATGATCAGAGTGCTGAGTACGCAGCGCTCGCAATGACTTTCGGACTGTGCCTTGAACAGTCGTTATTGTCGGCGCAATCCTTTGCCGCACAACGCATTGCGTCGCCATTGATGAAGAATGGCGGGACTCTCGAGCCGGTGCTGCCCGCTGTCCTGCGCGGAGGTGCATTGCTGCTGTCACGGATGGAAGCGGGCGTCCACCTGGGCCGCCTCGCGGGGGCCTACGAGTGCTGCGTGGGTGTACCGGGCGCGGCCGAAATAGGTTGTGTGCGCAGCTGTTGTCGGCACCTCAACCTTGTCGGTGATCGTGATCGCATCGACGCGGGTCGGTTCGCTTCGCCTATCGCGTGGTGCCACGCTTGGCCGCCGGTGTTGAGGATGAATTGCTGGAGGACCTTCAGAGTCTGGACGAACTCGTCTTCCGTGACGCCGTTGTGGCGGCGAGTCCAGACGTCGTCCATCAAATGCTTGGTGCGGTCGAAGCCTCTTGTCCTGACTGCGTCAGAGCTCGCAGCAGGTAGGCGTCGAACGTCGCGGTGAGTGCATCGACGTCGGTTGAGTCGGGGAGGGTGCCGGCTCCGATGCCGCGTTCGATCGCTGCACGGACGCGCGCTCTGGTGACATCGCGTGCGCGGGTCGCCTGTCGCGTTGCTTGTGCGGTGTGGTGTGAGGCCGTCGGCGAGGTGAGGGCGATCAGGCACATACGCGCAGGCGCGTCCTTGTTGACCGCCTGAAGGCAAACCTCGTTGAAGGTCACCTATCCGTACGGCAGTCCCAGCTTCTCGTTTCGTCTTCTGTCACACTCTGGAGGTTGGGTGGCGGGTAGCCGGTGTAGATCTCGGCGATGATGCGGTCCAGGGCAGCGCAGTCGCGCCGGGACAGCGCAGTGAGGATTCCCGAGTGGGTGTGGGCGGTGATGACCGCGGTTCCGCAAACGTCTCTCGGTCTTCCGATGCCTGCGGAGGCTATCCGGGTGGCCACATCGTTGTGGCCTACCCCTCCGAGAGCTGTGAGCGGCTCAAGCAGCGCGCACAGATCTACGTGGGCAGCCAGACGGGTGAGGGTAAGTGAAGTCGTTTGACCGCCGATGATCTCCCGTACCGCCCGTTCTGGATTGACGGCGGGCAAGTCCACGTACTCGGCTTCGCCGCGATCGGTGAGAACCAGTGCTTTCATCTCCCACGTCACTTTCGTGTTGCACCGGGTGCTGTCCACACCGCAGCAGAGCTACGTCACGCTCCCTGGCTTTGGATCTGACTGTTGCCGTGCCCGTTCGTGCCGATCAGATCAGCTCTAACGCATTCACGAGGTGAATAGTTCTGCGGCAACGTTGGCGCGGATCCCGTTTGGCGTGTGCGGGGTTCAATGACCGACCGGTGTCCGGTCGCTGACTGAACGGTCCCGGGTGGCTCGCCGACGAGCACCCGGGACGGCTCGGTGATCTAGGGGGCAGGAACGAGGGCTGCCAGTTCCCGCGGGATGAGCTGAGCGACCTCGTTCGGCAGTGTCACCGTCGACGCGGTGCGCTGTGCACCCGGTGCGGGAGTGGCCGCGACCTTGCGCGGAGTTGCAGGCGCGACCTCGCGCGGAGCTGCAGACGAGTCGGCCGAGCGTCGGGCGTTGTCCCGGGCCTGTTCCAGGCGCGACTGAGAGTCCGAGGTCGATCCGCCGATACCTCGGCCGTTGTTCTCGCCGACCGCGCCACCGATTGCCCCTCCGACGACGCTGCCGACTCCGGCGCCGATTGCGGCGCCGGCGAGTCCGCCTACGACGGGACCCGCTATGGTGCCTGCCACGCCGACGATGATCCCGCCGATGATTGCGCCGGGAATGCAACCGATGCCGGCAGCGGGCAGGCCGACCACACAGCCCATTCCCATTCCGGTCAGTCCGCCGATCACGGGTCCGAGGACGAGTCCTGCCGAGGCACCCAGCGCGGCCCCCACGCCGGCGCCGGTGACGGCGCCGATGCCGCCCCCGGTGGCCGCGCCGTTGATCCCGCCGGTGGCCGCGCCGTCGACTTGCCCGTCGTGGACTGCAGCTCCATGCAGCTTCTTCCGGGCAGCCGGATCGACACGCTTCTCACCCAGGGACGGGGACTGCGACCACTGCGGCGAAGTCTCAGCGGTGCGCCCGTCGTCGAGGTTGGTCCACGGCCCCGGAGCCACCGGGAGATTGAGCAACCCGGGCATCGGGTTCACCTGTCGGGTCGGCGACTCCGTGGTGATGTGGTTGTTCACGATGACGTCGGCGTGTGCGGTGGCGACGGGCAGTGCCACCGTCATGGCTGCGGCGATCCCCACCGCACCTGTGGCAATTCGCATCTGGCGTCTCATGTGTCCTCCTCAGACCTGCTGGTGAATGTCGACGCGAACTGCGCGACCGGGAATAGCAGATAGCGAACATGAGATGTAATGCAATCCGAGAAGACGTGTTTACGCCGGTCAGCAAGGGTTTACAGTCGTTTCCAGCAACCGGAAGGGGTCGAGTGAGCACGGATAGCGACGGACATCACACGCTGATTGCCTGGTTACGGGCGGTCCGTCAATCGGCGGGCGAGCCGAGTTTACGAACGATTGCCGCGAATACGGCGTACAGCCACACCACTGTCGCCAAGGTTCTCAACGGTGCGATGGTGCCGTCATGGCCGGTGGTGCGCGATATCGCCGTCGCGTTGGACGCCGATGTCGCGCACGCGCGCCGTCTGTGGGACGGCGTGGCCTCGGACGGCATGGATCCTCCCCCCGACCTGGACACGTCGACGCCGGCGACCCCAACGTCCTCATGGCGAGTGGCCTTGGCGGTGTGGTATCTGATCGCGGCAACTGCCGTGTCCGCTCTGGCGGTGATGCTGGCGATAGACCCCGACCCCGGCCGGACAACGGCTGCCGCCGATATATCAGCGCTGGCGTTCGCCGTCGCGGCGATCATCATCCTGGCCACCCGCGCGTTCTGGTGCCGGAAGAACGGCCACCAGTCAGCAGCGACGTTCTTCGCCATCATGACCGCCGCCATATCGGGTTGGCTGGTCGGGCATGTCTTGTGGGCTTTCGCGCGTACTGTTCGTGACGAGCCCGTACCTCTAGGGCATCTCCATGATGTTGCCTATTTGTGGATGCCGCTCTTCGCGACAGTCGCACTGTGGAGGAGTAGTAGGGCGCTGGGCGTCGGCCGGCCGATGGGCCGGATCGACAACGCTGCGACCCTGCTGTGTATGTTCTGCGGGATCTACCTTGCCGCCCTGACATTGCTGACGGCACTCGGCGATGGGCACGCCGACGCGTGGACGAACGTCTACGCGCTTCGCCCCAGCGCCGACATCCTGCTGGCAATGCTCGCATTCGCGCCGATCGTCTACGGTCGGCGACTGACCAGCTCGGCTGTTCTCTCTGCGGCCTTCCTCGCTGCAGCCACGTCCGACACCGGCTACATGATCTTGCGCGCAGACCCGGACATCGAGGCGCTGCCATCAGCGTCGGCCGTCGGGCACATCCTGTTTTTGGCGCTCATCTCGACCTTCGCCTTATTGGCACGTCCCGTGCAAGAACCCTTTCGGTCTCCCCGGCCCATATCGGGGCTTCCTATGCACCCGACGACGATCGCCTCCGCAGTTGCTGCCATCAGCCTGCTCGTCGCCGTCACTTGTGCGCTGTGGATCCGGTTTCACACCGAAGGACCGATCCAGGCCACCGCGACAGTGCTCGTCGTGGTCGCGGCCGCGGCGTTCGGGCTCTCCTACGTAGCCCGATCGTTCCTCGAACACGCGCCGCTCGCCGAACGTTCCCCTGAGGTGCGCTGACTTCCACCATTCACGTCACCCCGGTTGGCGGCGCTGTTCGGTGTGACGATGGCGGTCTACGTTTCGCCGACGTCAACGATCTCGTTCACCATGTATTCGAGCAGCTGTGCGGCGGAAACCATTCCGAGGGTGTACAGGGCAGAAACGGACTTCCTCAGAATCTCATCCTGCAACATCGCCATCTCTGACCCGGCGACATCCCTTGCGGCAAGATCGTTCTCGGACGTCGCCGTGCGCAGGCGTTCGACCACATCGGCCTTGAGCTGGTGCTCCTGCTCGAGTTGCTGGATCGTTCTGACCTGGTCGACGATGAGCTCGTCGGTGATTTCTGTCTCGGGTAGCAGGCGCTTCATCGAATCCTCAAGGGAGCGGAAGACATCGACCATTCTGCCATCGTAGGTACACACACAGCTGGTCATCAAGATGACGGTCAGGCATGGAGTCGGTACGGAACTGGACTTCGCGCAACAGGGAAGGGTCAGAACAGCGTGAGCGGGTTCGCGTTCATCAGGCCGTGCACCAACAGTAGCGGCCACATGACCCGATGGCGTCGCCATAACAGGCCGAGGAAAAGGCCTGTGATTCCCTGATTCGCGAAGACATTCGCGAGATCCACGATCCAATCCCCGGTTCCTTGGACGGCGATGTGCCACGAGGCCCAGGTGAGCGAGCTGACGATGATGGCGGGCCATACCCCCCCGAGAATGGCCTCCCATCGCGTTTGTAGCCACCGCCGGTAGAAGAACTCCTCCAGCACGGCGTTGAGCAAGAATACTAGAAGCGCGGCCGCAACAACGGTCAGCATGTCGGCTTCGTAACCAGCCTCAGCATGCGTGAGCGAGAGGGCCAGGTAGGTCACGATCCATCCCAGTACTGGTAGCAGCGGCCACCACGGAGCCCCGTTTGCGGTCGGGGGCGGCGATGCTTCCGTGACTCCTGTGCGGGTGACTCTGGCGAATCGCCGGCGCGCCGCGAACAGCAGCAGTGGACCGAGTAGGAGCAGACCTGACTTGAGTGCCGTGTAAGCAGGCTCTGATGGTCCGAGCAGGGTCAGCGCGATCGTGAAGGCGAGGGCTAGAGCAAGAAGGACGAAGCCATCTGCCGCGCACCCACCTGGCGGGGTGCAACTGCGATCAAACCCGGTGGTGGGCGTGATGAGGAGCAACCCGATGCCGACGGCGGCGGCGAACCAGGGATGCCATATGGGGATGGTGTTTGTGGAGTCGGCGGTGTATCGGATTTGCCCTTCGCCCAAGGTGATCACGGTGATTGCGGCAACGAGGAGAATGCCGATCCCTGCTGCTGCCACAACGGTGCCGATGTGGGTTCGCGGCCAACCGCCGCCGACGGGCGCCGCAGATTTCGAGATCGCTGGCACGCGTCCGAATCTAGAGGACATCTAGCCCACCAGGCACGCGGCCGCGCACCGGCAACCCATGGGTATTCGATCGCTGAGTTACTTCAGTGGGGTTCGGCCACTGCGGTCGGGGTCGGCACCTCTTCGCTTGACCGGGGTTTGCCGCTCAGGCCAAGCGCCGAGGCCGAATGAGCAGCATGGTCGTGCTCCCACATGCGTCGAGATCCGTCACGGACGCAAACGAGTGCATGATCACTTGAGCGTTATGCTCTCGTTCTAGGCGAGCCCGTCGACGGAATCGCCGAATCTCGCAGTCGCAGTGACAGTGTATGGGCACTGTTGAGCAGCAGTTCGCCCATCTCGCGCTGGCGTTCGTCGCGGAAGCGGGTCTCGACGCCAGTCACGCTCAACGCCCACGCTGGCCGGCCATTGCGGTCGAATACCGCTGCACCCATTCCCCAACTACCGTCGACCAGTAGCGCGGGATTCACCGCGTATCCGGTTGTTCGTGTCGAAACGATTCGTCGTCGGAGCTCAGGCTCGCTGTGTGTCTCACCCCAGGCCATCGATAGGTTGCTCCGCGCAAAATAGGCGTCGATGTCGCGATCGGGTAGATGGCTGAGGATAACCAGGCCGGCAGAGGCAACGCCCAGTGGGAACCGTACTCCTTCATGCAGTACGTGTGAGCGCAGCGGAAAACTGCCTTCCTGGCCGTAGATACACACCGTTTCATCTCCGCGGCGCGCGGAAAGGAACGCGCTCTCCCCAGTATCGCGAGCCAGTCGATCGATCAAGTCCCGGGCAGTATCGGTGATGTCGTAGCGCTGGGCCGCCCCGGCGCCGAGGAGGAACAATTCAGGCCCCAGATTCCAACGGCCAGTCGCAGGGTCTCGATCCATCAGGCCTTGTTCGGCCAATGTTCCCAATAGGCGGTGTGCGGTCGGTCTGGCTAGCCCGGTTGCGGTGGCCAACTCGGTCGTTGACGCACCGTCCGGCAGGAAGGTGCCCGCCGCGCGCAGCAGTTGCGCCGCTCGAGCGATGACTTGAGTTCTTCCGGCGTCCACAGTCCCCACTCTAGCGTTCACTCAATGGACGCCTGGTCCGTGCTGGTTTCACCTGGCGAGAGAAACTGCCCGGCGTATTGCCTGCAAGCTGGATTTTCCTGGACAGTGTCCGATGTCCAAGTGAATCTCACTCAGCGAACGGGAGGACGGGTCATGGCCGAAAAGCTGTATGCCGGGGCGGCCGAGGCAGTCGCCGACATTCCCCATGGCGCAACCCTGGCCGTCGGCGGGTTTGGGCTCTGCGGGGTGCCCGATGAGTTGATCGAAGCCCTCGCCGCCGCCGGCACCACCGACCTGCAGGTGTTTTCCAACAACTGCGGCGTCGATGACTGTGGCCTGGGCATACTGCTGTCCAGCGGCGCGATCACACGTGTCACCGCGTCCTATGTCGGCGAGAACAAAGAGTTTGCCCGGCAATACCTTGCCGGCGAGCTTGAAGTAGAGCTCACTCCACAGGGAACCCTGGCCGAGCGACTGCGTGCGGGCGGCGTAGGGATACCCGCGTTCTTCACCCCCGCCGGCGTGGGCACGTCGATCGCCGACGGAGGAATGCCGTGGCGATACGGCACCGACGGCTCAGTGTTGATCGCCTCACCTCCAAAGGAAACCCGCGTGTTTGGCGATCGTCGCTACGTACTGGAGAAAGCCATCACGGCCGACTTCGCACTCGTGCACGCTCGTGTAGGCGATACCGAAGGCAACCTCGTTTTCGACAAGACCGCCTTGAACTTCAATCCTCTGGCCGCAATGGCCGGTCGGATCACCATCGCGCAGGTCGAAGAACTGGTCGAGCCCGGTCAGCTCGACCCCAACAGAGTTCACCTTCCCGGAGTCTTCGTCCAACGCCTCGTCCACACGGGTACGCAGACCAAACGAATCGAGAAGCGCACTGTGAGCACCGCAAGAGAATCACGATGACAGGGACAACCCGAGTACGCGGATGGACCCGCGATCAAATGGCAGCACGCGCCGCCGCAGAGATGATCGACGGCGAGTACGTCAATCTTGGCATCGGCCTCCCCACCCTCATTCCAGACCATCTCAGTGCAGACGTCCGCGTCATCCTGCACTCCGAGAACGGCATTCTCGGCACCGGTGGCTACCCCACCGAGGAGGCCGTCGACGCCGATCTGATCAACGCTGGAAAAGAGACCGTTACCGTCAAACCAGGCGCGGCGTTCTTCGACTCAGCGCTGTCGTTCGGCATGATCCGCGGTGGGCATATCGACACCGCTGTCCTGGGCGGTATGCAGGTATCGCGGCTCGGTGACCTCGCTAACTGGATGGTGCCGGGCAAGATGGTCAAAGGCATGGGCGGGGCAATGGATCTGGTGCACGGCGCGGCCCGCGTGATCGTTCTGATGGAACACACCGACCGGAACGAGAACCCGAAAATCGTTGATGCCTGCACTCTTCCGCTGACCGGATCGGGCGTGGTGAACCGGATCATCACGGACCTCGCGGTCATCGACGTCCCCGGTGACGGGACCTTGCTGCTGCGGGAACTGGCGCCGGGGGTCACCGTCGACGGCGTCGTAGCCGCCACCGGCGCCACGCTCACCGAGGCCCTGTCGTGACTGCGGGGACGGCCTCGGTCGGCGGCGCGCGGACGCCGGGCGGACGTCTGATGGGTGCTCTCGCTCCTTATGTCAGGTGCTGATCTCGGCGGCCTTGCGATACTCGGGGCTCTCGAGCGCACCCTGGGTCGGCGGCATGCGCCGGCCGAAGGGAGGACTCCGCGGGGCCGATGCCCCCACTGCGGGACGGCGGGATGAAGGATCGTCGATCTGGCATGGGTGCATCGACGTGAGTGATCGTCGCCGGCCTGTCATCTCGACATCCGGACCGGGGTCAGTCGCGGGAGACGGTTCGCAGTACCTATCACTAGGCCCTTCTCTGCGACCTAGAGTGAGTTCTGAGGCCCCGAAACGGCGTGTCGGTGCGCATTGAGAGGTGTGATCGGTGGACATTGAGTCGTTGCGATATGTCGTCACCCTCGCAGAAGAGCTTCACTTCGGTCGATCGGCGAGACGCCACTACATCGGCGAAGCTCCGTTCGGTCGTCGAATCCGTCAGGTCGAGTCCGAACTCAGTGTGCGCATGTTCGACCGAACCAGTCGGCGGGTCTCTCTGACATCAGAGGGCGCGGCACTGGTAGCACGAATCCGGCAGGTACTTGCAGACCTCGATGCCTTGCGACCCGCCATCGTCGTCGACCCGTCCGCTGTGAGGGTTGGGGTTCTCGGGTTCGGCGTGGGGGGCCAGTGGCGGCAACTACGGAGGGAAGTTCTCAGCGACGTGCCCGGCATCGTGCTGACTCACCGAGGATTGACGTTGAAGAGTCAGTACTCGGCATTGCACCAGCATGAGGTCGACGTCGCTCTTGTCCACTATCTCGGTGACGTCGACGGTATCGATCTGCTGCCGGTCATGCAGACGCCACGGGTGGCGGTGGTGCCTCGTGAGTCGTTGTACTCAGAGGCCGACCATCTGTCGGTCGACGACGTGCCCTCCGACCACTGGTTACGGTTCGAGGGCACGGACGACCGGTTCGTCGACTGGGTCGGCCCTCCAGCTGCCGGTCGCGTCACTACGTCTCTCGAGATGTTGACGACTGCCGTCGCAACCACCGGACTGGTCGGGATCCACGGTGCAGAGGCCGCAAACTTCTTCGCGCACCCCGATGTCTGTTTCGTGCCGCTGAAAGGGCCACCGATCACGACCGCCGTCGCGACCCGTCACGATGACACACGACCTGCTGTTGCCGCGTTCCGTGCCGCCGCGAGACGCATCTCGGCGCTGCCCACGACGGCCTGACCGGCGGTACCCTGCGTCCTGCGGTCTCGGATCATGTCTTTTTCGGCCCATGATTGGATCGCCGCCTCTCTGTCATCTTTGTGACGTCGGTCATTGAAGACCGGCATATCGATACAGGAGGCACAAGCCCATGGCCCAGCAGCGCACCGTGATCCGAGGCGGTCATGTCATCACGATGGATCCTGTTCTGGGAGACTTCCCGGTGGGGGACATCCTCATCGAGGACGGTCGGATCGTCCAGGTTGCGTCATCGATCGGCATCATCGACTGCGAGGTGATCGATGCACGCGGTCACCTCGTCCTGCCTGGGTTGGTCGACACGCACCGACACACCTGGCAGTCCCTCCTCCGTGGCATCTGCGCTGATTGGACGTTGGGTGACTACTATTTCGGCATTCGTCTCGGGATCTCTCCCGTATTCAGCCCGGATGACCTGCACCTCGGACAGGTGCTCGGTGGCGCGGAGGCGCTGAATGCGGGTGTCACAACGATTCTGGATTTCTCGCACACCAACAACACCCCGGAGCACAGCGATGCCGCGATTGCTGGCATCAAGGACAGCGGCGTTCGAGCAGTCCACTGCCATGGCTTCTTCGAGAGCAGTCCTACCGGAACCAAGTTCGGCCCTCACGCCGATCGACTCCGTGACTACCGTCGACTGGTCGAAGCCGAGCTGAGCGACGCCGATGCTCGAGTGACCGCCGGTGTGGCGCTCAGTGAACCTCTGGGACTGCCCTGGCAGGACACCCTGAACGAGATTGCAACCGCTCGCGAGCACGGGGCACTGATGGTCAACCACACTGGCTGCGTGTGGGGAAGCCCGCTGACCTTCGGCATCCCGGAACTCGACGCGCTGGGTCTGCTGGGTCCCGACATGGTCCATGTGCACTGCAACGCACTGACCGGTCACGAATGGGAGATCCTTCGCCGCACCGATGGGAAGGTGTCCATCTCCGTCGAGACCGAGCTGAACATGGGCATGGGACGTCCCGTGTTCGCCAGGTGCCGTGAGTACGGCATCGCGCCGACGTTGTCGGCAGATGTGATGAGTCTCAACAGCGGTGACCTGTGGCATCAGGCCAGGCTCGGTTTGGGTTTCGCGCGGTGGGATGCCACGCATGAGCTGAACATCGCCGGGCATATGCCGGAGGCCGTCGTCAGTACTGCCAAGGACGCTCTCGGGTGGGCCACTGTGAACGGAGCAGATGCTCTCGGCATGAGCGACCAGATCGGCAGCCTGAAGCCCGGTAAGAAGGCCGATGTGATCCTGGTGGGCGGCAATTCCTTTGAACAACATCCTCGGCTCGACCCGTACGGCACGCTGATCTTTCAGACGACGGCCCACGATGTGCGTACCGTGCTCGTCGGCGGCGAGATCGTCAAGCTCGATGGCAGGTTGGTGCATCACGACCTCGCGGAGTTGGGTCGCCGGGCCGATACCGCGGCGCGCGAGATCTTCGCGCGGGTCGAGGCGACCGGCGCGATCCTTCCGGGCACCCCGCCCGGAGCATGGGGCGCCATCGACCCGATGGCCCAGGGATACCTTGCAGAGGCCCGCGCTTCTGTGGCGGCCGTCCGATGACGGCGGCGCCGCTCGATCGTTTGGATCCCTCGGGAGCAGTTGCTGCCGCGGCGGCTCGGTGCAGCAACGTGGGTCGGTGGGGCCCAGACGACGTGCTCGGGACGCTGAACCTGGTCGACGACAGCTGCCGGGTTCGCGCCGCGCAGCTGGTTCGCACCGGCGAAACGATCTCACTTTCCCTCCCATTCGACACCGCCGGCCCGCAGAACGGGTGGCGTGGACGGACCAACCCGATCCGGACGATGCTGACTTCTGGTCTCGACCACGAGCACGGTGACCAGGGATTCCCGCATGGACTCGGCGGGGCAGACGATGTCGTGTTCATGCCGCTGCAGGCCGCGACACAGTGGGACGGTCTCGGCCACATCTTCGACCACGGCATGGCATGGAACGGTCGGCGTGCAAGCGAGGTCGTGACCAGTGACGGTGACGGCGTAACGGGTATCGAGACGGCCGCAGACCGGTTCGTCGGACGAGGCGTGTTACTCGACGTCGGGCGTGCGCTGGTGCAGAGCACAGAGCTGACGGACGGATATGCCATCAGCCCAGACGATCTCGACAAGACCTTGCGCAAACAAGCCGTCGAGGTCGGTTGCGGAGACTTTCTACTGATCAGGACCGGGCAGCTCACTCGGGCCCGTCGCGGCGTGGCCGGTGGCCACGGCTGGGGCCAGTATGCCGGTGGCCCTGCGCCGGGCCTGTCGTTCGCCACTATCGACTGGCTCCGTGACCGCGACGTCGCGGCGGTGGCGACTGACACCTGGGGAGTAGAAGTGCGCCCCAACGAGTTCGACGACGCCTTCCAACCCTTTCACCAGGTGGTGATACCTCACCTGGGGCTGTTTCTCGGCGAGCTCTGGGATCTCGATGGTCTCGCCGATGCCTGTGCGACCGACGGTCGGTACGAGTTCATGCTCTGCGCTGCGCCGATACCGTTCACCGGCGCGGTTGGATCGCCGGTGAACCCGATCGCCATCCGATGAACGGAGTGTCATGAAGTTCGCCACATGGACGAAGCCGGATGGGCGTGTCGAGTCGGGAGTCGTGAGCGACGACGGTCTGCACGCCTTCTCCGACGGGATGACAGTGTTGGACGCGGTGAAACTGGGTGTCGCCGAGGCTATAACACTCGGCACGCAGACGGCCTCGACCTCGCGACCCGTACCGATCGCCGATGTCCGACTCCGCCCACCCCTTGTCCCTCCGGCGGTGCGCGACTTCGCGGCCTTCGAGGAGCACGTACTCGGTGCGCTGCAGTCGGTCACAAACCGCACTGAGGTTCCCCCGGAGTGGTATGAGGCGCCAGCGTTCTACTTCACCAACCCTCATGCACTGATCGGTGCGTTCGACGACGTCCCGGTGCCGCCCGGGTGCGAGGTCCTCGACTTCGAACTGGAGGTCGCGGCAGTGGTCACGGGCACGGGGGCGTCCGTGAGCACGGACGCGGCGGCCGAGCTGCTGTTCGGATACACGATCTTCAATGACTGGTCCGCAAGGGACATACAAGCCCGTGAGATGGTGGTGGGTCTCGGTCCGACGAAGAGCAAGGACTCCTCGTCCACGCTGGGCCCATGGCTCGTCACGCGAGACGAACTGGAACACCGCCTCGACGATGCCGGGTTCCTTGCGTTGGAGTGCTCGGTCTCCGTCAACGGTGATCCGATCGGCGCCGACCTCTTGTCGAACATGGCGTGGACGTTTCCGGAACTCGTCGCTCACGCCTCGCGGGGCACGGTTGTGCGATCAGGCGACGTCCTCGGCTCCGGCACGTGTGGAAACGGGGGTTCCCTGGCCGAGTTGTGGGGAGTGCGGGGTGACGACGCGCTGCCGCCGCTGGCAATCGGTGACATCGTCGAGATGACGGTCGAGGGCCTCGGGACGATCCGCAACCGCGTGGTGCCAGGGCCCGCAAATACCGCTGCTCCGCCGGCAAGACGTCGCATTCCACCGCTACCGCGGAAACACGCAGAACGACAGCAGACTCGGACATGATGTCTTGTTTCCAGAACTCTGACATGCGGTGCTGGGTGAGAATCTTATCGGATGAGTTCGAATCAGCTGGGTCACAACACTTCTTGAGACAGACCAGGTTGAGGCGGCCAAGGCGAGCCGGGTCAAGCTCTACGGCCAGATGGTCGATGCACGCGTACTCGCGAAGCCAGAACAGATCATTGAGCTGGTCGACGCTACACAGGAAGGCCCCCCGATGACACCGGCCGAACACACGCCCCCCAACGGTTCGGGCGATACGCACAGCGAACACACCGCGGCCAAGTCCGCCGCATACGAACAGGGGCTCCGTATCCGGCGTTCTGTGATGGGCGACGACTTCGTGAGCCGAGCGTTGGCCCGCACCGCGGGTACGCAGTCCGAGATGATCCAAGACTTCGTCACCGAACATGTATGGGGTGCGCAGTGGTCACGCCCCGCCCTGGATCGCCGTAGCCGCAGTCTGCTCACCATCGGGATACTCGTCGCCCTGCGTGCCCATGAAGAGCTTTCTGGTCACGTAAGCGCGGCGATAACCAATGGTCTGACGCCTGCAGAGATCACCGAGGCCATCGTCCACAGCGTCGGATATTGCGGCGCGCCAGCGGCATTGTCCGCGATGCGGGTCGTCCAAGCCAGTTTCGACGCTGACAACCCCGACTAGTTGCACCAGCCCGCGTGTCGGATGACGCCTCACCTGAGACTAGTGGCAGATAGCGAGGACTCGGGACTGCTGCACGGTAGGTGACAGTTGGGGTTGTGCCGCGGTGGCGGCGGTGTTGGTGAGTGCTTCGAACTCCACGGGCGTCAACCGGCCGAGGCGGGCCTGCCGACGGCGCCGATTGTAGGTCCGTTCCGGTCGGCTAAGTCTGAGCGTGGCGCACACCGACGCGCAGACGTTCGGCAACAGCCTGCGCATGTTCAGTTGAAAGCTGTTGTGCGGCTGGTCGTACCACGCTCGTTTACCACCTCGATCAGAAGCTGAGCATGTTCTTCTCATCATGAATGACCGGGGCGAGATGACGACGGGCTCACCCGCTGACTCTCACAGGCACTTCTCACCGGGTACAGAACTTCGCTCGAATTCTGCGACAGTTGCAGGCATGAACTCTGGACAACTGTTGGTGAGTGCGAGAATCGTCGGCCACGTCATGTGGTGGGTGTTTGTGGTCTCAGCTCTGTTTGCCGGCGGTATCACCTGGTGGAGTCCGTATGAGTCACTTGGTGCGCCGTTCGGCGGGTGGGCGATCGGTTCAGGCTCGGGTTTCATTGCCTTCTCTCCCGGTCCGCAATGGTGGCAGGACCCAGCGGTCTACGCGCCCGTAGCGTTCGTTCTGGTCGTGGTCGCTGCGGTCGTCGATGCCGTCGCGGCGCGGGGCCTCATCGCCGGCATCGTGACCGTCGCTGTTCCTTTCATTGCGTTGGGCTTCTTCGTGCTGGCTACACCGGGCGGAATCGATGGGGTGTTCCTACACAGCGCTGTCTATCTGGTGCTGGTTCTCGTCGGTGTGGCGATCCGTGAGGTGTGGATGCGTGCCGGCGCGCCCAGGGTGATTGCCTGGCAGCAAGCTTGACGTTCAGCGAGAGGACTTGGCCTGCTCGGCCTCCATCACCGGTTCGGGTTGCCGGCCGTCTCCGCCGCCGTCGGCGTCTTCCGTGACCGACACCTTGGACAGGCCGCCGTCGAATGAGCGAAGCAGTACCCATCGAGCGACACCGAAGAGCGCGACCGCGGCGATGACGGCGGTGGTCGCGCCGAGTACCTACAACGCCTTGGTCTTGGTACGCCCTCGTCGACTGTGGCACAAGCCGTTACCGACCATGCTCACGTGCGGATCGCGCCTCGGAGTCAGCAACGCGGCGCATACCGCTGGCTCGAAACGGCGGTCATGGCCCGCGACCACGGCTGTCAGGTGTGGCGGCGTCGGCGCTGCATTTCCGCCTCGCGGCGCTGCTCCTCCGCGCGCTGGCGGCACTGACGCAAGAACTCGGCATCAGCGGCCGGGTCCTGCGGCACAAACCGGCCTGGCCGGTCATACTCCGGAAACTCCGACACCACCGCCCGCGACGGAAGACGCTCACCCCGATCACGTCTGGCTCTGCGCGCACGGCGTGCCCGGGGACGGCCGAAGATCAACCACACCACCGTTCCGACGATCGGCACCGCGATCACTATCAGCAGCCATCCCCACCGCGGGAACAGCCGCACGCCGGTGTCGTCGCGGCACAACACATCGATCAGCCCGACCACCCACGCCAACAGGCTCAGACCGGCCAGGACCGCGGAATAGGGCAGAGCCGGACTGCCGATCAACATCAGATCCGACAACACCGCGCATCCACCGCCTTCACCCGAACTGGCACCAATCTCCGCGCATGATCTCACAGGTGAAACAGTTGGAGTGCAAAGTAGCGAGACCGGGAAGTCGCGATCGGTCGATACACCGACATCTCCCCGGTCTGCGGCCGCATCCTCGAGGTCCCCGGGTCGGGCGGGGCCATCAGGCCCACGAATTGCCCGCTATCCGGCGGCCCTCCTCTCGCCGCGGGCTGGCTGGTGACGGGGGCCGTTACTTCGCTGTTCGACGACGCCGCACGATAGCCGCACACCACCAGAGCCCTCCGAGGGTCAACCCGGCGGTAAGGACTATCAGCCCTGACGGCACACCCGCTGTGGCGCGAGTCCACCAGCTGATCTCGGTGACCGGCGTAGAAGCGTCTGGGGGCCGCGGTGGCCCGTAGGTGCGGTGCAGAGTCTCGCGCATTTCAGTAGCCGACTGCGCATTCGGACCTTCGCACAACCCGCTCTCCCACGCCCGTCCGACTTTGTCGCTCTCGGAAACAAAGAGCAAGTACTCGCGACCCACTTCGTAGCTCACTCCGCACGAGGCACCGTTGGAGGCTGTGCCCACAGTGGTGAGCGCCCCGATCTCGCCCTTGTAAACCTCGACCACGGCGAACTCATAGATGTCATCGGACCCCGCCGGCACCTTGTCGGTTGCCCGCGCGAGGAATACCGCATCTGCCTTCTTCGCAGCTTCTGCGGTGGTGTATCCGACACAACTACATGCGCGCGCTGACCCCGCCGTACTCACCGAGAGCATCGCCGCCCCCAGCAGGACGCACACTGCAAGGGCACTCAACCGCGCCACCGCACCGCCGGTCACCGGACTCACCATCTACCCCTTGGGAATCGTCGAAACCCCTATCGGACAAGGCATCCGGGTCCGATGGGGGTGCCGGGACGGACAGTGATCGTGCGGATGGGACCACCTGCAGAGGTCTGGTAGGCGGTCAGCCTGTGTTTGCCTGGTCTGGTAGGTGTCCACAGCGCGAAACTACGGTCAGCGAGCACCGGGGAGACGTAGATCTGCTTGCGTGCGTAGAAATCATCTTGGGGAAAGAGGTACGACCCTCCGCTGAGGTCGTAGAACGAGACCGGCAGATCGCGCGAGGTGTTCTGCTTGCCGTCCTTCGTGGTCGCGACGAGCGCGTAAGTGCATCCGGTCCCGTATCCAGCGCTCGGTCCCAGCGGCAGGATGTCGATTCGTGCAACGTCGGCGCGGGCAGCGCCCGCCGACCACGACGCAACGGCTACACACACAGACACAGCGAGCGCAGCGATCCGGGCACGGGGCGAGTTCATACCCGCACATCGTCACCACGCGCCAGTTCGTTAACTCCCCGCGGTCGGCATTGGGCACATAGAGACGCATCCCGCCGACCTCTGAAGCTGATCATTGGAACATGAACCGACGCCGCGTCCGAGTGTCAGTGCAGCGTCGTGATCTCGTCGAGCTGCGGACTGTGGTGTGTCGCCAAAGCCGCCGGACACAGCGCTGAGCGGGGACGGTGGGCGCAGCACCTGAAGAGAGTAGGTGTTGCGGCTGCTCGCGGCCACGATGTGATCGGCCGCCTCCGTGTCGCTCTGTTGGCCGATCCGCACGATGGGGTGACGATCGCCGCGCGTGCTTTCACCAGTCTTATACGGTCCGATAGATCGGAATAGAGCACTACTGGTTCGTGATGTTGGTGGTTGCTGGCTAGGGGAGCAGTAGCGGGCTGGGTGGGGGTAGTGGGCAGATGCTGCCTGTGCACCTGGGTGTGGGCGCGGTGTCGATGCTGAAGGTCAGCGGTCCGTCGGTGGGTGCGTAGAGCCCGTTGTTGCCGAACGTGGGGCCGTCCCATGTGCTGCATTGCCAGTAGACGGCGTAGCTTCCGTCGGGTATCTGGTGGGTGTAGGCGTGATTCCCAGGCTTGCTGTGCACCACGGACTCCTCCGCAGGCACGATGGCGGTGGAGTTGGCCGACCAGGGTGAGGCCGGTGTGGGGTCGGCGGCTCGATGAATCGAGTAGCGGCAGACCATCTGTTCGCCGGAGTTCGGTCGGAAAGTGATGGAGACGGTGTCGTTGCCGCGTGTCGTTGTCGCGGTCGCGGCGGTGGTGTGCGGTTCGGGATCTGCGTGAGCTGGCGCCGCCGCGGCGGCCACCGCGCCGGCCACAGCGAGTGCGGCGAGCGTGGCTGTAGATGCTGTGGGTAGGTGTCGAAACATCGGTGGGGCCTTTCAGTCGGGACGGATCGATCTGTGACCGTCGTCTGTGTGCGCGAGCTCGATGCATGCCTTGGCGGGACGGGTTCGATAGGAGAATGCGTGGCGGTGTGCCGCCCTGTTGGTGAGGCCGCCGGCGCCGTCATCGGGCGCGAGGGAGGCGCCGCCACACCGGCGAACACCACCACGCACGACAGTCGCATCAGGCACAACCCTTCACCGAAATTCCACAACGCGAGGGCATCGCGCCGCATGACCAGTAACCATACATATTGACTGTAGTTGTACTACATCGAATATGTGACGACATTGTGGGAGGTCGTTCCGGTGATCTGCGTCGTGTGGCTGCCGACGGCACCACCGGTTGTGGGTCAGTGTCGGCGTAGGAGTGCCTTGGCATTCGCCGCAGGACTTGTGATCGGCGGCGACGCGCACCTTGTGCGCACGGTGTTCAGTGCGTAGCGCGCGGAGATGTCGAGGACGTCCGTGAGGATGAACGCGGCGCGATCTCCCGTCGAGTTCGACTGTCGACGCATCGTCGTTGTAGTCCGCGTAGTTGTTCACGACGGCACCACCGCGCCTGGTGGTGTTGTTGCCACGTCTGGAATCGAGCCCCGGGGGCGAGGTGACCGCAGCGGGCGCACAGCGGATTCTCGGCCCGCTAGGCGCACATCGCTATTGCCGCGATAATGGCTGCAGCGCAACGATTCTGACGATTCCAGATCCGTCGTGCCGCCGCCGTCACTGCGAGCGCAGTTCCCGCTTGAGCAGTTTGCCACTCTGGTTGCGGGGGAGTTCGTCGACGAATCGCACCTTCTTAGGCACCTTGAATGGCGCGATCCGGGACCGGACGTGCTCGATCAGTTCCTGCTCGGTCACCGACCGGCCGTCCCGCACCACGACGACCGCGGTGATGGCCTCGATCCACTTCTCGTCCGGCTCGCCGATGACGGCCACCTCCGACACCGCCTCGTGGGTGTAGATCGTGTCCTCGACCTCGCGCGAGGCGACCAGGATGCCGCCGGTGTTGATCACGTCCTTGATGCGGTCCACCACGGTGACGAAGCCCTCGGCATCGCGGGTGACGAGGTCGCCGGAGTGGAACCAGCCGTCCCGGAACGCTTCCTCGGTGGCCGCGGGGTTCTCCCAGTACCCGCGGCAGAGTTGCGGCGAACGATAGAGGATCTCACCGGGGACACCGGGCTCGACGTCGTTCCCGTCGGCATCGACGACGCGCGTCTCGACGAAGAACACCGGTCGGCCGCACGACGATGGTCGATCCTCATGTTCTTCCGGGCGCAGAACCGTTGCGAGGGGCCCGATCTCGGATTGTCCGAAGCAGTTGTAGAACTGCATGCCGGGGAACTGGCCGCGGAGCCGGTTGAGCACGGTCACCGGCATGATCGACGCGCCGTACTGCGCCTTGCGCAACGAGGACAGATCGCTGGTGGCGAGGTCGGGATGATTGGCGAGCGGAACCCACACGGTCGGGGCGAGGAACAGCGAGCCGATGCGATCGGCCTCGACGCGACGCAGGATCTCCGGGATGTCCGGGGTCGCCATGAGCCGGACGGTCGCGCCAACGGAGAGGTACGGCAGCATGAAGACGTGCATGCCGGCCGAGTGGTAGAGCGGCATGGCGATGAGCGGGTTGTCGTCGGCGGTGAAGTCCAGCGCGATCACCGACGAGACGTACTCGCTGATCAGTGCGGCGTGGGACATCATGGCGCCCTTGGGCTTCGACGTCGTCCCCGAGGTGTACAGCAGTTGTGCGAGGTCGTCACCAGAGGAACGGGGATCGAACGCGGCCGCCGGTTCGGCGGAGGCCGACGCGAGCAGCGAGTCGTCGGCGTCGCGCAACGGGACGACCGCCTCGACGTCGGCGAGATCGCCGCGGATCTCCTCGATTCGTTCGGACAGCGCCGGGTCGACGAGGACGGCGCGTGCGCCCGACTGCACCACGAGATAGCGGAGCTCGTCACCCCGCAGCGCGTAGTTGATCGGGACGTGGATGAGTCCGGCGCGGCAGCATGCCAGGAAGCCGATGACGTAGGCATCCGAGTTCGTACCGTAGGCCGCGACCCGGTCCCCCTGGTCCAGGCCGTGGGCGAGCAGGCCGGTGGCGGCAGCGGTCACCGCGTCGTCGAGTTGCCGGTAGGTGTAGTCGCGGTCATCGAAGACCAGCGCGGTGCGGTCGGGATGCCGTGCCGCGGACCTGCGCAGGATCCCGTCGATGCTGTTGGTTGAAGAAGGTCGCGGAGCCATGCCGACGACAATACTTGGACGTCCTAGTGACCCGCGTCGGTTCTGCGGATCAGGGCCAGAAGATGGTGCCGTTCAGGAAGTCCTGCGCGAACCGGCCGCCGGTCCGGTACTCCCCGCCGAGCGGGACCCCGAAGTACCCGCCCGCACCGCCGGTGTCCTCCCACTTCTGTCGGATCTGGCCCCAGACGATCTGTGCGCCACCGGTCTTGGACCACGTGACGACACCGCCCTGGAAGTCGTTGCTCCGCCCGCTGCCCGACCGGTACTCGTTGGTGACCGGGTAGCCCAGCGCGCCGCGCTCGGCCCCGGCCTTCTGCCAGCGGCTCCTGATCGCGCCGCCGACCTGATGCGCCGTGCCACCGTCGGCTGCCGGATGCCAGTAGAACGACGTGTCGCGCGAGAACGTCTGGAAACGGCCCCGTTTGGCGGCCGCGCGCTCGGGACCGGTCGGGACGCCCCACTTGAAGAAGCCGCCCGTCGATGCGTAAGCCTGCTCGATCTTCCCGCCCACCAGGTGCCCGTTGATGAGGCGATCCGCTTGTGCGCTCGGGGCGAACATCACCAGTGACGCCATCGCCGCCACGATCGCGACACTCGCCAGACGCACCCGCACGCGTCTGCGGAGGGATGCCGGGCGGAGGTCACGAGAGGGGCGTCGGGTCGACGTCGTCAGAACGGGCATGCGCGCGATGGTACGGACGTCCCAGAGCACCTGCTGTTGGACAGCTCACATCTGCGGTGCGGTCACGGTGTCCCCGCCGGTGCCTCCGGTTCGGCGGGGGCTTCGGGCGGAGGGGGGTTTCCCGTGGTCGTCGTCGTGGTCGTGTCGTCGGGGGCCCGGTCCGCCGGAGGCGCGGCGTCCGTGGAGACGTCGGGCGCCGGTGCCTCGTACGCCGGCGGTTCGGAAGCCGGGGCCGCCGGCGGCACGCCGACCCAGTTCGCCGATCGGATGGTGACCGTTCGCGACGCGCCGACCGTTGTCAGCGTCAGGGTCCACACGCCGGTGCCGGTGGTGGAGCCCGACACCGAGGGACGCTGCAGCGCGGAACCGACCACCGACCGGGTGACGCCGTCGGTGCACGAGAGCGTGACCGTACCGAGTGCCGGTGCGCCGGGAACCGTACAGCCCACCGACAACCCGGCGTCGACGAAGCTGAAACTGCCGACGACCTCTCCCGAGCCGCTGAACGAGGTCGGCGTCGTCGGCACTTCGGCCGGCTGGTCGGGCCCCGGCGCGTCGGGCACACCGGGTTCCGTGGCGGGGCCGGGGACCTCGGAACCCGGGGCCTCGTAACCGGGCTCCTCCGGAACGGGTACGTCGGAAGCCGGCACCGGTTCGTCCGGTGCCGGGGCGTCCGAGCCCGGACCCGGGGCGTCGGGGCCGGCCGAGTCCGGTCCTGCCGAGTCCGGTCCGGCCGAGTCCGTCGACGGCGCTCCTTCCGGGAGGCCGTCGTGCTCCTCGGCGCGCTTCTCCAGTGCGGGCGCGGCTACGGGATTCCCCGCTGCGAGGAGGCCGTTGCGCTCGGCGTCGTCGTCGGTGGCCGCCTCGAACGGGGTGTTCAACGCGGCCGGGGTGGGCAGAGGGCCGGACGGCGGGGGGAATCCGCTCAGATCGAGCAACCCGCCCGCCGGTTGCGAGAAGATCTGTCCGCTGCGGAAATTCAGAAGCCGGAGAACGTCACCGGCGGGCGTGCCGGCATCCGGCACCGGCGGCGCGGGAACGATGGTCGTCGACTTGCCGACCGCGGTGACGTGCTGATTGTTGTACGCGATGCGGGCGACCGACCGGCTCTTGTAGCCCTCCCAGGTCTGCCCCTCGAGTCGATACCCTCCGAGCGGGGCGGCGGCCGGTGGGGCCAGCGGATTCCCACAGGAGCACATCGCGCGTGGGACGCCGGCGGAGTCGACGTAGACCGCGGTGCCGCGTTGCAGCACCGACTGGAACGGGACGGCCCGGCCGGAGGTGTACGAGTGATTGGTGACCCAGGTGTCGGTCGTCAGCACCACCGGGGTGAGCGTGTTCAGATAGTGCGGGATGTCGACGGTGCTGATGCCATAGACGCCGGCCCAGGCGCGGGCCGCCGGCGGATCGGCGAGCAGCCGGTCGCTGAGCGCGGCGGTGTCGCAGGCCGCCGCGTCGCCGGAGCCGTACAACCCGGCGTCGGTGCCGTTCACCGCGCGGCCGCCGAGATCGGCGGCCCCCGCCGTGCCGGTGAGGGCAACGTTCGCCGGCAGGCTGCCCGCCCCGGCCACCAGGACCGGATCGGTGAACGGATCGATCCCCGGGTCGTTCGCGGCGGTCAAGGTGAGCCCGGGGACGTAGATGTCCCCGTCGCGCGCCTTGACCACGAAGACGATGCCCGCGGCGAGGATCAGCGCGAGGACGACGACGATCGCGCCGAGCACGATGCTGAGTGCGCGCCGGCTGTCGGACTGCGGCGGCACCGGGCCGTAGGGGCTCGACGGGTGGGACGGGGGACCGGGCGGATAGGTCATCTCGCAGCTCCTACTGGTCCACTCCCACTGGGTCACATGCGGGGAGTGGCGCTCCGCGGAGGCGGGGCGGATTCAGCGAGACGGCTCGCTCGCCGAGCCCAGTATCGGCGCGGCGGAGAGCGTCGAGCAAGGCTTGACCAGCATATTTACGGTGCTGAGGCGAAATCTCGACCGTTTGGACCACACCGGCGTAACGCCGCGCGCCGGGAGGCCGACACCTACTCCGGCCCGGGTGAGCGGAAGTCAGACCCGCCCGAACACCATCGAGTCCTCGACCTTGTTGATCCGATGGTCGATGGCGTCGCGGTAGTAGTTGTGCCGCACCTGCCAGTGACCCCGCGTGCCGGACTTCGGCAGCGCCTCCGGGGACCGTTCGACGTAACCCGCCTTGAGGTCCCACAGCGGCCGCGAACCCATGACCTCCGAACCGAGGTGAGGGTAGGCGTGGGTGTAGCCGTTGGTGCGCATGTACTTGACCAGGTCGGCGACGGCGCGAGCGGTCATGTCCGCGCGCAGGGTCCACGACGCGTTCGTGTAGCCGACCGACCAGGCGAGGTTCGGTACGTCCTCGATGAGGTAGCTCTTGAAGACGAATCGGTCGTGCGGTTTCACCTCCGCGCCGTCGACGCGGAGCCGGGTCCCCCCGAAGCCGAGCAGTTGCAGTCCGGTCGCGGTGACGATGATGTCGGCGTCGAGGTGACGACCCGAGGTGAGGGTCACCCCGGAGGCGTCGAACCGATCGATGTGGTCGGTGACCATCTCGACGGTGCCCTCGGTGATGTCGGCGAACAGGTCGGCGTCGGGGACCATGCACATCCGTTGGTCCCACGGGTTGTAGGTGGGATTGAAGTGGAGGTCGACCGGGTAGTCCTCGGGCAGGTTCGCCACGACGTTGCTCCGGATCAACTTGCGTCCGAGCTTCGGGAACCGATGCGTGAGGTGCACGATGGCGGCGGTCTGGGCCGCGTATCGGGTACGGATCACCTTGTGCGCGGCCTGCGGCGGCAGCAGCTTCTGCACCAGCGGGGCGAGGTACTGCTTCTGCTTGGACGAGAAGATGTACGACGGCGAGCGCTGCAGCATCGTGACGTGTTCGGCCTTCTCGGCCAGGCTCGGGATGAGACTCACCGCGGTCGCGCCGCTCCCGATCACCACGATTCGTTTGTCCCGGTAGTCGAGATCGGCGGGCCAGTGCTGCGGGTGCACGATCTGACCGGTGAAGTCGTCGGCGCCGGCGAACCGTGGCGTGTACGGATTGTCGTAGTCGTAGTAGCCGGTCGCGAAGATGACGAACCTGGCGCGGTGGGTCTCGCGGCGTCGCTCCTCGCCGACCTCGACCCCGAGCGACCAGGTGTCGGTCGCCGAATCCCAGTCGGCGGTCACGACGTGCTGACCGAACCGGATGTGTTCGGCGATGGCGAATTTGTGGGCGGTGTCCTCGATGTACTCCCGGATGTCGTCGCCGTGGGCCAACGCGCGCGGCTTGCGCCATGGCTCGAACGGGTAGCTCAGCGAGTAGATGTCGCTGTCGGAGCGCACGCCGGGGTACCGGAACAGATCCCAGGTCCCGCCCATGCGTTCGCGGCGTTCGAGGATCAGATAGTCGGCGTCGGGATTCTGCTCTTTCAGTCGATAGGCGCAGTCGATGCCGGACAGACCGGCGCCGATGATGATCACGTCGCGCACGGCTGACTGCGTGGCGTCGGTGTCGCTGTCGGTCACGGGGACCTCCTCGCTGGGGATGCCTCAGGTGCTGTCATCATGCAACACTTGTCGTCAGATGTGAACGGAATCACATCGAACCGCAGGCCGGCCCGTCTGCGGACCGTCATCGCGCGAGGTCGAGGGGACGCAACGATGCCGATGGAGAAGCACACCTATTGCCGGATCTGTGAGCCGCTGTGCGGGATGATCGCCACCGTCGACGACGACCGGCTGATCTCGCTGCGACCCGACAAGGAGCATCCGCTGTCGCGGGGTTTCGCATGCCCGAAGGGCATCGCGTTCACCGAGATCGTCAACGACCCCGATCGTCTCCGGCACCCGCTCCGGCGGCGCCCCGACGGCGAGTTCGAACAGGTCTCCTGGGACACCGCGCTGGACGAGATCGGACGCAGACTCGTCGAGGTCCACCGGGCCTCCGGCAGCGACTCGATCGGCTGGTACTTCGGCAACCCGGCGACGTTCTCGACCGGGCACGTGCTGTGGACCGCGATCTTCATGAACCTGCTCGGGACGCCGCACGTGTACTCCGCGGGATCGCAGGATGTGAACAACCGGTTCGTCGCGAGTCACTTCCTGTACGGGAACCCGTTGACCGCACCGATTCCCGACATCAACCGTGTCGATTACCTGGTGATCATCGGTGCGAATCCGGTTGTGTCGCACGGCAGCGTGATGAGTTCACCGCGGATTCGCGAGGGGCTGAACGCCATCACCGCGCGCGGTGGGTCCGTCGTCGTCGTCGATCCTCGCCACACCGAGACCGCCCGCGAATTCGACTGGCTTCCGATCACGCCCGACACCGACGCGCTGTTCCTGCTGTCCCTGTTGCATGTGCTGTTCGACGAGGACCTCGCCGACCGCGACCGGCTCCGGCGGCAGGCGCGCGGTGTGAAGGAGCTCGAGACACTCGTCGCGGCCTATGCACCGGAGACGACCGCGGACCGCACCGACATCGACCCGGAGCGGGTCCGCGAGGTCGCCCGCTCGCTCGCCCGTACGGAGCGGGCTGCGGTGTACGGCCGGGTGGGGACGTCGCTGGGTCGCACCGGCACGCTGACGACGGCGCTCCTGGACATGGTCAACCTCGTCGCGGGGAACCTGGATGTGCCGGGCGGATCGATGTTCGGCGATCTGGGGATTCCCGGGCAGCGGCTGGGTGTGACCGCGCTGCAACGGGTGTCGAGTTTCCGGTGGGCCGGACGCCGGAGTCGGGTCGGCAATCTGCCGCAGGTCCTCGGGACGGCGCCGGCGTCATTGATGGCCAAGGAGATCACCACGCCCGGCCGCGGGCAGCTGCGCGCCCTGTTCGTCAGCGCGGGCAACCCGGTGCTGTCGGTGCCGAACGGTGACGAATTACGTTCGGCGCTGGATGAACTCGACCTCATGGTGTCGCTGGACATCTACCGCAACGAGACCAACGCCCGGGCCGATTACATCCTGCCTGCCACGACGATGTACGAGCGCGAGGACTTCCTGCTCCCGTTCCAGGCGCTGTTCACCACCCCGTTCAAGCAAGCCACCGAGGCGGTGATCCCGCCGCAGGGTGACGCTCGCGAGGAGTGGACGGTCATCAACGAACTCATCGGGTTCTTGGCGCCGGAGAAGCTGTTGATCCGTTCGCTGCACGCCGGAAACAGGTTGGCGCAACGCCTCGGACGTCCGGTCACCCCGCGGGGAATCTCTGATCTGGCGATCCGGATGGGCTTGGGCGGAGACCGATTCGGTCTTCGACGCGGCGGATTGACCTACCGGCGCCTGGTCGAGGACCATCCGCACGGGGTCGTGGTCGCCGACGACCTCGCGCCCGGGCAGCTCGCGAAGAATGTCACGTACCTCGACGGCCGGATCCGGTTGGCTGCGCCGGAGCTGATGTCCGAGATCGAGCGACTGAGCGTCGACACCGACACGGGTTATCCGTTGCGGCTCATCGGGATGCGCGAGATCCGTTCGGAGAACAGCTGGCAGCACAACGCGCCGATGTTGCTTCGCGGTGGACGGTCCCACGCGGCCCGGATGCACCCCGACGATGCGACGGTGCGCGGGCTGGCCGAGGGCGACCTGGCGACGGTGGCATCCCGGCACGGCCGGATCTCGTTGCCCGTCACCATCACCGAGGACATCAAGCCCGGCGTCGTCGCGATCCCGCACGGCTGGGGACACAACGGATCCGGTGGATGGACGCAGGCGAATGCGGCTGCGGAGAATGATCTGGGTGCCGGCGGCGTGAACGTCAATGCGCTCATCTCGTCCGATCCGGCCGATCTCGAGCGACTCGCCGGGATGGCCAACATGACCGGGGTCCCGATCCAGGTGTCGGCGATGTCCGACAGTCGCGCGCGGACCGGCGACACGGTGGAGCCGGCCCGGCTCTGACCGCGAACGCCACGATCCTCACCGACGGGTCCTGTCGGTGAGGATCGTGGAAAGTGCTGTCGCGCAATGGTTACGGAGAGATCACTCGCCGGCCGGGGGCATCAGCACCGTGTCGATCAGGTACACCTGTGCGTTCGACGTGGTGACGCCGCCGCAGACGACGCCGGACTCGTTGACCTTCAGGTTGTCGCCCGAACCGGTCACGGTGACCTTCTGGCCTTCGAGCGTGGTGTGCTCGCCGACGATCTTGTCCGGGGCGGCCTGGCCCTCGACGACGTGGTAGGTCAGGATTTTGTTCAGCAGCGGGGCATCGGTCTTGAGCTGCTCGACGGTCTCCGGGGGCAGCTTCGCGAACGCGTCATCGGTCGGCGCGAACACGGTGAACTCGCCCTCGTTGAGCGTCTTCACGAGGTTCACCTCGGGATTCAGCTGACCCGAAAGTGCTTGTGTCAGCGTGGTGAGCTCGGGGTTGGTGGCCGCCGCGGTGGCGACCGGAACGCTCGACATGCCGTTGACCGATGCCGGACCCGAGGGGTTGGCCTCGGCGTATGCGGCACAACCGGGTCCGACGAGGTTGGCGGCGGGATCGGCCATCGCGCTCTCGCTCATCATTGCGCTGCTGGATTCGTTAGCCGCGCCGGTGGTTTCGCTCGAGGTGTCAGAGTCGTCGCTGGAACAGCCGGCCATCACGCCGACGGCGAGGACCAGTCCGGTCAACGCTCCTGCTACGCGGGGAACTCGCTTGATCATCGTTGATCCAATCTGTGATGCGGTGTCGACTGCGCCTGACCGGCAGCCTCACAACGTCTTCGGTGCCGGGCGATCCGCGGATTGGTCAAGGACGAGACTGATCGTGAAGCGCGCGTTGTCGGTCAGGCCGCCGAGGGTGTCACTGGGCCCAGTCCTGGTCGGCCCATCCCTCGGCCCAGTCCTGGCCTTCGGAGATGGCGCCCATGGTGGTCTGGCCGTCGAGCGCCTCACGGATGATGTCGGCGTGGCCGCAGTGGTGCGCGGTTTCCCGGATGAGATGCATGATCATGACCCGGATCGACGACCACTCGCGTTCGGGCTGCCACGGCGCGGTCGGCTGGGGGATCAGCTCGTCGAGGCTCTCGGCACCGGCGATCACGCGATCGAGCCCGAGTGCCGCACGGTCGTACTCGGCCAACCATCCGGCGATGGTCTCGTCGTCGCCCATCACGTACTCGGTCATTGCCTGGCTCATGTCGAACTCGGCGTTCTCGTCCCGCTCGGTGATGACACGGGCAGCGTTCTCCTCGCCGTGCGCGAGGTGCTTGATCAGAGCGCCGATCGTGAGGGTGCTGACCGTTGTCTGCTTCCGTGCGTCGGCGTCGGAGAGTCCGCGCGCGGTGATCTTGAGCATGTTGCGCTGATCCTGCAGCAGGGTGAGCAGATCGCGCTTCTCGCCGGTGACGTCGACGCTGAGTTCCGCGGTGGTATAGGTGCCCATGATGTGTCCTCTCGGTTGGTGTGAGGACCACGTTATGAGCGATAGAGGACAGATTCGGTCCTCGTTGTGACTGGTCGCCGATGAGCGAGCTTGCGAGCGCCTCACCCTGCTTCCTCGCGACGCGCCCTCCGCAGGCTCCGGACGCTCCGGACGCTCCTCAGGGAGCGGACGTAGCCGGGCCAGCGGCGAGCAAATCTGTTGAGCCGGGAGCCGACGCGGGCGACCATGTCCGCATGACTTCGAACGGCGGTACCCCGACTGACGCGACTTCGCCGCTCGCGTCCCTGACGCGCAAGCCTGAGCGGGCTGGCGACCGTGCGTTGCTCGATGCACTGCTCGACGAGGCGAAGGTCGGGACCCTCGCCACCGTCGTCGACGGCCTGCCGTGGTCGGTACCGATGCTCTTCGCGCGGGACGGCGACTCGATCCTGCTGCACGGGTCCACCGGGGCGGGCGCACTGCGCCATGTGGCCGCCGGTGCCCCGGTGACCTTCACGGTGTTCGTCCTGGACGGTCTCGTCATCGCCGACACCCTCTTCGACCATTCCGCGAACTACCGGTCGGCCGTCGTACGCGGAGTCCTCGACGTCGCGGACGATGCCGAGTCGGCTCTCGAGATGCTGTCGGACAAGCTCATCCCGGGACGGGTCGCCGAAGTCCGGCCGACGACCCGCAAGGAGTTGGCGGCGACCGTCGCCCTCCGGCTGCCGATCGTCGACGGTCGGTGGATCGCCAAGGCGCGGACCGGTGGGCCGGGCGGGGAGTCGACGGACTGGACCGGGGTGGTGCCCGTACGAACGACGTACGACGCCCCGCTCACCTACAGCGGGGAGACGCCGCCCGAGTCGGTGCGGGCGCTCGTGAACCCGTCGCCGGTCGACTGAGGTGACCGAGAAACCCGAGGTGACCGAGAGACCGGAGAAGCGCAACCAGCGGATAGGGGTGTGACCCGCTGGTTGCGCGTCCGGTGACCGCGTCATGGGCCGGGCGAGGTCGTCGAAGCCCGGCCGACGCGGTCGGTCTGCGCGCGGCCGGGCTCGGTGGGCCGCGCAATCGGTTCATCGCTCCCGCACGGTGGGGCCGTTACGCGCCCGCACCACTCATTTCTGGCGGAGCAGGAACCGCTGGATCTTGCCGCTGGGCGTCTTGGGCAGGGCGTCGACGAAGTGCACGGTGCGCGGGTAGGCGTGTGCGGCGAATTGTGTCTTGACCAACTGCTGGAGCTCGGCTTCGAGCGCATCGGTGCCCTCGACCCCGTCCGCGAGGACGACGAACGCTTCCAGGACCTCGCCGCGGAGCTCGTCGGGTCGGCCCACGACCGCGACGTCGACGACCGACGGGTGGGTGATCAGAACGCTCTCGACATCGAACGGGCCGATGCGGTACCCGGCCATGATGATCACGTCGTCGTCGCGTGCGGTGAAGAAGTAGCGACCCTCGTCGTCCACCCGCCCGGTGTCGCCGGTCAGGTACCACCGCCCGTCCGGTGAGAAGCGCTGCTTGGTCTTCTCCGGTGCGTCGAGATAGCCCGCGAACCACATCAGCGGGCTGGCCGGGACGTCGATGGCGATCTGGCCGTCGACGATGCCCGCGGCGAAGCCGGGCATCGGCTGCCCCATCGAACCCGGGACGAGGGTCTCGTGGACCGACTCGTGCCAGTGGTTGTTGATGAACATGCCGTGTTCGGTCTGGCCGTAGTGGTCGCGGACCTCGGTGCCGATGGCGCGGAGCGCCCAGTCGATGACGTCGGGAGTCAGGGGTTCGCCGGCCGACGACGCCCGGCGCAGCGAGAATCCGGAGATGCGCGAGTCCTTGCTGAGGGCTCGGTACACGGTCGGTGCGGCCGCGAAGTTGGTGACGCCCAGGTCGCCGAGGATCCTCGCGGTCAGTTCGGGGGTGAAGCCGGCGTGCAGCAGGAGGTTGCGTCGGCCGGCGGCCAGCGGACCGAGCACGCCGTAGTAGAGGCCATAGGCCCAACCGGGGTCGGCGGCGTTCCAGAACACGTCATCGGCGCGGACATCGAGGCCGAAGTGCATGTAGGCGACGAACGAGGCCAGCGCCTTGACCGGGACCGGGACACCCTTCGGCGCGCCGGTGGTGCCGCTCGTGAACAGCAGGATCAGGGTTCCGTCGCCGCCGACCGCGACCGACTCGGTGACCGGCTCGTGCGAGGAGATGAGTCCCTCGAACTGTTCGCCGGCGACCACCGTGGTGATCCCGTCGATGTCCGCGAGTTTGTCCGCCTGACTCGGCTCGGTGATGACGACCTTCGCGGCGCCGGCCGCCAGACGCATCTCGATCGCGGGTGTCGCGAACGCGGTGAACAGCGGGATGTAGATCGCGCCGAGTCGGGCGATCGCCAGGAGCGAGACGACGAGCTCCTCGCGCTTGCCCATGAGGACGCCCACCGTGTCGCCGCGACCGACGCCCATCTCCGCGAGCGCTGCGGCGAGTCGCTTGGACCGCTCGGCGAGCTCGCCGTATGTGATGTCGGTGGTGACCGGGTGAACACCGCCGGACTGCTGATCGTCGGTCTGCTCGACCTCGATCACGGTGAAGGCGATCGCGTCGGGATCGTGACCGTCGACGAGAAGCGCCGCGGCGTCGGCGTCGGGCGCCCCGTAGATTCCCAACCAGCGGTCGACCATGTCGACGGGGGTGGTGGTGGCCTGTGTCATCGTGAACCTCGCTCCGTACTGAGTAAGCTGAGTCACAGTGTCCTCCGTGACAGGCCCCTGGAACACCCTCTGAAGAGGGGGAGAAGTGAGGTGAGATGCCCGAGCCGCTGAGCGGGATCGTCACCGAGGCGTTGCGTCGAGTCCGCAGGTCCAGCGGGGTGCCGCTGGCTTTCGCAGGCGTCCTCAGCGGGCCGTCGAACCTGCGTCTGCAGCATTTCGCCGGCTCGACTGTCGGAGCGCTGAACGGCGTGTCGGTCGACGTCGGTCACGGGCTGGGCGGCAAGGTCGTCTCGCTGAACCGTCCGATGGTCGTCGACGACTATCTCCGCACCCCGCGCATCACCCATCGCTACAACACGATCATCGAGCGCGAGGGGTTGCGCGCCATGATGGCCGCGCCGGTGATCGTCGATCGGACTCCCGTCGCGGTGCTCTACGGCGCCCTGCATACCCCGGACCCGATCGGCGGGCGGATGCTCGACGTCCTGGCGATGGAGGCCCGCAGCGTCGAACACGAGATCGTCGCGTCCCGCGCGCGGCTCGAGCACGCTGCTCAGGACGAGGCCGAGATGCGCGACCGGATGACCGCGGCCTACGCCCGGCTCCGATCGTTGGCCGACACCGTCGACGACGCCCGGCTCGCCGACGAACTCGCCGCGATCACCGAGGTCCTGATCGCCGCGAACCCGGCGGCGCAGACGCAGGTGGATCTGACCGGGCGGGAGCAGGACGTGATCTCCCTTGCCGCACTGGGCTACTCGAATGCCCGGATCGCCGAAACCCTCGGCGTCACCGTGTACACGGTGAAGGGTTACATGAAGGATGCGATGCGCAAGCTCGGGGCGTCGTCGCGGTTGGAGGCCGTGGTCACCGCCCGCAGCGCCGGTCTGCTGCCCTGACGAAGTCGATGCTCCCTGATCCGAGAGGACCACACCCGCTGCTCCCTGAGGAGCGCCCGGAGCTTGTGGAGGGTGGCGACCGACCCGCTGCTCCCTGAGGAGCGTCCGGAGCTTGCGGAGGGTGGCGACCGATCCGTGCTCCCTGAGGAGCGTCCGGAGCTTGCGGAGGGCGCGTCACGAAGGGTCTCGCAACCCCGGTCGAAGGGTTGATCCGCGCCCGGGTGGGTATCACCGGGTCTCATGCGAGCACTCTCGGCGGCACTCCTGACCCTCGGCCTCATCGGAACACTCGTCGCCGCCCCGGCAACGTCGACAGCGGCTCCCGCCGAGACATGTGGCACCGAGCTCCGCGCCGCGGACCGTGAGCGGATCGTCGAACTCAGTTCATACGATCAGGAGTCGAAGGACCTCCCGCTCGTTCAGCTACGACGAAACGTCGCGAGGCTGTACGGGATCGTCGACATCCTCACCGACCGCCGCGACCGTCGCGGGTTGTTCGCCCTCGGACTGGCCGCAGTCGAACGCGACGCGGTGATGCCCCTGCAGAACAACCCGCGTGTCTTCCAGACCCCGCGGTGGGCCCCGGTCATCAGTCTCGAACTCCTCAACCGGTTCCTCGACGCCGTGCGAGGCGAGTTCGGCGGGGGACCGGTCGCGCCCCAGTGGCGGCACTACTTCGACATGGCCGACGATTGCGCCGTCCCCGGCCAGCGGGTCGCCATGGCAGGCTACAACTCCCACATCACCGTCGACCTCGCCTATGCGACCGCCGACGCCCGGGCCACCACGGCGAACGCGCGCGATTTCTTCTTCATCGTCGACTCCATTGCTGCCCAGGGGGATTCGATCGTCACCGCAACACTCCGGGAGTACGGGGTCGACCTCGGTCCCATCTTCCGCTTCTATTTCGTGGGAGAGGGACTCGACCGGGTCGTCGGCGCCGGCCGTGCGACCGGGCCGCTGCTGCGCCGACGTCGGCTACAACGTCCTCACCTTCCGGAACGGCCTCGCGCTCCAAGACGTCCGCGCGGCGGCGGGGGCGCGCGGCGATGTGAACGCGCTCTGGAACACCGGGGAGACCGCGCTCACGGCGTTCCAGCGCGTCGGGCTGGTCCGCTGACACCGCCCGCATTGCTCTCCGATGCGTGCGTTGCGCACCGATGAACCGTGTGGAATAACTCGGCGAGGCGAGCAGTTGTACCCCGCGACGGTGACGGATTCACTGCCCCGGGTCCCACCCTTTGCCGCTTCGAGCGGCCTGTTTGCCGAGAGGCGCACTGACCGGCACCGTCCCTTTACGCAACGAAGCCGCCGACCCCTGGGGTAGGCGGCTTCGCTGTTTCTCGAGCCGGCGGGTCTCAGTGGTCCCGGAGTTTGTCGATGAGCTCGTCCTTCTTGAGGTCCGAGTAACCCGACAGGTCGAGCTCCTTGGCGCGCTCCTTGAGTTCGTCGACCGTCCAGTCCTCATAGGAACCGGACTTGCCACCGCTCTTGCCGACGTCCGATCGCGAGCTGTTGGCCGCGGCGTTCGCTATCCGGGCGGACTTCTCCTTGGAGTTGCCCTCGTCGCGCAGCTTCTCGTAGAGCTCGTCGTCTTTGACCGAAGGTCCAGGGTCCTTCTTGTTCTCTGCCATGGTGTACCTCCTCGTGGTCGAGATGCCGTGTACGTCGCTGGGGTGCCCCGAGGTGGCCGACGTGAAACAACCGGGGTCGTTGTGGACACCGGGCGCTCGGTGTCCGCAATGGCCGAAACCGGGTCGAAGCGGCGGATCGCGAGCCTAGGGTGAGGTCCGAGCAGGCCATGGCGGCGGATCAGAACCGGTCGAAGGCTAACAGGAGTGGACAATGACTACTCCGAGTAGACCGCGGTCGGCCCTACCGATAAGGTTGTGGCGATGTGTTCCGGCGACGCCACGACGCGTTGCCGTCCTCGCGAACACACGTCGCACACGTACCCCGAACAACGCAGTTGCGGAAGGAAGAACGCATGTCGCAGACAGTCAAGGGAGTCATCTCGCGCAGCAAGAAGGCGCCGACGGAGGTCGTGGACGTGGTGATCCCGGACCCGGGTGCGCGCGATGTGGTCGTGGCGATCAAGGCGTGCGGTGTCTGCCACACCGACCTGGCCTACCGCGAGGGCGGCATCAACGACGAGTACCCGTTCCTGCTCGGCCACGAGGCCGCGGGTGTGGTCGAGTCGGTCGGTTCCGATGTCACCCACGTCGAGGTCGGCGACTTCGTCGTCCTGAACTGGCGTGCGGTGTGTGGGCAGTGTCGTGCCTGCAAGCGGGGTCGACCGTGGTACTGCTTCGACACCTTCAACGCCAGCGTGCCGATGACGCTGACCGATGGGACCGAGCTGACCCCGGCGCTGGGGATCGGCGCGTTCGCCGAGAAGACCCTGATTCACGAATTGCAGTGCACCAAGGTCAATCCCGACACCGACCCGGCTGTTGCCGGACTACTCGGCTGCGGTGTGATGGCCGGTATCGGTGCGGCGATGAACACCGGCAACGTCGGCCGTGGCGACTCGGTCGCGGTCATCGGCTGCGGCGGTGTCGGTGACGCGGCGATCGCCGGCGCTCGCCTGGCCGGTGCGACGACGATCATCGCGATCGACCGCGACGCGTCGAAGCTGGAGTGGGCGAAAGACCTCGGTGCCACCCACACCATCGACGGCTCGAAGGTCGACGACGTGATCGCCGCGGTGCAGGAACTGACCGACGGCAACGGCGCCGATGTCGTGATCGACGCGGTCGGCCGCCCGGAGACCTACAAGCAGGCCTTCTACGCCCGCGACCTCGCCGGCGTCGTCGTGCTGGTCGGTGTGCCGACCCCGGAGATGACGCTGGAGATGCCGCTGGTCGACTTCTTCTCCCGCGGTGGCGCGCTCAAGTCGTCGTGGTACGGCGACTGCCTGCCCGAACGTGACTTCCCGATGCTGATCGACCTCTACGAGCAGGGCCGTCTGCCGTTGGACAAGTTCGTCACCGAGCGCATCGGCATCGACGACGTCGAGGCCGCGTTCTCGGCGATGGAAGCCGGCAAGGTGCTGCGATCGGTGGTGGAGCTGTGAGCGGCGAGTTGCGTATCGACAACGTCGTCACCTCGGGCACGTTCAGCCTCGACGGCGGCACCTGGGACGTCGACAACAACGTGTGGCTCGTCGGCGACGACGACGAGGTGATCATCATCGACGCCGCGCACTCGGCCACGCCGATCCTCGACGGCGTCGGCAACCGCACGGTGAAGGCGATCGTGCTCACCCACGGTCACAACGACCACGTCACTGTCGCCCCGGAGCTGTCCGAGGCGACCGGCGCGCCGATCCTGCTGCACCCCGGTGACGACATGCTGTGGAACGACACCCACCCCGACGTCGCGCACCAGGACCTCGAGGACGGCCAGAGGATCGGCATCGCCGGTACCGAGCTGACGGTCATCAACACCCCGGGCCACTCACCGGGCTCGTCGGTGATCCACCTGCCCGAGGCGAAGGTGCTGTTCTCCGGCGACACCCTGTTTCAGGGCGGCCCCGGCGCAACAGGCCGCTCGTACTCGAGCTTCCCGACGATCATCGCCTCGATCACCGAGAAGATCTTCACCCTCGACCCGGAGACCAAGGTCTACACCGGCCACGGCGACGGCACGACCGTCGGCGACGAGGCCCCTCATCTCGAGGAGTGGATCAAACGGGGTAGCTGACCGGCGGTGGGCCGGCCGGCGACCCGACTCGCGATGACGAGTTCGGGTCCGCCGGTCGTCCACCGTGCGGCGGGGGTTCGGCCACCGGTTCGCAGTGAGTCGACGGCCGGCCATGTCGAGCCGGTCTGGCCCGGCTCTCGTTTTTCCCTCGATTCGCGCCTCGTCGCACGCCCGCGCAGTGCTCTGCTGGAGTCCGGCGGGTAGGCGCGTGGGGTGGCGGTTCGATTACAGAGCAAATGCTCTGTTATGGTCTGGTCGTGCCCCGACCCCGAGAACACGACCTCGAGCACCTGATGGATGCGGCTGAGGTCTTGGCAGTCGAGTCCGGCGCCGCGGCGGTGACGGTGCGTGCCCTGTCCGAACTGACCACCATGTCCAACGGCGCGATCTATCACGCGTTCGGGTCGCGCGCGGGACTCGTGGGGAGGGTGTGGTTGCGCGCCGCCGAGCAATTCCTCGCGGTGCAGCGCGACGCGGTCGATGTCGCCCTCACCGGCGGCGACGGCAGCTATGAATCCGCGGTCGAAGCCGTCGTCGCGGCTGCGGATGCGCCCGCGAGGTTCTTGCTCGAAAGGCCTGTGCGGGGTGGTTTCCTACTCACTGTCGATCGCCGAGAACTGCTCGGGTCCGATGACCTTCCCGACGACCTCGCAAGAGCGCTCCGCGGTCTCGACGGGTCGCTGGCGAGATTGTTCGTCGAGTTGTCCCAGGCGGTCTGGCAGCGCTCGGACCGTGACGCCGTGTCCGTCATCAGGGACTGTGTGGTCGAACTTCCGACTGCATTGCTACTGCGCGGCAAGCGAATTCCCGATGCCGCGATCCGCGAACGCCTTGCAGCGGCGGTCCGCGCCGTACTGTCCCTGACCCCAACTGAACCATCGCACCAGTCGACTGCTTCGCGAAAGGACCCGTCATGACTGCTTCACTGGACTACCACGACGACATCGCCGTCCTGACCATCGGCGACGACGAGAACCGGTTCTCCCCTGACTGGATCGACGCCGTCGGTTCACTCCTGGACGACGCCGAGGCGAACGCCAGAGGCCTGATCACCGTGGGCGACGGCAAGTTCTACTCGAATGGTCTGGATCTGGACTGGCTGATCGCCAACGGTGATCGAGCCGACTGGTACGTCGAGCAAGTGCAGGCCTTGTTCGCCCGGACTCTGACGTTTCCGCTTCCCACGGCCGCAGCGGTCAACGGCCACGCCTTCGGCGCCGGAGCAATGCTCGCCATCGCGCACGACTTCCGGATCATGCGTGTCGACCGCGGCTATTACTGCTTCCCGGAGGTGGACATCAACATTCCCTTCACGCCGGGGATGGCCGCCCTGATCCAAGCCAAACTCTCCCCCCGATCTGCGCTCACTGCGATGAGCACCGGCCGCCGGTACGGCGCCACCGAAGCTCTGGACGCCGGCCTGATCGACGGCACCGCGCCCGAGGGGGAGATCGTCGGGGTAGCCCTGGACACGCTGTCTCCGATCGCCGGCAAGGACCGGGCAACCCTCGGGGCCATCAAGTCGACGATGTTCGACTCGGTCACCGCAGCCTTGCGACAAGGCCGTCGATGATCTGAGTGTCGCGCCGAACCGGCCGTCGATCCCGGGCACAAGCCGCAGGGGATTCTCCCTCGGCAGGTTCAAGTGGTCGCCGCAACAGCCTGACTTGTGGAGGCTGTGGTGGCTGTTGCTGGGATACGCGTTGGGGAGGATTTGCGGGCTCGGTTTTGGAGTGAGATCGAGGCGGGGGCCTCGGTTGTAGCAGCGGCCCGATCGATCGGGGTGTCGTCGTTTACCGGCTACACGTGGATGCATTCTGCTGGGCGTTCGTTGCCCAGCGGTCGCGGTCAAGGCCGGGTCAAATCTGCTGAGGTCCACGAGCAGTTCTGGTCGGGATTACGTCGGGGACTGACTGTCGCGGGGGCAGCCAGA
>NZ_NGFO01000004.1 GCF_002149015.1 Gordonia lacunae | reverse complement strand
GTAGGGGGCTGGGCGGTAGGGGCTGACGAGTGCGGTGGTTGCGTCGCTCAGCGGAAGATGAATCCGCCGTCGACGACGATGGTCTGACCGGTGACGAAGGCGGCGTCTTCGGACAACAGGAAGCGGACCACCCCGGCGACGTCCTGCGGGGTCTGTTCGCGGTCGAGTGCGCGTCCGGCGGCGTAGGTCCGATATCGATCATCGGGGACACCTTCGGTGGCCTCGACCCGGATCAGTCCGGGCGCAACGGCATTGACGCGGACACCGTGTGGGCCGGCGTCGCGGGCCATCGAGCGCGTCATCCCGATGACCGCGGCCTTGGACGACACATAGTGCACCAGCCGCGGCGACCCGTACATGGCGACGTCGGAGGCGATGTTCACCACGGCGCCGCGTGATCGGGACAGCAACGGCCACAGGTACTTCGTGACCGACCAGGTGCCGCGGACATTGACGTCGGTGAGCCGGCCGAACTCGTCGTCGGCCAGCTCGAAGAACGTCGCACCGCCGACACCGTCGGCGATGGCGGCGTTGTTGACCAGCCCCACGACCTGATCACCATCGGCATCGAGGCGATGTGCGAGGGCACGGACGGAGTCGACGTCGGCGATGTCGGTGACGAACGCCAGCGCGTCGTGGCCGCTTTCGCGAAGTGCGGCTTCCGCGCGACCGGCGGTCTCGGGGTCCCGTTCGGCGATCACGAGCCGGTGGCCGTCGCGGCCGAGCCGTTCGGCGATGGCTCTGCCGAGACCGCGCCCGCCACCGGTCACGACAACCGTCCCGGCGGTCACGGCAGGTTCCCGAGGAAATCCAGGACGTGGTCGGCGACCGCACCGGGGTGCTCCTGGATGGCGACATGCCCGGCGTCGGGGACGATCCGGAAGCCGGCACCGGGGATGCGTTCGGCCAGGAGGCGCGACTCGTCGACTCCGGTGATGGTGTCGTGCTCGCCGACGAGGACGAGGGTGGGTGCGGCGATGGACGACAGGGCGGCGTCGAGGTCGGTGGTGGCCATGAACTCCGCCGCGACCGCGAAGCCGGGCAGACGTACGGCGGACATGGTGCGTCGGACCTCGGCGGTGACCGAGGGGTCGGCGTCCGGGGCGGTGAGGGCCGCGGCCCGTTCGGCGGCCACCGCGGCGGGACCACGTGTGGCGAGAACGCCAGCGCGCGAGCGCATCGCGGCGGCCCGCTCCGGTGAGGTGCCCGAGCCCCGGGTGCTGTCGGCGACGATGAGCGCCGCGACGAGATCGGGGCGTCGTAGTGCGAGGGACATCGCGATCACCCCGCCCCACGACGTGCCGAGCAGAACCACCGGCCGGTCAGGGGAGACCGCCTCCACCAGCTCTGTGATCTCGTCCACCAGGTCGAGACCCGGGTGGGGATCCAGAGATCGTCCATAGCCGGGCGCGTCCGGGCACCAGCTGTGCAGTCCGGCGGCGGCCAGTCGCGTGGCGAGGGGCCCGCACGATGAGGCGCGTCCGCCGATGCCGTGAAGAAGTACGACGTCGTGGTCACCACGGCGGACGGCCGGGTGCTCCTCGACGTGGATGCGGTCGAGAACCGTTGTGGCGGTGGTCATGCGGCACCCACCGGCTCGGGAAGGGCGATGAAGTAGTCGGGGTCGCGCGGTGTCACCAGGGAGCTCGCACCGTGGTCGGGGATGCCCGCCATCGCCGAGCGGACCGCGGTCGTCGGCGGGCCCGCGGTTCCCCACTGATCGGACAGTTCGGGTGTGCGGCGCCAGGTTCGGCACAGCCAGGCGTCCTCGTCGATCTGTGCGACCTCGGAGGTGTACTCGCAGACCAGACCCGCCGGATCGGTGAAGTAGGAGAAGGTGTTGTCGCCGGGGCCGTGCCGGCCCGGCCCCCACTGCGGCGAGATCCCGTGGGAGCGCAGGTTGCCGATGCCGCGCATGAAATGGTCGATCGAGGTCATCTCGTAGGCGACGTGGTTCAGCGCGGGCCAGGCCGCCTGGTTCAGCGCGATCACGTGGTGTTCGGAATTGCATCGCAGGAACGACATCTGGCGTTCTGACCAGTCCGACACCCGCATTCCCAGGACCTGGGTGTAGAACGCCGTGATCCGCTCGATGTCGGTGGTGTTCAGCACGACGTGGGCGATCTTGCGCGGAATGGCACGACGCCCCGCCGGCTCCTGCGACGACACGGCGTGGACGTCCGCCGACAGTTCGACAGTGCGCCCCTCCGGGTCGACGAGTGCCAGACCGTAACCGCCGCCGGCGTCGCCGAGCGGCCCGGGTTCGCGGAGGAGCGGCACCCCGATCCGTTCGAGTGCGCGGGCGGCGTCGTCGACCTCCCGCGGTGTTCCGAGCGCGAAGCTGAAGCCGCCCAGGGCGTTCGAGTCGCCGCGGCAGAGGTCCAGGACGTGGTGTTCGGTGCCCGTGGCGCGGAGCCAGAACCGATCACCGTCCTCGTCGACCGTGCTCAACCCCCACACCTCGTGATAGAAATCCCGCGAGGCCAGGGGATCGGGCACGCTCAGCGTGACCGACCGCAGGCTGCGCAGACGGCACACCGGCTGGTCGGTGAGAACGGGAAGCTGGGAGTAGAGCACGGGATTCCCCTAGAGGTCGAGTACGAGTTCGGCTGAGCGGCAACGGGAGACGCACGGGAGCATCGTGTGGCCGCTCGCGTGTTCGGTTTCGGTGAGGACGAAGTCGCGGTGGTCGAGGTCGCCCTTGACGACCCCGACCTCACAGGTGCCGCAGATGCCTTCGGTGCAGGAGCTGGGGACATCCACCCCGGCGTCGGCGAGCGCGTCGAGTACGGAGACGTCGGCGGGTACCGGAATCCGTTGTCCGGTCCGGTCGAGGACGACGTCGAAGGCCGTGTCGCCGTCGGAGTCCACCTGGACGACCGGCGCGGCGAAACGTTCGCTGCGCAGGGGGATCTCCGGGGGCAGGACCTCGGCGACGGCGTCGAGGAGGGCGGCCGGCCCGCAGCAGTACGCCACCGACCCGGCAGGCGCGCCCGCGAACAGGGCTCGCAGATCGGGCAGCCCGCCGCGCTCGTCGTCGGCGTGGACGATGGCCGATGCCGAGTGCGCGGACACCTCGTCGACGAAGGCCATCGACGGTCGCGAGCGACCCGCGTAGAGCATGTGCCACGAGCGGCCCTCGGACTCCAGCCGACGCATCATCGCGACGATGGGGGTGATGCCGACGCCGCCGGCGATCAGGATGTGGTGCGCGGCATCTGAGTCGATCGAGAAGGCGTTGCGGGGACCGTCGACCTCGATCTCGGCACCGATGGACAGCCGATCGTGCACGTAGCTGCTTCCGCCCCGGGACTTCTCGGCCCGGAGGACGGCCACGGTCCACCGTGACGAGTCCTCCGGCGCCGAGCACAGGGAGTACTCCCGAACGAGTCCGTCCGGCAGACGAAGCGCGACATGCGACCCCGGTTCCCAGCCCGGGAGTTCGGCACCGGACGGGTCCACGAGGGTGATGCTCGTGACACCGTCGGCCTCCCAGGTCTTCTGGTGCACGCGAAGGACTCTCGCCGTGTCTGCGGACATGGTGGACACCTCTCGGGTTCGGTCGGGCGGGCGGAGGTTCAGCGAGTGACGCCGAACATCTCCGAGCTCGGGGGGTAGGTGGGCAGCTGCGGCTTCTCGGCGCCGATGATCACGCAGAACAGCGCGTCGGTGTCGCCGACGTTGGCGAGGCTGCGGGGGACGCCGGCGGGGACGCGGATGAGGTCGCGGTAGCCGAGGCGACGGACCGCCTTCTTGGTGCCGTCCGCCACATCGTGGACGGCGACCTCGAGCTCGCCTTCGAGGACGAAGAACACCTCTTCGACGTCGTGGTGGGTGTGCTCGGGTCCGACGGCGCCGGCGGGCAGGCGCATGTTGGAGAAGGTGAAGTGGTCCGACGGCAGGGTACGGCTGTCGTTCTCGTGGTTGCCGGTGGCACCCGAACCGATGTAGCGGATCTGGGCGCGCTTGAAGCGGTCACCGCCGGCGGCGGCCTGGAAACCCAGTGTGTCCCAGTCCTCGTGCCGGGTCTCGCGGCTGGCGATGCAGGAGTCGATCTGTTGCTCGAGGTCGGCGGTGGTCTTCGCTGGTGCGGTCATGGTGGTGATTCCTCTCGGCGTTGCGGGTGGGGTTGGGAGTACGGAAGTCGTCCGGGGGGTCAGGACGCGTGGGCGATCGCCTCGATCTCGACGGTCGCGCCGTAGGGCAGCGCGGCCACCTCGACGAACGACCGGGCCGGGCGCGGTGCGTCGAAGACGGTCTCGTAGTGACGGTTCGCGGCGTCGCGCAGGGAGACGTCGGTGACGAAGTAGGTGGTCTTGACGACGTCGGCCAAGGTCATGTCGATCGTGGCAAGGCGCTCGCCGAGGCGGGCCATCGCCGCGTCGAGCGCGGCGTCGACGCCCGACACGGCCACGCCCTCCTCGTCCACGGACAGTGCGCCGGAGACGAAGCCGAAGCCGGCGACGGCGTACGCGGGACTGTAGGGGTGCGCGGCGCCCTGCTCGCTTGTGGCGGAGTCGGTTGTGGTCATGGATGTGGTTCCTTTCATCGAAGTGGGCGCGTGAACGGTCCGATCGGTCACGGGTGGCGACCCCACGCGATCGGCTCGTCGCTGCGGTCGAGGTAGATGCTCTTCTGGTCGGAGTACTGACGGATCGCCGCACGGCCCTTCTCGGTGCCGAGCCCGCTGTCGCGGAGGCCGGTGAACGGCGTCGAGATCGAGAACTGCTTGTACGTGTTCACCCAGACCGTTCCGGCATCGATCGCATCGCCCACCCGCAGCGCGCGGCGGTAGTCCTCGGTCCACACGCCGCAGGCCAGCCCGTAGACGGTGTCGTTGGCCTGGGCCACGACGTCGGCCTCGCCGTCGAACGGGATGATCACCGCGACCGGCCCGAAGATCTCCTCCTGGCTGATCCGGTCGGTGTTGGCGACCCCGGTGAGCACCGTCGGCGGGTAGTACCAACCGTTTGCCAGCGCTCCGTCGACGGGAATCGTGCCGCCGCACCGTACTTCGGCGCCGTCGGCCACCGCCCGGGCGACGGTGTCGGCCACCGAGTCGCGATGTGCGGCCGAGATCATCGGCGCGACATCGGTGTCGGGGTCGGTGCCGGGTCCCATCCGCAACCGGTCGGCGCGTCGCACCAGATCGCTCGTGAAGGCCTCGAACACACTGCGCTGCACAAACACTCGCGAACCGGCGATGCAGCTCTGGCCAGTCGACGAGAAGATGCCGTACAGCACGCCCTGGGCGGCGCGCTCGAGATCGGCGTCGGCGAAGACGATGGTCGGGGATTTGCCGCCCAGTTCCAGGGTGATCGGCATGAGTTTGTCGGCCGCGATCCGGCCGAGGTGGCGCCCGGTGCTCGTCCCGCCGGTGAAGGTGACCTTCGCGACGTCGGGGTGGCGGACGAGCGCCTCGCCGACGGTCCGGCCCGGTCCGGGGAGGACGGACAGGACACCACGCGGCAGGCCGGCCTCCTCGCAGATGCGGGCCAGCAGCAGGGTCACCCAGGGTGCCCAGACCGGCGGTTTGCTGACCACCGCGTTGCCCGCGGCCAGCGCGGGCGCCAGCTTCTGGGCGTCGGAGGCGATCGGAGAGTTCCACGGCGTGATGGCGCCGATGACACCCATCGGACGATGCGTCGACATCGTGAGCCACGGGCCGCGCGGCGTTGTGAGTGCGCCGTCGGAGGTCTCTGCCGCAGCCGCCATGTAGCGGAAGGTGTTGGCTGCGCTCGCGGCGAGAGCTGTTGTCTCGGCGAGGGTCTTGCCGGTGTCGAGGGTCTGCAGGCGCGCGATGCGCTCCCGCGCGGCGTCGATCCCGTCACCGATCCGATGGAGAACAGCGGCGCGCTCGTGGGGGAGTGCACCGGCCCAGCCGCTGTCGTCCGCCGCGCGCAGTCCGGCGCGAACGGCGGTGTCGACGTCGGCCGGGGTGGCCCCGTGCAGTGTCGCGAAGACCTGGCCGGTGGCCGGGTTCACGGACTCGATCAGATCTCCGGCGCCGACCTCCCAGTGCCCGCCGACGTAGATGCGGTCGTCGAGATCGCGGGAGTCGATCCCGGGATGGGTGGAGGTACTCGTCACGAGGGGCATGTGAATCCGTTCAGAGGAGGTGGCCGAGGGCCGAGCCAAATATCTTTGCGCTAAGACAGTTGTAAAGCCTTAGCGCTAAGAGGTCAACCTCGAAGAAGCCCACATCAGGGGCTTGTTACACGGGATTTACGCCTACGAAATGGAAGAGACGCAGGTCACAGACGGTGTGTTGGCCATCACGAACGACGCGGAAAAAGTTTCGCGGCGGCGTCAGACAGCGGCGATCGGGTCCGTTTCGCCGGGGTCGAGACCGTCCCCCAGGACCGCGAATCGCGCGGAGTGTTCGAGCGTGCCCAACAGCTGGGCGAGTTGGGCGGCCTCGTCCTCGGAGAGTTCGGCGAGCATGACGCGGAGCTTCGCGAAGTGCTCGTCGGCGATGCGGTCGACGAGCGCCGCGCCCTCGGGGGTGAGTTCGACGTAGACCACGCGCGCATCTGAACGGTCGCGGGTTCGGGTCACGAAGCCGGCGTCCTCGAGCCGTTTGACGCGCAGGGACAGGCCGCCGGTGGTGACGAGCGTCTGTTCGGCGAGTTCGCCCGCGGTCAGGCGATGGTCGGGGACGGCGCGGCGCAGACAGGCGAGAACGTCGAAGCCGGAGTCGGTGATGTTGTGCTCGTCGAAGGTCGACGCGATACGCGCCTTGTAGACGAGGAAGCTGCGGTGGAGCCGGCCGAACACCTTGAGCGCCGAGACGTCGAGCTCGGGCCGGGCGACGGCCCAATGGGACACGATGACGTCGACACCATCCATGCTGGCGAGGTTAGTGGATCATCGTGCGAGGAAGGCTCCCACCGTCGCCTCGAAGGCGGCCTTTGCCTCGATCATCACCCAGTGCCCGCACTTCGGGAAGATGTGCAGCTCGGCGTCGGGGATCAGTCGCATCGGGATCATCGACATGTCCGGCGGGCTGACGCGATCGTCGCGGCCCCAGGTCAACAGCGTCGGGCATGCGACCTTGTGCATCGACGCCCAGTAGGGCGGATTGTCGGACGCGGCCATGAACTGCTGCTGCATCTCGAATGCCGCTGAGCCGTACATCATCTGCGCCGTCTTCTGCGCGTCGGGATTGATGGCCGCCGCCCAGCGCTCGGCGATGAGCTCCTCGGTGACCAGCGAGCGGTCGAAGACCATCGACGTGAGCCAGCGGACCAGTTTGTCCTTGTCGGGGGCGTCGGTGAACTCCTGCAGCAGGCGCAGACCCTCACTGGGGCTGGGGCTGAACACATTCGGGCCGACGCCGCCGATGGTCACGAGCTTCTCGACCCGCTCGGGCTTCTTGATCGCCAGGTTGACGCCGACCACGCCACCCATCGAGTTGCCGATCATCGCGGCCTTGTCGATGCCGAGCGCGTCCATGAACCGGATGACCGAACTGCCCGCGGTCAGCACCGGGTGGCCCTCGACCGCGTCGCTCACGCCGAAGCCGGGGAACTCGATCACGAAACAGCGGTGGGTCCGGGCGAAATGTCCGAGGTTCCCTCGGTAGTTACGCCAACCGGTCACGCCGGGGCCGGATCCGTGCAACAGGATCAGCGGCGGCGCGTCGGCGTCGCCGGCCTCGTGATAGCGCAGCGTGCCCTGGTCGGTCGTCAGTTCCCGTTTGGTCGCATCGAAGGTGACATCCACGTCGACCAGACTAGAACGTGTTCTAATCCGTTGTCACCGGGTGGGCGTGATCCGCCCGATCTGCGGAGGTGAGGTGCCCGACCCCGATGATGTCGTGCAGGATGCGATGCACGATCGCGTCGCCGACGACCTCGTAGTGGACCATGCGGCCGGCCTTCTCCGACCGGACCCACCCCTGATCGCGCAGCTTGCGGATCGACTGGGAGGCGGCGTTCTCGGTGATCCCGATCCGGGTGGCGAGTTCGGCGACCGTCGAGCCGGGGTTGGCATGCATCTCGGCGACGAGTCGGAGCCGGTTCGGGTCGCTGAGCAGCATGAACCGTGCGGCCCACGAGTCCGCATCGAAATCGGTCACCGGCTCCTCCTCGTCGTCACGGCGGCACTGACGGTCTGGCGCCCATCGTTCACCACGGCCTCCGGTGGCGGCAAATGTGTGTCTGGGAGAACATATGTCTGTGTACACAGGTGTGGGTCGATTGTCATCGACCGTTCGCGGACTCGCCACGGCCGGTGCGGCCCTCCTGGTCGTGACGGTCGCGGTCGCCGGCTGCTCGACGTCGGAGCGCGCCCCGCTGACCGATCAGATCGTGCTCGGAGAGGGACAGGACCTCGGTGACCTCAACCCGATGATGGGCTACGCGCAGCTCGGCGTGTCACCCATCTACGACGGCCTCCTCACCCCGGCCGCCGACGGCGACGACCGCGTTCCCGACCTCGTCCCGGCGCTCGCCGCATCCCGCCCCGAGCGCGTCGCGCCGCGAACCTGGCGGGTGCCGCTCAAGAGTGGTGTCACGTTCTCCGACGGCACCGCCTTCGATGCCGCCGACGTCGTCGCGACCTACCGGGCCGTCGTCGATCCACGCGTCGCGTCGCAGATCTCGACCGACTTCGCGCCGATCGTCGCGGTCGAGGCCGACGGGCCCGGGGCGGTGACGGTCCGGATGAAGACCGACGCCGACCCCTCGCCGTACCTGCTCGTGGGTGTCGTGCCCGCCGAGCGTGTGGAGGATGCGCCGGCCGCGGAGTGGGCGCTGAACACCGAGCCGGTCGGTACCGGGGCCTACCGGCTCGGGTCGCTCGATCCTGACCAGGCGGTTCTCGTTGCGCGCGAGGACTACTGGGGCAGACGGCCGGCCGTGCAACGCATCGTCTACACCCACGTCCCCGACGACAACACGCGCGCACAACGGATCGCCGCCGGTGAGATCGACGGCGCGAACCTGCCGCCGAGGCTCGCCGAGAGCCTCGAAGGTCGTGCCGGGATCGATGTGGTGTCGGTGAAATCCGCCGACTGGCGCGGCATCTCGCTGCCGAGCGCGAACCCGTTCACGGCCGACCCGGCTGCTCGCCTCGCCATGAACATGGGGGTCGATCGGCAGGCCGTCGTCGACGACGTGCTCACCGGCGACGGCGAACCCGCCAGCACGCCGATCGCCTCGGTGTACGGGACGAACGTCTACGACGAGGGAGTGCAGTTCGGCTTCGACGCCGATCGTGCGCGGGCGACACTCGACGCGGCCGGGTGGCGGCAGGCGGCCGACGGTGTCCGGGCCCGGGGGGCCGACCGGGCATCGTTCGCCCTCCTCTACAACGCCCAGGACACTCTCCGCCGTGATCTGGCGGTGGCGTTCGCCGCGGCGATGAAACGGATCGGCGTCGAGGTGCTCACCCGCGGAACGAGCTGGGACGACATCGATTCCGAATTGACCACGGCAGCGGTGCTTCTCGGCGGCGGCGCGACGCCGTACAGTATCGACTCGCAGGTCTATGACACCCTGCACACGCGGGTTCCGGACTCGTCGCCGTACTCCAACCCGGGCGACCTCACCGCCCCCGGGCTCGACGCCCTGCTCGACGAGGCGCGTGCGAGCGCCCCCGGGCCGGCGAACGACCAGCGGTACCGACGCATCCAGCAGGTCTACGCGGCTGCGCCGACGTACGTCTTCCTGGCCTTCCTCCATCACACCTATGCCTCCCGCGGCGATGGCGGGCGGCACGACGCACCCATCCTCGAGCCGCACTCGCACGGCGTCACCTGGGGTCCGTGGTGGAACATGCCGTCGTGGCAACCGGCCTCATGACCTCACTCGCCTCGTCGGTGCGGTCGGCGCCCGGTGACGGGACCGCCGGACGTCGACCGCCACGTGAGCGCGCACGGCGGCGCCACTCGCGCACTCACCGGGCCGGGCGGTTGCTGCTCCGGCGCATCCTCGTGTTGATCCCGACGACGATCATGGTGTCCCTGGGGATCTTCGCCGTCGCCGCCGCGTCACCCTTCGATCCGCTCACCGCTCATCTCGGCGACAACTATCAGTCGGCGACCCCCGCCCAGCGGGCGGCGACCGCGGCCGCCTATGACGTGGACCAGCACTGGCTGAGCGCCTGGTGGCACTGGTGGGGCGCGCTCCTCCACGGTGACCTGGGCTGGTCGTCGACCCAGGGGCAGGCGGTGGGAGAGGTGATCGCACAACGGCTTCCGTTCACTCTCGGGATGTCGGCGGCCGCGCTGATCTCGGCCGCGCTGATCGCCGTCGTCGGTGGTGCCGTCATCGGTATGCGGCGGGGCGGGCTGTTGGATCGGGCGTGCACGGCGCTGGCGGCCATGCTGGCCGCGACCCCGCCGTTCGTGGTGTCGCTGGTGCTGGTCAGCATCTTCGCGGTCGCGCTGGGGTGGTTCCCGACCTCCGGTGCCCGACGCCCCGGCGACGACTACTCCCTCGCGGGTCTGCTCACCCACGCAGTGTTGCCGTACCTGGCTCTGACGGTGTCGATGGTCCCGTGGTTGCTGCTGACCATGCGAGCCGCCGTCGTCGAGGCCACCGGCTCGGACCCGGTGCGGGCCGCGCGCGGCCGCGGGGTCGACGGGTGGGCGCTGCTGCGCGGGCACGTGGTTCCGGTGTCGGTGCTGCCCACCCTCGCGCTCCTCGGTACCCGACTGCCCGAACTCATCGCCGGCGCCGCCATCGTCGAGACCGTCTTCGGGTGGCCCGGTCTCGCCGAGGCGCTCGTGGATTCGGCTGTGGCGCTCGATTTCTCGTTGCTGGCCGCGCTCGCGGTCGGTTCCGCCGTGCTCGTCCTCCTCGGGTCGGCGCTGTCCGACGCGGCGGCCGTGTGGATCGATCCGCGGATCGGACTGACCGCATGACGGCCATCGGCGCCGCGACGAGTGTGCCTCGGGCGAGCCGTCGGGAAACGATCGGCCACCGCGCGGTTCTCATCGCGCCATGGGTGGTGCTGACGGTCCTGGTCGTCACGGCGGTCGGGTGGCCCGCGGTGGTCGGCGACCAGACCGCAGATTTCGCTCGTTCCCTGCTGCCCCCGGGTTCCGGAGCGGCTCTCGGGACCGATCACTCGGGCTACGACCTCGGTGTCAGAACCGCCGAGGGACTGCGGATCTCGCTGCTGATCGCCGCAGCGTGCGCGGTTCTGGCGACTGCCCTCGGCGTCGGTGTCGGTGTCGGTGCCGTGACGATCGGCGGGTGGTTCGACGCGGTGGTCATGCGCGTCGTCGACGGCGTCAACGCGTTGCCCCACCTGGTCGTCGGAGTCGTCATCGCCGCGATGTGGCGCGGTGAGCCGGTCGCGATCATCGCGTCGATAGCGCTGACCCATTGGCCGTCCGTCGCGCGGGTGGTGCGCGCCGAACTGCTCGAGGCGACGTCGTCGGGGTGGGTCGAATCCGCCCGCCTGGCCGGTGCGTCCCGCACCTTCGTCGCCGTCCGTCATCTGTTGCCCGCGGCGAGCGGGCAGGTGATGGTGGCGATGACCGTATTACTGCCGCACGCGGTCTGGCACGAGACGACGCTGTCGTTCCTGGGTGTCGGGCTCTCCCCGGATGCCGCGAGTCTCGGCACGCTGCTCGGGCAGGCGAGGGGAGACATCCTCACCGGTGCGTGGTGGACGCTGGTGGTGCCCGGCGTCGCCCTCGTGATCACCGCGCTCGCGTGCGCGGCCGCGGCGTCATCACTGCGGCGCACCACGGTGCCACCCGCCGGTGAGGTGTGGCGATGAGCGCCGGGCTCGACGGGGTGACGGTGGACATCATGACGCGGAACCGCTGGACCCCGTCGACGACCCGCGTACTCGACGACGTGACGCTGCCGTTGCCCGCCGGAACGGTGACCGCGCTGGTGGGTGAGTCCGGCTGCGGCAAGTCGATGGTCGCGTCGGTACTGACCGGTCTGCTCCCGCCGGGCTCTGCGCCGAGCGGGCGGCTGCGGGTCGGCGACGAGGCCTTCACCGATGGCGAACTCGTCGGCGCGGACCGCCGGTGGCGAGGACTCCGCGGGCGCCGCATCGGCGCGGTGCCCCAGTCGGCGTCGACCTCGTTCACGCCCGTACGCAGTGTCGGCGCCCAGCTCGACGAGGTGATCGGCACCCTCGGCGGATCACGGGATGCCGTCGAGCTGTGCCGGCGCGTGCACCTCGACCCCGCCGCGCTCCGGTTGTTTCCGCACGAGCTGTCCGGTGGGATGGCGCAGCGAGCCGCGATCGCCGCGGCCCTGGCCGGTGATCCGGACACCATCGTCGCCGACGAGCCCACTTCGGCGCTCGACGCCGAACTCTCGGCCGACATCTGGGAGCTCCTCGCCGAAGCCGCGAGCACCGGCGCAGCGGTGCTCGTGATCACGCACGACGTCGAGACGATGCGGCGCGGGTGCGATTCGGTGGCCGTCATGCGCGCGGGACGGATCGTCGACCACCGTCGGCTCGACGAGATCGCCGCCTCCGACGACGCCTATGTCGCCGGTTTCTTCGAGAGGGTGCCGTGACCGCGGACGACCTCCTCGTCGGTACCGGCCTGACGGCCCGCTTCGGCGACACCGCGCTGTTCGAGGGCCTCGACGTCGGCGTCGGCCCCGGGACGGTGACGGGTGTGGTCGGGCGGTCCGGGAGCGGCAAGACGACGCTGTTGCGCATCCTCGCGGGGCTCGCCGCGCCGACGGCCGGACACATTGCGTGGCCGGACGGGCGGCGTCCCGGCGACGTCGCCCTTCTCGCCCAGCACCCGCGGCTGGTCGCCAACCCGCGGTGGACGCTGCGCCGGATCGTCGCCGAACCCGCGTCGATCGCGAGACGCGACTGTGACGTCGAGCGTGCCGCGCTGCGCGTCGGACTCGACCCGGTCCTCCTGGACCGCTATCCGTCGCAGGTGAGCGACGGCCAACTCCAGCGAGCGTGCCTCGGCAGGGTCGTGGTGCAGCAGCCGCGGGTCGTGCTGTGCGACGAACCGACGGCGATGCTGAACCCGGTCGCGTCCCGGGCCGTGGCGTCGCTGCTCGACGACCTCGTCGCCGACGGGGCGGGACTCGTGCTGGTGAGCCACGACCGGCGACTCGTGCAGTCGCGGAGCCGGGGCGTCATCGACCTCGACCGGCGCTGACGGTCGTCTGTCGCCGAGTGGCTTCGACTCGCCTCCTCGCTCCGCTCGGTGCCGGCTCGACCAGCAGGGGGACCTCACATCTGCAGGCGGATGGCGTCGTCCTCGCCGAACTGGTCTTCGAGCACCTCGGGGGAGTAGTCGAGGTCGATCTCGGCGACGGGGCGGCCCCGGGCGGACTCGATCGCCGAAAGCCGACGCTGGGCGCGGTCGGCGGCGTAGGCGAGGAACTCGTCGTTGTCGAGGCCGAAGGGTTGGACCTCGAACTGCTGGTTGACCCACTCGATCATGCCCAGCGCGAGCGGCAGCAGCTCGTTCATGCGTTCGCCGACGGCGTCCCACAGCGAGTCGTCGGCCGCGACGTGCCGACGACACGTGAAGGTCCCCCACGCCATGTGCCGGCGCTCGTCGTCGCCGATGAACCGGATCAGCTTCTGCATCCCCGGGAAGATCCCGTACCGGGTGCACACCTTCTGCCACGCGTGGTAGCCGGTGAGGGCCAGACTGCCCTCGATCACGTGGTTGTAGGTGACGCTGGCGCGAATCTGGTTCCGGGGCGACGGGTCGTGGTCGAGGATGTGCAGCGACGTCGGGAGCTCCTCGTAGAACAACTGGTGATAGTAGGGATTCGCGCTGACGAAGCTCTGCAGGTCGCCGGTGAGGCCCACCGCGTCCATCCACCGCCGGAACACCTGGGTGTGCTTGGCCTCCTCGAAGCAGAACTGCGACAGGTACATCTCGTCGCCGAACCTGCCCTCGGTCGCCATCGCCTTCATGAACGGCTGGATGTCCTGGGTCACCGCCTCCTCGCCGGCGATGAACTGACTCACCAGATAGGTGGCGCTCCGGCGCTGCTCGTCGGTGAGCTCGGTCCAGTCCTGGGCGTCCTGCGAGAAGTCGATGGCGGCCGGATCCCAGAACCGCGCATTGCCTTTCACGAAGAGCCGCAACGGAAACGAGTCCCAGTTGAGACCGCCCTGTCGCAACGACGAGAAGTCCTGCCGGCCCTCCGCTTTGTGTTCGATGAGAGTCATGAGATCACCAGCCAGACACTTCGGAAGTGGAATACCCCGACGCTAACCCCTTCTTCGATCCGGAGACACGAAATCGGCCAACTCTGTTGCGGCGGAGAAGATCTACGGAGTGACGCCGATCGGACGGTGTTCTCGACCCCGCACCGGCACCCCGGGCGGTGGGTCGCCTCGTCGAGGGCCTCGGCACCGGCGCGTCACAGCGGTGGTGACCGACGCTCCCAGGTCGACTGCGCACCGGAACGGGACTGCTGGAACAACACCCCCAATCCTGTGCCATGGATCGCGTCAAACGCCTGCGAGAGTGTCGACGGTGGACCACCATGTGACCTACGTCGCATAAGCAGACGGCGATATCTGACGCCCCGAGTCGGGGCAGCACGAGCGAGGAGCACGAATGAAGACCAAAGGTGCAGTTCTGCGCAATCCGGGCGAAGAGTGGAAGATCGAGGAGTTCGAGCTCGGCGATCCGGTGGCGGGCGAAGTCCAGGTCAAACTCGTCAGCTCGGGTTTGTGCCACTCGGATCACCATCTGCGGACCGGCGACAGCCCGGCACCGATGCCGGTACTCGGAGGTCACGAGGGTGCCGGCGTCGTGACGAAGGTGGGTCCGGGTGTGACCCGACTCAAGGAGGGCGACCACGTCGTCACCGCGTTCATCCCCGCCTGCGGCACGTGTGAGCCGTGCTCGCGCGGCCAGCAGAACATCTGCGACGAGGGTGCGCGCCTCCTGACGGGTCTGTCCATCGCCGACGACACCAACCGCGCGTACACACACGACGGGGTTCCCCTGGTACAGATGTGCATGCTGGGGACGTTCGCGCCCTACATCACCGTCAACCAGGCGTCGCTGGTCAAGATCGAGGACGACATCCCGCTGCAGGCGGCCGCGCTGCTCGGCTGCGGCGTCGCCACCGGTTGGGGTTCGGCTGTCGAGATCGGCGGAACCCATGCCGGCGACACCGTCGTCATCGTGGGCATCGGTGGCGTGGGCATCAACTCGGTACAGGGTGCGGCCGCGGCCGGCGCGCGAAACGTCATCGCCGTCGACCCCGTGCCGTTCAAGTTGCAGATGGCCGAGAAGCTCGGTGCGACACACACGTTCCCGTCGATGGAGGCCGCGCTCGAGGCGATCGGCGACATCACCTGGGGCAAGATGGCCAACACCACCATCCTGACGGTCGGTGAGATCGACGGTTCGATGATCGCCCCGGCCCTCGCGCTCACGGGCAAGGCGGGACAGGTCGTCGTGGTGGGCATGGGCAACTTCGCCGCGATGGACGCCCAGATGAACCTGTTCGATCTCACCCTCATGCAGAAGCGCGTGCAGGGCGCGATCTTCGGCGGCGCCAGCCCCCGGACCCAGGTCCCGGCGCTGCTCAACGAGTACCGAGCGGGCAAGCTCAACCTCGACGACCTGGTCACCAAGACCTATCGTCTCGACCAGATCAACGAGGCCTACGACGACATGCTGGCGGGCAACAACATCCGCGGCATGATCGTCTACGGCGACGACGACTACTGAGAGTCATCGTGCCGCGCGACGCCAGGTCACCGTCCGGTGATCTGGCGTCGCTCGTTGATCAGCAGGTTCAGGAAGCGCAGCCCCAGTCCGAGCAGCACCAGGGTGCTGGCCATCTGGATCGACACCGCGACCCGGGCGCCCTGTGAGTCCGGCGCGATGTCACCGAACCCCGTCGTGGTGAAGACCGTCAGGCAGAAGTACAGCGCGTCGACGCGCGTCAGGGACTCGTTGAAGCTGCCGGTGTCGTACTCGGAGAACAGAAAATAGGTCGTGGCGAAGGCGACGATGTAGAAGCTCGCCAGCGCCACGAGCATCTCCATCGCGGTCGCGACCGGCCGGTCCGAGCGGCCGAACCGGCGAACCTCCCAGACACAGAACCAGATCAACAGCAAGGCGCCGACGAGCAGCCCCAGGTAGTTGACGTCACTGGCCTTGTTGATGGGCAGCAGGAAGTAACCCGCCAGCAAGACGACCGCCGCCCCGATCGGCCGCAGCAGGGCGATCGTGAGTTCGCGTCCTCGGACCAGGCCGAGCGACGCGGCCGTGCCCGGCGGATTCTCCTCGCGCGGACCCGTGCCGCCGGGCACGTCGTTCACCAGATCCGTACGCGTTCGGCCGGGTCCAGATACAGAGCGTCCCCGGGCTCCACGTCGAAGGCGTCGTAGAAGGCATCCATGTTGCGGACGACGCCGTTGCACCGGAACTCCGGCGGGGAGTGCGGGTCGATCGAGAGGCGCCGGATGGCCTCGGCGTCGCGGGTCTTGGTCCGCCAGATCTGCGCCCAGCTGTAGAACACCCGCTGCGTTCCGGTCAGGTCGTCGATGACGGGCGGCTCGGTGCCCTCGGTGGCGATCTGATACGCCACCAGTCCGATCGACAACCCGCCGAGGTCGCCGATGTTCTCACCGATGGTGAAGTCGCCGTTGACCTTGTGTTCGGGATCGAGCCCGGTCGGGGTGAACTCGCCGTACTGGTCGATGAGTTTGCGTGTCCGCGAGGAGAACTCGGTCCGGTCGGTGTCGGTCCACCAGTCGACGAGGTTACCGTCGCCGTCGTACTTGGCGCCCTGATCGTCGAATCCGTGCCCGATCTCGTGGCCGATGACCGCGCCGATGCCGCCGTAGTTGACCGCGTCGTCGGCGTCCGGGTCGAAGAAGGGCGGCTGCAGGATCGCGGCCGGGAACACGATCTCGTTCATGCCGGGGTTGTAGTAGGCGTTGACCGTCTGCGGTGTCATGAACCATTCGTCACGGTCGACCGGCGAGCCGATCTTGGCGAACTCGCGGTCCTGCTCGAACGACGAGGCGCGCGCCACGTTCCCGATGAGGTCGCCGCGGTCGACGCTCAGTGAGCTGTAGTCCCGCCACTTGGCCGGGTACCCGATCTTCGGGTTGAACTTGCCGAGTTTGACGAGGGCCTTCTCCCGGGTCTCCGGGGTCATCCACGGCAGGTCGGAGATGTTGCGGCGGTAGGCCTCCACCAGGTTGGCGATCAGTTCGTCCATCCGAGCCTTGGCCTCGGGCGGGAAGTGCTTGGCCACATAGAGTTTGCCGACCGCGAAACCCATGGCGCCCTCGACGAACCCGACGCCGCGCTTCCACCGGTCACGGTTCGTTTCCGCACCGGTGAGGGTGCGGCCGTAGAAGTCGAAGTTCTCGTCGACGAACGGCGACGACAGGTACGGCGCCGCCGAGCGCAGCAGGCGCCACGTCAGCCAGGTCTTCCACTCGTCCAGCGGGCGGCTGGTGACGAGTTCGCCGACGCCCGACACGAAGGACGGCTGCGCGACGACGACCTCGGCGAAGGTCGCATCGCCGCTGGTGCCCAGTCCGCCGAACCACTCGGTGAAGGGGAATCCTCCTGCGGTGGAGGCCAGCCCGTTCAGCGACATGAGGTTGTAGGTGAGCTCGGCATCGCGGCGTCGAACCACATCCCAGTGCCGGCCGGCGATGGCTGTCTCGAGGTCGAGGATCACCGCTGCGCGAGCGGCCGCGTCGTCGAATCCGGCCAGCGCGAACATGCGCTCGACGTGAGCGACATACGCCGTCCTGGTCTCGGTGTGCTTGTCCTCCCGGTAGTAGGACTCGTCGGGTAGTCCGAGGCCCGACTGCGTCAGGTGCACGAGGTAACGGTCGGATTGCCTCGCGTCGGTGTCCACGTAGTAACCGAACAGGCCGCCCGTGCCGTGCCGCTGGAGCCGCCCGATCCGCCGGGCGAATGCCTCGACGGAGTCGATGGCCGCGATCTTCTCCAGCTCGCCGGTGATCGGGCCGATCCCGAGGGCCTCGATGTGGTCGGTGTCCATGAACGAGGCGTACAGATCGCCGATCTTCTGCGCGTCGGAGCCGCTCTCCGGGCTCGACGCGGCGCACTCGGTGATGATGTCGCGCACGTTCTCTTCGGAGTTGTCGCGGAGAACGTGGAAGGCGCCGTCGACCGAACGGTCGTCGGGGATGACATGCGACTCGAGCCACTTACCGTTCACATGGGCGAACAGATCATCCTGGATGCGGACGGAATCGTCGACCCACTCGAGGTCGAGTCCGGAGTTGAGGTCAGTATTCGATGCAGTCACGCGCTCCATCCTGTCACCGGATCGGCGATTCGTCAGCCGCCTCTGCCGTAGGCGAAATCGGAGAGTCCCTGGCCGATGCCGCGGCTGCATCCCGCAGTGGTTCAGCGCAAGACTGTGCTGAAGCCGCGAGACCCTTCGTGACGGCCCTCCGCAAGCTGCGGGCCTCCTCAGGGGGCGGGGTGTGTGCGGCCCTCCGCAAGCTCCGGGCCTCCTCAGGGGGCGGGGTGTGTGCGGCCCTGCGCAAGCTCCGGGCCTCCTCAGGGGGCGGGGTGCGCTCTAACTGCTGAACGTGGGTCGCCCGGCCGCCGGCCGGGTGCGGAAGGTGCTGCGCGAGGTGAGCGGCGGCCTCGAGTCGCATGGTGACTCGATCAACAGCATCTTCGTCGTGCTGCCGGCTTTCTGTGCGCCGCAGAGATCGTCGAGTTGCGCTGTGTGGGTGACGATCTGATGGTCCACGGTGTTGTGGATCAAGCACAGCGTCTCGAGGGCGTCGATTCCACAGGCCTGGAATCGCGAAACCGTTGACTGTGCAGTGTATTTCGTTCATCGTGCCTTGATTTCCGTTGACTGTGCGTTGTCGGGTGACGATGGCGGACACCCGTTCACACCCGTATCGAGTCATCGGTAAGTGGTCGATCCAGCGGGCGAGGCCGACGAGTCGGCCGGGCCGTCAGGAGTGGCGTTCCCGCCGCCCGGGTCCGGTCACCCGCGCGGCGGTGTTCCGTCGGCTCGGGATGTCGGGTCATGCGGACTCGCCGACCGCAGGTACGAATCCGACCTACGCTGAACCCATGGAGTCAACCTTCGACGTCGTCGTGATCGGTGGCGGTCCGGTGGGCGAGAACGTCGCCGACTACGCGATCCGGGGCAGTGATCGAACCGCTGTCGTCATCGAGCACGAGCTCATGGGCGGTGAGTGTTCGTACTGGGCGTGCATGCCGAGCAAGGCGCTGCTGGGTCCGGGGTCGGCGCTCGAGGAGGCTCGTGCGCTGGCGGGCGCGCGCGAGCGTGTGAGTGGGGAACTGCCCGACGCCGCCGGCGTCCTCGGGTGGCGCGACACCGTGACCGGGCGTCGCGAAGGACCCGGTGCCACGCACGACGACGCCGGTCAGGTGCGGTGGGCAGAGGGTGCGGGTATCGACGTGATCCGCGGGCACGGCCGGATCTCGGGGGAGCGGCAGGTGACCGTGGGTGACACCGTCCTGAGGGCGCGCGAGGCGGTGGTCGTCGCCACCGGGAGCACGGCGTCGATCCCGCCGACGCCGGGTCTGGCGGACGCGCTCCCCTGGACCTCGCGCGATGCGACGAATCTCGTCGAGGTGCCGGATCGCGTCCTCGTCCTTGGTGGCGGTGTGGTCGCCTGCGAGGCGGTGACCTGGTTGCTCGACCTCGGGGTGCGCGACGTCGTGATGGCCATCCGTGGTGACCGGTTACTGCCCAAGATGGAGTCGTTCGTCCCGCAGTTGATCGCGGACTCGTTGACCCGTCGTGGCGTCGACATCCGGTTCGGTACGACGATCGAGTCCGTCGATCGGCCCGGCGCCGCCGACACCGGCTACGGACGCATCCACGGCGGACCCGCAACCGTCCACCTCGCCGGGGACGGCGCCGGCCGGCTCGTCGTCGACGAGATCCTGGTGGCCGCGGGACGATCGCCCGCGACCCGGGACCTCGGTCTGGAATCGGTGGGTCTCGACGCGGGCGGCCCACTCCGCGTCGACGATCACCTGACAGTGGCCGATCATCCGTGGCTGTACGCGGTGGGAGATGTCAACGGCCGTAATGCGTTGACACACATGGGCAAGTACCAGGCGCGGGTGGCCGGGGACGTGATCGCCGCGCGTGCGGAGGGACGGGGCCTCGACGACCCGCGTCACGTCGCGACCGCGGACCACGGCGCCGTTCCGCAGGTGGTGTTCACCCGGCCGGAGATCGCATCGGTCGGCCGGACCGAGAAGCAGGCGCAGGACGCCGGGATCGACGTGCGCATCGCCGACGGGGACACCTCCGTCGCTGGGTCGTATCTGACCGATCCCGAGTACGCGGGGCACGCCCGTCTCGTCGTCGATGCGAGCCGCGACGTCCTGGTCGGGGCGACGTTCGTGGGACCGCAGACCGCGGAACTCGTGCATTCGGCGACCGTGGCGATCGTCGGTGAGGTCCCGCTGTCGCGGTTGTGGCACGCGGTCCCGTCGTATCCGACCATCAGCGAGGTGTGGCTGCGGCTGCTCGATCAGCTGCGATGATCCGCGGCCCGGTGGCCTGAGAGCCGGGGCCCCGACCCGCCCGGTCAGAAACTGAGTCGCCGGATCTTCTCCGGTCGGATGACGATCCGCACCCAGTCGTCGGCGAGGATCTCGGCGAGATCCTGTGCGCGGGTGGGGTCGTCGAGGTCCCAGTAGCGGTCGGCGAGGCGGGCCGCGAGATCGCGCGCAGCCGCACCGTCGGTCTCGACACGGGCGGGGCCGGAGATGGCGATCCAGCGCTCGCGCTCCTCGACCGGTGTGGCGACCACGATGGAAGCCCGCGGATCGGAGGCGAGGCGACGGACCTTCAGCGAGTCCGGGCCGGTGAAGAGCTGAACCTCGCCGTCCGGTGTCGCCTCGAACCAGACGGGTCGGGGCTGCGGGGGTGTCGGGCCGGCGGCCGTGGAGAAGAAGCCGAGTAGGGGTCGGGCCAGAAACTCGAGGTCGTCGGTGCCGAGGGTGTCCGATGAGGTCGCAGTGGTGTCGCTCATGGTCGATACAACCGGCGCGGCGACAGATCATTCCTCAAGCCCTGATAACTGGTCTTACCACTTGACCACCAGTCCTGCATCGGTCTACGGTCGGCGCATGCCCTTCGAGCCCGTCTCCCAGCAGAGCGCCCCCGAGATCGTGTTCGACCAGATCGTCGAAGGCGTGCTGTCCGGAGATCTGCCGGCGGGAGAGCCGCTGCCCAGCGAACGCGAACTGGCGCGCATCCTCGGTGTCTCGCGGCCCACCGTGCGGGAAGCGCTGAAGCGGGTGGCTGCCGCAGGCCTGGTCGCCATCCGCCAGGGCGACGGCGCCCGGGTCCAGGACATCGCGCGCACAGGCGGTCTCGATCTGTTGCCGCGGCTGCTGATCCGAGGAGGTGCACTCGTGCCGAGTGTCGCGCGGTCGATCGTCGAGGCCCGCGCGGCGGTCGGGCCGGATGTCGCGGGTCTCGCCGCGAAGCGGGCGACGAGCGATCACATCGCGCGGTTGACGTCGGTGCTCGCCGACCTCGCCGTCGAGCCGGACCCGGTCGCACAGCAGGTCGTTGCACTCGAATTCTGGAGCACGGTCGTCGACGCCGCGGACTCCATCGCCTTTCGCCTCATGTACAACTCGCTCCGCGCCGCGTACGAGCCTGCGCTCCCCGCGCTCGCGTCGATGCTGGAGCCGGAGGTGGGCAACATCGACGGTTATCGCGCGGTCGTCGATGCGATCGGCACCCACGATGCCGAACGCGCGGAGACCGCGGCTCGGAAACTGCTCGCGCCCGCGACCGCGTCCCTGCTCGACCTCTGTCGCGCACTCGAAGACGCCGAATCCGTTCCCGGACAGGAGGGCTGATGTCTGCCGACCACATCGACGCGACGGCCCGTAGACAGGTGGCGGCCGAAGAACGGCGCATGCGGTCACGCAGGTCGACGACCCTGCGTGCCGCTCTCGCCGAGTTCCTGCGACACCCGTCGCCCTGGATGATCGCCACATTCCTCGTGATCTCGCTCGCTGCGCGGATGTGGTTGGGCGGCTGGGGTGTCGCCGACCTGCTGGTTCCGGTCGTGATGATCGCGAGCTTCCCGCTGGCGGAGTGGCTGATCCACGTCTTCGTGCTGCACTGGCGGCCGAAGCGGTGGGGTCCGCTCACCATCGATCCACTGGTGGCGCGAAAGCATCGGGAACACCACGCGGACCCCCGGAACATTCCGCTGGTGTTCATTCCGTGGCAGGTACTCGTCGCGGTCGTCCTCGCGGCTGTTGCGGTCGGTCTCGTCGTATTCGCGAGTGCCGAACGAGGTCTCACGTTCATGGTGACCCTCGCGGCGATCGGACTGGTCTACGAGTGGACGCATTATCTGATCCACTCCGACTACCGGCCGCGCCACGCCTACTATCGCCGGCTGTGGCGCAACCACCGCTTTCACCACTACCGCAACGAGCACTATTGGTTCACGGTCACGACGGCCGGCACCGCAGACAGGCTGCTGCGCACCTATCCCGACGCCGAGACGGTCGAGAAGTCGCCCACCGCAAAGGATCTACACGCGCTGACGCAGTCGGGGGACTGACCGGAGTACTCCATGACGCAACCTGATCCGGGACACTCTCGACGCATGCGGGTACTCGTGACCGGCCCCGGCTGGTCAGCCGGTGATCCCGGCCACGAGTCGGCTGGGTCCGTCGACATCGGCGCGGACCGAGACCTCCCGATCGAGGTAGCGCAACCAGCCCCCGTGCGCGGTGATGTCGACCGCGGAATCGAGAGCCGAGGTGGCGCAACCGAACCCGGTGATCATCCGTCCGTCGGACAGCTCCACCGGTCCCACCGACATCGGCGAGGGCAACGCGCGAACGAACGATGCGAATCCTGCGGACGGGACCCGCCACACGCCGCCGGCGATCTCGGCGCCCCCGCCGTTCGTGTGCACGAGGCCGGGTTTCGGCGGGCGGGTGTCGAGGGCATACAGCCGGTAGGCCGGGGAAGTGGCGGCGGTGCCCACATAGCGTGCACCCCGCCCGGTGAGCTCGTGCTCGAGCGGCTGACCGGGGAGATGGGCGCCGACGACGAAGAGATCCACGAACGGGGCGCCGGCGGATTCGATCCAGGGGCCGGTCGGACCGAGAGGTGCCGTCGCACCGGGTGCGGCAACGGTTTCGGGTTCGACGAACACGCGCCGGGCGAGGTCGAGTGCCACCGCGTCGCCGAAGGCGCGGCCCAGCACGGTGACCCCGAACTGGGCGCCGCCGGCCGTCCCCGCGGGTGTCGCGACACCGCACATGTCGAAGAGGTTGGCGAAGTTGGTGTAGATGCCGAGCCGCGAGTTGACGCCGACCGGGTCGGCCCGGACATCCGCGATCGAGGGATGGTCGGGAACCGTCGGCACCATGAGCGCATCGAAGCCGTCGAGTGCGTCCATGGCGCGTCGCCGAAGCTGTTCGAGTCGAGCGAGATCGCGGACCATCCGGGAGGCGGGGATTCGGCCGGCCGCGGAGATGATGCCCCCGACGGTCGGGTCGATGCCTGCCGCGTCGCCCTCCACGTGGTCGCCCTCGACGTGGTTGTCGTCGACGAAGCGGCCGACCGCGGCGTGTCGTTCGGCAACGAGGCCGCCGTCGTACAGCAACCGCGCGGCCTCGGCGAATGCGGTGAACGGGATCGGTTCCACCACGACACCATCGGCGCGGAGCCGGGTCACGGTGGCGGAGAAGGCCTCGACCCAGGCCGGTGCCATCCCCGGCAACTCGGCCGGTATCGCGACCCGCGCTCGCGGCGGTGCGGCGAGCGGTGCGTCGGCCGGGATCGGTCGGGCATCAGGACCGCCGGCCATGTGGGCCATCGCGGTGTTCGCGGTGTCGAGGTCGCGGGCCATGATGGTCACCGCATCCCAGGACCGGCAGGCGGGCACCAACCCCCTGGTGGACACCATTCCGAGGGTGGGTTTGATCCCGACGATGCCCTGCAGCGCGGCGGGGACTCGCCCCGACCCGGCGGTGTCCGTGCCGATGGCGATGTCCGCGAGACCCAGGGCCACGGCGACCGCGGAGCCGGAACTCGATCCGCCCGAGATGTAATCCGGTCGTCGGGCATCGCGGACACCGCCGAACGGACTGCGCTGCCCGACCAGTCCGGTCGCGAACTGATCCAGGTTGGTCGACCCGACGACCGTGGCCCCGGCGGCACGCAGGCGGGCGACCGCCTCGGCATCGGCGACCGCCGGACCGTCGGCGAAACCCGGGCACCCGGCGGTCGTCGGGAGGCCGGCCACGTCGACGTTGTTCTTGACCGCCAGCAGCAACCCGGCCAACGGACCCGCCGCGGCAGACGTCTCGCGAGTCACGCCCAGCCGGTCGCGGATGTCGATCCACACCTCGGGGCGGCGGACCCTGTCCAGTGCGTCGAAGAATGCGGTGACCCGTGATGTCATGGTCGTTCCCTGTCTGTGGAAGCGTCGGGGGAGAGGTGAACACGAGCGAGATCGTCGATCACCGGCGCAAAAGCGTTGTCCAGGTGCGCCGCGTGCGAGGTACCGGCGAGGACGCGCCGGTCGAAGCCGCACCGGCCGGCGACGGCCTCCACCGCGGCGTGTCGAGCGGCCGGCGACTCCTGACCGACCGTGAGGGTCACCGGAGCCGCGTGGACGACCGGCTCCCGCGGTTCGAACGCGCGGAACATGGCCAGCTCCCGTGCGACGACGGACTCGTCGGCCGAGGTCATGGCGATCGTCCAGTGCGGCCCGTACAGTGCCCGCCCGAAACCCGGTACCCCGTCGAGCCGGAAGGCCTCGACGACGTGATCGAGCAGGCCCGGGGCCAGCGATCCGGCGGCCGGTTCGTGGAAGAACCCCGCCGCCATCTCGACGCCACGGACGGCGAGTTCGACGCCGAGAGTGGCGCCCCCGCTCACTCCGAAGACGACAGCACCTTCGCACCGTGGTGCGAGGAAGTCGACTTCGGTGTCGAGGCAACCGGACCGGGGGCGGACCGGGACGTCGACGTCGAATCCGAGAGCGGCGAGCGCGCCGGCGGTCGGCGCCCACACCGGCGGGTCGGTGGCGACCCCACAGACCAGGACCGCGCGGCGCGGCATCGTCATGACCGGGTGCCGGCCGGCGCCGAGCCGAGGGCCTCCAGTAGCTGTCCCGACGTCGCCGTCGCCCCGAACACACCTCCCTGCATGGCGATCATGCTCAGCGCGGCGAGGTGATGGCCGTGATCGGTCGCGCCCGTGCAGTCCGACAGCACGAGACATTCGAACCCGCGGTCGTTGGCCTCCCGCATCGTGGTGTGCACGCAGACGTCGGTGGTGATCCCGGTGAGGATGAGGTGTGTGATCCCGGCAGCCCGCAGGATCAGGTCGAGATCGGTCGCGTAGAACGCCCCCTTGCCGGGTTTGTCGATGATCGGCTCGCCGGGAACGGGCGCCACCTCGGGCACGATCTCCCACCCGGGTTCGCCGCGGACCAGAATCCGGCCGCATGGGCCGGTCGAGCCGATCTCGGCCCCGGCGCGGGCCGACCGCCATCGCTTGTTCGGCGGGAGATCGCTGAGATCGGGGCGGTGCCCCTCCCGGGTGTGGACGACCAGCATTCCTGCCGCGCGGCAGGAGTCGAGGACGGTGGCGGTCGGTCCCAGTCCGGCGCGGGTGAGGGAGAGGTCGTAACCCATCGAGTCGACGTAACCGCCGGGGCCGCAGAAATCCACCTGCCAGTCGATGAGCAGCAGGGCCGTCCGCGTGACGTCGAGCGTGCCGTCGTACGGCCACGCGTAGGGATGTGCATCGACGATGGACGTCATCGTTCCGCTCCTCGGTTCGACGTGGCGGTGTGCGCGGGATCGACCTCGTACACGACGGTGACGCTGCCACCGCCGGGCCGGCCCTGGTGTTCGGCGCCGCCGGACACGTAGACAGCCGCGTCGCCCTTGACCGCGGCGGCGAGCGCCCCGACGGCGGCGCGCGCGTGGCGGGTGGCGTTGATGTCGGAGTCGGTCAGCATCGTGTGCCGGAGACCCCGGATGGTCCCGGAGGGAGCCGATTCGGCCTTGACGAACAGCTGGCGGATTCGTCCGCCGCGCCCGGCGACCACCGCGGCGGCGTCCTGCAGCGCAGCGAGGTCGTAGGCGTCGGTCATCTCGGTGTGCAACGCCCGCAACGGGTTCGACACCGCCGGGCTCTCGGCGAGCACCAGGATGTGGCAGGTGTCGAGTTCGGCGCCCGCGCTCGCCGACGCCCGGTTCGACCAGGCGGTTCGACGACCGGCGAGCGCGGCCCGCGCCGTGTCGTCGTCGATCTCGCCGAGTGACAACGCGATGCCGAGGGAACTGGCCGCTCGTGAGCGGGCCATCGACTCGTAGGTGTCCTCGCTGACGGGTTCGACACCGCGACCGTGCATCTCGGCGATGTCGGTCGAGGTGAGGAGCGGGCACTTCACCAGCACCAGGTGCACATCGTCCACCGCGACGTCGAGATCGACGAGCAGCTTCGCGACGGTGTCGCGTACCGCTTCCATCTGACCGGCGCGCCCCAGTTCGTCCGGCGGGATGACCGGGGTCGAGCCGACGGCCGCCACCAGCCCGCGGTCGTGGCGCGGATCGTGCGAATCGTCCGCCACCAGGAGGTTGACGTGCGGCGCCAGCACGCCTTCGGTGCCTCCGGAGAAGACGGTGATCGCCTCGGCGCCGAGACGGGGATCCCACGTCGCGGCCGCCAGCGTCCGGCTGAAGTCGTTGACGCACCCGTTGCCCTCGGTCTTGCCGATCACGGCCAGGACGTCGTCGGGTGAGGCTCCGCTGTCGGACAACGCCTTCAATGCCGTTGTGTCATCCGGCCCCGCGGTGGGGACGGTCAGTAGTCGGACACCGGTCACGCCACTGTCTCCTTGTCTGCGATGGGGTCCGCGGCCGGCGGGTTCGTGCGTCCGCCGCGCCGGGGGAGGTGATGGAAGAACAGGTTGAGGACGAAGGCGGTGATGACGGCACTGCTGATCGCGTTGCCGAAGATGATCTGCACCTCGGCCGGGAAGTTGCTGTACACGTCCTTCGACACGATCGGGATCATTCCGGCGCCCAACGCCAGGGACACGATCAAGAGGTTGTCGTTGTCGCGGCAGTCGACCTTGGCCAGCGTGCTGATCCCGGTTCCGGCGACGGTCGCGAACATCACGAGACTGACCGAGCCGATCACCGCGCCGGGAAGGCTGGCGATGGTCTCGCCGAGCTTCGGGATCACGGCGAGCACGATGAGGATGGCGCCGGCGACGACCACCACCGTCCGGCTGGTCACCCGGGTGATCCGCACGAGGCTGACATTCTGCGCGAAGATGGTGTCGGGGAACGACGTCCACGCACCGGCCAGGACCGCCGAGACGCCGTCCGCGGCGAGGCCGCGGGCGATGCGGGGTGGGTCGGCGTCGATGCCGGTGGTCTCCGAGATCGCCATCATGTACGCGGTCGATTCGATGAAGATCACGATCATCACGATGCTCATCGAGATGATGCCGGCGAGGGGGAACGTGGGAGCGCCGAAGAAGAACGGCTCGGGGACACCGAACCAGGCGGCGTCGCCCACGCCGGTGAAGTCGGTGAGCGACATGAGCGCGGCCGCGACGGTACCCAGGACGAGCGCGATGAGCACGGCGGCCTGGCGCAGAAAACCTGTGCCGTAACGCATCAGCGCCACCACCACGATGACGATGCCGAGGGCGAGCGAGAGGCGGGCTCCGTCGGCGGGCTCGTCGTCGAAGATCATGGACACGGCCTTGCCGATGAGCGAGAGCCCGATCATCGTGACCGCGGCGCCCCGCACGGCAGGTGGGAAGAAGCGCAACAGCTTCGAGAACGGCACCGCCATCAGGATGGCGAAGATGCCCGCGCCGATCATCGAACCGTAGACGGCGTTGAGCCCGTATTCCTGACCGATGAGGATCATCGGTGTGACCGCGGTGAACGAGGCGCCGGCGACCACCGGCATGCGTGCGCCGAGGAATCTGCCGACGCCCGCTGCCTGGATGATGGTGACGATGCCGGCGATCAGCAGGTCGGCGTTGACGAGGAGCCCGACGGTCTGTTTGTCGAGGCCGAGGGCGGCACCGAAGACCAGTGGGACGGTGACGCAGCCGGTGTACATGACGATGACGTGTTGGGCGCCGAACACGCCCGTCCGCCACCATCCGGTGCGACCGGTCGAGCCGGCCGGTGTTCTGAGGAGTTTGTGCATACGAAGATTCGTATACGTTCTTCGTGTCTGCGACGTTAGCCCGCGTTACCTACCGGTAAATTGGCGTAGTTTCGTATACGAACTGCGTCAGTGGAGCAGTGACCGGACCAGATCCTCGTCCTTACGGACGTGCTCGTCCATCAGATAACCGGCCTGGACCGGCGAACCGTCGAGAATGGCCCCGGCGATGGCGGTGTGGTCCCGCCAGCACCCGTCGGCACGTGTGGCGACCTCGCGATCGAAGACCCACGCGATGCGGCGCAGGGTGCGGTCCAGTGTTCTGGCGAGTTCCCGATTGCCCGACGCCTCGGCGACGAGGGCGTGGAACTGCATCACCAGGGGCGGCACCGCGTCGTGCTGCTGCCGCTGTTCCGCGGCGGTACCCGACTCGGTCACCATGCGTAGCTGCTCGGCGAACGCGCCCCCCTGACGTTCGGCCGCGAGCCGGGCGCCGAAGACCTCGAGGCCGCGACGGACCTGCATCACCTCGAGCGCGTCGGTACGAGACGCCCCCGAGACCGTTGCCCCCTTGTACCGCTCCAGATGGACGAACCCCTCACTCTGCAACTGCGACAACGCTTCGCGCACGGGTACCCGTGACACCCCGAATCGTTCGGCGAGCATCGGCTCGGGGAGACGATCGCCCGGCGCGAGCCGGCCGTCGAGCACGTCGTCACGGATGGCAGCGGCGATCGCCTCCCTGGTCGTCGGTCGTTGCGCGTCCTCGCCCGTCGGCGACCCGTCGATCGTCAGGACGGGGGTGGGGTCGGTCGTGTCTGCTTCGGGCCTCACGCGACCCAGGATAGGTCCGGGCACGTGAACTCACCCGGCGGCGCACGTGGTGCGGTCGGGTGGGATGAGTGCTCGCTTCGCAATGCACCTCGCGCTAGCGGCCACCCAGCCCGGCCGCCATCGACCACACCAGCACCTCGGCGTCGGCGTCGGCACGGATCGCGAACGGCTCCGCGTCAGCGCCCCGCACGGCATCGCCCGGGCCGAGAGCGCCGATCCCGTCGATGCCGAGCCGTCCGTCCACGACGAACAGATGGGTGAACCGGGAACCGGGCACCTCGACGGTCTCACCGGATCGGAGTCGTGCCGCGTACAGGGTGGCGCCCGAGTTGGCGACCGAGATCACCGCGTCGCGGTCCGGGTCGCCGGACGCGATCGGCACGAGGCCGCCGGCGGCCAGACGTTCGCGGACATCGGCCTGCTCGTAGGAGGGGGCGAGACCGTGCCGGTCGGGCATCAGCCACATCTGGACGTACCGGACGGGCTCGGTTCCGGAGCCGGCGAGATCGGGCCAGGCGTCGTTGCGTTCGGAGTGCTCCACGCCGGTGCCCGCGCTCATCCGCTGGACCAGGCCGGGGTACAGGACGCCGGAGTGCCCGGCCGAGTCGCGGTGGACCAGGGTGCCCGAGACCACCCACGTCACGATCTCACTCTCCTGATGGTTGTGCAGGTCGAAGCCCGCGCCCGGCGCGACGACCTCGTCGTTGACCGCCAGCAATGCGCCGAAGTGGGTGTTCGACGGGTCGTAGTTGTCGCCGAACGAGAAGGAGTGCCGCGAGGTCAGCCAGTCGGTGGTGGTGACGGCACGATCGTCACTCCGGAACACGGTGAAAACCATGCATTCATTGTCGCAGTCCGGCAAGCTGAGGACGGTCGGGGACGACCGGGTCCGGCGGTGTCGATGCCGAAGCCGGACGACGATCTCGCACGTTCGCGAAGTGTCAAAGGTCCCGGCGACGAGATGAGTTCGTGACCGGCTTGATCCCCGAATGGAAGCTCGCGGCGTCGATTTCGAGTGTTACACGAGTGAAAATTGGTGTCATGAAGATCTGGGTCAAGCGCGCGACGACAGCCGCTTGTGCCGCGGTAACGTGCGCGGTCATGGTGAGTTCCTGTGGGTTCGCCGGTTCGTCGGACACGGGTGCCGCTGCCACCATCGATGCATTCGCCGCCGCGCTGAGCCGCCAGGACGCCGGCGGGGCCGCGACGTTCACCACCGCGCCGGGGCAGGCCGGTGACAGTCTCACCACCACTTTGAAACAGATGTCCGCGCAGCGTGTCGACGTCGACGTCGAGAACCCCGTCGAATACAGCGACGGGACGGCGACGTTCTCGGTCACCACCACCTGGAACTGGGACAAGGGCCGCGTGTACGAGTCGACCAGCGGCGGCACCGCGCGCAAGCTCTCGTCGGGCTGGAAGGTGACCTGGGACCCCGCGATCCTGCACGCCGGTCTCACCGCCGGTGGCACCCTCCGCGAGATCCGCACCGACGCGAAGCCTGCGCCGACCGTGCGCAGCCGTTCCGGCCGGGCCTTCATGGTGGCCCAGCCGGTCAACGAGATCGTTCTCGACCCCACCCGCACCGCCGACCTGAACGCCTCGGTACGGGCCCTGGCCGGCGTGATCGCACCCATCGCGCCGATGATCACCGGGCAGGTGATCCGCGAGAAGCTCGACGCGACTCCCGGCAAGGCGATCACCGCGGTCGGACTGCGTGACTCAGACATGCAGGTCCTCGCCGGCGACCCGCGCCGCGTACCCGGCGTCACGGTCAACCGGTCCGACCAGCTCGTGATGGCCGACCGACGGCTCTCCTCGCCCCTCGAGGACGGACTGACCAACTACTGGCAGGCCATCCGCGACGCCACCGCCGGGTGGCAGGTCGAGATGCTGGGCCCGGGGGCGGCACCCCGCAAACTGGCGGGCGAGCAGGGCCCGCCCGGGCCGGACGTGCCGACGACCGTCGATCAGGGCGTCCAGCTGACCCTGGGCGACGCGGCTGTCGAGGTGGGCCAGCCGGCGACCATCCTGACCCTCGACGCGCAGACCGGCGCGATCCTCGGGATGGCGCAGAACTCGTTCGCGATCGACAGCGGCGTCGACATCGATCGCCCGTACCCGGTCGGTACGACGCTCAACCCGGTCTTCGACGCGATCGGGCGAGCTGCCGGGCCGCAGCACGAGCGCGGCGAGCAACTCCTCGACCGGCTCGGACTCGGCGTCCAGTTCACCGTGCCGGGCGCAAGCGTTCCCACCCCGGATCGCCCTGGTATCGCGACCATCGATTTCCGTCCCGGTCAGAGCATGATATCGATGACGAACATGGCCGCCTTCGGTGTCGCCATGGCGCGCAGCGCCGCCGGCCAGACGTCCTCGGTACCGCCGTTCGTGCTGAAGAACGTGCCCACGAAGGTCTCCGGCGGCGACCTCGGCGGCCTCGACCCCGCCGTCGTCCGGCCGGTTCTCCAGGCGATGACGTCGACGGCCGCCACCGGTGACGCCAGTGACCTCACCCGGGCTCCGGGACTGCGCGCCCTGGTGGGCACCAACGGCCCCGAGGGGCCGGGATGGTTCGTGGGTCTGCAGGGCGGCCAGGTCGTCGTGATCTACACCGAGGGACCGAAGTCGGGAACCGCCGCACTCCAGGTCGCGCAGAAGTACTTCACGATCAAGTAGGTCCCCGAACCGGCCGCGGGTCGGTCAGGCGGACGCGCGCCGGCCGAGCACGGCGAAGACGGCCCGCCAGCCGAGCAGGAAGGCGGCGAGCACCACGGCCGCGACGATCACGAAACTGACCGCAACCCCCTGGCTGAGGATGAACCGCAGGATCATCGCGACCGTGACCGTGCAGAACCAGACGACCAGGCCGACCGGGACCACCCGATCCGGGCGGTAGTCGTGCCCGAAGAAGTCGCTGGACCGCACGTGGGCGTAGACGTAGGTGATCGACCAGCCGGCCGCGCAGCCCGCCAGGAACGGCCACAGCGTGTGCAGCACCGAGGTCAGCACGTATCCCTCTTCGTGGCTGGCGCGGCCGATGAGGACGAAGACCGTGATCGCCACGGCGTCGAACAGCGCTGCGACGGGAGCCGTCGCCGTTCCGCGCGCCGGCGAGGTCCCCGTCTCCGCCGTGTCGGAGCCCCGATCCGTCTTCGAGCTCAGCATGGTGGACTACCGTACCGGGTCCGACGGCGGATCGGTGTCGGACGTTCGGCCGGAGTCCCCGGGAAACGGCTCGTCGGGCTCGCCGACAGGTGAGGTGTCCGTGGCTCGGGAGTCGGTGCGGTCGGGTGGTGGCGGGTCGGGGCGGGTCGATCCGTCGGGCGCGGAGGGTGACGGTTCCTCGGCCGCGCGTTCGAGTGCCTCGGCGTCGCGCTCCACCTCGTCGATGAAGGTGTCGTCCCGCTTGATGCGGTTGCGGAACATGATGCCGATGACCACCCAGCCGATCGCCGAGACGATCACGTAACTGATCAGCCGGTAGATGAGGACCGCGGTGATCGCATCGGCCGCGGGCATCCCGGCGCTGGTGAGCGCGGGCACCAGCACCGCGTCGACGACACCGATACCGCCCGGCAGCAGCGGGATCGCCGAACCGACGGCCTTGCCCGCCGCGTAGGCGACCATCAGCCCGGAGATACTCGGGTGCGCGTCGACCGCCCAGCAGGCGAACATCAGGCACGCCACATCGGCGACCCAGTTGAACAGGCTCCAGCCGAAGGCGACCGAGGTGTCGCGCTTGGTGAGTTGCACCGCCCGGAGCTGTTCGAGGGTCTCGAAGAGTCGCTCGGTCCCGTGGTCCTCCGGCTTGTTGCGGAGCTGATTCACCCAGCCGAGGACACGAATCCCGGTGCTCTTCAACGACTCCGGATGACTCGCCAGATACTGCAGCACCACCGCGACCGCGAGGAAACCGGCGACGGAGAAGACGACCGAGAACGGGCTGGTCTTCGCGCCGGCGAGGAGGGCGCCGCCGAATCCGAGGACGGCGAGACCGATACCGGCGAGCAGGCCGGACATCACGACCTGCCACGACGCGATGACCGGCGTCGCACCCCATTTACGGGTCTCGCGGTAGGTGAACGCCGGGGCCAGGACCTGGCCGCCCGGCATCGTCTGGCTCAGCGAGTTGGCCGCCAGGATGACCGACAGCGACTTCCACTGCGTGACACGCAGGCCCGCCGAGCGCAGCAGCGCGCGCTGGACCTGCGCGAAGCTGTCCATCGACAGCATCGCGGCGACCAGACAGGCCGCCACCCAGTGCCACTGGATCTCACCGATGCGGAACCAGGCGCCCTTGAGCTCGGGCCAGATGAGGACGACTTCGACGGCGAGGATGACGAGGACGACGGCGAGCAGGACCCAGCGCACCCACCAGAACCGAGGACGGGTGGCCGGGGCTGCCGCGCCCCCCGGCGAGCCAACATCCTCCGACGACATACGTGCCACCCTAGGGTAGGGGGTCCCGTGTCGGTGACGACCCCCGTCGGCCACCTGTACACCACTAGTGTTGCTTCCGTGACCGAAGCCGAACGAGCCGAGCGGCCGCGCGATGCCCGCGACCTTGCGTCCATCGACCGGGCCAAGGTGCACCCACAGGTTCGGGCTGCGGCCGAGTGGGCGTGGCGGCTGCTGCTCCTGGTCGCGGCGGGCTATGTCGCCACGAGGGTGTTCCGGGAGTTCGAGGAGGTCCTCGTCCCGGTCGCCCTCGCCATCCTCATAGCGGCGATGCTGGTCCCCGGGGTCGACGCCCTCGACCGGCGCGGGCTGCCGCGGTCGCTGGCGGTGATCGTCAACCTCGTCCTCGCGATCGGACTGCTCGCGGCGGTCATGACGTTCGTGGTCCGCGAGTTCATCGACGGCGTCCCCGAACTCGCCGAACAGGTTCGGGTGACCGTCGAGAAGACCAGGGAATGGCTCATCAACGGGCCCCTGGGGCTGGACCGGGACCAGGTGCGCAACTTCGGCACGGACACACTCGACTTCATCCAGCACAACCAGGACCGGGTCACCAGCGGCGCGCTGGCCACGGCCACCACGGCCAGCGAGATCATCACCGGCGCACTGCTGACGCTGTTCCTGCTGATCTTCTTCCTCTACGGCGGGGGCCAGATCTGGCAGTTCTCCGTCAAGGTGATCCCGCAGGCCAATCGGAATCGGGTGTGGGAGGCGGGTATCGCCGGTTTCGGCACGCTCGTCGGCTACGTCCGGGCGACCGTCGCGGTGGCCTTCGTCGACGCCTGCGGCATCGGCATCGGACTCGCCATCCTGCAAGTGCCCCTGGCGCTTCCACTGGCGTCGCTGGTCTTCCTGGGCGCGTTCATCCCGATCGTCGGCGCCCTGGTCACCGGCACCCTGGCGGTGCTCGTCGCCCTGGTGACCCAGGGCTGGATCGCGGCGGTCGTCGCCCTCGCCATCGTCGTCGGCGTGATGCAACTCGAAAGTCATGTGCTGCAGCCGTTCCTGCTCGGCCGGTCGGTGCGACTGCATCCGGTCGCGGTGGTGCTCGGCATCGCGGCCGGCCTGGTGTCGGCAGGCATCATCGGCGGCCTGCTCGCGGTGCCCCTGATCGCGTTCCTCAACACCGCGGTCCGGCGGTTGAAGGGGACCGGGGTCGACGACCCCGACGACGCCCGGCGGCCGGGGGTCGTCGCGGAGCCGGACCCACCGATCTGGGACACCGACGATCCCGACGCCGCAGCCGAGACACTCGCACAGGAGGCGGCGGCGTCAGACCCGCGCGCCGAGGAGGACGGATCGGGAGATCGGCGGGCTCCCGAGGCGAACCGAGCCGGAACCGACCGGGACGCACGTGACCGGGAGGGACGTGGCCGGGAGGGACACGATCGGGACGGGGGCGGCGCGACGTGACGCGCCGGCCGCCGCCGGTCGCGACCACAGCACCGGATCGGGCCACGGGCCCGGACCGGCCGGCACGGGTCGTCGACCACGATCCGGTCGGCCCACTGTGGCGGGGAGCGCAGATCTTCCGGCTGCTGTCGTACCTGTACGCACTCGGCTTCCAGATCGCGGTCAACCCCGACCTCGACCGCAGCGGTGTCGCCTGGGCACTCTTCGGCCTGCTCTCCGCGTGGACGCTGGTCAGCGGGATCGGCTACTTCGTCGGATTCGCGCGCAACCGGGTGTGGGTCGGCGCCGAGGTGGTCGTCGTCTGCGCGCTGATGCTGTCGACGTCGTATGTCGCCGGCGCGGACTGGGCATGGAACAACCAGACCTGGCCCACCACCCTGTGGGCCACCAACGCCGTCATCTCGGTCGCGATCCTCACCGGTCCGGTGGGCGGGATCGTGGCGGGCCTGATCGTCGGCGGCACCAGTACCTTCGTCAAGGGTGAACTCAACCTGGACTTCGGCCGCAACGCCACGATCATCGTCATCGTGGCGACCGGCATGGCGGTCGGACTCGCGGCCGCCAACGCCCGCCGGGTGCAGGAACAACTGTCCCGGGCGGCGCGCATCGCCGCGGCCGCCGAGGAGCGCGAGCGGCTCTCGCGCGAGGTTCACGACGGTGTCCTCCAGGTCCTGGCGTTGATCGCCCGGCGCGGTCGCGAGATCGGTGGTCCGACAGACGAACTCGCGACGCTGGCGGCGGAGCAGGAGCGAACGCTGCGTCGACTGATCTCGGACACGGACGAACCCGTCGCGACCGACCCCGACGCGCCACGCAGTGTCGACCTCGCCGCCGTCCTCCGCGTCTTCGGCGACGGCCGGGTGTCGGTGAGCGCGCCCGCCGATCCGGTGATGATCCCGGCGCACCAGGGAGCCGAGATCCGGGCGGCGGTCGTCAACGCGCTCGACAACGTGGTCAACCATGCGGGCCCCGGTGCGCGCGCGTACATCCTGGTGGAGGATCTGGGACCGGATGTGGTGGTCAGTGTCCGCGACGACGGGATCGGGATTCCGGACGGCAGGCTCGCCGAGGCGGTCGCGCAGGGGCGCGTCGGGGTGTCGAAGTCGATCATCGGTCGGATCGAGTCCCTCGGCGGGACAGCGCGACTCGATTCCGAACCGGGTGCGGGTACGGAGTGGGAGTTCACGGTCCCGCGGGACGGGAGCGGACAGTCGAGGGGAGCAACGGGATGAGTGCAGGCCGGAATGACGGAGAGCAGGCGCCGCTGCGGATCATGGTCGTCGACGACCATCCGATCTGGCGTGAGGCGGTGGCCCGGGATCTCGCCGACGAGGGATTCGACGTCGTCGCCACCGCCGACGGTGTGGGCAGCGCGGGCCGGCGCGCGGCCGCCGTCACGCCCGACGTCGTACTGATGGACATGCAACTACCCGATGGCACCGGCACCGAGGCGACGGCCGCGGTCCTCGAAGCCTCGCCCCGCACGCGCATCCTGGTCTTGTCCGCCTCCGGCGAGCGCGACGACGTGCTCGAAGCCGTGAAGGCCGGGGCCAGTGGCTATCTGGTGAAGTCGTCGTCCCGGGCGGAGTTGGTCGAGGCGGTGCGGGCCACCGCCGACGGCCAGGCGGTCTTCACGCCGGGGCTCGCGGGGCTGGTGCTGGGCGAGTACCGGCGCATGTCGCAGCAGCCCGACGCCGCGCCCGCGGCACCCGTGCTCACCGAACGCGAGACCGAGGTGTTGCGTCTGGTGGCAAAGGGGTTGAGCGCCAAGCAGATCGCGCGGCGCCTCGACCTGAGTCACCGAACCGTCGAGAACCATGTCCAGGCCACCCTCCGCAAGCTTCAACTGGGCAACCGGGTGGAACTGACCCGCTACGTCATCGAGCACGGCCTCGAGGAGGAGTGAGTTCCCCCGAGGCCGTGGTCGTATCTGTTCGATGTCGTGCCGACGCTATTCGGTTGTCGCGAGCCCGTGTGCGGGCAGCGAGACGCTGGGGTCGGCCGCCGGTTTCGGGGTGACGACCAGCATGGTGGCGGCCGCGCCGAGGAGTGCGATCCCGGCGAAGAGATAGAACGCGGTGGCCGAGGAGATCCCGGCTCCGATCAACAGGCCGCCGATCACCGGCCCGAAGATACCGCCGAGCCGTCCGAATCCTGCGCACCAGGCGACGCCTGCCGCGCGAGCCTCGGTGGGGTAGAAGTTGGACACGAAGCCGTAGATCAGGACCTGGGTGCCGATGGTGCCCGTACCGGCGACGGCCACGGCGACGAGCAGAACCGGCAGCGGCAGTGCGAAGGTCAGCCCGATCAGCGCGAAGGTCGCGAGGCAGAACGACGTCGCCACGACCTGTTGCGGGCCCCGACGGTCGGCGAACCGCGCGGCGATGAGGCCGCCGACGATGGCACCGCCGTTGAGCACCAACAGAAACGACAGCGAGCCCTTGGCGTCGAAGCCACTCGTCTTCATGATCTGCGGAAGCCAGGTGTTGAGGCCGTAGGTGAGCAACAGGCCCACGAAGCTCATGCTGCCCAGCAGCAGCGTCGGCACCGCGAAGCGTCGGGAGGCCAGCGCCGCGAACCCGACCTTCGGCGCGTGCCCGGTTCCGGTGGGAACCGCGGTTGTCCCGACGGGAATGCCGGTCCGATCGGAGATCTCCCGCGCCGCGTCGATTCGACCACGCGCGGCGAGCCACTGCGGGGACTCGGGCATGCGCAGCCAGGCGATCGGCAACAGTGTGACGAGAGGGAGTGCACCGATCCAGAACAGGCCGCGCCAGCCGATGTGCTCAGCGAGCAGCATCGCGAGGATCGCAGCGAGCACACCGCCCGCGGGGACGCCGCTGTAGACGACCGCGTTGAAGAGATTCCGCTTCGACGACGGGGCGAACTCGGCGACCATCGCACCCGCGGTCGCGACCAGGCCCCCGATCCCGATGCCGGTGAGGAAGCGCAGGACGCCGAAGGCGGCGAGGTCGGTCGCCAGGGCGGTGGCACCCATGCCGATGGAGAACCAGACGATGTTGGCCAGCATCATCCGGCGTCGACCGACGCGGTCGCCGATCGCGCCGGCCACCAGGGCGCCGATCATCACACCGATGAGTGCGTAGGAACCCAACGCCCCGGCGGTGGCCGGGCTGAGCTGACCGAGCTGGGACGGGTCGTCGAGCAGGGTGGGCAGGATCGTGCCGTAGACGACGAGGTCGTACCCGTCGAAGACGATCGCGATGGTGGCAAGGGCGACGACCCAGAGCACGCTTCTGCGATGCTCCGGCAACGTCCAGGTGGTGGATGAAGTCATGCGGCTGTCCCTCCAGCGTTGGTGTGCTGGCAGACATCCTGCGCGGGGTGTGCGGTCGGTCACATCCGGGCAATGCCCAGTGCCGGCCCATCCGGGATTGATCGCGCCCCGCGATCAATCGGCTCACGAGACCCGTGGCCGCGAACGGGGGTCCGGTCGGTCACTTCTGCGAGCGACTCCGCTTCAACAGTTCCTGGACGCTGATCTGGCCGTCGTCGCCGGTGTCGTCGGACCGGGCGTGCCGGTCCGTGCGCGGGCGACGGCGCCGCGTCGACTCGTCCGCCGGGCGCTCCTGTTCACCCGAGGCGGGACCGGTGTCGGGTCGCGGGGCGGCAGCCGGGGTGGCGTCGGCGCTGAGGCCGCGCTCCATCGGCGACGGACCGTTGCTGCGACGCCCACGCGACGAGGGGGTCGCGGTCTCCGGACTCACCGACGCCGCGAGCGGGCGACGGCCGGTCTCGTCGAGGGCCGGTCGGCGGCCGAGGGGCGACCGCTGCCCGGTCGGCTCCGGGTTCGGGCGGGCCGGGCCCGGGTTCGGGGTCGGGTTCGGCCGCCCACCGGTCTCCGGCATCCGTGACGGGCCCGACGGGGGAGTGACCGTCGGACGGTCGCCGTTCGTCGATCGGGGCGCGGCGTCACCGAGTCGGATTCCGCCCTCGCCCAGACTCCAGCCGCCGGTGTCGGGTCGATCGCTCTTCGACAGCGCGGAGCGGCGATACGGCGTCGCCGGACGACGTTCGGCCGGTTCGGGACTCGGCGCCGCGGACGCGGGGGACGGTCCGACACGAGCCGGCGGGGTGCGCGGCGGGGTCGGCCCGGGGTTCGGCCGTGTCGTCGTCGGCGGCGGCGGACCCACCGGGGCGCCCTGCGGAGTCGGTGTCGGTCCGGCGCCGGTGCGCTGGTCGGGTGTCTGGCCCGACGGCGCGCCCGGGCGGGCGGTGCCGAGCGGACGGTCCGGAGCGGGCCGGGCCGGTGTGGCCGACCGGCCGGTGCCGGCCGGTACCCGACCCCGGCCGGGGACGGCGCCTGCCGGAACCGGCTGCCTGCGGGCCGCGGCCATCACGGAGGTCGGTGCCTCGGCCACCACGGTGCCCGCGCTCATCGGACGGGCGCCGGCACCGGCATCGCGTTGTTCGTCGGGCTCGTCGTCGTCGAGCACGGTCTCGCCGAGTCCGATCTTGCGCTGGACGACTCGCATCCATCGCGGCGCCCACCAGCAGTCGTCGCCGAGCAGCTTCATCACCGACGGCACCAGCAGCATGCGGATCACCGTGGCATCGAGGATCAGCGCGGCGATCATGCCGAACGCGATGTACTTCATCATCACGATCTCGGACAGGCTGAACGCGCCGGTGACCACGACCAGGATTGCGGCGGCCGCGGTGATGATGCCGCCGGTGTGCGCGGTGCCGCTGCGGATCGCCTCGGTCGTGCTCGCGCCCTTCTGTCTGGCCTCGACCATTCGGGAGAGCAGGAACACCTCGTAGTCGGTCGAGAGTCCGAAGACGATGGCGATGATGAGCACCAGCACGGCGGCGAATAGCGGACCGGGGGTGAAGTTGGCCAGCTCGGCGCCGTGGCCGTCGACGAAGATCCAGGTGAGGATGCCGAGCGTGGCCCCGAGACCCAGCGCCGTCATGAGCGCGGCCTTGATCGGCAGCACGATCGAACCGAACTGCAGGAACATCAGCAGGCCGGTGATCAGGACCAGCATGACCGCCATCAGTGGAAGCCGCTGCATCAGTGCGTCGATCGAGTCCTGCGTCAACGCCGGGGTGCCGGCCACGTACATCGTGAGGCCCTCGGTGTCGATCGCGCGCAGTTGCTCGATCGCCTGGGCTGCGGTGTTCCGGTCCTGGAGACCCGCCGACACCTGATAGACGCCCACGTTCGGGTACCGCTCGGCGTCGAAGGAGCCGAAGTCGGACTTGTCGGCGTCGCTGAACTTGTTGGTGAAGCCGGGCACCTCGTCGGCGCGCTTGGCGATCGCGTCGAGCTTGTTCTGGTCGGCCTGGCTCGACTCGTCGTAGATGATGACGAGTTTGATGGCCTCGGTTCGCTCGCTCGGGAAGTACTCGTCGAACTTCTCCTGCGCGACGCGGTTGGGATTGTCCGGCGGCAGGAACTTCTCGCTGATGCCGCCGAACTGGATGCTGCCGAACGGGATGATGAGCGCGAGCAACAGGAGAACGGTCGGGACGGCGGTCCGGACCGGGTGCTTCATCACCCAGGTCGCGAGGCGTCCCCAGAAACCGTTCTCGACCTCCTGGCTGGTCTTCATGCGGCCGCTGAACCGGCTCTCGATCGCCGCGGCACGCTCCTCGCCGGAGAAGCGGCGCGCCAGCGGCACCGCGGTGTACTTCATGATCGTGCTGATCGACAGCATGTTCACGCGGGGTCCGAGGATGCCCAGGATCGCCGGGAGGACCGTGATCGACAGGATCGCGGCGAGCGACACCGACGCGATCGCGCCGTAGGCGACGGACTTCAGGAAGCCCTGCGGCATGATCAGCAGACACGCCAGGGCGGCGACGATGATCGTCGCGGAGAAGACCACCGTCTGGCCGGCGGTCATCACGGTTCTTCGGACCGCGGCCTTCGTCGAATACCCCTCACCGAGTTCCTCGCGGAAACGCGACACGATGAACAGGCCGTAGTCGATCGCGATGCCGAGACCGATCAGCGTGACCACCGATTGCGCGAAGATGTTCAGCTCGGTGGTGAGCGCCAGGATCTTCATGATGCCCAGCGAGCCGGCGATCGTCAGACCACCGATGAGGACGGGCAGACAGGCGGCGACGACGCCGCCGAACACGAAGAAGAGCATGATCGCCACCAGCGGCAGCGCCAGCACCTCGGCCCGGTGGATGTCCTTGTCCATGCCCTCGGCCATGGAACCGGCGACCGGTTGCAGACCGGCGAGCTCGAAGGTCGTACCGGGAAGATCGAAGCGTTCGGGTATGTCCTCGAAGAACGGTTCGATGGTCTTGTAGTTGTTGAGGACCGTCGTGTCGTCGTTGCCGGCGACGCCGATGCTGATGAAGGCGTGTCTGCCGTCCTCGGTGAACAACCGGTCCTGCAGCGTGCTCTGGGCGGGCTGGACGAGGAACGGGTCGTACAGGCCGGGATCGGCGCGCCCGACGATGTCGGGATGGGTCGCGATCAGATCCTCGACGAACGTCTCCACCTTGGCCCCGAAGGCCTTGTCGTCGACGCGGGTGCCCTCGGGCGGCGTGATCATCAGGATGACGTCGGAGGTGTGATCGCGCCCCAGTGCCTGGTCGGCGTACCGCGCGCCGGTGTCGGACTCCGAGGTCGGGTCGAACCAGCCGCTCTGGCTGAGGTGCTTGCCGAGATCGAGACCGTACAGTCCGAGTCCGGCCATCATCGCGATCATCACCGCGATGACGAGGAAGCGCATTCGATAGACGAATGTGCCGATGAACCGGAACACGCTGATGTCCTTTCGTGTACGACGACGAGTCGGGCACTCTGGTCCCCCGCCGTTGCGGAGCGCCGGTGGCGATTCTGTCAGTTTCCCGAAAGATCCTGACAGTGTTGCCTGAGTGATCCCTGAGGCGTGGGCCTCGGATCACCCGCGGGCGTCCCCGCACCGGCGCCGGACCAGGGGTCGCCGACAGCCGTCCGACGACACCCGCGAACCACGACGTCGCAGGTCAGCGCAGCAGCGCGCTGAGCGGGCGGAAGGGTGTGAGCCACGCACCCTCGTCGGGCAGGGAGTCCAGGCCGATGCGCGGCAGCGGCTCGCGGAACACACCGGGGATGTCCTCGAGATCGATGAACTCCAGCTCTTCGGTGCTCAGTGCCCAGCTGGCGTGCTCACGGAATCCGATGACGGTGACGGGCACGCCGTCGCCGACCACGTCGAGCAGTGGTTCGCGGAATGCCTGGCCGTCGGCGGACGCCACGATCACGCCGGCTAGTCCCACAGTGTGCCTGCGAAGCTCGATGTGGTCGAGCATGTCGGAGTCGACGTCGCTGTCGTCGGACAGCTTCGGCTTGGCGAAGACGGCGAAACCGACATTTCGGAGCGCGTCGACCCACGGTCGCACGACGTCGGCGCTACCAGGGGCGATGTTGGTGAAAACGGTGGCCTCGGGTTCGACCGCGCCGCCGCCGTCGGTGAGAGCGGACACATCTGCGGTCCGTTGCAGCAACCACCGGCCGAGAGCGTCGAATCGGGGGCGGTGCGCGGCGGTCGGCCGCCCGCCGAGCAGGGCGCCGAGACCCATGTCCATGTTGGGCGCGTCCCACACCAGCAGCATGCGGCGCGTCCCGGTCTGGCCGGCAATGGTGTCGGCGAAGCCGGTCGGGCTGTGGTCACTCATGGCGGGCTCCCGTCGGGGTGTCGCCGGTCGAGGTGACCGGCGGGATGGGCCGCGTGTACACGAACTCGCTGACGTAGCGGCCGTCGCGCTCGGCGCGTCCCTCGAACTTCGTCGTCGGCCGTTCCAGCAGGATCGGTGACTCGCGGGTCAGCTGGACGACGTGCGGGCGATCGGCGTCCTGGGTGGCGAGCGCCTCCGCGATCCACTCGGCGTAACCCGCGTGATCGGTCGCGATGTGCAGCACTCCGCCCGGGATGAGACGGTCGGCGATCAGCTCCAGTGTGCCGGTCTGGACGAACCGCCGCTTGTGGTGCCGCGATTTGGGCCACGGATCGGGAAAGAACAGCCGGACACCGGTGAGGCTCGACGACGGGATGAGTTCGGTGAGGACGATGGCGGCGTCGCCGCGGATCAGGCGCACGTTGGTGAGCCCGTTGCGGTCGACGAGCCCGAGGAGCTGGGCCAGGCCCGGCTTGTAGACCTCGACGGCCAGGACATCGACGTCGGGCTCCGCCTCGGCCATCGCCGCGGTGGAGATTCCGGTGCCGCTGCCGATCTCGAGGACCTTCGGGGCGTCGCGCCCGAACAGGTCGGTGAGGTCGAGTTGGGGTTCGGGCACCCGCTCCGGCCCGATCTCGAGGTCGCGGCCCAGAACCGGCCACAGCGTCTCCCAGTTGCGCTGCTGACCGGTCGTCAAGGTGCCGCGGCGGAAGCGGAAGCTCGTGACGCGGGGGTACAACCGGGACCTGTCGGGGCTGTTGTTCACGCGTCCATGGTTGCGCATCGAGCCGTCTCGACGAAGTCGCGGGCGGATCGCCGCCGCGGTCCGGGGTGGCCGGAGTGGCTCGGACGTGGACCGGATCCCGCCTCCGGCGGGGATGTGGAGGTAGCTCCGCCGTTCGCGCGGATCCCGATTAGTCTCGGCCCTGCCGCGGTTCACGTGCATTGATGGCCGGGGGTCGTCGCCGCACGCGGACGGGCGCGTGATTCGCAGGGGGACCGATGACGAGGAGGCTGCGGTGGGGGCACCGGTGAACGGCGGCCGGCGCGCTGTGCCCGCCGGGAGCGAGTTGTCGCTCGCCGCCGAGCAGGGTCGCCTCGCCGACCTCGTCGACCCGGCGTCGCCGCTGGTGCCGGTGCTGACCACCGCAGGACGCCGGTTCCTCCGTCCGTTGCACGTCCAGGTGGTCGGCCGGCCCGGGACCGGGCGCGACACCTTGGCCCGTGCGCTTCGAGAACGACTGTCGCTCAGCGTGATCGGACCCGGTGAGGACGCGCAGGATGCCGCCGACGCCGATCTGTGGGTCCTGGTCCTGGCCGGACTGCCCAGGCGCGCCGACCACGAACTGTTCTCCTCGCTCCCGTCCGATCGCGTCCTGGCGGTGCTCGGCAAGGCCGACACCCACGGCGACTGGGATTCCGCCGTCGCGGTCGCGTCGACGTGCGCCACGCGCCTCGGCGCGCCGGTGTACCCGGTCTCGCAGCTGCTGGCCTGCGCCGACCTCGACGCGGATGAGTTCGCGGCGCTGACGACCCTGGCGGCCGCCGGTGCCGGGATGCCGTCCATGGCGGGCCGGTTCCTCGTCGGACGCCCGGGTTCCGACGAGCGCCGTCTCCGGCAGGGACTGCTCCGCCGGATCGACGCCTACGGCATCGACACCGCGCTCGCCCTCATCGAATCCGGCGCGCCCGTCGCCGCGACCGCGAAGGACCTGAGCCGGGCGCTGCAGAACGCCTCCGGGGTACCCGAGCTCGCGGGACCGATCGGGGAGCGGGTCGCCCGCATCCGGTATTGGCGCGAGGTCGAGTTGCGCGGCCGGCTGGAGGAGGCGGCCGCGGCCGGCCTCGACCGCGCCGGGGCCGAGCGACTCCTCGCGGAAGCGGGTGCCGCCACATGACCGACACCGCACTCGACGCCGCACGCGAGCTGACCGGGTTCAACGCCGACCGCGTCAGCACCGGCTCCGGCGTCCTGGTCGTCGGCACCGACGGGGTGGGGGTGCGCACGCTGGTCGAGGCCTGCCGCGTGCTCGCCCCGGATCTCGACATCGTCGCGCGCACCCCGGGGAGCGCACCGGCGGGTGCGGCCGTCGTCGTCGTGGATCCGTCGTCCTCGGTCGGCGACGAGGAACGGCTGCTCGTCGAGCGGATGCGCGCGCAGGTCGGCACGGTCGCCGTCGTGTGCACCAAGATCGATGCGTTCTGGGAGTGGCCGCGGACCGTGCGTGCACACCGATCCGCGCTCGATCCGTTCGCGACGCTGCCGCTCTTCGGGGTGTCCGCGGTGGCGGCCCTCGGAGGTGCGGTGGACGAGTCGGGCGTCGAGGCCCTCGTGGAGTGGCTGCGCGAGGCGACCGGCGCGCCGGATGCGCTCCGCGACGAACGCGCGCGCCTCGGGGCGGGTGGCGGCGCGGTCGAGCATCTACTCCGGTCCGCCCGGGCCGACGCCGCCGACGAGGCCGCCGCCCGGACCGACGCCGAGGAACTCCTCGCCTTCCGTCGTCGTCTGCTCGCCACCCGCGACCGGGGGCGGACCGACCGGTTGGCGGCCGTCCGGGCGGGGCTGTCCCGGGTCCGGTCCCAGTCGTCGGCGGAACTGCATGCCGCCGTGCGGGACCTGGCGGCCACCGCCGCCGACCGTGCTCCGGTCGCCGACAGGGAGTACGGGACCTGGGTCCGGACCGGGTGGGCCGACCTCGCCGACCGCATCCGATGCCGTGCCGACGAGCGAGTCGACGCCGTGCGGGCGACCGCCCTGGTCGGTCTGGACGCCGAGCCGACCCAGGACGACCCCTGGCCCGCGGTGGACCTCGACACCGAGCGGCCAAGCAACCGGGCGCGGCGCGCGGGCGCCGAAGACGCGCTGCTCGTCGTCATCGGCGCGTCGACCGGTCTCGGCGTCGGACGCCTCGTCGTCGCCCCGATGGCGTCGGTCCAGACGCTGCAGTGGATCAGCATGCCGCTCGCCCTGCTCCTGGGGGTGGCGGTCGCGGCGTGGGTGATCCGTGTCCGGCGGACCGCGGTGACTCGTTCCGAGCGGGTGGCGCGGACCGCCGAGCTCCTCGCCGAGGCGCGGACGGCACTCGATCATCAGCTGGCCCTGCGCGTCACCGCGGCCGAGACCCGGATCGCCGGGCAGATCGCCCGCGCTCACGAACGCCGCAGCCGGGAGGTGTCGACGGAGATCACGCGGCTCGACGACGAGATCCGGCGGCTGCGCAGCGGGGTCGAGGTCCGCGATGCCCGGGTCCGGCGCGAGCGCGCCGAGTCCGTTCGGCGCGACCTCGCCGCGCACTCCGAACGGCTGTGGGCGTCGTCTGCCCGAGGCGACGATCCGGGACGAGAGTCCGGCGACCCCGCGGAGTACCGAGACCACCGACGACCGGACGGATCGGCCGCGGCCGCCCGAGCCGGCCACGACGACGGAAAGCAGTGATCCCGATGGACCCGATGTTCTCCGACGACACCCCGGAACCGGATCGTCCGGGCGAGTCCGCCCTGTTCGACGAGGTGGGCGCCGCCGCCGACCCCCGGTCGTTCGAGTCGGTGGCCGCGCTGCACGAGTCACCCGTGTCCGACGACCTCGACGATCATCTGTGGATGCACGACGACGGCCGGATCTGGGACCTCGGGCCCGCCGAGGTCGACACCGACGACGACGGGATCAACGACTCCCTCACCCGGAACGGTCCCGACGGGTTTACCGTGTACACGGACAGCGATCGGGATGGGCAGGTCGACAAGATCACCGAGATCGGTGCGGACGGCGAGTTCCGTTCCGCGGTGCTCGACCCGGACACCGGCGAGTGGATCTCCGGCGGATCGGGACGGATCGGCTGACAGGTGACCGGCGCCGAACCGGTCCGTGCGGCGCCGAGACCAGAGCGCGCGTGATTACCAGGGACTTTGGTCACCTGTCGCCCGGGTGTGGCGTACACCGCACCTGGTGAACCCCGTGACCTAGCGCCTGTTCGGTGTACGTATCCTGGACGACGAGACGACCTGACAGGTGGCCATTCCAAGCGGCCACCACCTCGGAGGAGGCCCCAACGATGACCGCAGCCACCATTCCCGGACTGGACCCGAGTAGCGCTCCGACGAAGCACGCGGGACTGCTGGCCTGGGTGGCCGAGGTCGCCGAGCTGACCCAACCCGACCGGGTGGTGTGGTCGGACGGCAGCGACGAGGAGTGGGAGCGCCTCACGGCCGACCTCGTCAAGGCGGGCACCCTCGTCAAGCTGAACGAGGAGAAGAAGCCGAACTCCTTCCTCGCCAGCTCCGACCCCGCCGACGTGGCACGCGTGGAGTCGCGCACCTACATCTGCTCGGAGGCCGAAGAGGACGCCGGGCCGACCAACAACTGGGTCGACCCCGCCGAGATGCGCTCCACGATGACCGAGCTCTACCGCGGCAGCATGCGCGGGCGCACGATGTTCGTCATCCCGTTCTGCATGGGCCCGCTGGACTCCGACGACCCCAAGCTCGGCGTCGAGCTCACCGACTCCGAGTACGTCGTGCTGTCGATGAAGATCATGACCCGCGTCGGTCCCCGCGTCCTGGAGATCCTCGGCGAGGACGGCTTCTTCGTGAAGGCGCTGCACTCCGTCGGCGCGCCTCTCGAGCCCGGCCAGGCCGACGTGCCGTGGCCCTGCAACACCGAGAAGTACATCACCCACTTCCCGGAGACCCGCGAGATCTGGTCGTTCGGTTCGGGTTACGGCGGCAACGCGCTGCTCGGCAAGAAGTGCTACGCCCTGCGCATCGCCTCGGTCATCGCCCGGGACGAGGGCTGGATGGCCGAGCACATGCTGATCCTCAAGCTGACCAGCCCGGCGAACAAGGTGTACTACATCGCCGCGGCGTTCCCGAGCGCCTGCGGCAAGACCAATCTCGCGATGCTCCAGCCGACCATCCCCGGCTGGAAGGCGGAGACCGTGGGCGACGACATCGCCTGGATGCGCTTCGGCGAGGATGGCCGTCTCTACGCGATCAACCCCGAGTTCGGGTTCTTCGGTGTCGCTCCCGGAACCAGCTACGACTCGAACCCGAACGCGATGAAGACCATCGAGGCCGGCAACACCCTCTACACCAACGTCGCTCGCACCGACGACGGCGATGTCTGGTGGGAAGACATCGACGGCCCGGCGCCCGCGCACCTCACCGACTGGCTCGGCAACGACTGGACCCCGGAGTCCGATCACAAGGCCGCACATCCGAATTCGCGCTACTGCACCCCGATCTCGCAGTGCCCGTCCCTGGCCGACGAGTGGGACGACCCGCAGGGCGTGCCGATCTCGGCGATCCTGTTCGGCGGTCGTCGCAAGACCACGGTGCCGCTGGTGACCGAGGCCCGCGACTGGCAGACCGGTGTCTTCATGGGTGCCACCGTCGGCTCCGAGCAGACGGCTGCCGCCGAGGGCAAGGTCGGCACCGTGCGTCGCGACCCGATGGCGATGCTGCCGTTCATGGGTTACCACGTCGGTGACTACCTGCAGCACTGGGTGAACATCGGCAAGAACGCCGACGAGTCGAAGCTGCCGAAGGTGTTCTACGTCAACTGGTTCCGCCGGGGCGAGGACAAGCGCTTCCTGTGGCCCGGATTCGGTGAGAACAGCCGCGTGCTGAAGTGGATCATCGAGCGCATCGAGGGTGAGGCCGAGGGTGTCGAGACCCCCATCGGCATCGTCGCGAAGCCCGAGTCGATCGACGTCAGCGGCCTGGACGTGCCTGCCGAGGACGTCGCGGAGGCCCTCGCCTTCAAGCCCGAGGAATGGCGCGAGGAGATCCCGTCGATCGAGGAGCTCTTCGACTTCGTGGGCGAGAAGCTGCCGAGTTCGCTGCGTGACGAGCTGGACGGGCTGAAGCAGCGCCTGGCCTGATGTGCGCGTCTGCCGAGAACCGGGGCTGAACGTACGGGAGGGTCAGAAGTGACGGTTGAGGTATCGTGCCCCTCATGAAGCTACGTGTGTGGGGCGCCTCGATCGCCGGTGCCTGCGTCTTGGGTCTGGCCTCCCCGATCGCCGTCCAACCGGCTTCGGCGACACCGCCTTCCGGGGCGGGTGTGTCGGCGTTCTTCACCGATTCGACGACGATCGGCGACGGGCTCCCCACGGTCAACCGGATCTCCGGTATCGACCGGACCGGCAACGGCAGCTACGTGCTGATCGCCGAAGACGTGCTGCCGGCCCGCTTCTTCACCGCGTCGATCGGCTACACGTCGGTCAACGCGTCGTTCGTCGGACAACCGCGGATCAACGGTGGCGGCACCGTCCTCGGCCCATGGTTCCTCCCGCTGCTGCCCGGCCAGGCCCAGTTCGAGGGCATCCGGCAGTCGGCGGGCGGTTACACCGTGGTCAGCGGCGGCAACAACCAGTTCGTCCGTCAGATCGGCCCGATCGGACAGGTCATCCGCGATCTCCCGCTCCCGCCGGCGTGGCGCCCGTCGCCGAAGTCGGGTCTGGCCGGCCAGCGCGGGCTCACCGGCGCGGCCATCGGGCGCCAGGGCCAGGTCAGTGTTCTCACGGCCGGTGGGCTGCGGCAGGATGCCGCGCGGTCGGCCCGCCTGCTGACCTTCGGCAAGAGCAATCGCGAGTTCGTCTACCGCACCGACGCGAACAAGGTGGCCGCCGACGTGCTCGCCGTCAACTCGACCGACTTCCTCGTGCTGGAGCGTGGTCCGGGCAACCTCGCGAACATCTTCTGGACGACGACCCGGGGTGCCACCTCGGTGACGAACAAGAAGAAGCTCAGCGGGCGCGAGAAGGCGATGACCAAGCGTCGGATCTTCTCCACCGTCGCGACGCCACGCCTACGCACCGGCAACATGTCGGGTCTCGCCTGGGGTAACTGGCACCCCGACAACCCGTTCGCCAAGACCCGCACCCGCACCCTGCTCGTGGTGTCGGACAACGTCGGATCGCCCAACCGGGTGCACTCGTTCGAGGTCCAGATCCCGAAGTAGTGCCCAAGGTCACCGGCCCTCAGGGTGGGGTCAGGGTGATACCTGATGGCCAACCGGCCCAGGATTTGGCACGGTTGATGGCATGACGACGACTGATGTGGCCGCGCGAGACGACGGTGGCGATGATTTCGGGGCGCCCAAGCATGCGGTGGCCGCCGGAGCCGACAACCTTTCCAAGCGGTACGGCGTCGGCGACACCGCCGTCGAAGCCCTGAAGAGCGTCTCGATCTCGTTCCGGGAGGGCGAGTTCACCGCCATCATGGGACCGTCGGGATCCGGCAAGTCCACCCTGATGCACTGCCTCGCCGGCCTCGACGTCGCGAGTGACGGCAAGGTGTTCATCGGCGACACCGATCTCACCGCGTTGTCGGACAAGGCGATGACGATGCTGCGTCGCGACCGCATCGGCTTCGTCTTCCAGGCGTTCAACCTCGTGCCGACGCTGACGGCCAAGGAGAACATCACACTGCCGGTCGACATCGCCGGCCGCACCGTCGACACCGAATGGTTCGATGCCGTGGTGGCCCGGCTGGGCATCACCGACCGGCTCGGCCATCTGCCGAGTGAGTTGTCGGGTGGTCAGCAGCAGCGTGTGGCCTGTGCCCGTGCGCTGATCGGGAAGCCGTCGATCATCTTCGGCGACGAGCCGACGGGCAACCTGGACTCGCGTTCCTCCGGCGAGGTGCTGTCGATCCTGCGCGCGGCGACCGACGAGTTCAAGCAGACCGTCGTCATCGTGACCCACGATCCGCGGGCCGCGTCGTACGCCGACCGGGTGGTGTTCCTGGCCGACGGACAGATCGTGCAGGAGCTCTCCCGGCCCTCTGCCGACGACGTCTTCGAGGTCATGAAGAACCTGGACAACGTGCCTGCGCCCGACACCGCCAGAGCGCACTGAGCCGTGGCCTCCTCTTCGGTGATGCGCAGGGTTTCGCTGCGAAACCTCCGCGCGCACAAGCTCCGACTGTTCCTGACCCTTTTCTCGATCGTCCTGGGCACCTCGTTCGTGGCCGGGTCGATGGTGTTCACCGGGTCCATCTCGAAGGCCTTCAACGACATCTTCGACAGCGCGGCGCCGGGTGTCGCGGTCGAGGTGACCCCGGCCGACCGGCAGTCGCCCGGAGTGCCCAACTCGATCGTGGATCAGCTTCGGGATCAGCGTGCGCAGTTCGGCATCGACAAGCTCGTGGTGAACAACAACGGCCTGGTCACGGTCGCCGACTCCGACGGCAAGGCCATCCAGACCGGTGGCGCCCCGAGTGTGGGCACCACCTACATCCCGCCGGCCGAGGCACTGTCGCCGGAGGACTCGACGATCCTGCCGGGGGGTCGCGGACCCGAGAACGCCGGTGAGATCGTGCTCAACACGTCGGCCGCCGAAGCCGCCGGCCTGAAGGTGGGGTCGAAGACGAAGATCGTCGTCGGCCAGGGCGAATCGACACCGCTCGACGTGACCGTCGTGGGCCTCGTCGACGCGCCCAGCTCGACCGGCGGCTACGTCAACGCCCAGTTCGATGCCGCGACGTCGGCCCGGCTGTTCACCGACGGTGAGCACGTGGGGGCCGTCGACATGTCGGCCGTCGCGGGGGTCACTCCGGAGCAGTTGCAGGAACGCATCATCGCCGCTCTCGGCGCCGACGCCGATCGCTACGACGTCCGCACGGGCGATCAGGTCCGCGAAGACCAGAAGGCGCAGGTCAACGAGTTCCTGCAGATCTTCCAGTACATTCTGCTGGCGTTCGCCGCGATCGGTCTCGTCGTCGGCACCTTCATCATCTACAACACGTTCTCAATGATCGTCGCGCAGCGGAACCGGGAGTTCGCGCTGCTCCGGGCGGTCGGCGCGAGCCAGCGCCAGGTGTCGCGGTCGGTGCTGTTCGAGGCCTTCGTGGTCGGCGTCCTCGGCGGCGCGCTCGGCCTCGCCATCGGCATCGCACTGGCCGCCGGTCTCAAGGCGATCACCAGTGCGACGTCGGGCCTGCCCGACGGTGAGCTGGCCGTCGGTCCGGATGCGATCCTGGCCGGCGTCCTGGTCGGCGTCGTCGTGACGATGATCAGTGCGTGGGTGCCCGCGGCGAGAGCCGCTCGGGTGCCGCCGGTGGAGGCGATGCGCGCATCGGCCGCCGAGGGGTCGGCCTCGTTGCGCAACCGCACCATCCTCGGCGCGGTCATCGGCGTCGCGTCGATCGCCGCGATCGTCGTCGGCGCGATGGGCGAAGGAGCGGGTCCCGCGATCACGGTGGGTGCCGGCGCCGCGGGTGCGGTCCTGTCGGCGGTCCTCATCGGCCCGGCGATCGCCCGCCCGTTCGTCAGCGTGCTCGGCCGCGTCATCGGCGCACCGTTCGGCATGATCGGCCGCCTGGCCCGGACCAACGCGGTCCGCAACCCGCGGCGCTCGGCCGCGACGGCGTTCGCGCTGACGCTCGGCCTGATGCTGGTCGCGATCATCGGCACCCTCGGACAGTCGTTCAAGGGCACCGTCGACGATGCCGTCGACGCGGGAATCACCGCCGACTACATCGTGGCGGGCACCAACCAGTCGCCGTTGCCGCCGGCGGTGACCGGGGCGATCGATGGCGTACCGGGAGTCGCCGACGTGGTGTCGTTCGGGATCGTCCAGGCCAAGGTCGACGACAAGTCGGAGACCGGGTTCTCCGCGCTCGGCGGACCGCTGAACAGCGTGACCGTCATGGACATGCAGGACGGTGCCTCGTCGGAGCTGCCCGCCGACGGGATGCTCATCAGCGAGCGGACCGGCAAGACGAACGGATGGAAGCGCGGCGACGTGGTCACGTTCACCTCGGCGACCGGGGAGCAGGTCCGGGTCCCGATCGCCGGCGTCTACGCCGACAACGAGGCGCTGCAACCGTGGGTGGTGGGGCCCGAGGTCTACGAGAAACTGGTCCCGCCGTTCGCGCGGGTCAATGTCACGCTCTTCGTGAACGCTGCCCCAGGCACCGACCTCGACACCCTGCGCAGCAATCTCGAGGAGGCGACGGCCGCGTACCTCACGGTGCAGATCCAGGATCGGGACCAGTTCAAGGGGCAGATCTCGTCGCAGATCGACCAGATGCTCGGCACGCTGTACGCAATGCTCGGGTTGGCCCTGCTGATCGCGGTGCTCGGCATCATCAACACGCTCGCGCTGTCGGTGGTGGAACGCAAACGCGAGATCGGGATGTTGCGTGCGATCGGCATGGTCCGGGCCCAGGTCCGGCGATCGATCTACCTCGAGTCGGTGCTCATCTCGATCTTCGGCGCGGTGCTGGGTGTGCTCCTCGGAACCGTCATCGGCGTGGCGTTGGTACGCACCCTCGCCGAGTGGGGTCTGGGTGCTCCGGTGATCCCGTGGTCGCTCATCGTGATCACCCTGGTCGCGTCGGCGATCGTCGGCGTACTCGCCGCGCTGTGGCCCGCCGTCCGGGCCGCGCGCACCGGACCGTTGGAAGCGATCGCCGACATCTGACGCAGTTCACGGTGGTCGGGTCGAGCTCGATCCGCAGATGACAGAATCGAGCGCATGACCCGACCACCAGAGGGCGATCCCAACGATCCGCGCAACGATCCGCCGGAGACACGGCAGTTCGACCCGGACTTCGACCCGTCGGCGCCGCCGTCGCAGGCCTACACCGAGCAACACCCCGGGCAGCCGTACCCGGGGCCTTACACCGAGCCGCACCAACCCGGTCCGTACACCGAGCCGCACCAGGCCGGACAGCCGTACCCGGGGCCCTACACCGATCCCCAGTACGCCGATCCCCAGTACACCGGCGGTTCGCCGTACGCGTCCTCGCCGTACGACGAGCCGGCCGGCGGTGAGCCGCCCCGGGGTTCCGGATCGAAGGGCCGGACGATCGGGCTGGCGCTGGTCGCTCTGATTGCGCTGGTGGTGCTGGGTCTGGTCGTCGTCTTGGTGACCCGTTCGGGTGATGGTGACTCGACCAGCGCGTCGTCGTCGTCGGTCACCGAGTCGAGCGAACCGGCGACGACCAGCGCGACGACGCCGTCGAGTACCACGACCACCGAGGAGACGACGTCGACCACGACGACGACACAGCGTTCCGGAACCATCACCTATCAGCTGACCGGTAACGGCGACGTCGTCGCACTGACGTTCCGTCGCGGCCCGGGGTCGCCGACCGTGATCCCGGCGACGGGGTCGCCGTGGTCCCAGCGCGTGCAACTCGAGGGGACCCGCGCGAGCCTGTCGGCCATCGTGGTCCGCGGCCCGGTGTCGTGCGCCATCCTCGCCGACGGTGAACAGCTGGCCGCGGCCACCAGCCAGGGCGGCACTCTCAACTGCACCGCGGACCTCGCCGCGGAGTAGGGCCGGGCGACCCCGAAGTTCCGGTTGCGGTCGGTCCCGGTTCCCGGGACCGACCGCAACCGGATCCTCAGAGTCGGCGCAGGACGAGCACGAGATTGGTGCCGAGGACGTCGCGGAGCACCGGCACGCGCATGACCCACCACATCCAGCGCGGGACATAGCGCGGGAACGCCGCGACGAGTTCGGCGCGTCCACGACCGGTCGCCGCGCGGGCCCAGCGCAGGCCATCGGCCGCCGAGACCGCGAACAGCGATGTGCCGTAGAGGTTCTTGGGCGGGTGGCCGTGGCGCCGGGTGTACCGCCGGGCTGCCCGATGGCCGCCGAGATAGTGTGTCAGGCCCATCTCGTGACCGCCGAACGGTCCCCACCAGAGTGTGTAGCTGATGATGACGACGCCGCCGGGCCGCGTCACCCGCAGCATCTCGTCGGCCATCTGCCACGGGGTCGGGGTGTGTTCGACGACGTTCGACGACAGGCAGATGTCGACGCAACCGTCGGCGAAGGGAAGCGCCTGGCCCGACCCGCGGACCGATCCGCGATGCTCGAGCCCGCCGGCGTGCATCTCGGTGGGATCGGGTTCGACGGAGACGTATCGGGCGCCGCGGGCCCGGAAGGCGTCGGCGAAGTACCCGGGGCCGCCGCCCACGTCGAGGACCACCGCCCCGTCGGGCCCGGTCTCCCCGAGGTCGGGTACGAACGCCTCGACCATGCTCGCCGTGTCGGCGGCCAGTGCGCCGTAGAAGCGTGCGGGATCGGACTGCTCGAAGCGGAAGTCGTTCAGCAGCCCGGCGGCCCGGCGCAGGGTGGCGAGCCGGGCCATCTGCGTACCGGAGAGTGGAGTCGTCATCGTCGGGTCACTGTAGTACCCGTACCGACGCCCCGGCCCGGGTCGGTAGGCTGACGGACGATGCGCGCACCGTCGAATGTCCTGCTCCTGTGCTGGCGGGACACCCGTCACCCCCAGGGCGGCGGCAGTGAGACCTACCTGGAACGCGTCGGCGCCGAACTGGCCCGGCGCGGGGCGCGCGTCACCTTTCTCACCTCGGCCTACCCCGGGTCCGTCCGCGAGGAGACACGCGACGGCATGCGGTTCCTCCGCGCCGGCGGGCGCATCAGTGTGTATCCGCGCATGCTCGCGACGATCCTCGGCGGCCGGTTCGGCCTGGGTCCGCTGGCGGGGTGCCGGCCGGACGTCGTCGTCGACACCCAGAACGGTGTCCCGTTCTTCTCGGCACTGGTCTCGCCGGCCCCGACGATCGTCCTCGTCCACCACTGCCACCGTGAGCAGTGGCCGGTCGCCGGCCGCCTCCTCGGCCACCTCGGGTGGTTCATCGAGTCGCGGGTCTCGCCGCGGGTTCATCGCCGCAATCGGTACGTCACGGTGTCGACGCCGTCGAAGACCGAACTCGTCGCGCTCGGCGTCGAGGCAGACCGGATCTCCGTCGTGCGCAACGGTATCGATCCCATCCCGGCCGACGCGGAGATCGCCGTCGAGGCGACCGGCGAGGAGCCTGTGCGCCTCTGCGTCTTGTCCCGGTTGGTGCCGCACAAGCAGGTCGAGGACGCGTTGACCGTGCTCGCACGGTTGCGCCGCGACGGAGTCGACGCCCATCTCGACGTCATCGGCGGCGGTTGGTGGTCGGACGAACTGCACCGTGCCGCAGCCGAACTCGCGGTGACCGAGGCGGTCACCTTCCACGGCCACGTCGACGAACGGCGCAAGCACGAACTCCTCGCCCGGGCCCGGGTCCACCTCATGCCGTCGCGCAAGGAGGGATGGGGCCTCGCCGTCGTCGAAGCCGCCCAGCACGGCGTTCCGACGATCGGTTACCGCAGTGCTGCCGGTCTCGCCGACTCGATCGACGACGGACGCACCGGGTTGCTCGTCGACGGTGTCGACGAACTCGCCAGCGCGACGAGGAAACTGATCGACAATCCGGATGAGTCGGGCCGGCTCGGCCGGAACGCGCAGACCAAGGCGAGTCGCTACTCGTGGTCGGCGACGTGCGACGGATTCATGGCGACGTTCGACGCCGTGTCGTCCGCGCCACGCCGACGCCGGCGCTGATCAGGCCCGCGACGAGCAGTGCGGCCCATGCGAGGTGCGCGCCGGTCGCGATGACGCGGTCGGCGACGTCGGCGGATCGATCCGCCGGACCGGCCACCTGATACAGCCGCAGCGACGGCCCGTCGAAGACCGGGTGCCCGGACTCGGCGAGTTGCGCAGGTGGGGAGTCGTTCTCGACCAGCACCCACCCGACGCCGAGCTCGGCCAGCGCGACCGGTGACCCGCCGGACTCCAGCGCCCGCGTCACGTCCGCGGCGTGTTCTCCGGACGGATCGATCACCTCCCCGTCGACCCGGAGTTCACCGGATTCGACGACGGGCGCACGCATCATCCGCGCCGCGGGATCGAGGGACGGGTCGCGCGCGAAGGGATACTCGCGGACCGTGCCCGGCGGCCACAGGGCGACCGAACCCCGATCCGGCGGCACGATCTCCGCGACCTGCCGCCACTCGTCGGGATAGTCGATCGCGCGCACCGCGCCGCCGACGCCCCACGCGAGGTCGGGGAGCGGTGCCACCACCAGCAGTGCGACCGCGGCGAGCGCGAATCCGGAAGGGACGCGGCGTCTCGCCGCTGCCACCGCTGCCGCGACGCAGACCGCGACCGCCGGGACGAGGAGCGCCGAGAACTTCTGGGTGTCGCGGAGCAACCCGCCGCCGCCGACGTGTTCGACGACGAACCCCAGACCGGTTCGGACCGGCCCGACGGTGCTCAGCAGCAACAGGATCGCGGTGACCGACGCCAGTACGGCGATGGCCCGGACGAGCGGATCCAGCTGCGCGCGACGACGCCACAGGTGGCCGACGCCGACCGCGACGACGAGGAGCAGGCAGATGGTCGCCACCGCGGCCCATCCGATGGTCCGGCTCGCCGGCACCGCGTCGGCGTTCCAGATCCCGCCCAGCGAACCGACCGTGCCCACCGGCCCGAGCCAGGGCTCGGAGCGCAGGCCGAACGCATCGACCCCGGCGGCCGCCGATGTGGTCGGGGCGTCGGTGACCAGGGATGTCAGCAACCAGGGCAGGGTGCTGAGGACCCAGAGCGCGGCGACGACGGCCGTGGGGCGCCGCCCGATGGGACGTGCCAGAAGTGCAGTCGCCAACACGATTCCGGCCAGGACGGACCCGGTGGGCGTCAACCCTGCGACGGCGAGCAACCCACCCAGCTGCAGAATTCGGACGGTGTCCGCTACCGGCTCACCCTGCGGTGGGCGTCGCCGCAGATCCAGGACTGCGACGAGAATCCACCCGAGCGCGGCATACCCGGCCAACAGGCTCCAGTGGCCTTGCAGGAGCCGTTCGGCGACATAGGGATTCCACACCGTGACGAGTGCGGTCGCCGCGGCACCGGTGTGTCCGGCGTCCGGGACCAGCCGGGCCGCCAGACGTCCGTAGCCGACGCCCGCGCAGACCAGGGCCGCGGCGAGGACTGCCAGCACGACGATTCCGCCGTCGACGACGCTGCTCACCATCGCGAGGAACCAGTCCTGCGGGACGGCCCGCGGCGGCAGGTCACCGATCCCGAGCGTGGTGTCCGTGACGTGGGTACGCGGCGTGGACACCGCATCGCGATACAGCAGGTAGCGGTCGCCGACCCCGACGAGACCCGGCAGCACCGGCGCCAGGATCACCGCGGTCGCAGCGACACTGGTGCCGTACAGCGCCGGCAGCAGTCGTCGGGGAGTCACCGCGGCGATGCCCGTCAGAAGTGGTGGGTGTCCGACGGCGCGGGAGCGTGCACCGGATCGTCGTCGTAGTCGGATGCGGTGATGCCGTACGACCGGGCCAGGTCGAGGATCTTGGTCGCCCGCGCGATCCGCGGCAGATCGGAGCCATTGCGGATCTCACCGCCGTCGCGCTCGAACTCGGCGAAGAACTCTCGTGCCCAGGTGATCTCGTCCTGCGAGGGGGACAGGCCCTCGTTGACCTGCGCGCACTGGCCCGGGGTGAGGCAGATCTTGCCGGTCATGCCGAACTCGGCGCTGACCGCGGTCGCCTCGCTGAGCTTGAGCGCACTCGAACCTACCGTCGGGCCGTCGATGGCGCTGGGCAGATGGGCGGCCTTCGCGGCGATCGTGAAACGTGAACGGGCGTAGGCGAGTGTCTGCGGGTTGTCACCGAAACCGGTGTCGCGACGGAAGTCCCCGATACCGAATGCGAGGCGGAACGTGCCCTTCGTGGCGGCGATCTCGCTGATGCGCTCGAGTCCGCGCGCGGTCTCCACGAGCGCGACGATCGGCAGGCCGGGGAGTCGTTTGGCGGTCTCGGTAACGTGGTCGACCGACTCGACCATCGCCAGCATCACCCCGCCGACGGTGGTCTGCGACAGGGCCTCGAGGTCGTCGGCCCACCACGGGGTGCCGAACCCGTTGACACGGACCCAGTCTCCGGCGCCGGGGCCGGCCGTGCCCTCTTTCGGCCCGAGCCAACGGACGACGTTGTCGCGCGCGGAGACCTTGTCCTTGGGGGCCACCGCGTCCTCGATGTCCAGCACGACGATGTCGGCGCGCGAACGGGATGCCGGCTCGAACTTCGCGTAGTGGGAGCCGTTGACCAGCAGCCAGCTCCGCGCCAGCACCGGGTCGATGCGCGAACCGATGTCGGTCGACTCGGTGTCGTAGGTGGGGTTGTCGTCGTACATCTGGGTCTCTCGGTCCGGTGAACACGCGCGATCGGTGGATCTCGCGCTCGGCAACAGCAACCGTCCCATCGTTGCCTATGCACGACTGCACGTGCAAAGCGCATCATGCGCGTCCCGCGACGTACCTCGTGCGCGTCCCGCGCGAGGGCGCCCCGCGCGAAGGCGCGTCGCCGAGGTCGGCACACTTGGTCCATGCAGCAGACGCGCCGGACGACGGGCACGGTCGGCGCCGTCGGGTCGGTGGCGGTCGGTTCGATGGTGGCCAATCTCTGCATGTACGTGGTGCATCTGGCCGCGAGTGCGCACTTCCTCGACGTCAGCGAGTACGGCGAGTTCGCGGTGTTGTTGTCGGCGATGCTCGTGCTGGGCGTGCCGGCGATGGCGCTGCAGAACGTGATCGCCCGGGAGGTCGTCCTCGGTGGCGACGAGGGGCGGCTCCGCAGGCTGGGCCTGGTGACGACCTTCTGGGTCGTCGTACTCACCGCCGTCGCCACCCCGCTGGTCGCGCTGCTGTTGCGCACCGATGTCGCGACGACGGCGGCAGCACTCGCCTCGGCGCCGCTACTCGCGCTCATCGCCGCAGGTCAGGGGATTCTTCAGGGGCGCGGCGAGTTCCAGGTGCTGTCCTGGGTGCTGGCCGCGGTCGGTGTCGCCCGGTCGATGCCGATGATCGGGGCGTTCGCGGCCGGCGCCGGGCCGGCGGGCGGGCTCCTGGCCGGGACACTGGGGGCCGCGGCCTCGGCGGTCGTCGTCTGGCTCGTGGTGTGGTCGGTGGCGAGGGTCGGGCGGCCGGGCCGTGCGCCGTCGGGTGCCGCCGGAGTGCTCAGTGTGGTCCGCGCGTCGCAGGTACAGCTGGTGCTGATCGTCGCCTCGTCGATCGACCTGTTGCTCTCACCCCGGGTTCTCGACGCCGAGGCGGTCGGGGTGTACGCACTCGGGGCGATCGCGACCAAGGTGGCCTTCTGGCTCCCGCAGGCCATCGGCGTCGTCTTCTATCCCCGCCTCGCCGATCCTGCGCGTTCGGCCGCCTCGTTGCGTCAAGCGGTGATGGTGGTCGCCGGGATCGGGATCGTCCTGACCGTGCTGGCCGGTGCGGCCGGTCCGGTCATCCCGCTCGTCTTCGGGGACGGTTATGACGCCCTCGTGCCCATCCTGTGGCTGTTCGCCTACATCGGCGCCGCGCTGGCCGTCCTGCAGGTCGTGCTGCTGTCGGCGATCGCGCGCGACCGGACGCGCGTCGCGCTCGGCACCTGGGTGGTCGTGGGTGCCGAGGTGCTGGTCATCGTGACGGTCACCGGCTCGGTGATCGGGGTGGCCGGGACCGCCGCCGTGGCCGCGACGATCGCCGCGCTGGGGACGTGGGCGGTCGCTCGCTGATTCGTTTCGCCATCGTGGCCACGAAAATCCCGCCCCTGGGAGCGAGCTTGGGAGCGGGGCGGGCCAGTGCTCCTGTGGATCTTGCGGTTCCGGGGGCCGGGACAGCGAACATCAGCGGGCTCCCGGACGTTGCCGAGTGCCCGAAGTTTCGGCAGTGTTGTGTCATGAGCGACAACGAGAGCACACAGGTCACTGTCCAACGCACGATCGAGGCGCCCGTCGACGCGGTGTTCGACGTTCTCTCCAATCCCGAACGGCATCAGGCGCTCGACGGTTCGGGTTTCATCCGCGGCGTGGACCACGCCGATCGCATCCAACAGGTCGGTGACGTGTTCACCATGAACATGTCCGGCGACCACATGGGCGGCGATTACAAGACGGACAACCATGTCACCGGTTACGCCAAGGACAAGCTGCTGGCGTGGCAGACCGCCCCCGCCGGCACCGAGCCGCCCGGGTGGGAATGGCTGTGGGAGTTGGAGTCCCAGGGCCCCAACGAGACGCTGGTGCGTCACACCTACGACTGGTCGAAGGTCACCGACAAGAAGCTGCTCGAGAAGGTCAAGTTCCCGCTCGTCACCGAGCATCAGCTGAACGACACCCTCGGCAGGCTCGCCGCCGAGTCGGCCTCCTGACGCCGATTCCGGTCACTCCGGCTGCCCGCCAACGGTTTCCGCGCCCCTCCGGCGACGGAACCGGGCGGGTAGCCAGGCCGGGTTGATCAGTATCAGTCCGGCCGCCAACGCCACCACGCCCAGGACCGCGGTGCCGATCGGTACGAGCCGGCCCCAGATCAGGATCGGGGACGCGAGATCTGCGGCGAGGTCCGTCATCCGGGTCTGGGTGTCATCGTCATAGGTGAAAGTCGCTCGGAGCTGCGGCAATTCGAAGCCGTCCGGGACGCCGGGTGTGCCGTCGGGGAAGCGGTACACCTCGTCGACGGTGATCGTCGCGTCGACGATGGTGCCGGTCCGGGGATCGACGGCGAGATCCCATGAACTCCGGTGGTGCAGGTTCGCGGTCAACGGGCGACTCGAGTCGCCGACCCCGAACCACGACGCCGGCCGCGTGATCGAGACATTCGTGCCCACGGGCCGGCCGAGCGCCGCGCGCGCGAGATCGGTGTCGGGCACCTCGGCGCGGAACCGGTCGACGTCGCGGCCGTGCACCTCGGTGTCGCCGTCGTGGACCAGCGGCACGGTGGTGCGGGTGACGGCGTCGAAGAATTCCCGATCGGCCGGTTCGGTGTCGAACGGGAGGAGATAGGTGACGCCGCGACGGTCCGGGACGAGGACGGCGGCCTGACCGCTGTCGTACTGGATCTCCGACGCCCCGCGCGCGGCGAGCCGGGGTAGCGCGTTCTTCCGGTCGAGCGTCACCCGGTCCTTGATGGCGTTGACCGTCGCGTCGTTGCACGGTTGCGCCGGATCATCGGTGTCGACGCCGGGACGCGGATCGCCCGGGTCGACCTCACGGTCGTCGATGCGCAGCGCCTGGGCCTGGACAGAGGTGCCGGCCTGCAGGGTCACCCGGTGTTCGTCGGACGGTTGCACCGCGACGACGCGCTGTTGACGGACGAGGTCGGCGCCGACCGTCCGGGCCGAGCGGGTCTCGAGCGAACACCGGTCGAAGATCGTCGCGTCGTCGGCGGTGGCGACGGTCGTGAAATCGGTGCTCAGCGGGATGGTGCGGAATCCGCCGACGAGCAGTGTCGGCAAGGCGATCGTCACGGCGAGCAGAAAGGCGCCGACGAAGATCAGGGTCGGGCCGGCGAGGTCCGCGGCCGACCAGCGATGTGGCTCCGGACGGGTCTCGGTGTCCGACGACAACCCGGCGGACGGCGGCCCTGATCGCGACGAGGAGGACGGCGAGGACATGGAGGCGAGGGTACGCAACGCGTCCCGGCTACCCTGTCAGCAGCATGACCAGCACCGACCCCGATCCCATCGCCCCCGGAGCCGCCGCGGCCGCCGCCGGCTCCGCCCGGCGGTTCTATCCGCAGCTCGAGGGCATGCGGGCCATCGCGGCGATCGGGGTCCTGGTCACCCATGTGGCGTTCCAGACGCGGGCGGTCGAGATCCCCGTGCTCGGACCGGTACTGGGTCGCCTCGACCTCGCGGTCGCCCTGTTCTTCGCGCTCTCCGGTTTCCTGCTGTGGCGACCGTGGGTCGACGCCGCGCATCGCGGGACCGGCCACCCGTCGGTGCCGCGATATCTCCGCCACCGCGTCGTCCGGATCTGGCCGGCGTATGTGATCGTGGTGACGCTGGTGATCCTGCTGCTCCCCGAGGCACAGGGTGCCGACGCCCAGGTCTGGTTGGCGAACCTGACGCTGACCCAGGTCTTCGTGCCGCTCACGCTCACCGCGGGGCTGACCCAGATGTGGAGCCTCTCGGTCGAGATCGCCTTCTACGCTCTGCTGCCGCTCATCGGCTTCGCGCTCCTGCGGCTGCGTGGTCGTCGCCTCCGGGCACGTGTCCCGGCGCTGGTTGTTCTGGCCGCGGTGAGTCTGGGCTGGGCCTGGGTCGGCACCTCGCTGCCCGTGGCCGACGGTGTGGAGACCAAGAACTGGGTGTTCGGCCACCTCCCGTGGTTCGTCGCGGGTCTGGTCCTGGCCGAGATCGCCGGGGTCCTCGACTCGGGTTCCGGACCTGTCCGTTCGGGACGCTGGATGGCGGGGGTGATCCGCCTCAGCGCCAACCGTCCGCTGATGCTGGTCGTCCTCGTCGTCGCCTACGCGCTGGCGTGCACCAGGTTCGCCGGTCCGACGGGTCTCGGCGCGGTCACCGAACTCGAGTTCGCCACCAAGATGGTTCTCGGCGCGCTCTGCGGATATGCGCTGCTCGCCCCACTCGTCTGCAACGACGGTCCTTTCCCCATCCTCACCTCCCGGGTGATGCTGGCGCTCGGGAGATGGTCGTACGGGATCTTCATCTGGCACGTCGCGATCCTGGCGGTGGTCTTCCCGCTGTTCGGCATCGTTCCGTTCAGCGGTGACACCCTCCTGGTGCTGGTGATCACCCTCGTCCTGTCGATCGGTGTGTCCGCGGCCAGTTACGCCTTCATCGAGGAGCCGACGAGGAACTGGCTGCGTAACCGCGAGAGTCGTCGTCGCAACCGCTCGCGCCACGTCTCGCCCGATACACCGGCGTCGTCTTCACCGCCGCCCGACGGCGCGGCGATCGACGGCCGACCGTCGACGGCCGACCAGAACACCAGCCATGCGGTCATCGACACCGCCACCAGGGCCGGCAGCTGAACCCACCACTGGGAGCCGTGGTAGCCGCCGGAGGCGTGCCACGGCCCCGCCGCCAGACCGATCGTCGCCGTCATCATCGCGACGAATGCTGTTGTGACGCCTGCCTTCTGCGGTATCGCGGCGGCGAAGGTGCCGACCAGGACGGCGGCCGCGAGTCCCCACCAGCCCGACACCAGCCACGCCGCGGCGAGGACCGCACCCCCGGCGACGAGTGTCGACCCGCGTCCGGCCGGGACCAGGATCGGGGCCCCGGGCGAGGCGCGGCGCGTCGACGGCCACCACGCGGCGAGGAGCAACAGCACCATCAGCGCCAGCCCGATCACCAGCGACCAGCGGTACAGCGAATCGAACCGGTACGTCAGGTGGATGGTCCCGGCCGCGCCGGCGGGCACCATCCAACCCTGTTGCCAGCCGTCGACGACGACCGGCCGCAGCGAGACCCCGCCGAGCCGCGCCTGCCATCCGGGGTTGGTGCTCTCGGGCACGACGAGTAGTCGTTGCGGACCGCTCTCGACGGTCACCGCACGCCGCACCGCCGACCACTCGCCGACCTCTGGGGAGGTCGACGCCGGTGGCGACACCGGGTCACCGTTCACCAGCGAGACGGCGTCGACGGTGAAGGCGTCGCCGGGATTGACCGACACCTCCTGCTGTCCGGCGGGCAGGGCGAGTCGGCCGTCGCCGCACGGGCGCCCGATCACCGGTTGTCCGGTACGCAGGTCGGACGCGCGGGCGCGCACCGACATCCGGACGACCTGACCCGCGGCGGTCAGCCCGATCCCCTCGTCGCAACCGATCTCGACGATCCGGTCGACGTCCGAACCGGTCGCCGGCGACGGAGACACCCGGACCTCGGCGATTCCCGGTGGTGCGGGACTGGCGAACCCGAGGCTGTTGACGTCGATGAGGTCGGACTGTGCACGAATGGTGATCTCGATGCGGTCGGTGACCGCGGGATCGAGACGGACGATGCCGCCGTCGTCGACCTCGCGGACCTGCTTGCCGGTGCCGAGGTCCACCGCGACCTCGGTGGGAGCGGCGGGATAACCCCGGGGGGCGACGATGGTCAGCGCGTCGACCCGTTGTGCCCGTGGGAGATCGAGGACCAGGGTGGGACTGTTCTCGTTCGCTGCCGCGTCCTCGTCGGCCGGGGAGTCGTCACCCGCTCGCGACGTCCGCTCATCGGGGATCTCCGGTGCGGTCCAGGATGTTCCGGGATCGCCGTCGACGGCGGCCGCGGGCCCGCCGCGGGGGTCGGTCACCGGGCGGGGGCCGTGTGCGGTGACCCGACCATCGTCGGCGAGAAGCCGATCGAGAGCATCGCCGGGTCGGGGCCGCAGGATCGCGGTGGGGGAGACGGCGACATCCGATGGCACCGAGAGTGCGCGCCCGAACACCGCGGACGTCTCCGGGGAAAGGCCGAGTCCCGGTGCGCACCTTGTCATCTGCCGCTCTGGGTCGGAGACGCAGGACGCCCGTCCGGACAACTCCTGATACAGCAGCCACTGGGCGACCTCGGTACCGGCCTCGAGCTCGGGCAGCACCACGCGATGGCGGATGCGCAATGGTGTCGCGGTCCGCAGATCCGACACCGTGACCTCGCCGAGGGCGAATTGGTTTCCGGCCGTGCCGTCGTCGGTGCGGAGCGCGCGGATCTGCACCCAGCGGGTGGCGCCGCTGGGCGCGGTCACCGTCATCGGTTCACCGGGTTCGAGACCCGAGACCACCGTGCTGCCCGCCTCGGTGGTGATCAGTGCGCTGGTGACATCGGGACCGAGGGCCTTGGCGGTCGTCAGGGTCAGTGCCAGGTCGGTTCGCGGGGTCGTGAAGCCGATGCGCATCCATCGTCCGACCGCACTCTCGAGCCCGCCGCTCACCCAGGCGCTCTGCGGATTGCCGTCGAAGGCAGCGGCCGCCGAGTTGGCCGGTGAGGTCTGCCCGGGCTGCACCGCGTCCGCCGCCGATCCCGACGTCGAGACCTCGACCTCGCCACTCCGGTTGTCCAGCAACCACTGCCCGTGTACGAGCGATTGTCCGTCGACGGGGTAGTCGGCGACGGCGTTCTGCGTGCGCCGCGGATCCGACGGAGCCCGGATCGCCGAACTGTGGTCGTCGACGCGGCCGAAGTCGGTCTCCCGGTCGCTGGGCGTGTCGGTCACGATCAACGGGCCGTCGGTGATCCCGGCACGTCGTGCATCGGCATCGAGGACGACCGGTCCGAGCGGCGGTAGTCCCTGACGTGCTCGGACATCGGCCAGTTCGGCGATGGCCTCGGGGCCACCGGCGACTCGCGGGAGGCCCGCGGTGTCGATCAGTCGGGGTCCGGTGTCGGCGGCGGGCGCGCCGGCAGGGTCGACGGCGAAGATCTGCACCGCGGGCATCCCGGGCCGTAAACCGTTGTCGCGCAACACCCCCCTAACGCTCGGCGGCCCGATCCGCGGACCGAACTCGGCCACGCGGCGGAGTCCGGGTGACTCGTCGAGTGCCTGCTGCGCGAGCAGCGGGCGGGCCGACCGTGAGGTCTCGGGGTCGAGATCGGCTCGGAGAACGACGAATCCGATGCCCTGCCCGGCGAGGGTGGCGGCCAGGCCCGGCGAGCCGCGGCCCGCGGCGATCTCGCGCTGGACGGAGTCGAGGGCCCGGATCGCGCCGGGCGGGGTGAGCGGGATCGCGTCACGGACCGCCCACGGGGTGTCGGACAGGGGTTGCAGCGGTTCGTCGCGGGTGAGCCCCCACAGCTGGTCGGCGAACGGGGCGCCGGGGACGACCAGCGCGCGGGCAGGTGGGCCGCCGTCGTCGCGCTCGCTGTGCTCGGCCAGCCAGTCGGCGGTCTGCTGCCAATGACGCGGAATCGACTCGTACGTACCGTTCGGTGCGAGCTGACCGGTCCACATCAGCGACCCGGCGCCGATCACGGCGACGAGCAGGACGATCGCCGCGGCGACCGGACGCGACCGCTGGGGATGGGCGAAGGCGGTGAGCGTCTCCCGCCGACCGGCACTCCCGGGGAGCGGAACCCGCGCCAGCAGGTGCGCGACGCCGAGGACCAGGGGGATGCGGAGCAGCGGTTCGAACTTGTGGATGTTGCGCAGCGGTGCGCCGGAACCGTCGAGGAAGACGCGTACCTGCTCGGCGACCGGCGACCCGAGTTCGCCCGCGTAGCCGACGCACATCACGACGAGACCGACGCCCAGGATGGCGACGAGGCGGCCGCGGAACGGCATGTGCCGCATGCACAGTCCGGCGAGCCCGGCGGCCGCGATGGTCCCGGTCGCCAGAACCGCGGCGGGCTGGGTGACCAGCACCGCCCCGGCGACGCGCTCCGGGGAGACGAACGGCGTCCACGAACTCGCCCCGCGCAACACCTCGGTCAGCGAGGTCCACTGCGTGGTGACCCGGGACGACTCGATGTAGTCCAGGAAAGGCGGACTCACGCGCGAGAGGATCAGCAGCGGGACCACCCACCACGCGCAGGCCAGGGTCAGGCCGGCCGCGGTCCAGGCGCCGAATCGCCACCATCGGCGGTCACGCGGACTGTGCAGCAGCCACCACAGGACGGCGACACCGAGGGCCGCCAGCGTGGCGACGGCATTGACCGCGCCCATCAGTGCCACCGCGGCCGCCGTTCGGGCGGCCGCGCGCCAGAGTGGCGGATCGTCGTCGCCGGCTCGCGTGTCGAGTGCCCGCACCACCGGCAGGAGCACCCATGGGGCGAGCATCATCGGCAGGGTCTCCGACGAGATCGAACCGAGGGTGGTCAGGACCCGGGGGCTCAGCACGAAGACGGTGGCGGCGATCATCCGCGAGGCGGGCGAACCCAGTCGCAGGGTCTCGGCGAGGCGGACGATGCCGATGAAGCCGACGGTGAGCAGCAGCGCCCACCAGAGGCGCTGCACGATCCACGGCGGGACGGCGAGAAGGTCGCCGAGTGCGTAGAACGCGCCGTGCGGGAAGAAGTAGCCGTAGGCCTGGTTCTGCACCTGCCCCATCGGGGCGTTCGGTGTCCACAGGTGTGCGGCGCGGGCCAGGAAGCCCAGCGGGTTCGCGGTGAGGTCGAGTTTGGTGTCCGCGGCGATGCGGCCCGGAGACTGCAGCAGGCAGATCAGCAGTGAGATCGCGGCGATGACGGCGACACCGCGTCGACTCAGTTCGGACTGATCCGGTGGCGGAGGCGGGGTACTCAGTTGCTGCTGCTGTCGATCAGGGGACGCCGGGACCGGCGGCGCGTGGACGGGTCAGTTGGTCTCGCCGGCTCCGCCGCGCGAACCGTAGTCCACCGAGCCCTGGACGAATCCGTTGTTCGGGCTGATGTTGTTCAGATCGGTGGACGGGCTGTTCTCGGAGGCCAGGAACCCGCCGAGGAACACCGCGCCGAGTCCCACCAGGATGCCGGCGACCCCGGCGACGGCTCCGGCGACAAGGCGGTTGTTGGTCATGGCGATGAAACTACCATCGCCGAAGTCCGATTCCGGGTGACACCCGCTGACGCCGGCGGATCGACCCGGCCGCGGTCAGCGCCGAGACCGCACTGTCGTCAGGGTGCGATCCCACAGCAGGCGCGCACTCGTCTTCAGCAGTTCGGGCTTGTCGACGTCGCGGCTGAGCAGCATCGTCGACGTGGCGATCGTGCCGGCCGACGCCTTGGACCGATGCCCGGAGTCGAGATGCGGTTGCGGATCGTATTCGATGACCAGCTGGATCGCCTCGGCTCGTGCGCGGCCGGCGATCTGCTCGGCCAGCCACAGCGCGAGGTCGAGACCGGCGGACACGCCCGCGGCGGTGACCAGGTCGTCGTCGGGTAGCGCGCGCACGATGCGCTCGTCGGACACCGCCTTCGCCCCGTGCAGGGTCAGCGCGGCCATCGACGACCAATGCGTGGTGGCCGGCCTGCCGTCGAGCAGACCGGCCGCGGCCAGTACGACCGAACCGGTGCACACCGACGTCGTCCACTGCGCGCCCGGTCGTACCGCGCGCAGCCAGTCGAGGACCTTCTCGTCCTGCGACGCGGCGAAACAACCGGGTCCGCCCGGCACCAGGACGACGTCCGGTGACGGCGTCTCGTCGAACGAATGCGTGGCGCCGACGACGAGCACGCCCGAGTCGGCGACGACCGGTCCCGGCTCGTGCCAGACGAATCTGACCTCGGCGTCGGGCAGGGCGCGTAGCACCTCGTACGGCCCGATGAAGTCGAGTGCGGTGAACCGCGGGTAGAGGACGATCGCGATCTGGGTCATGACGGCCTTTCGATGGGCGGGTTTCGGGTCAGCGGAAGGTGCGGCGGTACTGATCGGGCGGTACGCCGAGCCGGCGGACGAAGGTGCGGCGCATCGTCTCGGCGGACCCGAAGCCGCACCGGGAGGCGATCACCGGCATCGTGTCGTCGCTCTGCGTGAGCGCACGACGGGCGGCGTCGGTCCGGACCCGTTCGACATAAGAGCCGGGGGCCTCGCCGGTCTGGTCGGTGAAGAGGCGGGAGAAATGGCGCGGGCTCATCGACGCGTCGCGGGCGAGATCGTCGACGCGGTGTGGCCGGCCCGGCTCGGCCTCGATGCGCTCCTGGATCTCCCGGATCGCCGTGCGACGCGCCCGCGGCATCCACACCGGTGGCGCGAACTGGCTCTGACCGCCGGGTCGTCGCATGTAGAGGACGAGCCACCGCGCGACGAGCTGCGCGAGTTCGGTGCCGTGGTCCTCCTCGATCAGCGCCAGCGAGAGGTCGATCCCGGCGGTGACGCCCGCGGAACTCCACACGCGATCGCTGCCGCGGACGAACAGTGCCTCGGCGTCGACCTGGATCGACGGGTACCGCTCGGCGAGCAGCCCGGTCATCGCCCAGTGCGTAGTCGCGCGTCTGCCGTCGAGCAGGCCGGCCTCGGCGGCGAGGAACGCGCCGTTGCACACGCTGACGACCCGTCGTGCGCTTCGTGCCGCCCGCCGGATCCAGCCGATGAGTTCGGGATCCCGGGTGGCGTCGTGGACACCGGTACCGCCGGGCAGGATCAGGATGTCGAGCGGATCGCCCGGATCGGGCAGCGGATGCGCGACGAACTCCAGGCCGACGCCGGTTCCGACATGCAGACCCGACTTCGACGCCAGCCGGAGGTCGTAGCGGACCTCCGCGCCCTGGTCGGCGAGTGCGATCGACGCGGTGGTGAACACATCGGCCGGTCCGGTCACGTCCAGGGCCTGCACCCCGGGGAACCCGAGAATCACCACCGATCGCGTCATGGGGACATCGTTTCCGACCCTGACCGTGGCGTCCAGGCCACGCATCCCACAGATCAGGACACGCCCAGCCCCTTGCTGGGTGAGCCCACTGCTGGTTGAGCCGGCCCCGAGCGGAGCGAGGCGCCGTGTCGAAGCCACGTGGTGACCTCGACAAGCTCGGCCAGCAGAGCTGCGCTACAGCGTGACCTGAGGCTCCTTCTCGCACTTGGCGGGAACGATGAACACCGGCCGGTGGCAATGTTTGAGGACCCGCTCGGCCACGCTCGACCGCAGCAACGCCTTGAGTCCCGACGCCCCGCGAGTGCCGGTGACCAGGAGATCGACGTCGAGCGCCTCGGCCGCGGCGACGAGCGCACCCCACACGGTCGACTCGACTTCGACGAGCGATCCACGTGCGGTCAGCCCACATTCGGCGGCGAGCGTCACACCGCGCTCGTTGATCGCGGCGGCCTCGTCTTCGAGCGCCTGGTCGACGCCGGCGTCGAGTTGGGTGTCGATGAACGGCTGCATCCCGCCGGCGAGGGTGGACATGCGCGCCGGCGTCATGCCGCCGGGTTGCCAGGCGGTGACGACCACTGCGGATTGTGCGCGGAGGAAATGCCCGGCGTAACGAATGGCGCGGTCGGCGTTTGGTGACCCGTCGTAGGCGATCATCAGCGTTTGTGCGGCACTGTTGCCGCCGCTACCGCTCCCGGCGGTGGCGGACCCGGACGAAACGGACCCCACGTCCATGGGCTCAGACTACATGCCAGACTCGTGCCATGGGCCCAACTCGCAGACCCCAGCGGATTCGTCATGCGATGACGACGGCAACGGTCGCGGTGCTGTGCGCGACGCTGGCCGCATGTACCTCGTCGACCTCGGATTCGCCGCCGCCGACACCCTCGTACTCCGCGGGTGCGCCGGCCGGTGCGTCCTCCCCGTCGTCGTCTCCGACCGCCACGCCGGTCGCGAACGCCTGCGGGGCAACCGAACTCGCGAAGCTGTCGGTTCGCCAGAAGCTGGCGCAGCTGATCGTCGTCGGTGTGACCGGGGCGGCCGACGCCCAGCAGATCGTCGAGAACGAGGAGATCGGCGGCATCTTCGTCGGGAGCTGGACCGACAAGGCGATCCTGACGAGCGGTGCGGCAGCACGGATTTCGCAGAACTCGTCGATTCCGTTGATGGTCACCGTCGATCACGAGGGCGGACGGGTGTCGCGGCTGTCCGCGCTCGGCATCGACAACGCCTCGCCGCGCGAGCTGGCCCAGACCAAGACGCCCGAGCAGGTGCGCGCGATCGCGGCCGACGTGGGTCGCAAACTCAAGCGCCTGGGCGTCACGGTCGACTTCGCGCCCGTCGCCGACGTCAGCGACGAATCGGACAATGAGGTGATCGGCGACCGGTCCTTCAGCAACGATCCGGCGGTCGTGACCGAGTACGCGGGGGCGTACGCCGCGGGCCTGGCCGACGCGGGGATCACGCCGGTGTACAAGCACTTTCCGGGTCACGGGCACGGTTCGGGCGACTCGCATCTCGGTGTCGTGACCGTCCCGTCGCTCGCCGAGCTGCAGGACAGCGATCTCGTGCCGTTCCGGACGCTGCTGCGTGACCCCGGAACCGCGGGCGCGATGGTCGGTCACCTGATCGTCCCGGGTCTCACGAAGGGGCTGCCGGCGAGCATCAGCCGGCCCGCGATCCAGATGCTGCGCACCGGTGTCGGGTACGACGGTCCGCGCTTCGACGGCGTGATCTACTCCGACGATCTGTCGGGCATGGCGGCGATCAGTGCGCAGTACCCCATCGAGCAGGCGGTGGAGAAGTTCCTCCTCGCAGGCGGCGATGTCGCGCTGTGGCTGTCCACCGACCGGGTCGCATCGGTGCTCGACAACCTCGAGCGCGCGGTGTCGGCCGGCCGGCTCGCTCCCGCCCGCCTCGATGACAAGGTGGTGCGCATCCTGCGGTCCAAGGGTGTGGTCAACTGTTGAACTGCCGATGCTCCTGACCGTGCGAATGGGGTTTCACCTTACCGGTTGGTAAGTTGTTGATATCGTCGGTCGAACAGACGTGGTGAACGGAGGTGGCGGTCATGTCGGGCGGAACCAAGCGCCTGCCACGCGCGGTGCGCGAGCAGCAGATGCTCGATGCCGCCGTGAAGGTGTTCTCGCAGAACGGTTTTCGCGAGACCTCGATGGATGCGATCGCCGCCGAGGCGCAGATCTCCAAGCCGATGCTGTACCTGTACTACGGCTCCAAGGACGAGCTGTTCAGCGCGTGCATCGCGCGTGAGTCGGGCCTGTTCATCGACGCCATGAGCGTCGGCTTCGATCCCTCGCTCTCGCAGCGCGAGCAGGCGGTCACGGTGATCCGCGAGTTCCTCCGCTTCGTCCATGAGCACCGGCAGTCGTGGCGGGTGCTCTACCGCGTCGCCATCGGCACCGCCGGTTTCGCCGGCATCGTCTCCGAGAGCCGCCAGCGGGTCACCGAGATGGTCGCCCAGCTGATCAAGGCCGGCACCACGGTCGAGGGTGCCAGTGACATCGACTTCGAACTCACCGCCGTCGCGATCGTCGGCGCCGCCGAGGCGGTCGCCGACCGCATCACCGAAGGCGACGTCGACCTCGAGAAGGCCACCAACCTCCTCGTCGGTATCACCTGGCGCGGCCTGAAGGGCGTCGGTACCGACTCCTGAGTACGTGCTCCCTGCGGTGCAAGGTTGTGCGTGGCCCACTGCTCCCTCAGCCGAAAGAACGACATAACCCTGCTCCCTGGCCTCAGGGGGCTGCCGTCCCCTCTGCTCCCTGAGGTGCGAGGAGCGCTAGCGACGAGCCACGAAGGGTTTCGCAAGTCAACCGCCCAAGCCCTCGAAGGCCCGAACTACCCGCCACTGTCACAACCCTCCGCTATACAGTTCTGTTCGGGTTCGCCAACAACGGTACGGAGTGCATTCAGTGATCACCGGAGAGCAGAAGAGCAAGGTCGACGCGGTCTGGGACGCGTTCTGGTCGGGCGGCATCGCCAACCCGTTGCAGGTGATGGAGCAGATCACCTTCCTGCTGTTCATCCGCCGCCTCGACGACGAGCAGACGCGCGCCCTGAACCGCGCGAACTTGACGAAGAAGCCCATACAGGACAACCCATTCCCGGTTGATCGCGAAGAACTTAGATGGTCGGTCTTCAAGAACTACTCCGCCGACGAGATGTTCGAGACCGTGGACAAGAAGGTCTTCCCGTTCATCCAGACGATGCGTGACGAAGACTCCACCTACGCCCACTTCATGAAGGACGCGCGCCTGCAGATCCCGAACGCGGCCATGCTTGTGAAGGTCGTCGACCTGCTCGACAAGATCGAGATGCGGGACCTCGACACCAAGGGTGACGTCTACGAGTACATGCTCGCGAAAATCGCGAGCTCCGGTCAGAACGGCCAGTTCCGTACGCCGCGTCACATCATCAAGTTGATGGTCGAGATGATGGCGCCTGAGCCAGGCGACACCATTGTGGATCCGGCCTCAGGTACGTGCGGATTCCTTGTGGCGGCAACCGAATACATGCGCGAGCACCATGGCGGCGAGATCAACTCGGGCAGAAATGCCGAGCACTTCCACAACGACATGTTCCACGGCTTCGACTTCGACAACACGATGCTCCGAATCGGTTCGATGAACATGCTGCTGCACGGTGTCGAACAACCGGACATCCGCTACCGAGACTCGTTGGCGGAGGCCAACACCGGTGATGCCGGCGCTTACTCGATGATCCTGGCCAATCCGCCGTTCGCCGGCAGCCTCGACTACGAGAACACGGCCAAGGACCTGCAACAGATCGTCAAGACCAAGAAGACTGAACTGCTGTTCCTTGCGCTCTTTCTAAGACTGTTGAAGCCTGGTGGACGCGCAGCAGTCATTGTGCCTGACGGCGTGTTGTTCGGATCGTCGAAGGCGCACAAGACTCTTCGTAAGATGCTCGTCGATGACCACAAGCTCGACGCGGTGGTGAAACTTCCGTCAGGTGTGTTCAAGCCGTATGCCGGCGTCTCCACGGCCATCCTGTTCTTCACCAAGACCGACTCTGGGGGCACCGACAACGTCTGGTTCTACGACGTCCAGGCCGACGGGTACTCCCTCGACGACAAGCGGACCCCACTGTTGGACTACGACAATCTGGGACCGCTTGCCAAACTGTCGGATGACGACCACGCGAAGAACAACTTGCCTGATGTTCTGCGTCGGTGGGCTAATCGCGACGGTTCCGAGTTGGAACGCGCCCGGACGGAACAGTCCTTCTGCGTTCCCTGGAACGCTATCGAGGAGCAGGGTTACGACCTCAGTCTGAATCGCTACAAGGAGATCGTCCACGAAGAGGTCGAGCACCGCGCCCCAGAGGAGATCCTCAACGAGCTGGAGAAGATCGAGGTGGACATCCAATCGGGGCTGGCGGACCTGCGAGTAATGCTGACTGGTGACGACGGATGAAGTGGCCTGTGGTTCCGCTCGGCGAGATCGTCGACTTCTACAGTGGAGGTACTCCATCGAAAGCGAATTCTGACTACTGGAGTGGCAGCGTACCCTGGTTCAGTGCCAAGGACATGAAGCGCGACGTTCTCGTTGACTCTGCTGACCACATAGCGGACGACGTGTTTACGTCAACTTCGATTAAGAGATTGCCTCGGGGGACCGTTGCGATGGTTGTGCGTGGAATGATCCTCGCACATACGATTCCGATCTCAATACTGGACGCAGAGTGCGCGATCAACCAGGATCTCAAAGCGCTAATCCCGCGTCGAGACGTGGTTCCGGCGTTCCTTGCCGCGATGCTCCGTGCGCAACACGGTGAGATCCTCTCGCAGGTCAGCACGGCAGCTCATGGAACCCGAAAGCTCGACTCCCGGGTCCTAGAGAATCTGAAGGTCCCTCTACCTCCCCTCTCCGAACAACGCCGCATCGCATCTATCCTCGACCACGCGGATGCCCTCCGCGCCAAACGGCGTCAGGCGATCGTGTACCTCGATGAGCTCTCGAAATCGATTTTTCATCATATGTTCTCGATGTTCGAGTGGCAGACTAGGCTCGATAGCATTATTGCCGCGGGTCCGACGAACGGCTTGTACCGACCGGCATCAGACTACGGCGCTGGCGTGCCGATTCTACGTATTGATGGTTTCGGGTCGGGCGCAGTTCTCTCAGACAGTTATCAATGGAAGCGTCTACGCGCGAACGAAGGCGAAATTGAGCAGTACGCTCTCGCTCCAGGTGACTTGGTAGTGAATCGCGTGAACGCACTTTCGCATCTGGGCAAGTCTGCTTTGATCTCGGACATTAGCGAGCCGTCGGTCTATGAATCTAATATGATGCGAATTCGAATTGACACAAACCGGGCCAATGGTGACTTTGTGCTTGCCTGGCTACAAACCCGGCGCGCTAAGCAGCAGATTCTTCGGAAAGCTAAAAAGGCGATAAACCAGGCCAGTATCAACCAGGCCGACGTTAAGTCGCTTGTGCTGCCGCTGCCGCCACTCGAGCTTCAGTGTCGATTCGCTGAACGCGTCGAAGCGGTGAGGGTCGAACGTGCCGCGAGTGAGCGATTTAGCGCCAGCGCAGACGATCTGTTCTACTCCCTTCAATCCCGCGCCTTCCGAGGTGAGCTATGACCCAACCAGTTTCGCCCTTCCCTACCAAGTCCGAGCTGACTCGACCGCTCCTCGAGCTGATGAGTAACGACCAGACTTGGTCGAGAGCGGAGTTGAAAGATTCCGTGGCCGATGCGTTTCGTCTGCCACCGAAACTGCGCGATGAGACCGTGAAGTCGGGCGGTACGCGGCTCGAGACTCGGGTGAGTTGGGCATTGCACAACCTCAAACTCAGTGGCGCAGTCGAAGCTACCGGACCCGGCCGAACACACATAACCTCCTATGGGCACCAGTTGCTGAGCGAGCACCCCGAACGGTTGACATCGGCCGACCTGGAAGCGTCGCCTCAGTATCTCGATGACTCGTCGGCTGCTGACGACGACGAAAATCTACCTGTGTGCTGGTTCGTCGGCGCAGTCTTCGGTAATGCGCCCGGCGATGAGGCCTACGACCACACCGACCAGTTTCGGACCCAGGGCCGGTGGCATGCAGGCGGCCCGCACAAGTATGCCGAGCAGATCCTGACTATGAAGCCAGGCGATCGGATCGCGATCAAGGCCGCGTTCACTCGCAAGCACGGGCTGCCGTTCGACATCAACGGTAAGACAGCCTCGGTGATGTCCGTCAAGGCGATTGGCATCATCACCCGCAACCTCGGTGACGGCGACGGCGTCGAGGTTGAATGGAGCACGGACGGCCTTCTTCCGGAAGAGGACTGGTACTTCTGGACCAGCCGAAGCACGGTGTGGGCGGTCCGCCCAAGTACCTGGAAGTCCAAAGCACTTATAGCGTTTGCGTTTGACGGTGTTGAACAGGACTTCGGCCGCTTTCTGGCCGAGCCATACTGGCAGAAGAAGTACGGGCTCGCCGCTAAACCGGCGCGTGACCACGACGACTCGACGCGGCTCGCCGAAGAAGTACCCGACGAACCCGCGTACACCGTCGACGACATCGTGAATGACGGGTGTTTTGTGTCGACTTCCGAGCTAAACGGCTACCTCAGCGCGCTGAAACGGAAGAAGAACCTCATCCTCCAAGGACCTCCGGGTACCGGAAAGACGTGGCTTGCCAAACGCCTGGCTTACGCCATCATCGAACGCAAAGACCGTTCGCTGATCCACGCACTGCAGTTCCACCCGACGGTGTCCTACGAAGACTTCGTTCGCGGTTGGCGACCCAGCGGGGACGGCAAGCTCACCCTCACCGATGGAGTCTTCCTCGAGGTCATCGATGCCGCGGTCAACGAACCGGACAACAATCATGTCCTGGTGATCGAGGAGATCAATCGAGCCAATCTCGCTCAGGTGATGGGCGAGTTGCTGACACTGCTCGAAGTCGACAAACGCAAGCCGTCAGAAGCCCTGCAGCTGGCCTACTCTCGCCCTGACGAAGACCCGGTGTTCATCCCCGAGAATCTCTACCTCATCGGCACGATGAACCTCGCCGACCGTTCGCTGGCGATCGTCGACTTCGCGCTACGTCGGCGGTTCGCCTTCGCCGATCTGTCACCGCAGTTCAACGCTGCGTGGCAGGAGTGGGTGAGCACGCGTAACGGCGTCGACAAGACCGTCCTGACCGGGCTCGCTACACGGATAGGCGCGCTCAACGCTCGGATCGCAGACGACCGTTCACTCGGTGCGCAGTACTGCATCGGCCACAGCTTCTTCACTCCCACCACCGACGCACCGATCAACGACGCGTCGGCGTGGTTGCGTGGGGTCGTCGAGCAGGAAATCCGTCCTCTTCTGGGAGAGTACTGGTTCGACGACCTGACCAGAGTCGAGACCGAGACGGCGAAGCTGATCGGCGCGTAGTGACCGCGCCGGGGGTCATCATCAGTGGCAGCACCGCGATCCCGGTGCGTAATCTGTGGCTGCTGATGCTGTACGCCTCCCGGCTCTATCAACGCGACCAGGACTTACGCAGTAGCAGTGTCGAGGCCAACCCTGACGAGCTGTTCGTTCTGGTGTCCGAGATTCTGGTCGTCGCCGCCGAGCGTCGCCTGCAACGGAGCCTCGGGCGGCAGTATCGATCCCGCTCAGCCACATTGCCCCGAGTGCGCGGCCAAATTGATGTTCTCACCACCGAGACGAATATGCTGCTCGCGCAGGGCCGTGTCGCCTGCACCTTCGACGAACTATCTGTCGACAACCTCCGCAATCGTGTCCTGCGAACCGCACTGATTCTCGCCGCGCGCCACGTCAATGATCTGACACTGGAGCGTCGAGCGAGTGGTCTCGCTGAGACTCTCGCGCAGTATGGCGTGTCAACGAGATCGGTGACCCAACGCGAGGCCGCGCAACTGACGCTCGGACGTAACGAGCAGGACGACGCCGAAGCACTCGACGCAGCACGCCTACTCATCCAAATGGTTGTTCCTGCAGAAGAATCAGGTACACAACACAACCGCGAACCCGAACGTGAAGCCGCGAAAGTCCGCACTCTCTACGAGGCTGCCGTTCGCGGCTTCTACCGAGCTGTGCTGCCGGCTGAGTGGACGGTGGCCGCCGGTGAAGTCCAGCATCACTGGTCGGTCACCGACCCGAGTAGTGGCCTGGCGGCCGTGCTCCCGATCATGAAGACCGACACCCTGCTGCAGTCGGAATCGCGGCGCATCATTGTCGAAACCAAGTTCGCAGACGCGCTCAAGCCGAATCAGTACGGCGCTGACAAGCTGTCTCGCGATCACATTTTCCAGCTCTATGCGTACGTGCAGTCACAACACGGCAAGGACGCACTGTCGACGACAGCCGAAGGTGTACTGCTGTATCCAGTGGTCGGACAGCACCTCGATGAATCGGCAACAATCCAAGGGCACCGCTACCGGTTCTTGACTGTAGACCTAGGTGGGAGCGCCGCTGCGATCCGAGACACGCTGCTGAGTGTTCCGCGGAACACTTGTTGTCGGCCCTCGAGATAGTCAACCGCGGCAAGGAGTGGAGCCGTCAGGTCTGCTGCCGCTGACCTTGACCGGCTCGGCGATCAGGACGGACCGGCTCGGGCCGATCAGCCGCCCTTTCGCAGCTGTGCTGACAGAGGCGTGTTGTACCGTCCTGGCATGGCCAAGTACCCAAGAGTTCGAGAGCAGCACATAGCCGTCTTCGGCGAGAGTGGGTCGGGCAAGACGGTTCTGGTTTCGTCGTTCTTCGGCCCGACCCAAGAGGGGTCATACAAGAACGATCTCTGGGATCTCGTAGCTGACGACACAGGCCAAGGGAGTCGGCTATACCAGAACTACCTCGGCATGCGGGATCGAGCGATGGCGCCGATCACCACCCGCTTCAAGTCCACGACCTACTATTTTTCCGTCCGGCTGAAAGGCGGAGACAACGATGCGGCCAAGAAGAGGCCCTTCGACGTCCTTCGGCTCGCTTGGCACGATTACCCGGGCGAATGGTTCGAGACTGAACCCAGTAGCGAAGAGGAGAGCAATAGACGTATCGACAGTTTCCGGTCGCTGCTTCGTTCCGACGTAGCAATTCTGCTGGTAGACGGGCAGAAGTTACTCGAGTATCCCGGCGAGGAAGAGCGATACCTCAAGTCACTCATGTTCAACTTCCGGCACGGGCTTCTGCATCTCAAAGATGACCTGCTCAAGGATGGGCCCATTGTCGAGTTCCCCCGGGTGTGGATCTTGGCCTTGTCGAAAGCTGATTTGTTCCCAGACTGGGACGTCGACATGTTCCGCGATCTGGTCATCCTCACGGCGGGAGAGGACATCGAGCGCCTTCGATCGACCGTCGCCGAACTCATCAAGTCTCCGGAGGCTCTCTCCATCGGCGAAGACTTCATGCTGCTCTCGTCCGCCAAGTTCGAACTCAAGGCCGACGGTCCGAAGACGCTCGACATCGACCTGACCCAGCGTGTTGGCCTCGATCTCGTACTACCTGTGGCGTCTATCCTGCCGCTGGAGCGTCGTGTGCAGTGGCAAGGGAGGTACAGCATTCCCCTTAAGGTGCTCGACTCGCTGGCCGACGGTGCTGACGTGCTATCAGCTGGCATAGCCGACGGGAAGTTCGCACCAGTCGATAAGCTTCTGGCCAGGATTGCCAAGGGGGGCAAAATCGCCTCCATAGCGCTCCCGGTCCTGGCCAAGGCAGTCCAGTTGGCAGGATCAGAACTGAGGAAGGCAAACGAGCAGGCCCGGTCGCAGCACGACTATCTGAGAGCGACACTGACGCAGTTCAAGCTGGACCTCGAGCAGGGCGTCGTCGACAAAGTGATCAAAAACCCAAAGTGAATACCCCGCAATACGACAGCGTCATCTGGGCCACTCGGGGTCGAACCTGGGGCTTTCGGTTCGTACTGGATGCCGGACTAGGCGATCCGCTTTCGGACTACGAGCGCGTTTTCGGGGATCTCCAAGACGCACCCACCGCGTGGCGTCGCCACGGCGGACAAGTGGCGCTGCGCTTTCCAGATCCGCTTGGGCGTCAAGACTCAGCGGGTCGCATCATTCCCCACGAGTTCGTCATCTCCGGCGATCTCGCCGCAGCGGTCGACTCGGTTGAGGACGGCCTACACAAGGTGTGGCCCTTAGTGTCTGAGGTCTACGCGATTGTTTGGGACGCTCCCCACCCACCGGATCTGCGCGGTCGGTGTACCGAAGGCCATTGACACACGCGGGAGACCAACTGATCACCCAGCGTGCGCACTGTCAGCGGCGGCGGCCGGTCCCGGGATGCCCGTTGGGTACCTCGATATTGCTGTGACGTGGGGAGATGTCGTACTCGGGTCCAAAGACAGAGGGTCGCCGCTGCCGCTTGCTCTTGACGGGCTTGATCGGCGGCAAGTCGTTCAATCGAGGCGTGCGCCGATCGAGGGCACACCCGTGTGATGGCTCCGTCGAGTAGAACTCTTTGCGGCACAGCCGACAGACACGCCGTGGCGGTGCCGAGGGTTCCTGTCCCGACCGGGGTTTCGCCTTTGCGTCGGGTTTGGTTCGTGACCGTGTCGGTTTTTTCTTGCCCTCGAACATGAATTTGAGCTCGCCGAATTCGTGGCTCTTCCCAACGCCCGGTTTCCTGGCCAACTGTCGTTTAAGCAGTTGATACTTCTTGCGCTTGGCGACAGTCGTACGTAGCCCGTACGCACTGCGGATGGCTTTCGCGACGTCACCCGGAACTGTCGGATGCTCGACATCACTCCCAGCGCCATACCTGACGGCGAGCCTCGCGATGTAGTCGGTACTCAGGTGAAGCTCCTGGGCAAGAGTGGCAAACGCGACGGAGTCGGGGGGCCGAGCCGCGCCTGGCCCGCTCACCGCGTTCTTGTAGCTGGCCCGTCGCTCCCGAACCTTCTTTGAACCAGAGGTCTTTGCGCGCATCGTGGTTGACCCTGAACCCGACTTCCTACTGATGGGCCGCATGGAGCTCGCGGTAGGGAGGCCGAACACTGAGACCAGCTTGCGGTGCTCCTGTTCTTCGGCCCTGGACAGCTGGCGAGATCTCGCGCTCCTGGCGAGTTGGTCCCGCCGGGTCCGCAGTGCCACAGACGACTTCATGCTGGGTTTTCCCGGATCTGGCCGGCGACCATCGGGCTGATCAGACTGGACCGATCGCGCACGCCCTTGTCCCCGAGGCGGCGCGCCAACTTCACGACCGCCCGTACGGGCAATCCGACTTCGTTTGCCATTGCGTGCGCGGAGATACCGGACAACGTCACCTCATCGTGGTCAGTCCGGCTTACCCCTCGCCGGCCGTCTGCAAAGTGAGTCCGATCAGATCACGCGGTGCTGACAGCTTCCGGGCGAATCCGACATACTGCGGACATGTCAGACCGCCTCGCTACTCTGGCCGGCTCGGCAACAGCAGGGCGTCTGTGTGTCAGGATCTATGCGGTGAAGGAGGCAGCGATGGCAGGCAACTTCGACTTCCTGCAGGCCGAGTGGCCGCAGATCTACGCCAGCGCCAAGAGCGCGGAGCGTGACGCGCTGTTCGATGCCCGCACCACCTGCTTCTACGCGCGGCGCACCCTCGAGTCGACGGTCAAGTGGCTCTACACCGCGCACCACCTGCAGGCTCCATACAGAGACGACCTGTCCGCACGAATCCATGAGCCGGCCTTCCAGCGATTGTTGCCGCCGCAGCTGTTCCCGAAGATGAACCTCATCCGGAAGAGCGGCAACCACGCAGTCCACGACGACCGGCCCGTCAGCAAGGAATTCGGCCTCCGCGTGCTGGGGGAGCTGTTCCACATCCTGTCGTGGCTGGCGCGCGAGTATGCAACAAATCCCGAGTCGAAGCCGTCAGCCACGACGCAGATCGACCGCGAGCGGCTCCCCAAGCCCGGCGGAGGTCCAGGCGTCGCCAAGACGGTTGCCCAGCTGCAGCAGTTGAACGCGCAGCTGGAACAGAAAGATCTCGAGCTCGCACGCGCCGTCGAGCAGCGTGCAGACCTGACAGCTCAACTCACCGCCCGCGACGACCAGCTCAAGGCCGCGGACGCAGAGAAAGCCACGCTCGAGGAACTCGTTGCGACCTTGCGAGCCCAGGTCGCGGCAGCCAAGGACGCGGCCGCCCCGCATCCGGATACCCACGACTACAACGAAGCCCAAACTCGCAGCGACATCATCGACCTGATGCTGCACGAGGCGGGCTGGCCCCTGACCGAAACGCGCGACCGCGAGTACCCGGTGACCGGTATGCCTGACGGCAAAGCCGGGTATGCCGACTACGTTCTGTGGGGAACCGACGGATTGCCGCTCGCCGTCGTCGAAGCCAAGCGAACGTCCACAGATGCCGGCGCCGGCAAACATCAGGCCAAGCTCTATGCGGACTGCCTGGAGGCGATGACCGGGCGTCGACCGATCATCTTCTATACCAATGGTTTCGAGATCTACCTCCATGACGACCTCAACTCGCCACCGCGACTCGTCGAGGGCTTCTACACGCGCGATGAACTCGAACTCGAGATCCAGCGACGAACCTCGCGCAAGAAGCTCGCCGACATCGACGTCCCTACTTCGATCGTCGAACGTCACTACCAGACACGAGCGATCAGACGTGTCACCGACAGATTCGAGAACGAGCGTCAGCGGTCCGCCCTTCTGGTGATGGCGACCGGGTCTGGCAAGACGCGCACGGTCATCGCACTCTCTGACATGTTGATGCGCGCCAACTGGGCGAAGCGCATCCTGTTCCTCGCCGACCGAGTTGCGCTGGTCAAGCAGGCGGTGAATGCCTACAAGACCTTCCTACCCGAGGCCCCGCCGGTGAACCTGTTGACCGACAAGAACACCGACGGACGCGTCTACATGTCGACCTACCCGACGATGATGGGCCTGATCAACGAGGTCGACGACGGCCGTCGCCGTTTCGGTCCCGGGTACTTCGACCTCATCGTCATCGACGAGGCCCACCGATCCGTGTACCAGAAGTACCGCCGCATCTTCGAGTACTTCGACTCATTCCTCTTGGGCCTCACTGCCACCCCCAAGGACGACGTCGACTTCAACACCTTTCAGCTGTTCGGGCTCGAAACCGGGGTCCCTACGGATGATTACGAGCTCGAAGAGGCCATCAAGGATGGCTACCTCGTGCCACCGCGAGCCGTCGACGTGCCTCTCGGCTTTCAGCGGCAGGGCATCAAGTACGACGACCTTTCCGAGGAAGAGAAGAAGCGCTGGGAGGCCCAGGACTGGGAGCTTGATGCCGCCGACGATGAGTACCCTGATGCCGTCGACGCCGAGGCCGTCAACAAGTGGTTGTTCAACACCGACACCGTCGACAAGGCGCTCGAAGTGCTCATGACGAAGGGGCACAAAGTCGCGGGCGGCGACCGGCTCGGCAAGACGATCATCTTCGCCAAGAACCAGCGCCACGCCGATTTCATCGCCCAACGCTTCGACGTCAGTTATCCCCAGTACAAAGGGACCTTCGCGGCGGTGATCACCCACTCGGTGTCGCACGGTCAAGACCTGATCGATCGGTTCTCGCAGCCGGAGGCAGAGCCGCACATCGCCATCTCGGTCGACATGCTGGACACAGGCATCGACGTCCCCGAGGTCGTGAACCTCGTTTTCTTCAAGCCGGTCAGGTCCAAGACAAAGTTCTGGCAGATGGTGGGCCGGGGAACCCGATTACGGCCCGGCCTCTACGGACCTGACCAGGACAAGAACGACTTCTTCATCTTCGACCTGTGCGGCAATGTCGAATTCTTCGGTGCGCACCCGGAGGCAGCTGAGGGAACCATCGCCAAGAGCTTGTCGCAGAAGCTCTTCGAGAAGCGCACCGACATCGTCTTCGCGCTCGACCGGTCGCACAGCTATCCCGCCCTTCGAGACGACGTTGCCGACGGTCTCCACCGACATGTTCAGTCGATGAACTTGGACAACTTCCTCGTGCGGCCACGGCGTCGTCAGGTCGAGACCTACCGCGATCGTTCGCAGTGGGAGTCGTTGTCGGAGCCCAAGGTCCGCGAGATCGTCGACAACCTCGCTGATCTGCCCACCACCATCCGTGACACCGATGAGATGGCCAAACGTTTCGACTTGATCGTTCTCAGCGGCCAACTCGCGGTCATCGAAGGGGACGAGACCGAGTTCTCGCGACGCCGGGACCGGGTCCGGGAGATCGCGGACGGCCTGCTCGAGCAGCTGACAATTCCGAAGATCAAGAGCAAGGAAGCGCTGTTGCGCGAAGTCGCGTCCGACGAATGGTGGGTCGACGTCACGCCAGAGATGCTCGAGGACGTGCGCAAAGAGATCCGGTCGCTCGTCGGCCTGCTGGAGAAGACCAAACAGCCGATCGTCTACACGGAACTCACCGACACCTTCGTCGGCGACGTCGAAGAAGTCGACATGCCGATCATGCGCACCGGCACCGACAAGGAACGGTTCACCGCGAAGATCCGCGACTACCTCCGGTACCAACCGGACAATCTTGCCTTGCAGAAGCTTCGGACCGGGAAACCGTTGACCCAGAGCGACCTCGACTCGCTGCAAGAACTGCTTGGACGCAGCGGCGCGGGCTCTCCCGAGGAGCTCCAGCAGGCCATCGCCGAAGCTCAAGGCCTACCGAAGTTCATCCGGTCACTCGTCGGGCTCGACAGACAGGCAGTCAATGAACGCTTCACGGCGTTCCTCGCCGAAACCAACGCGACCGCCGACCAGATCGACTTTGTCGGGCTCATCGTCGACTACCTGACCCGCAACGGGTCGATGGAGCCGGGCAAACTGTACGACCCGCCGTTCATCGACAAGGCGCCGCAGGGGCCGGACCAGGTCTTCGACATGGACAGGTTGTCACGGCTCGTCCAGATCATCGAAGGGTTCGACGAGGCGGGCGGGCAGTCGGCGTAGCGGAAAAGCATTGCAACACAAACACTCCCGCGGTCCCGCTTCCTATCCGCTGATCGGATCCAATCAGCGGGACGGAAACGTGACCGCGGGAGCGAAATGCGAAAGCCCCTCAGCCCTCGCGCGTCGTCGCGGTGAGGTGCGGGAATCCCTTGCGACGGTCGCGGATCGCGATGTCGAAGCTGCCCTTGCTCTCACCACTGCCGCCGTCGATCCGGCGGGTGTAGAGGTTCACCTTGGCCGGCAACAGGATCGGCTTGCCGAACTTGACGTCGTAGGTCACCGCGTCGGGCAGCTGGGCCTCGACGTTCGCGACGGCGGCTGCGGCACTCCACATCCCGTGGGCGATCGCCTTGGGGAAGCCGAATGCCTTGGCCGGCAGGTTGCCCATGTGGATCGGGTTGCGGTCGCCCGAGGCGGCCGCGTACTCGCGTATCCGCTTGAGGTCGACGGCCAGGATCGCGTCCGGCGGCGGCGGGGTCTTCGACTTCGGTTCGGGACCGCGCGGTTCGTCGGACAGGCTGGTGCGCTGCTGCTTGAGGAACGTCGCCGTCTGGGTGGTGACCAGTTCCGACCCGACGCTGATCTCGCTGACGACGTCGATCAGGATGCCTTTGCGGTGCTCGCGGAGGTTCTCCGCGTGCGTCACGATGTCGAGCGGCTCACCGGCCTCGATGGGCCGCTTGCGTTCGATCGTGTTCGTCATGTGCACCGAACCGACGGCGCCGAACGGGAATTCGTCGGACGTCATGAGCTTCATGACGACCGGGAACTGCAGCACGAACGGGTACGTCAGCGGCAGGGTGTCGCCGAAGCGCTGCCCGGTCGCGTGACAATACGCCTGCAGTGCAGCCGAATCCACGCGCACACCGTCGAGCCGGTAGCGCGTCTCGGGTGCGGTGGCGTCGGCCGGAACCCGCGGCGGTTTGCCGATACCGGGCAGCAGCGCGGTGACCGCCTTGCCGTACAGCTCGGCGGTGCCGGGTGCGGCGGGGAGGGTGATCGTCTTCGCCATCAGGCCCCCAGGAATCCCTGGCCGCAGACGCGGACCACGTTGCCGGTGATGGCATTGCTCGCCGGGTTGGCGAAGTAGGCGACGGTTTCGGCGACGTCGACGGTCTGGCCGCCCTGCTGCAGCGAGCTCATCAGACGCCCGGCCTCGCGGGTGGCCAGCGGGATGGCCGCGGTCATCTTGGTTTCGATGAAGCCGGGTGCCACCGCGTTGATGGTGATGCCCTTCTCGGCCAGGATCGGCGCGTAGGCGTCGACGAGACCGATCACACCGGCCTTCGAGGCGCCGTAGTTGGTCTGGCCGCGGTTGCCCGCGATGCCGGCGATCGACGACACATCGACGACGGCGCCGCCCTCGCGCAGCGCGCCCTTCTCGAGCAGGGTCTCGACGAGGGTCTGCGGTGCGATGAGGTTGACCGCGATGACCGCGTCCCAGCGGGAGTCGTCCATGTTGGCGAGCAGTTTGTCGCGGGTGATGCCGGCGTTGTTCACGATGATGTCGATGCCGCCGTGACGCTCGAGGGCGTGCTCGGCCAGCTTGGCGCCGGCGTCGGCGGCGGTGACGTCGAGCGGGAAGGCGGTGCCGCCGACCTTGTTGGCCGTCTCCGACAGCGCGTCTCCGGCCTGCGGGACGTCGGCGGCGATCACGTGGGCGCCGTCGCGGGACAGGACCTCGGCAATGGTCGCGCCGATGCCGCGTGCGGCGCCGGTGACGACGGCGACCTTGCCCTCGAGCGGGCGGTCCCAGTTCTTCGGTGCGGTCGCGTCGGCCCCGCCGACCCGGATGACCTGGGCGTCGACGAAGGCCGACTTCGCCGACAGCACGAAGCGCACGGTCGACTCGAGACCGGTCAGACCGGTCTTGGCTTCGGGGGAGACGTAGACGAGCTGGACGGTGGACCCCTTCAGGAGTTCCTTGCCGAGCGAGCGGGTGAAGCCCTCGAGCGCACGCTGCGCGACGCGCTCGGACGGGTCGGTGACCAGCTCCGGCGTCGTGCCGATGACCAGGAACCGCGCGCAGGCCGCGGTCGATCGCATCGCCGGCTGGAAGAACTCGAAGAGCTGACGCAGCTCACCGGGGGAGGTGATGCCGGTCGCGTCGAAGACCAGGCCGCCGTACTTGTCGGCGCTGCGGCCGGTCGTGGCGTTCTGGATGAGGTCGTAGTCCTCGGTCGAGAGCATCTCGCGGAGCGGTTCGACGAGGCGGCCGGACCCGCCGAGCAGCACCGGACCGGGCAGCGGCGGCTCGGAGGCCTTGTAGCGCCGCAGCGGCGGCGGGACGGGAAGTCCGGCCTGTTTGGCGATGAATGCGCCGGGCGCGGAATGGACGAAGCTCGAGTACAGGCCAGTGTTTCCGTTGGCGGCCACGTTGATCTCCTCTGACTGTCGTTCGACAACGAACTTACTGATGAGTAAGAATACGCTATAGATATCGCACCCGACCCTTGGGAGATCGACGTGGCCGAACAGTCCAACCCCGCAGCGAAGAAGTCCGCCGACGACAAGCGCGGTACCCGCACCGACCGTCCTGTCGCGATCCTCGGTGGCAACCGCATCCCGTTCGCACGTCAGGACAAGGCGTACGCGAAGGTCAGCAACCAGGAGATGTTCACCGCCGCACTCGACGGCCTGGTGAGTCGCTTCAGCCTGCAGGGCGAGCAGCTCGGCATGGTCGCCGGCGGCGCGGTCCTCAAACACGCGCGTGATTTCAATCTCATCCGCGAGTCGGTGCTGGGCTCGGCCCTGTCGCCGTACACGCCCGCCTTCGACATCCAGCAGGCGTGCGGCACCGGGCTGCAGGCCATCACGACGGTCGCCGACGGCATCGCCCGTGGCCGCTACGACGCCGCGATCGGCGGCGGCGTCGACACCACCTCCGACGCTCCGATCGCGGTCGGCGAGGGCCTGCGGCGTCAGCTGCTCGAGGTCAATCGGGCCCGCAGCACCAAGGACCAGCTCCTCGGTGCGGCGAAGTTGCTGACCAAACTCGGCATCGAGATCCCGCGCAACGGCGAGCCCCGCACCGGCATGTCGATGGGTGAGCACGCCGCCGTCACGGCGAAGGAGTTCGGCATCAAGCGCGCCGATCAGGACGAGCTCGCCGCGCGCAGCCACCAGAACATGGCCGCCGCGTACGACTCCGGCTTCTTCGACGACCTGATCACCCCGTTCCTGGGCCTGACCCGCGACCAGAACCTGCGCGGCGATTCCACCGCGGAGAAGCTCGCCAAGCTCAAGCCCGTCTTCGGTGTCTCCCTGGGCGACGCGACCATGACCGCGGGCAACTCGACGCCGTTGACCGACGGCGCGTCGACCGTGCTGCTCGCCAGCGACGAGTGGGCCGCCGACCGCGGACTGCCGGTGCTCGCCTACTTCGTCGACAGTGAGACCGCCGCGGTCGATTACGTCAACGGTCCCGACGGGTTGCTGATGGCCCCGACGTACGCCGTGCCGCGTCTGCTCGCCCGCAACGGGCTCACTCTGCAGGACTTCGACTTCTACGAGATCCACGAGGCGTTCGCGTCGGTGGTCCTCGCCACCCTGCAGGCATGGGAGTCCGAGGAGTACTGCAAGGAGCGCCTCGGCCTCGACTCCGCGCTGGGTTCGATCGATCGCAGCAAGCTCAACGTCCACGGCTCGTCGCTGGCCGCGGGCCACCCGTTCGCCGCCACCGGTGGACGGATCGTCGCGCAGGCGGCCAAGCAGATCAAGGAGAACGGTGGCGGTCGCGCATTGATCTCGATCTGTGCCGCCGGCGGGCAGGGCGTCACCGCGATCATCGAGGGCTGATCGGGCCGGGGCCGCATCGAACGCGATGTGGCCCCGGGATCCCGACAAGTGGGACGGATCGGCGACTGATCAGTCGATCCGTCTCACTTTCGTGGGACGAATGGGGGTACTTCGTCACATATTCGACAGAATCGGCCTCCCGGGGATGCCTCCGGCCGAAAAGTAGCGTAAATATGTCTATAGCTCCGGCTGCGCTGTCAGACCCCCGACCCGACAGCTCGGCCGGAGCGCCTACTTTCCCGACCGTAGTTCTGCGGCCACCCCCTGATCGGACCAGTCGTCAGTACGGCCCAGCTGCCAGCCACGATGGATGGAGTTGTGACCCCAGGCTCTCGCCGAGCACGATCCGCGCTCCGCGCAGTGCTCGCCGTCGTCGCAGTGATCACGCTCGTCCTCGCCGCCGAATTCGTGGCCACCCGCTCCGACTCCGCTCGCAACGCCGTCGTCGGCGGGATCGATGCAGGCGGTCGTGACTCTGCTCAGCTCACTCCCGTTCTCGACGAATTGACTGCGCGGTCGACGCAGCCGGTCGTCCTGCGGACGCCGGAGGGGTCGGCCGAGGTCGCCCCGGCTGACCTCGGACTCGCCTTCGACGCCGACGCGACGCGTGCACGCCTGCTCGAGCAGCCGCGCAATCCGCTCGTCCGCCTGGCCGCGCTGTTCGGCCGCGACGCCGACGTCGAACCGGTCGTCACCCTGGATCGAACCGCGATGAACGCCGCCCTCGATGTGCAGCGGGCGTCTCTCGAGAAGGCCGCCGTCGAAGGCGGCGTGCATTACGACGGAACCGCGCCGGTCGGGGACCAACCCGCAGCGGGCGAACGCATCGCCCGGGACGCGGCGGCCGCCACCCTCATCGACCGGTGGCTCGACGGCGCACCCGTCGACCTGCCGATGGAACCCTTCGCGCCGACCGTCAGCGCCGAGGTCGTGGCCGCAACCGTCGCCGGGCCGGCCGAACGCGTGACGTCGGCTCCCGTACGTCTCACCGATCGGCGGAAACGGACGGTCGAGGTACCGGCGGGCGACCTCGCGTCGATGCTGACCTTCGGTCCCGACGGACGCGGCGGACTCACCCCGCGAGCCGACGAGAAGGCGGCCCGCGAGCTCCTCGCCCCCGACCTCGATCCCTCGCAACGGGCCCCGGTCAGTGCGACGTTCAGCCTCGCGTCCGGCCGTCCGGCGGTGGTGCCCGGGGTCGACGGCGCATCGATCAACTGGCCCAAGACCCTGGCGGCCCTCGCGACGAGCGCGGCGGCCGACGGCGGCGACCGCACGGTCGACGTCGTCTACGACGAGGTGGAGCCGAAGCTCACGACCGACGCCGCCCGCAAGCTCGGCGTCACGGAACTGATCAGTGAATACACCACGGGTGGCTTCTCGAGCGCCTCCGGCGAGAACATCCGACTCGTCGCCGCAGAGGTCGACGGGGCGCTCGTCCTGCCCGGAAAGGTCTTCTCGCTCAATGGACACACCGGGCCGCGCGGATCGGAACAGGGGTACGTCGAGTCGACGATCATCGACCATGGGCGGGCGTCGAATGCGGTCGGCGGCGGCATCTCCCAGTTCGCGACGACCCTGTACAACGCGGCGTACTTCGCCGGGCTCGAGGATGTCGACCACACCGAGCACGCGTACTACATCTCGCGGTACCCCGAAGCGCGGGAGGCGACGGTCTTCGAGGGAGCCATCGACCTGAAGTTCCGCAACAACACGCGGCACGGCGTCCTGATCGAGACCAGCTGGTCGCCCTCGTCGGTGACCGTGAGGTTGTGGGGCACCAAGGCATTCGAGGTCGAGTCGGTGACTGGGGAACGGTTCGCGACGACCGATCCGCAGCGGGTCCGCGTCCCCCGCGGCGACGACTGCATCCCCAGCAGTGGGAGCAAGGGTTTCACGACGTCGGATACCCGCATCATCAAGGACGCGCGGACCGGCCGGGAGATCGACCGGTCCACCCGTACCGTCCGTTATGCACCCGAGCCGATCGTGAAGTGCGTCTGACCCCGAGGGGTGTTTCGCGGAGGGGCTTTACCGGGCGATAGAACGCTCGATAGGCTCCGAGTCGTGGATATCAATGGAGCTAGTGCAATCGTCACAGGTGGCGCGTCGGGTATCGGCGCAGCTGCGGCTCGCCAGCTGGCGGCCAAGGGTGCGAAGGTCATCGTCGCCGACCTCAACGCGGACAAGGGTGAGGAACTCGCCAAGGAGATCGGCGGTCAGTTCGTCGCCGTCGACGTGACCTCCACCGAACAGATCGAAGCCGCCGTCAACGCGGCCACCGAACTCGGCCCGCTGCGCGCGCTGGTCAACTCGGCCGGTATCGGCTGGGCCCAGCGCACCATCGGCCGCGACGGCGAGTTCGGCTCGGCGCACAACCTGGACGCCTACAAGAAGGTCATCGCGATCAACCTGGTCGGCACCTTCGACTGCATCCGTCTCGCCGCCACCGCGATGAGCCGTAACGAGCCGCTCGACGCCCACGGCGAGCGGGGTGCGATCGTCAACATGGCCAGTGTCGCGGCCTTCGACGGCCAGATCGGTCAGGCGTCGTACTCGTCGTCGAAGGGTGGCGTGGTCGGCATGACCCTCCCGGTCGCGCGCGACCTGGCGGCGGTGGGCATCCGCGTCAACACCATCGCCCCCGGTCTGATCGACACCCCGATCTACGGTGAGGGCGAATCGGCCGAGGCGTTCAAGGCCAAGCTCGGCGAGTCGGTCCTGTTCCCGCACCGTCTGGGCGCGCCGGACGAGCTCGCCTCCATGGTCGTCGAGCTGGTCACCAACAGCTACATGAACGCCGAGGTCATCCGCGTCGACGGTGGCATCCGGATGCCACCGAAGTAGTCAACAGCCATGATCGACGCCCGCCGCACCACCGGCGTGGGTCTGATCGGAGTGATTGCGGCCGTGCTGATCACGGCCGCGTGTGCCACCGAGACCTCGGGGACCGCTGTCCCCGAGGTCTCGCCGATCGCCCAGAAGACAACTGAATCCGCAGTGACCTCGACCGCGACGACCACGACTGCTCCCGCCCCGACCAGCCGGACCACCCGGCCGCCGGTGGGGGTTCCGCCGCAGGCGGGTGCGGCGACCGACCCGGACGAGATGACCTGCGGCACCTATCTGTCGCTCACCGATTCCGAGCAGATCGCCACGATCACCGCGTTCGCGGACCGGCACGGCAAGGAACTGGTCAAGAGCAACCCCAACAGTTACCTGTTGGTTCGCGCGTTCTGCGTGGGTGACCCCGACATGCTCCTCAAGGACAACCTTTTGCTGCAGGGCAGCTGACCGACGTTCGCGACGAGGACCGTCGAGGAGTAGACGCACCGCCGATCCGGTGGTGCGTCTGTCGTTGACGTGACCTGTTCCTGTGAAAGAACTTTCATCCGCGTCTCATGGAGATGTCACGGTGGGGCCCGATAGTTGTCGCCATGACCGCACCGCACACGATCGACCGAACCCGGGTTCACACGGGCCCGGTGACGAGGTACGCGACACGTCCGCCGGTCCGGCCGGTGGTGTCGCCGCCGCCACGGCGCGGCGTCCGCGATGTTCTCGGTGGGCTGCTGACACCCTGGGCTGCAGCAGGTCTCGTGGCGGTCGTGGTCGCCGGCGCGATCGTCGGTCACGCCGGCTGGTCGGGCCGGCTGTCGTCCGACGCCGTGGTGACGCTGCTCGTGTTCCTGATCGCGGTATGGGCGTGGATCTTCTCGCCCCTCGACGACACCTATGTCGCACTGGGTGGCGGAATCACACTGGTGATCGTCGGGATCATCGACGCCGACACCTTCGCGGGGACACTGGGTTCGGGTGTGATCTGGCTGCTGATCGGTGCTTTCGTGATCGCAGCCGCGGTCACGGCGTCGGGATTGTCGGCTCGGGTGTCGGCACGGGTCGTCCGTCGGGCCCGGACGCCGCGTCAGCTGGTCCACCTCATCACGGCTGCGCTGCTGCTGACCACGTTCGCAGTCCCGGCGACGTCGGGCCGTGCGGCTCTGGCACTTCCGATCTTTCTGGCTCTCGCCGCCGTCCTTCATGACCGACCGCGACTGGTGCGCTGTCTCGCGCTGGTCTTCCCGTTCGTCATCCTGTTCTCGGCGGTCGGATCACTGCTGGGCGCCGGAGCGCACCTCATCACCGCCGAGATCGTCCTGGCGGTAACCGGAACGGGCATCGGCTTTCTGCAGTGGGCGGTGTTGGGGGTGCCGCTGGCCGTCGTCTGGTCGCACCTCGCGGCGGAGGCCGCGCTGTGGCTGATGACCGATCACGCCGAACGAGCACGTCCGCTGTCGGTACCGCCGGCCGCCCTCGAGGCGACCGGGACGGCGACCTCCGGACCGCTCACGTCTACTCAACGACGGGTGTCCGTCATTCTCGGACTCGTTGTGGTGCTGTGGTGTTCAGAACCACTGCATGGTGTCGACCCGGCCATCGTCGCGGTGCTCGGCGCGCTGGCAGTGTCGGCGCCGGCGGTCGGCGCGACGACGCTGGGCGCGGCGCTGAAGACCATCCCGTGGACGCTCCTGCTGTTCATGGCCGCCACCCTCGCGCTGGGGAAGGCGCTCAACTCGAGTGGTGCCGCGGAGTGGCTGGCGGATCAGGCCTTCGGGTCCATCGCCGAGACCGGTCCCGCGGCCGCGATGGTGTTCGTCGTCGTGTCGGCGATCGTGTCGCTGCTCGCGCACCTGGTGATCCACTCCCGTTCGGCCCGTTCGGCAGTGCTGATCCCGATCATCGTGGTGACCGCCCCGGCTGTCGGCGTCGATCCAGCCGCAGCCGCCTTCCTGTCGACTGCGGCCGCGGGCTTCTGCATCACCCTCACGAGCTCGGCCAAACCGGTCGCCATGTTCGCCGCGAGCGCCGACGTACCGGGTTATCAACCGCGCCATCTGCTCACGATGTCGGCCTTGCTCGCACCGGTGTCGCTGGTGGTGCTCATCATCTTCGCGCGTTGGGTCTGGCCCTGCCTGGGCCTGCCCCTCCTCTCGTCCTGACCGTCGCGCCGCGACTGTCCGGAATGTGCCTACGGGCACGCGTCCCGCTGTCCGATCGATCAACAGGAGTACCGATGTCAGTCCGAGTTCCGCAACGAATCCTGGTCGCCCCGAGCGGTTTCAAGGAAAGCCTCGACGCCGTGTCGGTGGCCGGTGCCATCGCTGCAGGGGTGCGCCGCACACTTCCCGGGGTGCGCGTCGACATCGCGCCCATAGCCGACGGCGGCGAAGGTACGGCCCGCATCATCGCTGCGGCGGGCAACGGGCGCCTCCACGAACTGACCGTCTGCGGGCCGACCGGCGAACCGGTGCGGTCGCACTGGGCCGAAGTAGGCGTCGGCCGGAACCGGATCGGCGTCGTCGAGATGGCCGCTGCCGCCGGACTGGCACTCGTCCCGGCCGGACAGCGGGACCCGGGCGCCACCACCACCTACGGTGTCGGACAGTTGATCGTTGCCGCGCTCGACGCCGGTGTGTCGGCGATCCTCGTCGGCTGCGGCGATTCGGGCACGTGTGACGGCGGGGCGGGGGCGCTGCAAGCCCTCGGGGCCCGCGTTTCGGATCACGATCGGCGCGAGATCGGCCGCGGTGGAGCCGAACTCGTGCGCGCCGCATCTGTGGACCTCACCGGCCTGCACCCGCGGTTGCGCGAGGTCGAGATGGTGATCGCCGGCAATCCGCACAATGTCCTGACTGGGCCGAACGGTGTCGCCCGGGTGTTCGGTCCGCAGAAGGGGGCGACGCCTGCGCAGGTCGACTCGCTGGCGGCTGCGCTCGACGTCTGGGCCGACATCCTCCAGCGAGACGGGTTGGCCGACATCGACTATCGCCAGGGGGTGGGTACCGGGGCGTCGGGCGGCCTCGGCGCGGGACTGGCGGCAGTGGGCGGGAAGTTGCGGTCGCGGTTCGACGCCCTGCTCGACTCGGGGCTGTCCGGGATCGACCTCGACCATCGGATCGGCAAGGCGGATCTGGTGATCACCGCCGAGGGGTCGATCGACTTCCAGACCCCGCGCGGCAAGGTACCCGCCGAGGTCGCCCGCCGTGCCCAGTTGCGGGGTGTGCCGGTGGTCGCTCTGGCCGGTTCGCTCGGTGACGGCGCGCCGGCGGTCCACGACGTCGGGATCGGCGCGATCGCGTCGATCATCGCGGTGCCGATGCCGCTGTCGGAGGCCGTCGCCAACGGCGAGCAACTCCTCGCCGACGCCGCCGAGCGCACGATGCGGATGATCCTGCTCGGAGCCGCCGTTTCCGCGCGGGCGGGACAGCGGAAACGCAAGAAGGCGGTCTGATCGCCACGTCCGGGGTGGTGCGGGGACCGATCCCCCGATCAGTCGAATGAGCCTCGAATTCGACCCACTTGTCCGATTCGCCACACACCGACCAAGGTGTTGCCAATAGGTTGGCGAGGTGGAGCTTCGCGAGCTGTCCAAGGGTGGAAACGTATCTGTCGACGAAGTCGCCGGCGAAAACTCACCGCGGCTGGTGGTCGTCATCCAGACCGAAGCGGCCGCGGGGAAGGAGATCGGACTCGACGCCGGCATCCTCGTTCTCGGTGACGACGGACAAGTGCGGTCCAATGACGACCTGATCTTCTACAACCAGCCCACGGGGGTGGGAGGCGCTGTACGACTGGTCTCGCACGGGGTGCACGAGCAGGACCCGGATGGCAGTTCGTTCGGTCAGAAAGATGCCGTGGAGGTCGATCTCGCGCGCATACCCGATTCGGTCGCGCGAATATTGGTCACGGCCAGCACGGACCCTCGGACGGATGCCAGCTTCGGAGACGCCGCGCTCGTCAACATGTACGTCGCCCATGCAGACGAGCCGGATGCTCCGTTCGTCGTGCACGCAATGGAGGGTCTGTCGTCGGAACGCGCGCTGATCTTCGGCGAGATATATCGGCGCAACGATAACTGGAAGATCCGAGCCGTCGGTCAGGGCTACGACGGAGGACTCGAGGCCTTGGTTTCCGACCATGGGATCGAAGTCGACGACACCGAGTCTGTCGACGGCAGCCTGGATTCGTTCGGTGTCGACGAGGAACCGGACACGGAACAGAACGTTGCCGAGTCGGTCCCTGACGCAAGTTCGGCCGAGGCGGCTCTCGCCGCCGACACCGCGGTGCCGAGTGCTGACGACGCCGGGCGAGAAACTGCACCTCCACAGAGTGAGCCCGGTACAAAGGTCACGATCGGTCGAAAACGACGCCCGGCGCCGTTGCCGAAGGACTGGGCGTCGAGAACTCAGGCGTATCTACCTCGACATGTTGAGTCGGAGTGGAAGCGGGCGCGCCTCTTCCCATCTGCGGGCATCAAGTCGGCCGCCGAACAAGAGATGCGCACGACGTCCATTCTGCTGGCCACAATGGAGACGGTCCCCGAGTTCGGCCGCGCGGTCCTCAGCCAGACCGGAGCGCCGCGAGGACGTATCGAAGCATTCGCCGAAGTTCGATTCTCGATGTCGGGTGAGGAGGTGCGCCCGGATGGACTGATCAGGGTGAGTCGCGGTAGCAAGGTGTGGCGAGCACTTGTCGAAGTGAAAACCGGCCGGGCGGAGCTGACCGGGGATCAGGTCGGAACCTACCTCAAACTGGCCAAGGCGAAGTCGATGGACGCGGTTATCACGATAAGCGGCGACTTGATGGCGTCTCCCGACCTGCACCCCTTCGTCGTCGAGGCAAAACCCTCGAAGAATATTGTCCTGAAGCATCTTTCGTGGGAAGAGATCCTCGCCGAGGCAATGATCGTGCACGAGCATGTCGGCGTCGACGACAGGGTGCGAGCTCGTCTGCTCGAGGAACTCCTCTGGTACGCCGCCGACAGCCAGTCCGGTATGCGGACTTTCGACGACATGGGTAAGCAGTGGGTCAAGATCCGGGAAGCAGTCAAGAACAAGACTGTCGGCGCGTCGGACGACTCGACGTCGGACGTGTGCGACCGATTTGATCGTCTGGCTCGCCATGTTGCGCTGCGACTGGGCGCACTCACCGGTCAGAGGGTGACTGCGCAGTCGCCGGCGAGTCGCGTGGATACGGTCAGTCGTGCCCGGCAACTGGCTGACTCAGGGGAGCTGTTCGCGTTGTTGAAGGTCTCGGGCGCGGCTGGACCGGTGGCGATGCACGCCGATCTGGGCCGCGGGCGTATCGGCTGCTCGTTGAAGACCGCAGCACCGCGTACGGGACGAACCCAGACCAAGATCAATTGGCTGATTCGTCAACTTGCCGACGCGCCCGACGATCTGCGGATCACGGCGCATCATGCGGGAAGTCGGGTCGAGTCGACCGCGGCGTTGCTGAAGGACATACGCGCAGACGCGACCTCTGTCATGCCCACCGACGGCCGCGACATCCGTGAGTTCACGGTGACCATGGAGTCGTCGATGGGGTCTAAGCGGTCTGGCAGCGAAGGTGGATTCGTGACGGCCATGGTTCTCCTGACCGCGACCTTCTATGCAGACGTGGTGGAGCGTGTGCGGTCTGGACGGGACGTCTGAACAGCGGAGCTGATCCACCGGACCCGCAGGCATCCCGTCGGGCCAGCAAATCCAACAGTGGATACGGCGGTCAGCGATCGCGAGGTTCGGGATAGTCCTCGCGGCGTGACCAATTCGCCATATCAGTCGGGGGACCCGCGATTCGGACCACAACCCCCGCCAGGGCAGTACCCTCCGCACCCGGGTTTTCAACCGCCGACTCAGCCGTACGGGGCTCCGCCTCCATACGGAGTTGCGATTCCCGGAGGCATGTACCCGCCAGGACCGCCGTTCCCGCCGCCGCGGAAGAAGAAGCGCACAGGGCTATGGCTCCTGCTCGGCGCCGTCGTGGGATTGGTCGTGTTCGCAGTCGGGGGACTCGGCCTCCACCGACTTGGTGACTCCATTCCGCCCAGCACAGTGGTGGTCAGCAGCGATGACGTCTCCGTCGGCGAGTGCGTCCAGGTAGAAGCACGGCAGGCATCGCTTGTCGTCAAACGAGCCTCGTGCTCCGGCTGCGGGTTCCGGTATGTCGTTGCATCGGTGTCCGTCGGCAAAGAGATCTGCGGTCCCGAGTACGCGAAGTTCTGGTTTTCGAGCAAGTACCCGTCTGCCAACGGTGCGCTGTGTCTCGCGGAGGTCTTGCACCCTGGCAGCTGCTACTACATCTCGGCCGCGACCGAAGGTCTCGCCATAGCCGAGACTCGCGAGATCGACTGTGCGAAACCAGTTGTGATACCTGGCGCAACCAATATTCGGGTCAATTCGAAAACGGCGGGCAAACCGACCTGCCCCGAAAGTCAGTCCGAGTACTTCATCCCAAGACCGACCCCCACCGGTTACTGCCTCACCTTCCTCGAGTAACACCTCGCCGACCAAAGAACTTCACTTCGACTACTGGACTTCGATCGAAGTGCATGAGTCGAGTCGAGGTTCGCCGGTGCACTGGACGTACCGGTGGGGGCCGGTAGTCTTCGCGGCGTGACCAACTCGCCATATCAGCCGGGGGACCCGCGATACGGGCCACAACCACAGCCCGGGCAGTACCCACCGCAGGGCGGGTTCCCGCCGCCGAATCACCCCTACGGTGCTCCGCCGCCGAATCAGGTGCCCTACGGAGCGCCACAGCCGTATCCGGGTGGCCCCGGCCCGGGCGGGATGTACCCGCCCGGGCCGCCGTTCCCGCCACCGCCGAAGAAGAAGCGCACCGGATTGTGGGTCGCACTGGGCGTCGTGGGCGTGCTGTTGCTGATCGTGATCGCCGGTGGCGTGGCAAAGGTGTTGGTGTCGTCGGCACAAGGTGGTGGGATCTCGGACGTCAGTGACGTCGAGGCGGGCGAGTGCATCGTAGTGACGGCCAAGCCGGACACGCTCGACGCCAAGGAAGTGTCGTGTGGTGACACCGACTTCCACTACGTCGTCGCGGAGAAGTCCATCACGCAGGGATTGTGCGGCGCCAACTACTCGCGCTACTGGGTGGCGGGCCAGGATGGTGCCCTGTGCCTTGCGCCGGTGTACCAGGAGGGGCGCTGCTACTACCTGCCGTCGGCGACCGGCGGGACTGCACTCGCCGAGATCCGTGAGATCGAATGCGATGCACCGGTTTCCGGCGGTACGAACATCCGCGTCGACACCAAGGCGTCGGGTGAGCCCGAATGCCCCGGCTCGGACGGCAGCTATTTCGCGGAGAAACCGCGGCCGGTCGGGTACTGCTTCAGCGCCATCGAGTGACCTGCTTTTCGACGCAAAAAGAACTCCCACCGGCTGATTCGCCGGTGGGAGTTCTTGTCGAGTTCGTCGAGTAGCTCAGAAGGCCGCTTCGTCGAGCTCCATGATGTCGTTGTCGATGTTCTCGACGGTGACGCGGACGGAGGTGAGCAGCGGCAGCATGTTCTTGGCGAAGAAGCTGGCCACGGCGACCTTGCCCTCGTAGAAGGACTTGTCGGCGTCGGAGGCCCCGTTGTCGAGGGCGGCGAGGGCGACCTCGGACTGGCGGAGGAGCAGCCAGCCGATGAGCAGGTCGCCGACGGCCATCAGGAAGCGGACCGAACCGAGTCCGACCTTGTACAGCTCGGCCGAGTTCTCCTGTGCCGCCATCAGATCGTTGGTCAGCGAGGCGGCCATCGCCTGCACGTCGTCGAGAGCGGTCTTCAACAGCGCCCGCTCGGTCTTCAGCCGGCCGTTGCCCGCCTCGGAATCGATGAAGGTCTGGATCTGTCCGGCGACGTGTGCGAGGGCCTGGCCCTTGTCGCGGATGATCTTGCGGAAGAAGAAGTCCTGGGCCTGGATGGCCGTGGTGCCCTCGTACAGCGAGTCGATCTTCGAGTCACGGATGTACTGCTCGATCGGGTAGTCCTGGAGGAATCCCGAGCCGCCGAGCGTCTGCAGCGACTCGTGGCCGAGGGTGCCGTAGGCGCGCTCGGAGCCGACGCCCTTGACGATCGGGAGCAGCAGATCGTTGACGCGGTGGGCCATCTCGGGGTCGGCGCCGGAGACGATCTTCGCGGCGGCGGTGTCCTGGTGCGACGCGGTGTAGAGGTAGATCGCGCGCAGCCCCTCGGCGTAGGCCTTCTGGGTCATCAGCGAGCGACGCACATCAGGATGATGGGTGATCGACACGCGCGGTGCGGCCTTGTCGGTCATCTGGGTCATGTCCGCACCCTGGATACGCTCCTTGGCGTACTCGAGCGCGTTCAGGTAACCGGTCGACAGGGTCGAGATGGCCTTGGTGCCCACCATCATTCGCGCGTGTTCGATGACCTCGAACATCTGCGCGATGCCCTTGTGGACGTCGCCGACGAGCCAGCCCTTGGCGGGGGTGCCGTGCTGACCGAAGGTGACCTCACAGGTGGCCGACGCCTTGATGCCCATCTTGTGCTCGACGTTGGTGACGTGGACGCCGTTGCGCTCGCCGAGTTCGCCGGTCTCGAAGTCGAAATGGAACTTGGGCACGAAGAACAGGGAGAGACCCTTGGTGCCCGGCCCGGCACCCTCGGGGCGGGCGAGCACGAGGTGGAAGATGTTCTCGGTCATGTCCTGATCGGCCGAGGTGATGAAGCGCTTCACGCCGTCGATGTGCCAGGAGCCGTCTTCCTGCTCGACGGCCTTGGTGCGTCCGGCGCCCACATCGGAGCCGGCGTCGGGCTCGGTCAGCACCATGGTGGCGCCCCAACCGCGCTCGGAACAGATGGCGGCCCACTTCTTCTGCTCATCGGTGCCGTTGTTGTAGAAGATGTTGGCGAAGCCGGCGCCGGCGGCATACATGAACACGGGCGGGTTCGCGCCGAGGATCATCTCGCCGATCGCCCAGTACAGCGACCGCGGGGCGGGCAGTCCGCCGAGCTCCTCGGCGATGCCGATCTTGTCCCATCCGCCCTCGATCAGGGCGTTGTAGGACTTCTTGAACGACTCGGGGATCGTGACGCTGTGCTCGTCGGGATCGAAGACCGGGGGATTGCGGTCGGCGTCGACGAAGGACTCGGCGATCGGGCCCTCGGCCAGCGCGCGGACCTCGCGCAGCATGTCGACGGCGGTCTCGCGGTCGAGGTCACCGAAGTCGCCGGACTCCAGTACCTTGTCGAGCTCGAACAGTTCGAAGAGGTTGAACTGCAGGTCGCGCATGTTGCTCTTGTAATGGCCCATGGTGGTTCCTTGTCTGGTGTGGCCGTCTGCGTTGGCGTCCTCGGCCCGGTCCGATCGCTCACGGATGTTCGCGTACCGGCCGGTTGAGGGGGCTGTTCGGCTCGAGCTAAGTTACTCGCCGGTAACCATAGAATAGCCCCATATGTGCGCCGGATCAATCGGAAGATGTGTGATCTGCGCCCGAGGTCACGACGACGAGAATCGTCCAACGCCGACGCGCCGCCCGGATCTGCGCTCCAATGAGTGAATGCGTGCATCCCGTTCCACCGGCCGTCGAAACGCCCGGGTCGTTCCCGCGAGTGTCCTGGCCCTCATCCTCGCCCTGGCCGCCGGACTGCTGGCGAGCGTCGCCCCCGCCGATGCGGCGCCGAGGCCGACCTGGGACGGCGTGTACTCGCTCAAGCGGTTCGCGGCCTCCAAGACCGGGACCAGCCTGGCGGCACGGCAACGCGAACCGGATTTCTCCGACGACTACACCTTCGACACCGACTGTGTGCGCAGCCGATGCGTCGCGACCGTGGTCGGGGGTCCCAAGCCGGCCAATCCGACGCTGCCGCAGCCGCCGCGGTACACCTGGCAGAACGGTTCGTGGGTGCATAGGTACAGCTGGCAGTGGGATTGCTGGCAAGGGGTCGGCGTGCCGAAGGTGTGGCGTCCGGCGCGGTCGGTCGCGACCTACAAGCCGCAGAGCGACGGATCCCTGAAGGGCGTGTGGCGGACCACCATCTACGGCGGGCCCTGCCGGGGGACGGTCGTCATGAACGTTGCCGCCTACCCGGTCCGGTGACGTGACGGGCTACAGCGACTCGCGCAGATAGGCGAGGTCGTCGGGGATGCCGTCGCCGGGCGTCTCCAGGATGACCGGCGCACCCGCCGCCTCGGCGACCGCGACGAGTACCTCGGGGTCGATGTGGCCCGACGCGAGGTTCGCGTGCCGGTCGCGACCGGAGTCGAACTCGTCACGAGAGTTGTTGAGGTGCACCAGATCGATCCGGCCGGTGATCTGGCGGACCCGCTCGACGAGTCCGACGAGATCTTCGCCGCCCGCCCACGCGTGGCACGTGTCGAGGCAGAAACCCGCCTGGTCGAAGTCGCCGACGGCCTCCCACAGGCGGTCGATGGACTCCAGCGTGCGCGCCATCGCGTGGTCGCCGCCCGCGGTGTTCTCGATGAGGATCGGGACGCCGAAGCCGCCTTTGTCGACCTGGCGGTCGAAGAGCTTGCGCCAGTTGGCGAAACCCTCGGCGCTGTCCTCGCCGTCACGCAGATGGCCGCCGTGGACGACGAGGCCGAAGGCACCCAGCTCGGCGGCAGCGGCGGCCTGCTGTTCGACGGCTTTGCGCGACGGCATCCGCAGCCGGTTGTTCAGGCTCGCGACGTTGATCTGGTAGCTGGAGTGGACGACGACGTCGATGTCGGACTCGCGGAACTCCGCCGCGCGAGGGTTGGGCTGTGGCTTCTTCCAGCTCTGGGGGTCCGTGACGAACATCTGGAAGACGTCGATTCCGAGCTCGGCGGCCGTGGCCAGGGGGTCGGCGTCCTCGCGAAGATGTGCTCCGATGCGCATGCGACAACGATAGTTGCCGTCACCGACGGGCGGACGCCCCCGTCGACGTCGATCGGTGGACACGCCCGGGGCGGGATGCCCACCTCCGTCCGGTCTCTCCTCGACCCCGGCCCGGGCTACTCACCGACGCACGGCTCGGTCTCGATGGTGATCGGCACCCCGGGGGCGATGAGGAGCCGGCACGGCGCCGCGCTGTCGTGATAGAGGTTCAGCCACTCGTGTCCGCGGGTTCCGTCGGCGTAGACCGCGTCGAGAGTGCGATTCAGGCGGGCCTCCGCCTCCTTGTTGATGATGTAGCGCTGGTCGCCGTAGCGCAGGTAGCGATTGGGCACCGACACCTCCTTCAGGGGATCGACGCCTCCAGTGTGATCCACAACACCCCGTCCGGCGAGGCGTCCGCGAAAACCGCAGTCGGCGCGGGTCGGGTGCGCGGCACTCCGCCGAAACCGCCCGAATCCGACATGCCTGGCCGTCGGGGTGGCTCGCCAACGAGAGATGGCCATTACACTGACGGCAGGTTAAGTGGGTGGTTGCCCTGCGGGGTGTGACGGGCGGGATTGTGTCGGGTGAGTGTCGAGGAGACGGTGGGCGTCCCGCAGCCGGGCAGATCCGCCAAGCGCGACGAGCGCGAGAGCGCCGAGACGACCACCGCCACATCGGACTCCTCGATGGGCACCGACCGTGACGACACCGGCCGTGACGACACCGGCCCCGCCGGTGTCTCCCCGGTCCTCGACGATCTGGCCGCCGCTGCCGAGATGGAGGCCGACCCGGAGAGTCGTCGCGATCTGACGATGGTCCGACGCATCGCGATCGGCGCCTGGATCGTGCTGATGGCGGTGCACGTGGCGCTCTACGGGCTGGCCTTCGACCGCACCCGCCTGATCGTCCTGATGTGTCTCGGACTCGCGGCCGCCTGCATCGGCCGGCGCAAGTTCATCACGATCCTCATCGACTGGGCGCCGTTCGCGCTGATCCTGATCCTGTACGACTGGACGCGGGACGTCGCGCGCATCGTCGACATGCCCACCCACTGGCATCTGGCGATCGATTTCGACGCCTGGCTGACCGGTGGTGTCAACCCCACGGCGTGGCTGCAGGAGCACCTCAAACAGGCGAGCCCGCCCTGGTGGGAAGTCATCGTCAGCGTCGTCTACATGTCGTACTTCATCATCCCGTACGCGGTCGCGGCGGTGTTGTGGCTGAAGGATCGGGCGGCGTGGCGTCGCTACGCCGTGTGCTTCGTGGCGACGACCTTCCTCGCGCTCGTCGGCTACACGCTCGTCCCGGGCGCTCCGCCGTGGGCCGCCGCGCGATGCACCGCGGCCGAGGTCCAGGACTTCCCGCGCGACCCCATCTGCATGTACTCGCCCGAGGCGAAGGAACCGGGAGGTCTGCTCGGACCGCTCGACAACGAGTACCCGGACGCGAATCCGTACGTCGAGCGGATCTCCGCGCGCGGCTGGGGCTTCCTGAACATCCACGCGGCGTCGAACCTGGTCGAGGTGGGTCAGGGCAAGTCGAACCTGGTGGCGGCGATCCCGTCGCTGCACGCCGGTCTGACGATGCTCCTCGCGCTCTTCATGTGGCCACGGGTGAAGGCGTTGGGCAAAACACTGTTCATGGGTTATGCGCTCGCCATGGCGTTCGCCCTGGTGTACACCGCCGAGCACTACATCTTCGACATCGTGCTCGGGTGGGCACTGGCCGCGGCGGTGGTGGCGACGTACCAGATCGTCGACCGCAAGATACTGATCCCACGTCAGCGACGCCGAGCCGCCGAGCAGGCGGCCGAGTCGGACGACGCCGTCCCCGACGACGCCAGGGCGTCGACGCCGGCATCGTGACCTCGTAACCTGACATCGTGAGCCGCCGTCGTGGAACCGGTCGCGGCGCCGTCGTCCGGCGCCGCGGGTTCGTCCTGGTGCTCGCACTGGCCGTGATGCTGATGCACACGGTGGTGTCGGGTCACCCCGGCGCCGGGAGCGCAGCGAGCGGGCCGAGTCATGCAGGCGCCGGGAGCGCAGCGAGCGGGCCGGAAGAACACGACAGCGGGATGTCGCACCACGCGGACCATTCGGCGCTCACCGCGTCGTCGACGATGATCGCTGCCCCCGAGATGGCCGGAACCGACGACTGCGGCGAACACTCCCACGACTGCGTCTTCATCCGCGCTTCGGGGGTCGACCTGCCGGCCGTGGTTCTCGTCCTCCTCGTGTGGTCGCTCGCGGTGCTGCCGCGGATCGCCGACACCGCACGACGACGCACGACGGTCCTGGGTCGGCCGCCTCCGTGGGCCGTGTATTCCCATCTGCAACTACAGGTGATCCGCTGCTGAGGTGACCTCCGCGGACCGCTCGGTCCGCCGTGTTCTCATCTCTTCTCCACCCGGCCGGCCGTCGTGCTCGCCGGGTACCACGACAGCAGCAAGGAACTCACTCATGCACGCACACAACACCTCTCGACGCCGTATCCGCGCAGCATCCGGGATCGGACTGACTGCGGCGGCACTCATCGCGATCGCCGGCTGTTCGCCCGACGAGACGCCGAGCGACGCCGCATCCGGGGTCACCTCGACCGCCACCTCGACCGCGGAGTCCGCCACGACGTCCGCGTCGTCGTCGGCCGCGCACAACGAGGCCGACGTCGAATTCACCTCGACGATGATCGGACATCACCGCCAGGCTGTCGCGATGGCCGAACTCGTCGAGGGCCGGACCGACAATGCGGAACTGATCGCACTGGCGTCGAGGATCGAGAAGGCGCAGGATGCCGAGATCGGCCAGATGGAGGACCGGCTCGAGAGTTGGGGCGTCGACACCAGCGATCTCGACGACAGCCACGAGAACATGGGGCATGGTGGTCACTCCGCGATGCCCGGCATGCTCAGCCCGGACCAGATGACCGCCCTGCGGGACGCGCGCGGTACGGAATTCGACCGGCTGTGGCTCGAGGGCATGATCCGGCACCACGAGGGCGCCATCGCGATGGCTGACGCGGTACTCGCCGACGGCGTCGACCCGGCGACGAAAGCTCTTGCCCAGGAGGTCAAGAGGACTCAGCAAGCGGAGATCGATCAGATGAAGGGCATGCTCGGCCAGAGCTGATCGACACTGGAGACGGCGTCGGGGCGGTCGCATCCGGAAACGGACGTCGGCCGCCCCGACGTGTCGGTGGCAGTGGTCGAGATCAGCCGCGGCGCAGCGGGAGCCGCATGAGGTACACCTGGTACCCGATGGAGATCGAGTAGGTGAAGTACAGGGTGCTGCCCTTCGACCACGGATGGATGTAGGGCGCGTAACCCGTGTACGGGTCCACCGAGGGTGCGACGATCTCGCCGGAAGTCCATGGGCCCCAGGGGTTGTCGGCGGTCCGCAGGGTGACGCCGACGTCCTGGCTGGCCAGTGAGATGTACTTGCCGAGGTAGTCGTTCCACTGCACCGACAGTTCACCCGTCGGCGCGCCCATCACCGGGGTGGCGGCGTCGGGGTTGCCCGGAACCCACCGGCCGTAGGAGAAGTACTGCCACTTGCCGAGATGCTCGATGTCCTTCTCGTCCACGCGTGCGAGATAGACGCCGCCCCAGCGTCCGTCGGGGGTGCCGTAGTAGTAGACGGTCTTGCCGACCTTGAGGAAGGCGCCCATCTGGAACTTCTTGTTGCCGCCCCCGTTGGGGCGGAAGGCGTTCACCGCTCGCCAGTTCTCGCCGTTGTCCGAGGACGACACGAGACCGGCCCAGTTGGTGGTCCAGATGCCGGGCGAGTCCCAGCGCTTCACCGACATCACGGTCATGTACTGCTTGCCGTTGGCGGCCACGCCCGCGGTCGGGATGATGGTGACCTCGCGGCGCACATTCGGCTTCAGCAGACGCTTGGCGTGTCCGGGACGGCCGGCATGGGAAGTGAACGTCATGCCGTCGGCGAGGTAGGGATCCGTGCTGCGGAGCAGGACGTTGGACCGCCAGTAGAAGAGCTCGCCGTAGAGCAGGGACCAACCGTTGAACGACTGGGTGTCACCGAACGCGGTGAGGATCTCGCCGCGACCGTTGTCCCACATGACGCCCAGATCGGTGCCGACGATGTTGAACCGTCCGATGGTGTCGTTCATCGCGAACGGGCCGGTCAGCCGGTTGACGATGGTCGCCGGACCGTTGGCATAGCGGGCCGCGTGAGCGGGTGAGGCGGCCAGGGTGGTCGTCAGTGCAACAGCCAGTACGGAGACGACAAGACCCAGGAAGAGCCGTGAGAGGCGCCGTGTCATGGCCGTGACCTTATCAAGACCTGAGAGATATGTGTGAGGTGCACGACGTGCTTCGCGAGGCTGAAAGCCGTGCGGACTCAGGCTTCCCGATAGCGCTCCGAGGTGTCCACGGTGGTGAAGTCGATCTGCGCCGCCGCGTTGTTCACCGCGGTCACGAGCGCGGTCCCGAACATCCCCTCCGCGTCGTAGAGGCCCGCATTGCTGACCGAGACGCCGTCGTCCTCGATGTGGACGTCGGCCTCGACGCCGACCCGCTCGCCCGACGGCAGCCGGCTCAGGGCAACGGTCAGATCGCAGTTGATGAAGCCGATGCCGGTGCTGCCCCAGTTCGACACGAGGCTCGCGGACTCGGCGCTGACAACCGCGCGCTGGAAGGGGGTGAGCTTCTCACCCGCCACGATGGGCGCGGCGCGGGACCACATCCGTTTGCGGTGCCCGTTCTGGTGATTCGCCATGTCCTTCTCCCACTCGCCGACGGTGTCGTCCGCGGCGTCGGAGGCGAACCGGGGCGACAGGTCGTCGTCGGCGATGATCTCCGGTGCGCGGAAGGTGACCGCGTCCGCGGGCCGCTGCCACCGCTGTCCGGGCGGATTGGTCGAGGTGCGCAGGAACACCGTCGTGCCGCGGGCCACGACCACCTCGTCGGCGCCGTCGGGATGCTGCACCACGTCGACATCGACGACCCGGATGCGTCCGCCGGACCGGACGAGACGGACCCTCGTCGAGGTGACGATGTCACGCGCCGCCTTGAACAGGTCGATGGTGCACCGGGCGGGTACGAACTCGTCGTTCCCGAACTCGGCTTCGACGGCCCGCGCGGCGAGGCCGCACACCGCCGGGCCGTTCAGGGTCCCGGGTGCCCACAGGCTGGCAGCGAAGGTGGTCGGCCGGTACCGGAGTCCCTCGTCGGGCCGGCCGGTTGCGCTGATCGGCTCGAAGAAAGCGATGTTGGTCATCGTTACTTGTTACCCCCTGGTCACCCGCACCGACGACGACGGTCGGGTTTGTGCCAGTCCTGCGCGAATAGCGCGCCGGATCCTCCAGTGCCGGATAACCTCCCACCATGACTTTCGCCACGGTCTACACCAAACACTTCCCCGACGAACTGGTCGGTGCCGTGCGCACGGCACTCATCATCACGTCGATCGTCGGCATCGTGATCGGGGTCATCGCGATCCTGTGGCCCGGCCCGACCATCGTCGTGCTCGCGATCCTGTTCGCGATCTCGCTGATCATCGCCGGCATCTTCCGTATCTATCAGGCCTTCGCGGCGTCGTTCCTGAGCACCGGGGTCCGGGTGATGCTGGGCATCGTCGGCGCAATCGTGCTGCTGGCCGGTGTGATCGCGCTGTTCAGCCCGGGCGACGCGGTCTGGCTACTCGCGGTGTTCATCGGTATCGGCTGGATCTTCCAGGGCGTCGCCGACCTGTACGCGGCGATCACCAAATCGGGTCACGCCCCCACCTGGTTCCTGATCATCTCGGGCGTCATCGCGATCATCGCGGGCATCGTGATGATGGTGCTGCCCGCCTTCTCGCTCGAGGTACTCGCCTGGGTCGGCGGCATCATGCTCGTCGCACTGTCGATCGCCACGCTGCTCACGCTGCCGAAGAAGGTCGAGCAGCCGGTCGCCGGCGAGCCGGCGGTCTGAGCCGGAACTACGAAAGAGCCCGGTGCGCCCGGAGTGAGCCCTCTAACTGCTCCCTGAGGAGGCCGGAGCTTGCGGAGGCCGTCACGAAGGGTCCTGGCGAGGTGTGTCGCCAACCCTTCGTGGCTCGTCGCTTTCGCTCCTCGCTCCTCGCTCCTCGCTCCTCGCTCCTCAGGGAGCAGGGGCTGTGACCTGCGGTTATGCGGTCCCTTCGGATCAGCGCGGCCAGGGAGCGATGGGGTTCCCCTGCCAGCGGGTGTGAGCCGGGACCACGTCGCCGCGCATGACCAGCGACGCCGGCCCGACGGTCGCCGAGTCGCCGAGTCCGGATGCGGGCAGGGCGACGCAGTGCGGGCCGAGGGTCGCACCCGCCCCGAGCGTGACGCGGTCGATGGCCATGACGCGGTCGTGGAACAGATGGGTCTGGACCACGCAGCCGCGTTGCACGGTCGCGCCGTCGCCGAGGGTGACGAGGTCGGCCTCGGGAAGCCAGTAGGTCTCGCACCAGACGCCGCGGCCGATCTTCGCGCCGAGCATCCGCAGCCACAGATTGAGGATCGGCGTGCCGGTCGCGGCGTTGGCGAACCAGGGGGCCGCAACGGTCTCCACGAAGGCGTCGGACAGTTCGTTCCGCCAGACGAACGAGCTCCACAGCGGGTGCTCGCTGACCGTGATGCGGCCGACGACGAGCCATTTGGCCGCGGCGGCGGTGATGCAGGCGATCGCGCCGACGACCAGCAGGAGCAGGCCGCTCACCAGGGCCGCGACCCCATAGTGCACGTGCACCGCGACGTATTGCAGTGCGAGCAGCAGCCCGACGCCCAGCCCGAACGACACCATCACCGGCACCAGACGCAGCGTCTCGATGAGTGAGCGGGCGATCTTCAGCGTCGCCGGCGGGTCGAACGTGCGCGAGGTGTCGATCTCGGCGGCGGTCCGCCGTAGGCGCACCGGCGGGCTGCCGAGCCAGCTCGATCCCGACTTCGCGCGATCGGGCGTCGCCGACAACACCGCCACCAGACCGTTCTTGGGGACCTTGCGTCCGGGCCCGGTCATGCCGGAGTTGCCGAGGAAGGATCGCTTGCCGATCTTCGCCTCGTCGATGTGCAGCCAGCCGCCGCCGAGTTCGTACGACGCGACCATCGTGTCGTCGGCGAGGAAGGCGCCGTCGCCGATGGTGGTGAACCGGGGGAGTACGAGTGCGGTGGAGATCTCGGTCCCCACACCCACCTTCGCACCGAGGATGCGGAACCAGGTCGGCGTCAGCAGGCTCGCGTACAGCGGGAACAGGTAGGTGCGCGCGGCGTCGAGAAGGCGCTCGGTGATCCAGACCTGCCAGCCGACACGGGAGCGGACCGGGTGGTATCCGGTGTGCAGGCCGATCGAGGCGAGCCGGACCAGGGCCGCGGTGATCGCGGCGAACACGAAGAGGCTCGTGACGGTGGCCGCGGGCAGCAGGATCAGCGCGCGAATCCCGGCGTCGCGCAACCGGTCCGCGGTCAGGGCCCAGGCCCCGATGACGGCCAGGCCTGATGCGAGCGAGAGGAGCGGTATCGCGGCCAGCCCCAGCGACGACAGTCCGTAGATCGGTACCCACCACGTCGCCCGGGGCGGTCGGTGGTCCGGCCAGGGGTGCTCGGCCTTCCCGATCTTGACCGCGGGCGAGCCGGCCCAGTGCTGGCGGGCCTTGACCCGGCCGAACACCGCCGACCCGGGGGCGACGACGGCGTCGCGGCCGACGACCGCGCCCGGGGTGAGCGTCGACCGTGCGCCGATCGAGGCCCCACGTTTGATGGCGATCTCGCCGATGTGGACGTCGTCGCCGTCGATCCACCAGCCGGAGATGTCGACCTCGGGTTCGACCGATGCGCCGTCGCCGACGGTGAGCAGTCCGGTCACCGGCGGGATGGTGTGCAGGTCGACGCCGCGACCGATCGTCGCCCCGAGAGCCCGGGCGAGATAGATCATCCACGGTGCCCCGGACAGGTTGGCGGCTCCGCTGGCATCGAGGAGCCGTTCGGCCACCCACAGACGCACATGGACGCTGCCGCCTCGCGGGTAGACGCCCGGAGTGACGCCGGCGAGGAGCACTCGGGCGCCGAGGGCCGCGATGCACATGCGTCCGGGTGGGGTGATGACGACCAGGAAGGCTGCCAGCAGGACCCACCAGTTGATCTCGACCAGCCACTCGACCGTGCGGTTCATCCGCTCGGCGGCGAGCACCGCGAGGTTGTTGACCACGCCGAGCCACGTCGCCCACTGCAATCCGGTGAGCGTCGTCAACGGGAGGGTGAGTGCCAGCTGCGCCAGCCCGGCCGAGCGCGGGGTCGGTTCGATGTGGCGTTCGTCGACGCTCGTCGTCGGGCGACGCGCGTCGAGCATCTCGGCCATGGACCCCAGGCGAGGATGGTCGTAGAGGTCGGCCACCGAGATGTCGGGGTACCGTTCGCGCACCGCGGTGACGAGCTGTGCGGCCGCCAGCGACCCGCCGCCCTCGGCGAAGAAGTCGACGTCCGGGCTGGAGACGGTCAAGCCGAGGACATCGGTCCACAGTTGCGCCAGCCACAGCTCGGTCTCACTGAGTTCTACATCGTCATCCACTGGTCTGCTGCTGCCCGGCAGGGGCCAGGGCAGCGCATCACGATCAACCTTTCCCGAAGTGCGCGTAGGCAGTTCGTCGACAACGGCCAGGGTGGGAACCATCGCGGCGGGCAGTTGGCGCCGCAACTCGGCGTGCGCGTCGGCGACGTCGAAGGCGGGATCGGCCGACACCAGGTAACCGACGAGGAGACTGTTGCCCGCCGCGGACTTGCGGACCGCGGCCGCGGCCCCGCTCACCCCGGGCAGGTTCTGCAGTGCGTTGTCGATCTCACCGAGTTCGATACGCCGGCCGCCGACCTTCACCTGGTCGTCGGCGCGGCCCATGAACAACAGGCCCGCGGTGTCCAGGCGCACCAGATCGCCACTGCGATAGGCGCGTTCCCAGCCGAGGGTCGGCATCGGCGCGTACTTCTCCGCGTCCTTCGCGGGATCGAGATATCGGGCCAGGCCGACGCCGCCGATCACCAGCTCGCCGACCTCGCCTTCGTCCACCGGTTGTCCCTGGGCGTCGACGACCGCGAGATCCCAGCCGCGCAACGGCAATCCGATACGTACCGGGCCGTCGCCGCCCAACGGTGCGGCGCAGGCCACGACCGTTGCCTCGGTCGGGCCGTAGGTGTTCCACACCTCGCGCCCCGGGACGGCGAGCCGGTCGGCGAGTTCGGGCGGGCAGGCCTCGCCGCCGAAGATCAACAGCCGCACCGCTTCCAGGGCTTCCGGCGGCCACAGCGAGGCCAGGGTGGGCACCGTCGACACGACGGTGATGTCGCGCGCTACCAGCCACGGCCCGAGATCCATGCCGCTGCGGACCAGCGAGCGCGGTGCGGGCACCAGGCACGCACCGTTGCGCCACGCGAGCCACATCTCCTCGCACGAGGCATCGAAGGCGACCGACAATCCGGCCAGGACCCGGTCGTGCGGACCGATCGGGGCGTCCGGCAGGAACATCGCCGCCTCGGCGTCGACGAAGGCCGCGGCGTTGCGGTGGGTGACCGCGACGCCCTTGGGCTTCCCGGTTGACCCGGAGGTGAAGATGATCCACGCGTCGTCGTCGGGCGTCGGGCGGGCCGGGGGTTCCGCGGGAGTGGGCGTCGATCTCGTCGAACGGGGTCCGTCGGCGTCGACGATGGCGTCGACACCGGCCTCGCCGAAGACGAGTTCGGCGCGCTCGTCCGGGTCGTCGGCATCGACCGGGACGTACGCGGCACCCGCATAGAGGGTCGCCAGGATCGCCACGTAGAGGTCTCGCGAGCCCGAGGGCATCCGGATGCCGACCCGGCTGCCGCGCCCGACGCCGACCTCGCCGAGGCGCGCGACGGTGCGGCGGACCACGGCCAGCAACTGGCCGTAGGTCAGGGTCATCTCACCGTCGTCGATGGCCGCCGCGTCCGGGTGTGCTCGCGCGGTGGCGGTGAGGACATCGCAGAGGGTGCGAGGGGGGTCTGCCTGCGCAGACAGCAGGAACTGGGGTGGAATCGGCACCTAACCGGCACCTGCCGGGCACATCCGCGATCTGGTCACGAGTCCGAGAATATAGCCGACGAAGGTGACCGACAGACCTCGACACAGTGAACGGCGACCCCGACGAACGTACTGAAACGGACGGCCGTGAGGTGTAGCTTCGGGCCAGGAGGATCTGATGCCCATCGTTCACCACCGTCGGCCGAGCCTTCGGTCGTTCCCCATGTGGTTCGGAGCACGCGTGTTCCTGAAGCCGACACTGGCGTTGTGGCCGGTCAACAAGCAGGGGCTGGCGGGACTGTTCCTCATCGACCGGCTCATGGCGGTCGGGCCCAAGCCCCGGGGTGTGGTCCGCGAGCAACTGGTCCTGGCCGGTCGTCCGGCCGAGCTGATCATGCCGGTCGGACCGTCCCGCCGGGACAGCGATACCGCCATGCTCTATCTGCACGGCGGCGCCTTCGTCGTCTGCGGACTCGGTACACACCGGTCGATAGCCGCACGGATGGCGCGAGCCTGTGAGGTGCCGGTGTTCTCGCTGGAGTACCGCCAGCTGCCGAAGGCGGGTGTCGGCACCTCCGTCGTCGACGCCGTCGACGCCTATGCCGAGCTGATCAACGAGCGGGGCTTCCGCCGGGTCATCGTCGCCGGGGACTCGGCTGGCGGCTTCCTGGCCGCGAAGGTCGTCGAGGCGGCCGTCACGCGGGGACTGCCCACGCCGGCGGCGCTGATCGGTTTCTCGCCGCTGCTCGACATGGATCTCGGCATCCATCCGGACCGGTCCAGCCGCTCTGACGCCTACCTGCCCAAGTCCAAGATGGCGCGCCTGGCGCCGCAGTTCGACCAGGGCCCCGTCGAGCTCACCGGGGTCCGGCGTATCGCCGACGCCGACCTCACGTCCTTCCCGCCGACCGTGCTCGTGGCGGCCGAGGGGGAGATGCTCGAGCCCGATGTCATCGACCTCGTCGAATCGCTGGACGAGGCGGGCGTCACCGCGGTGGCGCACAGTTACGCTTGGCAGGTACACGCGTTTCCGGTGCTGAGCGCACATCACCCGGAGACCCTGGACGCGGTCGAGGTGACCGCGGCCTTCGCCGCCGAAGCGATCCGAGAGGGCAAGACCACTGACGAACGAACGGGTAAGCGGGCCGGCTGACGGTGTGAACGCTCCGGCTCCCGCGCCGTCGGGCCCGTCGTACGCCGACGAGCTGGAGATCAGACCGCCCGGCGCGGTGGACGCCCGCTTCACCCTCGCCGCCGAGCGCACGCTGCTCGCGTGGGTCCGGACCGCGCTCGGTTTCATCGCCGCCGGTATCGCCGTCGTCTACCTCTCACCCGACGAGACCACTCCGCTGCTCGACATCGTGCTGGGTGTTCTGATGGTCGGGCTGGGTGCCTCGCTGGCGGTTCTCGGCGCCTGGCGGTGGCGGCGGACGTCGCGGGCGCTGGTCACCGGTGGCGATATGCCGGGGCCGCGGCAGGTCATGCTCGTGGTCGCTGCGATAGTGATGGTGGCCGTCCTCGTCGCGGTTGTCATGGTGATCCAGTCCTGAATTGCCCCACCACGACATCGTTCACGGCGGGACGGGCCGAGACAGCAGCCATCCCCGAATGCAGGAGATCATCGTGACCACCGGCCCCGACTTCTCGCGGAGCGCGCAGACGTTCTCGATGACGCTGACCATCGTCGGCGCGACCATCCTCATCTTCTGCATCGGCTGGCTGACCGTCGGCTGGTGGCAGGAGGGCCGATGGTTCTGGGTGGCGGTCGGGATCGCCGTGGTGGTCGTCAACATCGTGCTGATCGCCATGCAGCTCCGGCGCCGCCTCGGGGAACGGGTCAAGGACGCCGACGACCGTCCCCGCCGCCGCGGGTTGATCGACAACTTCGACGACCTCGACGACTGAATCCACCACGGTCCCTGACGAGACCCTTCGTGGCTCGCTTCGCTCGCACCTCAGGGAGCAGGAAATCGGACCCTCTCTGGACGCACGGGGCCGGCGTCTGCCCCTGCTCCCTGAGGAGCGGTCGGAGTTTGCGGGGTCGGTGTCTGCCCCTGCTGCCTGAGGAGCGGTCGGAGTTTGCGGGGTCGGTGTCTGCTCCTGCTGCCTGAGGAGCGGTCGGAGTTTGCGGAGGCCGCGTCACGAAGGGTCACGCGGTCAGCGAATCCGAGTCCTCGGGGTCGTCCTCGGCGAACTGCGTGCGGTAGAGCTCGGCGTAGCGTCCGTTGCGGGCGAGGAGCGTCGGGTGATCACCGCGCTCGACGACGCGCCCACCTTCGAGTACGACGATCTCGTCGGCGGCCCGGATCGTCGAGAGCCGGTGGGCGATGACGATCGAGGTCCGCCCCTCGAGCGCCTCGCCGAGCGCCTCCTGAACCGCCGCCTCCGACGTCGAGTCGAGATGTGCGGTCGCCTCGTCGAGGATGACGACCGACGGCTGGGCGAGGAGCAGACGGGCGATCGTCATCCGTTGCCGCTCACCGCCGGACAGTCGGTAGCCGCGTTCGCCGACAACCGTGTCCAGTCCATCGGGCAGCGAGCCGACGAGGCCGTCGAGCCGAGCGCGCCGGAGCGCGTCCCAGATCTCGTCGTCGGAGGTGTCGGGCTGCGCGAGAACGAGGTTGGCGCGGATGGTGTCGTGGAAGAGGTGGCCGTCCTGGGTGACGAGGCCGACCGTCCGGTGCACTGACGCGGTCTGCAACCGGCGGATGTCCACTCCGGCGAGCTGGATCGAGCCCTCGTCGACGTCGTAGAGGCGGGTCGCGAGACTCGCGATCGTCGACTTCCCGGCACCTGAACTGCCCACGAGGGCCACCATGCTTCCGGCCGGGACGTCGAGGTCGACGTTGTGCAGCACCGTCGTCCCGGCTCGATTGTCCAGCTGGGCAACCTCTTCCAGCGAGGCCAGGGACACCTTGTCGGCCGCCGGATAGGCGAACGTGACGTCCTCGAACCGGACGGACACCGGCACGGGCCGCCCACTCTCGGTGCCGGGAACCGGGATCGCGTCCGGGGCGTCGGTGATGAGTGGCCGCAGATCGAGCACCTCGAAGACGCGCTCGAAACTGACCAGCGCACTCATGATCTCGACACGTGCATTCGCCAGGGCGGTCAGTGGCGCATACATCCGGGTCAGCAGCAGGGCCAATGACACGACCGCGCCCGCGGACAGATGATCCTGCACCGCAAGCCATCCGCCGAGTCCGTAGACCAGGGCGAGGGCGAGCGCGGAGACCAGCATCAGCGTCGTCATGAAGTACGCCTGCAGCATCGACCGGCGCACGCCGATGTCGCGGACGCGGTCGGCGCGTTCGGCGAACTCGCGCGACTCGAGGTCGGGGCGTCCGAAGAGTTTCACCAGCGTGGCACCGGGGGCGGAGAACCTCTCGGTCATCTGCGTCGACATCCGGGCGTTGTGCTCGGCGGCCTCGCGGGACAGCGCGGCCATGCGCCGGCCCATCCGCCGCGCCGGTACGACGAAGACCGGCAGCAGGATCAGCGCGAGCAGCGTGATCTGCCAGCTGATCGCGATCATCACCGCGAGGGTCAGGGTGAGCGTGACGATGTTGGACACGACGCCGGACAGGGTGTCGCTGAATGCGCGTTGGGCGCCGATGACGTCGTTGTTGAGCCGGCTCACCAGAGCGCCGGTGCGGGTACGGGTGAAGAACGCGACCGGCATCTGCTGCACGTGGTCGAAGACGGCTCGACGCAGATCGAGGATGAGGCCCTCGCCGATGTTCGCCGACAGCCACCGGACCCCGATTCCCGCGGCGGCCTCGGCGACGGCGATCAGCGCGATGGCGACCGCGAGTCCGACGATCATCGTCTCCGAGCCGCTCTCGGTGATGAGGTTGACGACCCGCCCGGCCAGCAGCGGGGTCACCACCGTGAGGACTGCGGTGAAGACCGACAGGACGAGGAACAAGGCGATACGACGCCGGTGGGGACGGGCGAACTCGCCGATGCGGCGGAGTGTCACCCGGCGGTCGCCCCGCAACCGCTTGCTGCTGGGCTGGGTGGCGGACTTGTACATCATGTCCCAGGCCACGGACTGCATGCTCATGATGTCCACGGTAGAACTTCAACCGAGCTTCAAGTCCAGTCTGTTCGCTGCCGGAGGAATCGCCGGGAGCGAACGCCTGGTTGTCGGCCGATCGGGACTAGACCGCGACCTCGACGGACACCGCGGCGCCCAGCACGTCGAGCAGGTCCGACGACGCGGCCACGGCACCGAAGACGCCGCCCTGCATCGTGACCATGTTCAGGGCAGCCTCGTGATTGGCGGGGTCGGTCGCGCCCGTGCAGTCCGAGAGGATGAGGCACTCGTAGCCGCGGTCGTTGGCCTCGCGCATCGTGGTGTGCACGCAGACGTCGGTCGTGATGCCGGTGAGGATGATGTGCGTGATCTCGTTGGTGCGCAGCACGAGGTCGAGGTCGGTCGCGTAGAAGGCGCCTTTGCCCGGTTTGTCGATGATGATCTCGCCGTCGAGGGGAGCGACCTCCGGGACGATCTGCCATCCCGGCTCGTCGCGGATCAGGATTCGGCCGCAGGGCCCGGTGGAGCCGATCTCGGCTCCGATCCGTCCCGACCGCCAGCGTTTGTTGGCCGGGAGGTCGGACAGGTCGGCGCGGTGTCCCTCTCGGGTGTGGATGATCGTGAGGCCGGCGTCGCGCGCCGCGGCCAGGACCCGGGCGGTGGGTTCGAGCGGCGCCCGGGTCAACGACAGGTCGTAGCCCATCGAATCGACGTACCCGCCGGGTCCGCAGAAGTCGGTCTGCCAGTCGATGCAGAGGAGTGCGGTGGCGGCGGGGTCGAAACCGCCGTCGTAGGGCCACGCATACGGCCGGGCGGCGCCTATCGTCGAAAACTTTTGTGGTGCAGCAGATGTCATGGTCGATTCCTGATTGTCGGGGAACTGCCGATGCCTGAGGTGCGAGGAGCGATGGCGACGGGATCTCGTTCTGCTACCTGAGGTGCGAGGAGCGATAGCGACGGGGTCTCGTTCTGCTCCCTGAGGTGCGAGGAGCGATAGCGACGAGATCTCGTTCTGCTCCCTGAGGTGCGAGGAGCGATAGCGACGAGCCTCGAAGGGCGTCAGACCGGAGCCGAGGCGGTGTCCTCGGCAGTGGCCGGTGCCGTGGTCGACGGAGCGGATGGTCGCCGGCTCAGGAGCGCGGCGAGGACACCGGACACGAGTATCCCCACCGCGACGACGCACAGAACCGGGGCGACATAGTGGGTGACGAGTGCTGCGATCGCGCCGCCGGCCCACGCGACGAACGATGGTGCGCGCCAGGCGGCCGGGGAGTCGGCCGATGCGGTCCGCCTCGTCCGTGGCAGCACCTGGTCGACGATCAGGACCGCGCCGAGCGGCGGGACGACGACGCCGAGCAGGTTGAGCCAGTCCTCGAAGTGCTGCCAGATGCCGGCGACCGCGAGCGCCACGCCGACGGCCCCGAGTGCGACGGTCAGGATGCGCATCCGGATGCCGGTGAGCTCGCTCCAGCCGACGGCGCCGTTGTAGAGGCAGTGCGTGCACACCGATCCGAGGTTGATGAACACGAAGGCGATCGCGATCGGGACCAGTACGCCGCCGTTGTCGATGAGGATGCCGAGGAACCCACCGCCGTTGGTGGCCGGATCGTCGCCTGCTCCCATTGCGACGATGACGCCGCCGATGGTCAGCGCGATGGTGTTGCCGACGGGGAAGGCGCTGAAGGCGGCGAGGAAGGCCTGCTTGCCGTTGACTGACCAGCGGGTGAAATCCGCTGTCATGGTTCCGGAGTCGGCGAACAGGGCGACCACGAGGGTGACCGCGGCACCGAAGGTGAGCGCGGTGGCGCCGGCGCCACCGGCGTAGGAGGTGAACTCCGCCGCGCCCGGCGCGGACGAGGCGTCGACGATGGCGAGGACGCCGAGGACGAGGTAGAGCGGCGCCGCGACGATGCCGATCACGGTCAGCGCCCGGATACCGAGCAGGGTCGCCGCCACGTACCCGACGCCGGCGAGCAGCGCGATCACCGTGGCGTTCCACCCCATGCTCGCCTCGAGTGTCGAACCGGTGAGGCCGGTCTGGAAGGCGAACCAGCCGATCACCACGGTGGTGAGGAAGGCCGCCGGGATGCGGTAGCCCTTCGCACCGAAGGTCCGGGCCGCCATCAGCGCGAAGTTCTCGCCGGTGCGTCCCGCCTGGTAGCTGAGCAGGCCGACGTAGGCCATCAGGATCAGGTTGCCGACCGCGATCGCGGCCATGCCCGGCCAGAATCCGAGCGAGTAGACGATCATGCCGCCGAAGACGGCGCAGGTGAGGATCATCGGGAACCCCAGCCACACCGACGACACCGCGAAGAGCGACTTGCGCGCCGATGCCGGGACCGGTCGGTCCTCGTACTCGTCGAACGTCGACGCGGCGGCGCCGGCGACCGGTATGTCTGCGGTAGAGCTCATGGTTCCTCCCGAACCTCGATGCAAGTTCCTATAGGAAACGCGGATATCGTCGCGCCCCGGTTGCGCCGTCGTTAACAGCGGATTAACCACGGCCGGGCCAAGGTCCATGCGAAGCACCGTTCGCGCCGACGACCGCACGCAGGCGTCGCCCATGCACGGAAAGGGCTGGTTCATATAGGATCTCGCCATGATCGAGCGCGGCGCCGTGGGCGCGACCCCCGCCCCCGCCGACCGCATCCGCGTCGACGTGGAGGAGGCCATCCTCTCCGGGCGGCTCGCGCCCGGCACGAGGATCAATGCCGACGAGCTCGCCCGGGAGTCCGGGGTCAGCCACATCCCCGTGCGGGAGGCTCTCCGGTCCCTGGAAGCCGAGGGGTGGGTCGTCCGTCGTCACAACCGCGGGACCTACGTCATGGAGCGGGACGCCGCCGAACTGTCGGACCTGTTCGAGGCGCGGCTCATCGTCGAGCGGAAGGCGGCGTGGCTTGCGGCGCAACGACGCACGGCCGCGCAACTCGACGGCCTCGTGCGCATCGTCGAGCGTCAGGATGCGACCACCGATGACGCGGTGCTGTCCGCCATCAATTGCGACTTCCATGTCGGGCTCGCCGGGTGTGCGCACAACCGCGTTCTCGAGTCGATGGTCGCCGACGTGAACAAGCGGGTTCGTTTCTACTACCTGCCGACCGCGGGCCGGCGGCACGACGTGTCGGTGGCCGAGCATCGCGCGATCCTCGACGCCGTGCGCGACCGCGACTCCGAGCGTGCGGCCGACCTGCTGGAGCGGCACATCGCCGACACGAGGGCCGGAGCGTCCCGGACGTTGACCGTCGGTGAGCTCGATGAGGCGGCTGCGGCCGGCAGGCACGCCGGCTGACGCGGTGACAGGCTGGCGACGCCGCTGTTTCCGGGCATGCTCTACGTTGGTATGCGAGGTCACAACACGATTCGGCGACTGACAGACCGGCCCGGGCCGGCGGTGCGGGCCGGTGGCAAAGGAGCGACGGACATGGCAGAACTCAAGCTCGGTTTCAAGGCATCGGCGGAGCAGTTCGATCCGCGCGAGCTGGTGGAGATCGCGGTCGCGGCCGAGGAGCACGGCATGGATTCGGTTGCGGTCAGCGATCACTTCCAGCCCTGGCGGCACAACGGCGGACACGCCCCGTTCTCGCTGGCCTGGATGGCCGCGGTCGGTGAGCGCACCAAGCGGGTCCAGATCGGCACCTCGGTGATGACCCCGACCTTCCGCTACAACCCCGCGGTCATCGCGCAGGCCTTCGCCACGATGGGCTGCCTGTACCCCGGGCGCATCATGCTCGGCGTCGGGACCGGCGAAGCGCTCAACGAGTACGCGACCGGATTCCAGGGCGAGTGGCCGGAGTTCAAGGAACGCTTCGCACGCCTGCGTGAGTCGATCACGCTCATGCGTGAGTTGTGGACCGGCGAGGAGATCAACTTCGACGGCGAGTACTACCACACGCAGGGCGCGTACATGTATGACATTCCCGAGCAACCGATCCCGGTCTACGTCGCCGCCGGCGGCCCGGTCGTCGCCCGCTACGCCGGGCGTGCCGGTGACGGATTCATCTGTACCTCCGGTAAGGGTCCTGAGCTCTACACCGAGAAGCTGCTGCCCGCCGTCGCCGAAGGCGCGGCAAAGGCCGAGCGCGATGTCGACACCATCGACAAGATGATCGAGATCAAGATCTCCTACGATCCCGATCCCGAACTGGCGCTGGAGAACACCCGGTTCTGGGCCCCGCTGTCGCTGACCCCGGAACAGAAGCACAGCGTCAACAGCTCCACCGAGATGGAACGTCTGGCCGACGAACTGCCGATCGAGCAGGTCGCCAAACGGTGGATCGTGTCCTCCGATCCCGACGAGGCCGTCGAGAAGGTCAAGTTCTACACCGACGCCGGACTCAACCACCTGGTCTTCCACGCCCCCGGACACGACCAGCAGCGGTTCCTGGAGAACTTCGAACGCGACCTCGCCCCACGCCTGCGCAAGCTCGCCTGACCCGTTCGCCCGGGGTTGTGCCTGCTCCCGCCGGCTGGGCCTGTTTCCCGCCGGCTGAGCCTGTCGAAGCCTATGAGACAGGTTGGGCGACAGCGGCGTCGAGCATGTCGAGCACGCGTCGGACCGGCGGTAGGTCGAGTCCGGCCTGGCGTACCCGGACCCGCACCTCGCGTGCGGGTGTGGGATCGACGATCGGGATCGACGCGACTCCGGGCGGCAGGTCGATGAGTGCGAGCCGGGGGACGACGGTGAGTCCGACCCCGGCCGCGACGAATCGGATCGCGGTCGGGTAATCCTGTGTCTCCACGCTGAAGTCGGGTACGAAGCCCACCGACGTGCACGCGTCCAGCAGGGCCTGCCGGCAGGGTCCGCGTGCCACGTCGTTGTCGACCCAGGGAACCTGGGACAGTTCGCGCAGGGTGACCGAGTCGAGCGCCGCCCACGGTGAATCCTCCGGCACGACTGCGTGATACGGGTCTGTGGTCAGTCGGCGACCGACGAAGCCGGCGACCTCGGGAGAGGGGTGTTGATTGTCCGCCACGTAGATCTCGATGTCGGGAGACGTCGACGAGGGTCCCATCAGTTCGATGAGGCGCAGATCGAGTCGCAGTCCGGGGAATTCGCGAGAGATCGCCGCGACGATCGGTGGGATCCAGGTGGTGCCGGCGGAGGCGAAGTAGTTGATGCGCAACTGGCCGAGGCGCCCGTCGCGCAGCTCCGAGATCAGACCGTCGACGCGGGCGATCTGTTCGAAGACGGTGTCGGACTCGCGCGCCAGGATGGTGCCTGCCTCGGTCGGCACGATGCCGCGCCCGTCTCGCTCCACCAGCGACAGCCCGGTCTCGCGTTGGAGCGTGGCGATGTGCTGACTGACCGCCGACGGTGTGTACCCGAGTGCCGTCGCGGCCCCGCCGATCGACTGCTCGCCGATGACCGAACGCAGGACCCGGAGACGGTGGATGTCGACCATGCGATGACAGTACAGCGACAACACTTCAGTGTCACTGAATTGACGCATCCGAATATCCACTTGTCCTGAAGTCCCGAATGGGTGACTCTGGACGTCATGTCCTCGCGCCCGCCGGCACCCCTTGTGTCTGCCTCCGCTGTGTCTGCCTCCGCCGTGTCCGCCTCCGCATCGCTGCCCGCACTCGCCGCGCTCGTCACCGTCGTACTGTGGGCATCGGCGTTCGTCGGCATCCGCGCGCTGGGCGACACGTTCTCTCCGGGTGCCATGGCCTTCTTGCGCCTGCTCGCCGCCGTCGTCCCGCTGACGATCCTCCTGGCGGTGGTGCGTCTGCGTGCGCGAAGAACCGGAGCGCAGGCACGCCCACTGTTCCCGCGGGGTCGTGCACTCGCCATGGTGATCGCCTACGGTGTCGCCTGGTTCGCGGGTTACACCATCCTGCTGAACTGGGCGGAGCGTCACCTCGACGCCGGCACCGCGGCGCTGCTGGTGAACCTGGCGCCGATCCTCGTGGCCGTCGCCGCGGGACTGTTTCTGGGAGAGGGATTCCCGCGCCATCTCGTGATCGGTATGACGATCGCCTTCGCCGGCGTCGTGCTGATAGCGCTCGGCGGATCCGCGACCGCGGACGCGCACGCAGACTGGCTGGGCATCGTCCTCGGGGTCGCCGCGGCGGTCCTGTATGCGACCGGCGTACTGATCCAGAAGTCCGCGCTGCGCACCGTCGACGCGCTGACCGCGACCTGGCTGGGTGCGGTCGCGGGTCTTGTGGCCACCGCGCCGTTCGCCCCGGTCGCCGTCGGCGAGTTGTCCGACGCCCAGTCGGGGGCGATCTGGGCGGTCATCTACCTCGGTGTGGGGCCGACCGCGATCGCCTTCTCCACGTGGGCGTATGCGCTGGCGCGCACCGATGCGAGCGCGATGGCGGCCACGACGCTCGTGGTCCCCGCGATCGTCATCGTCCTGTCGTGGGCGCTGCTCGACGAGTTGCCCACCGGCGTCGGCATCGTCGGTGGACTGCTCTGCCTCGCCGGGGTCGCCATCGCGCGCCGATTGCTGCCGAGAAGGCTACGCGTGGTCCGCCCTACGCGTAGCCTGGACGCATCGTCGCCGGCGACGACGCCGCCAGACCCGCAACGGGTTCCCGGCCCGACCGCAACCGAGGGGACACCGTCATGCGCAAGCTCGTCGCCGGTCTCGCGATCGGTGGATCGCTGACCCTCGGCACGGCGGTGACGCTTCTGACCGTCGACTCGGAATCGCCTGCGGCGCCACCGAATGTGAGCTGTCCGCCGTTCGCCGGGTCGGGGCCTGTCCCCGGGTGCGCGGTGCGCGTCGACGGGGCCCGACTGCGGATCGATCTGTACAACAACGCGACGCGTGACCCGGCAGTGGTGTGCACGCTGACGCCGAGCGGTGCGCTGCGGCCCACCGACTCGACGGCGATGGGGCCCGGTTCGCGTGGTTCTCTGGGAGCGGCCGTGTTCCCGAATGTGTCGAGGACCTTCGTCGTCGAGTGCCGCGGCGGCGGTGCGGGCGCCGACCGTGTGGAGCGTCAGACAACGATCAGCGCGCGAGCCGAGGCGCCGGTGACCGAGCGGACGACGCCGCCGGTCCGTCGATCCTCACCTCAGCCGGCCCCGTCCGCGCCGTCGGAGTCACGGGAGTCCGATCGGCCCGCCGACGACCCGGCATCGCAGACGAGCACCCGAGATGTCGCGCCGGATGAGACCACGACCACGGCGCCGACCGTCACGACGACCACCACGACGGTTCCCGCCTCATCCTGATTCGCTACGGTTTTCGCATGGATCGTGACCGCATGGTGGATGTCGGAGTCGGGCTCGTCTCCCGGTTCGGGGCCAAGACGCTGAGTCTGACGTCGGTGGCACGGCACGCCGGAGTCGCGCGCGCCACCGCCTACCGGATGTTCGGCGGGCGCGAAGCGCTGGTCACGGCGATCGTCGAGCGAGAGGTCTCGCTGCTGCGGGTGAAGCTGGTCGAGTGGTCGGCGAGTGCGCCCGACGCGGCGGGCAAGATCCACGCGCAGGTGGTGAACGTCCTGCCGTACATCAGGAACCACGACGCGCTGCAGTACGTGCTGCGCAAGGAGCCCGAGGAGGTCGTCCGCGCGCTGGTCGCCACCAGCGATCCGGCCGGACCCACCCTCATCCATCAGATCGTGTCGGAGACCCTGCCCGACCTCGAACCCGAGATCGGGGACCAGCTGTTCCCGAACCCGCGAGGGGCCGCGGAATTCCTCGTGCGGACCATATACTCCCTCATGCTCATCCCCGACAGCTTCCTGAGCGACGAGCAGATCGCCGAACTGGTCGTCCGTGCGGTCGTGCGAGACGACGCCGGGGGCGCGGAACCGGCCGGCGGTACCGGACCGGGCTCGGCACGATGAGCGGTGGTGAGCGGATGTCCGACGAGACCGCGATCCCCGTCGTCCAGATGCGCCGACCGCGATGGGGCGATCCGGCGCGTACCGCCGAACTGCCCGGTGCGGCGGCTGCTCTCGCCGGCGACCGCCAGGCCGATGCCGGCGTCGACCCGGCGACGATCACGCTTGCCCGACCGGCCGTCGATGTCGATGTCCGAGAGCAGATCTCGGAGTTGGTCGGTCCGGACAACGTATCCGATGCGGATGTCGTCCGGGTTCAGCACACGCGGGGTTACTCCACCCCGGACATCCTGCGGTTGCGTGCGGGCGACGCCGATGACGCGCCCGATCTGGTGGTCTACCCGGGTGACCACGATGAGGTGGTCGCGATCCTGCGGCTGTGTTCGGAGCGGCGGATCGCGGTGGTGCCGTTCACCGGCGGGACGTCGGTGGTGGGCGGTCTGACGCCGGACCGCGCTGGGGTCGCCGGTGTGATCAGCCTCGACCTGCGACGTCTCGACCGCGTGGTCGAGATCGACGAGATCTCCCGGATGGCCACCCTGGAGGCAGGCCTGCGGGGGCCGGCGGCCGAAGCGCTCCTCCGCGAGAAGGGCTGGACCATAGGCCATTTCCCGCAGTCCTATGAGGGCGCCGGGATCGGTGGGTACGCGGCCACCCGGTCGGCCGGACAGTCGTCGGCGGGCTACGGGCGGTTCGACGAGATGGTCGAGGGCCTGGTGCTCGCGACGCCGCGCGGCACGATCGAACTCGGCACCGCGCCCCGCTCGGCGGCCGGACCCGATCTCCGTCAGCTGGTCCTCGGCTCGGAGGGCGTGTTCGGTGTCATCACCAGCGTCCAACTGCGCATCCGGCCGGTCCCGACGACCCGCGTCTTCGACGCCTGGCGATTCGCGTCGTTCGCCGACGGCGCGACCGCCCTCCGTCGGCTCGCCCAGGACGGTCCGCTACCGACAGTGCTCCGACTGTCCGACGAGGTCGAGACGGCGTTGAATCTCGCCGATCCAGCCGGCGCCGGGAGCGAAGCGAGCGGGCCGAGTGACACCGGCGCCGGGGGCGAGGGCGAGGCGGGCGACGGTGGTTCTGCGGGGTGTCTGGTCGTCGCCGGGTACGAGGGTGGCGCCGACGAGGTGGCGCGTCGGCGCGACGCGGCGTCGGCGCTCCTGACCGATGTCGGGGGCAGCGCGCTGGGCGACGGCCCTGGGGAGGCCTGGCGTACAGGCCGTTTCGCGGGACCGTATCTGCGTGATCCGTTACTCGACGCGGGGGTGCTCGTCGAGACGCTCGAGACCGTCGCCTTCTGGTCTCGGCTGCACGAGGTGCGCACCGCGGTGACGGCCGCCCTCACGGACTCGCTCACGGCGTCGGGCACGCCCCCACTGGTGATGTGCCACATCAGCCATGTCTACGAGTCGGGAGCGTCGCTGTACTTCACGGTCGTCGCGCCGTTCGGCGATGACCCGCTGGAGCAATGGGCGGCGGCGAAAACCGCGGCCAATACCGCGATCCGGGCGTCCGGTGCGAGTATCACCCACCATCACGCGGTCGGGCGGGACCACCGAGACGCCTACCACGACGAGATCGGACCGCTGGCCCTCGACGCATTGCGGGCGGTGAAGGCGTCGCTCGACCCGGCCGGGGTGTGCAATCCCGGAATTCTGATCTGACGTTCCGTCCGGCGGCCCGGTGCCCGGCGCGGCCGCCACTATGCTGGGGCGCATGGCCACGGATGCAGTCCAGACCGCGAACGCCGACGGACCCGCGAGTGCGGACCAGGTCGTCGCCGACACCACGACGAGTATCTACATCGCCTCGGCCGAGGGGGAGACCGGCAAGTCGATAGTCGCGCTGGGGTTGCTGGCCATGTTCTCGGCCACCGGCGGTCGGGTCGGCGTGTTCCGGCCGATCTCGCGGTCGTCCACCGATGATCGTGATCCGATCCTCGACCTTCTCCTGGACTACGACTCCGCCGACATTCCGTATGAGGACTGTCTCGGCGTCACCTACGAGCAGGTCCACGATGATCCCGAGGGTGCGGTCGCGGAGATAGTCGCCCGCTTCCACGCCGTCCAGGCCCGGTGCGATCGCGTCGTCATCGTGGGTTCGGACTACACCGACGTCGGAACCCCCTCGGAGCTCAGCTACAACGCCCGGATCGCGGCGAACCTCTCGGCGCCGATGGTGTTGGCGATCAAGGCGATCGACCGGTCGCCGGAGGAGTTGCACGGTCTGGCGGAGGGGTTGATCGCCGAGGTGAAGGCCTCGCATGCCACACCGATCGCGCTCGTCGCCAACCGATGTGATCCCGAACGTCTCGTCGAGATCCGTGAGCAACTGCTGAGAACCGGTGTCCCGACGCTGTGCCTGCCGGAGGAACCGGTGCTGTTCGCGCCGACCATGAGTGAGCTGAAGGACGCGCTGGGTGCCACGATGTACAGCGGCGACGAGGAACTGCTCGACAACGAGGCGCTGCGGGTGATGGTCGGCGGTATGACCGTGGAGCATATTCTGGAACGGCTCACCGACGGTACGGTCGTCATCACACCCGCGGACCGCTCGGATGTTCTTCTCGCCCTGGTGAACGCCAATACCGCGCAGGGGTTCCCGCGCCTGGCCGGGATCATTCTCAACGGTGGGCTCAAGCCGCACCCCATGATCGAGGCCCTCGTCAGTGGTCTCAAACCGACCCTGCCGATCATCAGTTGCCCGCAGGGGACCTACGACACCGCACGGACGGCCGCGCACACTCGCGGGCGGTTCGGTGCGGGTTCGGCCCGCAAGATCGAGGCCGCGCTGTCGCTGATGGAGACCCACGTCGACGCGGAGCAGGTGATGCGCAAACTCAACGTGTCGACGCCGACCGTGGTGACGCCGCAGATGTTCGAGTACCGCTTGATCTCGCGCGCGCGTGCCGACCGGAAGCACATCGTGCTGCCGGAGGGGGATGACGATCGGATTCTGCGCGCGGCCAACCGGCTTGCCCGGCGCGGGGTCGCCGACCTCACCCTGCTCGGTGACCCCGACACGGTGCGCGAGCGTTCCACCGAGCTGGGTCTCGACCTGGCCGACGTGACGGTCATCGACCCGGCCGAGTCGGAGTATCTCGACGAGTTCGCCCGGATCTACACCGATCTGCGCAAGCACAAGGGCATGGATTTCGAGCGGGCGCAGGAGAAGATGCGGGACGTGTCCTACTTCGGCACGATGATGGTGCACACCGGCCGGGCGGACGGGATGGTGTCGGGGGCGTCGCACACCACGGCACACACCATCCGGCCGGCCTTCGAGATCATCAAGACCAGACCCGGGGTGTCGACCGTCTCGAGTGTGTTCTTCATGTGTCTGGCCGACAAGGTCCTCGCGTACGGGGACTGCGCCATCGTCCCCGATCCGTCCGATGAGCAGCTCGCCGACATCGCCATCTCGTCCGCGCAGACCTCGGCGGCCTTCGGTATCGATCCCCGGGTCGCGATGCTGTCCTACTCGACGGGGACGTCCGGCTCGGGCGCCGACGTCGAGAAGGTCAAGACCGCAACCGAACTCGTGCGTGAGCGCGAGCCCGAGCTGCTGGTCGAGGGGCCGATCCAATACGACGCCGCGGTGGAACCCTCGGTGGCGAAGACCAAGATGCCCGATTCGCCGGTCGCCGGCCGCGCGACCGTGCTGATCTTCCCCGACCTGAACACCGGCAACAACACGTACAAGGCGGTCCAGCGCAGCGCCGGAGCCATCGCCATCGGACCGGTACTGCAGGGCCTGAACAAACCGATCAACGATCTGAGTCGCGGAGCCCTCGTCTCCGACATCGTGAACACCGTGGCCATCACCGCCATCCAGGCCCAGCAGGAGGGCGTGGACCCGATCACCGAGAACGCCGGTGCCGCCGACGGCGAGGACCGTCGATGAGCCCGACGTCCGGTGCGGTGCTGGTGTTCAATGCCGGCTCGTCGTCGCTGAAATATCAACTGGTGCAACCGGCCGACGGCACCGTGCTCGCCGAGGGCATCGCGGAGCGGATCGGTGACACCGGCTCGTCGATGACGCATGAACAGAACGGGGAGACGGTCACCGAGACGCTGCAACTCGACGACCATCTCGCCGCAGTCCGGCGTGCGGAGCGGTTCTTCGCCGACAACGGAACCGATCTGGCGGACGCGGGACTGAGCGCGGTCGGGCATCGGGTGGTCCACGGTGGTAGGTCGTTCTACGAGCCGACTGTGGTGACTCCTGAGGTGATCTCGGAGATCGAACGGATCTCTCCGCTGGCGCCGCTGCACAATCCGGCCAACCTGGTCGGAATCCTGGCCGCCCAGGAGTTGCTGCCCGATGTCCCGTCGGTCGCGATCTTCGACACCGCCTTCTTCCACGGCCTCCCCGATGCGTCGGCGACGTATGCGATCGACCGTGCGGTCGCCGACGAGCATGCGATCCGCCGCTACGGGTTCCACGGCACCAGCCACGAGTATGTGTCCGGCCGGGTGGCCGAGTTCCTGGATCGCGACCCGGCGTCGCTCAACCAGATCGTGCTGCATCTCGGCAACGGTGCGTCGGCGTCGGCCATCGCGGGCGGGCAGCCCATCGACACCTCCATGGGTATGACGCCGCTGGAGGGTCTGGTGATGGGAACCCGCAGCGGTGACATCGACCCCGGGCTGGTGCTGCATCTGAACCGGGTGGCGAACCTGTCCGTCGGCGAGATCGACACGCTGCTCAACAAGCGGTCGGGACTTCGAGGCCTGTGCGGCGAGAACGACTTCCGCGCCATCACCGAGCTGATGGAATCCGGTGACGACGCCGCCCGACGCGCCTTCGACGTCTACATCCACCGCCTGCGTCGCTATCTCGGTGCTTACGCCTTCGCTCTCGGCCGCGTCGATGCCATCACCTTCACGGCTGGGGTCGGGGAGAACTCGGCAGTCGTCCGATGCTGTGCGCTGGCGGGGTTGGAAGGGTTCGGGATCGTGGTCGACGAGGAGCGGAATGCTGTGCGCAGCAAGGCTGCTCGGCGGATCTCGGCGGATGGCAGTGCGGTTGAGGTACTCGTCGTGCCGACGAATGAAGAGCTGGCGATCGCGCGGCAGTCGGCGGCGGTCGTCGGGGGCTGATTCCCGGTGATCGGCATCGTCCGGACCGCGTTCTCGAAGGTCGACATACCGGTCCTGAGGGGAGCCCGGCGCCGCTGATGTTCCAGGGCGGTTGCGTTCGGAAGGCGGTCGGGTAAGAGGCCAAGCCGCAGCATGATTCGACCATCGGCCACCCCCTATCACGCACCACCGACAACATACGCTCTGTAACTGTCCAGCGAAAACCGTTGCACACCAGCACTATAGCCGCTACACTCGAGCATGTATTCGCGCAATCGTCTCCGGGGGGTGACCATGTCCGACGAATCCGCAACGCCGCGAACGCGTGCCGTCGAGCTGGTGGCCGAGCTGCATGCGATCCTCGACGAGTTGCAGACCGTGGACCTGTCTCCGTGTTCGGACGAAGACTTGATCGAGGTTGCATCTGCGACCGAACGCGCCATCGCTCGAACCACCTACGCCGGCGACCGGCAAGTCGCCGAAGCTGAGGCTCGCGACCTGCCTCGTAAGACCGGGTACCGCACCCTCACCCAGTTCATGAACCACCGCCTCCGCATCACCAACCCGGTGCGACGACGCAAACACCTCAACGCCACCGCCACACTCACCTGCCTCAACGGCGACCGCCTCGAACCCGAACACCCCACCCTGGCCGAAGCATTCGCCGTAGGGTCTGCCGGAACCGCTCACGTCCAGGCTGCCCTTGATGTCCTCGACCACATCCCTCATGGAACCGACCATGACGTGAAGGTCGCTGCCGAACGTCAGATGGCTGAGATCGCCGAAGCCCACACCCCTGCCGACATCACCCAACTCGGTGCGCGGCTCCTCGCCCACCTCGATCCGGACGGCGCTCTGGCCGACGACTCGGAACGCACACGACGCCGCAACCTCTGGGTCAACCGGCAACGCGCCGACGGCACCGCGAAGATGACGGCCAACCTGACGCCCGAGCTGGCCGCCCGCGTCACGATGCTGCTGGCGGTCTGGGCGAAACCCGGCATGAACAACCCCAATGATCCTTACTCGCCCACAGGATCTTTCGAAGATGCCGACCCGGAAGCTTTCGCCGCCGCAGCCGAACGTGACGATCGCACCCCCGCCCAGATCAACCACGACGCACTCAATGCTTTACTGAAAGCCGTCCTCGACGACGGGTTGCTCGGCAAGTCCCACCGGGGCCTGCCCGTGCAGTTGATCATCAAAGCCGACCTGGGTGACCTGATCCGTGAAGCCGGACTCGCCACGACCGCCACCGGCACCCTGCTGCCCATCCCCGACCTGATCGCCATGGCCGGTGAGGTCCAGCCGTGGTTGGCGATCTTCAAAGATCACACCGCCGTTCCGCTGTACTTCGGGCGCGGCAAACGTCTGGCCACTCGCGAACAGCGTCTCGTCTCCTTCGCGCGCCCCGACGGTGAGGTGTGTTCGGCACCTGGCTGTGACCAGCCCGCCGCCCACGTCGAACTCCATCACGCCCACAAGGATTGGGCCAAGGGCGGTCTCACCGACATCGACGACCTCGCGCCGGCCTGCCCGCGTCACAATCGGATGGTCGGCGACGCACCTGGGCAGTACACCACCCGGATCGCTCGGTCCGGACCCGATGAAGGCCGCTGCGTGTGGCGACTGAACGCCGAACCGGGCGCGCCGCCCAACCCCGAACACCTCAACCGCCGACCCGACATACCTCGGCGGTTCGCACAACACCTGAACACCGTGCGCGACGAGATCCACGGGCCACCAACGCGAGAGTTTCGCAGGCTCGGTCGCCGGACCCTTCGTGACGCGCCCTCCGCAGGCTCCGGGCGCTCCTCAGGGAGCAGCGGGTTCGACGCGCCCTCCGCAAGCTCCGGGCGCTCCTCAGGGAGCAGGGGGTTCGACGCGCCCTCCGCAAGCTCCGGGCGCTCCTCAGGGAGCAGCGGGTTCGACGCGCCCTCCGCAAGCTCCGGGCGCTCCTCAGGGAGCAGGGGGCCCGGCGATCAAGCACGCCGCTCATGGTTGAGAACCAGCCACGTCATCGACGTCCGACCACCACGGCGCGTGCGTCGCACCCGTCCGTCGCTGGTCGAGGCGCATCTGGAGGATCTTCTCGGCCGAGACCCGCTGATGCGCAACGCGATCGAACCGTTCAGGTCGTCCTAGAACAGGGTGTTCGGCCGGACGTAGTTGGCGAGATCGACGAGCATGAACCGGTGAGCACGGTTGGTGCGGGTCAGGCGGGCCAGCTGGCGTAGCGAGCGCTCCGTGCCGGTGCGGATCCCGTACTCGGTGAACGGGAATCCGAGCAGGGTCGACGGTTCCTTGTCCTGGGCGGCATCCTCGGGGTTGTCGTGGATCCAGCCCAGCGCCGTGCCCAGCACGATCAACAGCATCCGGGCCTTGCGCGGTTCGGTGTCCGGGATCTGCTCGAGACGTCGGGCCGCCTCGACGATCTGCTCACGGGTCACCTGCGTGGTGGGCCGACCATGGACCAACGCGATGATCGCCGTCGCGCGTGCGGTGTTGAAGTGGCGACTGGTGGCCGGCACCTCGTCGAGTGGCTGGATGGCGGCGTCGATGTCACCGGCGGCCACGGCGAGCCGGGCCAGCCCGAAGGCGGCGGTCACGATGCTGTGGTCCGTGAGCCACAGATCGTGATAATGGTGCTGCGCAACGTCATACAGCTTGGCGATCTTCTCGCCGGACTTCGCGGGGCCCTTCTCGTCGGCGAGCCAACGGCCGATGAGTTCGGCCGTGCCGGCGACGGCGAGCTTGGGTGCGACCTCGCCGGGCATCGCGCCGAGCACCTCGTCGAAGCGCTCATAGGCCAGTTCGGGCTCGTCGTTCATCAGCGCGCAGATGCCCATGTACCACTCGATCCGCCACGAATCACCGTGGTGGGCACGGACTTCCTGCAGAAGGGCGAGGGCGGTGTCGACATCATCGAGTTGGAGGTGCGCGCGGGCCTCGGCGAGGTCGATCTCTCGGGACGGGTGGGCGTTCTTGACCGGTCGGCCGCCGAAGAGCGACGCGAAACCCTCTGCGCGAGCGGTGTTGATGGAGTCGAGGGTCTGGCGCGGATCCGACAGCGCCGCCGACGTGAGCAGGCTCGCCGCCGGGTCGAGCGGGTTGACCAATGGGACGGGCAGGGCGTTGGCGATGTCCACCGGGTCGTAGAACGCCGCCTGATCGGGGTCGAAGAAGCCGTCGACGGGCGCGAGCATGAGGTCGGTGCCGAAGGTCGAGCGCTGCGGGGTGAACACCGTGGACAGCGCGGGGCGCGGAACGCCGGTGTGGACGGCGACCGTCTCGCGCAACACGTTCAGCACCTGCGTGCTCATCTCCTCCGCGGAGACGAAGCGATCGGCCGGATCGGGTGCGGTGGCCCGCTGCAGGAGGCGGTAGTAGGACGGATTGTTCCGGAACACCGGCGTTTTCGACGCGGCGGGCAGGCCGTCGACATAGCGGCCGTGCCGCATCTCCATCGGCACGGTGAGGACCGCGAGGGTGCGGCCGATGCTGTAGATGTCGGTCGCGATCTGCGGTCCGGTCTTGACGATCTCCGGTGCCTGGAACCCGGGCGTGCCGTACAGGTGGCCATAACCGTTGATCGGGGAGACGGCACCGAGATCGATCAGCTTCACCTCGTCGCTGCCGACCATGATGTTCTCCGGCTTGACATCGTTGTAGACGAGGCCGACCGAATGTAGATAACCCACGGCGAGAAGGACTTCCAGGATGTAGGCCAGGCCCTGCTCCACCGACAGCAGCGAGTTGTCCGGGTCGCCCGCGGTGATCTGCTTGAGCGTCTGGCCGCCGATGTACTCCATCACGATGTACCCGAAGCGGTCGTCGTCGTCGACGTGCTCGACGAAGTTGTAGATCTTGACGATGCCGGGATGGTTCACCGAGGCCAGGAACTGCCGCTCCGCGACCGCGACGCGCTGCGCCTCCGAATCCGAGGAGTTCAGCAGGCCTTTGAGGACGACGGGACGATCACTCACATTGCGGTCGATGGCCAGGTAGATCCAGCCCAGGCCGCCGTGGGCGATCGCGCCCGCGATCTCGTACTGATCGGCGACCAGCGTGCCGGGTGCGAGTCCCGGAACGAACGAGTATCGGGCGCCGCAGTTGCCGCAATCGCCGGTCGGCGGGCCGGCGCCCTCACCCTCGAGACGGCCGACCGGTTTGCCGCAGCGCCAGCAGAACCGCTTGTTGTCGGCGATCACCGGGTCGTCGATGACGGCGTCCTCGGGTTCGATGTCGGTGATCTTCGGCATCTCGACCAGGCCGCTGCCGAGCCGTCGTTCGTGCACCGGAGGGCGGCGCCGCGGCACGAGTCGCCGCCCGAGCGGACCCGAGTCGGGCTCTGGATGGGGCACGGCCGGGCGGGACCGCACGACGCGGTCGGTCCGGTCGTCGGGGTCGACCCCGACGGTGAACACCGGTGCGACGGCCTGAGTTCCGACATCGGGGTCGGTGCGTCGGCCGGGCCGAGGGTCGGTGGTGTCGTCGGAGCCGCCGGTCAGCGCCACCAGGTCGGCCTTCTGGGTGCCGACCTCGGCGACCCTCGCCGTGGTGTCGGCGCCGCCGGCATCGTCACCGGCCTCGTCCTGCCCGGCCTCGTCCTGCCCGGCCTCGTCCTGCCCGGCCTCGTCATCACCGAGGAGCGCGTCGAGCGAGACGCGCTGGGTACCGAGGTCGTCGCCCCGATCGTCGTCGACCTGATCGTGGCGGACGTCGTCGGTGTCGTGACCGTTGCGGGCTGTGCCGTCCATGGGCATCAGTCCCGGTAGTACGGCTGGGGAGCGCCGTACCCGCTGTCGAGGATGGACAACCACCGGTCGCGGATCTCCTGCCAGCGACCGGTCGCGCGGATGCGCTCGAGGACCCCGTTGACGAACCGGATCATGTCGTCCTGGCCCTTCGGGATGCCGACGCCGTAGAACTCCTCACCCAGGCTGGGGCCGACGACCCGCAACCACGGGTCCTGCGCCGCCAGGCCCGCGAGGATGGCGTCGTCGGTGGTCGCCGCGTCGATCTGCCCCTGTTGCATCAGCACCAAGCAGTCGGCCCAGGTCGTCGTGCTGACGATGGTCGCGCGCGGCTGGATGGCCTGGATGCGGCCGATCGAGGTCGTCCCGCGTGCAGCGCAGACGCGCTTGTCCGCCAGTTGTGCCGGGCCGGTGACATTCGAATTCCGGAACGACAGGATGCGCTGCGAGGCAACGTAATAGGGAGCCGAGAAGCTGATGTCGCGGAGTCGGTCGCAGGTGATGCTCATCGTCTTGATGACCACGTCGACCGTCATGTCCCGCAGGGCGTCGATCCGCTGGGCGGAACTCAGGACCTGGAATTCCACCCGGCGGTCGTCGCCGAAGATGGCGCCGGCGATCTCGTGCGCGATGTCGACGTCGAAACCCTGGATGTCGCCGGTGATCGGGTCGCGGAAGCTGAACAGGTTGGAGCCGATGTCGAGGCCGACGATGAGCCGTCCGCGTTCGAGGATCCCGGCCATCGTCGAGTTCGGCGGCATCTGACGCGGGAGCGGCATCTGGGCGGGCGGACGCAGGGTCAGGGTCGCGTTGCACGCCTCGGAACTCGGCAGGGGCTCGACGGGCACGTCGACCTGGACGCCGGGCAGAACCGGCGGTCCGGCGGTGGCCGTGGGCGGAGGTGATTCGGGTGCGGGAAACCGCACGCATCCCGTGGCGACGAGGCCGGTGAGGGCGAGCAGGACCGCGATGGTCAGCAGGCGGCGAGGTGCGGGCATGGTCGTCATCGGTACTCCCGGATCCGGGGGATGAGACCGCCCACGATCGCGACGCCGGCGAAGACGGTGAGCAGCAGGATGCCGGTGCCGGTGAACCCGAGGACGCGCTGCGCGGTGTTGATGTCGTCGCGGAACGAGTTCCGGGCGGTGGTGATCGCGTCGACCAGCGCGGTGTCGACCGCGGTGTAGGCGCGCGCGGAACTGTCCGGCCCGTCGCCGACGGTGTGCAGCCGTGCGAGACCGAAGTTCCCGGTCTGGATGTAGCGGCGGACGGCGGCGTCGGTGCGCTTCCACTCGGTCAGCGCCGCGGTGACCGAGTCCAGCTGCTCGGCGGTGACCGCACTGTCACCGTCCTCGGTTCCGCCGCGCACGTCGTCGACGATGTTGCCGATCTCGCTGGTCGCCGCGGAGAAGCTGCGTTCGAGACCGCCCTGGTCGCCGCGGCGGATCAGCGACAGCGTCTCGGCCGACCGCGCCTGCTGCGTCAGGATGCGAGCGGCGGTCAGGTCGCGGAGCGGGTCGGCGCCCTCGGTGCGGGCGTCGCTGGTCGCCGCCACCGACATCAGGCCGGACGCGAGCAGCCACAGCGTCCCGATGCCGAGGGCGACGATGGCCGCCACGATCCCGATGTTGAACCGCCTGCGGGTCCGGCGCGCGAGGTAACGCGAGGTCAGCACCAGTGCGGCGAGCAGGAACAACAGTGGCGCGTAGACGGTCCAGGGCGGGCGGGTGAGCGTGTGCTGGGGGTCGGCGATGGCCATCGAACGGCGCTCGTAGAGGCGCTGCGCGGCCGGGAGGATCTGATCCTGCATCATCGACGACGCCTGGCCGAGATACGCCGACCCCACCGGATTGCCGAGCCGGTTGTTGGTTCGCGCCGTCTCGATGAGACCGCTGTACACCGGGATCGACGTGGAGAGGGTCTCGAGATCGGCGCTGACGGCCTGCTCCGCCCGGTCCGACGCCATGCCGGAACCGGGTTCGCTGGAGGTTCCGGTCGCCAGGATCAACGACGACGATGCCGTCGCCAGCGCGTCGGAGTAGCGCTGCCGCAGTTCGGGCGTCTCGAGCCCGCCCGAGATGAACGCCGCGTTCGCCGAGGCATCAGCGATCGACAGCGAGCTGTAGAGGACCTGTGCGGCCTCGGCAAGCGGTTCGGTGCGGTCGATGAGGCGCTGCAGGGTCTGGGTGCGATCCTCGAGAACCGTCGACGCGTACAGCCCGGTGCTCAGACAGCCGAGCGCCAGGATGCCGCAGATGATGATGAGCTTGCCGGGGGTCGTGACCGCGAAGTGCCGGAGGGTCTGGAAGGGCGACTGGGCGCGTTCCCGGGCGGTGGCGACGAGTTCGCGCCGGTCGGCGAGCACCTGTCGGATCGGGGGCGAGGATTGCGCCGGTCGGATCGTGCGACCGCCACGCGTCAGCGCCGTCCGCACGGAGGACGCGTCGCCGGTCACCTACCTGATCCCTTCTCAAACGCTGGATCGTCTCCGGTGCGGTCGTACGGTCACCGGTTCCCGTTCCGGATTCGCGTGACCGGGCGATCAACGCCAGGTGTTGTGTCATCTGGGTCATCGTTCACCGGGTCGTGCGTGTTTCACCCTATGTCATCGGGCGGGGTTCCTCCGGGGTTGACCGGCGCCGCGTCGCCGACCTCGACCGTTCGGCTCGCAGTGCGTGCAACCCGCGTCGCCGCACGGTTCGTCGCCCGCCGTGCGGAAGCGCTGTGCGGACTCCCTGGCAGGTGGCGCGCGTCTCACTTACGGTGGAGGCACCCCGGTCGACGCGATCGGGATGCGAGGAGGCGTGGTGCGCGGCGACGGCGACGGCTGGGTGATCGATCCCGACGGTTCACGGTATTGGGGTATCCACGGCGCGGCAGGTCTGCTGCTGCGGGCGCCGCTGCCGGAGGGATCGACCGGTGTACTCCTGCAGCATCGCGCCGCCTGGTCACATCAGGGCGGGACGTGGGCGCTGCCCGGCGGCGCGCGCGACTCGCACGAGGGCGCCATCGACACGGCCATCCGCGAAGCCGAGGAAGAAGCCGGGATCACCGGCGACGACCTCCGCGTCGTCGCGGCCGTCGTCACCCACGAGTCACCCGGCGGATGGACCTACACGACCGTGATCGCCGAGACCGATTCGCCGGTCCGCACGGTCGCCAACTTCGAATCCACCGAGCTGCGGTGGGTCGACGAGAAGCGCGTGGACCAGCTGCCGCTGCACCCGGCGTTCGGGCTCGCCTGGCCCACCCTTCGCGAGCGCATCGCGATGCTCGACCCCCAGAGCTGAGTCCCGCTCCCAACCAGTCAGACCCCGACGCGATCGGCGTCCAGGAGACGGTTCGCCCCGGCGACCAGGGCGTGGACGTTGGCCTCGTCGGCGCTGGCGCCCTCGCCGGCCGCCCAGGCCTGGCGGCCGTCGTTCTCGCACAGCAGGAACGTCGTGACGACACCGTCGACGACCCGCTGATGCAGGCGGACGATCTGAACCGGGGCGCCGACGTCGTAGAGGATCGACGTCATCGCGCCGATCGGACCGGCGGCCACCGCGCTGCACGACCTGATGCGGTCGGCGATCGCGAGTGTCGCCCGGCACTCGACCAGGTCGCCCGGACACGACGCGACCGACCATGATCCCAGCCGGATCGCGCCGCCGCGGGAGTACTCGTCGGTGAATTCCTGCCAGGTCATCCCGGTCGCCTCCTCGTGCATTCCAGCGGGAAGCGGACGCCCGTAGCGCTCGGTGAACAGATCGTCACCGCGACGGTCGTCGCGCTCATGCCACGAACAGGATGGGTGGGACAGATGAAGAGGGTGCATCTCGATAGCCGATTTCGGTCGAAGAACGGATGACCGACTGGAGAGCGCAACCGACCCGCAGCGGGGGGTCGGTCAGATTCAGACCCCGCTGCGGCGGGTTACGAGAATGCTCGTGATGCACAACATGATCGGTCCACCATAGACCCGTGGTACCGACCGGGCAAACATGTTGTGACCGAGTCGTGCGGACGAGCCGCTACAGCATCGCGGCGAGGTCGCGGGCCGCGGCGGCGGGGTCCGCGGCGGCGGTGATGGCTCGGACGACGACGATCCGCTGGGCCCCGAGCGCGGTCACCTCGCCGACGCGGCCGGCGTCGATTCCGCCGATGGCGAACCACGGCTTCGTCGATTGGGTTGGCCCCGAGAGCATTTCAGCGGTCGAGGACACGAGGTCGAGGCCGGCCGCGGCGCGGCCCGGTTTGGTGGGCGTCGTCCAGCACGGGCCGACGCAGAAGTAGTCGACGTCCTCGTCGGAGATCGCGGCGGCGGCCTGCTCGGGGTCATGGGTCGAGGCGCCGATGACGACGTCGCGGCCGACGATCCGACGCGCTGCCGACGGCGACAGGTCGCCCTGTCCCACATGCAGGACATCGGCACCGGAGAGGGCCGCGATGTCGGCACGGTCGTTGACCGCCAGCAAGGCGCCGTGCGCGTCGGCGACGGTCCGCAGGCCGGCGAGGATCTCGAGTTCCGCACGCGCCTCCAGGGTTCCGAACTCGCGTTCGCCCGGCGAGTTCTTGTCGCGCAGCTGCACGATGTCGACGCCGCCCGCGAGGGCGGCATCGACGAAATCGAGGAGGTCGCCGCGCTCGCGCCGGGCATCGGTGCACAGGTAGAGGCGGGCCGCCGCGAGCCGACGTCGACGGTCCGTCGCGAGGCCGGTATCCGCGGACGTCGACCTGGTGGGGTTCGGGGTCGTCACGCCGACCAGGCTAACCGGACGCCCGGGGCCCCGGCGTAGGGTGGATGGCACGAACACACGGGAGCCCGGATCGGCCGGGCTGAGAGTGCGGACCGCTCCGCTGACCGTCGAACCTGATCCGGGTCATTCCGGCGAAGGAAGGTGATTCCAGCGTGGATTTCCCTCAGCAGGACCCTGCTCACCGCACCCTGACGGTGGTGGGCGGCGGCGTCATCGGGCTGACGTGCGCACTCGCCGCGGCCGACGCCGGGTGGCGGGTTCGGGTACTCGACGCCGGCGCCGGCGAGCGCGCCTCGTGGGTCGCGGGCGGCATGCTCGGTTCGCTCGGCGAGGGAATCCCCGGCGAGGAGGCGTCGCTCGCCCTGTCGGTCGACTCGGTCCGCCGCTGGCCCGCGCTCGTCACCCGACTCGACGACCCCGGCGTCGTCACCGCCACCGACTCGCTCTTCGTCGCGGCCTCGGCGACCGACATCGAGTATCTGAGGCATCTCGCCGACTTCGTCTGGGCCGACCAGCCCGGTACCGGTGCCGCGCTGCAGCCGGTGACCGGCCGCGACATCCGGACACTGGAACCGTCACTGAGTTCTCGACTCGTCGGTGGCTACCGCGCGGTCGGGGAGTGGTCGGTGGACAACCGGCGACTGCTCGAGGCGCTGCGTGCCACGGCCACGACGGCCGGCGTGGAGCTGGTGTCGGCCCGGGTCGCGTCCCTGGCCGAGCTCGACGACCTGGGCCCCGACGCCCAGATCCTGCTCGCCGCCGGGCTCGGCACCGCGGCCCTGTGGCCCGGAGCCGACCTGCACCCGGCCAAGGGTGAGATCCTGCGACTTCGGCGTACGCGCTGGTCGGTGCCCCCGCCCGGCCATGTCGTCCGGGCGCGCCTGCACGGCCGGGCCGTGTACCTGGTCCCGCGCGCGGACGGGGTCGTCGTCGGAGCCACCCACTACGAGGCCGAGGGGGTGGCCGACCGGGTGCCGCAGGCAGGCGGGGTCGCCGACCTGCTGGCCGACGCGATCGAGGTGTTGCCCGGGCTGCGGACGTACGAGCTGACCGAAGCGGCCGCGGGTCTGCGGCCGTGTACCGCCGACGGGCTACCGCTCGTTGCCCGTGTGGACGCCCGCACGGTCGTGGCGACCGGGCACGGACGCAACGGGATAGTGCTCGCGCCCGGGACCGCCGAGCGGGTGCTGTCGATCCTGGAAGGAGTCGAAGAATGAGTATCACGGTGAACGGTGAGAGCGTGGACGTCGATGCCGACGCCTCGGTGCGCGATGTGGTCGCCGGGCTCGGGTTGCCGGACCGCGGGATCGCGGTCGCGGTCGACGGCGCGGTCGTGCCGCGCGGCCGCTGGGACCGGCACACCATGACCGACGGCGCCGTCGTCGAGATCGTCACGGCGGTGCAGGGTGGCTGACCGGTCGACACCGGACCCGTTGCGGATCGCCGGCCGCGAGTTCTCGTCGCGGCTCATCACCGGCACCGGTGGTGCAGCGAATCTGGCGACCCTGGAACGCGCACTGGTCGCCTCGGGCACCGAGCTCACCACGGTCGCGGTCCGTCGTGTCGACGCCGCCTCGGGCACCGGGGTCTTCGATCTGCTGCGCCGGCTCGACATCGCCGTCCTGCCGAACACCGCGGGTTGTCACACCACCGCCGAGGCCGTCCTGACCGCACAGCTGGCGCGCGAGGCGTTCGAGACCGACTGGGTGAAGCTCGAGGTGGTCGCCGACGAACGCACCCTGATGCCCGACGCCATCGAACTCGTCGACGCCGCGGCGGCGCTGGTCGCGGACGGCTTCGTCGTCCTGGCCTACACGAATGACGACCCGGTCCTGGCCGCGCGACTCGCCGATCTCGGCGTGGCCGCGGTGATGCCACTCGGCTCGCCCATCGGGACCGGCCTCGGAATCCTCAACCCGCACAACATCGAGATGATCGTCGACGACTGCCGCACCCGCTTCGACAACCCACTGCCGGTCATCCTCGACGCCGGCATCGGTACCGCGAGCGACGCAGCCCGGGCGATGGAACTCGGTTGCGACGGAGTGCTTCTGGCCACCGCGGTGACCCGCGCGGAGAACCCCGAACAGATGGCGACGGCGATGCGGCATGCCGTGGTCGCGGGGCGGCTCGCCGCGCGGGCGGGCCGGATCCCCAAGCGCTTCTGGGCGCACGCGTCCTCGCCCGGCCGGGAGCAGAGCTGACGGTCGCCCGCGACAGGCCGTACGAATGACAGAGCGGGCCGCTCCGTCTTCGGCGGCTATGGTCGAGGCGTGTTGCGGGTAGCGAATCTGACGAAGGACTTCGGCGGTCAACGCGCGGTCGACGACCTCACCTTCGAAGTCGGGCCGGGGCGGGTGACCGGTTTCCTGGGACCCAACGGTGCGGGCAAGTCGACGACGATGCGCATGATGCTCGGTCTCGATCGCCCGACCTCGGGTACGGCCACGATCAACGGTCAGCGCTACCGCGACCTCGACCATCCGCTGCGTCAGGTCGGCGCGTTGCTCGACGCCCGGTGGGTGCACCCGAACCGCAGTGCGCGTTCACATCTGCGATGGCTGGCGGCGAGCAGCCAGATCCCGCTCGCCCGGGTGGACGAGGTGCTCGAGACGGTCGGGCTCACCTCGGTGGCCAAGAAGCGCGCGGGCGGCTTCTCGCTCGGCATGTCGCAGCGGCTCGGGCTGGCGGGTGCCCTGATCGGCGATCCGCACACGCTGCTGTTCGACGAGCCGGTCAACGGCCTCGACCCGGAGGGCATCGTGTGGATCCGCGGGTTCATGCGCAAGCTCGCCGCCGAGGGTCGAACGGTGCTGGTGTCGAGTCATCTGCTCACCGAGATGTCGCTCACCGCTGATCATCTCGTCGTCATCGGGCGAGGCCGGCTGATCGCCGACTGCTCGGTGGCGGAGTTCACCGGGCGGGCTCGGCAGTCGGTGCGGGTGCGCGGCCCGCAGCTGGAACAGCTCCATGCCGCGCTCGCCGCCGCGGGGTTGAATCCCGCGCCGGGTGACCCGGATGACCACGGGCGTCCGGTGATGCGCGTGCCGGACACCACGACCGATCGCGTCGGCGACCTCGCCGCCGCCGCGGGCATCACCCTGCACGAGCTCTCCGCCGAGTCGGCGTCGCTCGAAGAGGTGTTCATGTCGATGACAGCCCACGCTGTCGATTACCACGGGGGAGTGAACCGGTGATCGCCGCGATCAACGCCGAACGGATCAAGCTCGCCAGCACGCGATCGCCGTACTGGTGCCTCGGTGTCGTCGTCGTGCTGGGACTGGGCATCGCGGTGCTGCTCGGTGCCGTCGCCGGGACCTCGTACGGGAGCCCGGGGGAGGCCGACACCCTCACCGGCGACTTCCTGATCGGCGTCGACCAGTTCGGGGTCGCTGTTCTCGCGATCATGGCGATCCTGGGTGTCACGACGGAGTATCGCTTCGGCACGATCCGCCCGACCTTCGCCGCGATCCCGCGCCGCCCACGGGTCCTCATCGCGAAGGCGGTCGTGTTCGGCGGACTGTCCTTCGCGGTGGTCGCGATCTTGTGCGTCGTCGCGGTGGTGGTCGCGCAGATGCTGTCCGGCGTCGGGGTCTCGCTCACCGGGTCCGAGACCGTCCGGCATCTGTGGGGCACGCCGGTTTTCGCGATGCTGTGTGCGCTGATCGGTCTCGCGGTGGGTGCGCTCGTGCGACATTCGGCGGGCGCGGTGGCGATCATGCTCGTCTGGATGCTGGCGCTCGAGCGCATCGTCTCGGTGCTCCCGCGTGTGGGCGAGCACATCGTGTCGTTCCTGCCGTTCCTCAACGGCTGGAATTTCCTCGCCGGCGGTAGCGACACCTTCCACTGGAACGCCTATGGTTCGTTGCTCTACTTCGCGGTGTTCACCCTCGTGCTGCTGGCGGCGGCCATCGCGGTCACCAATGCCCGGGATGCGTAGTTCGCGGAGTTGCTTCCGCTGATGTCGAATCCGGGATTCACTGAGTGCCGGCCGCTGCCATCCGGTCGGACCACATTGGTGCTTCGGCGCGGCCCATCGTAGGGTCCGGCAGACTAAAATTCGCGGTTATGTCCACGAATTGGCCGCTTGTCGAGCGCGATCGGGAGTTCCGCACGATCCAGGCGGCACTCAGGGGTGAGACGACCGGTTGTGGCGTGGTGCTGACCGGCGACTCCGGCGTCGGCAAGACGACCCTCGCACGGCACGTCACCGCTGAGCTGCCCACCGGCGTGCGATGGGTGGCGGGTACGGAGTCCGCGCGGTCGATCCCGCTGGGCGTCTTCGCGCACCTCGTCGGTCCGGCGACGTCGAGCGATCCCGTCACCTACCTTGCCGCAGCGCGTGAATCGCTGCTCGCCGACGGCGATGTCGTCATCGGCGTCGACGACGCCCACCTCCTCGACGAACTGTCGGCGACGCTCCTGCATCAACTCGCGATCGACCGTGCGGTGCACATCGTGGCGACCGTGCGCAGCGGCGAGACCGTCCCGGATGCGGTGACCTCGCTGTGGAAGGACAACCATCTCACGCGGATCACGTTGTCGCCGTTCACCAAAGAGCAGAGCGTCGAGCTGATCGAATCGGTACTCGGCGGACAACTCGAGGAGCACTCCGCGAATCTCATGTGGGAGGCCTCCGGTGGCAACGCGCTGTTCCTGCGACATCTGGTCGACGGCGCGCGGCAGGCCGACACATTGCGCCAGGTCAACGGGGTGTGGCAACTCCGCGGGCGCGCCGCCATCACCTCGGAGCTCGCGTCGCTGCTGGAGGGACGGATCGAGCAACTCGCCGGCCCGGTCCTGACCGCGCTCAAGTATCTGAGTCTGTGCGAGCCGCTCGACATCGACGTCCTCGCCGAGCTCGCCGGGGAAGAGGCGGTCGAGGAGGCCGAGATCGCCGGGCTCGTGCGCATCACCCGCGACGGACGACGCCTCGATGTCGCCTTCCACCACCCGCTGTTCGGCGAGGTCATCCGACGCCGGCTGGGCCTGGTGTCGTCGCGGCGGCTGCGCGGCCGGCTCGTCGAGGCACTGCGGTCGCGGCCCACGAACACGCCGGCCGAGCGGATCCGGCTCGCCGACCTCGCGATCGAGAGCGACGTGGAGATCGATCTGGCGCTGGTGCGGACAGCGGCCCGCGACGCGCTGAATCTCGCGCAGACACCGCTCGGCGAACGGTTCGCGCGAGCGGCACTCGACGAGGGCGGGGGACTGGAGGAGGCCGAGCTGCTCGCGCGGGCGGTCATGTGGCAGGGGCATCCGGATGAGGCGCGAGACATCCTGGCGCGCTTCTCGCCGGACGACCTCGACGAGGGCCGGCTCGTGCTGTGGGGCAACTCGATCATCGGCAACACGTTCTGGGCGCTCGGCGACGCCGACCGGGCCGACGAGATCCTGCAGCTGCTGACCGAGCGAGTCACCCAGCCGGCACTCAAGCCGATCGTCACCGGCATCGCCTCGGCGTGTGCGCTGTTCGAGAATCGGATCGACGAGGCGATCACGCTGTCCGACACCGTCCTGGGAGAGTCCCGAGTCCTTCCGTGGGCGGTGGAGTGGGCGGTGTTCGGCGGCAGCCTCGCCCGCGCGGTGGCCGGCCGGGGAGCGGAGGTCCGGGCGCTGGCCGAACACTCGCGGGAGGTCGAGGTGGACGGATTGCTCCGGTTCCCCACCGGCTTCGGCGAGACACTCGCATTGACCCTCACCGGTCGGCTCGACGACGCTGACCTGGCCGCCGGACGCTTCGTCTCGGCGGCGCAGACCGCGCAGTACCTGGGTTGGGCGATGTCCGGAATCCTGGTCGCCGCAGTCGAACTCGCGCGCGGTTCGTGTGCTTCGGTGACCCGTCGGATGGAGCAGACACTCGCGATCCTCGACAGCGGCCGGTTCTCCGAGTCCTGGAACTTCCCGGCGCACATCTTCCTGGTGCAGGCGCTCAGCGCACTGGGGCAGGCAGAGCGTGCCGGTGCCGCGCTGGCCAAGGCGCGGGAGAAGTCCGGCACGCACGTGGCGGTGTTCGGGCCGATGCTCGCCATCGCGGCGGCCTGGCAGGCGGCCGCGGCCGGAACCGTCACGCCCGCTGTCGAACTCGCCCATTCCGCGGCGGCCTCCGCGCGGGACGCAGGCCAGTTCGCGGTGGAGGCCGAGGCGCTGCACACCGCCGCGCGCTTCGGTGACGGCAGCGTCGCCGATCGGCTCGTCGAACTGGCGGAGCGCGTCGACGGTCCGCTCTCGGATCTGTACGCGCGTCACGCCGGAGCCCTCCGCGACGGTGATGCGGTCGAACTCGATCTGTGTTCCGCGGCGTTCGAGGACTCCGGGGTCTGGCTGTCCGCCGCGGACGCGGCGGCCCAGGCCAGCGTTCTCCACGACGCGGCGGAGAAGCGCTCGGCGACCGTGGCGTCGGCCGCGGTGGCGAATCGACTGGCGTCGGCGTGCGGAGGCCTGCGGACACCTGCACTGATCTCGGCCGCGCAGCCGTTGCCGCTGACCTCCCGCGAGCGCGAGATCGCGAACCTCGCGGCGGCGGGCCTGTCCAACAAGGACATCGCCGAACGCCTCACCGTGTCGGTCCGCACCGTCGAGGGGCATCTGTTCCGTGCCTACACCAAGCTGGATGTGGGTGACCGCGCGGAGCTGGCCGCACTTCTGCTCAAAGACGCACGGCCGCAGGCTCGCTGAGCGCCGCGCGGACGAAGCGAACCGTCGACGACTTGTCGGCGGTGCCGCCCTGACGGGTCGTTGTCGGGGTGCCGCGTCGGCTCAGCCGCGGGGCCGGTCCAGGGCGGAGATCACCTCGTCGTCGTCGACCTGGGTGAAGTCCTCGTAGGACAGGCCGACGGCGCGGAACGGTTCCGGTGTCACCAGGACGATCACCTCGTCGACACCGCGATCCCGCAGCCGCCGCACCGAATCCGACGGTGCCGTCGGTACGGCCACCACCACGTGGGCGGCGCCGACGGCCCGGACGGAGTCGACCGCGACGGCCATGCTGGAACCGGTGGCGAGTCCGTCGTCGACGAGAACGACCGTGCGGCCGGAGAGTTCGGCTCCCGGGCGGTCGGCGCGATAGCGGCGCTCGCGATCGTGCAGGATGCGGCGCTCCCGGTCGGCCGCCTCCTCGAACCCGGTGCGGGACACCCCGAGTCGGCGAGGGATGTCGTCGTTGACGACGAGGTGGTGAGCAGTGAGGGCACCCATGGCGAACTCCTCGTGCCCCGGTGCCCCGATCTTGCGGACCACCAGGACATCCAGGTCGCAGGCGCGCGAGTCCGCGATCGCATCGGCCACCTCCCGGGCGACGGGGACCCCGCCGCGGGCGAGACCGAGGACGACCGGCGCCGACGGTCTCGGTGCGGTCGGTGTCGATACTGGTGGTGCGGCGGTGTTCAGGACCGCGGCGACCCGCGCACCCAGCAGGCGGCCCGCCTCGCGGCGGTCGGCGAAGGTGCGCGGGCCCATCGTCAGGCCTCAGACCCGCACTGCGGGACCGACCTTCAGTGCGAAGCTCGGCAGGTCGGCGAGACCGACGGTCGCTTCGTATGTGCGGTCGTAACCAGTGCTGCTGATGCGCCAGCCGTCCGCGGTGCGGCGATAGGTGTCGTCGTAGAACGCGGCGCCGATGAGCATGAACGAGAACTCGGCGACGATGACGCGGTCCTGCAGATACCAGCGACCGCGTGCCGTGTCGCCGTCGATCTCGATCTCGGGATGCGCGACGCGGTGTTCGGTGATCACCGCGGGGCCGACGTTCTTCTGCATGTATCCGACCAACTCGTCCCGGTCGGAGAAGGCGAGTCCCTCACCGTAGTTGCCGGTGACGTCGTCGGTGAGGGTCGACGCGAACGTCGCCCAGTCCTTGGTGTCGAGGGATCTCAGGTAACGGTACTTGAGGTTCTCGATCGACCGGAGGTCCTCGAGCTGCCCGTCGGATGCGCTCACTTGGTCCTCGTTCCCGGCAGGATGCCCGCGTCGATGACGGCTTTGACGATGGGTCTGGTCCGCGTCAGCAGATCATCGGTGCCGGACCAGATGGACTCTCCCGCAGCGTCGGTGGTGGCCTCGATGTCGTCGTAGGTCGCCGCACCGGAGGCGGTGAGTCGGTGGCCGTCGTCGACGCGTTCGGCGAGACCGGCGTCGGCGAGACGATCGACGCTGTCCTGCCAGTCCTGTTCGGACCACCCTCGGGTCAGCAGTACGATCCGCTTGCCGAGTGTGCGTCGGCGGACGGTGGGGTCGGGTAGCTGCGCCTCGTGGAAGACGGCCGCGTCGAATCCGTTCAGGCCGTGGAGGGCCAGGGCGGCGATGTGGTTGTCGCCGCGCCATTCTCGGAGGACGGCGATGGCGTGCCACAGGCGTAGTCGCGCGGTGTCCGGCCGCGGGGCCGTCGACCACGCGGCGGCCAGCGGGCGGCCGCCGAGTGGCAGTCCGGCCGCGAGATCGTAGTAGGCAGAGGCGAGTTCGTCGAGTTCCGGATCGGCGATGGAGCTTCCGAGGATGTCCCGGAGCGAGTCGTCGAGCATCTGGTTGCGCCGCTCATGAACGCGCTCGAGTCCGGCATCGACAGCGGCCGCCCAGCTCTTGGCGATGAGTTCGGGATTGAAGTTGTAGAAGGCCGAGGCGATGACCGAGGCCGCGCACGGGCCGAACGGCGCACCGCGCGCACCGACGTAGAAGGCGTACGGATCGAGCCCGGTGTCCTCCTGTGCGCCTTTCAGTCCGGGATTGAAGTAGGCCAGGATGTGGAAGGGTTCGAGGGTCTCGTAGGCGAGCCGGGCCGCGGAGCCCGTGCTGGTCGATGTCATCAACCCACCCTCTCCATCCACGGCGCGGGTGTCAACCACCTGCGGAGCGGGCGCAGCGGTCAGTTGCGGCGGGAGTCGCGACCGCCGAAAACGGAGTCGTCGTCGACCGACCAGACGCCGGGATCGGGTGCCGGATCGACCGGCGGCGGGCCGGCGTCGGCCTCGGCGCGTGACCGGTCGGTCTCCGCGGCCGACTCCGCGGGCTCGTCGGACTCGGGCTCCTCGCGGCCACGGCGCCAGCCGCCTTTCATCGGCGGCGCCTCGCCCAGGTGATCCGGATCGACCGAGCCGTACCAGGCGACCAGCACAGCACCGATCACCGCGCCGACGAAGCCCAGGATCGCCAGCCAGCCGAGACCGGGCTTGGCGGTGTCCTCGAGGAACACGACCCCCACGAGGCTCGGACCGGCCGTCTCGCCGACCACGAGCACGGCGGTCACCCCGTTCACCGCCCCGAGCTGCAGGGCGACCGTCTGGACGTAGAAGCCGACCGCGCCCGCGGCCGCGATGGTCCACGCGGCCGGATCGCTGAGCAGGGCGACGGGATCGAACGGTTGCACGCCGTCGAGGATGCGGACCGCGATGGCGATGATGCCGAACAGCAACCCGGCTGACGCCCCGCCGACGATCGCGCCGGCCGGGCCGAGGTTGTAGACGCCCACCAGGGCCAGGGCGCACAGGGCGAGTGTCGCGACGAAGAGACCCCAGTGGAACCCGACCTCTTCACCGCCCCCGGTGTGATGGGACGACGCCACGCCGAGCAGGCAGAGCGACATCACGACCAGCCAGATGGCGACCCATTCGCGGGTGTGCAGCGCGATGTTGAGGATGATCGTGCCGAGCAGCGCGGTGATCACGAGGTTGGCCGACACGATGGTCTGGGAGAGGAACAGCGGCAGGAACCGGGCGGCGAGGGCGCCGCCGGCGAACCCGAGGACGACCAGCGTCGTGCCGAGGATGAATGCGGGGTCGACCAGTGTCGACATGGTGGACGAGAGGGTCGGTGCGCCGTTCTCGTTGGTGATGCCCTCGCCCTCGTCGGCGGCGGCCTCGGCAACGCGGCGTGCCCCGAGCGCACGCAGCACCGTCGACATCCCGTAGGCGACTGCGGCGAGACAGGCGGCGATCACGCCGATGACGAACAGCTGCATGCCTCCTCCAACTCGGTCCGGATGAGCCCCGTGAGGCTCGGACCGCCGACCACCCCGACTGCGTACACGCGCGATCGGCCGAGGCGCACCGGCTCCGCTCCATCGCTGGTCGCAGTGCTGCAGAACCGACGTGGCCGGCCGATCGTGGAGAAACTAACAGGACGAACCGACAGGACGGTATCGAATATTCCCGCCCCGTCCGAATCGTGGCCGGGATCCCTCGGCCATCGGCCGCCCGAACGCCGCGCGCGGTGCGCACTAGACTCGCTCGGGTGAACAGCGCCGGAAAAGCCCATGTACTGATCACATTCGGCAGGTCGTTTCTGACCCTGGAACTCGCGCGGCTCATGGCCGCGGCCGGTCACCGCGTCAGCATCGTCGATTCGATCCCGGTCGGGATCGGCCGATTCTCCAACGCGGTGAGTGACTTTCATCGGGTGCCGCCGCCGAAGTTCGAGCCGCTCGCGTACTGCCACGCGCTCGCGCGGATCGTGAGCGAGAACGACGTCGACATGGTCATCCCGGTGCACGAGGAAACCGACATCATCGCGATGCTCGCCGAGGTGTTCCCACCCGAATGCCGGCTGTTCCTCTCCGATTTCACCACCGAGAACCGGCTGCACAACAAATACGATTTCCAGGAACTGCTCGTCGAACTCGGAATTCCCACGCGCAAGTTCGCGCGGGTCACCGGGCCCGAGGACGTCGGATCGCTCGACTTCACGCAGCCGTTCGCGCTCAAGCGCTGCTACTCGCGCGGGTCGCAGAAGGTCCACAAGGTGACCCCCGGCGATCCACTCACGTGGCTCGAGCACGACGAGCAGAACCCGTGGATCGCGCAGGAATGGGCGTCGGGCAACAACTACTGCACCTATTCGGTCTGCCACGAGGGCCGCGTCTACGCCCACGCCACCTATCCCGTCGACTACGCCATCGATGGCAGCTCGTGCCTCAACTTCCGGTCCGTGGACCATCCGCAGATCGCCGATTGGGTCCGTGACTTCGTCCGCCGGGTGAACTTCACCGGCCAGATCGGCTTCGACTTCATCGAGGACCGGAACGGTTCGGGCGACGCGGCTGATCTGTTCTGCATCGAGTGCAACCCGCGTGCCACGAGCGGGATCATGATGTTCACGCCCGAGGACGGGGTCGACCGCGCGTTCCTCGGGACCTGGAACCCCGACGACGGGCCGATCACGCCCGGGTCGGGCGTCGACAAGATGATCGGGCTGGGCATGCTGCTCTACGGGTGGCGCTCCTCGTCGCGGAAGGACCGGACGCTGCGCGACTTCGTCCGTGATTTCCGCGGCGCATCCGACGTGGTCAAGTCGCCCGGCGACCAGAAGCCTGCGCTGATGCTGCCGTTCGCCTATGCCGGGATCCTGCGCAGCTGCCTCAAGTACCGCGTCGGCCTGGCCGAGGGTTTCATGCACGATCACGAGTGGGACGGTCTCCGCATCAGCCTGTGACGCGCTGCGGCGGATCCTGCGGTCGGGATGGGGACGACGCCGTCGTCGAGGCGTACAATCTTCAGTCACCATCACCTGCGTGTTGACCCCATCCGCAGGGTTGTCCGGGGGGACTCGAGCTCGAGGGGAGCTGCTCATGAGCATGTCCAGGATCATGCGTCGTACGTCTGTCGGGGTGGCTGCTGTCGGTGCCGCCTGCGCGATCGGGCTGGCCACCGCACCGGCCGCCTCTGCCGCGCCGGCCGTGCAACCGGTCCAGCCCCTGCAGGCCACCGGGTCGGTGTCTATCTGCTTCGGCATCCCGATCGGGCCGGTCACCATCAGCGTCTGTCTCTGATCGGACTCGGCGAGATCGGCGTTGCGTCGTGTCCCGCCTTCCGGGACGGACAGCAACGTGATCGGGTGACCGGTTTGTGCCCGGACCGGTGAGATCACCGGCCCAATAGCCGTCGCGCACGTACGATTCCCCGATGACGTCGACAACGGCCGAGGTCGAGGCGGGGACGGCTCCGAAGCGGGCGAAGGCGATCCTGGTCGCGCTGATCCTGGTGGCCGGGGTGGCCAACATCAATCTGGCGGTGGCGAATGTCGCGCTGCCCGACATCGGCAAGGCGCTCGACGCGAGTTCGACGCAGCTGAACCTGGTGGCGGTCGGCTACTCTCTCGGCCTCGCGGCGTCGGTGCTCTACTTCGGTGCCCTGGGAGACCGGCACGGCCGCAAACGAATGCTCGTCATCGGCATGTGCCTGTCGATCCCGGCGTCGCTTGTCGCCGGGTTCGCGCCCGAAGTCGAGGTACTCTTCGGTGCTCGTCTGGTGGGCGGCATCGCGGCCGGCCTGGCCTTTCCGACCACCCTCGCGGTGATCACCGCCCTGTGGTCCGGGCCGAAACGCGTCCGCGCGATCGCCGCGTGGTCGGCGTTCGGCGGTGCGATCTCGGCACTGGGTCCGGTGCTGTCGGGGGCCCTCCTCGAGGTCTTGTCGTGGCACTCGGTGTTCCTGGTGACCCTGCCGCTCGCCGTCGTCGCGCTGCTCGCCGCGTGGCGGCTGGTGCCCGCCGACACCGGTGACGAGGCCGCGGTCGTCGACAATCTGGGCGGCGTCGTGTCGATCGTGATGGTCGGCTCGCTGGTCCTCGCGATCAACTTCGCCCCCAACTCCGATCAGCGGCTCCAGGTCTACATCCTGGCCGCGATCGCGCTGCTCACCGGGGCCGGCTTCGTCTGGCGGCAACTGCGCGTCCGGGTTCCGCTGTTCGACCTCCGCATCGCGTCCCGACGCACCTTCTGGGTCGCGGCGGTGGGCGGGCTCATCGTGTTCGGCACGCTCATGGGCGCGATGTTCATCGGCCAGCAGTACATGCAGAACGTGCTGGGCTACTCCACCCTCGCGGCCGGCGCCACGATCCTCCCGGCGGCGGCCGCCATGATCGTCGTGGCACCGCGGTCGGCGAAACTGGTGCAGAGCATGGGTTCGCGGTTCACCTTGTTGTCGGGCTATGCCTTCATCGTCGTCGGCCTGGTGCTCGCGATGCTCACGTGGGACGAGGATGCCCACTTCTGGCATGTCGGCCTGGTCTACGTCCTCGTCGGGGTGGGTGTCGGTCTCGCCGGCACCCCGGCCTCCCAGTCGCTGACCGGCTCGGTACCGGTGCAGCGCGCCGGGATGGCGTCGAGCATGTCCGATCTGCAGCGCGACCTCGGCGGTGCGATCCTGCAGTCCACCCTCGGCGCGATCCTGACCGCGGGTTACGCGAATCAGTTGCAGGACACCATTTCCGGCTCGCCGCAGGCCGACCAGATCACCGAACAGACCGAAACCGCGCTGACGAAGTCGTTCTCGAGTGCCGAGGTCCTGGCCGAGCGTTACCCGCAGTACGCCGATCAGATCATCGGTGCGGCCCGCGACGCCTTCGTCCAGGGCGACAAGAACGCCTACGGCGCAGCGGCCGGGATCGTCCTGCTGGGTGCGGCAGTGGTGTTCTTCTTCTACCCCAAGCATGAGGCGGAGCGAACGGCGATGGCGGAGTACGCGAAACAGCGCAGCCTCTGAGCGGCGCCGCTCAGCCCTCGAATCGACTGGCGGCGGTGACGTCCTCGGTCAGGCAGTAGCCGACCGAGACAGGCTGCGTGAAAGCCCATTTCGTCTCGTCCTCGGTGCAGGTGAGGGAATCGCCGCCCCGGCTGACGGTCTTGGCGAGGATGGTGCTGTCCGCGGGGGAGGCGTTGCACTCGACCTCGCGGTAGTCGGCGAGCTTGCCGCCGTTGACCGGGATCTGATAGCACGCGTCGACCTCGAAGTTGGGTGTGAGGCAGAGCTTCTGGTCGCCCTCACCGAACGTGAGCGCGGAGGTGTTGGGGGTGCCGCACTCCGCCGAGGCGTTGACCTTGTCGGCGGCGTAGAAGGTCAGGCCCTCGGTTCCCTCGCAGTCGGCCTTGGTCGCCTCGACCTTGCCCTCACCGGCCTCGGCGCCGATCTGCAGGCACTCGCCCACGTCGATGTCGGAGGCCTCCTCGATCGACTGCGTGCCGACGCTGACACTGCAGGCCGCCAGCGCGGAGAAGCCCACGCAGGCCACGATCACCGCGGCACGCCGGCCCAGCTGCCAGAAGGGCCTCGGCACGGGCGGCACGTCGTCGCCGGACCCGGCAATCCGATCGTCGGTGGCGTGCGAATAGCTGGAGGTGCTGCGCGACATCGTGGTTCCTAACGTCTGGAGTGGGCGGATGCCCGGTCTCGGCGGCTCATCGTGGTGATCGATCGGGTGATGAACGACAGGATGTCTCCGCGCGCTTGGTGCGAACTTGGGGTCGACTTGCCCGGCCCTTGAGGGGCGCGTCCAAGTCACCCCGGTAGCGCCCCCGGGAGGCGCGTCCGCGAGAGGAGAGTCGATGTCCGTTCCGTCCGGCGATGTTGTGCGCGTGGTGCTCCCGCATCAGTTGTTCGAATCGCATCTCGACGCGGAGCCCGGTACGCGCTTCGTCCTCGTCGAGCACGACCTGATGTTCCGGCAGTATCGGTTCCACGTACAGAAGCTCGTCCTGCACCGGGCGAGTATGCGCAGGTTCGCCGAGCGGTTGCGGGACCGGGGCTTCGAGGTCGACGTCCTGGAGACCGACGCGGACGAGTCCAGTCATGACACACTCGTCGGCCATCTCTCCCGTCGGAAACCGGCGTCCGTGCACCTCTATGACGTCGTCGACGACTGGCTGGCCGGAGATCTGCTGGCGGCGTTCGAGCACGCCGGGTGTCCGCTCGCGGTCGACGACGTGGCCGAGAGCCCGAACTTCCTCACCACCCGTCGCCAGCTCCGGGAGTTCGTCGGCGGTGGAACCCGGCCGCGGATGCAGCAGTTCTACACCTGGCAGCGCCGGCGGCTCGGCATCCTCGTCGACGACGACGGCAAACCGGAGGGCGGCCGCTGGAGCTTCGACGCCGAGAACCGGAAGAAGCTGCCGAAGAACCGCGAGGTCCCGCAGCCGACACCGCCCGAGCGGCATCCCGAGGTCGACGCCGCGATCGCCTGGGTGTCGGAGGCGTTCCCCGACAATCCGGGCGACGCGGACGCCTTCGGCTGGCCGACGGCTCACGACGAGGCACGGGCGATGCTCGAGCAGTTCCTCGCCGACCGGTTCGCGGAGTTCGGGCCGTACGAGGATGCGATCAGCGCCGAGCACCCCTTCGTCTTCCACTCTCTGCTGACGCCCGGCCTCAACATCGGGTTGGTGAGTCCGCGCACGGTGCTGACCAGGGCGTTGGAGGTCGGTGCTCGCAATCGTGTCCCGCTGGCCAGCATCGAGGGTTTCGTGCGGCAGCTGATCGGCTGGCGCGAATACATGCGGGCGTCGTACGAGACCCGCGGGCGGGCTCTCCGGAGTCGGAATCATCTGGGCCACGATCGGAAGCTGTCCGACGGGTGGTGGACCGCCGAGACCGGACTCGAACCGGTCGATCTCGTGATCCGTAGGATCCTCGCCAACGGGTACGCCCACCACATCGAGCGGTTGATGGTCCTCGGCAACGCGATGTGTCTGCTCCGCATCGACCCCGAGGAGATCTACGAGTGGTTCATGGAGATGTTCGTCGACGCCTACGACTGGGTGATGGTCCCGAACGTGTATGCGATGAGTCAGTTCGCGGCCGGAGAGGCGATCACCACCAAGCCCTATGTCTCGGGTAGCAACTATCTGAAGAAGATGTCGGACATCCCGGCCGGGGACTGGGCCGACGACTGGGACGGGCTCTACTGGACCTTCGTGCGCGACCACCGGGACGTCTTCGAGGCCAACGCCCGCTCCAACTTCCTCGCACGGGCCTACGACCGGCTCCCGGCGGGCACGAAGGCGGCGCACACCCGGCGGGCGGGCCGCTGGCTGGGGTGATCGATCCGGTCGTCAGCGCCGCCCGAGCGACTCGTCGAGTGCCCGGAGCTGTTCCGGTCGCACGTCGCGGAGGACAGCGAGGGTCGCGGTGATCGCGAGATCGCAGGCCTCGTCGACGCCCGCGCCGTCGACGATGAGCGCGCGGTGCGCGACGTCGAGGCTCATGCCCAGCAGGAGCGAGGCGAGGGTGTCCGCACTGGCGTCGATGCGCGCCCCGCGTTCGGCGTAGTTGTCGCGCAGGCGTGCGGCGATCCGGGGTTCGAGCGCGGCATAGAGCCGGCGGTCGCTGCCGCCCTCCCGGTGACCGATGAGGACGCGCAGGCCGGCCGGGTGGCGGCGGGCATAGTCGAACAGGGCCTGCACCGAGTAGCGGGCGCGGGCGCCGTAGGGCATGTCCTCGCTCGCGTCGTACACCTCGAACATGAACGAGGTGAAGGTGTCGAGCTCGCGGGTCATCACGCGGTTGACCAGCTCGTCGCGAGAGCCGAAGTGCGCGTACAGGGTGACCCGGGTGGTGCCGCCGCGTTCGGCGATGGCGGTCATCGTGGTCCGTTCGGCACCGACCTCGGCGATGACCGCGCACGCGGCGTCGAGCAATTCGTCGTCGGTGGGTCGGTTGCGCGTGTTGCGTGCCGGGCGTGCGGTGCCGGCATCCGTCCGCACCGGATCGTTCTTGTCTCCGGTGGCCACGTCGTCTCCGGTCCCCGTTCGTCTCGTCCGTGCGTGCTGTCCGTCGCAGCCTACGAGGCGAGATCCTCGACGGTGCGGCCGAAGTAGGCCGCCTCGACCATGTCTCGGCGACTGCGGAGTTCGCCGGCGGGCGCCGAGAGTGCGACACGACCATGATGGAGCACGATCGCGGCATCGGCGATGCCGAGGGCCAGATCGATGTGTTGCTCGACGAGAACCACCGCCATCTGATGTTCGTCGGCGATCGATCGCAACCGCGGCAACAGGTCCTGGACCGCGACCGGGGAGAGGCCGAGGCTCAGTTCGTCGATGAGCAGTACCTGGGGATTTGCGAGCAGCGCCTTGGCGAGCGCCAGCATCTGCTGCTCACCACCGGACAGGTTGCCGCAGCGTCGCCCGCGCATCGTCTTGAGTTTGGGGAAGTACTGGTAGACGGTGTCGAGGTCGGGACCGTTGCGACGCCTGGCGAGACGGAGATTGTCCGACACCGACAGCCGGTGGAACACCCCGCGCGTATCGGGAACCAGGGTGACTCCCCGTCGGGCGTTGCGTTCGATCCGGCGGTCGATCGGGTCGCCCAGCGCGGTGACCGTGCCCGACATCAGGCCGAGCGCGCCGACCGCGGCGAGGAGGGTCGTCGTCTTCCCTGCCCCGTTCGGGCCGAGCAGAGCCAGGATCTCGCCCGGCCGGACGGACGCGCTGAGACCCCGGACCGCGGGAACCCCGCCGTAGCCGACGGTGATCTGGTCGATCTCCAGTACCGGTGCCGTCGGGTCGGGTGTCGCCGATCCCGGTCTGTCCGGCGTGGACGACGACTCGGCGTGCGTGCTCATGGCGTCTCCTTCGGGGCGTGCCCGGTCGGGCCGTCGGCTGTCGGTCGTTCGGTGTCGGGGTCCACCTCGGGGCTGCCGAGGTAGGCCGAGATCACCGCGGGGTCGTCCTGGATGGCCGCCGGCGGTCCGCTGGCGATGACCCGACCGAAGTCGAGCACGTACAGACGGTCGCACACGTCGAGCACCAGGGACATGTCGTGGTCGATAAGCAGGATGCCGATGCCGGTCGCCGCGATCCGGCGGAGTTCGATCCCGAAGTCGCGGCTCTCATGGGTGTCGAGTCCGGCGGCCGGTTCGTCGAGCAGGACCAGTTGCGTCCCGCCGACCAGGGCGCGGGCGACACCCACGAGCTTCTGGTGCCCGAGGGTCAACTCGCCGGGGAGCTGATCGGCGGCGTCGTCGAGTCCGACCAGTTCGAGCGCCGCGGAGATGACGTCGGCGGGGGGTCGGGACCCGTTGACCACGTCGGCGAGCATGGCCCGTAGGCCGACGGATTGTACTGCCACCGCGAGATTCTGGGCGACGGTCAGATCGGTGAACAGTTCGCCGGCCTGCCACGTCCGGGCCATGCCCGCGCGGCGACGACGATGTGGGCTCGCCTTGTCGAGGCGTTCCCCCCGCAACGAGACGGTGCCGGTCGACTTCGTGAACCCGGTGACGGCGTCGACGAAGGTGGTCTTGCCCGCGCCGTTGGGGCCGATCAGCCCGACGATCTCACCTGCCGCGACCGAGATGTCGATGTCGGAGTTGGCGCTGACGCCGCCGTAGCGGACCGACAGTCCCCCGGTCTCGAGGAGGGTTGTCGGCGCGGCCGGTTCTGCGAGTGTCGACTCAGACATGTGCGCCCTCCGGTGCGTTCTGGGCCGCGCCCGGCGCTTCCGGATGCGGTGGCGGCTGGTGTCGGTGGGCGCGTATCTTCTCGCCGAACTCCGCCATCGCGCCGGCGACGCCGACCGGGTTCAGGACGGCCATGAGCAACAGGCTGCCGGCCGCGAAGAGTTCGTAGTACTCACCGAGGCTGAGGGTTTGGTTGAGGAACACGTATCCCACGCCCAGCGGACCGATGATGCCGGCGAGGACCGCACCGGCGAACGAGGTGATGCCCCCGACGTAGGTCATCGCGAGCAGGGTGAGCCCGATCATGACCGTGAACGACCCGGCCGACAGCTGGCCGCGGCTGTAACCGATGAGACAGCCGCCGATGCCGGCGAGGAACGCCGACAGTGCGAAGCCGAGCAATTTGGTTGCGGCCACGTTGATCCCGACCGACGACGCCGCGCGCTCGTTGGACCGCACGGCCAGGAAGGCCCGGCCGGTGGAGCCGCCCATGAACCGCAGCACGACGAGGGTGGCGATGGCGACGACGACGAGGACCATCAGCGAGAACCGGATAGTCACGAGGTTGGTGCCGTCGCGTACGCCGAGGTCGAGGCCGAAGATCGTGGGGTCTGCGATGAGGTTGCCCTCGAACGAGGTGATGGCCGGGTTGTTGAAGACGAAGCTCTGGATCGCCAGTGCCGCAGCCAATGTCACGACGGCGAGCTGGGCGCCGCGGATGCGGAGTGCGGGTACGCCCACCAGGACCCCGAGACCGGTCGCGATCAGGGCCGCGACGATCATGCTGAACGGGAAGGGCACATTCCAGGTGGTCGTCAGCTTCGACAGCGCGAAGCCGGCCGCGCCGGCAAAGGCCATGCTGGCCAGCGAGATCTGGCCGAGGTAACCGGTGAGCAGCACCAGGGACAGCGCGATGAGGCTGAGGATGATCGAGGTCACGACCCCGAACCGCCAGCTGCCCGAGGTGAGCAGGATGGCTGCGACGACGACCGCGATGCAGACGACCGTCGGGATCACCCGGATGCGCGGGATCCGGACCGCGGGCATCCGCACCTCGCCGAGTGAGCCGCGGGACGGGATTCGACCGCCGAGCAGGAAGAGGGCGACGACGACGATGATGAACGGGACGGCGTCGCCGAGGCCGGCCTGCGCCCATTCGGGCCACCAGTCCTTGGTGGTGAGCCAGGTGATCACCGACTGGAAGGCGCCGAGGACGAGGCCTGCGGCACAGGCGATGCCGAAGGAGGTGAGCCGCCCGACGAGCGCGACCGCCAGCGCCGGGATGACGAAGAAGGTGTAACTGGTCTCGGTGAGCCCGATGGTGAATGACGCGAGCACGACGATGAGTCCGGTGGCCGCTCCGGTCAGCACCCACACGATGCCCGCGAGGCGGTCGGGGGAGTACCCGGAGAGTCGCGCCGCCAGTTCGTCTTCGGAGCCGGCGCGGGTCGCGACGCCCAGTGTGGTGAGGCGGAAGTAGGCCCAGAGCACCAGCGAGATGACGATGGCGACACCGGCGAGGATCAGATCCGAGACGTTCACGATCGCCCCGGCGATGTCGACGGTCGTCGCCGGCAGGATCGCCTCGGCGAACAGGTTCTCCGTTTCGAAGCGCAGATGCACCAGTGCCTGGATGAACAACATGAGGCCCACCGAGGCGACCACCTGCGCGAGCACCGGGGCCGAGCGCAGCGGCCGGAAGACGAGCACGTGCGCGAGCAGCGCCCATACCACCGCGCTGAGCACGCCCAGGACGACCGCCAGTTCCATCGACGTGGGATCGGATTCACTGCCGAGTTTCAGGGTGCCGATCGGCAGGACGAGACTGCCGTCGGTACGCAGCGCGGCGACGAGATAGACCGAGTACAGGCCGATGGCGCCCTGCGCGAAGTTGATGATGCCGGTGGCGGCATAGATGCCCACGAGGGACGACGCGAGCACCGAGTAGATGGCACCGGCGGATAGTCCGAGGAAGACGAACTGGAGGAATTGGCCCATGTGGCGTACTCATTCGTTCGGCGCGTACGGATCTCACGCGCAGGAGGGTGCGGGATTCAGGTCGAGGGGTTCGGGATGTGAACCGCGGAGCCGGGTGTGGCGGGGTGGGAGTCCACCCCGCCACGACGCGACCTGTCTCAGTAGGCGCCCGGGATGCGTTGCAGCGCAGCCGGGAGCGGGGTGATGAAGCCGCCGGTGGCGGGTTCGGTCTTCTTCTCGGCGACGACGTCGAACAGCAGCATCTCAGTGGTGCAGTTCGGCGTGGTCGGCTTGCCGCAGTTGAGCTTCGGGCCGATGAAGGACTGGTAGTCCGTGACTGCCTTCAGTGCGCCGAGCACGTTGGGTCCGGTGTAGTCGGTCACCTTGGCGTTGTTGAGCGTGATCGCGAAGTCGGCAAGCGTCGCGAACGTGCCGTACGCGTAGAAGCCCGCCGTGCCGCCCTGCTCGTCGATGAACTTCTGCGCGATCTCGAGATTCGCCTTGGCCGGTTCCGGTGCGGAGTCCTTGGCCGGGGGCTGCCAGATGGGTGAGTATGTCTGTGCACCAACGGCTTGCGCGCCCAGGGTGTCGATGAAGTCGGTGCAGGCCGCCATGAACATGGTGCCCTCGTAGTTCACCGACCGCAGCGACTGCGCGAGCTTGGTGCACACGTTGTCGTTCTGCGAGGTCATCAGACCGGCCGCGGCGGGATTGCCCTCGGCCAGGGTGGTGGCCAGGGAGGTGAAGTTCGGGCCGGTCGGCGGGTAGTAGACCGACTTGACGTCGATGCCGAGCTGGGCGCCGAGCGGTTTCATCAAGCCGTCGAACACCTGATGTGCCTGTGGGAGGTCGGCATTCGCCAAAGTCAGCGAGTTCTTGTTCGCGGCCTTGAGCTGCTGCATGAAGCCGACGAGGAAGGCGGCGGGGGGCGGACCGAAGTACACGCGGTTCTCCGCCGAGGCGCCGGTCGAGGTGTTGAACGGGATCTGACCGACCAGCGGGATGCCCGCCGAGGTGAGAATGGGCACGGCGGAGGCGGATTCGGCGTTGTAACCGTCGATCGCGGCGACGACGCCTGCCTCCACGAACTGGTTGGCGCACGACACCGTCGATTCCGGTGCGGTCTGGTCGATCCCGCAGTCGACGATCTCGACGGGCCGGCCTCCGATGCCGCCGATCTGGTTGTTGATGTAGTCCAGGGCGGCGTCCTTGCCGGTGGTCACGCCACCCTGGGTGGCGGGGCCCTTGGTGGGATTGAACAACCCCACCTTGATCGCCTCGCCCGACGCCTTGGTGCCACTGGCATCCGCGGCTGAGCCGTCCGACGATCCGCCGTCGTCGCTGCTACACGATACGACCGAGAAGATGCATGCCGCGGCGACGGCAACCGCCGCCAACCGTCCGGCTCTCCTGCGTGAATTCGACCAACGCATGTTTCGACTGCCTTTCCCGATGATCTCCGGGCACGACGGAGCCGCCCTGCGAGAGGGCACGGCGACATCGCCCCGGCGGGGCTTAGAAGGAATGAGTTCATCGACCCAGCACTGCGTCCGGGTCTGCGATTCCGGCACCGTCCGCCCAGGTCACGGCGGTGAGTCCACGTCGGATGTGATGTGGGCCACTCGAAAAGTAGCCATATCCTTACGCTGGTGTCAAGCTGTTGCGACAAAGTGGACACACACTGCACCAATTCGACACAAAGCTGCCCGTTGCGAACGAGTTCGCAACGGGCAGTGGGACAAACGATTAAGTTGCCGCCGGGTCAGCGGGATGCTCAGCGAACGGTCACCCGGCCGTCGGGGCCGACGGTGACGTCGGCGGTGTAAGCCCGGACGAGGTCGAGGCGCTGCCAGGAGGCGCGCCCGGGGCGCTGATCGTCGAGCGGGTATCCCGCGGGAGCCGCGGTCTGTATGAGGACCTGGCGGCGCTGCTCGGCGGTGAGTCGCGGGTACGCGGAGGCGATCAGGTCGACGGCTTGTCGCGGTACCACCATCGGATGTGTCGTCGACGCGACGCGGCCGAAGCCGTAGGTCATGCGCTGCTCGTAGATCGTCTGGGCTTCGGCATCCGTGGCGTAGGGCGTATCCCGCGCGATACACACCGAGAGGGCTGCGCCGCAACGCCATTCGAGTTCCTTGCGGATCTCGGTGGCGGACGCGGTGAGGAGCCGGCGGAAGTCCGGGTCGTTCCAGCGGTCGGCGGCCGCGGCCTGGCCGACCATCGCACCGCCGATCACGTCCAGTGGGTAGTGCACCCCGAGCACGATGCGGTGGAATCCGCCCTCGGAGGCGCGGGCGAGGAACTGCGGCGCGAGCTCGGGCAGCATCGACGCGAACAGGGTGCCCCGCCAGAAGAACAGGCTGGTGTGGCCGGACGGGAACGACGGGTTGCTGCCCAACGCGTCGTACTCGCCGGCGCCGGCGCGGGTGTACTTGCGGATCCGCTCCGGGGCGACGATGAACGGGCGCTCGTAACCGAACACGTATTTCTCGACGAGCGTGGCATTGGCGAGACCGCCCGCGCGGGCGAGGTGGTCGCTGAAGAGTGCCGTCGTCTTCGGCAGCCGGCCGGCGGCAAGTGCGGCGCGGAAGTGGCCTCCGAGCCGGACACCGAAGGCGTCGGACATCGTCTGAAGTGGATCGTCGTGTGCGTCGGCGAGTGCACGACGCTGCAGGCCGGGGTCGTCGGCGGCGGACTGGTTGATCGCGACCGCGGTCTCGAGGTTGCGGGCCATCACCTCCGGGTGATCCCGTCGCAATGCGGTGAAGGTCTCGACGGGCTGCAGGTAGACCCCGCCGGGGTACGACGAGATATCCGAGGCGTAGAGCCGCGCCAGGTCGGACACGGGGAACGGTGACGGCGTCGGGCGGCCGGGAGCGGCCTGGGCCGGTGCCGCGAGCGAGAGGGTGGCCGCGACTGCCGCTGCGACGCCGACCAGCGACGTGGCAATCCGTGAGCGGAGAGTTGTGCCTCCTGCTGCGGAGCCGAGTCGACGGCTGGTTGTTCGCGGTCGGGCGGCGCTGTCCGAGATCACGGCCCGAATACTAGTCGGAATGTTTGCCGGGCGAACGGTCAGCCGGGTCCGTCGAACCGACCGGCAACCCCTGCTCGAGCAGGTCGATCGCGCGCAGGGTGGTCTCGAGCTGTGGCATCTCGCGGTTCTCGTCGATCTCGGTGGCCAGATGGAAGGTGACCCCCGCGACCGCATCGAGGAAGACCTTGAGCCGGAAGTCGTCGGGTGCGACCCGGAGGTAGTCGGCGATGAGCTGGGTCATGTCCGAGATCATGCGCTCGGATTCGACCTGGAAGGTCTTCTGCAGCAGTGGTTCGGTGCGGATGAGCTGCATGCGTAGGGGATTGCCGACCCAGGGGTCGTCGTCGGTCAGGCGGTGCAGCTCGGTCATCAGGCGCCGGATGAGGTCGAAGTGGCTGAGCCCGGGCGGCATCGACTCGATGATCGCCTGCGCCTCGGCGTGCAGGTGCTCGTCACCGACGACCACCTGCTCCTTCGATGGGAAGTAGCGGAAGAAGGTGGTGTGCGAGACGCCGGCGGCCTCGGCGATCTGCTCGACGGTGGTCTTGGCGTATCCCTGTTCGGCGATCAGCGTGACCGCGGCCTGCCGGATCGCAGTGCGGGTGCGCAGTTTGTTCTGTTCGCGCAGGCCGATCCGACGCCCCGGGGTCGGTCCCGGGGCGTCGGAGGTGGCGTGCACCGTCAGGCAGTCGCCCATGTGTGCTCACTCATCGTGGAAAGGGTTGTGCAGCTGGTCAGTTCGCCGGAACGGGGGTCTTGGTGTCGTCCGGCTCCTCGAGTCCGCGATGGCGGACGGCTTCGCCCTCGATGTCGAAGTTGATCACGAAGCGGTCGAGCCAGCGCGGCAGTCCCCAGGCGCGGTCGCCGAGCAGCGCGATGACCGCGGGCACGACCAGCATGCGGATCACGAAGGCGTCGAAGAACACAGCCGCAGCCAGGGCGAATCCCATCATCTTGGCGGTCGTCTCCGGAGAGAGCATGAACGCCGCGAAGACGCTGATCATGATGATCGCCGCCGAGGTCACCACCCGGGCGCCGTGACGGTAGCCGGCCACGATCGCCTCCTTGGCGGACAGGCCGTGGATGTACTCCTCCCGCATTCGCGTCACCAGGAACACCTGGTAGTCCATCGCGAGTCCGAACACCACGCCGATCAGGAAGATCGGCAGGAAGGAGATGATCGGCTGGGTCTGCGTGATGAGCCCGAGCCACCCCTCCTGGAAGATCGCGACGGTGATGCCGAAGGTCGCGAGGACGGAGAAGATGAAGCCGAGGGTGCCGACGAGCGGAACCCACAGCGAGCGGAACACGCCGATCATGATCAGGAACGCGAGGCCGACGACGACCACCAGGTAGGGGATGAGCGCGTCGTCGAGCTTCTGCGACAGGTCCGACATGATCGCGGTCTGGCCACCGACGTGCAGTTCGGCGCCACGCTCCTCGACGGTCGGCGCGAATGCGCGGATCTGTTCCATGAGTTGGTGCGTGGCCTGCGACGACGGTGAGCTCTCCGGCGTCACGATGATGAGCGCGGTGTTGCCGTTCTGGCCGCCTTCGTTGCCTGTCCAGGTGAGCGCGGCGGCGTTGGCGACGTCGCCGAGTCCGGCGATGTGCCGGACGGTCTCGTCGGCGGCGACCTTGATCTGACCGTCCTCGTCGTGCACGACGACGAGCAGTGGTCCGTTGATGCCCTCGCCGAATCCGCGGCTCAGCAGTTCCTGCGCGGGCGCCTCGGCTTCGCTGGTCAGCGACAGCCCGAGCTCGAGCTTGGTGGCCGGGATCGCCGCGCCGGCGAGCGCGAGCAGGCCGAGGACGATGAACGGGATCGGCCACTTCACGACGGTGCGGCCCACGCGGGTGCCGAGGGTGTCACTCGTCTCGGATTCCTCGGCGTGCTTGATCCACGGGATCTTCGGTACGAAGGCGAATCGACCGAACGCGCCGAGGAGCGCGGGGATCAGGGTGAGCGCGGCCAGGACGGCGATCAGGACCGCGACGCCGGCGCCGGCACCCATCTGGGTGATGATCGGGATGCCGATGACGACCAGCGCGACGACCGCGATGATGACCGTCAGACCGGCGAACACGACCGCGGACCCGGCAGTGCCGACTGCGCGTCCCGCCGCGTCTTCGGGTGCTCCGCCGCGCCGGAGTTCGGCTCGATAGCGCGAGACGATGAACAGCGCGTAGTCGATGGACACCGCGATGCCGAGCATGGTGACGATGGCCGTCGCCGACTCGTTGATCGACAGGACTTCGGCGGACAGGTTGAGCAGCATGATTGTGATCGAGACGCCGACGATGGCGGTCACGAGCGGTATGAATGCGGCGATCAATGCGCCGAACGCAACGATCATCACGACGAAAGCGACTGCGAAGCCGATCAATTCGGCGGCTCCGCCCGGTTCCATGACCTGCATCAGCGACCCGGTGGCCTCCACCTGCAGACCGTCTCGGCTGTTCTCCTCGAGGATCGTGAGCAGCTCGTCCTTGTTCTCGACGGTGAGGTCGAGCATCTCGATGTTCTGGCGGACCTGGATCAAGCCGACCCGTCCGTTGTCGCCGACGACCGTCGGTGCCAGAGCGGGCTGGGCCGCCGCGACGACCAGCGGGCTCACGACGGTCTGCGGATCGATGACGTCCGGCAGGGTCCGGAGGTCCTCGGCGAGCGCCTCGAGCTGCGCGGTGTGATTCTGCAGGCCACCCTCTGCGGCGACCAGGATGCTGGTGGACGCCCGCTCCTGTTGCTGCATCACCTGCGGGAAGTAGTCCTGGACCTGTTCGGTGGCGATGCCGGAGTCGGTTCCGGGCAGGCTGAAGTCCTTGGCGAACTTCGGCTGCAATGTGCCGACGAGACCGGCGACCGCGATCAGCGCGACCAGCCAGGCCGCGATCACCGCCCATTTGTGCCGGAAGGAGAACCTCCCGAGTGCGAACAAGTACGACGCCATGACGTGGAAACCTTCCGGTGCTTCGCGAGACCGGCCCCCGACGGGCGCGGCAGGTGATCGACAAAATGATAGCCACTCACACTCGGTACTGAGTACCACTTTTGTCGAACTGCTCGGTCACACCTCGATACCGGTGTGAGCCGGGTCGCTCACCGTCGGGTCGACTCCGCGCCGGGCGATCTCAGCGGGCGTTCGGCGGCGTCTGATCTCCGCGGGGATCGGCGCCGGGGCGGTGACGCGGATCGATCGGGTTGTTCGACGGCTGTCCGGCGTGCCGGCCCGCGGTGTTCGGGTCGTCCCGTCCGTCGGCGTTGCGTCCGTCGGGGTTCCGTCCGTCGGGGTTCCGTCCGTCGGCGTTGCGTCGAACGTCGGGGTCGAGTCGATCCGCGCGTGCGAACTCGCTCTCAACCTCCTGCCGCGACTCCGCGGCGTGTCCCTGGTGGTGGCGAGCCTGCTCCTGAAGACGCTTGGCCTCGGCTGCTTTCGCGTCCGCCTCGGCCTTGGCCTGGCGGGCCCGGGCGTCGGCCTCCTCGGCGACGGCCTCTCGATGGCGAACCGATGAGACCTGCTGGGCGGCGTTCTGCCTGATCTCCTCGGCTTGTACCCGTCGGCGTGCCTTCTGCTGACGCATCAGCAACAACACGAGCGCAAGGATGACGATCACGACGACGACGGCGATGATGATCCAGATGGCGGTGTCCACGACTCACTCCTCGATCGGACGATGGTGCGCGTCGGGTACCCCGCGGTGTGGGTGCCTAACCCACCCCGCCGGGCGCACTGACCTGCGGTCGGGCGGCGGTCACCGCGGCGCCGCCACGCGCCGGGGCGACATCCGCCGGTCGGCGGAAGCGGTGATGCGGTCATAGCCGCGGTGCCAGAGCCACTCGAGGGGGCCCCGTTCGAATCGGCTGAGCCAGAAGTGGGAGAACATCATGAGGACCGCGGCGATGGCGAGATAGAGGGCGACGGTGGCCGGGACCAGCGTCGTGCCGTCGAGGTGCTGCGCGAGGCCCATCCCCCAGCCGTAACAGACGGCTCCCGCGATGGCGTTCTGGAAGACATAGCAGGACAACGCCATCCGTCCGACCGGTGTCAACGCGCGGCCGCACCGACCGGGAGCGTGACCGTCGGCGTAATGCCCGGCGACCCAGGCGAGCAGCCCCAGTGCGACGATCGGCGCCAGCCCGTATCGTCCGACGACCAGTCCGGCGTCGCCACCGGCCAGCCCGACCGCGAGGTCGAGGGGGAGGGCGACCCCCAGCCCGCCGACCAGCAGGCGCCGCCGAAGCCGGGCGCCGCGTGGTTCCAGAATGCCGGCGCGTAGCAGGGCGGCGCCGACGAGGAAGAGCGCGATCGACATCGGCAGGATGAAGACGACCTCGGCGCGGAACATCAGCAGGTTCTCGGCGCGGAATGCGATGAGATCGACGAAGCTGCCGTCGGCGTAGGGATTCGGAGAGAGTCCTCTGTTGCCGTTCGCCGGCGCAGGCGCGGCGAGAAGGGCCCACGTCACCAGGCCGAGCAGGGCAACGTGTGTCGACGCGGCGACCGCGATGGCGACGTACTGGCGCCGAACTCGCATGGACAACAGGTAGGCGACGATGAGCCCGGTGACCGCGTATCCCATGAGGACGTCGAACTCGGTGAAGAGGAAGTAGTTGATCAGGCCGTCGACGAAGAGCAATGCGGCTCGCCAGTAGTACCGGCCGGGCCAGGGTCGGCCTCGTCGAACGGCCGACCGCTGCTGGATGGCCAGTCCGATCCCGAACATGATCGTCAGCAGGCCCAGGAACTTGCCCTGGGCGAGCTGCTGCAGGAGATCTTCGGCCGGCGCCCAGGAACCGGTGGCGTGGTGGGTGCCCTGGATGTACCCGACGAGCCCGTCCGGGTTGGTGAAGATCCAGATGTTGGTGGCGAGGGTGCCCAGGATCGCGATGCCGCGCAGGACGTCGAGTGCCGCGTGTCGGGTCGCCATCGTTCTCCGCTCTTTGTTGACACATCCGTGCTATCAAAACTCGGGTCAACGTAGCACGGGTGTACTACCATGAGTCAATGCCCAAGTTGATCGACCGGGATGAGCGACGCGCCGAGATTGCCGAGGCCCTCTGGCGGATCGTGTTGCGCGAAGGGGCTTCCGGGATGTCGGTCCGCGAGGTGGCGGCGGAGGCGAGCATCTCGGTGGGCTCGCTCCGGCACGTCTTCGCGGACAAGGAAGAGCTGCTCGAGTTCTCGATGCGATTGATCTATGAGCGGGTGGCGCTCCGTATCCGCCGGCACGACCGGATTCGCAACCCGCTGCGCTGGGCCGAGGCCGTGTTGTCCGAGGTGCTACCGCTCGACGACGACCGGCGCGTCGAGATGCACGTCAACATCGCGATGGTGACCGAGTCGGTGGCACATCCTGGTCTCGCTGCTGCTGCACGCGAGGCACACGACGGACTGCGTTCGCTCTGCCGGACGGTGCTGGGCATCCTCGACGAGCACGGGCTGGTCGGCGCGGGCCGTGATCTCGACTCGCAGGCGATCGCGGTGCACGCCCTCGTCGACGGCTTGGCGATGCACCTGCTCCTGGCCGACACCGAGTCGCCGGCCCGCGCGCAGCGAGTCCTGCGGGAGTACCTGACAGGGCTGGGGTCCGAGAGCTGAGAGATGGTGTGGTGGAGCAGGGTTCGCCGTAGGAGGGACTCGTCGCCCGCCGCGGCGGGTTCGGCGCGTCAGCTGTCCGCGTCGTCCTCGTCGCGGGCGCGTTGCTTGTCGGCGTGGAGGGACTTGACGCGCCGTTCCTCGCGCCGGACCTCGATCTGGGTGGCGCGCTCGGCGGCCAGCCACTCGGGCATCTCGCTGAGGAGGGCGTCGATCTGCGCTGTCGTGAGGGCCTCGGTGATGCCACCGCGGACGAGCCCCGAGTTGGAGATGCCGAGCCGGGCGGCGACCAGGTTCTTCGGGTGGGGGCCGTCGGCGCGCAGTGTGCGGAGCCACTCCGGCGGGTCGGCCTGCAGGGCGGCGAGTTCGGCCCGGGTGATCGGGCCCTGCTGGAACTCCGCAGGAGTGGCCGGCAGGTACACGTCCAGCTTCTTGGCGGCGGTGGCCGGCTTCATCGACTGCGAGCTCATTCGTCGAGGGTATCGGGCGGTAGCCTTTGGGCGTGACCACACCCGACGTTCACGCAGCCGACGAGGCCCCCGTGTTCCGGCTGGCGTACGTCCCGGGGGTCACACCGAGCAAATGGGTCGGGATCTGGGCGGAACGTCGTCCCGAGGTGCCGCTGGAACTCGTCGCGCTCGACGTCGCCGACTGTGCCGAGGCGGTCGGTGAGGGGCGCGTGCACATGGCGATCACGCGGTTGCCGGAGGCGCTCCGGTACGGCGATGCGCGGCAGCACCACACCATCGAACTGTACGAGGAGAGCACCGTCGTCGTCGTGCCGAAGGACCACGTCCTCACCGCGGGTGAGGAGATGACGGTGGCCGATCTCGCCGACGAACAGTTCCTGTGGCCGCTGGACGAGCCGTTGACCGTGCCGGACCGCCCGGGTGTGGCGGTGGAGCACCGTCCCGAGACCACCGGTGACGCAGTCGAACTCGTCGCGGCCGGCGTCGGTGTCCTGCTCGTGCCGCAGTCGCTGGCGCGTCTGCACCACCGCAAGGACCTCGTCTACCGTCCGGTGATCGACGCGCCGACGAGTGCGGTGGGGCTCCTGTGGCCCGCTCCGACAACGGAGTCGGCCGACGCGTTCATCGGCATCGTGCGCGGCCGCAAGCCGACGTCATCGCGTGGACGCACCGGCGAGGCGCCCAAGCGATCGGCCAAGGAGAAGGCGGCGGCGAAGAGGGCGGCACGCGAGGCGGCCGGGAAGATTCCCGGCAAGAGTGCGCGGCGCGGGTCCGGACGTCCGAAGCGTCGGTGATCTCACGCCGTGGCGTGCCGCCCCCTTGGCGAGGGTGCGTCAGGCGCGCCATTCCGCGGTGCGTTCGGGCGATGCCTCGGCGAGTGCCCTGATCGTGTCGTCGACACCGAAGTCCTTGCCGTACACCGGAGTCCCCGGCTGCTGACGCCACGACTCGGCGAGCGGACCGGCATCGACCGGATCGAACCCGAGTTCGTCGACGACGCGGAACACGATCTCCTTGCCGGCCGGGTCGTCGCCGGCGATCGGCAGCGCGATACGGCCCTCGGTGCCCGCGGGTATGCCCTTGTTCAGCAGGTGCTTCCAGTAGATGCCGTTGAACACCTTGTACACCGGCACGCCGAGCAGTTCCGACACCCAGACGCTCTCGGGTGTGCCGTTCTCGATCGCCTCGATCTTCCCGTCGCGCTGCTGCGGGTAGTAGTTGTTGGTCTCGATGACCGGAGCACCCGCCTTGCGGGCGTCGAGGATGCCCGATGCGAGGTCGGGGGTGTTCTTCTGCGGGATGCTGACGATCACCAGGTCGGCGTCCGCTGCGGCGTCGGCCGCCCACACCGCAGTGGCGCCGGTCTCGAAGGCCAGCTCGGCCAGCGTCTCCGGATCGCGCGAGTTCGCCACCCGCACCTCGTGTCCGAGCGATGTCAGACGACGCGTGAGCGTCCCGCCGATGAATCCCGCACCGATGATCCCGATCTTCACAACTGCACCTCTGCCTCTTGTCGGACGATGTTGATGACCATTCGCGCAACGAGGGCTCGCGCCGGGTCATTCCCGGGCGCGGCGAAGGGTGACGATCGCCTCCTCGGTCCCGCCGTGCCTATGAGGTGGCCGACCAGCTGTGCCACGTCAGGGACTCCACGACGATCACCGGTCCCTCGGGCCGTCGTTGTCGATACTGCGGGTACTTCGCGGCCAGCGTGTCGATGCCGTGACTGCCGACGGGTTCACCGGCGTCGACGACGTGCGCTTGGCCATCTACCCGCACCCACCAGAGTTCATCCCAGTTGTCGGAGTACAGGTCAGCCAAGAACGACACCGCGGGATTGTTCGCGATGTTGGCGAGACGACGTAGTGCGGTGGTGCGTTTCGGCTTGTGATCCACGCACGTGTAGATGACGTCGTCATCGATTGCGCATACGACGGGGACCAGGTGCGGTTTGTCGGAGGGCGACACCGTGGCGAGCGTGACCGACCGGGCGGCGGCGAAACGTTCGCGAGTCAGGCGCAGGTCCATATCACGAGGATGACATGCGCTCGCGTGCCGAGCCGCTCACCTTGACCTACGACTGGTGGGCCGTACCCACGCACATCCGCCAGTACATCGAGTTCCCGCCGTGTGCCGACGACCATCTGCGTAATTCGTTGAACCACATCGCCGAGCTCGTCGGCTGATCGGCGAGGTCAGCAACGAGACCGGGTACCTCACCCTCCGATCGCCCGACGAGCCGGTCAGCCGACGAGGTCCGGATCCGGATCGCGATGTGCCGACGCGGCCGATGTGGGTGACAGATCGGCGGTGAGTAGGTCCACGGTCGGGCTGCGCGTGATCACCTTGTGGCCCCACCACAGAGCGAGGAACACGAAGAGGGCGCCGTAGGCGGTGAGCCACAGCTCGAGATTTCCCGCGGATCCGTCGCGGATCGCCGGGAGATTCTGCCCGGCGATGACTGCAACACACATGAGCAACGCGATGATCGGTCCGGCCGGATAGAGCCAGGCCTTGTAGGGGAGTCTGCCGAGGTCCAGGCCCTGCGCGTGCCACGCCCGACGGAACCGGTAGTGGGCCCAGGCGATCCCCATCCAGGTGATGAAGCCGGCCACCGAGGAGGCGGTGACCAGCCAGACGTAGGCGCGACCGTCGCCCACCCGACTCGCCAGAAAGCAGAGGGCGCCGATGGCCGTCGTCGCTGCTACGGCGAGGAGTGGCACACCTGATCGGGTGACCCAGGCGAACACACGTGGGGCGTTGCCCTGAACAGACAGGCCGTACAACGCGCGGGTTGCCGCGAACAGGCTCGCATTGCCCGCCGACAGGATCGCGATCAGGATCACGGCGTTCATGATCGATGCCGCCACCGCGATCCCCGCTTCGGAGAACACGAGGGTGAACGGGGCGATTGCGATGTTCTCCTCGGACGCATTCAGCAGATTGGGGTCGGTGTACGGGATCAGGAACGCGATGATGGTCAGGGTGCCGATGTAGAACAGCAGGATGCGAACGAAGACGGTGCGCACGGCGCGCGGAATGGCCGTCTTCGGTTCGACTGCCTCGCCGGCGGCGACCGCGATCATCTCGGTGCCCTGGAATGCGAAACCGGCGATGAGGAAGACCGACAGCATTCCGATGGGGAAGTCCACGAACGGAGCGTCGTCGATCGTCCAATTGCTGAACCCCGGCGACGGACCGTCGCCGACGACACCGAGAATCAGCAGCACGCCGACGATGAGAAAGACGACCACCGCGATGACCTTGATCGCCGCGAACCAGAACTCGGCCTCGCCGAACGCCTTGACCGCGAACAGGTTCAGCGCCAGCAGGCCCGCCAGGAACACGACCGACCAGATCCACGACGGCACGTCGGGTGCCCAGTACTTCATGATCAGTCCGGCCGCCACCAACTCGGCGGCCAGGGTGACCGACCAGTTGAGCCAGTAGTTCCACCCCGCGGCGAAACCGAAGGACTTGCTCACGAAGCGCTTGCCGTACTCCTCGAACGGGTTGCTGCACGGGATGTACGCCGACATCTCGCCGAGGCTCTGCATGAGGAAGAAGACCATGCAGCCCATCAGCAGATACGCCAGGATGGCGCCACCCGGACCCGCGTCGGAGATGGTGGCGCCCGAGGCGACGAACAAGCCGGTGCCGATGGCGCCGCCGAGCGCGAGCATGCTGATGTGACGACTCTGAAGTCCCTTGCGCAGAGATTCGTCGGGGGTGATCCCCAGGGGACTGGACACCGGCAGAGTCTAACGGCCGGTCGGCCCCTCGGCCGGGTGTTGCGCTGTTACCCGAGTGCTGAGCCTCAATCGAGGCTGGTCAGTTCGGTGACCAGTGCGTGCACCGGGTCGCCGGGACCGATGTCGTAGGTGCACTGGTCGTCCCGCGGGTCCGGGACGAATGCCCAGAACAGTGCGGTTGCCGTCCCGGCCGCCCGCTGGCCGGCGACCTTGGTCCGGAAGTCGGCGGCGCGCTCGGACCTCGAACCGCACGAGCCGGCATGCTGGCCGATCTCGTTCACCGCGAGGGGTTTTCCGACTGCGCGGGCCTGTCGTAGACGTTCGGCCAGTCCGTTCCACTGATCCCCGGGGAGCGCGACCCCATCCGCACCGTAGTCGTGGTAATCCAGGACATCCACGTACGGGGAACCGGCGACGTACTGATAGTCGGGCCCGGCGGTACCGCACTGGCCACCGCCGGTGAAGCCGGACCAGATCACCGCTCCGCCGTGCAACCGGGTGACCATCGCACCAGCCGCGCCGAAAAACGACCGCAGTACGCGCGCGGCGTCGACCGGGCACGACCGCTGCTGCCATCCACACGATTGATCGCCACAGACCGACGGCTCGGGTTCACCCACCAACTCCCATCCCGCCAGCGCTGGGCTGGCCTTCCAGCGCCGCACGGCCGTCCGCAGCCAGTCCTCGAACGTGAGTCCACCCGCGCCGGTGGCGGTTCGCCACCCGGATCGGTACCAGTCTCGTTCCTTGAACACTCCACTCTCGCAGGCGCCGTCGGCGGCCGCGAGGACCGGCAAGACCATCTGATCGTGCCGCGCGGCGGCGTCGAAGACGGCATCCATCGGTCCGAAATCCAACTGCTGGGTGTACTTGTTGACGGCCAGTCGAGCGAAGAGATTGAAGCGGGTGAGCGAATGCGGGGGCAAGGCCTCGAAATAGTCGTCGAGATCCACCATCGCTCCGCACCCGGCGTTCACCGACCAATCGGTGGCCAGCTGGTACGCGTCGAACCCGGATGGCCACCAGTGTCGCCCGTCGAGAGTCAACCCGGCCGGCGTGGCATCGACGCGGTTGGGCGCCGCCTGTGCCGGCGGAGGCATCATCCAGCTCAAGAGCAGGCCGATGCTCAGCACCAGAATCGGAATTCTCACCGCGGGCAGATGCATGTGTGCGTCCTGGGATGACGAGGACCGACTGTGGCGTCGGCCCAACTCGTCTGATGATTGCACGTGCCGTGCGCTTTTCGATCGTGTACGGCGATGGTGGAGCCGATGACGGGAATCGAACCCGCGTATTCAGCTTGGGAAGCTGATGTTCTGCCATTGAACTACATCGGCGTGCGAGCGCTGGACTCGCGATCGACAGCCTAGCAAACCGGTGACCCGGACGGTCGTCGGGACGCGCAGATGTAGTGGATCGTGGCGCTGGGCGCTACGAACTGCTGCATCTGGCCGGCGACGGGACGCAAACCGCCGGGCCCGATTCGGCAGCGACGCAGGACAACTCACGAACAAGGGTTGCGCGGCGGACGGCCGCACGGTAGTCTCGAACACAGTTTCGAGTAAAGCCATGATGATGGGGGATGAAATCATGGCTTCTACCGAGCCATCTGCACCACAACCACTTCTGCTCGACCAGTACGAGCGCCTGCATGCGCTGCTGGACGAGATCGCCGGGACGACGTCCACGGACTGCTCCGAGACCGAACTGCTGCAGGTCGCTATCGAGCACGAGCGTGCCGAACGACGGATGCTGTCGCTGTTCACCGATCACATCGTCGACATCGACGAGCGGTCGGCGTACCGGAAGATGGGGTGCCAGACCGTCTCCAACTTCCTGTGCCACGCGCTGAACCGGCGCGGCGAGGCCAGCCGTCTGATGAATCGCGTGTGGGCACTGGGCAGGTTCCCGGACATGCAGGGAGTGCCGCTCGAACCGCGCTTCCCTGAGACCGCCAAAGGTGTTGCCGACGGCGAGATCTCGGGACGCCACGTCGACGTCGTCATCGAGGTGATGCGCAAGATCCCCGCCGACGTGGACCCCGCCGACCGGGAAGCCGCCGAGGCGACGCTCGCGCACTACGCACGCGAGTACGACCCGTCGTCGCTCCGTGATCTCGGCGCCCGCATCCTGGCGCACCTCGACCCCGACGGGACCATCACCGACGATCGCGACCGCGCCCGCAACCGCGGTCTGAAACTCGGGCCGCAAGACGCCCAGCTCATGTCCCGGCTGACCGCCACCCTCGACCCGACGACGCGTGCCATGCTCGACGTCGTCTTGTCGGTGTGGGCCGCTCCTGGGATGAACAATCCCGCCGATCCCGAGTCGCCCACCGGGAACCCCGCCGCCGCGGACCCCGACGCGCTGGCCGCCGCTGCCGGACGCGACGAGCGCTCGGCCGAGAAGCGCAACCACGACGCGTTCCGGGCCATGCTGCGTTTCGTTCTCGACGCCGGCGCCCTCGGGGGTTCGCACCACGGGCTGCCGCCACACCTTGTCGTCTCCATCACCGAATCGGCGCTGCGCGACGCGGCCGGCGACCCGGCACGGACCGCGACGGGAACCCTCCTACCCATCAAGGACGCCATCGACCTCGCCGCCGACGCGCAGCATCATCTCGCGGTGTTCCGCGACCACACCAGCGAGGTCCTCTACCTCGGACGGTCCAGGCGATTCGCCTCGCGCGCACAGCGCATCGCGGCGGTCGCCCGCGACGGCGGCTGCACATTCCCGGGCTGCACCCGACCGTCGTTCGACTGCGAGATCCACCACGTTGTCGAGTGGGGCGCGCACGACGGCCCCACCGACCTCGACACCCTCGCCACCGCATGCGGACCGCACAACCGGGCCGTCGGCACCGGGGTGGACCAGTGGGCCACCACCATCGCGACCGAAGGGCTCGACGCCGGCCGCGCCGTGTGGCACCCGCCCCGCTCACACCCCTCGTCGACGCCGCGGATCAACCACGCCCACCGCACCGACGCCGTGCTCGACCGGATGCGCGCCGACGTCCGGCGGCGCAGAACCACGGAACCCGACGACCGGGGATCATCGGCGCCGACCGACACCGGCGCAGATCCTCCCTGACCGTTCGATAACCTCGACACCGTGCTGCTCTCCGACCGCGACATCCGCGCCGAGATCGCTGACGGGCGCCTCGCCATCGATCCGTTCGATCCGGCCCTCGTCCAGCCCTCCAGCGTCGACGTCCGGCTCGACGGCCTGTTCCGGGTGTTCAACAACACCCGCTACACCCACATCGACCCCGCGCAGCGTCAAGACGAACTCACCTCGCTGGTCGAACCGGCCGACGGCGAGCCCTTCGTGCTGCACCCGGGCGAATTCGTGTTGGGGTCCACCCTCGAGGTGTGCTCACTTCCCGACGACCTCGCCGGCCGGCTCGAAGGCAAGTCGTCGCTAGGCCGATTGGGCCTCCTCACGCATTCGACGGCGGGCTTCATCGACCCCGGCTTCTCCGGCCACATCACCCTCGAACTCTCCAACGTGGCCAACCTGCCGATCACCCTCTGGCCGGGCATGAAGATCGGGCAGCTCTGCCTCATCCGCCTCAGCAGCCCGGCCGAGGAGCCGTACGGCAGCGCATCGGTGGGATCGAAGTACCAGGGACAACGCGGCCCGACGCCGTCGAAGGCGTACCTGAACTTCCAGAAGAACGACTGAGACCCTCCGGAAGTTCACCCAGAGGATCACCACCCGCCACGGCGACGATGGTTACCGGCCGCCCCGGCTGGGTAACCGTTGCGTTCATGAAGCTCACGGTGATCGGATGCGGCTACCTCGGTGCCACACATGCGGCCTGTATGGCCGAACTCGGGCACGACGTCGTCGGCATCGACGTCGACGCGTACAAGATCGAACGGCTGCAGGCCGGCGAGGTCCCGTTCTTCGAACCCGGCCTCTCCGACATCCTCCGTCGCAACATCGACGCCGGACGGCTCCGCTTCACCACCGACCACCTCGCGGCCGCCGACCACGCCTCCGTCCACTTCCTCGGCGTCGGGACGCCGCAGGAACCCCGTGGCCACCGAGCCGACCTCTCGCACGTGTACGCCGCGGTCGACGCGCTCGTCCCGACGCTGCGGGGAGCGCACCTGATCATCGGCAAGTCGACCGTGCCGGTCGGCACGTGCGCCGAACTCGCGCAACGGATCTCCCTGCTGTCGCATTCGGGAGCCGATGTCGAGCTGTCGTGGAGTCCGGAATTCCTGCGGGAGGGGTTCGCCGTCGAGGACACCCTGGAACCGGATCGCCTCGTCCTCGGGATCGGCTCGCTCGACCCCGACGGACTCAACACCGCCGCCCAGGATCCCGGGGCCGGGTCGTCGGCCGGAGAGGTCGTGCGCGAGATCTACCGCGAGATCCTCGAAACCGGTGTTCCCCTCATCGAAACCGACTGGGCCACGGCTGAACTCGTCAAGGCGTCGGCCAATGCCTTTCTCGCAACCAAGATCTCGTTCATCAATGCGATCAGCGAACTGTGCGAGATCGCCGGGGCGGACATCAACACCCTCGCCGACGCCATCGGGCACGATCCGCGCATCGGACGCCGATTCCTCAACGCTGGACTCGGTTTCGGCGGGGGATGCCTGCCCAAGGACATCCGGGCGCTGACCGCCCGCGCCGACGACATGGGTGCACCCCGCGCCGTCGGGTTCCTGCGCGAGGTCGACGCGATCAACATGCGCCGCCGCGGTGCGGCGGTGGAACTGGTCTTCGAGGCTCTCGGCGGTGAGGTGCTCGGCCGCAACATCGCCGTGCTGGGTGCCGCGTTCAAGCCGGAGAGTGACGACGTCCGCGATTCGCCCGCGCTGACGGTGGCCAGCAGGCTGGCGCTCGAGGGCGCGTCGGTCACCGTTTTCGATCCGAAGGCGATGGACAACTCGCGAAGGGTGTATCCCAGCCTCGACTACGCGTCATCCGCGCGGGACGCGTGCGACCGGGCCGACGTCGTCGTCATCGCCACGGAGTGGGCCGAGTTCGTCCACATGACGCCCGAGGAACTCGAGGGCGTCGTCCGCGCCCGACGTATCGTCGACGGCCGGCGCTGCCTCGACCCGCAGATGTGGCGTGACGCCGGCTGGGACTACCGCGCGCTGGGCGGTCCGGCACCCACCCGTCCCGCACCGCGAAACAACCCGTCCGAGCAGGTGAGCGGATTCGCGCCGGGGGCCTCGGTCCGCTGAGTCGTGCTAGGTTGAGTCTCGCGATTGTCCAGGGGGCACCTTCTCGCCGGTGGGGGCACGAGGCGAGGTGCACGTGAGGTGCAGGAATCAACCAGATGACCGACACGGTGGCCGATCCGGCCGTGACACCGACGTCTGCGCAGGCAGAGGTCACGGTCAGCGCTGCCGACGCCGTGCGCGCTCAACTCGCCGGGCGCGGCATCCCTGAGACAACCGAGGTCGTGCTGTTCGATCTCGATCCGCGCGCGGGTGTCACGGTGGGGCGCATGGACCCCGCTCGCGGGACCGTCGCCGATCCGTACACCGATTCCGGGCTCACCCTGGACGCCCTCGATCACGTGATCGCCGATCACCTCGTCCGCGTCGGACGTGTGGCCGCGCCGACCTCGCGCGAGTGGCACGAGGAGGTCCTCGACCTCGTCAGGCGCGGCCGCGAACGGCTCCGCGAGTCCGACGGCACCTTCCTGATGGGCCGCGACCACATCCGGTTGTTCCGGATGGCACGGCGCGACATCGCCGAAGCCGGTGCCCCCCTCGCGGCGCGTGCTGAGGACCTCGTCCGTGCAGCCGTCACCGGTGCGGCTGCTCCCGCCGTCGTCATCACCGATCGCGTGGGTGCGTGGCCCGGTCTCCGGGACGCGATCGCGCGGGCCGTCCCCGTGCCCGTCGTCGACGTCGAACCCGCGGGGCACGCGATCCGGCCCACGGCGGCCGGCGGGCACGCAGCCGATCCCGACGCGGCCGCCGTGGATGTCGCGGTCGAGCCGGAGCCGGAGCCGGAAGCCCCGGCGCCCGCGACAGATCACAGGGCGCCGGCCACGTCATCGTGGGACGGAACCCCCTCGAACGACGGGGTTCTCGCGAGCGACCAGCTCCGCCCGGAGGGCGCCGACCACCCGTCCGATCCCTCGATCTTCGAGGCGATCAACCAGTCGCCACCGCCGCCGGCGACGGCCTTCGGGGCGCTGGCCCCGTATGGGGTTGCCGGACAACCGGTTCGCGATGCTCCGCGGTCTGGCCGACCGGCGTCCGGCGGGGATGTCCCGTCCGACCGGATCCGCCCTGCGCCGGGACCGTCGCCCCATCGCGAACCGACCTCGGGAGTTGAACCTTTCGGCGTGTGGGACGCGAACACCGATCCCGCACCGGGCTATTCGACGGCCGGTCCGGATCGTGTCGGGTCGCCCCGATTCACCGACGGGCCCGTGACGGGCCCTCAGGCGGCCGGCGCCGGCCGGCAGCGGCGATCAGGCAGGCGCGTGCTCGCGGTGCTCGCGTTGCTGTGCGCGGTAGCCGTCGTCGGGGTGGCCACCGCATTGGCGGTCGCACACGATGAGGCGACGCCGACCGTCGCCGCGCCGCTTCCCCAGCGCACGGCCGTCACCACCGAACCCGAATTCGCCGACCCCGCAATCCTTGCCGAGGCCCGGCAACCCGCACGGCGGTACACGCCGCCTCCTCCGCCGGAGACGTCGACGTCGGTCGAGTCCGCCCCGCGGCCCCGTCCGCGCCCGCGGACCCCGCGTCCGCAGCGCGGCGTGACGATCCCGAACCCGATCCCCGGTCTGCCACCGATCGTGCTGCCCTGACGTCAGCCCGGGTGCGGGGACAGGCCGCGTGCCACGAAGGCCAGGACCTTCTCGTAACCCGCCGCCGCGTCGATCTGGGGCGGGTGTGTGCTCGCGAGTTCGAGTCCGACCGCCCCGTGCACGGCCGACCAGACCTGCATCGCCAGGTCGGCCGGGTCTCCGGCCATGATCACCCCGGCCACCTGGCCGTACCGGACGACGTCGACGAGGACCGCGAACGCGTCCAGTGCGACGCCCGGTTCCGGCGCGCACTGGGCGGAGAACATCAACCGGTAGATCACCGGATTGGCGATCGCGAACGCCCGGTAGGCGCGACCGGAGTTCGTGAGGCGGACGACCGGGTCGTCGTCGGTCGCCGCGATGGCCCGGCCGAACTCGACGAAGCCGTCGGTGACCAGCGCATCGAGTAGGCCGTCGCGGCCGTCGAAATGGTTGTAGACCCCCATCGGTGCCACCTGCGCCTCGGCCGCGACGGCACGAACCGTGAGCCCCGCCTCGCCGTCCCGCTCGAGGATCGTCCGACCGGCCCGGAGCAGGGCGGAACGGACCTCGGCGGCCGAGGTGCGGGTGCGGGGCTTCGCGGTGGACATGTTGACAACCTACTAGAACAGTGTTCTTCTTGAGTAGAACACTGTTCTACAACACTGGAACGACGTTCTATCAAGTCTCTGTCCGGTTGTCAGCATGAGTGCCCGAGTGGCCCGTGATCAGGAGAATCCGATGCGAACAGAACGCACCCACACCCGCTGGTGGGCGCTCGGCGCCCTCAGCTTCGCCGAACTACTCGTCATGATCGACAACACGATCGTCAACGTGGCCCTCCCGACGCTCGCCCGCGACCTCGGCGCCGGGATATCGGGCCTGCAGTGGATCGTCGACGCCTACACCCTCGTCTTCGCGGGCCTGCTGCTGACCGGCGGCTACCTCGGCGACCGGTTCGGACACCGCCGGATGCTCCTCACCGGCATCGTGGGGTTCATGGGGGTGTCGGTACTGGCAGCGTCGTCGCAGGACATCGGGCAGCTCATCGCGAGCCGCGCCGGGCTCGGAGTATTTGCGGCGCTGGTCTTCCCGGCTACTCTCGCGATCATCACCACCATCTTCGTCGACGCCCGCGAACGTGCGATGGCGGTCGGGATCTGGGCCGCCGTGTCCGGGGTGGCGGTGGCCATCGGACCGGTCCTCGGTGGGTGGCTGCTCGAACACTTCTCGTGGACGTCGGTCTTCTGGGTGAACATCCCGTTCGGTGTCCTGGCCCTGGTGCTCATCCTGGCCGTTGTCCCCGGCACCCGTCCGCTGGCGGTGCCCCGGTTCGACGCCGTCGGTGTCGTGCTGTCCGTCGCCGGCCTGGGCCTGCTCACCTTCACGCTGATCGAGGCGCCGCATGTCGGCTGGACAGAGGTGCGGACAATTCTCGGAGTCGTTGCCGCGCTGGTGATCCTGTCCGTCTTCGTCACGACGCAGCTCCGGATCGCGCATCCGATCCTCGATGTGCGACTGTTCGCCAATCGCCGCTTCGCGACCGCGGCCGGGATGATCAGTGTGGCGTTCTTCGCGCTCTTCGGTTTCATCTTCCTGATCACCCAGTTCTTCCAGGCGGTCAAGGGTTACGGGCCGCTGGCCGCCGGGATACGTACTCTGCCGTTCGCGATCGTGATGGCGGCGCTGTCGCCGGTCGCGATGGCGCTGTCACATCGTTTCGGGCCGAGAGTCGTCTCGGTGATCGGCGCGTTCCTGATGTCCGGTGGATTCGCACTCGTCGAGATCTCCTCGCGCGCTTCGGGTTACTGGGAGCTCATCGTCTGGTCGATGGCACTGATGGCGGCGGGTCTCGCATTCATCTCCGGTCCGTGCACCCAGCTCATCATGGACGCGCTGCGTCCGGAACAGGCCGGCGCGGGCAGCGCGGTCAACGACACGACGCGGGAGATCGGCGGAACACTCGGGGTGGCCGTTCTCGGTTCGATCCTGACGTCGGCCTACGTCGCCGGTGTCGGGGAACGCCTGTCGGATGGCGGTCTGCCGGCCGAGGCGGTCGACGCGGCGAAACAATCCGTGATGGCCGGTGTCGAGGTGGCGGACCGGCTGCCGGGCGCGATGGGAGATGCGGTGCAGGTCGCGGTTCAACAGGTCTTCATGGACGGGTTGCACAACGCCGTCTGGGCGGCAGTCGCGATCACGGCAACAGCCGGCGTGGCGGCGGCAGTCCTGTTGCGCGGCAGTGGTCCCGGGTCGCAGGCCGCTGCCGACGAGGTTGACGGCGGGGCCCTTCGGGGGGAGCGGAAGGGCTCAGAGATCGAGGGTGAGATTCCCGCCGGGACTGCGTGAGACGCAGGTGAGGATGGTCCCGGCCTCGCGTTCGGGCTCGGTCAGGATGTTGTCGCGGTGGTCGATCTCGCCGGACAGCGTCCTGACCTTGCAGGTGCCGCAGAATCCCTGCTGGCACGAGTACGGCACCGACGGCACCACCCGGCGGATCGCCGCGAGCGCGGATTCGTCGGCGGCGACCGGGATCTCCTGACCGGTCGAGGCCAGGGTCACGGTGAATTCGGTGCCGTTCTCCACCGGCGGCGGGCTGAAGCGCTCGTAGTGCAGCTCGATGTCGGCCCGCGCCGCGAGATGGCGGCGAAGCCCCTCCAGCATCGGAACCGGGCCGCAACAGTAGACCGCGAGGTCGGCGGGATCATCGACGGGACCGACGAGTTCGGCCATGCTCGGCAGTCCGTGCACGTCGTCGGTCCGGATGGTGACGCGGTCGCCGAAGGCGGCCACCTCGTCGAGGAACGGGATGGACTCGGCGGTACGCCCGGTGTAGAGCGTCGACCAGTCCAGTCCGAAGCGCTCGGCTGTGGCGAGCATCGGCAGGATCGGGGTGATGCCGATCCCCGCTGCGACGAACCGGATTCGGCGGGCGGATGACCCGTGACCGGGAACCGCGAGCGGGAAGGCGTTGCGCGGCCCCTTGATCGAGAACACGTCGCCGATGCGCAACGAATCGTGGACCTCGACCGAACCGCCACCGCCGTCGGGAATCCGGCGCACCGCGATCCGGTAGTGCGCGCGGTCGGCGGTGTCGCCGCACAACGAGTACTCCCGCATGCGTCCCGAGGGCAACAACAGATCGATGTGGGCACCGGCGTGCCATTCCGGCAGCATCGCGCCGTCGGCGGCGGCCAGGGTGAGCGCGATGACGTTCTCGTCCCGCGCGACCACCTCGCGACCCACGATCCGAACCCGCGTGGTCCCGTCGCTCACCACGCCGGCGTGCAGTGGTGACAGGGGTCGCCAGACCGGCCACCACGCCCGGAACACCATCGTCCCGACCGTGAGCAGTGGATCGTGTCGCCAGCGTCCGTGCAGGTGTGGCGGCGGCTCGGTCAGCGTCGTCGAATGGGGATGTGCGCGTTGATTCATGGCCCCGTCACCGTCATGGTCGCCGTCGTGGTCATCGTGACATGTCCTCGATCACGCCGCGTTGCGCGCGGCCGGGGAGCTCGCGAGGTAGGCGACGGCCTGTGCGGTGCTGCCGATGTCCTCCGGCCGGAACCCGGGCCGGAAGTAGCTGAAGGTGGCGAACACGATCGTCCGCATCTTCGGCAGCACGCCGGCCCGTACCCCGCGGTGGTAGTGCCAGGTCTTCTGGAAGTAGTTGTACGACAACGACGTGTCCTGGCTCATGATGAAGCGGTAACCCCGCTGGATGAGGATCAGCAGGATCGGCAGCACCACGAACATGGCGCGGCCGCGTCGGAGATATCCGTCTCCGAAATAGGCGGCGACATCGTGTGCCACCGCGCGGTGCTCCACCTCTTCGGCCCCGTGCCACATGAACAGGTCGGCCATCGTGGGGTGTGCCCCGAGCCGGGTCCAGGTGTTGTTGAGCGCGAAGTCGCCGAGGATGGCGGTGTAGTGCTCCAAAGCCGCGATGAGCCACAGGCGTTCGACCAGGTGCTTGTCACGGGCTTCCTGCGAGCCGCCCTCCAGCGGTCCGAGTACCTTGCGGAAGATCCATTCCATCTGCAACTGGTAGGGCCGCGGGTCGATGCCGTGGTGATCGAGGAATTCCCACAGGACATGATCGTGTGCCTCGGCGTGCATCGCCTCCTGGCCGATGAATCCTCGCATCCGGGAAGCGAGTTCCTCGTCGGCGACCAGCGGCAGGGCCTCGTTGTAGGTCTGCACGAACCACCGCTCGCCCTCGGGGAGAAGGAGATTGAGCACGCTGATGAAGTTCGACGCGACCGGGTGGCCGGGAATCCAGTGGAGCGGCACGTCGTCCCAGTCGAACGCCACGTTGCGGGCGTGCAGCTCGACCGGCCCGGGATCGGCCGAAGGGTCGCTCCCGTGTGCGAGATCGTCGGTGTGGGTCATGTCGTTCACCCCGTCACGTTCTGACGGGCGCCGATGCGCGACAACCACGGCGCGAAGCGGTAGATGCGGTATCCCACCTTCGCCTCCACGGTGACGGGCACCACCGCCCTGTTGTGTTCGATGGCCGCGACGATCTCCCCGGCGACCCGGTCGGGGGTGAATCCCCGGCGCTGGTAGAACCGGTCGAGCCGATCGCGGCGGGCCTGTTCGGCCTCGGCGTCGAGGCCGGCGATCGGCGTCGAGGAGACGATGTTGGTGTCGACGAGTCCGGGACAGATCGCACTGACGCCGATGCGGTGTTCGGCGAGCTCGGCGCGGAGCGATTCGGAGAACAGCAGCACGCCCGCCTTCGACGCCGAGTACAGGCCGAGACTGCGTGACGGCGTGAACGCCGCGGCCGATGCGATGTTGACGATGTGCCCGCCCACGCCGCGCTCGACCATCTGGCGGCCGAACTCGCGGCTGCCGGTCACCACGCCGCGCAGGTTGACGTCCAGGAGCCGGTCGACCTGCTCGTCGGTGGCGGCGAGTACTCCACCGGCCAAGCCGATTCCGGCATTGTTGACCACGATGTCGGGAACCCCGTGGAGGTCCCGGATGCGTGCGGCGAAGGCGACGAAATCCGCGGTGTCCGACACGTCGAGGAGGTACGCATGTGCCGCCGACCCCGCGACCTTGCAGGCGCGGGCGGTCTCGTCGGCGGACGCGAGGTCGAGGTCGGCCAGCACGAGCTCGCACCCGCGCTCGGCCAGTGCGAGGGCCGTCTCTCGTCCGATCCCGCTGCCCGCACCGGTGATCACGACGAGTTTGCCCGCCAGCGGTTTCGGTTCGGTGAACAACCGCGCGCGCTCGATCGCCGGCGCCGGGTCCCCGCTGTTGGTCTGCAGCGCAAGGAAATCCAGGACGAGTCCGGTCAGATACTCGGGGTGGGTGTAGGGCAGCCAGTGGCCGGTCGGGGTGTCGCGCCGCCAGAGCTTCGCGGCGTAGGTCGGCGTGTTGTCGTAGATGGCGGGCCGCAGCGCGATGTCGCGTTCGTTGACCACCTGGAGCACCGGCACGGTGGTGGTCCGAGGATCGGGGCGCAGGAGTTTGGCGCGGATGTTCGCGCGGTACAGGGCGAGGCCGGTCACCATGTCGCGGCGCAGCGAGTCGGCGACGTCGACGTTCTCCGGTGGGGTGCCCTCGACCGCCCGCAGGAACTGCTTCCAGACCGTCGGATTGCCCAGCGCGCGCAACAGCACGTTGGGGAGCACCGGGAGCTGGAAGAGCCCGGTGTAGGCCGAGGACATCGACTGCGCGAGAACGTTTCGCAGATGACGAGGGGTGGGGCTCGCGACCTGGTCGCGAACGAACTGCCCGAGGTGGTCGAGGTTCGGACCGGATACCGAGACGAACGAGGCGATGCGGGCGTTCGCGCGCGGTCGGCTGACGGCCTCCCACGTCTGCACCGATCCCCAGTCATGGGCGACGACGTGGACGGCGTCGTCGGGACTCACCGACTCCGCGACCGCGTAGAGGTCGTCGGCGAGCTCGTCGAGGCTGTATGCGGCGACCTGCCGGGGGCGGTCGCTCTCGCCGAAGCCGCGGCAGTCATAGGCGACCACGTGGTACCTCTCCGCCAGCCGCGGTGCGATGTGGGTCCACAGGTGGTGGGTGTCCGGCCAGCCGTGCACCAGCAGCACCGTGGGTTTCGACGAATCGCCCAGCTCGTAGGTGGCCAGCCGGATTCCGTTGCTGGTGACGGTTCCCCGCCGCCAGTCCGGTTGCTGAACTGCCTTCTCGGACATGTGTCACCTCGCTGTGAATGGCCCCGACGCCGCTCCTCGGCATGGCCTACGGATTCATCGGCGGAACGCTGAGCGTCCGACGACGTACCCGATGGAGGTACACGTTACCAACGGTTACATAAATGTCCAGACCCCTGGGAAGCAGTGAGGGCCCGGTCCGCAGACCGGGCCCTCATCTGGGGCTTTGCGCAGAACTGCGCGGGATCACTGTCGATACGACGACAAGAAGTTGCCGATACGCTCCACGGCCTCGGTCAGATCCCGCGACCACGGCAGCGTGACGATGCGGAAGTGGTTGTGGTCGTCGAGGTTGAACCCCGTCCCCTGGACGACGAGGATCTTCTCCTGCAGCAGCAGGTCCTGGACGAACAGTTCGTCGTTGTGGATCTCGTAGATCTCGGGATCGAGGCGGGGGAACGCGTACAGCGCGCCCTTGGGCTTCACGCAGCTGACCCCGGGGATCTCGTTGAGCTTCTCCCAGGTGACGTTGCGCTGTTCGTACAACCGGCCGCCGGGGGAGACGAGGGCCTCGATGGACTGGTAGCCGCCGAGCGCCACCTGGATCGCGTGCTGGCCCGGCACGTTGGCACACAGGCGCGTCGACGCCAGGATGCCCATGCCCTCGATGAACCCGCGCGCGTGGTCCTTCGGTCCGGTCATCACGACCCACCCGGCGCGGTAGCCGCAGACGCGGTACGCCTTCGACAGACCGTTGAAGGTGAGGCACAACAGATCCGGCGCCAGCGACGCCACGTTCACGTGCTCGGCGTCGTCGTAGATGATCTTGTCGTAGATCTCGTCGGCGAGGATCAGCAGCGAATGCTCACGGGCGAGTTCGACGAGCTGCTCGAGGACCTCGCGTGAGTAGACCGCGCCGGTCGGATTGTTCGGGTTGATGATGACGATCGCCTTGGTGCGGTCGGTGATCTTCGCGGCGATGTCGGCGACGTCGGGGTTCCACCCGTTCTCCTCGTCGCAGCGGTAGTGCACGGGCTGCCCGCCGGACAGCGAGGTCATCGCGGTCCACAGCGGGTAGTCGGGCGCCGGGATCAAGACCTCGTCGCCGTCGTTGAGCAGCGCCTGCATCGTCATGGTGATGAGCTCGGAGACACCGTTGCCCAGGATCACGTCGTCGACGTCGAAATACGGGAAGTCGGGGATGAGCTCGTAGCGGGTCACCACGGCACGCCGCGCGGAGAGCACGCCGGCGGACTCGGAGTAGCCCTGCGCGTAGGGGAGGGCGTGGATCATGTCGCGCATGATCACGTCGGGGGCCTCGAAACCGAACAGCGCCGGGTTGCCGATGTTCAGCTTGAGGATTCGATGGCCCTCCGCCTCGAGCCGCTGCGCGTGCGCGTGGACCGGTCCACGGATCTCGTAGCACACGTTCTGCAGCTTGAACGACTGCTCGAGCGGCTTGAGGTTCTGGTTGAGGTGCGAAACATGGGGCCTACTCACGGGTACATTGTCGCAGCCGGTGGCAAATGCGTTTCTGCCAGTGCGGTGCCGTGGGCGGAACCGGTCCGCTCACCGGTGGGACTAGTAGTCGACCGCGTCCCTGATGAGCGGACACGTCATGCAGTGACCGCCGCCCCGCCCGCGCCCGAGTTCGGCGCCGACGATGGTGATGACCTCGACGCCCGCCTTGCGCAGCAGGGTGTTGGTGGTCGTGTTCCGGTCGTAGGTGATGACCACTCCCGGTTCGAGGGCGACGGCGTTGTTGCCGCTGTCCCATTGCTGGCGTTCGGACTGGTAGACATCACCCCCGGTCTCGATCACGCGCAGCGCGTCCAGGTCGAGCGAGCGCGCCACGGTGTCCACGAAGGAGCCGGTGCCGTGGTCGATCACGTCGACCCCCGGCGCCGCGTCCGACGGCAGCAGCGAGAAGGTGTGTACCGCGTCGATGATCCGGGGGTACAGCGTGACGATGTCGCGGTCGGCGAAGGTGAACACCGTGTCGAGGTGCATGGCCGCTCGCAGCTTCGGCATGCCCGCGACCACCACCCGGTCGGCGGCCCCCTTCTCGAACAGGGTCCTGGCGACCTGGGTGATGGCTTGGCGCGAGGTGCGCTCGCTCATGCCCATCAGGACGACCCCGTTGCCGACCGGCATGATGTCGCCACCCTCGAAGGTGGCCCGGCCCCAGTTCTGTTCGGGATCGCCCCACCAGACCGTCGCGTCGACGAAGTCCGGGTGATACAGGTAGATCGCCTTGTAGATCAGGGTCTCCTCGCGTCGCGCCGGCCAGAACAGCGGGTTGAGGGTCACTCCGCCGTACAGCCAGCAGGTCGTGTCGCGGGTGTAGAGGGTGTTCGGCAGTGGCGGGAGCAGGTACTCGCGTGCGCCGACCTGCTCGCTGGCGAGTTTGAGGTAGCCGGACCGGAAGTCGGCGGGCAGATCGTCGGTTGCGAGCCCGCCGATCAGGACCTCGGCGAGGGCTCGCGACGTGAGCGACTCGAGGTAGCCGCGAGTGCTGTCGACGAGACCCAGTCCGACGCGGTTGGTGACGATCGTGCGATCGAGCAGCCAGTCCCGGGCCCCGGGGAGTTCGAGCGTCGCTGCCAGGACGTCGTGGAGTTCGAGAACCTCGACGCCGCGCTGCGTCATCTTGTTGACGAAGTCCGCATGGTCGCGCTGCGCGTTCTCGACCCACATCACGTCGTCGAAGAGCAGGTCGTCGCTGTTGGACGGGGTCAGGCGCCGATGCGCGAGTCCGGGGGCGCAGACGAGTACCTTGCGCAGGCGGCCGACCTCGGAGTGGACACCGAGTGCGGCGGTTCCGGCAGTGGCGGAGGAGGTCATCGGGGACAGGGCCTTTCGGTCGTGGACGGTTCGGTGTGGTCTCGTCCGGGAGGTGTCACAGGGTGATGGCCCCGGTGGCCAGCGCGCCGATGCCGAGGACCGCGCCGGTGATCAGCACGGCGCACAGGGCGGCCTCGGCCGGTCGGAAGATCCGCGCGCCGTTCTCGCGTCGCGCCATCACGTACAGGATGGTGCCGGGCGCGTAGATGATGCAGGACAGGATCAGGAACTCGGGCCCGGCCGCGAAGACGAGGAACACCGTGTAGACGGTGGCGAGCACGGCGATCGCGAGCGCCCGGCGTGCCGGTGTTCCGGACCCGCGTTCGGGGAGCGCGACCTTCACCGCGAAGGCCGCGGCGAGGAAATAGGGGATGAGCGACAGACTCGTGCACAGGTCGAGGAGGAAATCGAGCGAGTCCTCGGCGAAGAGCACGACGATGATCAGCGTCTGAACCATCAACGAGGTGAGCGCGAGTGCCGCGATGGGGGCACCGGCGCCGTTCTGCCTGGACAAGAAGCGAGGCATGTCCTTGTCCTGGGCGGGGATGAACAGCACCTCGGCGGCCATCAGGGTCCAGGCGAGGTAGGCGCCGAGGACCGAGATGACGACACCGAAGCTGATGAACGCGGTTCCCCAGCTGCCCACGATCTCGGCCAGGAGAGGCGCCATGGACGGTTGCCGCAGGGCCGCGATCTCGGCCTGCGGGAGTATGCCGTAGGAGAGCAGGGTGACCGAGGCGAACACACACAGCACGCTGACGAAGCCCAGGATCGTCGCGCGGCCCACGTCCTCGCGGCGTCGGGCGTAGCGGGAGTACACGCTGGCACCTTCGATCCCGAGGAACACGAACACGGTGATGATCATCGTGTTGCGGACCTGGTCGAAGACGGCGCCCGCGGTGACATCCTCGGTGCCCCAGAAGTTGTCCGTGAAGACCCCGACGTCGATCGCGACGGCGGCGACCGCGATGAACACCAGGATCGGCACGATCTTGGCGACGGTGACGATCCGGTTGATCGCGGCGGCATCCTTGACGCCGCGGGCGATCAGCGCGGCGAAGACCCAGATCCCCACGGTCGAGAGCAGCGCGGCGATCACGGTGTCACCCTCGCCGAGTGCAGGCCAGGCCTTGCCGATGGTGCTCATGATGAAGACCCAGTAGAAGGCGTTGCCCGCGCACGCGCTCGCCCAGTATCCGAACGCCGAGTTGAAGCCGACGTAATCCCCGAAACCGGCCTTGGCGTAGGCGAACACGCCGGAATCGAGTTCCGGCCGGCGAATGGCCAGGCGCTGGAAGACGAGTGCCAGGGTCAGCATCCCGACGCCGGCGATGGTCCACGCGATGATCGCCGCGAAAGCGCCTGCGGACGAACCGAATCGGGCGGGCAGGGAGAACACCCCGGCGCCGATCATCGAGCCGACCACCATCGCGGTCAAGGTCGGCACGCTCATGCCTGCCGTCCGCTGTACGGCGTTGTCCGCGACTGACATATCTGCTCCTGACCAAGGGCTGCGATCAGCTTCGACTCGCTAACGATGCCATAGCCGCAGACTCTCGGCAGGACTTCGGTTCCGGCGGGGAGGGATGCCGACGGCACGACGCAGAACGGGCCCCGACCTGTCGGTCGGAGCCCGTTCCGGGGTACTGCGGACTACTTGTGGCCGGGCCGCTTCTTGCCGGCCGCGATGCCGAAGCCCTTGGCCTTCGACGCCCCGGTCTCGGCGACGGTACGAGCCGCGGACGAGCCGTTGCTCGACGCCGCGGGCGCGTCGTCGGCCTCCTCGTCGGACGCGGTGTCCACCGCACCCGCATCGGCGGCTTCGGTCGCGGGGGACTCCTCGGCCGGAGCCTCGGTTGCCGGGGCGTCCTCGGCCTGCGAGGCCTCGGTCTCCGGAGCCTGGGGTGCGGAAGCGGTCTCCGGTTCGGGAGCAGCTTCCGATGCCGGCGCAGCAGCCGCCGGAGCGGCCTTGCTCGCGCCGCCCGGGCGCTTCTTGCCCGCGGCCATGCCGAAGCCCTTGGCCTTGGCCGGCTTCTCCTCGGTCAGCGCCGCGGCCGACCCGCCCTGCGGTGCCTCGGCTGCCGGCGTCTCGGCAGCGTCTGACGCTGCGGGCGCAGGCTCCGGCTCCGCGGCTGCCGGCTCGGGTGCGGACTGGGCCGGTGCTGCGGCCGGCTTGGCCGCGGCCTTGCCGATCCCGCCCGGCCGCTTCTTGCCGGCGGACATCCCGAAGCCCTTGGCCTTGCCCGGCTTTTCTTCCGTTGCGGCAGCGACAGGTGTGTCCGTTGCGGCAGCGACAGGTGTGTCCGTTGCGGCAGCGACCGATGTGTCCGTTGCGGCACCTGCCGACTCGGTGTCGACGGTGGGCGCGGCATCCGGGGCCGATTCGCTCTCGTCGACCTTGCTCTCGGCGGGCGCGGTCACCCCGGCAGCCGGGGCCGCCGCATTGGTGGCCTTCTGGCCCGGACGCTTGGCCTTGCCCATACCGAAGCCCTTGGACGCGGGCTTCTTCTCGGCCGCGGTCTCGGTGGCGGCCTCGGCGACCTCCTCCTTGACCGCTTCGGACGACTCGGTCTCGGCCGGCACCGGTTCGGCGGAACCGCCGGCGGGCTTGCCGGCGGCCCCCGGACGCTTGGCGCCGCCCTTCATGCCGAATCCCTTGGCTGCGGGCTTCTTCTCGGCGGGTGCCTCCGCAGATGCCTCGGCGGGTGCCGATTCCGTCGCGGGGGTGGCCGAAGTGGCTGCGGCGCCGGGCTTCTTACCGCCCTTCATGCCGAATCCCTTGGACGCCGGCTTCTTCTCGGCGGGCGCCTTGTCGGCGGGGGCTTCCGGTGTCGCGGTCTTGGCGGCCGCGCCCGGCTTCTTGCCGCCCTTCATGCCCAGGCCGACCTTCGGCTTCGGAGCGGCCTCGGTGGCCGCCGATGCCGATGCCGATGCCGATGCTGCGGCCGCGGCCGGGACCTTCTCGGGCTCGGGTTCCGGCTCCGGCTCGGCAGCGCTCGGACGCGGTCCGAGGAACCGGCCGCCGAGCTTGACCTCGGTCGGACCGCCGCGCTTGACCGAGTCGAGCAGCAACTGCGCGACGTCGACGACCTCGACCTTGCCCTCGGACTCGGTGCCGCTGGTCCGGGCCGTGACACCGTCGGTGAGCATGACGCGGCAGAACGGGCAGCCGGTCGCGACCTTCTTGACCTGGTCGCCGGTCGTGTCGCCCAGAGTATCCAGCGCCTCGTCGACCCGGTCGATGTTGATCCGCTTGCCGATCTGCTCTTCCATCCACATGCGTGCGCCACCGGCACCACAGCACATGGACCGCTCGCCGTGACGCGGCATCTCGGTGAGCGTCGAACCGGCGGCACCCATCAGTTCACGCGGTGCGTCGTAGACCTTGTTGTGCCGGCCCAGGTAGCACGGGTCGTGGTAGGTGACGCCCTCGCCGAGCGGCGCGACCGGGACGAGCCGCTTCTCCCGCACGAGGCGGTTCAGCAGCTGCGTGTGGTGCACGACCTCGTACTTCGCGCCCAGCTGCGGGTATTCGTTGCCCAGCGCGTTGAAGCAGTGTGCACAGGTGACGACGACCTTCTTGCGCTGTTCGGGTGCGGTCGCGAAGACCTCGCCGAGCATCTCGATGTTCTGCTGCGCGAGCATCTGGAAGAGGAACTCGTTGCCCGCACGTCGTGCGGAGTCACCGGTACAGGTCTCGCCCTCGCCGAGGACCATGAAGTTCACCGCGGCCATGTCGAGAAGTTCGGCGACGGCCTTGGTGGTCTTCTTCGCGCGGTCCTCGTACGCGCCGGCGCAGCCGACCCAGAAGAGGTACTCGAAGCCCTCGAACGACTCGACGTCCTTGCCGAAGACCGGGATCTCGATGTCCATCTCGTCGATCCAGGCGGTGCGCGCGGAGGCGTTCTGGCCCCACGGGTTGCCCTTGTTCTCGAGATTCTTGAACATGCCGGCCAGCTCGGTCGGGAAGTCCGACTCGATCAGGACCTGGTAGCGGCGCATGTCGAGGATGTGGTCGACGTGCTCGATGTCGACGGGGCACTGCTCGACGCAGGCACCGCAGGTGGTGCAGCTCCACAGGGTCTCGGTGTCGATGACCGCACCGAGCGCCTCGGGGTCGAACTCACCCTCCACGGCCTCGACGACCTGACCGCCACCGAGATCACCCTTCGACTCGCCGACGAGCTTGCGTGCCGCTTCGGCGCGTGCCGCCTCGGGGATGGCGTTGAGCTTGTCCTCGAGGACGTTGCCGTCCGCGTCGACCAGGCCGACCTCGTCGCCGCCCATGTCCTTGCGGCCGCCCGCCAGCAGGTAGGGGGCCTTGGCGTTGCCGTGATCGCGCAGCGACATGATCAGCAGCTTCGGGCTCAGCGGCTTGCCGGTGTTCCATGCGGGACACTGCGACTGGCAGCGACCACATTCGGTACACGTGGTGAAGTCGAGCCAGCCCTTCCACGAGAAGTCCTCGATCTTGCCGGCGCCGAACGCGTCGACGTCGGGGTCGGCGGTCTCCATGTCGAGGACCTTGCCCTGGCTCATCATCGGCTTCGCGGCACCGAGGGCGACGCCGCCGTCCTGCTCGCGCTTGAAGTAGATGTTGAAGAAGGCCGAGAAGCGGTGCCAGGCAACGCCCCAGCTGATGTTCATGCCGACCATGGCCAGCCACACCATGCCGCTCATCAGCTTGATGACGGCGAAGATCGACACCAGCGTCGGCGAGGCCGGCAGGATCTTCGCGACCTGCATGGTGAAGAAGTCGGAGTAGACGTTGGAGTGGTGATAGGTCGCGATCTTCGAGGCCTTCACCAGGATCATGCCCAGGCCCTCGAGCAGCACGACGGCCTCGACGAAGTAGGCCGGGCCGAAGCGCGAACCGCCGAAGCGGGACAGTCGTTCCGGGACGCGCGGGTGGTTGAGCTGACGGATCACGATCAGCACCATGATGCCGACCACGGTTCCGATACCGAGGAGCTCGTCCCAGAGGTGCCAGGCGAAGGTGTCGCCGAAGACGGGCCAGTGGAACTCCGGGTTGATGGACTGGCCGTAGGCCTCGAACCACAGCAGGGCGCCGCCGAGGAAGCCGATCATGACCAGCCAGTGCGCCCAGCCGACGGTGCGGAACTTCACCATCCGGGTGTGGACGATGAACTCCTTGAGCATCGTCAGCATGCGCGGGAGGATGGGCCAGAAGCGGGCGCTGTCGACCTTGTGGCCGAGTTTGATGGTGCGGTAGATCCGCACCACGCCGCCGAGGAACAGGTACCAGCAGAGGAGGCTGATCACCGCGGCTGTCGTGCCGATGGCAATCGTCGTGGTAGTCACGGGCGCGTACCGGCCTTTCGTCTAGGTCGTCCGCCCCCGGTCGCGGAACGCGAGGCTGGGTACCACGGGGCGGTGTACTACAGGTAACCGTAATTCGTTGCGCCACCGGCGCGCTGCCAAGGCTGGCCTAATTACGCTGGTCTACCTCATGACAGATGATACTCGCGAGTAACTTACTGTCGAGTCAGGGTGTCCGAAGCCACGTCGGGAACGCGCGCGCACGCGGGTGTCACCGCGTGCGCGCGACCTTCTCGAGCTCTTCGAGTGCGGTGTCGAGGTGCGTGAGCAGCCGTTGCAGACTCGGGAGCTGGGCCCGCGCGCCGATCAGGCCGAAATTGATGTGCTCGGCGGTGCTCGTCACCGTGATGTTGAGGGCCAGGCCCTGCGTCGGAATGGAGACGGGATACACACCGTCGAGCCGGGCCCCGTTCCAGTAGAGGTGCTTCGACGGCCCGGGCACGTTGCTGATGATGATGTTGAACTGCGGCGGGACGTACTGCACGAAGCCGGGGACGGTGGCGAAGGCCAGCGGCGCGAAGTTGGCCGCCCCGAGTGCGAGTGCCTGCAGCGGGCGCAGGCCGCGGACCACCGACTTGCTGTGCCGGGCCGAGTCCACGAGCTTGTCCAGCCGGCGTTCGGGATCGGGTTCGTCGGTCGCGAGGCTGACCAGGATCGCGGTCACCGCGTTCCCCTCGTCGTCGCCGTCGGTGTGCATCGACACCGGTACCGCGGCGATGAGCGGAGCGTCGGGAAGCGCATCGTGCTCGATCAGATAGGACCGCAGCGCGCCCGCGCACATCGCGACGATGACGTCGTTGAGGGTGATGCTGCGGGCATCGGCCACCGCCCGAAGGCGTTCGAGCTCCCACTGCTGCGAGGCGAAGCGGCGGGCGCTGCCGATCGCGACGTCGAGGATGGTCCGCGGTGCGCGGCCCAGCGGCGCCACGAACTCGGGATCGCGCAGGCCGGAGACCGCGACCTTCGCCGCGGCCGGTCCCATGCCGGCGACCTGGCCGGCCACGTTGGCGAGCCCGGACACCCGGCTGCGCAGGCTCGGCGCGGGGCGCGGCGGCCGGCGCTCGGCCAGCGCCGGATCCCAGGGCGCGGTGCCCGACCGGTCGTCGGGGTCGTCGGACAGTGTGCGATGAAGCAGCCGGAGCGCCGAGACGCCGTCGACCAGCGAGTGATGGACCTTGGTGTAGAGCGCCACCCGGCCGTCGTCGAGGCCCTCGATGACGTGGATCTCCCACATCGGACGGAACCGATCCATCAGCGCCCCGTGGTTGAGGGAGACGTAGCGCAGCAGCTCGCGGACGCGGCCCGGGCGGGGCAGGACCGCACGCCGGACGTGATAGTCGAAGTCGATGTCGTCGTCGTAGGACCAGGCCACGTTGCCCAGCAACGTGACCGGCGAGGCCGGCCGCTTCCGGAAGAGCGGATGGACATCGGTACAGCCGCAGAACGCCTCGATGATCTCCTCGGCGAGCTCGCTGGACGACTGCCCCTCGCGCGGCACGAACAGCTGGAGTCCCCCGACGTGCATGGGTTGCTCACGGGTCTCCGCCAGCAGGAACATCGACGAGGTGACCGGCATGTACGGCATTCGCACCATCACTTTCACACCGCGGAGTGGTGCGCACAGGCTGAACGCGACCGAGTCTTCCAAGTATCACGGGGTGACCGCCGGGCCCGGGCTGGAATGGTCATGTTCCCCGACGCGCACCCTACGTTGTAGGGGTGAGGTCAGGTGCTCGTCTGGTGCTGCCGGTACTGCTGGTGCTGGTCGAATTGTGGATCACCCTGGCCGTCACCTGGATGTACATCGCGTCGGTGGGCAGGGTCGACGACGCGGCGGCGCCCGCGTCCCGGCCGACGCTGCTGGTGCTCGGTTCGCTCGTCTACGACGACGGGTCGCCCGGCGATTACGTACGTGGTCGCCTCGACACCGCGCTGGAGCTCTACCGGTCCGGTGGTGTCGACCGGATCATCAACTCGGGCAACGGCTCCGCGGAGGCCGGGAACGAACCGGCAGTGATGCGACGCTATCTCGAGGAGCGCGGGGTGGCGTCGCGGGTGATCGCCGACGACCCGGCCGGTCTCGACACCGCGGCGAGCTGCCGGCGGGCCCGGGAGGTGTTCGGCGTCCACGACGTGGTGATCGTGACGCAGGGTTTCCACCTCCGCCGCGCCATCGCGCTGTGCCGGGACCAGGGTGTCGACGCCCGCGGTGTCGCGGCCCGTTGTGATTGTCCCGCGTGGACTCTGGTCCGCAACCACATCCGCGAGACGGTGTTCGCCGGGCCGCGGGCGCTGCTGACCGCGGTCGGTTGACCCTCACCACCAGTGAAGCGACCGCTGGAGATCGGCGTCGACGGCGGGGATGAGGCTACGGACGAAGGTTGCCGAGAGGTGGTGGAAGTCGTGCCACACCAAGATGTTCCCGACCACCGCGGGACAGTACTGGTCGTCGCACATGGCGTCGGTGTAGTCGAGGAAGCTCATGTTGGGGAACTCGCCGGCGAGCGCGGCCGCGGGGTCGGCCGGTGCCATCGCCTGGGCGCGGGGAACGCCGCACACCTCGGGTTTGCGGCCGCTGGCGAGGCACTCCGGTGGCTTGAGTTGTCCGGTCGCCCAGGGATTGTCGCGGACCGCGACGACGCGCTGCCCGCGGTCGCGGAACTGGGCGAAGATCTCCTCGTAGTCCTTGGGGACGTAGTCGCCGTCGCCGGACTCGACGGGGCGTGTGCTGTTGGTGAACACCACGTCCGGTTTGTCGACGGCGAGCCGCTCCATGACGCGACGTGACCAGTCGTTGCACTGGTAGTACTTCTGGCCGAACCAGGTGAAGACGTGCTCGGTGGTGAGGGCGCAACCGACCTTGAGGTAGGTGGTCACGCGGAAGTTGTGGCGTTTGCCGATGGCGTCGAGCGCGGTGATCCACTGTTCGGCGTGCGAGCCGCCGACGAGAGCGATCGTCCGGGTGGCGTCGACGTCGCCGTAGTACCCGACCTTGATCGACGGGTCTTTCCACCCGCTGATGATCGAGTCGTAGGAGGTGATCGGCCAGTCCATGTCGACGACGTCGGGGCTCGGTTGCGCGGTCACGTTCGGCACGGGCGCACCGTCGAGGAACGCGCGTGCACCGGGGTAGAGCCGCGGGTCGAGGTTCTGGGTGTCGAGGGTGGCGTTGGCGGCGTCGCGCTGCCAGGTCACCGCTGCGGCACCGGCCGCGACACCGATGACGACCAGTACCGCGACGAGCGCGCGCCGGTACCCGCGGGTGTTCCGGAGGGCGGGCCGCGGTGCCCCGTCGTCGACCCCGGCCGTCGCCGGGGACCGCTTCGGCTTCGGCTTCCCCGCACGCAGCGGCGCCTCGACGTACTTGGTCGTCAGCCAGGCCAGCAGGACCGACACGGCCAGGATGGCGGTGCCCTCGAACCACGAGACGTCGTCCTGATAGCGCCACGCCAGGTAGAAGATAAGCAGCGGCCAGTGCCACAGGTACAGCGCATACGCGATCGAGCCGAGCCACACGAGTCGCGGATGGGCGAGGCCGCGGCTGATCCCGGAACGGATGGTGGTCTGGCCGGCGGTCGTTGCCGGATCGACCGGTGCGGTCTGTGACGAGCCGACCCAGATGAGGAGCAGCGTCGCACCGACCGGCACGAGGGCCCAGGCCGCGGGGTACTCCTGGACGCCGGCGATCCACCACCCGCACGTGATGATGAGGCCGAGGGCGACGACGCCGATGAGGTCGCGCACCCGTCGCGACAGCGCGATCCGCGGCATCCACACCGCGAGCAGGCCACCCACGAGCGGCTCCCACAGACGGGCGACGGTGTCGTAGTAGGTGAACGGCTGGTTGATCCCGTGGCGGTGGTTGGCCCACGCGAACGAGCCCAGGGCGACGACGCCCAGCGCGATCCCGACGACACCACGGACCACCTTGGGGTCGGCGAAGAACGCGAACCGTCGGCCCAGGGCGCGCAGCACCGCGCCCAGCGCCAGCGCGCACACGAGGGTGAGGACGAAGAACTGGCCCTGCATCGACATCGACCAGAGATGCTGCATCGGGCTGTTGGCGGAGTCGGCGGCCGCGTAGTCCTGCGACTCGAACGCGAGGTGCCAGTTCTGGTAGTACAGCGCGCTGGCCTGCAGTTCGGCGCCGAGCGGTCCCCATCGGGTCGTCGGCATGATCAGCGCGATCAGTCCGGCGGTGACCGCGAGCACCAGCAGCAGGGCGGGGAGCAATCGGCGCAGGAGCCGGGAGAACCGCGGCCACGGATTGATCGCCGCGCCCCAGGAACTCGTCGCGGGCTGCGTCGCGAGAACGTGTTTGAGCAGGGAGGCGACGAAGAAGTAGCCCGACAGGGTGAGAAAGACGTCGACGCCGCCGGACACCCGGCCGAACCAGACGTGGAAGATCGCCACGAGCGCGATCGCGATACCGCGTAGCCCGTCCAGGTCCAGCCGGTACCCGGAGGTGTTGCCGGTCGCGGCGTCCTCGTTCGGGGTCGCGACAGGTGTCGCGGCGGTCAGGGGCGTACGCACAGAGGGCGATGGTACTTGCCCGCACCTGAGCGCATCCTGGCACGAGTGGGGTGTCGGCGGACCTCACAGCAGACTCGTAGGTTTCACCCGTCGGCTCGGAGTCGCTGTGGGCGTCGGGATGGCGTCGTACCATCCCTCGCATGCTGCTCTTGTCGATGGGCGTCTCGGTGGACGGCTTCATCTCCGACCGTGACGGCAACTTCAACTGGTCGGTCCCCGCCGACGATCTGTTCGCGTTCCACACCGAGCGGGTCGGCGAGCTCGGTGCCTTCGTCTGCGGCCGTCGGCTCTACGAGACGATGCTGGTGTGGGAGCCGGACCCGCGGATGCGCGAGAACGAGGCGGATGCCGCGTTCGCCGACATCTGGTCGGCGCTGCCCAAGGTGGTCTTCAGCCGCACCCTCACGACAGTCGAGGGCAACGCTCGGCTGGCGCAGGGCTCCCTGGCTGACGAGCTGTCCGCGGTACTGGACTCGACGGACGCCGACGTGGAGATCGGTGGTGCCGACTTGGCCTGGCAGGCAATCGAACTCGGGTTCGTCGATGAATTCCGCATCTTTCGGTATCCGGTCGTCGTCGGTGGCGGTACACCGTTGCTGCCCCCGGTCACCGACCCGATTCGGCTCGAGCTCGCCGAGACCCGGATCTACGGCGGCCAGGTGATCTACGAGCGCTACCTCCGCGTGCGCGACGACGCGTAGCGCCCCGCCCGACCACTACGACGCACGCCATTCGTTCTCGGTGCGTCTAACCCTTCAGTCACAGCACTCGCCCCGGCACCCTGTCGAGCAGCCATTCCACGCCGACAACCAGGGGAGATTCTTACATGACAGCACGACGATCGGTTGCGATCATCGGGGCCGGGCTGGCCGGGACCAGTGCGGCACTCGGCTTCGTCGACGCCGGGTTCGACGTCACGCTCTACAGCGACCGGGACCGCGAGTCGTTGCGCGACAAGGTGCCGCCGACCGGTGTCGGCGTCCTGTTCGGCAAGTCCCGCGAGTGGGATGCCGAGATCATCGAGGACCTGTACGAGGTCAGCAACACGACCGGCATCAGCGCGCGCCTGTACTCGGGCAGCGGCGACGAGCGCGCGGCGGTCCTCGAGTTCAACCCGGATTACGGCTACGTCGCCCAGGCGGTCGACCTCCGCCTGCGCGCCGACGACCGTCTTGCCCGATTCCTGGACCGCGGCGGCCGATTCGAGGTCGGACAGATCGGCCTCGACCGTCTCGACGCGATCGCCGCCGACGCCGACATCACCCTGGTCGCCACCGGCAAGGGCGGCCTGTCGACGCTCTTCCCGGTCGACGAGTCGCGCACGCATTACCGGGAACCCCAGCGTCGTCTGCTGCAGGTCACCCTCACCGGCGTCGACCACGGCCCCGAGTCCTTCGCCTACCGCAGCAGCGCGGGCGGCGACCACTCGCTGTTCAATCTGGACGCGCAGAACGGCGAGATCTTCGTCGGTCCGTTCCTGCACAAGGACGCCGGACCGACGTGGTCGTTCATCGTCTTCGCCAAGCCCGACGGGGCGTGGGCGGCCCGGATCGACGACGTCCACGACGCGGTCTCGGCCCGGCAGACGATCGCCGGCATCTTCGCCGAGTTCTTCCCGGAGGATGCGCCGGTCATCGATCGACTGCAGGTCATCGAGTCCGATCCGGTGTCGTGGCTCAAGGGCGCGGTCACCCCGACCGTGCGGCAGGCCGTCGCCACCACGGCGGGCGGGCATCCGGTCGCGGCGATCGGTGACACCGCGATCGCCGTCGACCCGGTGGCGGGACAGGGTGCGCAGAACTCGCTGATCCAGGTCGCCGAACTCGTGAAGGCCGCTCGGGACCACGAGGGCGAGTTCACCGCCGAGTGGCTGTCAGCGGAGTTCGAGAAGCACTGGGAACGGCGCGGACGGGCCGCGGTCGAGGTCACCCGGCTCTACCTGGGCGATCCCGACTATGCGACCCACCTGGAGTTGTCGTTTCCGGCTGCCGCCGTCAGTCCCGCCATCGCGTCGGCCCTGTTCGGTCTGCTCTCCGAACCGAATCCGCTGCTCGGTCTGCGGACCCGCGAGGACGTGGAGGGCTTCATCGCTGCGGTGGCCGGAGAGCCGCACGACGAGGTCCTCGCCCGCTTCGCGCCGGCCGGACAGTTCAGCAGCGCCACCCCGGCGGCCGTGAGCGCCTGACCCGCTCACCGCCTCCCGCACCTCGCCGCCCGGCTCTCGGACGGCGGGGTGCGGTCGTTCAGGTGCACTCGAATCGGACGCCCCGCCCGAAAGCGACACCCGTGGTGTGATACGAACGACATCGTCGTTCGAGTCGGCGCCGGAGGGGGCAGATGTGAAGTCGGGGTGGACGTTGGCCGACGCGCCGCCGCAGACCGGACGGGTCGCGGTGGTGACCGGCGCGAATTCGGGGATCGGACGCGAGATCGCGCTCGGGTTGGCGACGCTGGGCGCGCGTGTCGTGCTCGCCTGCCGCAATCCCCAGACCTCGGTGGAGGCCCGCGACGACATCGTCGGCAAGGTCCCCGGGGCGGAGCTGGAGATCGTCGATCTCGACCTCGCGAGTCTGGATTCCGTCCGTGCCGCCGCCGCTGAGATCCGGCGGCATCATCCACGGATCGACATGCTGGTCAACAATGCCGGGGTGATGCGGGCGCGTCGCGAACTGACGCCCGACGGATTCGAGATGGATTTCGGCACAAACTATCTGGGCCACTACGCGCTGACCGGTCTGCTGGCCGATCGCCTGCTGGCCGCGGAGTCGGCGCGCGTGGTCACCGTGGGGAGTCATGCTCACCGCGCGGGGGCCATCGACTTCGACGACCTGCCGATGGACCGGACCTTCAGCAGTGCGGGTGCGTACTCGCGCGCCAAGCTCGCCCAGATGCTGTTCGCGATGGAACTCGACCGCCGGATGAGAAGCGCTGAGGTGTCGGCGATCTCGCTGGCGGCCCACCCCGGGGGCACCCGGACCGGGGTGATGCGCGAGCAGAGCCGGTTCCTCCAGTGGGCCTACCACGCGCCGTCGCTGCGCTGGCTCACCGACCGGTTCATCATGGATCCGCCCGACGGCGCCCTGCCCGTCCTTCGTGCGGCCACCGATCCGAAGGCGGAGGGTGGCGAATACTACGGTCCGGTCGGCAGCCTCGGACTCGCCGGCCCACCCGTGCTGGTGGAGCCGTCGGTGAAGGCGAAGGACGGCGACGTCGCCGCGCGGTTGTGGGACGTCGGTGCCGAACTCACCGGGGTGACCATCGACCTCGGTTGACTTCGTGTCAGATCGCGAACCGTCCCGCGAACGAGCGCAAGGGGAGATCGGCGCTCGTCACGATTCCCGGTGCCGCCGCGACGACCGACGTGATCGAGTTGAGGGCCGGGAGTCCGGTGACGGTCATGCCGATGGACGCGAAGTTCTCCGGATTGGAGAGGTCGAAACCCTTGCGCGGGAAGATCATGTGCTTGGAGTAGATGTTCGGGTCGCCGGTCACCTGGGTGATGTAGCAGGCCTGGATGTTCCACGACGGATCGGTGTGCGGTGTCATCTGCCATTCGAGATGCGATTCGACGCGCGCCACGCCGTCGACCATGCCCTGGTACTTGATGTAGCTGCCGCCGAGTGAGCCCTGCGGGAGCTGATACCAGCCGAGGTCGACGTCCTTGGTGCAGGCGCCCAGCTCGTAGGAGAAGGTCACCTCGTCGAGTTCGAGATCGAAGGCGTCGGCCATCAGGTAGACCGAGTCTGCGAACACCGCGGTGTACTTGTACAGCGAGTCGGGGATACTCGGGTCGTCGACGGGCAGGCCGTATCCGACCGCCTTCCACGTGTCGACGGAATGGTGGCAGGAGACGTCGACGGATTCGATCACCGTGACGTTCTCGATGTCGGCCACGTCGGCGGTGTGCACGATCCCGAGGATCTGTGCCAGACCGGGATTCATGCCGGTGCCGTAGAAGGTGGCGCCACCGCGCTCGCAGGCCTCGGCGATGACCTCGCTGACCTTGCGCCCGGACTGGTGCGGATGGTTGGTGTCGCGGTGGAACCCGGTGATCCAGTCCGCGGTGGTGACGACGTTGATCCCGGCCTCGAGAACTCTGACGTAGAGATCCTCGTCGGGGAAGACGCCGTGGAACGTGAGGACATCCGGACGGGCGGCGATGATCTCCTCGACCGTGCCGGTCGCGGTCACCCCGACCGGATCGATGCCGACGATCTCACCGGCATCCCGGCCGATCTTGTCGGGCGTATAGCAGTGCAGGCCGACCAGTTCGAGGTCCGGATGCGACTGGATGCGTCCGATCATCTCGGTGCCGAGGTTTCCGGTGGCGACTTGGAAGACGCGGATACGTGGGGAGGCGGTCATGACAGATCCTTTCGGCGGAAGCAGTTCCGGTCAGGGCTGCGCGGCGGCGCGCAGCGCGTCGAGCTCGGATCGGCGGATGCGGACGAACTCCTCCGGCGAGGGCACGGCGCCGCTCGGTGCGGACGGGTCGGCGCCGTCGGGCCCGCCGTCGGGATAGAACTGGCGCGCCCACTTCCGAAGGGCGGTGAAGCCTTCGAACTCTTTGCGGGACAGGGCGGGCGGGTCGGAGTAGCGCTGGTGTGCCCAGATGTCGATGTCAGCGGCGAACTGCTCGATGACGAGATCGGCCATGACGGTGCCGTAGCGGGTGATCTCGCCGGTCTCCTCGCCCGGTTTGCGGCCGATCCACACGGTGAACCGGACGTCGGAGGTGTGCTCGTCGACCGGGGTGACCGCCGGCATCGTGCGATTGTCGACCATGCCCCAGCTCTTCGTGACCGAACAGCCCAATCCGGCATTGATGGATTCGACTCCGCTGGTGGCGTTCTCGAGCGTCGCGCCCTCGTCGAAGGCGATCGTGAAGTCGACGTGGGACACCGGGCCGTCGAAGTCGTGCCTCGTGAACTCCGGCATGAACGGGGTCTTGTGGACGAACGTGAAGTGGGCGAAGTCGACGCCGTTCTCCATGATGTACTGCGGATGGATCTCGAGTCCCGGCCGGAACAGGGTGGCCGCGGGGACCGGCGGATAGTAGTCGGCCGCGGTGCTGTCGTCGCCGAAGTCGCCGAAGATGTCGGGAACATCGAAATATGGTGGGCGACCGTCGGTGTCGTGCCAGATCCAGACTGCCTCGTTGCGTTCGAGGACGGGGTAGCTGCGGATGCGGCGTCCCCGGTTGGGGTGTTTCTCGTACGGGATGCACACGTTGCGCCCCTCGCGGTTCCACTCCCAGCCGTGGAACGGACACACCAGGTTCTCGCCGTCGACGTGGCCGCCGTGCCCGAGATGGGCGCCGAGGTGTTCGCAGTAGGCATCGAAGACGGAGACCGCACCGGAGCGGGATCGCCAGGCGACCATCTCGCGGCCGAAGTACTTCATCGTGTGGACGGCTCCGACAGCGATCTCGGAGCACCAGGCGACCTGAAACCAGCCAGTGGGTGTCATCGACAGGGGCGTTCTCGCCATGCGGCAACGGTAGGTCCCCCGGACCCAGAATGCAAGAGGGTTCTATGAAAAGTGTCGTGCCAGGTCAGCTGGCGGTTTCGACCAGTTCGGGAGTCGGCGACGCCGCATCCATCACCCGATGGATCTCGGCCGTGAAGTCGTCGGCGGCCTCGATGTTCGACGCGTGCCCGGTGTCGAGGACGACGAGGCGGTCGAGCTGGCCGCGGATGGACAGTGCATGCGCGATGCGTTGGGTCATCGCATGGGGGAGGAGGAGGTCGTGCCGACCGCCGATCACGGTCGTCGGTACCGAGATCGCCTCCGCGCCGGTGGGTCCCATCGCCAGTTGGAGGAGCGCGACCGCGGCCTTGGCGCGCGAGCTCGGTGTGCACGAGCGGGTCATCGCGAGGACGAACGCGGCGTGGTCGATGGTCGCCGACCGGCCGTTCAACACGCGGTGGCGGATGAGGCTCCGGGTGAGACGGTCGCCGGGAAACGGGATCGGCACCGACAACGCCATCTGCAGGAGCCAGAGCGGTGCCTTGATCGGACCGTTCACGAGCGGCAGCACGCGGCTCTCCGTCGCGATTCCGCCCCAGGTGGTGTTGGCGAGAATCATGGCCGCGGCGCGTGACTCGGCCTGGTCGCGGTGCCGGTGCGCCCATGCCTGCAGGGTGATGCCGCCCATGCTGTGGCCGACGAAGACCGCCTTGGAAGTGTCGGGGACCGTCTGGGAGACCACGGCGGACAGATCGTCGGCCAGGACGTCGGCATCGAATTTCCGGTGGCCCCAGGTGCTCTCGCCATGACCGCGCTGATCGTAGGCGATCACGTGGTAGCGCTCGGCGAGCGCGTTGACCTGTGGATTCCAGTACTCGACGCAGCACGACCAGCCGTGCACGAGGATCAGAACGGGTGCGTTCGCCGGGCCGTGGTGCACGACGCGCAGCCGTGCGCCGTCGTCGGTGACCGCCCAGGAGGTCCGTTCGGGTTCGCGGCTGTTGAAGAGGGCGTCCACGTACACCCTGTTGCGTAGCCGCCGACGTGCCTCGGCCGGCGAGAAACCGGCCAGCGTGTGTCGGGCCGAACCCAGTACACCGGTGGAAATCATGTCGTCCTCCTCGCCCCCGCCTCGTGACAGGTGTCACAGGAGACCTTGATGATACAAATCCATGCGGTGTGTTCCTTGGGTTTCGGAAACACGGTTTGTGCCATATGTCGGGTTGTCTCGAACCGGCCGGATGCCTGCTCGTCTGATGGTCGTCCGCTCTTCGTCGCCATCGGGTGATCGGACGGGTAGCCGAACGAACGATCGTCAAACATCCCGCCGGTCAGGGCGTCGGCGGAGCGTCGTGGCCGGGAACGGCACCGACTACGATCGGCAGCCATGGCCTCCGGTGACTCCCGCGCCTCCGACACCCGGTCCGCGGACGCCGGCGGGACTCCGGGCGTCCCGAGGCGGGTGAACAAGCGCGGCCAGGCGACGCGCGACGCGATGCTCGACGCCGCTCTCGTCTCGCTGGCAACGGGCGATCCCGCGTCGGTGTCGGGCAACCGGATCGCGAAGGACATCGGCGCGACGTGGGGCGCCATCAAGTACCAGTTCGACGACATCGACGGCCTGTGGGCGGCCGTGCTGCACCGGACCGCGGAGCATCGCGGCGACCTGCCGGTGAGCGTGAAACCCGAAGCGCCGCTGGCGGAGCGGGTCGCGGCCATCGTCGACCTCATGTACGACGGACTGACCGCGCCCGAGTCGCGGGCGATCGAAACCCTGAGGGCGGCGCTGCCGCGGGACCCGGACGAGCTGCGTCGTCTGTTCCCCAAGACCGCCGCCGAATTCGCCTCCTGGGGACCGTCCTGGATCGACTCGTGTCAGCGTGCTTTCGCCGACCTCGACATCGATCCGGAGCGGGTTCGTGAAGTCGCGGCGTTCCTGCCCGGCGCCATGCGCGGCCTGGTGTCGGAGAAGCAGCTGGGCAGCTTCCAGGACCAGCAACTGGCACGTCGAGGACTGGCCAAGGCCATCGTCGCGCTTCTCGCGGGCTAGGCGGTACTGGGGACGCGACGGACCGGAACCTTCAGTCGCCGGAGTCGTCGCCGGTTTCCTCGGCGTCGTCCGCGCCCTCCGCCTGATCCGGCTGCGACGCGTTCGTCGTGAGCATCTCCGGGTCGGCGTCCGGATCGTGCTGGTCATCGGGGTCGTTCACTCCGGTGGGCGAACTGTCAGATGTCATCGTCAACTCCTTCGTTCGCAGTCCGGGATTCCCGGAGTTCGATCCGGCGAAACCCCTGATCCGGCGTATCCTGGCATCCGACGCACGGTCGATCACGGGTCCACGGCGCCCGACGGAGATTGCCGACCCGAGACGCGGGGTAAGGCTCGGACATGACACAACAACGCGTGGTGGCCATCGGCGCATCCGCAGGCGGCGTCGAGGCGCTGTCTGTCCTGGTGTCGTCCCTGCCCGCGGACTTTTCGCAGGCAGTCCTGGTTGTGCTGCACATGCCGGTCGGTGTGTCGAGTGCGTTGCCGCGCATTCTCGATCGCGCCGGCCCGCTCCCGGCGGTGGCCGCCGAGAACGACATGGAACTGCGTCCGGGGACCATCTACGTGGGTGTCCCGGACCGCCACCTCCTCCTGAACGACGACCGTCTGGCGGTCACCGACGGCCCCACCGAGAATCGGCATCGACCCTCGATCAATGCCCTGTTCCGCTCGCTGGCCCTCCACGCGGGCCCGTACGGGACCGGCGTGTTGCTGTCGGGCGCGCTGGACGACGGGGTCAACGGCCTGGTCGCCATCCGTGAGCGCGGAGGTGTGACCGTGGTGCAGGATCCCGCCGACGCGGCCTTCCCGGCGATGCCGACGAACGCGATCAGCCGCGCCGAACCTGACCACATCGTGACCGCCGCGGATGCGGCGAAGGTGTTGACCGAGCTCAGCGGTCGGCAACTGACGGAGATCACCATGGAGCCGGACAGAATGCTGGAGACAGAGAACCGGATCGCGATGGGGCACGCCTTCGCGAAGCCGTCGGACTCGGAAGACCTGGGACCACCCACCAATTTCGTGTGCCCGGATTGTCACGGCGGCCTGATGCAGATCGACGAGCACAGCTTCCGCTGCCGCATCGGGCACGCGTGGTCTGCGGACGCATTGCTGCAGGCCCAGTCGGCGGAGATCGATTCCGCCCTCGGGATGGCCATCCGGAGTCTCCAGGAGAAAGCCGAGCTGGCGGAGAGCCTTGCGGCCAAGGTGTCCCCGGGCGTCCTGCAGAAGCGGTATCAGCGAACCTCCGCCGAGGCCCGCCACGCCGCCGACGTCCTCCGGACCCGACTCTGGTCTCCGCCGTTCACGGAAGGCGATGCGGCCGAAGCGGTTCAACCCTGACGGTCGGGTTCGTCGAACCGAGCGACCTCCTCCGCCCCGACCACCGCCCAGACGGTCTTCCCGTTGCCGGTGGGCGTGTAACCCCAATGCCGGCTCAGCAGCGCGAGAACCGCGAGTCCGGACGCGATCGGTGTGTCACCGTGGGTGTCCTCGACGCGCACCGGGACGGTGGGGCTGTCATCGCTGACCGCCACGACCAGGCGGCCGGTTCCGTGCACCTCGACGCGGATGTCGGGATCGGCGTGGGTGTGTCTCAGCACGTTGCCGACCAGGATGGTGGTCAGCAGGCGCGCGAGCCGGACGAAGTCGGGGTTCCAGTCCTCGACGGCGCGCACGACGGCCCCACGCGCGGCGTCGAGTGGTGCCGGTCCGTGTCGCGGGATCACGGTGCGCGCGCGGTGGGTGACGCGGATGTCGCGCCGTTCGGTGACGTGGTCGAGCGCGGCGTCCAGCGACCGATAGGCGGGGACATAGCGGGTGATCCCGGACCGCACCAGATGATCCAGCCGCGCCGGGTCGGCGACGACGGCCACCGGCACGTTCGGCCAGTCGCGGATCAGCCAGGCCGCACTGGTCAGCACCGACCACGCCGACGCCGTGGGTACATCCAGAGCTCGGACGTCGACGACGAGGCAGTCCGGCGCATCGGTCGCCGCCTTGACGATCGCGTCGCGAACGGTCAGGTAGGTCCTGGAGTCGAGGACGCCCGACACCGCGAGCACGGTGGCCGCGTCGCGGCGTAGCGCGCGCACGGAGAGATCGTCGGTACTCATCGTGTCCTCGTGGTCATGGGGAGGCTGCCTCGTCGGCGTCGTTGGGTTCGACGGGTTCGACGGGTTCGACGACGAGCATGGCGCCCCGGATCTCGCGACTTCGTGACCGGAACGGACTGCAGCGCACCCGGATACGCACCGAGCGTCCCCGGCGGTTGATGGCGTCGAACTCACGCGAGCCGGTGTACGCCGGGTCGACGAAGGCGCCACCGACCATCGGTCGCAGGTCGGCGGTCGGCAAGCCGATGTCGAGACCCAGCAGGGGCTGGCCCGCCGCCTCCGCGGCCGACACCCCCCACATCTCCTCGGATGCGCGATTCCAGACCGTGATGCGCATGTCCCGATCGACGACGATGATGCCGATCTCCGCGGAGTTGACGATCGAGTCGAAGAACTCCCGGGTGTCGCTCAGCTCGACGGTCCGTTCACCGAGAGCCGCGTTGATGACCTGGAGTTCGTCGTTGGTGGACTGGAGCTCCTCGTTCATCGTCTCCAGTTCCTCGTTGGTGGACTGGAGTTCCTCGTTCGTGGTCTCCAACTCTTCGACTGTCGACTGCAGTTCCTCGTTGGTGGTCTCGAGTTCTTCGTTGGTGGACTGGAGTTCCTCGTAGGCTGTCTCGAGCTGCCGGTTGGCATCTTCGAGTTTGTCGAGAAGCGCACGGGTGGCACTGATGTCGAAGAACGCGATGGCCACCCCGAGCAGACCGTTGTCGCCGTCCACGAGCGGATTGATGTGGACCTCCAGCCAGATCGACTGCCCGCCCTGGTTGGACCACTCGATGTCCCGGATTCTCGACGATCGTCGTTCGATCTTGGCCTGTTCGATGTAGCCCCGCAGTTCGACCGGACGGTAGGAGACCTCGAGATCGCGCAGGAGTCGGCCGATGTCGCGGCCGGAGAGCCCGAACATCAACTCCGCCTGCTGGTTCACCATCGCCACGGTGTCGTCGCCGGTGATCACGATCTGTGCGACCGGGGAGTGCCGGAACGCCAGTTCGCGCAGCGACGACAAACCGTTGTTCTCCGGACCCGGCAGCGGATCACCTTCGATGGGTGTGCCGCCGATGGCTCCCCGGTATCCGGCGACCTTGCGGAACAACCTGTTCTTCAGATCGAACGGCGCGAATCGGTCGCTGTGACTCAGCAGCATCTCGGCGTGCCCGAGGAACAGGATGCCCTGGGGCGCCAACGCGAAGTGCAGCCGACCGAGTACTCGACGCTGCGTCTCGGCGTTGAAGTACATGAGGGTGTTGCGGCACACGAGCAGGTCGATCCGGGAGATCGGAGCGTCCTGGACGAGATCGTTACGACCGAAGATCACCGCCCGCCGTAGGTCCTTGGTGAAGACGTATCGCGAGCCCTCCTTCTCGAAGTAGGTCGCGAGCAGGTCGGGCGGGATGCTCTCGACCGCGCGCGCATCGTATGAAGCCTGCCTTGCCTCGGTGAGGGCGTCCTCGTCGACGTCGGTGGCGTAGATCTTGACGCGCTGACGGAAACTCTCGGCACCGACACCCTCGGCCAGCAGCATCGCCAGCGAGTACGCTTCCTGGCCCGAGGCGCAGCCTGCGCTCCAGACCCGCACCGGGTCGTCGGGTCCGCGCTGGGCGAGGAGTTGCGGAATCACGGTGCTGCGCAGGCTCTCCCAGGCTTCCTCATCCCGGAAGAACGACGTCACGTTGATGAGGATGGTGTTGAACAGTGCGCTGAACTCGTCGGAGCTCGCCTGCAGATGATCGAGGTAGTCGGCGAAGTTGTCGAACCCCACCTGCTCCATCCGGTGCGTGACCCGTCGCCGGAGAGACGTCCGTTTGTAGCCGGTGAAATCGAAGCCGCGGGCGTCGCGCAGATACCGCAGCAGGGTTTCGAAGTCCTCGCCGTTCTGCGCCGGACCGTTCTCCACCGACATCTGCTCCGTACCTCTCCTCGCGCGGGCCTGGCTGTCACCCTGCACCCTAGTGGTGTGGGGCGCGCATCGGGCCGGTGACCGGCGCGGTGCGACCTCACCGGGCCTGCGGATCCCCGATTCCGTAGGCCTCGTCGATCGAGGAGCGGATGGCCACCGGGATGTCACACATCCGGACGAGCCGCGCCAGCGCGGGCTCACAGACGAGTACGACGCGCACCCCGGCGCGGGTGGCGTCGGTACACACCCGGGCAAGGGTCTCGAGCCCGCAGGCTCCGAGGAAGTCGACGCCGGTCAGGTCGAAGATCACGGTCGCGTTGTGCCGCGCGACAGTCCGGGTGAGAGCGGCATCGAAGTCCGCCACGGTGTTCAGATCCACATCACCGGAGAATCGCTGTACGCACGACGACGTCGTTGTGGTGTGGGCCGTGCTGATGTGGGCTGTCGTGCGTGATGTTCCGGTACCGGCCGGCCGTGCTCCGACTCCGGTGGGGTGCGACGTGTCGCTGTACTGGCCCATGCTCTCGTCCATCCGCTCGTTCTGTCTCCGAGGGGCGAGCCGGTCGTGCGATCGCGTCAACCGGCCCGCGGCAGCTGGGACTGAACCGCTGTAGACCACCGTACGTTCACGTCGACCGCCGTTCAACGGTTCGGTGGAGGAGGTCCACCGATGTGCAACGGTGCACGGGAGGCCCGAGTTTTGCCGGCCGCCGTTCGGGGAACCCGGCTCGGAGAGACGGCTCGGCGAGCCACGGACCGAGGACTGGGGTGTGACCGGAACACGATGGTCGAGAACAGGGTTGCGAGCAGTTCGTGCGACGCTGCTCGCACTGTGTCTGCTCCTCGTCCTCGTCGTCGCCGGATGTGCCCGGCAGCCCGGCGGCGTGACGGCCGAACTCTCCCACTCGTCCGGGGATGTGGTGAGCGCGGTCGCCTCCGGACATGAGGGGCTGCGCTCGTGGGCCGAGGACCGCGCTCCGCGCCACTACGTCCGCGTCCTCTTCGACGACCTGATCGAGCAGTCCCTGTCCGCCTACGGAGCTGTCGTCAACCTCGACATTGACGACGCCGCCGACGAACCGATGCGGGCCGGGGTCGAGGATGCCATGGCACAGGCCACCCGGGTGCTCGTCGCCGCACGGTCGGTGACGCTGCTCGACCGGCAGGACCCGCGGGTGTCGGAGTCGCTCGACGCGCTGACGAAGGTCGACGAGCGCCTGCAACAGATCGTCGACGACCCGCGGTCGGCGGCCGGAGCGAGGGGATGAGCCGGTGAAGAACGTCATCGGCGTCGCCCTCGGCATCCTGACCGCCATCGGCGGCTTCCTCGACATCGGTGACATCGTCACCAACGCGGTCGTGGGGTCCAGATTCGGATTCGGGCTGGTGTGGGTCGTCGTCGTCGGTGTCATCGGGATCTGTCTGTTCGCGGAGATGTCCGGACGGGTCGCCGCGGTGAGCGGACGCAGCACGTTCGAGATCATCCGGGAGCGGCTCGGTCCCCGGATGGGTGCCGCGAACCTGGTCGCCTCGCTGTTCGTCACCGGTCTCACCCTCACCGCCGAGATCGGCGGCATCGCCCTCGCGCTGCAGCTCGCGAGCGGGGTCGCGCCGCTGCTGTGGGTGCCCGTCGCCGCATTCGGGGTCTGGATCATCGTGTGGCGGGCCAACTTCAAGGTCATGGAGAACGTGACCGGTCTGCTCGGCCTGTGCCTGGCCGTGTTCGGCGTGGTCTTCTTCCTGCTGCAACCGCCCTGGGGCGAGGTCTGGGATCAGATCACCGCGCCGTCGGTCCCGTCGCAGGAGTCGATACCGACCTACTGGTACTACGCCATCGCACTGTTCGGGGCGGCGATGACGCCGTACGAGGTGTTCTTCTTCTCCTCTGGTGGCATCGAAGAGGGTTGGCGCCGTAAGGATCTCGCGCGAGAGCGGTGGAATGTGCTGATCGGCTTCCCGCTCGGGGGCCTGGGCTCGGTCGCCATCGCCGGCGTCGCGGCGCTGTATCTGTTGCCCGCCGACATCTCGGTGGAATCGCTGTCACAGGTCGTGTTGCCCGTCGTGCAGGCCGGCGGGCAGCTGGCGCTGGCGTTCGTGATCATCGGACTCGTCGCGGCGACGACCGGCGCCGCGCTCGAAACGGCGCTGTCCACCGGGTACACGATCGCCCAGTACGCCGGATGGCCCTGGGGTGCGGCCAAGAAGCCGCGCCAGGCGGCACGGTTTCATCTCGTGATCATCGTGTTCCTCCTCGGCGGGGTGCTGATCCTGCTGACCGGTGTCGATCCGATCATGGTCACCGAGTACTCGGTCGTGTTCTCCGCGGTCGCCCTGCCGTTGACCTATCTGCCGATCCTCGTCGTGGCGAATGATCGGGAATACATGGGGGACAACGTGAACGGACGAGTGATGAACTTCTTCGGCACCATCTATCTGGGCATCATCGTGGTCGCCTCGGTGGCGGCGATACCGTTGCTGATCGTGACGGGGGCGGGGCGATGAGCACGGACGACGACCGCGGGCTGTCCCGTCGCACGACGATCGACCTACGACTTCACCTGCTGGACAGACAGATCCACGACCGCGATGGCGTACCGCTCGGCGTCGTCGACGACGTCGAGATCGAGATGCCCGACAACGGTCCGCCGCGGGTGTCCGCCCTTCTCACCGGGCGCGCGCTGTTCTATCGACTCATCGGCGGCGGTCCGCACGTGAGCGAGCTCGACCGGATCTCGATCGACCGCGTCCGCAGCATCGATGTGCGGGTCGTGATCGACGACCGGCAGGAGGATCTGGAACTCGCGTGGCCGGAACGATGGGTGCGCGACCACATCGTCGGGCGTATCCCCGGAAGCGGCGGACGATGATCGCCAGCGACCTGTTGAGCTGCGCCGTCCACGATTCCGGCGGCGATCGCCTGGGTCAGGTGATCGACCTCCGCTTCGAGGTGGTCGACGACCAACTCCGGCTCGTCGGGTTGCTCGTCAACCGCCGGAACCGGGTGTCCTTTCTCGGATACGAACGTCAGGGTGTGTCGCGGCCGTGGCTGCTCAACCGGTTCTTCGCATGGCTGCATCGCGGCACCGTGCTCATCCCGTGGGCGGATGTGACCGCCGTCGAGGACGGGGCGGTGCGCGTCCGGGACGGTTTCCGTCGTCTGGACGCCTCGCTCGACACGGCACACGGCGATGGGTCGTCGTGACGCCCCCCGACGGCCATGCGCGCACAGTCGACGGTGTGGCACGCACAGTGGACGACATCGGACGCACGGTCGACGGTTTGGGGCGCACGGTTGACGGTTTGGGGCGCACGGTCGACGGGTAGGCCGTGGGCAGTCGGGCCCACGGAAACGCCCGGCGTGAACCCAACGGTGAGGAGTGTCGTCGGAGATGTCACGGGGACCCGGAGAAGACGTGCAGAAGAGCCCCGGCGCGGTGACCGCGACGCCGCGTCTGGCACGAGCGGGGCTCCTCGACACCGCGCGCGTCCTGGGCGGGGTGCTGGTCCCGATGGTCGCCGAAGGTGTTGTCGCGCGGCGTAAGACAATGGTCCGTCTCGGCGGCCGGCTCGACACCCACGGCCGCGCGGCCCGGATACTGAACGGGCTGCGGGCGCGACACGACGCCGATGCCCTGGCCCTCACCTTCCCGCGACCGATGGTGCTTGCGCTACGACCCCCGGCGGTGACGGCGACGCTGCACGGCACGCCGGACCCGTTCACCCCGGCGTCGACGGAGAAGGTCGCGGCACTCTCGCGCTTCCAGCCGACCGGCGTGCTGATCTCGGACAACCGGCACCGTCAGGCGCGGCGGGAACTGAACGAGCTGGCCCTGCAGACCTCGGCGGACGTGCACTCCCTCCACCGGCGATGCGGGGAGATCATCGAATCCGAGGTCGCGGAACTGCTTCCGACCCTCACCGACGGCCACCTGACGTGGGACGCCTACGCGGTCGCCCACTGGCGCATGGTGCGCCGCTTCGTCTTCGGGGATGCCGCTCGGAACGACGAGGCCCTGACCGACCTGCTGACGGTGCTACGACGAGACGCCAACTGGGGGCCTGCTTTTCCGCGTCGGTCCGCGACCTACGGGAACTTCCGGCGACGTCTGGATCACCTGGTGGCCGCAGCCCCCGAGGACTCGCTGGCCGGAATCGTCCGAGACGCGGTGGACCGACCTGGTTCCCTCGACCCGACCGGTCAGATCCCGCACTGGCTGTTCGCGTTCGACGCGGTCGCGGTGGCCGTTCATCGGGCGTTGGCATTGCTGGCCGCCCACCCCGCGACCGCGGCCGCGGCGCGGACGGAGACCGCGGGCGTCGAGTCCACGGCGGCGCGTGTCCTGCCGACGCTACGCGCGACCGTGCTGGAATCACTGCGACTGTGGCCGACCACGCTGGCCATCCTGCGCGAGGCGAGCCGCGACGTCCGATGGGACGGTGGCCTCGTCGCCGAGGGGACGACCACGATCGTGATCGGGGAGTTCTTCCAGCGCGACGACGACGCCATGGACTTCGCGCAGCGGTTCACCCCGGAGGTCTGGACCGACGGACGAGCACAGGGACTCGCCGGCGTCGTCCCCTTCAGCGACGGCCCGGGCGAATGTCCCGGTCGTAATGTCGTGCTGATGTTCGCCACGGCGGTGCTGGCGGCGATCGGTCGTGACGTCGATCTCGACGACAACGTGCTCTCGCCTCGCGTGCGGGCCGGGCAGACCGAGATGCCGCACTCCCTGGACCACTTCGACCTCACCATCGGGCTTCGCGCCGCTAGGTGACCTCTCGGGGCGGCCGGACGTCGCAGGATTGACGAAAGGGCTTGATGGGTAAGAACACCGAACCGATCAGCGGTGACGTCGACCCCCGGACGCCGAGACCAGGACAGGGCGGTCCACGGACCGTGGCGCCCAATGGTGGGTTTCGGTGCGGCACGAGGGAGACGACCGATGGGGTCTCATTGCAAGACGACGCGTGATCACGACGAGATCCGGGAGTGGGTGACCACGCACCAGGGTGTTCCGGCGCGCATACGCGACGTCCGGAGCGTCGGCGGAACGGGAGTGCTCCGCATCGACTTCTCCGGCCGGACGGCCGATGAGTGCCTCGAGCACATCAGTTGGGACGAGTGGTTCCGCAACTTCGAGCGCGCCGAACTCGCTCTCGTCTACGAAGCGACGAAGTCCGACGCCGGCCGGACCTTCGCGAAGGTCGTGCCGGCACCGGACTTCTGACGCCGGGAGCCTAGACGCGCCGGGCCGCGTACCGGGCGCCCTCGAGCGTCATGCCGTTCACCGAGTAGAGCACGTGCAGGGCGTTGGGACCGCCGACCGGGGCGCCGTCGCAGATGGTGTCACCGGCGATGCAGTAGCGGACGGTGCGGCTGCGGTACGGCGCGGCGACCTTGACCGGCGGAGCGCCGATGTCGTCGATGAAGCGGTCCGACGGGGCGCCGTAGAGCACGATCGCGGCGACGTTGCGGGCCATGTTCGCCGGCAGCGGCGGCGGCACGAACCGGTCGTAGGCCGCGTACCGCGCGGGCAGGTCCAGGCCGGCGTGGACGGAGTATCCCGCGACGACGGCGCCCTGGGAGTAGCCGCCCAGCACGACCTTGGTGCCCGGGCACTTCGCGGCCAGGGACTTGATGCGGTTCTGGGTGGTGCGGACCCCATCGGCCACCGTCTGGGCGAATTTCAGGCGGTTGTTGAACTGGTCGCTCGCGGGGTAGGGAACCCCGTAGGCGCTGACCGACTTACCCGGCAGCTGCGAGCGGACGGCCTCGACGAACGAGAGTCCGGTGAGACCCAGCGGCGGAGCCGTCTCGACGGTGCCGCGTGCGAACACCACCTCGACGTCGGAGCACGATGGCGCGGCCTGGGCGGTCGGTGTGCCGACGGCCACCGCTCCCGTGATCGCAGCGATGACACAGAGGACGGAGACACTCAACCGTTTGATCACCAGGCCCATGGTAGAGATCACGGTCGCCCGGGATAAGGGGCTCATCGTCCCAAAGAACGAGGCAATCCGGAGCCATCCGAGAGCCCGTTCGGCACGAACAACCGGGTTGAGCACGTGCAAGATTCTGTACGATCACGAGGTTCGCCGGACGATTTTCCCCCCCGGCACATCGAATCGAGGTTGAGTGCCAGTGGTAACAGATGTTCATTTCAAGATCGCCGAGCTGGCCCGGCAGATGCACGCGGTGCCCGAGTCCACCCAGGACACCACCGGCCAGGTCCTGGACTCCATCACCGCCGGAGCCGTCGAGTATGTCCCCGGGGCCCAGTACGCGGGCGTCCTGCTCGTCGACCAGAAGAAGAACTTCGACACCCTCGCGCCGACCGACCCGCTGATGAACGAGGCCGACCGTATTCAGAAGGAAACCGGTGAGGGGCCGTGCCTGCAGGCTGCGTGGGATCACCACACGGTGCTCGTGAATGACATCGGCAGCGACGATCGTTTTCCCGCGTTCTCCGCACGGGTCCTCGAGGAGACGCCACTTCGTTCGAGTCTGTCGTTCAAGTTGTTCACCGACAAGGGAACCATCGGCGCGCTCAATGTCTTCTCCGAAGAGACTGACGTGTTCGGGGACGAGTCTCTCGAGGTCGGTCTCCTGTTCGCGACCCATGCCGCCTTGGCTCTGCGGGCGGCCCGCCAGCAACAGCACTTCCAGAGCGCCCTGGCGAGCCGGGACGTCATCGGCCAGGCCAAGGGCATGATCATGTACCGCTTCCGCATCGACGCGGTCGCCGCGTTCGCGCTGCTCCGGCGGCTGTCCCAGGACACCAACACGCCGCTGGCGAAGGTCGCCGAAAAGCTCATCGAGCGCGAGCTGGCCGAGCCCGCTGAAGCAGGGAACGGGTCGCCGTCCTGACCCGGCGCGACCGCGGCCGGGGTTGGTAGGTTCTCGAGGTGAACCTCGATAACCTGGGGCCCCCGGCCCGTCGTCGTCTGGGCTATGCCGGTTTCGCCGGGATCGTCGTCGTCTACCTGGCCATCATCCAGCTGGGCGGCCTGGCGATCGCGCGCCTTGCGGACGAGAGCGAGCCGGTCACCACGGCCGGTGTCGTGTTCGGCATGGTCATCCCGCTCGGCGCGGCGCTGTTGTTCACGATCATCGTCGTTGTTGCGCTCGGCTGGCAGAAGCCGGTGCTGCGCGATGATCGGCCCGTCCGGCGCTGGGTGTGGGTCGTCCCCGCCGTCTTCGTCGTGGCGATCCTGGTCGGGATCGACTACGGCTCGCTGGCCCAGAAGGACCTCCTCTTCATCCTGACCCTGCTGATCGCAACGCAGTTCGTCGGCTGGGGTGAGGAGGCGATGTTCCGCGGTGTCGGCGTCACCACGCTGCGCGATCACGGTCTCGCCGAGGGCAAGGTAGCGCTGTGGTCGAGCGTCGTCTTCGGCGCGGTGCACCTGACCAATGCGATGACCCACGGCGTGAGCGCCATCCCGCAGGCGATCGCGGTGAGCCTGGCCGGGTACTTCTTCTACCTGATCCGGCGGGTGTCCGGCGGCAATGTCCTCAACTCGGTCATCCACGGGCTCTTCGACTTCTCGATCACCACCGGCACCGTGATCCTCGACGACCAGAAGACGTACGTCGGTGCGATAGCGCCGATCCTGGTCTACGTCGTGCTCGGCATCGTGCTGTTCCTGGCCCGCCACCACATCGAGCCGATGGAACCGCACCGAGCGCAGGAGGACGCGACGACTGGTGGTTGAGCCGGCACTGCGGTCGAGGAGCCGTGTCGAAGCCACTTGGTGACCACCGGCGCGGCGACTACGTTGGCCACATGCGCAGCCGGCACGTGAGTGTGGTCATCAACGCCCGACCCGACGCCGTCTACGACTTCGCGGCCGAACCCGACAACCTGCCGCGGTGGGCCGCGGGGCTGGCGAAGTCGGAGGTGGTCCGGCGGGGTGACGAGTTGCTCGTGGAATCGCCGATGGGCACCGTCACCGTCCGCTTCGTCCCGCGCAACGCGCTGGGCGTCGTCGACCACGAGGTGGTGCTCCCCACCGGCGACACCGTGCTCAATCCGCTTCGGGTGTTGGCGCATCCAGAGGGCGCCGAAGTCGTGTTCACCATCCGGCAGCTGGCCATGTCCGACGACGAGTTCGACCGCGACACCGAGATGGTGGAAAAGGATCTCGCACAGCTGAAGTCGCTGCTGGAGACGGCCGGTTCGGCCTAGTGTCCGGCCGGGCCGACCCGGCCGGCGTCACTTTCGCTGCAGTGTGAAGTCCGCGGAGTCCGTGTGCCGCAACGCTTCCCACGCCGCCGAGCTGCTGCCGAGTGCGTCGAGCAGATAGGCGGCGACGGCGTCGGCGACCAGGCCGACCCGGTCCGGGTCCTCATCGGTCGTCTCGCGTACCGCCTCGCCGGCGATGCCGCCGAGAGTGTGTTCGCCGTCCGGAATCCACAGCAAGTCCGTCGCGCCGGGGGAGAGGTGGAAGGCGTCGGTCAGCCATTCCGGGCCACGCGTCGACAGGGCCGAGTCGTCCTTGCCGCCGGCGACGACGAGTGCCGGGGTGGACATCCTCGAGAAGTCCGGCCGCACGAACGGCAGGTGTTCGCGCGCATACTCGCTCAGGCTGTCGCCGGTTCCCGCCGTCGCGATCAGTGCGCCCGCTCGCACGGCGGGATGTGCGAGATCCGGGCCGACGTCTCCGTCCGGCCCGACCACACGCGCGCCGAGGAGCGTGCCGACGGTCTGGCCGCCCCACGAGTGGCCGGCCGCGGCGAGCAGGCCGATGTCGACGCGAGTGCGGAGGTCCCCACCGGCCGCGACGAGTATCTCGTCGAGGTGATCGATCACCGCGTGCGCGTCATGCACTCGCGTACTCCAGATGGATGCGAACCGCGGGTCGTCGAACCCGATCCCGTATCGCCGGGAATCGAGGTGCGTCGGCTGTACGACGACGAAACCCGAAGCGGCCCATCGATCGACAAGCGGTGCATAACCGTCCATCGACCAGGCGTTGCCGTGGGAGAACACGAGGACCGGGAGGTGCTCGCCGGTGACCGGGGCGGTGACCTTCACCGTCAGCGGGAACGGCCGGTCCGAGGTGGGGACGACGATGGGCTTGACGGCGACGATCTGACGGGCGAGCGATTCCGTGGACATGAGAGTTCCTTCGGGACGGGTAGCGGGACGCGATAACCTGGACGGAACGATGTTCCGCCAAACTAGCGGAACAATGTTCCGCGAGCAAGGGGTGAACGGTGTCCGCAGGACGAACCGCACGTCAAGTGCAGGCCGAACGGAGTCGCGTGGCCCTTCTCGAGGCGGCGGCCGCGGCCTTCGTCGACGCGGGCGTGCAGGCCCCGGTGCGCGACATCGCCGCGCGCGCCAGGGTCGGCGTCGGCACTGTGTACCGGCACTTCCCGACCCGGGCGGAACTGGTCACCGCGGTGTACCGGCATCAGGTCGACGAGTGTGCGGCACTGGCGGAACAGCTGCTGGCCGAACAGGTCCCGCCGCGCGCGGCGCTGTGCCGGTGGACGTCGGCGTTCACCGACTTCCTCGTCACCAAGCACGGCTTGAGCGACGCGCTCAGCTCCGACGATCCGAGCCTGGTCGATCTGCACGCGCTCATCTTCGACACCCTCGTGCCGGCATTCGCCTCGCTGCTCGAGCCGGCCCAGGCGACGGGAGAGGTCAGCGAGGACATCTGCGCGCTGACCTTCCTACGCGCGATCGGCAACCTGTGCATCGTCGGACCCGGGTACACCGACGCCGACGCCAGGGCGATGGTCGGTCTGTTGCTGATCGGCTCGGGCGCATCGTCGGCAGAGCACGAGCACGAGCACGAGCACGCGGGGCGATGAGAACGGGCCCGCGTCGAGGTCAGCCGTGATGACGGAACGCGACTTCGAGGAGAGCCCATGACGCAGCGCCGACTCTTCTTCATCCACGGTGCCGGCGGCTACGTCGAGGACGGACCGCTCGCGGACGCGCTGTCCGCGGCGCTCGGCGCGACGCTCGACATGCCCGAGTTCTCCGGCGACGACATGTCGCTCGAGGCGTGGGCGGCGCCGATCCGGGAGCATCTCGCCGGGATGGAGGCGGACGACCTCGTCGTCGCACACTCCTTCGGCGCGACGGTGCTGGTGCATGTCCTCGCCGGAGCCGACCAGACGGCGCCGGAACATGTTGTGCTGCTGGCCATGCCGAATTGGGGTCCCGGCGGTTGGGATGTTCCGCAGTACGTGTTCACCGACACCGACACCGACACCGACGCCGACGCCGCCACCGACGCCGACGCCGACGCCGACACCGACGCCGATACCCCGCTCCCTGAGGTGCGAGGAGCGGAGCGACGAGCCTCGAAGGGCGTCGCCCTCCACCACTGCGTCGACGATGACGTGGTGCCCGTCGAGCACCTGGACCTGAACGCGGCGGTCCTGCCGTCGGCGACGGTGCATCGTCACCTGGCGGGCGGGCACCAGTTCGACGGGCTCGCCGGGGTCCTGGCCACCGATGTGCTTGCGCGCGAGCGAGGCGCCCCGACTCTGGGTAGGAACACGACCCGAGACGGAGGGCCCAGATGGACGACGACCGATGAGTGACCCCAGCTCGGCCGACACCGAGTCCCGCGGGGTGCCGGCCGCGTCACCGGCGGGCCGGTGGCTGATCGTCGCCGCGGTCCTCGGTTCGGGTGTCGCCTTCATCGACGGCACCGTCGTCAACGTCGCGCTGCCCGCCATCGCGCTCGACCTCGACACGGGGCTGCGCGGCCAGCAGTGGGTGCTCGACGGGTACCTGCTGACCCTGAGTGCGCTCCTGCTGATCGGCGGCGTCGCCGGTGACCGGTACGGCCGTCGATTGGTGTTCGCCGGTGGTCTGGCGGTGTTCGCGGTGGCGACTGTCGCGTGCGGGCTGGCCCCGACCGTCGAACTCCTCGTCGCCGCGCGGATCGTGCAGGGGGTCGCCGCGGCCGCGGTGGTTCCGGGCAGCCTGGCGCTGATCAACGCCGAGATCCGGCCATCCGATCGGGGTGCCGCGGTCGGACTGTGGGCCGGGATGTCCGGCGCGACCACCGCCCTCGGACCGTTTCTCGGCGGCTGGCTCGTCGACGCGGCGTCGTGGCGGTGGACGTTCCTGCTCAGTGTGCCGCTCGCGCTGGGCGCGCTGTGGATCGCGATCCGGCACGTGCCCGAATCGCGGGGCGCGCCGTCGGGTGCCCGACTGGATGTGGCGGGTGCGCTGGCGATGACCGTCGGCCTCGCGGGCGTGATCTACGCCCTGATCGAGGGGCCGTCGAACGGGTGGAGTGGCGAGACGGTCGCCGCCGGGATCGTCGGTGTGGTGTCGCTCGCGGGTTTCGTGGTGATCGAGTCACGGGTTGCCGCGCCGCTGCTGCCGCTCGGACTGTTCCGCTCGTCGCAGTTCTCCGGCGCCAACCTGACGACGCTCCTGGTCTACGCGGCGCTCGGTGGCGCGCTGTTTCTGCTGGCCCTGCAACTGCAGCAGAGTCTCGGTTACTCGGCGTTCGAGGCCGGCGCGGCGATGTTCCCGAGCACGTTCATCATGCTGTTCGGGTCGCCCGTGGTCGGCAAGCTGGCGCAGCGCACCGGGCCACGGCTGCCGATGACGGTCGGCCCGCTCATCGCGGCCGGCGGTTTCGCGCTGATGTCCCGGGTGGAGCCCGGATCGGGCTACGTCGACTCCGTGCTGCCCGGTGTGCTGCTGTTCGGACTCGGGATGACGGTGACCGTCGCGCCGCTCACCTCGGCGGCGCTCGCCGCCGTCGACGACGCGCTCGCCGGCACCGCGTCGGGGGTGAACAATGCGGTGGCTCGCCTTGCGGGGTTGCTCGCGGTGGCGGTGCTGCCCGCCGTGGCGGGGATCGACGCCGGCCCGGGCGATCCGCTCGGCGACGGCTTCCGGACGGCGATGTACATCTGCGCGGCGTGCTGCGCGGTCGGCGGCATCGTGGCGGCGTGCACGATCCGATCGAGCGCCGATGTGCGGCCGCAGGTGCGCGCCGGCATGGACGCGGCCTGCCAGGATGCGGCGACGCGCGCAGGTTAGGCCCGGCGTTCGCCGGTGCCGGCGGCGATGGCCCACAGCACCAGGACGGGCTGGAAGAACAGTCGCGTGAGCCGCTTCTCGTCGGTGTCGAGGCCGAAGGCGTCGATGTGCTCGACGTACTGGTTGATGTTGCCGGGGAAGATGACGACGAAGAACGCGGCCACGACCCACGACACCACCTTGCGGTGGCGGGGCAGCGCGATCAGCGCGGCGCCCAGTGCGATCTCGACACCGCCGGAGGCCAGCACCACGAAGTCCTTGCTGAACGGCACCCAGTCGGGGACCTGCGCCTGGAACTCCTCGCGCTGGACGGTGAGGTGGCCGACGCCGGCGACCGCGAGGACGGCTCCCAGCGCGATCCGGGCGATGGCCCGGCCCAGCGGCTGGCGAGTGGTGATCGGCGAGATGATCGACATGCGGGCTCCTCGGATGGACGTGGCTTCGGTTGTACCGCACTTCGTGGCGGGCGGGGATTCGGACGGCCGACGGCGCCGGGTTCGCGCCGGCGTGAGTCTTGGCGTCGTTTTCTGGCACAGAAGTACTTACTTATGATTGAGTGTTGTGATTGCGACCACAACGGTGTGGTCGAGCGTTGTATGCAGAGGACCGCCCATGACCCCCGATGTCACACCCGCACACCGACTCTCCCCGTCCTGGTCGCAGGCTGTGCCGAGTGCGTTGCGCGGCGCGGCGGGTGTCGTGCTCACCACCGCGGCCTTCCTCGTCGCGGTGACCGTCCTGGTTCTCGCCCAGATCATCGTCTTCGCCACCCGCGCCGCGGTCGATCTGACCTGAGGTTCGCGACCGGTCAGGAATCGAGAAGCGTGCGGCCGGGTCGGCGTCCTAGCGTCGAAGCATGACGAACATCAACGCACTCACACTCGAAGTTCCGGACATCGCTACGGCACAGGCGTTCTACGACAAGGCCTTCGGGCTCGGCGACCGACTGCGCTTCCGCGCGGGAGACTCGCCGACCTCGGGTTTCCGCGGTTTCGTGATCTCTCTCGTGGTCGCCGATCCGACGGTCGCCGACTCCTTCCTGCAACCGGCGATCGAGGCCGGCGCCACGGTGCTCAAACCCGCCAAGAAGTCCTTCTGGGGGTACGGCGGCGTGGTCCAGGCGCCCGACGGCGCGATCTGGAAGGTCGCCAGTTCGTCGAAGAAGCCGACGGGCGCGCCGGCGCGGGAGGTCGACGATCTGGTCCTGCTGCTCGGCGTCGACGACGTCGCGGCGACCAAGGAGTTCTATGTGAGTCGCGGATTCACCGTGGCCAAGAGCTTCGGCCGGAAGTATGTCGAGTTCGAGAGTGACCCGGATTCGATCAACGCCGACTCGATCAAGCTGGCGCTCTACGGCCGCAAGGGCGCGGCCAAGGATGCGGGTGTCCAGCCGGACGGGTCGGGTTCCCATCGGTTGGTGATCGGCGGCGATGCCGGCGAGCTGACCGATCCGGACGGGTTCGCGTGGGCGGCCACAACACCCCGTTCGCTCCTGGCATAAATCGCTCGGGAACAAGATTCCTGCCACCTGGGTTGAGTCGGTCAGACTTAACTCTGGAGGTTTCATGTCGCAGACATATTCACTGCCGGTTCTCTTCGTTCCCGACGTCGTCGTTCTGCCCGGCATGGTCGTGCCCATCCCGCTCGACGATGCCGCGCAGGCCACGGTCGACGCCGCCCGGGCGAGCGAGACCGGAAAACTGCTGGTCGCGCCGCGTCTGGACGACCGGTATCCCACCTACGGTGTCATCGCGTCGATCGTGCAGGTCGGCCGTATCCCGGGCGGCGGCATCGCTGCCGTCGTCAAGGGTGAGCAGCGCGCGCAGATCGGGACCGGGACGCCTGGTCACGGTGCGGCGCTGTGGGTCGAGGTGACCGAGGTCGACGCCGTCGAGGTCACCGACGACGACCGTGAACTCGCCGGCGAGTACAAGAAGCTCGTGCTGGCGATGCTGCAGCGCCGCGAGGCATGGCAGCTCATCGACGCCGTCAACAAGATGTCCGATCCGTCGGATCTCGCGGACACCTCGGGCTATGCGTCGTGGCTGTCCGACGAGCAGAAGCGTGAGTTGCTCGAGACGCCGGTGACTGCGGCGCGGTTGCGCCTGCTCATCGAGTGGACGGGCGATCATCTGGCCGAGTCCGAGGTGACCGAGAAGATCGCCGAGGACGTCCGCGCGGGCATGGACAAGCAGCAGAAGGAATTCCTGCTGCGTCAGCAGCTCGCCGCCATCCGCAAGGAGCTCGGCGAGGACGAGCCCGAGGGCGCCGACGACTATCGCGGCCGCGTCGAGGCAGCCGACCTGCCCGAGAAGGTGCGCGAGGCCGCGCTCCGCGAGGTGGGCAAGCTCGAACGTGCCAGCGACCAGTCGCCGGAGACCGGATGGATCCGCACCTGGCTCGACACCGTCCTCGACCTGCCGTGGAACACCAGCACCGAGGACTCCACGGACGTCAAGGGCGCACGCGAGATCCTCGACGCCGATCACCACGGCCTCGACGACGTGAAGGACCGCATCGTCGAATACCTGGCGGTGCGCGCCCGTCGCGCCGAACGCGGCCTGCAGGTCGTCGGCGGACGCGGGTCGGGTGCCGTGATGGTGCTCGCCGGTCCGCCCGGTGTCGGCAAGACATCGCTCGGTGAGAGCGTCGCCCGTGCGCTGGGCCGCAAGTTCGTGCGCGTCGCTCTCGGCGGCGTGCGGGACGAGTCGGAGATCCGCGGTCACCGGCGTACCTACGTCGGCGCGCTGCCCGGCCGGATCGTACGGGCCATCGGCGAGGCGGGATCGATGAATCCCGTTGTGCTGCTGGACGAGATCGACAAGGTGGGCTCGGACTACCGGGGCGACCCGGCCGCCGCGCTGCTCGAGGTCCTCGACCCCGCGCAGAACCACACCTTCCGCGATCACTACCTCGATCTCGACCTCGACCTGTCCGATGTGCTGTTCCTCGCGACCGCCAACGTCATCGAGAACATCCCGTCGGCCCTGCTCGACCGCATGGAGCTGGTCACGCTCGACGGGTACACCGAGGACGACAAGGTCGCCATCGCCCGCGACTACCTGCTGCCCCGGCAGGCCGAGCGTGCGGCGCTGACCCCCGACGAGGTGACCGTCACCGATGCGGCACTGCGGGAGATCGCGGCCAACTACACCCGCGAACCCGGTGTGCGACAGTTCGAACGGCTGCTCGCCAAGGCGCTGCGCAAGGCCGCGACCAACCTCGCGATCGAATCGGGAGAAGAGGAAACCCCGACGGTGCCCGTCACCATCGACGAGCCCGACCTGCGGGACTACCTGGGGCGTCCGCGCTTCACGCCGGAATCGGCGGAGCGGACGGCGGTCCCCGGTGTCGCAACAGGTCTCGCGGTCACGGGCATGGGCGGCGATGTCCTGTTCATCGAGGTGAACGCCACCGAGGGCGAGCCGGGTCTGAAGCTGACCGGGCAGCTCGGCGACGTGATGAAGGAGTCGGCACAGATCGCACTGTCGTACGTGCGGGCGCATGCCGAGCAACTCGGCGTCGACCCGAAGGCGCTCGACAAGACCATCCACGTGCACGTTCCGGCCGGAGCTGTGCCAAAGGACGGTCCGAGTGCCGGCGTCACCATGGTCACCGCGCTGGTGTCGATGGCGACGGGACGTCAGGTGCGCAGCGATGTCGGGATGACCGGCGAGGTCACGCTCAACGGGCGTGTCCTGCCGATCGGCGGGGTCAAGCAGAAACTGCTTGCGGCGCAACGCAACGGGTTGAAGACCATCTTCATCCCGCAGCGCAACGAGCCCGACCTCGACGACGTGCCGGCCGAGGTGCTCGACGCCCTCGACGTGCGGCCGATGACCGACGTCGCCGAGATCGTCGCGCAGGCGCTGGAAGTCGCCGTCGACGCGCAGGTGAGCGCGGCCTGACCCGCGCTCTGTGACCCCAACACCCCGGTGGGTACGTGGAAGACCACGTTCCGCCGGGGTGTTGGCGTTGTCAGAATGGCGGCGGGTCGTCGTCGTGGGTTGTCGGCTGATGGTGGGCTGCCTCGCTCCGGGCGCGTCGATCCGCTTCGCGCTGTGTCTTGTTGCGGGCACGTTCTTCTCGCCGCTTCGCGTGTTTCGCGGCGGTTCGTTCGGTGATCGTGCGTGGTAGTCGGCCTTGCCGCTCCGGCACGATGACTCTCGGACTCGGTGGGGCTTTCGCGGCTTGCTCGAATCGGATACGACGCAGGTTGGGGAACAGATCTTCGAGGGTTTCGGCCTCGCCGGGGATGACAAACCCCTCCGGCGTCGCAAACTCGGTGACCAGTCGGCCGTCGTCATCGCGGTACTGCACATCGGTCCAGTCGCTGTGCGTCTTGTGCAGATGACCGGCACGGCATTTGGCGTTGAGGTTCTCACTCGACGTCGCACCCCCGCGCGCCGGCCGGGCGTGGTCGTACTCGGCGACATGGTCGACATCGGCGGTGAACGCCGAACGCGTGCAACCCGGTTCGGTGCAGTAACCGTCGCGAACCCGCACGAACTCCGCACATGCGGCGCTCGGCCGATACGGATCACCGGGCAGCGCGCCCGGAAAGACCACCACGGTGGCCGTACCCGGCTGTGGCGCGGCGATGTTCGCGGTCCGGGTGGTGTCGTCGTCGTATCCGCCCTCGCCGGTCACGGCTGAACCGCCGGCGACGATATGCGTGGGTGGTGTGCGCACCGGGGTGACCGGGCTCAGGGTGGCATTGTGCCGTGCGGCGAGGTCGCGCACATGCTCATCGCAGATCACCCCGTGTCCGTCAACCCACCCGGGCCCCGACCCACCGGCCAACGTGTCGGCGTCGGTCACGACGTGGATCACGATCTCGGCAGTCGCCGCCGCACTGGCAGGATCGACGGGTGGTGCGGTGCAGTCGGATTGTCCGCACGCGCACGTGAACGCTGTTCGGGTGAGCAACGCGCACATGGCATCAGAGTTGCGTTGGCTGCGGGTGCGTCCGTCCCGGTCGCACACCGACGCCGCGAGCGCGCGCACCGAGGCGTCGCAGGCCCGAATGTTCTCGGCGGCCATGACCGCGGTGATCTCACCGGTCCCGTCGCCGTGGTTTTCGGTCCACACGCCTCGTGTGTCGAGCGCTTCGCGGCGTCGTTCGCGGACCGCGTCGGCGTCGTGGCCGAAGACCAGCCGGTCGATCATGTCACGCAAGCCTGACGTCGACCACGACCCGACCCGATTCCGCAGCAAGGCGGCGATGGATGCGTCGAGCACCTCGATGATCCGGCGGCTGTCGAGGTCCTCGGGATCGAGAAGGTGATCATCGGACACCAGGTGGGTGCGGCCGATGATCTCGCGGATCTGGTGCGGGGCGATGATGCCGTCGCGCAATGTCTCCAGCACCCGCGGCAGCCGACCACGAAGACACAGGGCGTCGTCAACCAGCGTCGCCGCGCGGTGACGGCTGATGCCCGCTTCGCGGGCCACCCGGGCGACGACGTCCCCGAAGCCGTCGGACACGTAGCTGTTGCCGACCGGGGTCAGGAACCGGTCGCACAGCACCAGGATCGTCTGATACCGGCACCACGCCAGATACGACTCCCCGGCCCGGATCGACCCCAGACGATGCATGTGGGCGGCGGTGTCGGCGTCGGCCGGGCGGGCAGGATCGACCCCGGCGAGGAACTCGCCCGGCAGATCGGTCCATGCCCCCACAGTGACTCCCCCGAAGTCGATGCGGCCCGATCTGGTTGACCGGTCCAACTGATACTCACCAAGCTAAACCACACCACCGACAAGAATGCTCCGCCGATGCGCTACGTGAGCCCGACGATGCGGGCGACCTTCTCTGACAACAGATACAGCGCATAGGCGAAGTACGCCACGATGGCCGCGGGTAGGAGCCACAAGGCGGCAACGGCCGCAACGAGACTCGCGGCCCACTGCCGTCCCCACAGTGGTGCGGCGACAAAGATCATCAGGAGCGAGAAGACAAGCGAGACCGCAGGCGACGACGTCGGCCACGGCCAGCCGAACAGCAACGCTCCGGTCGAACCGATCGCCGCAGAGATTCCGGCGACGCTCAGCAATAGCCACACCGCCACACTGAGTCGCCGCCATCCGCCTGCGACCCAGCGTGTGCGGAGCGCCACCGCCGACCACATGATCCACCGTTTGAGCCAGGGGACCCCGGACGTCCGCATCATCTCGCGAAAGAAGCGATCGGACAGGGTGTCACTCCCGAGCGCACCGGAGTTGGCGGTGCCCGTGATGAGCTCGTCGTGGATGAGCGCTGCCAGTGAGTGTCTGCCGTAGGGGTTTTCGAACCAGCGCAGGAACCGGGGGATCGAGGCGAGGTCGGTCGGGTTGTCCTCGCGCGGGACGAACGTGCGGGCGGCGTCGACGGCCCGGCGCGCCTGCGGCTCCGGCGTGCCCCGATCGATCAGCTGTTCGACGAGGTACTCCTCGATGTCAGGGTGGGAGAACCGGAACGCGTTGCGCACGACGAACTGTCGTTCATCGATCTGCGCGATGTCGACCTCGCCGCGTCCGGTCGGGTCGTCGACGACGAAGCCCGACGCCGGCGCCACCCGCCATGGCACCCATCGCGCATCGTTCGGTGTCGGTGAGCTCATCACCACCTCCGCGTCGACGGGATGTCTCGACCGTAGCCTCGATGTCCACCGGACGGGTGCGGAACGCCGGGCTCACCCGGTGGTGCGGTCGAGCAAGGCCTCCACCAGCTGCTTGCCGGTCTCGATGGGGGCGGTGGAGCGGGCCATCTTCGACCCCGAGAGCGCGCCGTCGTAGACCACCTGGATCTGTCGCGCGGTCGCGTCGGGCTCCGAGACGCCGAGTGCGCGCAGGTTGTCACCGAGGGTGTCGAGGAGCCACGCGCGGTGCGCCGTGATGGGAGGCAGGTCGGTGTCGGGGAACTCGGTGGCGGCATTGGCGTACTGACAGCCGCGGAAGTTGCGGGTCGGGGCCCCGGCGATGGCGAGGTCGAAGAAGGTCAGGATGCGCTCACGCGGATCGGAGAGGGCCTTCGTCGCCTCGAACCACCGGTTTTGATCAGCCTGATCCAAACGCTCGAGGTAGGCCACGACCAATCCGTCTTTCGAACCGTAGGCGTTGTACAGACTCGCCTTGGCGACGCCGGACTCACGCAGGATCAGATCGATGCCGACCGACCGTATGCCCTGTGCGGCAAACAGTTCGGTGGCGGTGGCGAGCAGTCGATCGGCCGGGCTGCCGGGCCCGGCAGCGGAGGTCGCGCGGCCGGTGCTCGCCTGTGCGGGGTTGCTCACAGCGCCAAGAGTAGACCACGAGAGCCCATAGACAGACCGGTCTGTCTATGCCAGGGTCGGTGCGGTCACCAGCGGGCACACCGACGCAGAAAGGCTCACCCATGGCGCTCTTCCTCTACGAACTCGAACCTGCCGACAGCGATGCGGGCAAGGTCGAGGAACTCATCAAAGGACTCGACGCGCACCTGCGTACCGCCGGCGGCGAACTGATCGAGACGCAGGTGACCGAGGGCGCTGCCCGGTTGTTCGTGATCGCCGAGTTCGAGGGCTGCCGGGCCGCGGGGCTCGACGGGGTCGAGGCCCTCCGGGGGATCGTCGCCGCCGGCCCGGACGAGGTCCGGCTCGTCGGCGCAGACCTGGACGAGCTGAAGAAGGCGCGCCCGACCGCCGGCTACCTCGTCGAGTGGGACATCCCCGAAGCCATCGACATGGAGACCTACCTGGCGCGCAAGAAGGCGAACTCGCCGAAGTACGCCGACGTCCCCGAGGTCAGCTTCCTGCGGACCTATGTCCGCGAGGACACCGACAAGTGCCTGTGCTTCTACGATGCCCCGGACGAGGCGGCCGTCCGTCACGCTCGTGAGGTCGTGTCGACCCCGGTGGACCGCCTCCACCGTCTGCAGGGCTGACCGGTATGGCGCCGACACTGACCGATGAGCTCGGCGAGGTCGTCGCGTCCGTGGCCGATCGTGCCCGCGATCTCGACGCCGGGCACACCGACACCCGACTCGACATCGCCGCGGCCGGTGCGGCCGGCCTCCTGGGCCGGGGAGTCGTCGACGGCTCGCTGGCGTCGATGATCGACGTCCTCGAACGTGTGTCGGCGGTGAGCCTGTCGGCCGGATTCTCGTTGTGGGCGCAGCGGATGACGATCGAGTACGTCACCCGATCGCCGGAGCCATTGCGGGAGAGGCACCTGGCGTCACTTCTCAGTGGCGAGCGGATCGGTGTCACGGCCATGGCGGCGGGTCTGAAACAGGTGGCCGGTCTCGGCGAGGTGCCCATCACGGGGCGTCGCGGCCGGGCGGGTGTGGTGGCGACCGGACCGATTCGCTGGGCGTCGAACGTCTACGACGAATCGCTGATCGTTCTCCCGGTGCGCACCGGCGACAGGACCCTCGTCGCGGTCGTCGACGCGGACGCGCCCGGCGTCGAGATCCGTTCCGCGCCAGAGCTGGTCGGTTTGGGATCCACCGCCTCGACGTCCCTCGAGCTCGTCGACGTGACGATCGGCGCGGACAGCGTGATCTCCGATGACCTGACCGCGTTCGTCCGGGGGATACGGCCGGTGTTCCTGCTGTTGCAGTCCGCATTCTGCAGCGGAGCCATCGGTGCCGCACTTGACGGTGCCGTCGAGTCGCTGACCGGGGTCAACGAGGTGTTCCGTCCCGAGTTGGACGAACAGACGGCCGAATTCGATTCGATACGTGCACGTCTCGCGATGTTCGCCGCCGATCCGACGACACCGTCGCCGGCCGATCTGATCCGGCTGCGCCTCGACGCCGCCCGAACCGCGGTCGCGGCCTCGCGGCTCGAGGCGACCGTCCGCGGCGGTGCGGGTTATGCGACCGCGAGCGCCACCAACAGGCGGTTCCGGGAAACAGCTTTCATCCCCATCCAATCACCCTCGGAAGGACAACTGCGGTGGGAACTCGCGCAGTTCGAATAGTCGGTGGCCGCAAGTCTTTTCGCGGCACATCCGTGTTGTCGGGCATCGACCTCACCGTCGACGACGGAGAGTTCGTGGCCGTCCTCGGGCGTAGCGGCAGCGGAAAGACCACGCTGTTGCGGGTGCTCGCCGGTCTCGAGACCCTCGATGCCGGCAGCCTGGAGTGGCGGGATGAGTCCGGCGGGGAGCGACCAAACACGGGGGTCGTCTTCCAACGTGCACTGCTGATGCCGTGGCTGACCGTCGAGGAGAACATCCGGTTCGGGCGCCGATTCGCCGCGCACCGTTCGTCGTTCGAGAACGATCACGCGCTGGGCCTGTTGCGCCGGTTCGGGCTCGACGGCCTCACCGGCCGCTACCCTGACCAGTTGTCGGGCGGGCAGGCGCAACGGGTGGCGATCATCCGGGCGGCCGCAATCCGGCCCCGGCTGCTCTTGCTCGACGAACCCTTCAGCGCACTCGATCCCGCGGTGCGCGGCGAACTGCGGAACTGGCTGGCCGAGTTGGCCGCCGAACTGGGGATCACCGTCGTCCTCGTGACACACGACGTCGACGAGGCGCTGGAACTGGCCGACCGGATCGTCCTGCTGTCCGCAGCGGGTCGGATCGGCGGGGAGTGGCAGCTCGACTCCGGTCTCGGCGGCGCCGACCCCGACCGGCGCGCCGAGATCCTGACGCACTTCGGTCACCAGGTGGGGCAGCAGGTGTGAACGCGCCCATCTCACGCCGGCTCCTCCTGGCCGGGGTCGGCGGGCTCACGGTCGCGGGCGGCATCGGCGGTGTCGTCGGGCTGGGCCGGGCCGCCACGGCAGCGCCACCGGGTGCCTCCGATGCGCTGCGCGTTGGGTATCTACCGATCACCGATGCGGCGCCGCTCCTCGTCGCACACGCCGCCGGGCTCTACGAACCGGCCGCGGTGAGTTCGACGAAGCCCGTGCTGTTCCGGAGCTGGTCCTCCCTGGCCGAGGCCTTCGTGACACGCAAGGTCGACGTCGTCCATCTCCTGATGCCGATGGCGGTGGCACTCCGCTACGCGATGAAAAGCCCTGTGCAGGTGTTGGGCTGGAATCACACCAACGGGTCGGCGCTGACCGTGGCGCCCGACATCGTCGACCTCGAGCAGCTCGCCGGCGCGCAGGTCGCGATCCCGGCGTGGTGGTCGATCCACAACATCATCCTGCAGCGGATGTTGCGGACCCACGGACTGCGACCGGTCATCCGTACCGGGGCGTCCCGAGGTGACAAGACCGTCGAACTGATCGTGATGAGCCCCTCGGACATGGTGCCGGCGCTGGCCAACGGTTCGATCGCCGGTTATGTCGTGGCCGATCCGTTCAACGCGATGGCCCAGGTGCGCGGCATCGGCCGCATCCACACCTTCCTCGGCGACGTGTGGCGCCAGCACGCCTGCTGCGCACTCCTCGTCCATCAGTCGGCCATCGACGAGCGCCCCGCCGCGGTGCAATCCCTCGCCGACTCCGTGGTCGCGGCCCAGCACCACATCGACCTCGACCGGCCGCGGGCCGCAACGGAACTCGCCGGCGGGTATCTCCCACAACCGAAACCGGCCATCGCCAAGGCGCTGACCTACGACCCGGCCGACTTCGCCGTGCGCAACGTCGACTGGCAACCACAGCGACTCGGATTCCAGCCCTTCCCGTTCGCGAGCTTCACCGAGCGGCTCGTCACCGAGATGGACAACACCCTCGTCGACGGCGATCGCCGCTTCCTCGGGCGCCTCGACCCGGCGACAGTCCATGCCGACCTCGTCGACGACCGATTCATCCGCAACGCCATCGGATCTCGCGGTGGCGCGGCCGCTCTCGGACTACCGCCCGAACTCACGAGAACCGAACAGGTGACGCCATGACGCTGCTGACCCAGGACGAGACCGCGGCGGCCCCGCGCCGGCGATCCGGTTCCGTCATCGCCCCGCCGCTGATCGCCATCGCGGTGCTGGTCGCCCTCTGGTGGGCCACGACGACCGTCCTCCCCGCAGCCGACTCCCTCGCCCGCCAGTTCGCCCCGCAACAGGTGTTTCCGGCGATGCTGGAACTCCTCGACCGCGGTGTGCTCCTGCCCGACATCGGATTGAGCCTGTGGCGCTTGCTGATCGGCCTGCTGATCGCGGTCGTCCTCGGCTTTCCGCTCGGCCTGCTGATCGGCCTGAGCCTCACCGCGGAGCGCGCCGCGAACCCCATCGTCGCCTTCCTGCGGATGATCTCGCCGCTGTCCTGGGCTCCGGTCGCGGTGATGGTGTTCGGCATCGGCAACGAACCGGTCATCTTCCTGATCGCCATCGCGGCGATCTGGCCGATCGTCATCAACACGGCGGCCGGCGTGAAGTCGATCGACCCCGGCCTCGTCGAGGTCGCGCGATCGTTCCATGCCACCCGGACCGAAGTCCTCACGGCCGTGGTGGTCCCGGCGATCCGCGGCAACGTGCAGACCGGCATCCGCGTGGCCCTCGGCATCGCCTGGGTGGTTCTGGTGCCCGCCGAGATGCTCGGCGTACGTTCCGGTCTCGGCTACCAGATCCTCAACGCCCGCGATCAGCTCGCCTACGACCAGGTGGCCGCCCTGATCGTGGTGATCGGCATCCTCGGCTTCCTCCTCGATGCCGGTGCCCGGCTGGTGCTCACCCGACGACGCTGAGCCGGGGTCGTCATCGCTGGACGGGCACGGCGTCGGTGTAGAACGCCATCCGTTCACGGAGCGCGTCGGGATCGATGCCGAACTCCTCGGGGGTGTACCGGTGTCGACCCTTGCCATGGCGGGGTTGCGCCGCGTCGTGCTCGGCGATCAGCGCGGTGACGTCCGGTGGATCGATCCCGGCCGCGGCGTAGACCCGGCCGATCGTCGTCGCGGGGCTCGCCACCAGGTCCCGGTAGTCCAGGTCCAGGATGGTCGCCGACGCGGCCGCGGGCGAGGACCGGAAGTCCAGTGCACGCCGAAACCACAGTTCGGATTGCTCGACCTGGAATCGTCCGACATCGTGGCCGTCCACCTCGTCGCTGTAGGTCGACCGATAGGTCGCGAACAGGCTCGCCCCGGACGCCACCGTCTCCACGATGTCGCGGTGCAGGTGCACGATGCAGACACCGGGATACGTCGACGCCAGATGCGCGAGCTCGGGTGTGTGGGCAGGCGCTTTGAGCAGCCAGCGACGGGCCGACCCGTCGTCGAGGATCTGCAACATCGTCCGATGTGCGTCGTACTCGGCGGCGAAGTCCTGGGTCGCGAGCCACGCCGCGTAGCCGTCGAGGCGCATGGTCGAGGCGAATCCCCAATTGCGCATGGTCGTTCCCATGCCGAGCACGCACTCCTCGGGGAGGGCCGGACCGGAGTCGTGCACCGCCGCCATCGACGGGTTGAGCACGTGCAGGGGATTCGGTTCGGCGGCCTGGGCCTCGATGACCCGCTCGCGCTCGGCGGGATCGAGACTTGCGGCGCGCCATGGTGCGTAGAGCTCGAGCGGCCGAGGCGCGCGGAGCCGCGGATCTCGGGCCAGGAGACGGAACAAGAACGTCGTCCCGGTGCGCCACCCACCGATGATCACGATCGGCGGCGTGAGGTCCCGGCCGGCGATGGTGGGTTCGGTCCGAAGCTTCGCGGCGACGATCGATCGCGCGCGCAACTTGCCGGTCACGGCGTCCTGCGCGTTGCGGATGCCGACGGCGTTGAGCCGGCCGTCGGCGGCCGCGGAGTCGAGGAACTGTTCGAGCCCAGGTCGCCAGTTCGCGGGATCGCCCAGGCCGTCGGTTCCGTGTTTCGCAGTGGCCCGTTCGACGATCCGGTCGGCCTCGCCCGCCCCGAGACGATACGACTCGGGATTCTCGACGCGGTCGGCTTCGGCGGCCGCGTAGATGGCCTGTGCCGTCTCGGATCTGGGCGGGGGTGCCCATCGGGTCATCGAGTGCCTCGCAGTCGGTCGAGTCGTATCACGCGTGCCGACGGCAGCGTCGGGGTCGTCGTCGGTTGGACAAAGCGCATCACGACGACCCCGAAATCTCGTCCCTCGGTGTCGATCCAGTTCGCCCCGCCGCCCGGGTCCGCGGCGGCGACGACGAATCGGTATCGGCCGTCGACGACGTTCGCGGTCGTTCCGGTGTACGACACCGGCCGGTACCGGTGGTCCAGGGAGTTGAGGAATCGGCTGTAGGCCAGGATGTTCCAGTATCGGCAGTCGACGACCTCGCCCTCGATGACCAGGGCCTCGTCCGGCCCGAGGCGCCACCCGCCGCGGACATAGTGGATCCCCGGTTCGGTGAACACCGCGCCACCGGCCATCTCCGACCAGTGGCGCAGCGTGTTCGGTGGATCGCGGTCCTCGGCGGTGGACATCTCGAAGATCGTCGGGAGCAGGGACGTGGTCGCGGCGAGCGTCCCGAGTTGCGAACAGAACCGCGCGGCGTCGATCAGCGGGGGTACGTCCGGTCTCCCGACCGGTTCGATCCGGCATGACCCCGGTTCGTCGTGTGCGACATCGTCGTAGAAGAACCGGACCCAGACGACGGCGGATCCGTCCGGGAGATCGAGCCGGTTGCCGGTTCCCGCATCCGTTCCGCCGAGGTCGATCTCGAAGTCACCTGCGTCGTCGAAGGTGATCGACTCACTGTCGATGCGTGCCGTCGCCTCCGAGGCGAGGCCGCCGGTGCGGCGATACACGGTGATCGAGACATAGGATGCGTCGCCGCGCGATCCGCGGATGCGGTACTCGCGGTCACCTCGCACCTCGGTGACCCAGTACCCGAAATCGGGATTGTCCATCAGGAACTTGTGACGCCAGCCGTTGAAGGGCACGAGTTCGGGTCGTTCGCGGTCGACCTCGAGGCGCGACAACTGATTCGCCACCCCACGGAGAAGGGCACGGAACCCGTCGGCCTGTTCGGTCGGATCGAGACCGGCGGTGTCGGCTTCGAGCTCGGCTCCGGCCGCGCGCAGGGCGTCGACGACAGCGTTCCAGGCCGTGACCTCCGGTCTCGCCGGTTCGTTCGAGCCGCGCTGAGGATCCCCTGACGTCATCGGCTGTCCTCGGATGTGGCGGGCGCCGTTCGCCGGCTCCCAAGTGGAATCATATGCTTCCCGTTGAAATCTGCCGTGCGCTCCCCTCGGTGTCAAGAGTCGGGCCGCGTACACCGCGGACCGCCGGCCGTCTACCTGCACCGTCGGACCTGAGTGAACCCTGCTCAAGTTTTTTCGACGATCCGGGAACAATCCGCCGACGGGGCCCGTTACACACTTCGAGAAACCTGAGTGATCCAGACTCAAGTAGGTTTGACTCGGACCCGCTTTTTCAGTAGGACATGAGTCGGACGCACTGAAGTCCGGTCCCGCAGAGTTTCACCACGACATCCCCGCGGTCTCGAGACCTCGGGACAAGGACTCGGGTGCACACCCACAAACTAGGAGGAAGCCAAACATGTCTCGTGCTGTTGGAATCGACCTCGGTACCACCAACTCGGTGGTGGCCGTGCTCGAAGGCGGCGAGGCCGCCGTCATCGCCAACGCCGAAGGCGCACGGACCACCCCCTCGGTGGTCGCGTTCGCGCGTAACGGCGAGGTGCTGGTCGGCCAGCCCGCAAAGAACCAGGCGGTCACCAACGTCGACCGCACCATCCGCTCCGTCAAGCGCCACATGGGCGAAGGCGACTGGACCGTCGAGATCGACGACAAGAAGTACACCCCGCAGGAGATCAGCGCGCGCACGCTCATGAAGCTCAAGCGCGACGCCGAGTCGTACCTGGGTGAGGACGTGACCGACGCGGTCATCACCGTCCCGGCGTACTTCAACGACGCGCAGCGTCAGGCCACCAAGGAAGCCGGTCAGATCGCCGGCCTCAACGTGCTCCGGATCGTCAACGAGCCGACCGCGGCCGCCCTGGCCTACGGACTCGACAAGGGCGAGAAGGAACAGACCATCCTGGTCTTCGACCTCGGTGGCGGTACCTTCGACGTCTCGCTGCTCGAGATCGGCGACGGCGTGGTCGAGGTCCGTGCGACCTCCGGTGACAACCACCTCGGTGGTGACGACTGGGATCAGCGCGTCGTCGACTGGCTCGTCGAGAAGTTCAAGAGCCAGAACGGCATCGACCTGACCAAGGACAAGATGGCCCTGCAGCGTCTCCGTGAGGCCGCCGAGAAGGCCAAGATCGAACTCTCGAGCTCGCAGAGCACCTCGATCAACCTGCCCTACATCACCGTCGACGCCGACAAGAACCCGCTGTTCCTCGACGAGCAGCTCTCGCGCAGCGAGTTCCAGAAGATCACCTCTGATCTGCTGGAGCGCACCCGCGCACCGTTCCAGGCGGTCATCAAGGATGCGGGCATCTCCGTCGGCGACATCGACCACGTCGTGCTCGTCGGTGGTTCGACCCGTATGCCGGCCGTCACCGACCTGGTGAAGGAACTGACCGGTGGACGCGAGCCCAACAAGGGCGTCAACCCGGACGAGGTCGTCGCCGTCGGCGCCGCACTGCAGGCCGGTGTGCTCCGCGGTGAGGTCAAGGACGTGCTGCTGCTCGACGTCACCCCGCTCTCCCTCGGTATCGAGACCAAGGGTGGCGTGATGCACAAGCTGATCGAGCGCAACACCACCATCCCGACCAAGCGTTCGGAGACCTACACGACGGCCGAGGACAACCAGCCGTCGGTGCAGATCCAGGTCTATCAGGGTGAGCGTGAGATCGCCTCGCACAACAAGCTGCTCGGCAGCTTCGAGCTCGGCGGCATCGCTCCCGCACCGCAGGGTGTCCCGCAGATCGAGGTGACCTTCGACATCGACGCCAACGGCATCGTGCACGTCACCGCGAAGGACAAGGGCACCGGCAAGGAGAACTCGATCCGCATCCAGGACGGTTCCGGCCTGAGCAAGGACGAGATCGACCGCATGATCAAGGACGCGGAGGCTCACGCCGACGAGGACCGCAAGCGCCGCGAGGAGGCCGAGACCCGCAACCAGGCGGAGTCGCTGGTCCACCAGACCGAGAAGTTCCTCAAGGAGAACGAGGACAAGGTTCCGGCGGAGCTGAAGGAGAAGGTCGAAGCGGCCGTCGCCGGAGCGCAGGAAGCGCTCAAGGGCAACGACACCGCGGCGATCAAGTCCGCGATCGAGAAGCTGTCGGAGGAGTCGCAGGCCCTCGGCCAGGCGATCTACGCCAACGCCGCTGCCGAGTCCCCCAACGGTGAGTCCGCCGCGGCCGACAGCGATCCCGACGTCGTCGACGCCGAGGTCGTCGACGAAGCCGACTCGAAGGAGAACAAGTGACCGCAGGAGCCCATTCGGCGAATGGGTCCGGCGAGGAGCCGGTGACGGTGACCGACCGTCGTCGCATCGACCCGGAGACGGGTGAGGTGCGCGACGAGCCGGCCGCCGGCCCCGGCCCGGCCGATGCCGGACCGGTCGTCGACGAGCAGACCAGTGACGAGCAGCAGGCGGACGGGGCAGCCGGCGAACCGGATGCCCGGGTCGCCGAACTGACCGCCGACCTGCAGCGCGAACGAGCCCAGTTCGCCAACTTCCGGCGGCGTGCCGCCGAGGAGAAGCAGGGCTCGGTCGCCTACGGCAAGCAGATCCTGATCGACAAGCTGCTCCCGATCATCGACGACCTCGACCGTGCCCGCGAGCACGGCGACCTCGACAGCGGTCCGCTGCGTTCGGTCGCCGACAAGCTGACCGGTGTGCTGGCCGCCGAAGGTCTCGTGGCCTTCGGTGCGGCGGGTGACGAGTTCGATCCCGAACTCCACGAAGCCGTGCAGCACGACGGCACCGGGGCACATCCGGTGATCGGATCGGTGTACCGATGCGGCTACCGCCTGGGCGAGAAGGTGATCCGCACCGCGATGGTGACGGTCACCGATCCCGCTCCCGCGGGCGACGCACCCGGTGCACAATAGAACGACCGCCGACCCTGAGGTGCGAGGAGCGCGAACCGCGAGCCTCGCACCTCAGGTTCTTCCCAAGACATTCATCCAGACAACAGAACTCAAAGGAGGTGACGTCTGGTGGCACCACAACGTGAGTGGTTAGAACACGACTTCTACAAGGACCTGGGCGTTGCTTCTGACGCTTCGGCTGAAGAGATCAAGAAGGCCTATCGCAAGCTCGCGCGCGAGCTGCATCCGGATGCCAATCCGGGTGACACCGCGGCCGAGGAGCGCTTCAAGCGGGTGTCCGAAGCCCACAGCGTGCTCGGCGACGCCGAGAAGCGCAAGGAATACGACGAGACGCGCGCCATGTTCGCCGGCGGACGATTCCGCGGCGGCGGCAACGGCTTCCCGGGCGGCTTCCCCGGTGGGGGAAACACCTACACCACCGGCGGCGGTAACGACTTCGACCTCGGCGACCTGTTCGGCGGGGCGCAGACCGGCGGCGGCGGAGGCGGTTTCGGCGACATCTTCGACGGACTGTTCAACCGCGGCGGCGGAACGCAACGTACTTCGACGGCAAGCAGGCCGCGTCGTGGCAAGGACCTCGAGACCGAGACGACGCTCTCGTTCTCCGACGCCGCGCTCGGCACGACCGTCCCTCTCCGGGTGACCAGCCCGTCGCCCTGCACCACCTGCCACGGTTCGGGCGCCAAGCCCGGAACGAGCCCGCGGGTGTGTGCGAACTGCAACGGCTCCGGGTTCGTGAGCCGCAATCAGGGCGCATTCGGTTTCAGTGAGCCCTGCCAGGACTGCCAGGGCACCGGTTCGCGGATCGACGATCCGTGCACCGACTGCGACGGCAGCGGCGTGAAGGTCCGCGCGCGCACCATCAACGTGCGGATACCCGCCGGCGTCGAGGACGGACAACGCATCCGGCTCGCCGGACAGGGCGAGGCCGGCCGACGTGGCGCCCCGTCGGGCGACCTCTACGTCGTCGTGCACGTGACCCCGCACAAGCACTTCACCCGCAGCGGCAACGACCTTCGGGTGCAGCTGCCGGTGCGGATCTCCGAACTCGTTCTCGGAGCGACGGTCTCGGTTCCGACATTGGAGGGATCGGTCGGGGTGAAGATCCCGCCGAACACCACCGACGGCCGCACGCTGCGCGTGCGCGGTCGCGGGGTGCCCAAGCGCTCCGGCGGAGCGGGCGACCTGCTCGTCACCGTGAAGGTCGCGGTTCCGAACAAGCTCGACGAGGCCGCGGTCGAGGCGATGCGCGCCTACGACCAGGCCGAGCGGGCAAGCGGTTTCGATCCGCGGGCGGACTGGGGGCGATGAGTGATGGCCGGTGCGAACTTCGAGGCCGACGGCGCGACGTTTCTGATCTCGGTGGCCGCCGAACTCGCCGGAATGCACGCGCAGACCCTGCGGACCTATGACCGGCTGGGGCTGGTCACCCCACAGCGGACGAGTGGCGGCGGTCGCCGCTACTCGTCCCGCGACGTCGAACTGCTGCGGGAGATCCAGCGTCTCTCGCAGGAGGAGGGCGTCAACCTCGCGGGCATCAAGCGCATCATCGACCTGAGCAATCAGGTCGAGGCGCTCCAGCATCGTGTCCGCGAACTCACCGACGAGGTGCAGGCGTCGCGGACCCGGCGAGGCGGCGAACTCGTGCCCGTGCCGCGTACCAACGCCCTCGTCGTGTGGCAGCCGCGACGCAAGCGCACCACCGACTGACCACCCACCCATATCTCCGACACACACCACCAGCCGCCGGGCCCGACACATGATCAGGCCCGGCGTCGTGGTGTCCGGACGCGGTTTCGACGCGAGCCCGCGGACGTGCGTAACGTTGACCGCATGGCTTCTGAACCCGTCACCACCGTCGACTCCGGGCCGCACAAGGTCTCCCGTCGGGTCGTCGTGAACGCCCCGGCCGCCGATGTCTTCGCGCTCGTGTCGAACCCCCATCGGCATCCCGAGCTCGACGGCTCCGGCACGGTGCGCGACACCCCGGTGAGCGGTCCCGAGACGCTGACCCGCGGGGCGCGTTTCAGTGTCGGGATGAAGCAGTACGGCGTGCCCTACAAGATCACCTCGACCGTCACCGACTTCGAACCCGGGCGGGTCGTCGAGTGGCAGCATCCGATGGGCCACCGCTGGCGATGGGAGCTCGAGTCGACCTCGCCGACCACCACGGCCGTCACCGAGACCTTCGACTACTCGACGCTCCGGGTACCGAAGATCATGGAACTCATCGGCTACGACAAGAAGAACGGCAAGGGGATAGAAGGCACCCTCCGGGCGCTCGCGGCCCGGTTCGCCTGAACGCGCCGACCGCCGATGGACTCCTCCGCCGGTCACACACCCGAGCCCGGTTCCCCGGATGAACCCGTCGTCGTCCTCGGTGTCGTCGCCGCGCCGGGCCAGGCCATCGGTCTCGCCCGCAAGCTGGTCGAGGCCGATCTGACCGACCACATCCAGACGACCTTTCCCGGCGCCCGCTGGCAGCTCGAGCTCCTCGAGGCCGGCGTCGTCCAACCACCGGCCGGTGACGCCGAGATCGTCGACGCCACCAGAGACCTTCTGCTCGAACACGAATGGGATCTGGTGCTCTGTCTGACCGACCTGCCGCTGCACGTCGGCAAACGCCCGGTCGTGGCGCATGCCAACGCGGTGCACGGCGTCGCGGTCCTCTCGGTGCCGGCACTCGGCGCGACCGGAGTACGGCAACGGGCACGCGGGATCATCACCGGACTCGTCGGGCAACTCCTCGGCGCCGACGCCGACGACCTCCGCGAACACCAGAAGTCGCCGGCGCGGTCGGCGCTCCGCCATCGCGTCCGGCAGCTCGGGACCGACGTCGACGAGGCGGGCACCGCCTTCACCGCACGTGTGCTGACCGGGAACCTGCGTCTGCTCACCGGCATGGTGCGCGCCAACCGCCCGTGGCGGCTGGCGCTCGGCCTCAGCCGCGCACTCACCGGGGCGATCGCGGCCGGGGTCTTCGCGCTGGTGACCGCCGACATCTGGTTGCTCGCAGACACTTTCGGCGGGATCCGGTTGACCGGGGTCGCGCTCGGCTCGATCATCGCCATCACCGCGACGCTGATCATCGGGGCCGACCTCTGGGAACGGGGGAGTTCCCGTCAGACGCGAGAACAGGTGGCGCTGTTCAACATCGTCACCGTGATCACGGTGGTGCTCGGCGTCGCCGCCTTCTACGCGGCGCTGTTCGTCCTGTCCGCGATCGGCGCGCTCTGCCTGGTGGTGCCGCAGGTCTTCGGTGCGACGCTCGACCACCCGGCCGGCTTCACCGATTACCTGGAGGTCGCCTGGCTGACCTGTTCACTCGCCACCGTCGGCGGAGCACTGGGCGCGGGCCTGGAAACCGACGAGGCGGTCCGCGACGCGGCCTACACCCAGCATCCCGCCGAACCGATCTGAGCGGTCCGCCGGGCACAGCCGGGTGTACGGTGTCCGCCCCCCAGCCGCTAGGCTTGCGGGTCAGAACGCCACAGCAGGTCGGCGACGGGAGGTGAACCATGTCCGAGGTACCGGGGAACGGTCCGATGCCAGGGTTCGTGGTCCTGGGTATCTCCGTCGTCGACGACCAGATCAGTTCGGTGGTCCGGGACGCGGACGGACACATCCTGGCGAGCAACCTCGTAGATCTCCCCGATGCATCGGCCGCCGGTGCCGAGGCCGCAATCGTCGAACTCGTCGATTCGGTCCCCGTCGAGGTCGACCGGATCGGCATCTCGGCGTCGCGCGCCGACGTCCGCGACCACCTGGCCCGCGTCTTCGCGCCGGGCGCGGGCACCGGGCCGTCCTGGTCGGGCAAGGTCGTCGTCACCGGGTACGCCGCTGCTCTCGCCGAGATCGCGTGCACCCATTCGCCGCGCGGTGGGGTGGTGGCCGTCGTCGACCTCGACCGCAACGCCGCGCCCGCGGCCGGCACCACCCTCGCCACCGTCGACACCGCGTCCGGCGCGGTCCTCGGCACCGCGGACTTCACGCCGGGCCAGGTCGCCTCGGTGACCGACCCCGACGCGGCGTCGCAGCTCGCGACGGCCGTCACCAGGCTGCCTCGTGGTCGCGACGTCACCTCGGTGATCGTGGTCGGGCCCGGTGCCCAGCTCCCCGGGATCGCGCCGGCGTTCGAGTACGCGTCGCAGCGCCCGGTGACGGTTGCGGACAATCCGTCGCTCGCCTCCGCGCTCGGCGCGGCCGACGCCGCGGTGGTCGCGCCGGCCGGCCCCGCGGTCGCCGCCCGGACGTCGACCGGTCGCCGATGGTGGTTCGTCGGCGCTGCGATCGGTGCCGCCGTCTTCCTCGGCGCCGTCGGGATCACGTTGATCCTCACCGCCGAGTCGACCATCGCCGAGCCCGCGCCCGTCACGGTGACCGAGACGCCGGCGGCGGTCACCTCGACCGAGCAGGCGACGGTCACCGAGACCGAGACCGAGACCAGCGTCCGTACGACGACGGTCACGCGAACTCCCCGCCCCGTCACGCGGACGGAGACGGTCACCGAGTCGGCTCCCGAGACGTACACCGTGACCGAGACGGAAACGGTCACGGCTCCGGCCGCCGGTGAGCCGAGCCTCGAAGTCCCCTGAGCCGCAACCGTTCGAAGCGATCCGGGTGGCCCCGGCCTGGACCGATGCGGTCTAGAACACGGGGTCGTGCTGGATTCGGCTGGCCCGCACGCCGGCGATGATGAGGGTGCGCCGGGTGTTCTCGATCATCTGCGGTGAGCCCGCGATCAGCACCTGGTGGTCCTCCCAGTCGCCCGACCGGACCACCACGTCGGCCAGCGTGCCGATCTCGTGGTCGACACCGAGTTCGGCGGGCGTCGCCACCGCGTTGATCCACCACGGATCGGTCTGCTCCTGGGACACGGCGGTGACGCGCAGCCACGGATTGGTCGACGCGATGCGGCGCAGCACCGTCAGGTCATACAGTTCGCCCGGATAGCGCATCCCATAGAAGATGTGCGTCTCCGGCGAATCCACGCGGGCGGACATCTCGATCAGCAGTGCCCGCAGCGGCGCGAGCCCGGTGCCGCCGGCGACCATCAGGACCTTGCTGCCGCGGTCGACATGCAACGTGCCGTGGCCCTGGGCGAGGGTCCACACGTCGCCGACGCTGGTCTCGCTCACGATCGCGGTGCTCACCGTGCCCCGGGGGACCGCGCGGACGTGGAACTCCAGCTCACCCGCCGGGTTGGGCGGGATGGCCGGCGAGAGATTGCGCCACTGCTTGGGCCACTGCGGGGTGTGCACCTCGAGGTACTGGCCTGCGTTGAACGTGAGCGGCGAATGCGCGAGAAGCCGGACGACCGCCAGGTCGCGGGTGATGCGGTACTTCTCGACGACTTCGGCGGTCCAGCGCGCAGGGTGGGTCGCGCTCTCGGCCGCGCCTCGCATCACCCCGGTCACCAGCATCATCGCCTGCGAGATGGTCTGCTCGGTCTCGGCGTCCCAGTAGCCGGCCATGAGGCTGCTGAACTCGCCCATCAGCGCCGCGTACATCACGTGATAGTGCTCGGGTTCGACCCCGAACTTGCGATGGTCGCGACCGAGCTGCGCGAGGAACTCCACGAGTTCGGCGTGGCCGGACTCGGCCGGGATCGCTTCGAGGACATGATCGATGACGCGATGGAAGGCGACCCGCTGGGCGGCCATCGACACACCGAACAGGTCGCGCAGGTCGGGGTCGATCGCGAACATGCGGGTGTAGACGTTGGTGACGAACCGGTCGGGGTCTCGATTGACAGCCGTCCGCAGCTGATGCAGCGCATGGCGCGAATGTGTCGCCATATCGAAAAGATCACACCTCCGTCGCGACTCGTGTCCCCACCCGGTTCAAGAGACCCACACTAGTCCTTCGACACGGCACAATTCAGGATCCGGCATCCCATGTCGGGCAGTGACGAGGTGTGGCAAGGTACGGGGATGACGTCCCTCGAAGGGGTCCTCACGGGCATCGTTGATGCCCATGTGCAGCACTGGAACCCGCGGCGTACCCCGTGGGCGGCCACGCGGGCGTCGAGGTTGTACGGGTTCGTCCCCACCCTGGGCGACCGGGTGTTCCCCCTCGTGGTGTCGCGCGCCGACCGGGAGTACATCCTGACTCCGCGCACCGTTGCCCGGGCCTACGAGCCGCGGCAGTACGCCACCGACGCGGCGCTGGTCCCGACCGTCGTGGGGGTGCCGATCGACACCGTGGTCCACGTCGAGTCGCATTGGCGCCGCGAGGTCACCGACGCCACCGGCCCCCCGGTGGACAGCACCGCGGTGGAGGAGACGCGCTATCTGGAGAGTCTGCCGTTCGGCCAGGCCGGTACCCCACGTCTCGGTGCCGTCATCTCGCACGGCGACCCGCGCACCCGCACGTTCGCGGACATGCTCGACGAGCAGTTCGCGGCCTCCCCGCGGTTCCGCGGTATCCGCATCGTCGCATCGCGGCATCCCGATCCGCGCGTCCGCGACGGCGGGGACACCGACAATCTGCTGTCCTCGACGGCGTTCCTGGAGGGGTTCGCCGAACTCGCGAGCCGCGAGCTCGTCTTCGAGGCCTCGGTCTACTCACACCAGCTCTACGACGTCATCCTGCTGGCCAGGGAGTATCCCGACACGACGATCATCCTCGACCACTTCGGCATACCGGCCGGGGTCTTCGGTCCCGTGGGTGTCCGCACCGGCGCGACAGCCGCTGCGCGCGCGGACATCTGGCGGCTGTGGCGGGAGCGGATGACGACCCTCGCGACCTACCGCAACGTGGTGGTCAAGCTATCCGGCCTGGCAATGCCGATTCTCGGTTACGGCCACGAACGCTGGGGCAACATCGGCGGCCAGGCCACCCTCGCCGAGATGATCGGTCCCTTCGTCGAGCATGTCATCACCCACTTCGGGTCCGACCGCATCATGTTCGGGTCCAACTACCCGATCGACCGGCCCAACGCCGCCGTCGACGTCCTCGTGGGCGCGCTCGTCGACTGCGTCTCCCAGTGGGGCTCGGAGGCCTTGCGAAAGGTGCTCCGCGACACAGCGGTTCGCGTGTACGCCATCGACGGTCCGACGCGCTGAGCGCTCAGCGGGTCCGAGTCCACCACGTCGAACGCCGCGACGGCTCCGGCACGGGCACGTCGCGCATGAGGCGGGTCAGGATCTCCACCAGCGCCGTGCACGAGGGGTACCGGTCCGCGGGATCCTTCGCCAGCGCCTTGGCGAAGATCGAGTTCGTCGCCGACGGCAGCCAGGGGCGGCGCCGGGTGAGTTTCGGCGGGTCGTCGTTGAGGTGCGCGTAAGTGATCGCGAAGGCGGTGTTGCGTGGATACGGCGGTGTGCCGGTGATGAGTTCGACGAGGGTGCAGGCGAATGCGTAGAAATCGGTTGCCGGCGTGAGTTTTTGAGCCTGCAGGAGTTCCGGCGAGGCATAACCGATGGAGCCCTGGACGCGACCGTTGCGGGCGAGCGGCCGCGTGTCGTCGAGGAATTGGGCGATCCCGAAGTCCGAGAGGTAGGCGTCGACGGGGCTGGTGCCGGCGGAATCGGCGCCGGGAGACTCGATGCCCGCCGGACGCGGGGTGCGGGAGAGCAGGATGTTCGCGGGTTTGACGTCGCGGTGCAGGATGTCCTGGGCGTGCGCGTAATCGAGGGCGTCGGCGATCTGTGTCGCCACGCGCAGGATGGTGCCCATGTCCGGCTCGTCGCCGCGCTCCGGGACGAGTGCGGTCGCGGCGGGTCCGCCGATGTACTGCATGGTGAGCCACATCGACGGCAGGTGTCGCGGACCGAGCGAGCCGCGCGGTGAGGTGATCTCGCCGTGCGAGAGCATGCGCACGATGTGCGGGTGGTCCAACAGCGACGCGATTCCGAACTCTCGCTCGAAGCGCTCGCGGACCCGCGCGTGATCGGACGCGTTCGGGTGCAGGACCTTCAGGGCGACCGGCCCATCGCACCGGTCGCGGTCCCCGGGTGGCACCGGCGACGGAGGCGCGTCGTCGTCGCCACGGGTGCGATGGACCCGGAACACATCCGCGCTCGCCCCGCCACCGAGTAAGTCGTCGATGGTGAAGCCGGCCACGCTCTCGCCAACCTCGAACACCCTGTCAGCGTAGATGCGTCGACGAACCGACGACGGGAACCGGCGCCGTCACCCAGCCGGTGTCAGCGACTCGGTGTCAGGCGGAAGATCGGGAACCGTCGTCCCTGCGCGGTCTCGGTGTACTTCAGGAACTGCTCGGAGGCCTCGATGAACTTCTGCCACGCCGGTTCCCAGTCGTCACCCTCGACTTCGCTCACGGCGGCGTCGAGACGCTCGACGCCGTCCTCCGACGGTGCCTCCACGGCGACCGAGTCGGGATGGGCACGGAGATTGTGCACCCAGGCCGGGGCTTTCGGTGAGCCCGCGAAGGACCCGATGACCAGCCAGCTGTCCCCGTCGGGAAGGGCGAACAGCGGACTGATCCGCGGCTCGGCGGACTTGGCGCCCAGCGTGTGCAACAGCACGAGATTCTTGCCGAAGCCGGCGGTTTCGACATGCCCGTTGTTGGATCGGAACTCGTTGATGACGGTCGCATTGAAATCGTTCACGACGCCCATTGTCCCGGTAGGGGTCGCGTCCGGCCATGTATCAAACTGAAACCGTGGTCGTCGGCCCGGCGAATACTCTGAACAGATGAGTGCCGACCCGAGTTCGCTGGCCGATTCCCTCCCCGACGGCATGGTGGTCACCGACGCCGACATCCTCGCCGGATACCGGCAGGACCGCGCCGCCGACCCGACGGCGGGCACTCCGCTGGCATTGGTGCGGCCGACGACCACCGAGCAGGTGCAGAACACCGTCCGCTGGTGCGCGGCGAACGGTGTCCCGATCATCACGCGGGGTGCCGGCACCAGCCTGTCCGGTGGATCGACGGCGGTGGACGGCGCGATCATGCTCTCCACCGAGAAGATGCGCGACATCGCGGTCGACCCGGCGACGCGGACCGCGGTCGTCCAGCCCGGCCTGTTCAACGCGGAGGTGAAGGCGGCGGCCTCGGCGCACGGGCTCTGGTATCCGCCGGATCCGTCGTCGTTCGAGATCTGCTCGATCGGCGGGAACGTCGCCACCAACGCCGGCGGGCTGTGCTGCGTGAAGTACGGCGTCACCACGGACTACGTCCTGGGTCTGGAGGTGGTGCTCGCCGATGGTCGTGCGGTCCGGGTCGGCGGCAAGCAGCTCAAGGACTCCGCGGGCCTGCCACTGACCAAACTGTTCGTCGGCAGCGAGGGGCTCCTGGGGATCATCACCGAGGTGACGCTCCGACTGCTGCCGCCGCAGGGGCCGGCCAGCACCGTCGTCGGGGTGTTCGGTTCGGTGCACGAGGCCAGTCGGGCCGTCCTGGCGGTCACCGCCGAGATCCGTCCGGCGATGCTGGAGTTCATGGACTCGGTCGCCATCAACGCTGTCGAGGACCTGATGCGGATGGGCCTCGACCGGGAGGCCGGTGCCCTTCTCGTCGCCCAGTCCGACGCCCCGGGCGCCGCCGGTGCGGCTGAGGTCGAGTTCATCCAGAAGGCATTCGAGAGCAACGGGGCGGGGGAGGTCTTCGCGACCGACGACCCCACCGAGGGCGAGGCGTTCACCGCGGCCCGTCGCGCGGCGATCCCGGCCGTGGAGAAGCTGGGGTCGTTGTTGCTCGAGGACGTCGGTGTTCCCCTGCCGTCCCTGCCCGCCCTCATCGACGGCGTCGCGGAGATCGCGGCCGGCAATCGGGTCATGATCTCGGTGATCGCCCACGCCGGCGACGGCAACACCCATCCGCTGATCGTCTTCGACCCCGCCGACCCCGACGAGGCGGAGCACGCGCAGGTCGCGTTCGGGCAGATCATGGATCTCGCGATCGAGCTGGGCGGGACCATCACCGGTGAGCACGGGGTGGGTCGCCTGAAGAAGGGCTGGCTGCCCGACCAGGTGGGCTCGGACGTCATGGAACTGACGGCGCGGATCAAGCAGGCTCTCGACCCCGACGGTCTGCTGAACCCGGGCGTGCTCCTGTAGTCGGTCCGAACGCCGAGCGGCCCGCGACCACGTATCGGCCGCGCCCTGCGGCCTTGGCGTCGAACAGCGCCTCGTCGGCGACCTCGAACTCGTGCCGGATGAACGCATCGGCGTCGTCGGACGACATGTGGCCGCCCGGGGTGACACCGACGGCGATGCCCAGACTGATCGAGGCCGTCGCACCGGCGCGGGTCGTGATGCCCTGCGTGCGGATGCATTCGGCGAGAGCGCTTACCGAGGCCTCGTCCGCGAGCGTCGCGATCGCGAACTCGTCGCCGCCGAGCCGCGCGACGACGGCGCGTTCGTCCGTGGCGCCCTGGAGTATCTCGGCGACCCGCTGCAGGACGTCGTCGCCGGTCGCGTGGCCGTGCTCGTCGTTGATGCCCTTGAACCGATCGACATCGGCGGTGACCAGTGCGAACGGGACTGCGGGGTTACGGCGGAGCATCGTGGTGGCCGCGTACACGAAGCCACGGCGATTCAACAGCCCGGTGAGTGAATCGGTATTCGCCATGATGAGCTGATGTTTCAGCGAACGCTGGAAATCGGATGTATAGCTGCGATGGAGAGCCGTCGTCCCATTGGTCACGACCAACAGCGCGAGCGTCGTGAACAGGACATTCGTCAGCGGAGTTCCCTCGGACCACGAGAGGATTCCCAGAGCGCCCACGGCAATACTCGAGTAGATCATGTGCGCGTACGCGACCGCGCTACGCACGAAATGGGCCACATAAGAGCCGATCACCGCAAAGATCGCTGCGCAGAACTGGGCCAGGATGACATCACTGATGGCAAGCAGGGCGATGGTGAGAACAGCGTCGGCCCACAGGACGAATGCGGTGTTGAATCCCCGGACCGAGGACTGTTTGGTCCACCAGATCACGCCGAGATGTACCCGGCTGACGACGAATGCCATCGGGATCGTGGACACGACGACGATGCCGAGCGCGATCGAGCGGGGGACGGAACCCTGCGTGCCGCTCGGGGTGAAGAGTGCGATGGTCCCGAGCATCCCGCAGACCGCGACCAGCACGGCAATGGTGAAGCGAACATGCCACTCGCGCATCCGCACCTGTTTGAGGACGTGATCGGCGTCGTCGTAGAGGTCGCGATGGCCGGAGTTCTCGTCGGACACCGGACCGTGGCGAAGCGCCCGGAAACGTGCGGAAGGCCGCGCCTCGTTCCCCTCACGTTCCAGGTACCCGATGGCGACGTCCTCTTTCCCGGTCGTGATGCGCGTACACGCGCCCGTGTGCAGCGACGAAAAGTCGCCGAACACTCGTTACGGAGTTTAGAGGACGATTAAAGATCGTTTCGTCTCGAATTCGGCGATATGACCCGACGGAGCGAAAGATGTAAGAATCGCAGAATCGCCGTCGATCTGATGCGCGCTGAGACGGTCGTGCCAATCGGGCCCGATCAGCCGCTTCCTGCTGGGGTCCTCCCGTCCCCTCCGCGGGAGGGACCCCAGCAGGTAGTCCGAATGCGATGTGGCCGGCGCGAACCCGGCCTCGCAGAATTCAGCATATGGTCTCGATGGTCAACCTACAATCACATCAATCGGGATAACTGACAGGAGATGGTTGATGAACGGTCCTGGGGACCCTGGACTACGCGATATCGACCTTCGGCGGCTGCGAATGTTCGTCGTCGTGATGGAGGCGCCGAGCCTTCGGGTCGCCGCGGATGACCTGTTCATCAGCCAGCAGGCGCTCTCCTCGGCCATTCGCGAGCTGGAGCGCCACCTCGGTGTCGAGCTCTTCTCGCGGTCGCGTCGAAGCCTCACGCCGACCCCCGCCGGGGAAGCGCTCTACCGCGGCGCGGTTCCGTTGCTGGCCGGCGGCGAGCAACTCGCGACGCAGGTGCGGCGCGTCGACGCCGGGTCGCCGGCCCCCTTCGTCATCGGCCACGCACCGGACCTGGCCTCCTCCGAGGTCTTCCGCATCATCGAACCGGTGGTCCTCGCCGACCCATCGGTGCCGATCACCGTGCGGCCGGTCTTCGCCGAACTCATCCGCGACGAGCTGTTGTCCGGGGCGATCGACATGGCTCTCGGTCGTGGTGTCGCGGCGCCGCCGGACATGGCGACGACCATCGCGACGCAGCACGAACTGCGCCTGGCGGTGCGTGCCGACCATCCGCTCGCCGCGCACGACCGGGTCGACATGGCCGACCTGGCCGGATACGAGATCGTGGTGTGGGGTCCCGAGCACGAGTACGAGTACACCGACATCCTCGTCGGTATGTGCCGGCGCGCCGGGTTCGAACCGCGGATCATCCTCTCGACGCTGCTGGGCACGCCCCCGCACACCGCGGTGATCGCACACCCCGACGCGTGTGCCTTCGTCACCAACGAACCCGGCTGGATCTACGTCAACCGCATCCGCATCGTCGAGTTCACCGACCCGCCGTTCGCGCCCGTCCGCGCCATGTGGCTGCCCAACACGTCGTCGACCCTGCGGCGCCAGATCCTCGCCGCTGCCGAGAACTCGCTCTGAGACAGACGGATGCCGTTCTCGCGGAACGGTTGCGCTCCCTGGGGAGGTTGCAACGACCGCAGGCGACTCACCTGTTCTCCGCTCCCTGAGGTGTGAGGAGCGCAAGCGACGCACTTGTCTCCGCTCCCTGAGGTGTGAGGAGCGCAAGCGACGCACGTGTCTCCGCTCCCTGAGGTGTGAGGAGCGCAAGCGACGCACGTGTCTCCGCTCCCTGAGGTGTGAGGAGCGCAAGCGACGAGCCACGAAGGGTTGGCGACAGACGCTGCGAAACCCTTCGTGACGCTCGCAATCTCGCTCCTCAGGGGGGTGACGCGCGCAAGCTCGCTCCTCAGGGGGGTGACGCGCGCAAGCTCGCTCCTCAGGGGGGCGGGGTGAGACGCTCTGCAAGCT
>NZ_NGFO01000039.1 GCF_002149015.1 Gordonia lacunae | reverse complement strand
GTTCACGGTTCTCCCGCTCCAACGCCGCGATGCGGTCAGCGTCCTCACTCGTGGTGCCCGGGCGGACCCCGCCGTCGATCTCGGCCTGACGAACCCAATTGCGCAACGCCTCGGGATGGACTCCGAGCTGATCGGCGATCCGCTTGATCGCACCTCTCGACGAATCGGGATCTCGTCGCGCTTCACATGCCATCCGGGTGGCCCGGTCCTTGAGTTCCTCACTGTACTTGCGTGGTGCTGCCATGCTCTCCATCCTTCACAGGTTCGAGAGCCTCCGACAGACCCGGGGCGGTTCACCTCGGGGGTGGAGTGTTTTCGTCACTGCCGGCGGCGCGTCGGTCACGTCAAGGCTCCAGCCGGGGTAGAACTCGCTGACGCTGCGGCGGCGTCGCCGGCATAGTTCGGGCACAGCGCTACCGCGCTACCGGTGGCCGCCAGCAGGGTCTCCGCCGAGGCCAGCAGGTCCATCAACTCGGGCCGAGTGAGGCGGTAGAACACCTGCCTACCCTGTGGGCGTCCCTCAACTAGCCCGCAGTCGCGAAGGCATGCCACATGCGCCGACACTGTCGACTGCGCCAAACCCAACTCCCCTACCAGGTCGGCGACCCTGACCTCCCCACCGGCAAGACGACGCACAATCGCCAATCGGGTGCTATCGGACAGGCTGTGAAACAACGCCACCGCCGCGTCCACATTCGTTCCGGCTCTCGACGTGCGACACCCATCCATGCTATTGATCGTCACCAGACGATAATAAGCGGTCTCCGCCGATGATGAGGGAGGGTGGTCAACAATGTTGATGAACCGCATGGAGACTGTCCTGGTGAACTCGCCGCCCCGGCGGTGGCTGCAGCGCTACGAGGCGCGTGTCTTGACTGCGTTGGGCGGACGGACCCCGGGAGCGCGCGTTGCTGAGCTGGGGTGCGGGTCGGGTTACGGCACCCGGCTGATCCTCGACGAGTTCGGCGCCGCGCGCGTCGACGCGGTAGACCTCGATCCGGCGATGATTTCTCGCGCTCGCCACCGCCTACGCCGACACACCGGCAGGGCACACCTCGCCCGAGGTAGCGCAACGGACCTGCGTTCAGCATTTCACGACGTCGGCGGTGGGCAGAACGGTACTTATGACGCAGTCTTCGACTTCGCGATCATTCACCACATCCCGAACTGGCGGGAAGCCTTGGACGAGGTGGCCCGCGTACTCAAACCGGGTGGGCGGTTCTTCTTTGACGAGGTCACCGCGACCGCCCTTGCTCGGCCGACCTACCAAGTGCTGTTTGACCATCCGAGCGAGGATCGGTTCACTGCCGGTGAGTTCCTGCACGAGTTGTCCCGCCACGGTCTCGACGTCGGCGAGCGGTGGCGAACACGCATCGGCGGCGACTACCTGTTGGGTGTCGCCACACGGCAATAGTGAGGTCGATGTGGTGGCTCGGCGGTCGCCCACCACGAGACGTTTCGAACCTTCTCTCACGCGGTGCAGTGGGTAAAGGAGCGCACAGCCTTCAACTACTATCGTGGTTAGTAAACCTAGTCCAGCGCCGAGTGGGAGGGTTCGACAATCGATGGGCCGCGTAAGAGGGACTCGAGCTACCGAAGAGCTATGTGATCGCCGATCGACTCACGGTGGGCAGCCGCAGTGCTCGGGCTCTCGTGAATGTCGCGGGTCGGTCCGAGTCGGTATTCCGCGACTGCTGATGCTCGCAACGCTGACGGCGGTGGTGATGGTGTTGACCTCGTGCAGCTCGACCGGAGGTGCCGCCTTCAGCAATGAGATTCAGGCCGTTGACAGCTTCGCCGACATCACACAACCTTCCATCGCTGTGGCCACTGAAGGTGGCGGGCGACTTGCGCCCAACGCGGTTGTCGAACCTGGGCTTCCTATTGTTGTCACGGCCAGTCGCGGCGCGTTGACTAACGTCCGTATTCCCACAGCCAGCGGCCGTCCCTTGGCGGGCTCCCTGAGCGAGGACGGCTCAACGTGGACAAGCACCCAGCCCCTGGGGTTTTCGAAGCGATACGTGGTTCAAGCCGAGGCCGTGGGCGTGGGCGGTCGATCGGTCGTCTCGCAGCGTTTCACCACGACCTCGCCGGAATCGTTGACCAGCGCGGCCATCCTCGGCGAGAAAACCGTCGGGATCGCCCACACGATCGGCGTGCGGTTCGCCGATCCCATCCCCGACCGAAAGAAGGCACAGGCGGCGATCACCGTGTCGTCTGACCCCCAGATGCAGGGTGCGTTCTATTGGATCAGCGACTCCGAGGTCCGGTGGAGGCCCGAACGCTTCTGGACACCGGGCACCAAAGTCAGTGTCGCCGTCAACATTTACGGAGTCAACCTCGGCGACGGGCTCTACGGCGACGAGAACTTGTCCTATGACTTCACCATTGGCAGAGCTCAGGAAATCGTCGCCGACGACAACACCAAAACAATCGTCGTCAAACGAGACGGCAAGGTCATCCGCACCATGCCGACCTCGTTCGGCAAAGACAGCACTCCGACGCCCCGCGGCATCTACATGATCGGAGATCGCGTCGAGCACATCATCATGGACTCGTCGACCTACGGAGTGCCTGTCGAGTCCGCAGCGGGATACCGCACACCCGTTCAATGGGCGGTGCAGATGTCCTACAGCGGCATCTACATGCACGGCGCACCGTGGTCGATGTCGGCCCAAGGCAACAGCAACGTCAGCAACGGTTGCCCAAACCTGAGTCCCGCAGACGCGGAATGGCTCGTGAAGAACACCCTGCGCGGTGACCCCGTCACGGTCAAGAACACCAACGCCGACACACTGTCGGGAGTCGATGGACTCGGCGACTGGAACATCCCGTGGTCACAGTGGAAGAAGGGCAACACCGACACCTAAGCGCCCCGCCCCCTGGCTCGAGAGCGTGTCGACTCCTCTCGACATATCGACGGGTGTTGAGATATCCGTACCGGCATGCCTAACATAGTTCATATCAATGAACGTAAGGATGTTGATATGACTCAGGAGTCGGTGGACACGTGCGATCTGCTGTGTCTCGATCTGCCGCACGCAGAAGATATCCGGACTGCGTTACCCGATGTGACCGCAATCGACCGTGCCGCCACCGGAGCTCGTGCACTCGGTGATCCGACCCGGCTGCGAGTGGCAACGGCGTTGCTGTCGGCGGACGAACTCTGTGTCTGCGACCTCGCGTGGGTGGTAGGCCTGGCGCAGAACCTCGTCTCGCACCATCTGCGCCTACTCAAGGGTGCCGGACTGGTGACCGGGCGCCGCCACGGACGGTTGGTGATGTATGCGTTGACCCCCTCCGGCCACGCTCTCGTGACAGCGGTCCTAGCGATTGCAGGACTCTCCACCGCAGCCACGACGACACCGTCGGCGGCCACAGTGCAGGGACATGCTCATGGCTGACGCATGCTGCGGACCCTCCGATTCCGCCGACCTCGAGGCTGAGGTCGATCAGGGCCCGGTTCGGTTGTGGCAGGTGCGCGAGCTGCGTTTCGCCGCCGCAGCAGCAGTGTTCCTCGCGCTCGGCTGGATCATCGGAGGCTCTCTATCAGAGACCGCGGGCATCGTCGTGGAACTGATCGCGGTTGTCGTTGCGGCCTCAACGTTCGTGCCATCGACGCTGCGGTCGCTGCGCCACGGGCGTATCGGTGTCGGAACGCTGATGACGATCGCCGCGATCGGGGCTGTGGCGCTGGGTCAAATACCCGAGGCCGCGCTACTCGGAATCTTGTTCTCGGTCGCTGAAGGACTCGAGCATTACGCGGTCACCAAAACTCGGCGAGGGCTGCGGTCGCTGCTCGCGCTGGTTCCGCCCACTGCTTCGGTGATTCGTGAGGGACGTGAGATCACCGTGTCACCGGATGAGTTGATCATCGGCGATGTGATGGTGGTGCGTCCCGGTGAGCGCGCGGCCACCGACGGAACGATCACAGCGGGCACAACCAGCGTGGACGTGTCGGCGATCACCGGCGAATCTGTTCCGGTGGAGGCGGGTCCGGGTGACTCGCTCTACGCCGGCGCGATCAACGGTGGCGGTGCGATCGAAGTCCGCGTGACCGCCCGCGCCGCGGATAGTTCCCTGGCCCGCATCGTTCACATCGTCGAGCAAGCGCAGGAACGCAAAGGCGCCGGCCAACGTCTCGCCGACCGTATCGCCCGCCCCCTGGTCCCGGCCATCATGGTGCTCGCGGCGCTCGTGGCAGGTATCGGTGCGCTACTCGGTGATCCCCTGGTGTGGCTCGAACGCGGCCTGGTGGTCCTCGTTGCTGCGTCCCCGTGTGCGTTGGCGATCGCGGTGCCGCTGACGGTGGTCGCCGCGATCGGCGCCGCCAGCCGCCATGGTGCATTGGTCAAAGGCGGTGCTGCCCTGGAGGAGTTGGGACGGGTTCGCGTCGTCGCGCTGGACAAGACCGGCACCTTGACCCGCGGCACTCCGGAGGTCATCGCCGTGGTGGCCACACCCGAGATCACCCGCGAGGACGCGTTGTCCTATGCCGCCGCGCTCGAGGCACGCAGCGAGCACCCGTTGGCGAGTGCGATTCTCGCGGCCGCACCTGCTCTGGGCTCACCTGCCGAGGACGTCACCGCGATCGCCGGTCACGGACTCACCGGCCAGATTTGCGGACAGCAATTGCGACTGGGCAAACCCGGGTGGCTTGATCCTGGGGCGCTCGCCGCAGACGTCACCCGGTTGCAGAGCGACGGTGCCACCGTCGTGCTGATCGAACGCGATGGCACGGTCGTCGCCGCGATCGCGGTCCGCGATGAGCTTCGCCCCGAGGCCGCCGAAACGGTCGCTCAGCTGACGGCGCTGGGTGTCGACTCGGTCATGCTGACCGGGGACAACGACCGCACCGCACATGCCTTGGCCACTGCGGCCGGAATCAGCACCGTCCATTCCGAACTGCTCCCCGAAGACAAAGCCGACTTGCTGCCCACGCTGGCGCGCGGGCGGGCGATCGCCATGGTCGGCGACGGCGTCAACGACGCCCCAGCGTTGGCCACCGCCGATGTCGGAATCGCGATGGGAGCGATGGGTACCGACGTCGCTATCGAAACCGCCGATGTGGCGTTGATGGGCGAAGATCTCCGCCATCTCCCGCAAGTGCTGTCCCACGCTCGGCGCGCACGCCGAATCATGCTGCAGAACATAGGATTCTCTCTGGCCATCATCGGTGTTCTGATTCCGCTGGCCGCCACGGGCGTCCTCGGTCTGGCCACAGTGGTCTTCGTCCACGAACTCGCAGAAGTACTGGTGATCGCCAACGCGATTCGTGCCGCCCGGACGAAAGCACTGCCAGGCACCGCTGCCGTGCCCCGGGTAACCCCCGGCAGGCTCAACATCTCGGTGGCGGCCTACCACGACACAGGCGACGCCTGCTGCGCCCCGGTATCGGCCACCACCGATCAACCACGGCCGGTGCCCGAGGTGCCCCTGCTGCCGACTCCCCGATCACGAGGCGCAGCGACCAGCAACAGCTGTTCTGCCACAACAGAACCAGGGTGCAGCTGCTGTTCGAGCCCGCCGGATGACGCCGATGACACATCGAGTAGCTCGCCAACGCCACATCGCGAACGCCACTGAGCACAACCACGCCGCGTCAGGTGCGTTGGCGTGATCTCCACGTGCGGACAACCAGTGCCGCCAGGACCGCGGCAGCACAAATCACTTCTCCTGCTGCTCCGATCCGCGTCGCCAGAGTCGTCGTTGTCCTCAGCGGCACCCGCGCGATGAGGACATCGGGGGTGAACAGCGCTGTGCGTTGTGCAACGGTCCCATCAGGTTCGATGACCGCGCTCACCCCACTGGTTGCTGCGATGACCACCGCCCGATCGTGCTCGACTGCCCGCACCCGCGACATCGCGAGTTGCTGGTAGGTCATCTCGGTGCGCCCGAACGTCGCGTTGTTGGTCGGCACGGCGATCAGTTGCGCACCGGCGCGCACCGATTCGGTCACCAGATCGTCGAACGCGACTTCGTAGCAGGTCGCCACCGCCACCGGTACACCTGCAAGATCGACAACGCCATTGCCTGCGCCTGGAACGAAGTTCCCGGCCCGGCTGGCGTAGGAGGACAGCTGTGTCATCAGTTGCCGCAACGGCAAGTACTCCCCGAACGGCACCAGCTGACGTTTGTTGTGCTCCTGACCAGGCCCGGTAACCGGATCCCACACCACCGACGTGTTGCGGGACGTGCCGTTGCTCCCGGCGATCACCGCTCCCACCAGGATCGGCACCCCGATCGCCCGCGCGGCACGATCAATCTGCGCCGCAGCATCGCGGTTCCCGAACGGGTCGATATCGGATGAGTTCTCCGGCCACACCACCACATCGGGACGCACGACCCGCCCAGAGCGGATCTCCTCGGCCAGATCGAGGGTGCGCTGGACATGATTGTCGAGCACTGCGCGTCGCTGAGCATTGAAATCCAACCCCAGCCGCGGCACATTGCCCTGCACCACCGCCACCGTCACCGACCGCTCCCCCGCGTCATCGCCTCCCCCCGCGGGCGTCATCATCCACACCAGCAGTCCAATCACAGCAACCGTGGCCGCAGGCCCGGCCAACGTCTGAGGCTGCCGGCGGACCACAGCCCCCGCCGCCGCGGCCAGGGCCGCGCCGAGCAGCACCACAACGAACGACAACCCCGGCGCGCCGGCCAGCGCCGCCAACGGCAGTAGAAGCCCCTCCGGTTGGCCGAATGCGATTCGGCCCCAGGGGAAACCGCCAAACGGTATCCGGGAACGAACAGCTTCGACTGCCACCCAGGCGCCTGCCAACCACACCGGCGCGCCGCGCCATCTGCCCAGTGCCGCTGCCAACGCCCCGAAGATCCCGAACGCCACCGCCTGGACTGCTGCCAAGACCAGCCACGGCACCGCACCCACATAGATACCGACCCACGGCAGCAACGGCACGAAAAACCCCAGCCCAGCCAGATAGCCATAGCCGGATGCCGCCCACAACGACCGCCCCCGCAGCGTCACCACCAGAACCGCGATAGCCAACGGGGCGAGGAACCACAGCTGACGCGGAGGGAAACTCACGTACAGCATGCCGCCGGCGCCGACGGCAGCTGCGCCGCGCAACACAGGCTGACGCATCGGCAGAAACGACGCGCCGGCACGTCGACTATCCGAAAAACCCACCACCGCGCACCGCACCCCTCACCGAAGTTTGTCGAGCGCACCGATCCGCCCGCGGTCGCCCGGCCGGGGCCGCGCGCCTGTAAACTACTAGCTAACGTAGTAGTAGTTCGACGGGAGTGAACATCGTGGCAGGTCAAGCGCTAAAGGTTCGACTCGAGTCAAGGGTGCCCCGGTGAGCCGCACCGTCAAGATCTCACTCGCCGTGGTGTTCGTGTTCTGCCTGGCGCTGACAGTGGTGTTCGTGGTGTCCCGGGCCGGTGACAGCGAACAGGCTGCCGCCCAGGCGAGCATGACGGTACGGGATGATTCCCCACGTCTATCGACTCCGACCGAGTCCAAGGCAACATTCGTGGAATTCCTGGACTTCGAATGTGAAGGGTGCGGGGCGGCATACCCGGCGGTGGAGCAGCTTCGCCAAACATACGGCGATCAGGTCACTTTCGTGGTCCGCTACTTCCCGCTCCCCGGACATTTCAACGCTGACCGCGCAGCACGCGCCGTTGCCGCCGCGGCCGAGCAAGGTCAGTTCGAACCGATGTACCGCAAGATGTTCGACACCCAACGCAGCTGGGGTGAGCAGCGGGTACCGCTGGACGATCTGTTCTTCTCCTATGCCCAGGAGCTCGGTCTGGACATGGATCGATTCGCCGCCGACTACAACTCGCAGGCCACCCGCGAACTCATCGACCGCGATGTCGCTGACGGCAAAGCGCTAGGTGTCACCGGCACACCCACCTTCTTCATCAACGACGAACTCATCAAACCCGAGAGCTATGACGATCTGAGCTCGGCGCTCGAATCCGCACTACGCCAGTGACCGTCCCACCACCACCCCGCCAGGCCTCGCCATCCTCGCCCACGGCGGCAGCTACACGATTCCCAGTGTCTCCGCGACTGCTCGCGTGGATCCTTGCGGTCTGCGGAAGTATCGGGCTCATCGCTGCGTTCACGCTGACGGTTGAAAAGTTCGAACTGGCAACCGATCCGGCGTACACACCGACCTGCAGTATCAACCCGATCGTCAATTGCGGATCGGTGATGGACACCCCCCAGGCGGTCGTCTTCGGGTTTCCCAACTCACTGATCGGAATTGCCGGCTTCTCCGCGCTGATTGCTGTCGCGGTCCTGATGGGGAGCCGGCCGCCCACCTGGGTCATGATCGGGCTGCAGAGTGGGTTGACGGGTGCGGTGGTGTTCGTCCATTGGCTGATCTTCCAGAGCCTGTACCGAATCAACGCGCTCTGTCCGTACTGCATGGCCGTGTGGGTGGTTGTCGTGGTTGCCTTTTGGTATGTGAGCCTGCGCAATGCCGACCATTTCTGCCCACCCGGGACAGCGCGCCGAGCCCTCGATGCGATCCTCACGGTGCACACCGTGGTACCGCTGGTGTGGGTGCTGGCAGTGATCGCCCTGATCGCCCACCGTTTCTGGTGGTACTGGTCGACGCTGATGTGACACCTCCGGGGCAGCGCCCGGCCCGAGACGGCAGACTCGCGTAGCAGAGATCCGCACTCGCGCAGACCGCAGGTGTGGTGTGACGCCGATGTGATCCCTCACGGGTGATGGGTGGCTAACGCTTCCTCGTGGTGGCGCTGGGCGCTGGTCTCGAGCTGGAAGGTGGAATGCTCGAAGGAGATGGCGAAGTGGGTCGCCACGCAGGTCCGGATGTCATCCAACATGGTGGGGGCGTGGCCGTCCTGGAAGCAGTCGTCATCGACCACAATGTGAGCGCTGATGATCGGTAGGCCCGTGGCCACCGTCGATGCGTGAAGGTCGTGCACGTCGTGCACACGGTCCATCTCGAGGATGTGGGCCCTGACGTCGTCGAGATCGATCCCTTTCGGGGTGAATTCCATCAGCACCCGCGTCGTCTCGGCCATGAGTTTGAGGGCGCGGGGTGCGATGAGCGCGGCGATGAACAACCCGGCCAGCGCGTCAGCTTGTTGGAAACCGGTGGTAGCGATGACGATTGCGGCGACGATCACACCCAGCGATCCCAGTGCGTCGTTGAGGACCTCCAGAAACGCCGCTCGCATGTTGAAGTTGGCGCCGCGTCCCGAGGCGAGCACGAGCATGGCGACGATGTTCGCCACGAGTCCGATGACTCCGAAGAGCAGGAGTTCGGTCGAGGGCACCCCGGGTGGCGAGAACAGTCGTCGTACGCCTTCGACAGCAGCGTAGAGGCCCACAGCGAGCAGCAGCGAGGCCTGCCCCAGAGCGGCGATGACCTCGATGCGCCGCAGTCCCCAGGTGCGGGTTTTGTTGACCGGGCGGTGCATCACGGTTGCTGCGACGAGCGCGACCGCTAAACCGATCGCATCTGTCGCGGCGTGCGCGGTGTCGGTCAGTAGCGCCAGACTTCCCGTGATCACCGACCCGACAAGCTGGGCCACGACAATGATCCCCGTCAGAGCAAACGCGATCGCCAACCGGACACGCAGCGACGAGTCGCTGGATGCGGGGTCGGTTGGTCCGTGATTGTGTCCGGCTCCCATGCGTCGTACTCCCTCTCATCCACACCCAGATAGCTACGCTGTCCACATATATCAATACATGCGCATGTGACTATATGACAGACCGGGGCGGAACGGAACCGGCGGATCACGTCACGACTGAATCGGGATGTGCTGAGATGGCCCGACGTCGGCGGCGTGACGCCGGTGGTGTTGGGTCTCGTGACGGTGCGGTGACCGGAAGCCGGTGGTGTTGGGTCCGTCGAACCGGCGCCGCCACTACAGGCCTCAGATGGGTAGTCAGATGGGTAGTTGGGTATCGGTGATGAACGCGTCGCGGACCCACACGATGAATTGATCCCACAGGCCGGTGATCAAGGCGATACCTACCGCGATCATCATGGCGCCGCCGACGATCTGGATCATGCGGGCGTGGGTCCGCAACCAGCCGAGGCTGCGCAACGCCCATGCCGAGGAAAACGCAAGCACGACAAAAGGAATACCAAGGCCCGCGCAGTACGCCACGATCAGCGCGACGCCCTTGGCTGCGGTGGCACCTTCGGTGCCGCTGGCCGTCGCAATGACCGCCGCGAGCGTGGGCCCTAGGCATGGGGTCCACCCGAGTGCAAAGACCCCGCCGAGCAGCGGAGCGCCGGCGATGTTGGAGACGCGGCGGGGGGCGAACCGTCGTTCCTGTTGCAGTGCCGGCACCAGCCCGATGAACACCAGGCCCATGATGATGGTGACCACGCCGCCGATGCGTTGGAGGACTTCACGATTCACCACGAAAGTGGTGGTGACTCCGAGTACGGTGGCGGTCGCTGCCACGAAGACCACCGTGAAACCGAGGACGAACAGGCCTGCGGCGAGCGCCACGCGCGAACGACCCCGCTTGTTCGGCTCCCCCACCGACACCGCAGGCGCCTCGGCGCCGACCACGCCAGCCAGATACGACAGATACCCCGGAACGAGGGGGACCACGCACGGTGAGGCGAACGACACCAGCCCGGCGATCACACACGCAAGCAGCGCCAGCAGGAGCGGACCGCTGGCGACGAGGTCGGCAAACGTCTCGCCGACCGCAGCCTGCACTTCGACCGACTGCGGGGTCATTGGGGTTGTGCCACAGGCTCAGCGAGGACTCGCTGAACTGTTGACCCGAGTTCGTCGGCGGTAATGGCCTTGAGGAACACCGCGGCCGGACGGTGGTCGCGGTCGAGCACGATGGTGGTCGGCACCACCGACGTTGGGGTGGTCAGCGCAGCCAGGGTCAGACCGGCAAAGTCGTAGATCGAGGGAAAGGCGACCTTTCTGTCGATCATGAAGTCCTTCGCCGCTTGCCGGTTATCGCGCAGATTGATACCGAGGAACTCGACTCCCGAGGCCTTGTTCTGGGCGTAGACATGCTCGAGGTCGTCGGCTTCTCCCCGGCAGGGTCCACACCACGAACCCCAGACGTTGATGACGACGACTTTGCCTGCGAAGTCGTCGAGTCCGATGGTCTGGTCGGTCACCACGTCAGGGCCGGAGACGTCAGCGATCCGCTGACGGCTCGAGGGCGGATCGTAGGTGATGACCGTCTGCCCGCCGGGCGAGACGAACTGAAAGGTTCCCCCCTGCGCAACGGCGTCGTCGCCAGCGCTACCACAACCCGACGCTACCCACGGCACCACGCATATCAGCGCCAGGACCGCCGCCCGCACCGCGGATACCCTTCTCCCCTGCTGCACCAGCACTCCTCGACGTTGATCTACTACGCAGCGTGGTAGATCACCATTCGAATTGTCAACATGACCATAGTTTTTGTGACATCCACCGACCGGAACCCCACTTCTCGCGACGTGCATTTTGCGGCGTCACCTCGTGTAAGAGATGCGCTCACCTGCAATTACCCTGTGTTCAGGGCGAGTTTCCGGCTTGGCAGTCACTGCGCATCCGCAACTACATCACCTAGTAGTAGAGGCCCGCGATTGCGATGGGCACTCAATCAGATCGTGTTACTGCTGTGACCTGTGGGGCCTATGGTTCGAACGGAGGGCTGCCGATCGTGGCCTCATGTGCACCTGGCGTGTGGTGCTGAACGTCAGTGCGTCGCGCCCGTCTCCGGAAGGTCTCGCTGGCATGCCTATGTCGTCCCTCACCCGCCGCTGCGGCGCTCCACGGCCCTGTCTGAGACTGGGGGTCGCGGGAATCGTTGCTGCGGTTCTGCTGAGCTTCTCAATTGACGCTCGAGCGCGAGCCGACGCCGATGCCACCCACGTGACTCAGCAGTTCGCCCAACTGGTCGCCGAGACGATCTCGGCGACACTGGGCGGCCCGGCGATGGGAACCCTCGCCGACGAGATCCGAACAGTCAGCACATGTCTGGCCGATCGAGCGCGCCCAGTCGAGCCGCCAGTGCCAGCCGAGGATCCCATCACTGCGGTGGGATGCTTCGCCGCCGTGCTCGGCGCGGGACGAGCAGCCGCCGAACTGATTGTCGACGCGCTGCCGATCGGGCGGCTGCTGGCGCTTCTGGCTTTCGAGATGCGTCCCCACGATCCCGCGGCTGCGCACCCGGCACCAGCTGGTCCACCCGTCTATTCGTCGCCGTCGCCGGGGTCGGTGGTCGCTCCCACGAACGGCCGAGTGACCTCCACCTTCGGTGACGGCCGCGGCCATCAGGGTATGGACATCGGCAACGACCTGGGGGCACCGATTTTCGCGGTCACCGACGGCGAAGTGATCAACTCGGGGCCAGCTGAAGGCTTCGGGTTGTGGGTACGCATCCGGCATGCCGACGGAACAATCACGACCTACGGCCACAACGACGACAATCTCATCGACGCGGCAGCGCCGGTCACGGTCGGTCAACCCATTGCCACGGTGGGCAATCGCGGTAACTCGACCGGGCCTCATCTGCACTTCGAGGTTGCTGATGCATCCGGCGCCGCCCTCGACCCGGTGCGATGGCTCGCCGAACGCGGCGTCAGTCTGCCCTCCGACAGCGACGCCGAACCTACTATCACGCCCAACGAACCGTCGGGCACCGGAAGCGCAGACCTCTGGCGGTAAGGGTGGGCGCGGCGCACGGCCGCGGCGGACCGGTCGGGCCGATCTCAATGAGGGAGGCGACCTTTCGTCGCGGTCCTGTCGCCTCCCGGTTGCGACTCGGAATTCCAGTATCAACTATGCTACCTAGTAGTTAATCGACTACAGTCCGTAGTAACGGCCCGGGAAGTCGCACGCACGATGCGCGTGTTGCTTCGATCAGGGCCGCCATTTTTTCAAGTCAGATGGAGGCCTCATGACCGCGGTGTCCCCGCGCCCGCCCGAGGTGGTCGCCACGCGGCCCTATCCCGAGCGGCGAAAGGCCAAAGGGTCATTCATCTACACGATGCTGACCACGACCGATCACAAGCTGATCGGCATGATGTACATCGTCGCGTGCTTCGGGTTCTTCCTCATCGGCGGACTGATGGCGCTGCTGATGCGCGGAGAACTCACGACGCCGGGCATGCAATTCCTCTCGACCGAGCAGTACAACCAGCTGTTCACCATGCACGGCACGATCATGCTGCTGATGTATGCCACCCCCATCGTGATCGGCTTCGCCAACTTCGTACTGCCCCTGCAGATCGGCGCTCCCGACGTCGCCTTCCCGCGGCTCAACGCACTGGGTTTCTGGCTGTTCGTCTTCGGTTCGACCATCGCGATTGCCGGCTTCATCACCCCAGGTGGCGCCGCGGACTTCGGCTGGACCGCCTACACCCCGCTCAGCGACGCCATCCACTCACCCGGCGTCGGCTCCGACATGTGGTTCCTCGGACTGACCGTGTCTGGTCTGGGCACCATCCTGGGCGCGGTCAACATGGTCACCACGGTCATCTGTCTGCGCGCACCGGGAATGACGATGTTCCGTATGCCGATCTTCACGTGGAACATCCTGGTCACCAGTGTGCTGATCTTGCTGGTGTTCCCGCTGCTCACCGCGGCATTACTCGGCGCCGAAGTCGACCGCCAGTTCGGCGCGCATCTGTTCGATCCGGCCAACGGCGGCGCCATTCTCTGGCAGCACATGTTCTGGTTCTTCGGTCACCCCGAGGTGTACATCATCGCGCTGCCGTTCTTCGGCATCGTCTCCGAAATCTTCCCGGTCTTCAGCCGTAAACCGTTGTTCGGGTACTCAGGACTGGTCTACGCCACCCTCGCCATCGCCGCCCTGTCGGTCGCGGTGTGGGCACACCACATGTACGTCACTGGCGCCGTGCTGTTGCCGTTCTTCTCCTTCATGACCTTCCTGATCGCGGTACCCACGGGCGTGAAGTTCTTCAACTGGATCGGCACAATGTGGCGGGGCCACATGACCTTTGAAACCCCGATGCTGTTCTCGGTCGGCTTCATGGTCACCTTCCTGTTCGGCGGACTCACCGGTGTGCTCCTGGCCAGCCCGCCGATCGACTTCCAACTCTCCGACAGCTACTTCGTGGTCGCCCACTTCCACTACGTGCTGTTCGGCACGATCGTGTTCGCCACCTACGCCGGCATCTACTTCTGGTTCCCGAAGATGACCGGACGACTGCTCGACGAACGCTTGGGCAAAATCCATTTCTGGCTGACGTTCATTGGCTTTCACCTCACCTTCTTGGTGCAGCACTGGCTCGGAGCCGAAGGCATGCCCCGCCGATACGCCGACTACCTGCCCTCAGACGGCTTCACCACGCTCAACATCATCTCCACCGCCGGCGCGTTCGTCCTCGGCGTCTCGACACTGCCGTTCCTGTGGAACGTTTTCCGCAGCTACCGCTACGGCGAGGTCGTCACCGTCGACGATCCATGGGGCTTCGGCAACTCCCTGGAGTGGGCCACCAGCTGCCCGCCGCCGCGCCACAACTTCACCGAACTGCCCCGCATCCGGTCGGAGCGTCCGGCGTTCGAACTGCACTACCCGCATATGGTGGAGCGGCTGCGCGCCGAAGCCCACGTCGGCACACGGCACGGTGAACCCAGCGAGGCGGCCGAAGAAGTCCGCCGTGCGCCGCTGACCACCGGAGACCACGAAGCATCTACAGATCCCGACCCGGAGAGCCGACCGTGAGCAACTACCCCTACCCTGCCCTCGACCAGGCCGTCCCGCGAACGCGCCGCCCGCTGACCGTTCCGCGGTGGTTCGCCATCCTCGCAGTCGGCTACACCGCGGTGATGACCTTTGCGCTGACCCTGCTCGCAGGTTCTGTCCTCGCTCAGGGCACTCCCCTGCTGCTGTGGCTGATCGCGGCGACCGCGGCAACGTGTGCGGCCCGCGGTGCGGCCGCGGTCGCGACCCGCGCAATGCAACCAGCACGAGGCCGTGCGGCGCGGCCGTAGCCGAAGCACCTCACCACCGACCCCCGCGGCCGCGGAGAGACCCGTCGCTACGCCGCGTCAGGCGAGACCACGAGCCACCGGGCCTTTCCCAAGATCACCGGGCCTGACCGAGAGCGAATCGGCTGGTGGAGCAAGGGTTAGCGGTCCCGGTCGAGCATCGGTTGGCGCTGCTCAGCACCGCACACCATGTATTTGGTACCGAACACGCAGGGTGTCGCGATAGCGCGACTGACTGGGTGTGCCGCCCGCGCAGGCAGCTGCGATCGACACGCTGAGACGAGCACCCGGTGAACAGCCTCCGCTACCGGTGGCGCAGCCAGGCGCGACACCCACGGGCGTCGAGCCGCAGCCACTGAGGAGCGAACAGGGCGTGACCGGGACTTATGCGATAAGCCCATGCACGAGAACCGACAACACCGGAAGTGCCGCAGCCGTACACAACGCAGCACCCAGGAGGGGCAACACGCTCGCCGCAGCGTAGGTCGACTTCGTCGGCTCGATCGCGCCGTTCTCGAGCATTAGCAATCGGTAGCGCGTCGAGTGCGGCATGGGGGTCCCGGGGCCTACACCCTGGCCGGTCACATGCGCGAGTGCGCTGCGCACGGCAGCCGTGCTGGTCACCCGAGCAGCCGACATGTCGGCATCTGCTTCGATCAAGGCCGCGACTGCCGTCGGCGCCCGGCGAAACAGCGGCACAAAGGGCAGAGCACGTGCCATCACATCGCAGACCGCCAGAACGCGGTCATGCCGCGACCTCAGATGGGCGAACTCGTGCGCCAGTACTGCGGCCCGCGCCTCGGCGGGCACGTCTGTGCGCAGCGCACTTGTTGCCACAACGAAACCACTGCGCCCGCCGACGCAGTACGCCATGGGGTGGGGATGATCGATCCAGAGCACGTCGGGGGTGTCGGGTTCGGTACTGCCCACCACAGCAACGACATCGCGATGAAGACGGTGCACGCGATGCACATCGCGGGTGTGACGAGCGCACGACATCGCGGTGCGAGCGACCGCGGCGATCACCACCACGGCCACGGCAATGCCATACACCTGGCTGAAATCGTCGCGCACCGCGTGCAGGACAGCTCCCGCGCACCGAGCCAAGGTGTCAACGAAGCGTTCGGCCGGCGGCGGATCCGGCCACAACGCCGACAGCGCCGACAGAATCAACAATCCCACCGCCGTGGCGATACTGCTGACCCAGGCGGTGATCAGTACCCGCGGTGACCATCGCTGGGGCAATCGGTCGAGAACGTAGGGACCCAACACGCCCAGCACGGCCGCGCCCACCAGGTGGGCCAATGCGACGCTCACACTCTCAGCGCTTCCTCGGACGATCCGTCCGCGTCCGGGACAGGTGCTCGCTGAGGACCGCGCGCTCCTCGGGAGTAACCATCCGGGCGAAGTGCATCAGCACCGCCGTCGAATCGCCGCTGGCATCGAGCACCTGCCGCAGTGTCTGCGACGTCGCCTCCTCCCGCGACTGCAACGGGAAGTACCGATAGGCGCGGCTGATCTTCTCGCGACCCGCGAAGCCCTTCTTGTGCAGATTGGTGACCACGGTCAACACCGTCGTGTACGCCAAGTCGCGGTCGGCCAGCGCATCGACGATGTCGTGCACACTCATCGCCGCCGAAGCGCCCCACAGCACATCCATCACCGCGCGTTCCAACGAACCCAACTGAGTCACCGTCGCCTGCCTGATCGCCTCGTATTTGCTGCCAGTCTAGAACAAACTACCCTGCTTAGTAGCCGAAGCCTGGTTGCCTCAGCCCTGCTGCCACTGCCCCACGGGGGCCCTCGCATCTTGCGGTGCCGGACCCTCACCGCCTACTGAAAGCGCCCACCCGTGACCGACCTCGTTGACCACACGCACCCAACACGCCGCATCCAACTCGATGTGGGCGGGATGACCTGCGGTGCGTGCGCAGCTCGGGTGGAACGCAAACTCAACAAGCTCGACGGCGTGCGCGCCTCGGTCAACTACGCCACACGGCGAGCCACCGTGGAACTCGATACCCACGCACACGTCGCCGATGCTATCGACGCCGTGCACACAGCAGGGTATGCGGCTGCGGAACTGTCCGAGCAGGCCCCTGCCGTCAACGAAGATTCAGCGACTGCGAAGGCACTGTTCACCCGGCTGATCGTCGCGCTAGCCCTGTTCGTGCCCCTGGCCAACCTCTCCGTGGTGCTTGCTGTCGTCCCCGACCTTCGCTTTCCCGGCTGGCAAGCAGTGTTGGTGGCGCTTGCCGCGCCGGTGGTGACCTACTGCGCGTGGCCCTTCTACCGCACCGCGGTGCGCACGTTGCGGACCGGCGTGGCCACGATGGACACCCTCGTCTCGCTGGGAGTGCTGGCCGCGACCGCACTGTCGGTGTACTCGATGTTCTCGGCCGAAGCGACCTCGACCGCAGGCCAGGGGGTGTGGTCGGCAATCTTTTCCAGCGACTCCATCTATCTCGAAGTTGCAGCCGGTGTCACCGTCTTCGTGCTGGCAGGACGCTACTACGAGGCGCGTGCCCGGGCACAAGCTGTTCAAGCACTGACGGCGCTGGCCGCTCTGCGTGCCACCGACGCCCGAGTCGAGTGCGCAGGGGACACGACCATGCTCATACCCCTCGCGGAACTCAAAGTGGGGCAACGACTCATCGTGCTGCCGGGAGAGACCATTCCATCAGATGGGCAGGTGATCGAGGGCGCCGCCAGTGTGGACCTCAGCGCCATGACCGGTGAGACGACGCCGGTTCAGGTGTCAGCCGAGCAAGGCTCCACCGCCGTCGGGGGCACGACGTGCCTCGACGGGCGACTACGCGTCGAAGTCACCGCAGTCGGTGACGACACCCGCCTGGCCGAGATGATCGCGCTGGTCGACAGCGCGCAGACAGCCAAGGCTCGCGCTCAACGCGTCGCCGACCGTATCGCCGCGATCTTCGTTCCGTGTGTCATCGCCCTAGCCGCAGCCACTGTCGTGGGCTGGTCGCTCACCGGGGCGTCATGGGAGCACGCGGTGAGGGCCGCGGTGGCCGTGCTGGTCATCGCCTGCCCATGCGCGCTGGGCCTGGCCATGCCCATGGCGCTGGTGATCGCTACCGGGCGAGGCGCCCAACTGGGCATCTTCCTCAAAGGACACGCCGCATTGGAACTGTCCGGGACGATCGATGTGGTGGTCTTCGACAAGACCGGCACCCTCACCAACGGGCAGCCACACGTCACCGGCGTATACACCGTCGACGACGACAGTGCCGAGCTGATCCTGGGCTGGGCGGCGACACTCGAGCAGCACACCAGCCACCCCATCGCCACCGCTATCGCTGCCGCGGCCGGTCCGCAGTCGCTTGCCGCACCGGTCGACGAGGTGGTCACCGACGTCGGTAGCGGCGTGCGAGGGGTAATCGACGGAGTGAAGGTGCAGGTGGGTTCCCCGGCATGGATCGCCCGTAGCGCCGCGGTGCCCGCCGCGATCGACGCGCGGCGCACTGACATCGAGCGCTCTGGGGGCACCGCGGTCTATGTCGCAGCCGATGATGCAGTCCGGGGCCTGATCGACATTCGTGATGGCATCAAACCCTCTGCCCGCCAGGCGGTCGATGAGTTGCACCGCATGGGAATTCGCACGTTCCTGGTCACCGGCGATAACGCCGGCGCAGCGCAGCGCACCGCGGAGCAGGTCGGCATCGACGACGTGATCGCCGGGGTGCTCCCGGCCGAGAAAGTGGCCATCATCGACAACGTGCGCAGTAGTGGCGCCGGTGTGGCGATGGTCGGCGACGGCATCAACGACGGGCCCGCACTCGCATCGGCTGATCTGGGCATTGCGATCGGACGCGGTACCGATGTTGCTATCGGCGCCGCCGACATCGTGTTAGTGCGCGATGACCTCACCACCGTCGCTCTGGCGCTGCAACTCGCCTCGGCCACGCGACGCACGATGCGCACCAATCTGGCATGGGCGTTCGGCTACAACCTCGCCGCGCTGCCGCTGGCTGCCGCTGGATTGCTCAATCCTCTGATCGCCGGGGCCGCAATGGCTTTGTCATCGTTTTTCGTCGTCTCCAACAGCCTGCGTTTGCAGAACTTCGCGCGTATAGACCGCTGAAGGTGACAGAGGCTGGGGCTGGGCCAACTGCGAGACCATCGCAGCGACGGTGTGGGAGGTGCCGGCATCAATGGCCGTGGACTCGGACCGATCGGGTCGACGTTCGGCACGCACCCACTGCGCCAACAGCACCAAGCACACCAGCACCATCGGAATCTCGCTGATCACCGCAGCCACCACACCACCCACCCATTGCGTGCGAGCCAGATCGGGATTCCACGGTAGCTGCAACTGGCTGTAGAAAGACTCACCGATCACCGTGGTGGAGGTCATCAGCGCGATACCAAAGAAGGCATGAAAAGGCATGACGGCGAACAGCAGACCAAGCCGCGCCAGAAACGGTAACTGTCTGGGTCCAGGATCAATCCCCACAGTCACCCAGAAGAACAGGTAGCCGATGGCCAGGAACAGCACGCTCATCACGACGTGCCCCCAGTGGTAGCGCACGAGGACGTCGAACACCGGAGTGAAGTACACCAGATACGACGAGCCCACAAACAACGCGAACGCGGCAATCGGATTGAGCAGCAGCTGCAGGCCCCGCGAGCCGAGCACGATCAGCAGCGCCCGCCGGCACGCCGCGCCACCGGTGGTTCCGATCGTCGGCAGCACCCTCAACAGCAAGGTGATCGGCGCACCACCCACCAACAGGATGGGTGCGATCATGGTCAAACCCGTGTGTTCGGCCATGTGCACACTGAACAACGCGTTGCCGTAGGCCTTCAGCCCAGAGCTGGTGGACACCACCACCACAGCGCACCCCGCGACCCACGACACCGTTCGCCGGATCGGCCACCGGTGTCCACTTGCCCGCTCCCGCCGGGCGGCAACGACATAGCCCACGACACCCACCACCGCCGCCACACCCACCACGAGATCAACACGCCACAGCGAGACCAGCGATCCGACATCGGGCGGGCCAGGAAGGGAATACCCCAGGTACACATCCCAGCCCGTAAAAGGGTGGGCAATCAACCCGGGTGCGACCCTGGTGTCCATCACCGCCCAGCACGCCACGGCCACCAGTGCGGTCCCCGTGGCGAAGGCAGAAGCAGTTGCCGGCGTCACCACACCCCGGCGCAAACGCACGAGGTCGGCAATCATTAACACGGTCAGTACAGCCACCAACAACCCCGCGGCGCGACCGAACGCCGACGACCACACATCGGGAGTCCGCAGCAGCAGCGTCACAGCCACCGCGCCCGCCAGTGCCATCACATCGGCGCCCAGGACAATGCCACCAACACGCCGGTCGGCCGCCTCGTCGATGGTCGCCGACCCCAGACCACGAACCCGGAACCGATCAGCCCACCGCAGCCCCACCGACAACGCCAAGCTCACTGCGAAGACGATCACCGCGCCGGTCGTGTAGTCGTGGTCAGGGCCCTGCGCGGCATTGCCGACCACGGGCAGCGCGAGCACACAAATCGCTGCGGGAACCACCAGCGCCACCTGCATCGACCACCGCAGTGACACCGAACCGATCAGCACCACGACACCCGCTGCCGCCACGACCAGCCACGCCAGCGCCGGCAAACTCACACTGAACGCGTAACCGACCTTGCCGCTCGAGACCATCGTGCCCACAGACACGCCGGTGGTGTCTGCGGCCGCGGTGAAAGCCATGAATAGCGCAACGACCACAGAGCACCCCGCGGCGCGGCGGACGCGGCGAAACACTGGATAGACCGCAGCGTCGATGAAGCCTTGCGAGTCAGGCACGGCCGTGAGCACCATCGAGACCAGTCCCCCGAGCATCACCGCAGCCAACGCAAAGCCAGCGAAGTTGCCGACCACATCGGCGACAGCTGTGCCCGCCCCAGGATATGGATCTGCGCTTTCGACGTAGCGACTGGCGCCGGAGATCCAGGCGTAGATCACCAGCGCCACAATTAGCCCACCGACCAGCAGTGCAGCCATCAACCGGGGTACGGCTACGCCGTGCGGAGTTGACGGTGCGGTCGCCTCCGTCGACGGCTTCATATCACCCACCACCTACATGCTACTACTGCGCATAGTAATTACGGCGCACGGACTGAAGAACTGGTAGTCGCGGCTGATTCTCGGCTTGCTTGCCACCGCCTCGGTTCGCTGCGGGGCCGCGTCCGCGCGGGCCCCTACCTAATTTTTCGCAGGATCGGTTCGGGCGCCCACTCCTCATCCCCGGTCTGTCCGCTCCCCCGGGTGCGCCGCGACGCTGGTCCGCCTTCGAGATCAGTGTCGGACCAGCGTCGGACGTTGATTACCCTAGGGGGGTATGGTACCAAGGTGGGAGTGGCTCAGTTGTCACTGCCGCGGGTGGGGTCGGGATACGGCCGTCCGGGGTATCGCCAGAAGGGAAGGGCAGCATCGCTATGAGTACGTCTACCGTCACTGTCACCGGGATGACCTGCGGACATTGCGCCTCGTCGGTACGCGAAGAGATCAGCACCCTCGACGGTGTAACCAATGTCGCCGTGGACGTGGCCAGCGGCCAGGTCACCATCGACAGCTCCGCTCCGCTGGAGCGTGACGCTATCCGCAGCGCGGTGCAAGAAGCCGGTTATCAACTCGCTGAGTGAGGTCGCGGGCCGGGCCGCCCCGGTGGTGGCCCGGCTCTCCTCGGCAGCGCAGCGTCGCTGGGCGATCTCCTGACAGACAGGAACATGACAATGAACGTCCCTTCTAAGCTGGGCCTTTTCGCTGGTGCGCTGGCGGTGGTCTTCGTGGCCGCCTACACCGTGGCAGCCGCGGTGGCCCCGGACCGGTCAGGCGCTACTGGGTCGGACTCACCGGCGCACGCCGGACACCAGAGCGCACCGGCCTCGTCTGCCGCCGCGACGCCGGGTGTGCGCGGGGTCACCGTCGGGTCGGGGGGTTATCTGCTCTCCGGACTCGCAGCGCCCGCGCAGACCGGCCAGGCGGGCGTGTTGACGTTTTCGATCACCGACCCCGCCGGTTCGGCGGTCACCGACTACACGGTGGAACACGACAAACAACTGCACCTGATCGTGGTCCGGTCTGACGGCACCGCATTCCGCCACGTGCACCCCACGGTGGATGCTGCTGGGCGGTGGTCGATTCCATGGCAGTGGCAGACGGCCGGCACCTACCGGGTGTATGCCGATTTCGTTCCGGCAGCGACCGGTGAAACCCTGACGCTGACACGCACTCTCGAGGTGGGTGGCGACTATCAACCCCGCCCACCAGCCGGTGAGTCGCGGCGGTCGGAGGTGGCCGGGTTCCAGGTCGAGCTGACCGGTGAGCTGCACGCCGGCACCGACTCAGAGCTGACTGCGACCGTGAGTCGCAACGGTCAGCCGGTCACCACCTTGCAGCCGTATCTGGGTGCCTTCGGGCATCTGGTGGCGTTGCGCGATGGCGACCTGGCCTACCTGCACGTGCATCCCGAAGGCTCGACACCCACGCCAGGGCAGTTGTCCGGGCCGCAGGTGAGGTTCGCGACGAACGCACCGACACCGGGCCGCTACCTGCTCTATCTCGACTTCCAGGTCGACGGACAGGTACACACCGCGACATTCGTCGTCGACACCGCTGCAGAGCGTGTTCGAGCAAGCGCGACATCCTCGTCGTCTCCGGCGTCGTCTGCGTCGGTCCCGCCTGAGCACGCCGGGCACTGACCGCCCGTCATCCATCCCGCCGGCTCAACCCACGTCTTGGAGTCCTCATGACCACCACCTCCCCGTCCCGCTCGGCCGGGTCAGACATCGAACTCGCCGTCAGCGGAATGACGTGCGCGTCGTGCGCGATGCGTATCGAGCGCAAACTCAACAAGCTCGACGGTGTCAGTGCCACAGTCAATTACGCCACCGAGAAGGCGCGTATCACCACCTCGGGTGATCTGGATCCGCAGCTGCTGATCACCGAGATCGAGAACGCCGGCTACCAGGCCACGCTTCCGCCGTCGGCGCAGACCGATCACGATGCGAGCGCAGCGGCGACCGATGAGGCCGCCAGCGACCCCGAGCTGCAGGCATTACGCACTCGTCTGATCGGCGCGGTGGTGCTGTCGGTACCGGTCATCGCGATGGCGATGATCCCGGCGCTGCAGTTCACCTATTGGCAGTGGGCCTCGTTGACCCTGGCCGCCCCGGTCATCGTGTGGGCGGCGTGGCCGTTTCACCGCGCGGCCTGGGTGAACCTGCGTCACGGCACCGCCACCATGGACACCCTGATCTCAGTGGGTACCGGTGCGGCGTTGCTGTGGTCGTTGTACGCCCTGTTCTTCGGTACCGCCGGCACACCCGGGATGACCCATGGCTTCAGTTTTACCGTGGCGCCCTCCGACGGAGCGGGCAACATCTACCTTGAGGTGGCCGCCGGGGTCACCATGTTCGTACTCGCGGGCCGCTACTTCGAGAAACGCTCCAAACGGCAGGCCGGTGCAGCGCTGCGGGCGCTGCTGGAACTCGGCGCCAAAGAGGTCGCCGTCATCAAAGACGGCCACGAACAACGGATCCCGATCAACGAGTTGTCGGTCGGCGAGGAGTTCATCGTGCGGCCGGGAGAAAAGATCGCCACCGACGGTGAGATCGTGTCGGGCACCTCGGCGATCGACGCCAGCATGCTCACCGGCGAATCGCTGCCGGTCGAAGTCGGTCCGGGCGATACCGTCACCGGGGCAACGGTCAACGCCGGCGGGCGGCTGCGCATACGCGCCACCCGCATCGGTGCCGATACCCAGCTAGCCCAGATGGCCACCATGGTCGAACACGCCCAGTCCGGCAAGGCCCATGCCCAGCGGCTGGCCGACCGCATCTCGAGCATCTTCGTGCCCGTGGTCATCGCCATCGCTGTCGCGGTCCTGGGCGCCTGGATCGGGGCGGGTTATCCCATCGAGGCAGCGTTCACTGCTGCGGTGGCCGTGCTGATCATCGCCTGCCCCTGCGCGCTGGGATTGGCCACTCCGACCGCCCTGCTGGTCGGTACCGGACGGGGAGCCCAGCTCGGCATCCTCATCAAGGGACCGGAAGTCTTGGAGACCACCCGCACGATCGACACCGTGGTCCTGGACAAGACCGGCACCGTCACGACCGGTCAGATGACGTTGCTGCACGTGCACACCGATGCCAACACGTCCGACCGCGAAGTACTCGCCCTCGCCGGTGCGCTCGAAGACGCCTCCGAGCATCCCATCGCCACCGCCATCGCCGACGCGGCACGCACCGAGCTCGGCGCCCTGGCCGAGGTCGAGGAATTCACCAACATCGAAGGTATGGGAGTGCAGGGCACCGTCGAGGGCCATGCAGTCCTCGTCGGACGCGACAGCCTGCTCGCCGACTGGGGACTGTCGCTGGACGATCCCGATCTGACAACTGCCCGCGAATCCGCGCAAGCCGCAGGACAAACCGCAGTGATGGTGGCCTGGGACGGACAGATCCGTGCGGTGCTGGTCGTCGCCGACGCCATCAAACCCACCAGCGCCGCAGCCGTCGCCCGACTGCAGGCCATGGGGTTGACTCCGGTCCTACTCACCGGTGACAACCAGAAGGCCGCCGAACACGTCGCACGCGAGGTCGGCATCTCCACCGTGATCGCCGAAGTCCTACCCGCCGACAAAGTCCAGGCCGTCACCGCACTGCAGAACGACGGCAAAGTCGTGGCCATGGTCGGCGACGGGGTCAACGACGCCGCAGCGCTGGCCTCGGCCGACCTCGGCCTGGCCATGGGCACCGGCACCGACGTGGCCATGCAAGCCGCCGACATCACCCTGGTCCGTGGCGACCTCAACGCCGCCGCGGACGCGATCGCCCTGGCCCGCAAGACGCTGGCGACGATCAAGACCAACCTGTTCTGGGCCTTCGCCTACAACGTCGCCGCCATCCCCCTCGCCGCACTCGGGTTGCTCAACCCCATGCTCGCCGGCGCCGCGATGGCCTTCTCCAGCGTGTTCGTCGTCAGCAACAGCCTGCGGCTTCGTGCCTTCACCTCACGCACCACACCCGGTGACGACAACCGCACCTCCCACACACCCTCGACACATACCCCCCAGGGGTATAAGGTGGCGTCATGAACGAGCACACCTCTGCTGAACACGCCGGTCACACGGCCGCCGATCAGCACCACCACGGCCAGGTTGAGCACCACGAGGCGGTGCTCGATCACACCGGACATCACCACCCCGATTCCTCTGCCGGACAACGCCATCACGGTTCCGACGACCACGCCGGTCACGACAGTCACAGTGGTCATGCCGGTCACGGCGGTCACGGGCACGGCGGGCATGGTGACCATGTGGGCCAGTTCCGGCAGTTGTTCTGGATCATGCTCGTCCTCGCAGTGCCGGTCGTCGCGTTCTCACCGATGTTTGCCATGCTCATCGGCTATCAGCTGCCCGATACCGGAGTGGTCCAATGGATTTCCCCGGTACTGGGCACGGTGATGTTCGCCTGGGGCGGGCGTCCGTTCCTGTCGGGGGCCGTAAGTGAATTACGCTCGCGCACACCGGGCATGATGTTGCTGATCGCTCTGGCGATCACGGTGGCCTTCGTCGCCTCGTGGGGAGCCAGTCTCGAGGTTGTGCACCATGAACTGGACTTCTGGTGGGAACTGGCCCTGCTGATCGTCATCATGCTGCTCGGGCACTGGATCGAGATGCGGTCGCTGGCCCAGACGACCTCGGCGCTGGACTCGTTGGCGGCACTGCTGCCCGATGAGGCCGAACGCGTCGACGGTGAACAGATCAGCATTGTGGCCCCGGCGCAGTTGCAGGTCGGGGATGTGGTGATCGTGCGCCCTGGTGCCAGCGTTCCCGCCGACGGCCGCGTCATCGACGGAACCGCCGAGGTCGACGAATCGATGGTGACCGGTGAATCGCGCACCGTCCGCCGTGGCGTAGGTGATCCGGTCGTCGCCGGAACGGTGGCCACCGATTCCGGTCTACGCGTGCAAGTCACCGCGACCGGTGAGAACACTGCGTTGGCCGGTATCCAGCGGCTGGTCACCGACGCCCAGAATTCGTCGTCACGTGCGCAACGCCTCGCCGATTCCGCGGCCGCGCTGCTGTTTTGGTTCGCACTGACCGCTGCGGTCATCACCGCGATCGTGTGGACGGTGATCGGTCAACCCGATGACGCGGTCATCCGCACGATCACCGTGCTGGTCATCGCCTGCCCGCACGCACTCGGGCTGGCCATACCGCTGGTGGTCGCCATCGCCACCGAACGCGCTGCCCGCGGGGGAGTGCTGATCAAAGACCGCCTCGCCCTGGAAGCTATGCGCACCGTGGACGCAGTGCTGTTCGACAAGACCGGAACCCTCACCAAGGGGGAACCGACTGTGATCGCCGTCGAGCCCGCCCCTGGTAGCGACGCCGAGGACGTGCTGGCCGCCGCTGCCGCCGCCGAAGCGGACAGCGAACACCCCCTGGCCCGGGCGATTGTCGCCGCCGCCCGAGACCGGGCCCTGCAGATCCCCTCGGCCACCGAGTTCACCTCCTCACCCGCGGTCGGGGTCAGCGCCCATGTCGAAGGGACGGTCGTGCGGGTCGGCGGGCCGCGCATGCTCGAGGAGCACCGCCGGCACGAACTCGCCATCGCCGAGCAGTGGCGCGCCGACGGGGCCATCATCTTGCACGTCGTGCGTGACGACGAGGTCGTCGGCGCGATCAAACTCGCCGACGAAGTACGTGCGGAGTCCCGCCAAGCCGTCGACGCCCTGCACCAAGTGGGCGTGGCGGTAGTGATGATCACCGGTGATGCCGAAGCGGTCGCGCACAGCGTCGCCGCAGAGCTCGGTATCGACCGGGTCTTTGCCGGGGTGCGCCCTGAGGACAAAGCCGACAAGGTCGCCGAGTTGCAGCGCGAGGGCCGCAAAGTCGCCATGGTCGGCGACGGCGTCAACGATGCCCCCGCACTCGCTCAAGCCGACGTCGGCATCGCCATCGGCGCGGGCACCGACGTCGCGATCGCCTCGGCCGGAGTCATCCTCGCCAGCGATGACCCGCGTTCGGTGCTCTCGGTGATCGAACTGTCCAAGGCCAGCTACCGCAAGATGAAGCAAAACCTGTGGTGGGCAGCGGGATACAACCTGATCTCGGTGCCACTGGCTGCCGGGATCCTCGCCCCGATCGGATTCGTGCTGCCCATGTCGGTCGGTGCCATCCTGATGTCGGCGTCCACGGTGGTCGTGGCTCTCAACGCCCAGCTCCTGCGCCGCCTGGACCTACGCCCGCAGACCAGCACCACCCACGCGCTGCACGACACCCGCCCCACAGCCAGCACTGGGTAAGGAAACAGACCCTTGAAAAGGAGATGATTGTCCGATGACGACATCGTCCGCACCGGAGAACGAGTGCGCACATACCGCGCACGGCTACATCAGTGACAAAAGCCGCTACCTCGCGCGACTCAAACGCATCGAGGGCCAAGCCCGCGGAATCCACCGCATGGTCGATGAAGAGCAATACTGCATCGACATCCTCACCCAGATATCGGCGCTGACCAAGGCGCTCGAAGGTGTCGCGCTCGGCCTGCTCGACGACCACCTCAAACACTGCGTCCTCGACGCCGCCCAGGCCGGCGGCGCCACCGCCGAGGACAAGATCGCCGAAGCCTCCGCCGCCATCGCCCGACTCGTCCGTTCCTGATCCCCACCCGCACAACCGATCACGCCCGACCCTCGGCGCGGACGCATCCGCTCACGTCCGTGGCTGTCGCACCCACTGCGGCACCACCGGCCCGCCCGGGGCCGGGCGTTCGGCCTCGGCATCAACGGCCAGCACCACCCCACGCTCGGCCAGCCACTGTGCGGGATCGACATTCACCCCGGCGGGATCGAGAACCTCGAAATGCAGGTGCGGGCCGGTCGACACACCGCGGTTGCCCACCGTGGCCACGATCTGTCCCATCCGGACCCGGGTGCCCTGCTCGAGCAGATTCTCATCGTTGTGGCCGTAGGTGGTGATCGTGCCGTCATCGTGGCGGATCCGCATCCACAAGCCGAAGCCTTGCGCTGGGCCGGCGGTGATGATCTCCCCATCGGCCACCGCGACAATCGGAGCACCCAGATCGTTGCCGATGTCGATGCCCTGATGGCCGCGCCCATCCCCGAACGTCGAGGTGATCGAGCCGGCAGTAGGCGCCACCGCACCCCCGCTCCCCGGCACCGCAGCACCCGGAGCCCCCGGTTGTGGTTGCGGCCCATGCGGGACGCTGGGATCGTGCGGCACCAACGCCGCCACCAACGTTGCCACCAGACGAGCCAGCGGCAACGCATCGATGATGCGAAAGCCACTGAGCGGATCGACAGTCGAACCAAACGCGCCGAAACACTCCAACGCGGCCACACTGCCGCTGTCGCTGCTCCCGGACTGCGCATGATCACGTAAACACGACGACGCATGCTTGATCGGCTCACCCAAGCTCGCTGCCGCCGCACCGCCCAGCGCCGCCTTGACCGTGTCCTGCACGAGAACCACCAGCTCCCGGGCGACATGGTCATCGGGTGCGGCCGCCGCGGGCAGCACCGGCGCCCACGCCACACCCACTGCCGTCGCCACCGCGACCACCATGAGCATCCACCGCCCGTTCACTGCGCCCGCGAACGAAGCCACCACCATGTGCATACCGTCGAACCCTTCTGACGTCGACGTCGACCACCACTCGGGCGGATCGAATCGATGCCGAAAGTCCACGCCGAGAGAGCGACGCCCAGCATCACACCACGCACACCACCAGCCCCACCAGTCACACAAGTTCCCACGACTGCAGCCGTGATTTTCGTCGCGAGACATGCTTCCCGCAGGTCAGTAGGGGAAAGGCAAGGGCCCGAACCGCACCGAACTACTATCGTGGCTAGTAGAATTGTTATCGAAGCGCCACCTTGCGGGGCGTCTGAAACAAGGAGGACAGATGTCGACAAAGCGCGCGCGCATCATCATCGGGGCATCAGCGGCGGGCCTGCTGGTGTTGGCGGGCTGTTCCGACTCCGAGGGACAAGACCACTCCTCGATGACGGGAATGGTCACCACCACCTCGATAGCGGCACCATCCTCTGTGGCCGACATGGGCGAGCACAACGCGGCCGACATGACCTTCGCCCAGGAGATGATTTCCCATCACTCACAAGCGATCACGATGAGCAACATCCTGCTCGACAAGAACGACATCAATCCCGAGGTCGTCCGACTGGCCCAGCAGATCAAAGCCGCCCAGCAGCCCGAGATCGACCAGATGAAGTCCTGGGTGACCACGTGGGGAGCTTCGATGAGCTCGAGCTCGCAGGGCCACGACATGAGTCAGATGAGTGCCGGGGAATCGATGTCGCCGTCAATGGGCGGTCACGACATGCCCGGAATGATGACCGAACAACAGTTCCAACAGCTGCGCGAGGCCCAGGGAACCGCGGCGGCTCGCCTCTACCTCACACAGATGATCGAGCACCACCGCGGCGCCGTCGCCATGGCCAAGACCGAGATCCAGGACGGGAAGAACCCCGAAGCCATCGCACTGGCGCGAAAGATCATCTCCGACCAGGAATCGGAGATCGCCGAGATGCAGCGACTACTCGCCGGCCTGTAGTGGCCCAGCCGCACCCGCCCGACGGCCTCGAGCAAATGACACGCTCGCTTTCACCATCACAGCAGGCAAGCTACCGCCACCAGCGCCGACACGGCGCCGGTGGCGGTGACGACGGTAGGTAGGACAACAACCCCTGCAACCGTGGCAGCGGCCATTGCGTGGTGACCACGTGACACACATCGCCGACCGTCATAGAGCCGGTGCAAACGCGGCGTCACACTCGCAGAATCACTGATCGACAACGCCCCCGCCGGAAAATCCGACGACCCGGCCGATCGGGCCAGCGTTCCCAACGCCGAGCACACTGTCCGGGTGCCGACCTGTTCGGCCGCCCGTGCATCAGCGGCCTGCTCGACAAGTGTCGCCACCTCATCAGCACCGCGAGCGAACAGCGGAATGAACGGCAACGCTCGGCCCAGAACCCCAGCGAGCAACACGATCGCGTGATGCCGCTGGCGTCGGTGTGCGCGTTCGTGAGCCATCACAGCATTCAGTTCAGCGCCGGTCAGAACGTCCTGCAAACCCGTCGTCGCAGCGATCCCCGCGTTGCGGCCCGGCAAACAGAAGGCCATCGGCCGCTGATCGCTGAGCCACCACACATCAGGAAACCGATCACAACGTTGGCCAACCAGACGTAACGCTTGCAGATAGTGCTCGCGTGCCCGGCCCATTGCGACCGCAGCACGTGCCACCAAGGACACCACCCAAACGGCCGCCGCCACCGTGCTGGCCAGCACCGCGGCCCCAGCCACGGTCTCCACCTGGGCCGGCGCGCCATGAGACAACACACGCAGGCAGGAGGCCACCGCCGACAACTTATGCACGCCGAAGTGGTTCGGCACCACCAGCACCGACACCGCAGCGACCCACAACGCCGTGAACATCGCCTGGGCGGCCGGCCACGCCACCAACACCCACCGAGCATCGATGCGTGGCTGGATACGCACCATCCACCGCGGCCACCACCAACCCAGCAGAGCCGCTGCAGCCACCAGCACCACCGCCATGCTCATCAGCGCCAACCCATCTCGCGCCAGGCGCCGACGGTGTTCAACTCGCTGGGACCGTTCTCCATCAATCCTTCTTCCCTCGCCACACGGCACTGCACCCAAGTATGACCGGAACACACGCCTGCATGCCCCAAGAAACTCGGCACCGCAACCCCTAGAACGCTCCCTACTAACGGAGATAGTATTTAGAGTCGATGTGGACAGGGGTCATAGTGAACCTCGCCGACAAGGGAGCGTTTCGGGTGGTCACAGGTTTCGAGCACGTCGATGATGAGCAGCGGCGGTACCGAAAGGCCATGCGAGAGGTCCGGCGGGCGCCAACACCCCACTCAGCGCACACTTTCTTCGCCGAAGCACATGGCCTCTGCACGACGAACCGCCGACGGCACGTCACCGCTCATCTAGGCATGGCGCGCCAGCTGGCGAAACTCGGCGACAATCGAGGATCGATACACCACACGGCCGCAGCAATTGGCGTTGCCGCCAAGATTCGAGCCTGCCCTAGGTGACATGGCTGGCCGATCGTGCATGGTGCGTCGCCGACCCGCAATTCGCCACCATCGGTGCCAGTGCCGCCGCAATCACCGACACCCTTGCCGACTCGAGGATCGATACCGTCGACGACGACCCAAGAGTCGATCCCCCGCGCTACCTCTGATGGCGGAGCGGCAGCACAGCGGATCACCAGCTACGACGTCGTAAGGTACATTTTCGGCGAATTGCGGTGTATAGCACTATCTTTCGTCACCAGTGACGATAGTGAACGGGAATCACGGGGCCGAACGCCCCGGCTGATGTACATTTGCAACAGCGAACCGGATCACATTGGTGGCTCTTAGAGCGCGCCGATGGTGATGTTGTTCGTTGCACGCCAGCAGCTTTGGCTACTTGTGACTGCGTCTGACCGCAGCTGGCTCGCGCGCCGCGAACATGCTTGCCCAGTTGTCGACTACAGCAAAGATCCGGTTTGCTAATGTGGCGACGCGTTCTTCTGAGTTGCCACACCCAGCCGAAGACCGTTCTCACAGGATCGGAGGGGAGGGCGGTGAGGCCCCCTACTGTGCAGTCCCTCTCCCCTCCGTCCTGGGTCCGAGGCCGCGTGTCACCCCATGCAGGGAAGGTCAGTGCCCGATCTTATGAAGTAGCTGCGAGGCCGGCATTTTCAGAGCTTTGGCGATGCGCGCCAGGGTGATGATGGTTGCTCGCCGCGATCCGTCTTCCACGCCGCGCAGCATGTTGCGCTCGACGCCGGCCTCGAGACCCAGGGCCCGCTGACTGAGGCCCAGTTCCTCGCGGCGGGTCGTGATCGCTTCTCCGAGAGCGCGTAGCAACGCAGGTTCGTCGATGTCGACGGCCATGACGGCTCCTCCTCCCCTATCGCCCGCCAGGTCGGCGGGCGCACTCGGCGTGGCTGAGCCTACCGGCGAGGTCGCCGCGGGCGGCACTACGACGGCGGTGCGCCCGGTCGGCGCGGGACAGCTGCTCACTGCGCGGGTTTCACGATCGTCAGGGTCAGCTGGTCGTCGTCGATGTGCTCGTCGAACTCCTCGACAGCCAGCCAGTGGTCACAGTAGTACTGGTCGCGGCCGGAATCGTCCATCGCCGCCCACTGCTCAGGCAGCGGGCCGACGTAGCGCTGCACCCGGCGGACCAGATACGACCGCTCGACAACCTCGGTGCGCGCCAGCTCGGGCATCGCTTGCTCGACCAGCCCGACAAGGGCGGCAGCCGCGTCATGTTCAGCGTCGACACTGCCTGCGAGGTCGCAGGCTCGGCGCCACTGCTCGATGCTTGCGGCGATCGCTCGCGCATGAACGCTCATCGGTGTTGCCGCGCAGGTGTTTTCGGTGGTCGTTGCCATGTGCTGCTCCTTCTTACGCCGTGCCGTAATGGTTGCCTATAGGCTACCGCTGATGGTAGTCTATAGGCAACCACCACGGATGGAATGGGCGAGGAAGCGACGATCATGGGGCACATCATCTCGAAGACAGCGGAACATCGACCGGCGCTGCGTCGCAGACGATTCCGTCACGACAACCCGACCGCGCTGGACTTGTTCTCAGGATTTGGCGGATTCACCCAGGGCATCGAGGCCGCAGGATTCGACACCATCGTCGGGGCCAACCACAACCGCTACAAGGTCGAGGTGCACGAGGCCAACCACCCGCACGTCGAGCACTGGATCGCTGATCTGATCAACACCGACTCCGACACCTACCACTCGGTGCGCGAACTCCCGGCGGCCGATCTGCTGGTCGCGGGGGTGACCTGCACCAACCATTCCCAGGCCAACACCCAACGTGCCTACGAACAGGGTCTGACGTTGTTCGACCTCGACGACCCCGAGTTCGAGGAACGCGCCACCCGATCCGAGCGGGACCGCGCAACGGCCAACTGCGTGCTGCACTACGCCGATCAGCACCACCCGCTGCTGATCCTGGTCGAATGCACCACCGAGTTGCAGTCTTGGGGACCAGCGGTGCCCGGGCGACGCAAGGTCGGCGACGGGTCGACGTATCGGTGGTGGCTGCGCGAGATCACCAAGCTCGGCTACGAGCACAAGGTGCTCTACCTCAACTCGATGTTCTTCGGCGTCCCCCAGAGCCGGGACCGGCTCTACATCGTGTTCTGGGACCGCACGCTGCCCGCTCCCGACCTCGATCACCGCCCCCAGGCGTGGTGTGGCCCCTGCGATGAGGCTGTCGAGGCGATGTGGGCGTGGAAGACCGGCGTGCCCGCCAGCGGATCGGTGCGCTACGGCAAGCAGTACAACTACCGTTGCCCGCGTTGCTTCGGTGAGGTCTCTCCCACCGCCACACCGTCGTTGACGGCCTTGGACCTCACCCACCTGGGCACCCGCATCGGCGAGCGGACCAAGCCGCTGGCCCCGGCGACCATGGCCCGTGCCGAGCGGTGCCGCCAGAAGTTCGCCGAGTTCCCCGCTGTGCTGATGCCGGCCAAGGCCCAACGCGGCGTGGAACGCCATCCGCTGCAACCGATGGCCACCCAGACCTCGCAGCAAAAGACCGCGCTGCTCAGTACCGGCGCCATCATGTGGTCGCCGCCGGAAACACCTTCGAGCGCCCCGGATCGCAGTGCCGGACCCGGACCCTGGGTCAGCCGCTGTGGACCCAGCCCGCCACCAACACTACCGGCCTGCTCACTCCCCCGGTCGCGATGGCCATCAACAACTTCCAGGGCGCACCACGCGGCCTCGACGAGGCGCTGCCCACCCAGGGCGGTTCGGAGACCCTGAGCATCGTGTCCTCGGGTGTGGTGCCCTTCCGCAAGCACACCACCCCGACCAGCCATGCCCAGGCCATGCCGACGATCACCGCCGAACAGACCCCCGGCCTGCTCACCGCGACCGGCGACCCCGCCCTGCTCGCAGGCTGGTTCAAACAGAACGGCAGCACCGGCACCGAAACCGCCGCGCACCCGCTCACCGACCCACTGGGCACCCTGACCAGCCGCGACACCACCGCCCTGCTGGCCTCCCACTGGCGCGACGCCCTCGCCGACATCCCGCTCGATGAGTGCTTCTTCCGCATGATGACCCCGCACGAGGTCGGCCGCGGCTGCGGATTCGACCCCGACTTCGGCGACCACAAAGGCACCTTCACCGTGTGGGGCAAAGGCCGCGACCAGATCGACGGCTACGGCAACGCCGTCACCCCACCAGTCCCGCTATGGATCGGCACCCGCCTACGCGAAGTCCTGCACCCCACCAGCGGATGACGACGTCGACCGCCCCGGCACACCGTGACCACTGTGCCGGGGCACGCGGGCCAGTCTGCACGGACGGGCCGCGCTCGGACAGCTCGGAAAGCCTCACCGATCACTCCCGTTGCTATTATTGCTGCATGATCGACGCTGGCCGGTGGGGCGCGATCCGCGGGCTGGCGGATCGCCAGTTCGGCCTGTTCACCACCGCCCAAGCCCGCAACCTCGGCGTCGCGCCCTACGTCCTGGCCCGCCTCGCTGCCCGTGAGGCCATCGTCCGGGTCCACCACGGCGTCTACGAGATCCCCGAGTCCACGGCCTGGACAACCCTCGGCGACTGGGCGGCACAATGGTTGGCGCTCCACCCCGCCGCCGACATCGAGGAACGCCGCACACGCCCCGACAGCGTCGTGAGCCACGCCGCCGCCGCCCAAGTCCTGCGCCTGGGCACGATCACCGCATCCGGGCTCGAGCTGAGCAGCCCCCACCGCATCAACGTCCGCGACCCGTCGGTGCGCACCTGGCGCCGGTCGATCGGTGACCGCGCCCACGACTGGGACCTCGTCGACGGACTACCGGTCACCACACCCGCGCGCACCGTGGCCGACCTGCTCCTCACCCACGGCGACGGCGGACACCTCGGGACCGCGCTGCACACCTGCCTGACCGAATCGCTGGTCGACGCCGACGAGCTGATCGCGGCGTGTGATCGGGCCGCGCCGCGCTGGAACTACGCCTCCGGTGCTGACCTGTTCGCCGCGCTGCTCGATCAGGCCCAGATGCCGGCCGAACCGGTGCTGGTCGGCTGATGGCGTATGCGTCCGAAGAGGCCTTCCGCGCCGGGCTGAAAGCCCGCCTGTCCGCCGAAGCGCGGACGAGCAGGTTCAGCCGCGACGAGCTCGCCCAAACCGTGACCCTCCAGTTGTTCCTGGCCCGGCTGTTCCGCTCCCCCGACGCCGACCAGTGGATCCTCACCGGCGGCACCGCCCTGCAATTCCGGGCACCGACCCAGGCCCGCCCCACCGCCGACGCCGACCTAGCCACCCGCCTCGACGCCGAACACATGCAACACTCGCTGCGCCAGGCCGCCCACCCCGGACCCGGCGACTTCGGCGAGTTCGACATCACCATCACCGCAACCCGTAGCCCCGGCTTGTTCGCCGGACGTATCCGCTACAACATCGCCGGACAACGATTCTCCGACGCCACGCTCGACCTCGCCACCCACCGGGAGATGCTGCTACCGCCCGAGACGATCAGCCCGCGCCCGGTGCTCGCGCTCGACGAACTCGACCCCATGCCCGTCATCCGGATGCAGGCCGCCGCCGAAGCAGTCGCCGACAAGGTCGCGGCCCTCTACGAGCTGCACGGCACCCACGGCGACACCCCCTCGACCCGCGCCCACGACCTGGTCGACCTCGTCATCCTCGCCCGCACCCAATCGTTCGACGCCGAACAGCTGCACGCCGCGATCCGCCACCAAGAACAGCGCCGCGACCTGACGATCCCGATACCGTTGGTTCTGCCCAACCCGACCTGGGAACGTGACTACCCCCAACGCGCCGCCCACAGTGGCCTACCCGCGCACCTGCACCACCCCGACGCCGCGCTCACGGCCGCCAACAGCCTCATCGAACCCGTCCTGACGGGCGCGACCGGGAACGGCCAGTGGAACCCCGACGACGGAGTCTGGACCTCGCAGAGATCACGCTCGATCGGAGAACTGCTCGGCGACACCCGCGCACCACACGCGGCGCCACGCACACCCGCACACGAGGCCCCGCCGGGGCCATCGGCGCATAGCACCGAACGCTCCCACGACCACGGACCCGAACTTTAGATTTGACCCGCGGGCCCGGCACCAAAACGGGCACAGCGCAGCGAAGGCAGGAGGACGCGATGCGTGAGGTGTTCGGTGAGTGGTACACCTATGGCGACGATGAGCGCGGCGATTTCGTCACTAAGGCCAGAATTGCACTGGATGCCAACGTCCTACTCGACCTGTACCGGATATCGAAGGAGTCGCGCGAGAAGATCCTCGCCCAGCTCGAACGGGACGAGATCCGTCCGCGCCTCTTCCTTCCCTACCGCGCCGGCCTCGAATACCACCGTCAACGACTGTCTGTCGCAGACGATCACGCCAAGCAATACGCCAGCGCGACGAGCATCATCACGAGGGTCAAGAAGAACGGCGCCAATAGTCCACTCCTGCGGGAACTTCGCACGGCTGTCGAGGGTGTCAAGGACACGGGAGTGCAGAAGCGACTACTCGACGCGGTGGACGCGGCATTCAAGACAGCCGCGACGGAGGTCGAAGAAGCACTACGGACTGAGCGAGAGTCGAACATCCTCCACACCAAGCAAATTCAGGCAACTGACCCCATCCGAGACCGTATCGAGAAGCTGTTCACCGATCCCGGTCAGGTCGGTCGGCGGCGGACATCGACCGACCTCCGGGCATGGGAGGACCAGGCACGTGCCCGCCTCGCCGCTGCCATACCGCCGGGGACTGGAGCCGATGAGGCCAAGCAGGACGGCGGGATCGGTGACCCGCTCATCTGGATGGAGATGATGGACCTGGCCAAAACTGACGAGCAGGACGTGCTGTTCGTGAGCAACGACATGAAGGCAGACTGGCGTCACATCGTCGACGACGAAGACTTCGGGACATTGCCCGACCTCCGACGGGAGTTCGCTGACGAGACCGGCCAGCGCTACCACCACGTCAGTACCGACACCTTCCTCCAGGACCTCAACAAGTACCTCAACGCCGACGTCGGAGATGAGGTGATCGACGAGGTCAAACACACGCGGGTCACGCTCTCCCCCACGATTGAGCTTCCAACCCTGCGGGTCGCAGACCTTTACCCCGATCTAACCGCCCGCAATGAGGAGATGTACCGCAACGCGGTTCGGGGGGTTAACATGCCGACAGCGCAGGAGCTCAACGCCATAACCGGATTCAGGTCCTCCGGTATTTGGGAGACACTGCGAAATCAGTTGGCTCATAACCAATTATCAGAGTTATCAGAGTTCACGCGTTCCCCAGAGTTCCAACGATTGATCTGGACAGCCCAACCGTCCGATCGAGCCAAACCAACCGACGACGGGCTGCCCGACGATGACGACGGGCTGCCCGAGGATGACACGGAACCGGGATCAATAGGCGACTGACGCGATGCGACCCGGGCAATCACGCATTCCGGTAGATCGGGCAGCCGCACGAGGTGTTGCAGGCGAAGCTCCAGGTGGGGTGGGCGGCGTGGGTGTGTACTCCCCAGGGGTGTCCGCATTCGCAGTCGGGGAAGAACTGGCGGTCCCAGCGGTCGCAGAGGTCGTCGACGGTCAGCGTGCTTGACGGGTAGCCCACCGCGCCTCGGAAGCCGACGCACTGGTATTTCGACCAGGTGGGGTCGACCTGGACCGGGCAGCCGAGGTAGCCCAGGTCGTGGTTGATGACCAGCCCGTAGTCGAAGGTGTTCTGCCCGCAGCGGCCACACCAGTCCTCACCGGTCGGTACGGGTTGGCCGTCGGGTCGACCGGCCCGACGCTGCTCCCATAGCTGGCGCAGGGTCGCAACCTCGGCATCGAGGCGACGTTGCTCCTCGATGCGCTCAGCGGTGCCGTCGAGCAGATCGAGCAGGTCGATGTCGTTGTCGTGGTCGGGCGATCTGCGGCGCGTCATGGGGTGTCCTCTCAGATGACGTCGTGGGGCGTCAGTGGGCGGCGTAGATCGGTGTGCGGGCCAGGAACAGGCATTCGCGGTTCTCGTCATCGGCCAGGACGATCCCGATGCCGGTGGTGAGGATTTCGGCGAGCCCCAGTGCCCACTGGGACCACGTCAGATCGACCATGGCGTGTACGTGCTCGATGGGTACCAGCTCAGGATGTCCGGTCTGGAGCACGTTGGTGGCGCGGATGATCTCGCGTGCGCTCGGGCTGGCGGTGCAGTTGCTGTAGCTCCACGACATGCGAGGCTCCCTTGTGTCGAATGTTGCTGTGGTGGTGCAGTTCTGAGCGTCTTACCCGCCAGAGCGCTGCACCTTATAGGGTTCACAATATGCACCCTATGGGGTACAGTCAAGTCATGACCACAACCACTCTCCCGACGACGCCGACCGCGCCGTCCTCGCACGGCCTACAGCTCGACATGTTCGCCGAGGCGGCACGCGATGAGCGTGCGCACGCTGAACGCACAACCGGTGTCCCTCGCTTGTATGCCCTGCGGTGCACCACGATTGCCGACTACGAGCACGCGATGGCGCAGTGGAGGAAGGCGTGGCCTGATCTCGCCTGCCTGCGCGACTCGCACGGCTGGCACGTCGCGATCGGTGAGTACGCGAGCAGCCGCGAACCGACCGACACGTGCATCCCGATCACCCTGCAAACCGACCTCCGATGCAACCGGACCTCGCACCGCGGTTGCCTGTGCGTGGGTGATCTGGTCTCGCGCAGCTTCTGCCGAGGCTGCGGCTGGCATTCCGAGGTTGTCGGCGACGACACCGACACCGACGCTGCGCTGCTGGGCCTGGATCACTGCTTCCCGGGATGGCGCGACGACCCGATCGTGCCCTCGGTGCCCTACGACGACGGACCCAAGCGCCGCACCCGCCGCAACTGGGAAACCACTGTCACCGAGCTACACGGCACCGAACGGCCCCAGGGCTACCCGATGATCACCCGCCGGGGACCGCACGGGTGGCGGGCGGTGCCAGGCCGATCGCTGTGGGGCGGCTACGACGTCGCCGCCGAAACGCTCGGCCGATGATTGACACCACCGATCGTGCCGTGCCCGGCCTGCGTGCCGGGCACGGCACGCACTCGCCTTCGGTCGGCTCTGGCAAGCTCGACACCACACAACCACCCACCGCCCCCGAGAGGCCCGAATCCATGTCGAGCGAACCGTCCGCAATTAGCGTCGACGAGACCGCCGTCATGACCGCCGTCGGAGCAGCGATCGTCGCCCGCCGCACCGAACTCAAGATCAGCCAGCAAGCACTGGCCCGCACCGTCGGCACCAGCCGGACCTTCCTGCGCGGCATCGAGGCCGGTGAGCGCGCGCCGACCGTGGTCACACTCACCCGGATCGCTCGCGCCCTGCACACCACGCCCAGCGCACTCATCACCACCATCCGCTGACCCGGCCCCGCCACTCTCTGCGCCGCCAGCAGCCATCCCGAGGGCCGGAGCCCTCTTGCCTACCGGCGCAGCCACGCAACCCCCTGTAATTCCGAAGGTATTCGGTGCGCGTTTCTGTGGATATTTCCGCACAAATCAAAAGAATCCCGGAATAGACAAGGTGGGGGCATTCAAAGGACCACTAACAGCATGTCTAGGCGTTTTTCCCGCAACACTGAAATACGTTGCAGCCCTTGCATATACAGCCCATTAGGTATAGAATAGAAGAAAGCAAACAGCCACCGATAGAAAGGTTTCAGAAATGACGATCACTGTGTACACCAAGCCCGCTTGCGTCCAATGCCACGCCACCTACAAAGCGTTGGACAAGCAGGGACTGGACTACCAGGTGGTTGACATCAGCACCGACGCCGCCGCCCGGGACTACGTGATGAGCCTGGGCTACCTGCAAGCCCCCGTCGTGGTTGCCGGCAGTGAGCACTGGTCGGGATTCCGCCCCGACCGGGTCAAGGCACTCGCCGAACGGGATTTATTGCCAGCTGATGCAACATTGGCTGGGTGAGAACCGAGGTCGACTCGCCAACGATCGAGTTCCTCACAGTTTGCTTAAGCGCCTGTTCCAGATTGGGCGTCATAGGCTCAGATCGCCGACGGCAATAAGCAGGGCGAGCACGGTGAGCACAACCCGGGTGTGGGTTGTGCTCACCGGTATGGAAGTTGCTTTTGCCTACGCCGGCACTGTGATTGGGGCTGAGGTTGCGGGTGGGGCGGTCAGTGGTTTCGCACGGCCTGCACGCACACCGTTGGCAATGACACGAC
>NZ_NGFO01000038.1 GCF_002149015.1 Gordonia lacunae | reverse complement strand
CACCGCCACATCACCCACCGACAACCCCACCCGCTCAGCAACCACCGACCCCACCGAACGACCCGACCACCCCAACCCCACACCCACACCACGCGACCAACCCTCGACCGTCGAACGCATGGCCGCCGGCATCGGATCGAGCGCCGCCACCGGCAACGTCGGATCGTCGATCACCACATCCAGCACATCCGCCAGCGTGGCCGCGACCACCTCGGCGACCCCGTCGCCGACGAGGCCCAGGTCGGCCTTGACGGTCAGACAGAGGTCGTCACCCTCCGGCGCGGCGATGAGTGCCAGCGGGTAGTGCGTGGCATCGGCCGTGCTCACGTCGCGGATCTCCAGGCCTGAGGTCCGCGACCCCTCCACCACCGTGTCCACGTCGACGGGGTACGACTCGAAGACCACGAGGGTGTCGAACAGCCTCGGATGCCCCGTCGACGCGGTGATGTCACCGAGCCCGACGAACTGGTGATCCAGCATCCGCGCCCGCGAGCGATGCAGCTCACCGATGAGGCCGGCCAACGTCTGACGCGGATCGACATCGGCCGTCACCGGCACCGTGTTGATGAACAGGCCGATCATGCCGTCGGCGCCGTCGAGATCTGCGGGCCGCCCCGACACCGTCTCACCGAAGACAACTCGGCGCTCACCGGTGAAGCGGGACAGCACGATCGACCACGCCGCGTACAAAACCGTACTCGTCGTCGTGCCCAGCCGACGCACGGTTCGTTCCACCGCCGCCCGACGGTCCGCGGGAACCCGGACCGTCACCTCGTGCCGGCGGGGTCGAGCGTCGGCACCGCGGTGCTCCTGTGGACAGAGCAGGGTCGGTCCGACGTCGACGAGATGCTCGCGCCACGCGCTCACTGCGGTTTCCCGGTCGCGTCCGTCGAGCCACTCGAGGTAGGACTCGAAGTCGCCGGCGGGTGTGATCGCCGGCCGGCCCAGATGTGCCGCGAGGAGGTCGGCGACGAGAATCGGACCCGACCAGCCGTCCAGGATGATGTGGTGCGCGGTGATGACCAGCGTGTGCGCCGGACCCGTCACCGTGTCGTGCGACACCGCGGAGAACCGGATGAGCGGCGGGTCGTCCAGCACGAACGGGCGGCGCAGATCCTCGTCGGCGATCTCGACGATCCGTGCTGCCGACTCGGCCATGCTCAGATCCGACAGGTCCACACCACGGAAGTCCGGCTCGATGACCGCGGGATCATCGCTCGGCGGAACGACCACGACCAGTCGGCCCGACGGAGTGCGGGTGAAGCCCGAACGCAGAACTCGTTGCCTGGCCAGCAGCTCGCGGATCGCCGGCAGAATCGTGTCGACGGGATGATCACCGTCGAACTCGATGATCGATTGGGTCACATAGGGATCGGCCCCGACCAACCGCTCCGCCTCGTAGAACAAGCCGTGTTGCAGTGGCGTCGGCGGCCAGATCGCGCACCGGGCGCGCGAACGGCGTGTGCCCGACCGGGCGGCGAGAACATGGTCGATGTCGGCCTGGTCCGACCCGCCGATCACGTCGGTCTCGCTGGGTCCCGGATCACCCACGGCGTCGACATACGCGGTGAGCGACGACAGCGCCGCCTCCCAACGATCAGCGATACCGGCCAGAGCGGACTCGTCGAGCAATCCCGCCGGCGCGGTGAGGTCCACCCGCAGTTCGCGACCGCGTGCAGTCGCCATCGAGCCCGCCGTCACGGTCAGTGCGGCCAGCGCCACCATGTCTCCACGGACCGAAGGCGGGAGCGAGGGCGCGTCCGGGACCGGGACGAATTCCGTTGCAGCCACGCCGATACCGGCATCCCCGGGAACATCCGGCCCGCTCGCTTCGCTCCCGGCGCCGCCATCATGCGGCCCGCTCGCTTCGCTCCCGGCGCCGGGACCCAGCAGGCCCAGGTAGTTCACCGTGATCGGCGGGAGCGGCCGATCCCGCAGCGGTGAGTCGGGCCGTGACCAGCGCAGCGGCCCGAACGCGATCCCGTTGTCCGGCATCCGAGCCCGGGTGTCCTTGAGCGCTTTGACCGTCGCCGCCAGTCGACGACCCGGGGTGGCCTCCACGGCGGTCCCGGTCGGCCCGGTCGGACCGTCGGACCGCGTCGCCTCCGGGACATCGACACTCACCGGCACGAAGGAGGTGAACCACCCGACCGTCTCGGCCAGGTCGGCACCGGGTGCGATGCTCTCTTCGCGACCGTGGTTCTCGATCATCATCGACACCGGACCCGTGACCGGCACCGACTCCCGCACCGCGTGCGCGACGGCCGCGGCCAGCACCGTGTCCGGGCGCGCGCCGAACGACTCGGTGACCGTGCCCAGGACCCGCTCCGCGAGACCGGGCTCGACGGTGCGGGTCACCGACACCGTGGTGGCGAGTCGGTCCCGGGCGCGGTCGACGGTCAGTTCCGGCGGCTGCGTCGACGGTAGTTGTCGCGTCCACCAGTCGATCTCCGCTGTCCGATCGGCGAGTTCGGCCAGCACGCCGGCCCAGCGCCGGAACGAGGTGCCCGACGCGACCAGGGCCGGCGACTCCCCGTTGCGGTACTGCCACCACGCGCGGCCCAGACCCGCCACGATGGTCGGCCACGACACGGCGTCGACGCCGAGATGGTGGGCCGCGACGACCACCCGGCCGGTCCCGTCGGCAAAGCGCACACCGACCGCGGCGAGCAACCGCCCATCGGCCGGCGACAAGGTCGCGAGAGCTCGCGAATGCGCGGCGCGGACAGCGTCGTCCACCGCGGGTGACGGAGTCGTCCCGGCTCCGACGCCGGGGACGTCGGGACGGTCGAGGATCTCGACCGTGATGTCGTCGGGGTCGCCGTCACCGGCCAGGACCGTCGGCGAGCCATCGGCGTCCAGCCGGAACGACGCCGCGAGCATCGGGTGGGCCGCGGCGACCGCGGCCACCACCGCCCGCACCGCGGGCTCGTCGGCCTCGGCGGGAAGTGCGAGCACGGTGCTCTGCGAGAAGTCCGCGAGGTCGCCCGGTTCGTCGGCGAGTTCGAGCATCCACGCCACCCCCGGTGTCAGCTCGACCGGACCGGTTGCGCCGCCCGGCAATTCGTCGAGGGCGGTGGCGGACTCCGTTCGTGCGGCGCCGGCCAGCTCTCGAATCGTCGACGCCGTGAACACATCGCGCGGTGTGAGGTGCAGCCCTGCGGCGCGCAACATCGACGTGAGCCGGATGGAGGCGATCGAGTCCCCACCGAGTTCGAAGAACGAACGGGTCAGCGGCACATCCTCGAGCCCGAGCACCGACGCGACGATCGCGGCGACCATCTGTTCCGACTCACCGACGGGAGCAGAGTCGCTGTCCTCGGTCCCCGACAACAGATCGAAACGCGGACGGGGCAGCGACTTGCGGTCCAGTTTGCCGGTGCTGCCGAGCGGGGCCTCGGCCAGCGGGACCCAGAGGGTCGGCCGCATGTACGCCGGCAACGACGCGGTCACCGCTTCTCGTGCGCGTCCGACGACCTCATCCCCGTTCCTTCCACCCCCGTCCGGTGCGATGAGGTAGCCCACGAGGTGTTCCGAACCGCCCGGGGCGCTCGCGACGGTGACCACGGCCTGGCGGACGCCGTCGACCGTCGCCAGGACCGCCTCGATCTCACCGAGCTCGATCCGTTGGCCGCGCAGTTTGACCTGGAAGTCGCTGCGCCCCAGATACTCCAGCTCGCCGGCGCGGTTGCGTCGGACCAGGTCACCGGTTCGGTACAGCCGCGCTCCGCCGCCCGCGGGATCGGCGACGAAACGCTCGGCGGTGAGGTCGGGGCGGGCTGCGTACCCGCGCGCGAGCTGGACACCTCCCAGGTACAACTCGCCGGTGATGCCCGCGGGCACGGGGCGCAGCCGCTCGTCGAGGACGAACGTCCGGGTGTTCCACACCGGCCGCCCGATGGGCACCACCTCGGCGTCGGCGTCCGGGGTCGCCGCGGTGACCTCGACGGCGGCTTCGGTCGGACCGAACAGGTTGGACACGCGAACATGCGGGAGCGCGGCGCGCACCGACCGTAGAACGGCCGGCGGGAGCGCCTCGCCGGAGCAGTAGAGGTGGCGCAGGCTCGGCAGGAGTGGACGCCCGGCGCCGGGAGAGGAGCGAGCGGGCCGAATCCCGTCCGCGCCGGGAGCGGAGCGAGCGGGCCGAATCCCATCGGCGCCGGGAGCGGAGCGAGCGGGCCGAATCCCGTCCGCGCCGGGAGCGGAGCGAGCGGGCCGAATCCCATCGGCGCCGGGAGCGGAGCGAGCGGGCCGAATCCCATCGGCGCCGGGAGCGGAGCGAGCGGGCCGGAGTTCACCGACGAAGACCGCGAGCAGCGACGGGACGAAGTGCACCGTGGTGATCTGCTCTGTGTCGATGAGGCGGGCCATCGAGTGCGGGTCGAGATGTGCGTCGTCGGGCGCGATGACCAGCCGGGCGCCGGTCAGCGCCGGGGTCAGCAACTCGGGCACCGACACGTCGAAGGTGGCGGGTGTTTTCAGCAGGATGGAGTCGTCCGGCCCGATCCCGAATTCGTCCACACCCCAGCGCAATCGATTCAGCACTGAGCGGTGGCTCACCGTGACGCCCTTCGGCCGGCCGGTCGAGCCCGAGGTGAAGATGGTGTAGGCCGCGTGCTCGGGACGCAGCACCGATCGGCGTTCGTGATCGGCGACCGGGACGGTGTCGAGGTCGACGGGGCTCCCGGCGTCCACGAGGATCGTGCGCGAGACCTCGCCCGCGGCGGGAACCCGTGCGTCGCAGACCAGCGCGATCGTCGCGCGCGAGGTGTCGACCATGTAGCGGACGCGATCGGTCGGCGCGTCGGGTGCGACCGGCATGTACTGTCCGCCCGCGGCGAGGACCGCGTGGACCGCAACAACCATTTCGACCGACCGTGGCATGCACACCACGACGCAGTCCTCCGGGCCGATCCCGAGTCCGATGAGTTCCCGTGCGAGAGTGGCCACCCGCGCGGCGAACTCGCGGGAGGTGACCGAGCGCCCGTCGCAGCGCAGCGCGATGGCGTCCGCAGATCGCAGGTGGTCGGCGACCGCGAAAGCCGCCGGCACCGTGAGGTCCGGCAGGGTGACGGCGCGCCCGATCGAGAGTTGTTGCTGGGTTGCCGCTTCGGCTGTCGTGAGGATCGGGATGTCGGCGACGGGGAGGTCCGCGTCGGCGGCGAGGGCGTCGAGGGCCGAGCACAGCGCCGAGGAGATCGTCTCCGCGGTCGACTGGTCGAACAGCGCGGTGGCATAGGTGATCGAGCCGGCCAGCCCGCCGTCCGCCGTCTCGCGGAAGCCGATCGCGAGGTCGAACTTCGCGTCGGTGTCCTCGAGTTCGACGAACTCGGCGTCGAGATCGTCGAGTGCACCGAGGGTGGCGTCGCCGTTGACGGTGTGGACGAGGAGGACCTGCGCGAGCGGTTCCACGTTCTCGATCCGCCGCGGGTTCACGGCGTCGATCACGCGCTCGAACGGGACGTCGGTGTTATCGAACGCGGCGAGGTCGGCGTTCTTCACCTGATCGAGCAATGCAGCGACGGTGAGGTGCGGCTCGACGTCGACCGACAGGACGACGGTGTTGACGAACATGCCGATCAGCTGGTCGATCTCCGCCCGGCCGCGACCGGCAACCGGTGTGGCCACCGCGATCCGGGTCGTCGACGTCAAGCGCGCGAGCACCGCGGCGGTGGCCGTGTGGGCCACCATGAACAGGGTGGCGCGTCGGGCCGCGGCACGCCGCCGCAGGTGCGTGACGACCGATGCCGGCAACGACCACCGCACCGTGGCCGCCCGTCCGTCGGGCACGGCGGGGCGGGGCCGATCGGTCGGCAACGGCAACACGTCGGGCAGACCGGTCAGCCGTTCGGCCCAGAACCGCAGCTGTCGTGCCATCAGGGATTCGGGGTCCGAGACGTCACCGAGCCGGTGTCGTTGCCACACCGCGTAATCCGCGTACTGGAACCGCAGGGCGGGCCAGTCCGGCACCCGACCCGATCGTCGCGCCCGGTAGGCCTGGGCGATCTCCGCCGCCAGCACCGGCGCCGACTCACCGTCGGCGGCGATGTGATGCAGCGCGATCACGAGTACGTGTTCGGTCGTCGACACGGAGACGACGCGAGCCCGCACCGGCAGGTCGGTCGTCACGTCGAACGCGGCTGCGACGAGGTCGTGGATCTCCTGGTCGACGACCTCGTCGGCCGATGCGACGGCCCGCGGCGTGACCACCGTGTGGCCGATCGAGAGCCGCCCCGCCCAGTCGTCCAGAACGAGCGCCACGGGTTCGACACCGACGGGCACGGCGTCATCGGACCGTCCGGCGTCGTGCGCCGCGGCGTCCGAGGGTCCGGCGGCGTCTGCGTCGGGAGTCCCCGTCGGGTAGACGGTGCGCAGCACCTCGTGCCGGTCGACGACGTCGAGGATCGCCGCGCACATCGCGGACACGTCGAGGTCGCCGCGCACGCGGACCACGATCGGGATCACGTAGGCGGTCGACCCCGGATCGAACTGGTTGAGGAACCACATCCGGCGTTGCGCGTACGAGAGGGGCACCGGGTGCGGCCGGCGGATGGCCTCGAGTGCCGGCAGTTCGCTGCCGGGACCGTGTTCCCCGGCGTCGACGGCGGCGGCCAGCGCGCGGACGGTGGGCGTCTCGAACAGCGCCCGCACCGGTATCTCGACGCCGAGTGCGACTCCCAGGCGTGCCATGACCCGGGTCGCCGACAGCGACGTTCCGCCGAGATCGAAGAACGACGCCTCCGCCGACACCTCCTCTGGAGCGTCGAGCCCCAGCACCTCGGCATAGACCGCCGCGACCGTCTGCTCGGTCGCCGTTTCCGGCCGGACGTGTACGTTCCCGCCGAAACGCGGCGTGGGCAGTGCCCTGCTGTCGAGCTTCCCGGTGGCCGTCAGGGGGATCTCGTCGAGCGGCACGATGAGGGTGGGCACCATGTGGGCGGGCAGCCGACGGGCCGCGTGGGCCGCCACGTCCCCGGTGTCGGGTGCAATGCCGGCGACACCGTGAACCCAGGACACGAGGACCGTCTCTCCCGAGGTCGGGTGCTCGACTCCGGCGGTCGTCGAGAAATCGACCGACTCGTGCTCGCCGAGGACGGCGTCGATCTCACCGAGCTCGATCCGGAAGCCGCGGATCTTGACCTGGAAGTCGCTGCGGCCGAGGAAGTCCAGTGCCCATCGACCGTGTCGCCGGCGCCACCGGACGAGGTCCCCGGTGCGGTACATCCGCTCTCCTGGCGCACCGAACGGCGCCGCGACGAACCGTTCGGCGGTGAGCGCCGTCTGGCCGAGGTAACCGGCGGCGAGCGCAGCGCCGGCCAGGTACAGCTCACCGGCCACCCCGGCCGGAACGGGATGCAGGCGCGGATCGAGCACCGCGACGGTGATCCCGGCAATCGGACCGCCGATGGTGATCGGCGAGTCCGGGCGCATCGGTGCGGACGACGTGGCCCAGATGGTGGTCTCGGTGGGGCCGTAGAGGTTTCGCATCGCGCGACCGGGCGACCAGCCCCGGACCAGTTCCGGCGAGCAGACGTCCCCGGCGACGGAGATGACCTCGAGATCCGGGAAACCGTCAGCAGACGACACGTGCGAGCCCGTCTCGGCGAGCACATCGGACACCGTCGCGAGTGCGGTCGGGGTGATGGTCGCATGGGTGACGTGTTCCCGGCGCAGGATCGCCGCGAGTTCGGCGCCGCCCGTCACCCCGTCCGGCACCACGACCATCGTCGACGCACTCGCCACCGCGACCAGTGTCTCGAAGACAGCCGCGTCGAAACCCGGTGCCGCGAAGCGGAGTACACGTGCGGCCGGTGTGAGGTCGAATCTGACGCGCGCATCGGCGATCAGGTCGGCCAACCCCCGGTGCGTGACCGCGACGCCTTTCGGCCGGCCCGTCGACCCGGAGGTGAAGATGACGTAGGCGGTCTCGTCGGGTCGGGGACGACGGCCAATCGTGTCGACGTCGGTCGAGACGTCACCGGTCACGTCCCCGACCCCGTCCATCTCGAGGTGGTCCTCGACGAGGATCCATTCCACTGGCGTGGGTGACACCGGCGCCGGGAGCGGAGCGAGCGGGCCTGATGATGACACCGGCGCCGGGAGCGGAGCGAGCGGGCCGAATGACTCCGGCGCCGGGAGCGGAGCGAGCGGGCCTGATGATGACGTCAGTTCGGAGACGGCTGCGGCCGAGGCGATCCCGAGGCGGGCGTCGACGGTGTCCAGCATGTGGCGCAGGCGCTCGACCGGCAGGGCGGGATCGACGGGAGCCACGGCCGCACCCGTGCGCGCGACCGCCCAGAACCCGACCGTGCCCGCGAGCGATCTCGGTGTGGCCAAGGCGATCACGGTGCCCGGGCCGGCGCCGCGCGCACGGAGTACGGCGGCCAGCCGTCGCGTCTCGACGTCGAGCCGACCATAGGTCAGGTGCCGTCCGTTCTCGGTGACCGCGACGCCACCGGGATTCACGGAGATCGCCGTGTCCAACAGGTCGGCCAGTGTCGACCTCGACGAGGCCAGGCTCGGCGCGGCGACCACCGCGCCGGAAGCCTCGTCCCCGGTGGGCAGGTCACCCACCGGCAGGTTCGGGTCGACTGTGACGGCTCGCGCGAGGGTGACCATCCGACGGAGGAATGCGTCCACGGTGTCGGCGTCGAACAGTGCGGTCGCGTAGGTGACGATCACGCGGGTGTCGTCGTCGGCGGGGCGACCCGGTTCGTCGAGGACGGTGACCTGCAGGTCGACCTTGGCCGTGGTGACCGGAGCCTCGATCTCGGCGACGACGAGACCCGGTAACTCGACCGCGGGCCTGGTCGCGTTCTGGAAGGCGAGAGCGACCTGGACGAGGGGCGGATGTGCGGTGTTGCGCACCGTGACGACCTCGTCGACGACGGTCTCGAACGGGAGGTCGGCGTGATCGAGTGCGGCGACGTCGATGTCGCGGATGGCGTCGAGCAGGTCGGTGAACGCGACGTCGCGAGACACCCGGCTTCGCAGCGCGAGCGTGTTGACGAACATCCCGATGAGCGGATCCAGATCACGTTCGCCCCGCCCGGCCACCGGGGTTCCGATGACGATGTCTTCGTCGGCACCGGACCGGACGAGTGTGACCGCGAGCAGCGCGTGGACGACCATGAACATCGTCGCGCCGTGCCGACCGGCCAGGTCCCGCAACCTGTTCCAGGTGACCGCGTCGAATGCCGAGGACAGTTCGGCACCCGAGTCGTCCCGGACCGGGGCCCGCAGCCGATCCACCGGCAACTCGATGAGCTCCGGCGCACCCGCCAGACCGGCGCGCCAGTACTCGAGCTGGCGCGCCGCGAGAGAGGTGGGGTCGGCGGTGTCCCCGAGCCGGTGGTGCTGCCACACCGCGTAGTCGGCGTAGTGGACCGGCAGTGGCGCCCAGCCGGGCTCCCGTTGGGCCAGACGGGCCTCGTAGGCGGTGACGAAGTCGGTGACCATCGGCGCGACCGAACCACCGTCGCTGATGATGTGGTGCACCACCAGGACGAGGATCATGTCGTCCTCGGCGACGCGGAGCAGCCGGGCCCGGACCGGCGCGGTGTCCTCGAGATCGAAACCCCGACTGGTGATCTCGGCGATCGTGGCGGAGATGTCGGCCTCGTCGGCGCCGCGCATGTCGATGGGGGGCGCCACCCGGACGTCATGCCGGTTGTCCCCGACCGGCGCGATCACCTGCTCGGGAACGCCGTCCACCGATACGAACCGCGTACGGAGCACCTCGTGTCGGGCAAGCAGATCCGCGAGCGCGGCGGCGACGACCACCGGATCCGGGGAACGCCGGCCGGCGTCGGGACCAGGGGCCGGCGCGGCACTCAGGCGGAGGACCGCCGGGATGAGGTAGCCGGCCCCGCCGGGGTCCAGTGTCTCGAGGAACCAGATACGTCGCTGCGCGGGCGACAGCGGGAGCACCCCGCCGCGGTCGATCCGGGCCAGCGGAATCCGGCGCGGCGGCACTCGGTGTGCAAGGGCGCCGGCCCCCTCGGACTCGCCGCCGCCCTGATCGTCGATGACCGCCGCCAGACCCCGAATGGTGGGATCGGCGAAGACCGCTCGCGCGGAGACCGTCGTGTCGAACCGCTCGGCTGCCCGGGCCGCCACCCGGGTCGCGGTGAGAGAGTTGCCGCCGAGATCGAACAATGAGGTGGTCACCCCGACGTCGTTCACGCCCAGGATCTCGGCGACGAGCCCGGCCAGCGCCGCCTCGGTGGCGGTGGCGGGCGGCTCGGCACCGATCGGGCCGTCCCCGGACCCCGGGTCGGGCAGGGCACCTCGATCGAGCTTGCCGTTCACGGTGAGCGGGAGTCGCGGAAGCCAGACGAACCGCGTGGGCACCATGTAGTCGGGCACCGCGGTCGCGAGCCGCGCACGGATCTCGTTCTCCGGCAGCGCTACCGGCCCGGCGGTGGCCGGATCGTCGGTACCGGCGGTGGCCGGGTCATCGCTACCGCCGGTGGCGACCAGATAGCCGACGAGGTGATCGGTGTCCCCGAGGGTACGGATGTCCGCCCCCGCCGCGTCGACACCGTCGATCGCCGACATCGCCGACTCGACCTCGCCGAGTTCGATGCGGAAGCCGCGGAGTTTCACCTGGCCGTCGCGTCGTCCCACGAATTCGATGGACCCGCCGCGGGACACACCGACATCGCCCGTGCGATACATGCGGCCCCCCGGCGGACCGAACGGATCGGCGACGTACCGCGTGGCCGTCTGACCGTGCCGATGCAGGAATCCACGAGTGACCTGCGCGCCCGAGACATACAGTTCGCCGGGCACCCCGTCGGGTACAGGGGCGAGCCGGCCGTCGAGCACGTGCACCCGCGAACCGAGGAGCGGAGTCCCGATGTCGGAGGCGGTCGCCCCGTCGACGAACGCGCGGGTGAGTTCGCGGCGGGTCATGTAGACCGTCGTCTCGGTGGGACCGTACATGTTGTTGAGTTGCGGACCCCCGACGTCGGCACCCGAACGGGTCGCCGACCCGTCCGCCGCCCGGTCCGACTGCCACTTCCGCACCTGCTCGTAGTCGAGTAGTTCTCCCGAGAAGTGCAGTCGGCGAACGGACTCGGGCAAGCGTCGGCCGTGGGGCGGGCGAACGACCGCGGCGAACTGATAGAACGACGACGGGGTGAAGTTGACGACCGTCACCCCGTGCCGGTCGAAGGCGTCGACCACGTCGTCGGGGGCGCGCGTCGTCGCGTGATCGAGCACGAGGAGATGTCCACCGGCGCGCAGGGCGGCCCAGATCTCACCCACCGACACGTCGAATGCGTAGGAGTGGAACAACGACCACACATCGTCGGGAGTGCTTTCCACGACGGTGTCGAGGGCCGTCAGCAGCGACACCACGTTGTCGTGGGTGACGACGACGCCTTTCGGTCGTCCGGTGGACCCGGAGGTGTACATCACGTACGCACTCGCGTGCGGGTTCACATGATCCGGCAGGGAGGGCGACGCGCCCTCCGCGTCGAACTCGTGGTGCGTCAGCAGGTCCTGCGGCGTGCACAGCGGCGCGGACATCGCCGCCCAGGCCTCCACCGTCTCGTCCTCGGCCAGCACCACCACCGGCGACGCGTCGTCGACGATGCCGGTCAACCGTGCGACCGGGTGGGTGCGATCGAGGGGCAGATAGGCGGCGCCGGTCCGGAGAACCGCCAGCAACGCCACGACGAGGTCCGCCGATCGCGGCAACGCGACGCCCACGAGGGTCTCGGGTCCCGCGCCGCGGGCGACGAGGGCGTGGGCCATCTGCTCCGATCGCTCGTCGAGCTCACGGTAGGTGAGCGACGCCCCGGCGAGGTCGGTGAGGGCGACGGCGTCGGCCCGGCGGCGCGCGGCGATCCGGATGAGGCCCGGTAGCGAGGCGCGGTCACCGTCGCCCAGGATCTCGTCGAGACGACGGTCGAGTTCGTCGACGATCTCGGCGGCCGTTGCGGCGAGTTGCGATCCACTCAATCCGGCGCGCGGCATCAGCGCCGTCACCGTCGCGCGCAGGGCGGCGTCGGGCGCGACACCCCGCCCCGCCAGGGTGATCGCCGACGCCGACACCCTGCGGTGAAGGGCACGGAACGACACCGGGCCGGCCGCACCGGTCATCGCGATGTCGTCGCCCGCATGGGTCGCGGCAAGCGCGAGCGACCGCAGCGCCGAGGGACGCGGTGACGACGGGGCCGACCCCGTCGAGGCGCGGGGAATCGAGGTGTCCGACGTCACGCGGGTCCCACACGATTTCGCGGGAGCGCATCCGATCCGGTGTCCGCGTCCCGACCCAACACGGCGTCGGCGGCTGCTCGCACGCTGTCGAAGACGTCGTCGATCGACCGGTCGGCGTCGGCCAGAAGCGTTGCCACGGCGATCGTCAGCGCCTCCGCCGGATCCTCGTCGGGAACCGAGATGGACATCGCCACAGCGGTTGCCTCGAGATCGGCGAAGGTCACCAGCGGCGCCCTCGCGACGCCGATGACGGTGTCGGGTGCGATGGCCGCCACCTCCGACACGATCTCGTGGAGCGGACGCACGTCCTCGGCCCCGCCGTGGTCCGGCGTCGTCTCCTCCCAGAGCGCGAGATCCCCGACCGCGGTGTCGGGCCGTGCCACGATGTCGGTCAGCAGATTCCGGTATCGCTCGGCGAACAGCGCCACCGTGTCCCGGTCGAACAGATCGGTGTCGAACGCGATCTGCCCACCCAGTGCGCCGTTGCGCTCGACACCGTCCGGATCGCCCGGATAGAGCATGACCTCGAGATCCACCTTGGCCGGGAACGAGGCGGGCAACCGCGGGCGAACGTGCAGACCGTCGAGTTCGACTTCCGGGAACTCGAGGTTCTGATAGGCGATCATCACCGAGAACAGCGGATTGCGGCGTCCACGACGAACCGTTCCGCGGTCGGCACGGGCCAGGTGATCGACGATCTCGTCGAAGGACACGTCGGTGTGCCCCAGGTCGGCAAAATCGTCGGTGTGCACTCGCCGCAACAGGTCCGCGAACGGCTCGTCCAGCCGCAGCCGCGTCCGCAGTGGCACCGTGGTCGCGAGCATTCCCACCATGTCGGTCAGGGCAGGATCATCGCGCCCGGCGAACGGCGTGCCGATGACGATGTCGTCACTGCCCGACAGCCGCCCGATCAGGACCGCGAGCGCAGCGTGCAGCACGGCGAACTGGGTCGTGTTGCCCACTCGGGCCATCTGGCGGAGCATCGTCGCCGTCGACGGCGGGATGTCGAGATCGACGACGCCCCCGAGGTGGCGGGGCTCCACGGGGCGCGGCCGGTCGGTCGGGATCGTCGCCGGCTCCCCCACCCGGTCGAGACGCCGCCTCCAGTACTCGAGTTGACGCTGCCGTTCGGTCATCCCGCCGGGGCGCACGGTCTGCAGGCGCTCGGCATGCCAGATCGCGTAGTCCGCGAACTGCACGCGCTGTCCGACGACACTCCCCGATCCCGACCTGCCCGAGATCCGGGCGGCGTAGAACTCGGCGAGGTCGCGAGCGAGCGGGCCGAGAGATCCGCCGTCGGCGTTGATGTGATGCACGACGAACACCAGTACGTGCCGGTCGGCGCTCAGTCGCAGGATCGCCGCGCGGACGGCCGGGGGTCCGGTCAGATCGAATCCGGCGTCGACGACTGCGGCGATCTCGACGGCGAGCCGGTCCCCGGCGGTGGTGTCGAGCCGGTCCCCGGCGAGATCGACCAGCGGAATCCGTAACGCGTGCACCGCATCTGCGGCCGGGGTGATCAGCTGTACTGGGGCGCCGTCGTGGAGCGGGTAGCGCGTCCGCAACGACTCGTGACGGGCGACGAGATCGCCCACCGCGCCGGTGAGGGCGGGGACGTCCAACCGGCCGTCGAGTTCCAGGGTCAGCCCGACGTTGTACGCGGGCGACGCCGGATCGATCTGATTGATCGACCACAGCCCGCGTTGGACCCCGGTGAGGTCGACGACATGCGTGCGGTCACGCGGTGTCAGCATGCGCCCGGCCGATTCCCGGTCGGCCGTTGCCACGGCCGCCACGAAATCCGCGACGGTGGGATTCTCGAAGAGCAGCGACATCGGCACGCGACGTCCGATGTGTTGTTCGACGCGATAGGCGACCTTGGTCGCCGACAACGAGCTGCCGCCGAGTTCGAAGAACCCGTCGTGGACGCTGACCTCCCGTACGCCGAGCACGTCGGCGAAGATCTGCGCCACGACGCCCTCGAGCCGGCTGCGCGGGGCGACGTACTCGCGGGCGGGCGAGATCTCCACCGCGGGCAGGGCGCGACGGTCGACCTTGCCGGTCCGGGTCATCGGCAACCCGTCGAGCACGACCACGGTGTGCGGAACGAGATGCGCCGGGAGACGAGCCGCCGCGTGGTCCAGGATGTGCTCGGGTGCCGGCAGACGGTCGGGTGGAGCGGTCACATACGACACCAGGACCGTCTCCCCCGCCGGCGTCGAAGTCCCGACGGTCACCGCGGTCTCCACGTCGGGATGGCTCGCGAGAACCCCGTCGACCTCGCCGGGTTCGACCCGCATGCCGCGGATCTTGATCTGGAAGTCGTTGCGGCCGTGGTAGACGATGTCACCGGACGGCGTCCGGGTGACGAGGTCGCCGGTCCGGTACATCCGGCCCCCGGCGTCGAACGGATCGGCCACGAAGCGGGCGGCCGTCAGTCCGGGACGACCGTGATAGCCGCGCCCGAGTGCCCGTCCCGACAGATACAGCTCGCCGAGAACGCCGTTCGGCACCGGACGCAGGCACGCGTCGAGGACCTTGACGCCCACTCCGGAGATCGGTCCACCGATGGTCACCGGTTCCGCGGGCCGCAGCGGCGCGGAGACGGTGGCCCAGATGGTGGTCTCGCTGGGGCCGTACAGATTCAGCAGCGGGCGACCGGCGGTGTGCCATCTCGTGACCAGCTCCGGCGGGCAGGCCTCGCCCGCCACCATCACGACCGCGAGTTCGGGCACCGCTGCGGGATCGAGGGTGGCGAGCGCGGTCGGGGTCATGATCGTGTGGGTGACCCGATGCCCGGCGATGACGTTCTCGAGTTCGGGTCCGGCGAACACATCGGGTGGGCTGATCACCAGCTGAGCCCCCGAACACACCGCGAAGACGATCTCCCAGACCGCGACATCGAATCCCGGTGCGGCGACGTGGAGAATGCGCGCGTCCGGGGCTGCGCCCAGCCGCTGCTGCTGCTCGGCGACCAGCTCGGCGAATCCGGCGTGCGTCAACGTGGCGGCCTTCGGACGGCCGGTGGACCCGGAGGTGAACTGCAGATAGGCGACGTCGTCGAGGGAGATGGGCCGGACCCGCTCGGCATCGGCCACCGGATACGTCGGCCGTCCCGCGATGCCCAGATCCACCTCGAGGTCGTCCAGAACGAGACGGGCGACCGTGGGCGGGATCGACGATGACCCGGCGCCGGGTGCGCCGTCACCGTCCCCGGCAGGCGTTTCCGCCGTGATCAGCAACACCGCCCCGCTGTCGGCGAGCATCGCGGCGCGGCGCGCGACGGGCAGACGGGAATCGATCATCACGAAGGCGGCGCCGCTCATCGCCACCCCCAGTACGGCCAGCACGGACCGAGGTGATCGCGGAATGCTCACGGCGACGACGTCACCCGGACCGATGCCCCGTTCGATCAGGACGCGGGCGAGCTGATGGGTGGTGGTCGCGACCTCCGACCATCGCAAGACGCTGTCCCCGACCAGGGCCGGCGCGCCGGGATCGGCGCGGGCGAGACCGCGAGCCAGCAGTCCGGCAAGCGTCTGTTCCGGACGCGCCCCGCGGGCCGGCGATGCCAGGACGCGCGTCTCGTCCGGCCGCAGCAGGTCGATCGAACCGATGGTCCGGGACGATTGCCGCACCATCTGCGCCAGGACGAATCCCAGCCGCGCCGCCATCTCCCGCACCGTGGCGGCGTCGAAGAGATCGGTGGCATAGGCGAATTCGATGTCGTAGCGATCGGTGTGGTCCGTCACCGAGACGGTGACGTCGTATTTCGCGGACGGTACCCGCGCATCGAGGATCGCCGCGGACCCGGTCCAGTGGGCCAGCTCGGCCAGTTGGTCGGGTTGTACCGTCAGCGCGACCTGGAACAGCGGTGAATGCGCGGGCGACCGATGAGGCGCGACGGCGTCCACGACCCGCTCGAACGGGACATCGGCGCAACTCATCGCGCGAGCGCAGCGGCGATGGGCAGCGGTCACGAATTCGGCGACGGTGTCCGCCGGATTCAGGGTCGTTCGCAGGACGACGGTGTTGACGAACATCCCGACCAGGTCGGCGACCGCCGGGTCGTCTCGGCCGGCGACCGCTGTCCCGATACTCACGTCGTCGGTGGCGGCGAGTCGGCCCAGCGTGATCACCAGGGCGGACTGGAACACCGCGAACGGAGTGGCCGACAACGATCTCGCGAGCTGCCGGATGCCGTCGGTCAGCTCCGGGCCGAGCACGGTGTCGACGTGCGCTCCACTGCTCGACATCACCCGCGGACGCGGCCGATCGGTGGGCAGCTGCAACAGATCCGGCGCCCCACTCAACTCCGTACGCCAGAACTCCAGACCTTTGACCAGGAACGCCGACGGCGACTCCGGCGTACCGAGCGTCTCGGCACGCTCGACGGCGACATCGGCGTACTGCATCGGCAACGGCGCGAAATCCGGCTCCGCACCCGCACGCCGACTGTCGTACGCGGTCATCAGGTCTCGCAGCAACGGCCGTAACGAATGTCCGTCGGCCGCGATGTGATGCACCACCAGCACGATGACATCGCCGTCCGGATGACCCGTCACCACCCGGTAACGGAACGGGATCTCCTCGGCCAGGTCGAATCCCACGTCCGTGACCGCCGAGATCGCGGCAGCCAAGTCGGTCCCGCTCGCTCCGCTCCCGGCGACGGCCTCAAGCAGATCTGCGGCCACCTGCGCATCCAGGATTCGCTGTTCGGGTTCCCCGTCGACGACGGGGAACACGGTGCGCAGGATCTCGTGCCGGTGCACGACGTCCACGACGGCCCGGTGCAGGACGGCGGTGTCGACCGGATGCGTCAGGCGCAGCGCCCCGGACATGTTGTAGGTCGACTCGGCCGGCGACATCCTGTTGATGAACCACAGTCGGGTCTGCGCCTGGGACAGTGGGATTCGTGCCGGGCGCGGCAGCCGGGACGGGCCTCGAGCGGCCTGGTCGGAGTCCGGGATGACGACCGCACGCGACGCGAGATCGGCGAGATCGACCGCCTCGAAGACGTCGGTCAGGGCGATCCCGAGCCCGTGGTCGACGCGTGCCCGCGCCACCATCCGGGCGGCGAGCAACGAGTCGGAGCCCAGCGCGAACAGGTTGTCCGAGACGCTGACCCCGTCGCGGTCGAGCGCCTCCTCCACGAGAGCCACGAGCGCCCGCTCGGCGGGCGTATGCGGCGGCCGGAAATCCGTTGCGCCGGAGCCGAGTACCGGGGCCGGCAGCGCGCGCTGGTCGAGTTTTCCCGACCTGGTCGTAGGAAATGAGTCGAGCAGGACCACCCCAAGCGGAACCATGTGGCCGGGGAGCCGCCGCCGGCAGTGTGCGCGGACGGCCTCGGCGTCGAGCAGGCCACCGACAGGGCCGGTCGACTCTTCCCGCCGAGGGCGCACGTAGGCGACCAGGACCGGCGCGGGTCCGAGATCGTGGCGTGCGACGACGGCCACCGCATCGACGCCCGGTAGGGCGGCGATGACCGCCTCGACCTCGCCGGGTTCCACTCGGCGCCCCCGGATCTTGATCTGCTGATCGGTCCGTCCCAGGTACTCCAGCTCGCCGTCGCCGGTCCACCGGACCAGGTCGCCGGTGCGGTACATCCGGGCCCCCGCGGCGCCCTGCGGATCGGCCACGAACCTGGCGGACGTCTGCCCCGGCGCGCCGACGTAACAGTTCGCCAATTGCGCACCTACCAGGTGCAACTCACCGACGACCCCGACCGGAACCGGCCGCAGACGAGCGTCGAGTACCCGGACCACCGTGCCCGGCACCGGACGACCGATCGGCACGACCGCACGATCTGTCGTGATCCTCTGGGCCGTCACGTCGATCGCGGCCTCGGTCGGCCCGTAGAGATTCACCAGACCGGCGCGGCTCGTCGACCGTGCCCGATGGGCGAGCCGGGCGGGCAATGCCTCCCCGGAGGTGAACAGCCAGCGCACCTGATCCGGCAACGAGACCCTGTCGTACGCTGCCGCGTCGTCCGGGTCCGGGCCGCCGGCCACCTGCCGACCCTCGGTTTCCGGACCGAGCACCACGTCGAGGTAGGCGTCGAGCATGGACGGCACGAAGTGCACGACCGTGACCCCAGACCGTGCGATGAGGTCGCGGAGGTAGGCGGGGTCGCGGTGCCCACCCGGCTCCGCGATCACCATCCGCGCGCCGACGCGTAACGGCCACAACAACTCCCAGACCGACACGTCGAACGTCGCCGGGGTCTTGTACAGCACGGCATCGGCGGCGGCGATCGGGTGGTCGTGCTGCATCCAGGCGAGGCGTTGCACGATCGCGCGATGATCGATCTCGACGCCCTTGGGGATTCCGGTGGATCCCGAGGTGAAGATGACATAGGCGGCCAGGCCGGCCGGAGCCCGCCGGTCGCGGTGTACCGGGGTGGGCGGGCCGGGACGAGCTCCGTCCCTACGTCGGGAGCGGGGCGAATCGGGCCCGGGGTCGACGCCCAGGTCGGCAACGAACTGCGCGTCGACGATCACGGACGGGCCGACCGCGGCGGTGATCGCGCGTCGGCGTTCCTCCGGTTCGGCCGGGTCGACGGGCACGTAGGCCGCGCCCAGCCCGATGGCCGCGTAGACGGCACACACCTGCTCGATCGACCGGTCCAGCGCCACGACGACCCGGTCGTCGCGCCGCACGCCCAGACTCGCGAACCGGTCTGCGAATGTCCCGCAGGCACGCTCGAACTCGCGATAGGTCAGGGTGGTGTCACCGAACGTCACCGCGGGTGCGTCGGGTGTCGAGTCGACCTGGCGATCGAAGGCGGCCAGGATGTGCTCGTCGCCGACGGGGACGGCCGGCCCGCCGGAACCGAGGCGGTCCACCGTTGCCGACTCCCCGGCCACCAAGAGCTCGAGGTCTGCGACGGGCCGACGCGGCTCGGTGACGAACTGCGTGAGCAGGCTCAACAGTCGCCGCCGGTGCACGTCGAGTTCGGCCTGCTCGTACAACGTGGGGTTGGCGTGCAGACCCACTTCGAGCGGGGCGTCCGGGCCGGCCGCGAAGACGTTCATCACGAGGTCTTCCACCATTCCGGCGGACAACATGTGATATCGCACGCGAGCACCGTCGATGACGATCGGCTTGTCGAACAGCAGCAGGTTGACCAGCGGCCCGAAGCTCGTACCGAGGGTGTCACCGAAACCGGCTGCCGCCCTGATGTCCTCGGAGCGATAGCGCTGATGGCGGAGACCCGCGGTGATCTCCGCGGTCACGGCCGAGACGACATCGGCACACGTCGCCGTGGCGATCCCGTTCACGCGCAGGGGCAGCATGTTGGAGACCATCCCGGCCGAGTGTCGGATACGCGCCGTCGTCCGCGCGGTCACCGGGAGGCTGAGGACGATGTCGTCGCTTCCGGACATGCGCGCGAGGAAGGCGGCGAACGCGGCAGTGAGGATCGCGGCCACCGAGGCGTCGAGGTCGCGGGCACATCTTCGCAGTGCGTCGTCGAGCTCGGGACCGATCAGGCCGGCGGAGACGACCGTCTCGTTGCGGACCCCGGTGGTTGCGCGATGGGCCGCCAGGCTGACCCGCTCGGGGAGTCCGGCGGCGCGCTCGGACCAGAATTCCCGGTCCTTCTCGAATCGCGTGCTCTGCCGGTACGCGGCATCGTCGGCGACCACCTCGGCGACGCTGGCGCGCCGCACCGGACGGTGACCGGCCCGCGATGGTGCCGGCTCGGCGGGGTCGGCCTGGCGGTGCGAGTTGTACCTCGCCACGGCCTCGTGCAGGCACATCAGCGCGCCGTACCCGTCGAAGGCGATGTGGTGCCCGCGCATGTACCAGTAGGTGCGATCGTCGGCGATCCGGATGAACGCGGCGACGGCCACCGGGTCGGCGAGCAGGTCGACGGATCGCTGATGGTCCGCACGCATCCAGACCTCGGCTGCCGCTTCGGGATCCGGCTCGGCCCGCAGGTCGACGTCGACGACGTCGAAGGGAACGGAGTAGTCGATGTACTGCTGTGGCGTGCCGTCGACCTCGGTCACGCGGGTGTATGCAGTCTGGAGGTCGCGCGCCGCGTCGAGAACGCCGCGACGGAACAGTTCGCGATCGAACGGGCGCCCGTCGTCGACGATGTCGAGGTAGTGCGCGACCGTGACCGAGTGGTCGTCGACGAGATTCTCGGCGAACCACATGGCGCGTTGCGCCGCGGTCAGATCCAGCAGCTCGGTCCGAGCCTGCAGCTCAACGTCTCCAGGCGCTCGGGGTGTCCCCGGGCGCCTGTCTCCCCCAGTCCCATCTCGGTGGGACGCAGTGTCATCCATGCCTCGTCCGACGTCGGTTTCGGCGATTGGGTCGCTCGACGAAGACGCCCCCGCGTCCCCCCGCTGCGATCGTCGAACAGCAACGAATCATACGCGGTACATCGCTTTCGCTTCCGAAAGTGATACATCCCGCACGATCGGCCGATCCACACCGGTCGACGACTCCGAAAACTGGTGTGACAGATGGGATCACCCCAGTCCAGCAGGGTCACTCTGGTCACTCTCGCACCGTGCGTGGCGGCTCGGGCCCGGTGAGATTCGGTCGTTCGACCGACAGGGGCCGAATGAGGCCCGATGGAGTCAGGGCGGCGGAACGGGCAAGATCGAACCCATGTCAGATGTGCAGTTGATCGAGGTCGGCCCGCGGGACGGGCTGCAGAACGAACAGACCCTGCTCTCGGTCGACGAGAAGGTCGAGTTCATCGGCCGGGCCGTGGACGCCGGAGTGCGCCGCGTCGAGGCGGTCAGCTTCGTCAACCCGCGCCGGGTTCCGCAGATGGCCGGCGCGGAAGAGGTCATGGAGCGGGTGCCACGACTGGACGGCGTCTCCTATATCGGGCTCGTCCTCAACCGTCGTGGCCTCGACCGCGCTCTCGCGTCCGCGGTCGACGAGGTGAATGCGGTCGTCGTCGCCACCGAGGAGTTCAGTCGCCGGAACCAGGGGTGCGGCGTGGCGGACACGATCGCGGCGGCCGTCGACGTCGTGCGCGATGCGCGCGCAGCCGGGATCGCGACAACGGTGACCATCGCGGTCGCTTTCGGCTGTCCCTTCACCGGCGAGGTCGAACCGGGCTGGATCTCCGACATCGTGGCCCGGCTGGCCGACGAGGCCGCCCCGGACGAGATCGCGCTCGCCGACACCATCGGCGTGGGGGTGCCGGCACAGGTGCGCGACCTCGCTCGCCGCACAGCAGAGCGTGCGCCGGGGATCCCGCAGCGCTGGCACTTCCACAACACGAGGAACACGGGCTACGCGAATGCTCTCACCGCGCTCGAGTCCGGGGCGAGTGCCCTCGACGCGAGTATCGGCGGCTTCGGCGGTTGCCCGTTCGCGCCCGCAGCCACCGGCAACATCGCGTCCGAGGATCTCGTCTATGCACTCGACCGGTCGGGGGTCACCACCGGCATCGAGATGCAGCGACTGGTCGACGCCGCGCAGTGGCTGGGCAAGGCCCTGGACAAGGATGTCCCCGCACTCCTCGGACGTGCCGGAGCGTTTCCGGCCGCCCGCTGAGGCGGGACGTCTCCTCGGGGCATCACCACGACTGCGTAGTGACGACCCGCGACACCGGATCAGCCGGTGGTGTGCACGATCAGGACGTCGCAGGCCGATTTGCGGGCGACATCCGCGGGGACCGATCCGAGGAGCCGGCCGGCGATCGAGTTCAAGCCGCGGTTGCCCACGACCAGAAGGTCGGCCTTGACGTCGCTGACCAGCTGCAGGAGCGCGTCGACCGGAGCTCCCTTGACCGGGCGCTGCACCACGTTGGTCGCACCGGCCTTGGCCGCGCGTTCTTTCGCGGTCCGGAGGATCTCCTCGGTCGGCGTCGACCCGGTGACCTGATATGCCTCGTCCTTGAGGACGTCGGCCGCATCCCCGGCGCCGCGCTCGTTCGGGAAGTACGCGCAGGCGATCACCAACTGAGCGTCGCCCGCGAGTGCACCCGCACGTTCCACAGCCTTCATCGACGACTCGGAGCCGTCAGTACCGACGACGACGGTTTCGTAAGAGCTCATCCCAACCTCCCGACATGAAATCGCCTCGCTGCCCATCAGCGAGGCGTCACCGCGTATACCCAAACTGCAGGGGTCCTGCACCGGGACATTAGTTTGCCACGCATGCGTCTGTCCCCCGTTCGTGGTGATCGGCACATCGGCCGGTCACACACAGCGCGCCCCACGTGGAGACCTCACTTGATGCCGGCCGCGTCCATCCCGCGCATCTCCTTCTTCAGATCGGCGATCTCGTCGCGGAGTCGCCCCGCGAGCTCGAACTGCAGATCACGAGCGGCGGTCATCATCTGATCGGTGAGTTGGGACACGAGATCGGCGAGTTCGGCCCGCGGCATCAGCGAGACGTCACGCTTCTCGATGACCCCTGAACTGCCGGCCTTCGAGACCTCGCCCTGGGCGCGGCGTCCGCGGCTGGAGTTTCGTCCCGATCCGCCGACCGCCACGGTCTCGTCCTCCGCCTCCCGATACACCTGGTCGAGGATGTCGGCGATCTTCTTGCGCAGCGGCTTCGGATCGATGCCGTTCGCCTTGTTGTAGGCGATCTGCTTCTCGCGACGTCGCTCGGTCTCGTCGATCGCGTTGCGCATCGAATCGGTGATCTTGTCCGCGTACATGTGGACTTCGCCGGACACGTTGCGGGCCGCGCGACCGATCGTCTGAATGAGTGACGTGGTGCTCCGGAGGAAGCCCTCCTTGTCGGCGTCGAGGATCGCGACCAGGGACACCTCGGGGAGGTCGAGACCCTCGCGCAGCAGGTTGATGCCGACGAGGACGTCGTAGTCACCCGAGCGCAACTGGCGCAGCAGTTCGACGCGACGCAGGGTGTCGACCTCCGAGTGGAGGTATCGGACCCGGATACCGAGTTCGAGCAGGTAGTCGGTGAGATCCTCGGCCATCTTCTTGGTCAGGGTCGTCACCAGGACGCGCTCGTCGCGATCGGTCCGCTCGCGGATCTCGTGGACCAGGTCGTCAATCTGCCCCTTGGTGGGTTTGACCACCACCTGCGGATCGACAAGACCCGTCGGCCGGATCACCTGCTCGACGAACTCGCCGTTGGACTGGCCCAGTTCGTAGGGGCCGGGGGTGGCGGACAGGTACACGGTCTGACCGATGCGGTCCACGAACTCGTCCCAGGTCAGCGGTCGGTTGTCCACCGCCGAGGGCAGACGGAAGCCATACTCGACGAGGTTGCGCTTGCGCGACATGTCGCCCTCGTACATACCGCCGATCTGGGGCACCGTGACATGTGACTCGTCGATCACCAGGAGGAAGTCGTCGGGGAAGTAGTCGATCAGGGTCGCCGGAGCACTCCCGGCGGCGCGGCCGTCGATGTGCCGCGAATAGTTCTCGATCCCCGAGCAGAAGCCGACCTGCCGCATCATCTCGAGGTCGTAGGTGGTCCGCATCCGCAGACGCTGGGCCTCGAGCAGTTTGCCCTTGCCCTCGAGGTCGGCGAGTCGTTCCTCGAGCTCTCGCTCGATGCTCGCCATCGCCTTCTCCATGCGTTCGGGCCCGGCGACGTAATGGGTGGCCGGGAAGATGCGCAACGAGTCGACCTGACGTACGACGTCACCCGTCAGGGGGTGCAGGTAGTACAACGACTCGACCTCGTCACCGAAGAACTCGATGCGGACGGCCAGTTCCTCGTAGGACGGGATGATCTCGACGGTGTCGCCGCGGACGCGGAACCCGCCGCGGGTGAAGGACACGTCGTTGCGCGTGTATTGGACGTCGACGAGCAGCCGCAGCAAGGCGTCGCGGTCGATCTCCTGGCCCACCTCCACCTCGACGGATCGGTCGAGATACGACTGTGGCGTACCCAGGCCGTAGATACAGGAGACCGAGGCCACAACGACGACGTCGCGGCGCGAGAGCAGGCTCGAGGTCGCCGAGTGGCGCAACCGTTCGACGTCGTCGTTGATCGACGAGTCCTTCTCGATGTAGGTGTCGGTCTGCGCGATGTACGCCTCGGGTTGGTAGTAGTCGTAGTACGACACGAAGTACTCGACGGCGTTGTTGGGCAGCATCTCGCGCAATTCGTTCGCCAGCTGCGCAGCGAGCGTCTTGTTGGGCGCCATCACCAGGGTGGGCCGCTGCACCTGCTCGATCAGCCAGGCGGTGGTCGCCGACTTGCCGGTACCGGTGGCGCCGAGGAGGACGATGTCCTTCTCCCCGGCGTTGATCCGTCGCGTCAGATCCTTGATGGCGGCGGGTTGATCGCCCGCCGGTTCGTACTCGCTGACGACCTCCAGGCGGGCTTCGGTCCGCTCGATCTCGCCGACCGGCCGGAACTCCGAGTGCGCGATGACGGGGCGTTCTGCTGCAAAAGCCATAGTGCCAGGGTAAACGCGGGCTATGACAACGATGTTCCCGCTCGGTTCGCGGGCCGAGCCGAACAGGCGGTGACGACCTTTCACCCGGAGATCGTCGGTCGCCCGGTACGGACGCGGTGGCCTGGCTAGATTCGAGGCATGACGAACCCTCGCGGAGGTGCGGCCGAGACAGCGCCCGCATCGCACCCGCCCAAGCGGGAGGTCTTCGACGTACCCGCGATGACCAACACGGACAACAAGGGCTACGTCCGTGAGGTCGAGGAGTACCGCGTCACCGACTACGGGCTGTACATGTCGCGCCACGCACCGGGGCATCCGCGGTTCGACCACCTGGAGTCCTGGCTGCTACCCGCATTGGGTCTGCGCGCGAACATCTTCCACTATCAGGGCGGTTACCGGGAGGGGCAGCGCCTCTATCTCGATGTCGGCCGCTTCGCCGGCCCCGACGACCACGGGCGGTGGCACGCCGAGGACTGGTATCTCGATCTCGTCGACGTACCGGGCACCCCGCCGGTGCTGCTCGACACCGACGAACTGCTCGAAGCGCATCGGGACGGGCTACTCGACACCACGCAGTGCGTCGAAGCGGTCGAGATCGCCACGCGCGCACTCGTCGGTACGGCCGAACACGGAAACGACGTCCAGGCCTGGCTGGACGCCGCGGCGGGCGGTGTGGTGGCATTCCGCGACCACGACCGGCGCCGCCACGGCGCCCCCTAGGTGTCGATCGACCTCAGTGGGTCTCAGTACGTCGGCAGGACGAAACATGCTCCGTTTCGAATGAAGTCGGGAAACTGCACACCGGTGCCGACGGTGACCGCGCGCGTCTTCTCCACCCCGTCGAGCGTGGCCTTCAGTACGTACCGGCCCGGCGCGGACGGACGCCACGTCGGCGTGACCTCGACACTCGTCGGCTTACGGTCGTAGAGGGTGACGGTGCGACCGGCACCCACGGAGGTCACCTTCAGATTCGACATCGCCGCGCCCGGGTCACCGACAAGTACCGACAATTCGTAGGCACAGCCCGCGCCGTACACCCCGTAGTTGAACGAGCCGTTGGCCGACGACCCGTAACCCGGGAGGGTGTCCACCGCGATGCCCTGCAGTGCCGCCTCGGCCGGCGCGGCCAGGGCGACACCGGCGCACACCACCGCTCCGAAAGCTATTGCGCCGCCAACGATTCGCGCGCGACCCCGCTGTCCCCGACCGACCATGCTGTGCTCCACTCCTGGGCTCGTCCTCGAGCACACCACCACCGCGGTGATGCGCGACTCACAAGCTAGCAGCGTGCACAGCCGCGCGTACCCATTTTGGAAACGATTGTAGTCAGTTTTTGTGTCGTGCTTCTCTCAGCCGACGACGACCCGCACCGTGGCCGGTCGGCCGGGGTCGCACGAGCCGTACAGATCCGACCCGGCCGGCGCGAATCCGCCGTCGGCGAGCCGGTCCACGAGACCCTCGGCGGCACCGGCGTCACGCGCGGTCACCTGTAACTCGACCGCCGCCGCGTCGGTGACGTCGACCGCGGTGGCCAGTTCACCGGCCACCGCCCAGAGCCGGTTGACCAGACGCGCGGACGGGCCGTCCGGGCTGGGCTCGGACGCAACGAGTCCGGGGACCGGCTCGGCGACTCGGCGAGCGCGGACGTTCAGCTCGAGAGGGACGAGACGCTCGTCCCAGATCCGCGCCGCCGATGCCGCCAGGTCCTCGGGGGCGCCGGAGTTGTCCAGCCACACGTCGGCCACGGCTCGACGCTGGTCGTCGGTCGCCTGCGCGGCGATCCGGGCGCGGGCATCGGCCTCGGCGACTCCCCGCATCGTCGTCAGCCGGTGCAACCGCACGTCGGCCTCGGCGTACACGATCACGACCAGATGGAAGAACGGAGCCGTGTGATTTTCCACCAGCAACGGGATGTCCTGCACCACAATCGCATCCGCCGGCGCGTCATCGAGCAACGCCTGCGTTCGCGCCCCGATGAGGGGGTGGGTGATGCCGTTGAGCGTCTGCCGGGATGCATCGTCGACGAAAGCTTTCGCCGCAAGCGCCGGACGGTCGAGACTCCCATCGGCGGCCAGGATCTCCGGCCCGAACGCCTCGACGAGCGCGGCCAGACCTTCCGACCCGGGCTCCACCACCTCCCGGGCGATCTTGTCCGCGTCGATGATGTACGCGCCCCGCTCGACGAACGTCTTTGCCACGGTCGATTTGCCGGCTCCGATGCCACCGGTCAGTCCAAGCCTGATCACGCCCAACAGTGTGACAAACGCCATGACCTAGGAGTGGTGCCGGGGCAGTCGCCCGGATCGCTGATCGCCGTCGGTTCAGTTCCTCGAGGACCTCGAGTGTCCGGCGGTTGGCAATGGCGTGATCGGCCCGGAACAGACCGATGGGCGTGGCCATGATCGCGTCGGCACCGACGTCGCTGACGTAAAGAAGTCGAATCAGGGCGGCCGGGCAGCAGCCTCACGTGCAGCCGAGGACGAGTCGGACCGATGGCATTCACGCCCCGCTCGACGGAACCGACCGCACCGTGTCACGGTGAGGAGATGACGAACGCGGCGTCGCCGAACTTCGGTCTGCTCTTCCCCACGGCGAACGCGGACGTCCGCGACTTCGCCGACCTCCTGGGACGTGTGACCCCCTCGTCGACACTGCAGGTGGTGGAGCTGCCGTGGCCGGCAGGAACGCAGTCCGCGCTCGGCAGCATGTCGGACCGAGAGCTGGCGGACACCGTCGCCGGGCTCGGCCGGCCCGCTGCACTTGCCGACGCCCTGTCCGGCTCGGCGGAGCGGTTCGAGGCCGTTGCGCTGGCGGTCACGTCGGCGAGTTTCATGCTCAGCCCGAATGACCACCGTCGACAACTGACAACGATCGAATCGACAGCCCGGTGTGCCGCGACCTCGACGATGCGCGGATTCCAGGAGGCCGTGGCCCATCTCGGGGCGACTGCCGTCAGCGTCGCCTCGGTGTACCCGCCGCTGTTCACCGACCGGTTCATCGAGCACATCGCCCGGTCCGGGACCACGGTCAGCCACCGTGTGGATGCGAATGCTCGCACCGACCGCGACCTGACGGAGTGGGGCGACGCGAGGATCATCGACCTGGTCGGTAGGGCCGCTCATCCGGAGGCGGAGGCTGTCCTACTGCCCGAAACCGCCCTGCACACCGACCACTTGACCTCCGCCCTCGCGGAGGCCGCCGGGGTCCCGGTGTTGACCGCCACCCAGGTGACGGTCTGGTCCCTCTTCCGCGCCGTCGGCCGGGCACCGCGAGCCGACCACGCCGGACCCCTGTTCCTCGGCTGAGTGCTGCGCCATGTCCGGGGCCGCACCGCGGAACGGATGCATCGACACGCAGAGACCCCGTCTCGCGCAGCGCGACCCGACAACAGGGACGCGCTGTCGAGACGAGGTCTCGTCGGGTCGCCGGTCAGCCCGTGACGGCGGCGAGTTCGATGGTCTCGTGCGGCAACTCCGCCTCACCGACCTTCTCGCTCTTGTTCAGATCGATCGCGACGATCTTCTTGGCCGCCGGATCACTGACGTAGGCGATGCCCTCCTGGACCACGACGTTCGGCATCGGGGACTGCCACTCGTCCGGTTCGCTCCACGCACCGATCGCCGGGATGGTCGCGGTCTTCGCGGCCGTGTCGACGTCGAAGACGTGCAGGGCGCCGTCGGTTCCGAGGATCACCCCGGACCCACCGGGTCCACGCTCGATGGACCGGAAGCTGTACGACGTGCCGAGGTCGACCAGCCGGAGCCGGCCGGTGCGGGTGTCGGTGAGCGAGAATCTCGTCGGCCGTTCGATGTCGGCATCCGGGTCGGATTTGTAATCGCCGAGTATGATCGGTGACTCGTCACTGCCGGCCTGGTTGCCGATGCGCCCGTACGGGTCCGGGCTGTCGACCTTGCGGATCTCGTTGCCGTTCACGATGAGCAGACCGTCCTCGCAACCGAAGGCGAGGACTCCGCCGGCGCCGGCGGCTTCACCGTGCACGCCGGGACACTGGTCGTTGCGCACGATCTCCTTGCGCTCACCGTCGAGGATCGCGACTCCACTGCGTGAGTCCTCGTTCCCGACGGTCACCACGACGCTGCCGTCCTCGCGGAACACCGCGACCCCGTGGTGGGGTTCGGGAAGGGTGAAGGAGGTCGATGCCGCGTTGCCGCGCAGGAGTTCGGCGGGCTCGACGATGTCGACCTCACCGGTCCCGTCGGTGAAGAGCGTGATCCGGGAGTCATGGGGCACAACGTGTCCCGGCCCCTCTCCGCCGAAGGTCATGTCGGTCATGGCCGGGGTGGTCGTGTAGTGGTGACCGTGATCGCCGTGCTGGCGCGTCCAGGTGCCCATGTCGAGGACCCGGAACCCGTCCGACTCGGAGACGAAGACATTGCGGCCGTTGTCGGCGCTGTTGAGCCGGATGAAGCCGTCGACCGGTAGGTCGGCGACCTGCTCGAGCGACTCCGCGTCGAGGACCAGGATGCCGCCGTCGTAGCTGAGCGCGAGACGCGGTGTGGCGCTCTGCTGTTCGACGGCCTTGGCGGAACTGGAGGCGGCGGGTGTCGAGTCGCCGGAATCCTCGCTCCCACAGGCGACGAGCGCGAACGATGCGGCGGTGAGAAGCGCCAGAGATCGGGTCAGATTTGTCCGTTGTGCAAACACCCGGACAGTGAACAGGGAAATGAAAATCATTGTCAACAACGCATGGGTGAAACGACGCGAACATAGCCCCCGGCGGTCGATCCGAGCGTCACATCGGACGTCGGGACAGCAGTGGCCGCACTCCGTCCAGTACGCGTGAGAGTCCGAACTCGAAGGCGTCGTCGGGGGCACCGGGCGCCTGATGGATCTCGCCGACCGCACTGCCGACCCGATCCGACAGCGGAAACGCACCATCGGGGATGACCACCGCGAGTTCGGGGCCGGCGATCTCCCACCAGTGCGCATCGCTCATCCCGGTCTCGTCGGCAGCCACCCGTGCTCCGATCGCCTCGCGCGCATTGCCGGTCACGAAGGCACCGATCAGCGAGATGATGTTGTCACGCTGGACATCCGAGATGTCGAGTGGCTCGAGGAGTTCGAGCTGCCGCTCATAGCGGGCGAGTCGATGCGGCCCGAGCACCTGACGCCAGGGCGAGGCCTCCAGCAACCAGGGATGAGCGAGGTACTCGGCACGTAGTGCGCGCGCAACACCCGCCAGGGACTCGACGACGGTCGACGAACTCGGAGGCATCGGCGCGTGGGCCGCCACCTCGTCGACCATGAGTGCCACCAACACGTCACGTGTCGGTACGTAGGTGTAGAGACTCATCGGTCCGATGCCGAGGTCGGCAGCCAGCGCGCGCATCGACACCGCGCCGAGTCCGCCCGCGTCCGCACGGCGGATCGCCGTCCTGACGACGTCGTCGACCGACACGCGCTGCCGAGGTCCGCGTCGCGGCGCCTCGACGCCGGCCTCGGCCCGCCACAGCAGGCGGACCAGCGTGCGTACGTCATCAGCGGTCGACACGGCGGACCCTCTCCCGTACGGTGTACCGAGTAATAACTCCGTACACCGTACCAAGAGGAGTGCCACGCTGACCACACAGGCCACATATCTGCCGGATCTGCACCAATTCGCGCTCTGGTCGTCGCATGATCCGGACCTCGGCAGCCGCGCGGAGTCGTGTCGCCTCGCGGTTCCGGAGGGCCACGGCCTCGTCGTCCGCGACGTCGGCTGCGACCTGGTCGACGTCCCGACACTCCTCTCCCGAGACGAATCCGGCCACTCCGGCCGGGTCGCCGAGTCGGTCCTGGCGTGGCGACGCACAGTCGCCGGTGATTTCTCGACGCCACTACCGCTCGCCGCCCACGCCGAGGTCGACCCCACCGGCACCGCGATGACCACGGCCGATTACGCCCGTGCGGCGCTCCGGGACTGCCTTGTCACAGCGGACACCCTGCGCGACACGCTCCGGGCAAGTCTGCGGCCCTACCAGATTCGCGGGATCGCGTGGCTCGCCCGGGCCGCCGCGGCCACCGGTGGCGCCGTGCTGGCCGACGAGATGGGACTCGGCAAGACCGTCCAGGCGATCGGGCTGTTGACGCTGCGGGCCCACGAGGGACCACAGCTGGTCGTCTGCCCGACGAGCCTCGTGACCAACTGGACGTATGAGATGGCACGATTCGCGCCCGCACTCGACATCCATTCCGGCCCCCTCGACGATGCCCCGGTCGAAGCCGGTTCGGTCACCGTGATCTCCTACGCACGACTGCGGCTGGGCATCGACGTCGTGCGCCGGACCCGGTGGGCGACAATCGTGTTCGACGAGGCACAGGCGTTGAAGAACCCACGGACCCAGGTCTCCCGCGCGGCCCGCTCCGTCGATGCCCGTGCTCGCGTCGCGTTGACAGGCACCCCGATCGAGAACAGTCTCGACGACCTCTGGTCGATTCTCCGCGTCACCACGCCGGGACTGTTCCCACACCGGGCGGTGTTCCGACGCCGGTTCACCAAAGCCGTGGACGACGGCGACACCGGCGCGCTGCAACGACTCCGGGTCGCGGTGTCCCCGGTGATGCTGGCGCGCACCAAATCCCGGGTGGCGTCGGCGCTGCCACCGAAGATCCCCAATCCGGTTCTCGTCGACCTGACCGACGAGCAGGCGCAGCTCTACGACGCCCACTTGGCGCGTGTGGAAGACGACGGCTTCGGCGATGGATTCGAGAGACACGGAAGGATTCTCGCCACCCTCACCCGACTCAAGCAGATCTGCAACCATCCCGGTCTCGTCACCGGCGACACCCGCGTGCTCGTCGGCCGCTCGGGCAAACTCGACGTGTGCACGGAGATCCTCGCCGACAACCTGCGCACCGACTCCCCCACACTGGTTTTCACCCAGTACCGCGACACGGGCGAGCTCCTCGTCCGCCACCTCGTCGATCAGTTCGGTATCGACGTTCCGTTCTTCCACGGCGGCCTCCCCACGGGCCGGCGCGATGAGCTCGTCGCCGATTTCCAGGCGGGTCGCGGCGCGGGTGTGATGGTGATGAGTCTCAAGGCCGGCGGCGTCGGACTCACCCTCACCCGTGCTTGCGACGTCATCCATTTCGACCGCTGGTGGAACCCCGCGGTCGAGGCTCAGGCCTCTGATCGGGTCCACCGCTTCGGACAGGAGCGTCCGGTCACGGTCACGACCCTCACGACGGCCACGTCGCTCGAGGAGCACATCGACGACCTGCACCGGCGCAAGTCCGCCCTCAGCACGCACACCGACGACTCGTCGGCGCTCGCGGAACTGACCGGCCTCAGCGACGAGCGGCTGATCGACGTCCTGCGCCGCAACCGGGAGGTGCGATGACCGGCTCACCTGCCGAGTTCGGCTTCAGCCGCTGGGGAGCCGAGATCGTCCGGCTCGCCGAGCCGATCGCGACCCGCTCTCCCAACCCGCTGGCGCCACGCGCCCGCAGCGTCGCCCGCAACGGGGGCGTCACACTGACCATCGACGGACGTTCGGTCAGCGGACTGGTCCAGCGTGGCGGTGACGCGTCGATGGCCCACCTGGAATTCGACCCGATGACCTCGGTCACCGCGTCGGCACTGCGCGACCTGCTCGGCCCGTCCACGGAACCGACCGACGACATGCACCGCAGGGTCGTCGAGGCGGCGGCGTGGTCCGCTGCGGATCTCGACGTCGCGGACTGTTCGTGTCGCGCCCGCGGCGATCGATGCCTGCACATTCTCGCCACCTTGTACGCACTCGCCGCGGCGATCGATCGCGAGCCCGCCCTCGCTCTCCGGCTACGCGGCTTCGAGGAACCGCTCGACGGTGCGCCCGCCGACTCCCCGTCGGACGCGGGCGGCCCGACGGGTCGGACACCCCCGCGCTGGTCAGCATTGACGGCCTTCGATGTCCGGGACTACTGGCAGTCCGGGTCACGTGCCGACATTGCTCGCTGACACGCATGGACGAGACATGAGAGAAGCCCTCCCGGTTTCCCGGGAGGGCTTCTCTCATGTGCTCAGTGAGCGAGTGTGTCAGGCGTTGCCCGACAGCTTCTCGCGCAGTGCGGCGAGCTGCTCGTCGCTGGCCAGCGAACCGCCGGCCGACGACCCACCGGTCGAGCTGCTGGACGACGATCCCCCGCGGCTCTCCGACGCCGACGAGTAGTCGGTCGGGGCGTTGGCGGCCTCGGCGGCAGCGGCGGCGAACTTCTCCATCTGGGCGGTGTGCATCTTGTGACGACGCTCGGCCTCGGCGTACCGGGCCTCCCATGCCTCACGCTGCTTCTCGAAGCCTTCGAGCCATTCGTTGGTCTCGGCGTCGAAGCCCTCGGGGAAGATGTAGTTGCCCTGCTCGTCGTAGCTGTCGGCCATGCCGTACTTCGAGGGGTCGAACTCCTCGGTGTAGTCCTCGTTGGCCTGCTTGAGGCTCAGCGAGATCCGGCGACGCTCCAGGTCGATGTCGATGACCTTGACCATCGCGTCGTCGCCGACGGCGACAACCTGATCCGGCACCTCGACGTGGCGCTCGGCCAGCTCGGAGATGTGGACCAGACCCTCGATGCCCTCGTCGACGCGGACGAACGCACCGAACGGCACCAGCTTGGTGACCTTGCCCGGCACGATCTGGCCGATGGCATGGGTGCGGGCGAACTGACGCCACGGATCTTCCTGGGTTGCCTTGAGCGACAGCGACACACGCTCGCGGTCCAGGTCGACGTCGAGGACCTCGACGGTGACCTCGTCGCCGACGGCGACGACCTCGGACGGGTGATCGATGTGCTTCCAGGACAGCTCGGAGACGTGGACCAGACCGTCGACGCCGCCGAGATCGACGAACGCGCCGAAGTTGACGATCGAGGACACGACGCCCTTGCGGACCTGGCCCTTCTGCAGCTGGTGCAGGAACTCGCTGCGGACCTCGGACTGGGTCTGCTCGAGCCATGCGCGACGCGACAGGACCACGTTGTTGCGGTTCTTGTCGAGCTCGATGATCTTGGCCTCGATCTCCTTGCCGATGTACGGCTGCAGATCGCGGACGCGACGCATCTCCACGAGCGATGCCGGGAGGAAGCCGCGCAGGCCGATGTCCAGGATCAGGCCGCCCTTGACGACCTCGATGACGGTGCCCTTGACGGCCTCGTCCTTCTCCTTGAGCTCCTCGATGGTGCCCCAAGCACGCTCGTACTGCGCACGCTTCTTGGAGAGGATCAGACGACCTTCTTTGTCCTCCTTGGTGAGGACCAGGGCTTCGACCTCGTCACCGACGTTGACGACCTCGTTGGGGTCCACGTCGTGCTTGATCGACAGTTCGCGAGAAGGGATGACGCCTTCGGTCTTGTAACCGATGTCGAGCAGAACCTCGTCCCGATCGACCTTGACGATGGTGCCTTCCACGATGTCGCCATCGTTGAAGTACTTGATCGTGGAGTCGATGGCGGCGAGAAAGTCCTCGGCAGTGCCGATGTCATTGACGGCTACTTGCGGCGAGGTGATCGTGGGGGACGACATATGTTGAGTTGCTCCGGACAGGTGTGTAGTAGGTACGATTCTGCAAAGCTCTGTTGATCGACACCACCTGGACCGGCCTGTCACCGGTCAGGGCAGGTGCGAACCGCGCGTCATCGGGCACACGCGCGTGTAGAAGCCTACTCCAGCGGCATTGTGCTGGGCAAATGGCTCGTCTCGCGAGGCCGCCGGGACGTACGGCTCCGCGGAAAATGAGACGATCCCCACGTGGCGCACTCACTCGAACTCCTCCTCGACGACTCGTCCGACCAGCAGGTTCGGGCCGAATGGGCCGCTCTCGCCGCAGCCGGACTGCCCCATCAGGGACGCGTCGCCTCGGCGACCAACCGTCCCCACGTCACGCTCGTGGCCGCGTCGCGAATCGATCCGCGCGCCGACGCGGCGCTCGCCGGGGTCGCCCTGCGCCTTCCGGTCGGCATGAAACTCGGCGCCCCCATCCTCTTCGGCGCCGCCGGCCGGTCGACGCTCGCGCGGCTCGTGGTGCCGTCGACCGAACTCCTGTCGGTCCACGCCCAGGTCGGCCGGCTGTCCGCCGACTTCATCGAGTCCCGACCGGCCGCCTCCCCGACGGCGCCCGGAACTCGCGAGACACCGTTCGCGCACACCGTCCCCGGGCAGTGGACCCCGCACGTCACCCTCGCGCGGCGGATGGACGCCGACCAGCTCACCCGCGCGTTGGACATCCTCGACCTACGCACCGAGATCGTCGGTGAGTTCACCGCCCTCCGCCGCTGGGACCCCGACGACGGCATCGACGTCGTGCTCGCGGGGCGGGCCTGCTGAGCGGACAGCCACGACGGACCCCGCCGACGGGCCGCCGGTTCCGTAGGGCGGGCGGTCAGGCCGACGGGCGGCCGGAGCCCCGGCCTCCGGGCAACGCGCCCAGGAGACGACGAAGCCGGGAGGTGCGCCGGAACCGGGGACAGGAGCCGGCGCCGCACAGCGCGCAGTCGGTGCCCGCCCGGTAGTGCTCATGCGCCGCTCGGTCGTGACCGCATCGGCAAGTCTCGTCACCCACGGCGCACAGATTACCCACTCCCGAACCGGCGGTCCGGCGAAGTTCGCGGCTCCGCATTCGCCCAAACGAGCGCGCGGTGCGCCGGCTCGGCCACATCATGGTTCATGACCGAAGCAGTGGATCGCCACCCTGACCGGCCGGGAGCGAGCCCCGAGGCGTTCGCCGAACGGCTCTTCGGTTCGGCGCTGGCCACCGCCGAGACGATGAGTGTGTATCTCGGCGACCGTCTCGGGTGGTACCGCTGCATGGTCGAGTCCGGACCACTCACCTCCGACGCACTGGCCGAACACACCGAGACCAATGCCCGCTATGCCCGGGAGTGGCTCGAGATGCAGTGCGCCTTCGGCATTCTCGATGCGGACCTCACCGCGAGCCCGCCCACCTTCGCGATCCCGCCGGGCGTCGCCGAGGTACTCACCGACACCTCGAGCCTGTCGTATCTGGGCGCCCTCCCGCGCATGTTCGCGGCATCGGCCCGCCACCTCCCAGAACTGCTCGACGCCTACCGGCACGGTGGGGGCGTCAGCTGGGAAACCCTGGGTGCCGATGCGCGCGAGTGCCAGGCCGATCTCAACCGGCCGTGGTTCGACAACCGGCTCGCGCCGGCACTCGCCGGTGTCGACCACCTTCACGCGCGTCTCTCGCGTCCCGGCGCCCACATCGCCGACATCGGGTTCGGCGCGGGCCATTCCACCATCGCACTCGCCCGGGCGTATCCGGAGGCGACCTTCGTCGGCCTCGACGTCGACGACGCCTCGGTCCAGATGGCCCGGGCGCACGCAGCCACCGCGGAAGTCTCCGAACGCGTGCGGTTCCTCGTCGCAGACGGAGACGAGGCGTCGGCGCATGGTCCGTTCGACGCCGCCTTCGCATTCGAGTGCCTGCACGACATGCCCCGACCGGTCGAGGTCCTCGCCGCCGTCCGTCGCTCACTGACCCCCGGGGCGTCGCTGATCGTCATGGACGAAGCGGTATCCGACGAGTTCACCGGCCCGGCAGACGATCTCGACAAGATCATGTACGGGTTCTCGTTGTTCGTCTGTCTGCCCGATTCGATGAGTTCGCCGCCGTCGGCGGCGACCGGCACGGTGTTCCGGCCGTCGACCCTGAAGCAGTACGCGCGCGACGCCGGCTACGCGGGCGTCGAGGTCCTACCCATCGAGGACTTCAGCTTCTTCCGCTTCTATGAGCTGACCACCTGAGCGCTCCGAGGAGTGCGGCCGGCATCGACCGATCGGGATCCGCGGGACACCGGTCGAGAAAAGACGGGGCCCTATCATCGCAGGGTGTCCCCCAACGAGGCCGAATCCAAGCACACGACATCGAACGGCCCGGGAGCGAACCGGCCCCCGAGGATCCTCGGTGACGTCGACTCCACGTCCAGCGACCGCGCCAACCGCTGGTGGTGGGATCACGACGCGGAGAACTACCACGTCGAGCACGGTGAATTCCTCGGCGCACATGCCGCGGGCGGGGACTTCGTCTGGTGCCCGGAGGGACTTCGCGAGTCCGACGTCCATCTCCTCGGCGACATCGACGGGCGCGACATCCTCGAGATCGGATGCGGTTCGGCGCCCTGCGCCCGATGGCTGGCCGCACACGGCGCACGTGCGGTCGGCGTGGACCTGTCGCGGCGGATGCTGGGCATCGGACTCGACGCGATGACCGCCGAGGGCGTACGGGTACCGCTCGTGCAGGCCACCGCGGAGACGCTGCCGTTCGCAGCCGAGTCGTTCGACTCCGCGTGCTCGGCGTTCGGCGCAGTGCCGTTCGTCGCCGACTCCGCCGGTGTGATGAGCGAGGTCGCTCGTGTTCTGAAACCCGGCGGCCGTTGGGTTTTCGCCGTCAACCACCCGATGCGATGGATGTTCCTCGACGACCCCGGGCCGGAGGGACTGACCGTGCGGATCCCCTACTTCAACCGCACGCCGTACACCGAGACCGATGCCGACGGCACGCTGACCTACGTCGAACACCACCGCACCATCGGCGACCGTGTCCGCGAACTCCGTGCAGCCGGATTCGTCCTCGACGACATCATCGAACCCGAATGGCCGGACGGTTTCGACCGGACGTGGGGCCAGTGGAGCCCGTTGCGCGGCAGCTACTTTCCGGGGACAGCGATCTTCTGCAGCCACAAGGCCGACTAGCGGCACTCACAGCAGCTTCGACAAGAACTCCCGGGTGCGTTGTTCCTTGGGGTCGGAGAGCACCTCGCGCGGATCGCCCTGTTCGACGACGACCCCGCCGTCCATGAACACCAGTTGATCCGCGACCTCCCGCGCGAAGCCCATCTCGTGGGTGACGACCATCATCGTCATCCCCGAGGCGGCGAGTTCGCGCATCACCTTCAGGACGTCCCCGACGAGTTCGGGGTCGAGGGCCGAGGTGGGTTCGTCGAAGAGCATGAGCTTGGGGTCCATGGCGAGTGCGCGTGCGATCGCGACGCGCTGCTGCTGGCCGCCCGACAGCTGGGCCGGGTAGGCGTCGGCCCGGGTGGACAATCCGACCCGGTCCAGCAGGTAGCGGGCCTTGTCGACCGCTTCCGAACGGGACTGCCGCTTCACCTGCATCGGCGCCTCGATCACGTTCTCCAGGGCCGTGCGGTGCGGGAACAGGTTGAAGTGCTGGAACACCATGCCGATGTCGCGGCGCTGGGTGGCGGCGTCCTTGGCGCTCATCTCGTACAGCTTGCCGCTGCGTTCGCGATACCCGATGAGGTCACCGTCGACGTAGAGCCGGCCCGCGTTGACGACCTCGAGGTGGTTCACACATCGCAGGAACGTGGACTTCCCCGAGCCCGACGGTCCGATGAGGCACAACACCTCTCCCCGTGCGACCTCCAGCGAGATCCCCTTGAGGACCTGTACCGAACCGAAGCTCTTGCAGACACGGTCGGCCACCACCATCGGCGTCGGTGATCCGCCGGGATCTGCCGGACCGGTCGTGTGCTCTCCCGGGCTCATGCCTTCTCTCCCCCTGCCGGGCCCGCGGCGCCGCCGGGTGCCGTGGCCGCCCCGTCGGCCATCGTCTTGAGTTGTCGCGCCGTCAGCGCACGTGTCGCGCCCTTGGCGTAGTAGCGCTCGACGTAGTACTGCCCCACCATCAGAACGCTGGTGATGACGAGGTACCAGGTCGAGGCGACCAGCAGCAACGGAATCGGCTCGAAGATCACCCCCGAGATGTCGCGCTGGCGGCCGTAGAGGTCGAGCGTGAGCGGGACCGCGGCCACCAGGCTGGTGGTCTTGAGCATGCTGATCAGTTCGTTGCCCGTGGGCGGGATGATGACCCGCATGGCTTGCGGCAGGACCGTGCGTCGCATCGTCTGCGACCACGACATGCCCAAGGCGACCGAGGCCTCGGTCTGCCCCTCACCGACCGACGACACACCCGCGCGGACGATCTCGGCCATGTACGCGGCCTCGTTCAGACCCAGACCGATGACCGCGAACAGGAACGCGGCGTTGAGGGTCTGGATGTCGAGGGACACGAACTGGTGCACGAACGGGATGCCGAGGTCGATCTGCTTGTAGATCGCCGGGAACAGGCCCCAGAACACGAGCTGCACATACACGGGCGTACCGCGGAAGATCCACAGGTACACCCACGACGTCCCGCGCAACACCGGGTTCGGGCTCAGCCGCATGATCGCCAGGAGGACTCCGAGCACGATGGCGATCGCCATCGACAGCAGGGTCAGGGCCAGGGTGTACCCGACGCCCGACAGGATGCGCGAGTCGAAGAGATAGTTGCCGTACGTGCCCCAGCTGTAGGCCTCGTTGGTGGCGGCACCGTAGATGAACAGCGCGGCCAGCACGACGATGATCACCGCGGCGATCCACTGCCCGGGCCGGCGGAGCGGGACCGCCTTGATCGGTTCCGGTTCGGTCGATGTGGCGGGGTCGGCCTGCGGTGACGTCACCTCAGTTCACCGCCCCGTTGATGACGGAGACATCGATCATGCCCTCCTCGAGACCCCAATTGGCCGCGATCTGCTCGTACTGTCCGTTGTCCATGAGGTACTGCACCGCCCGCTGCATCGCGACCGCGACCGGCGAACCCTTTCGGATGGCCCACCCGTAGGGCGCGGAATCGAAGATGCCGCCGGCCGGCTTCAACCGGCCGTCCGTCCGCTTGATGGCGTAGGCGGTGACCGGCGAGTCGGCCGACATCGCGTCCACCCGTCCCAGGATCAGCGCGTTGACCGCCTCGTCCTGGCTGTCGAACCTGACCTTGTCGATCGCCGTCTTCCCCGCAGCGATGCAGGCGGCGCTCTTGGCGGGGACCTCGTCGGTGTCCTCGTAGGTGGTGGTCTGGACCGCGACCCGGAGACCACATGCGTTGTCCGGATCGATGTCGTCGTCGTTGTCGGTGGCCTGCGCCCACTGCACGCCCGCGCTGTAGTAGGTCACGAAGTCGACCTGCTTCTCGCGTTCGAGTGTGTCGGTGAACGAGGACATGCCGACCTGGTAGGTGCCGGCCTGGATCGACGGGATGATCGTGTCGAACTGGGACTCCTTGTAGTCGGGGACCAGTCCGAGCACCTTGCCGACGGCGTTCATCAGATCGACGTCGTAGCCCACGATCTTCCCCGAGGCGTCCTTGTATTCGTTGGGCTGATACGGGATGTTGACCCCGACGATGAGTCGTCCGGTGCGCGCTATCTCGGCTGGGACGAGGGCCGCGATCTCCGGCACCTTCGCCACGTCGATGTCGATCGGGGTGACCTGATTCGCACGCTCCCGCGCCTCGTTGTCCACGCACCCGGTCACGACGACCAGAACGGCGAGCACGACGCCGAGCCAACGAGCCACCCGCGTCACACCACTTCCCTTCCTCCGGCCGTGCGCACCAGCTCACTGTAGTTCGCCTGCCGCACCCCGGCTCGCTACCCACGATTCACGCGTGTTCCTGCCGGACTTGCGGCTCCACCGGGCGAGTACAAACGCTCGCCGTCTACTCCCTGATCCGAACGAACAACACCCCTTGATCCCTCAGGTGCGAGCTTGCGAGCCCCTCACCCTGATCCCTGAGGAGCGAGCTTGCGAGCGTCACGAAGGGTCCCAACCCCGGTCGCGTGACCCTTCGTGACGCGCCCTCCGCAAGCTCCGGGCGCTCCTCAGGGAGCGGATAGGTGGGGCAGGTTCAAGTGGTCGCCGCAACAGCCTGACTTGTGGAGGCTGTGGTGGCTGTTGCTGGGATACGCGTTGGGGAGGATTTGCGGGCTCGGTTTTGGAGTGAGATCGAGGCGGGGGCCTCGGTTGTAGCAGCGGCCCGATCGATCGGGGTGTCGTCGTTTACCGGCTACACGTGGATGCATTCTGCTGGGCGTTCGTTGCCCAGCGGTCGCGGTCAAGGCCGGGTCAAATCTGCTGAGGTCCACGAGCAGTTCTGGTCGGGATTACGTCGGGGACTGAC
>NZ_NGFO01000037.1 GCF_002149015.1 Gordonia lacunae | reverse complement strand
CGCCTTGGTAGGCCATTACCCCACCAACAAGCTGATAGGCCGCGGGCCCATCCCACACCGCAAAAGCTTTCCACCAACCACCATGCGACAGTTGGTCATATCCGGTATTAGACCCAGTTTCCCAGGCTTATCCCAGAGTGCAGGGCAGATCACCCACGTGTTACTCACCCGTTCGCCACTCGAGTACCCAGCAAGCTGGGCCTTTCCGTTCGACTTGCATGTGTTAAGCACGCCGCCAGCGTTCGTCCTGAGCCAGGATCAAACTCTCCATGAAAAAATAGTGAAACAAAACCAACCCCCAAAAAAAGAGCCAGCGTTTCAACACAACCAGGAAAGCAAACCTGACCAAAATAAACCTAGCAAAATGTGACACCCAGACGGGGCCGGACGCCACACAAAAAACAAACATCAACATCCACAAGAATGCTCGATGCCACAAATGGCATCAGACAATTCATCATCACACTATCGAGTTCTCAAAGAACACACACCCACCAGACGTCTTCGATGTGAAGCCGGCTCCGGCAAGCCCTCCCAGAGCGCGCTGAATGCTCGCGATCTCGTTCTCGGGAGTGGCCCCGCACAGGCGGCCCGAGCGAGTGGCTCGGGCACTTTTGCTTCCCCGGTGCTTGCGGCTCCGGGGGAGTTGCTCTCTGCGGTGCGTCGATTAAGTTACACAGGCGCGAACAACGCGTCAAATCGCCTGGTCAGCGGCCTAGTTTGGCGCCGGCGAAACTCTTCTTGCCGCGACGGACCACCAACCACCGTCCATGGAGCAGGTCGGCATCAGCCGGCTGCCACTCCGGGTCGGTGATCTTGGTGTTGTTCACGTACGCGCCCCCCTCCGACACCGCACGACGTGCGGCCTTGTTGCTCTCCGACAGCTTCGTGTCGACGAGTAGTTCGATGATGGTCGGTCGGCCATCGGGGTAGTCGGCGACCGAGGTCTCGCCGAGAGCGGCCGCGAGGGTTGCCTCGTCGAGCTCGTCGAGCTCGGCCCGGCCGAACAGCGCCTGGCTGGCCAGCTCGACCGCATCGGTGTTGGCCTTGCCATGGATGAGGGTTGTCATCTCGGCGGCGAGACGTCGCTGCGCGCGACGCAGGTGCGGGGTCTCGACGGTCGCGCGCTCGAGTTCGTCGATCTCCTCCCGCCCGAGGAACGTGAACCAGCGCAGGTAGCGGACGACATCGGCGTCCGCCGTGTTCACGAAGTACTGGTACCAGGAGTAGGGACTCGTCAGCTCCGGGTCGAGCCACAGACTCCCGCCGCCCGTGGACTTGCCGAACTTCTTTCCGTCCGCCGACGTCACGAGGGGAACGGTCAACGCGTGTAGCGCCGAGCCGTCGAGTCGTCGGGCCAGGTCGACTCCGCCGACGATGTTCCCCCACTGATCGGACCCGCCGATCTGGAGCACACATCCGTACCGGCGATGGAGTTCGACGAAGTCGTTCGACTGCAGCAGCAGGTAGCTGAACTCGGCGTAGCTCATACCGTCGGCCTCGAGACGCCGCTTCACCGTGTCCCGTGCGAGCATCACGTTCACCGAGAAGTGCTTGCCCAGATCGCGCAGGAACTCGATCGCCGACAGCTGTCCGGTCCAGTCGAGGTTGTTGACGACCACAGCACCGGCCGGGGTGTCGGCGATGTCGACGAATCGTCGGAGCTGCGCATCGATCCGTCCGGCCCACTCGGCGACGGTGTCGGCCGAGTTCATCGTCCGCTCCCCCACGTCACGGGGGTCACCGATCAGACCGGTGGCACCGCCGGCGAGGACGATCGGCCGATGGCCGGCGAGCTGGAACCGCTTGAGCGTCAACAGCGGAACGAGGTGCCCGGCGTGCAGACTCGCCGCCGTCGGATCGAACCCCGCATACAAGGTGACCGGCCCGTCGGCAAGCGCATCACCCAGGGCGTCCAGATCGGTGGACTGAGCGATCAGCCCACGCCAGCGCAGCTCATCGAGGATGTCGACGGTTGCGGGCACGGCGGTCGGCTGGGTGGTCTCGGCATTGTCAGCACTCACCCCTCGATCTTGTCATCCGCCCAGATCGGGTCGCGGGTGAGGTGAGGCGCCGAAGCCCGGTGCACACCGGGCCCGGCCGACGATCGGACTACTGCGACGCGACGATGCGTTCGTGCTCGGCGTCGTCGACCGCCCGTGCCTCGTCGATCAGCATCACCGGGATGCCGTCGGAGTCGATGCGGTACGCAACGTGCAGTCTCGGGTTGTAGAGCTCGTCGCCGGCGTCGATCAGCGGACCGTGGTCCTGCGGGCAGGCCAGGCGTTCGCGCACGATCGGGTCGATGGCCTCAGCGCGTGTCGTCACCCCGATCACCCTAGGGCATCGCTCGTCCGGGACCCGGTCCAGTCCAGCTTCTCCGCCACGGTCCGGGTGTACCTGCGATAGCGGCCGTCGTCGTCGCGGTACCAGACGCGCGGACCCGGTTTCGGCAGTCCCTCCTCCACCAGGCCGGTGCTCAGCGGACGGAAGGACGCCGACTTCGGGATCTCGTCGACGACGTGGATCAGGTGCGGCCGGGCGTCGGCACGATACTCCCCCAACGCGATCCGCAGCTGGGTGACCGTGAGCGAGTCCGGTTTGACGCCGGGCCGAAGGGTCATCGCGGCGACGACGACCTGGTGTCCGGGTTCGCCGACGCCGTACACGACGACCTGGTCGACGCTCGTGAGTCGCGACAGTGCGTGCGTGAGGGGCGGGATGAACACCGGCCCGTCAGCGGTCCGCAGCACCCGGTCGGTCGCCCCGAGGAAGTACAGGTCGCCGTCGGCGTCGCGCACGAACAGGTGGCCGGACACCTCCCACCGATCCCGGGTCGTGAAGACGTCGCGCAGCACCGTGCCGTTGGTGTCGAACTTGTGCTTCGCCTTGGCGAGGAGCAGACCGGGCTCCCCCGTCTCGGCCCGCCGGACGAAGCCCGAGTCGTCGATGAGCAGTCGGTCACCGACGATGTCATACGCCGCGACCTCGACGGGATTGGTCTCCGGCAGCGGCCGGCCGACGGAGGACAGTTTGTCCCCGGACACGTTCGCGAGGATCGCCGAACCGTCAGCGGTCGCGAAGAACTCGAGGATGCGCGCGCGAGGGAAGCTGGCGCACACGTCCTCCCACAATCCCGCCGACATACCGGAGCCCATGAACAAGCGGATCGGGTTGTGCTGGTTGATGTGGAAGTCGGGATCGCGCACGATGCCGCTGAGCATCGACCACGTGTACGACACGACGGTGATGCCGTAGCGCTGCACCTCCACCGCGAAGTTGGCGGGATCGATGCCGTTGGACAGCGCGATGCGCGACCGCCCGACCACCGTTGCGCCCAGCGTCGTGAGCAGTCCCGACGCGTGGTGCAGCGGAGGCAGGCAGTACACGGTGTCGCGGTCGGTGAGCGCCGCCGCCGATGCCGCGCCGAATGCCGACATCGCGAACCGGTGGTTGGTCACCGGCCACGGGACGAGTTTGCCGTAGGCACGGCTGAACAGGATGAATGCGAGATCCCCCGCGAGCCCGGGGTCGGGCCGGTACCAGGTGGGCATCACGACCTCGTCGGGGTCGATCCGCTCCATGTCGACGATCGACGTCCCGTCGGCGCCGTCGATCGCACGCGAATCGCCGCTGCCACCGCCGAGCACCAGAACCCGGTCCGAGGCGGCGGTCGCGAGGTCGAGGTTCGTGGGATCGGTGACGATCACCGTACTGTCGGCGAGCCGCATCATCTCGCGGACATCGGCGTCCGCGGCGAGCAGCACCGCCACCGCGCCCAGACGCGACAGCGCGGCGATGACGACCAGGGCGCTGGGCCGGGTGTCCATCAGGACGCCGATGTGCTGTCCCGGACGGATGCAGCAGTCGACCAGTCCGGCGACCACGTTGTCGATACGCGCGTTCACCTGGGCATGGGTGAGCACGCGGTTCTCGAAGAGGAACAGCTCGCTGTCGCCGCCGCGTTTGGTGTTCTCGGCCATGAGCTTCGACAGGGAGATGCGCGTCCCGCTCTGGATCTGGCCCAGACGGAAGAGTCGTGGCACAGTCCGCACCGACTCCGACGCCACCGCTCGCGAGGTGCGCTGCAGGGAGTTGGCCAGGCCGAGCAGCTCGCGTGAGGCAGCGGTCCCGGCATCGGCCACCGAGCCGACCCCGTGGGTGATGCGCGAGGACAGACTGACCCCGCCGCCGTGACCCGGCTCGACGAGCGACATCTCGGAGACGAGTTCGGGGCGTGGGCCGTTGTCGGAGAGCCAGTTCACCCAGTCGGAGGTCGTCGGCCAGGTGTGCTGACCGGCCGCGCTGCCCACCACCAGTCCGAAATGTCCGGCCGGGAGGGTGGATTCGTAGACCTCGGCGTCGGGCGCGGCCCGGACGATGCCGCGGACTGCCGCGGGTTGTCCGATGTCGTCGGCATCACCGACGAACGCGAGGACCGGGCAGGTGATCTCGGCGAGCGACACCAGGTCGCCGTTGATCACGAAGCCGCCGGACACCATCCGGTTGTGCGCCACGAACTGCCGCAGCAACTCGGCGATCGCGGGCCCCGACCACGCGACCCAGCCGTCGGCTTCGAGGAATCGGCGCTGGTCCTCGCGGGGCAGCAGTGCCTCGCGGTCGTGCAGGCGACGCAGGAAATCGATGCGGCTGCGGACCGTCTTCACCGGGTCGAGCAGCTGGAAGCCGGTGCGCGCCATCCAGTCCCGCACCCAGAGGTTGCGTGAGAACGCCTTGTCCGCCAGGAATTCGGCCGCCGGTGCCACCAGTCCCGCGGGCAGCCCCAGGGGCAGTGCGGCGAGCACGTCCACCGGGCTGCCGAAGGTGATCAGGCTCGCGATCCCCTTCGACCTGCGATACGCCGCGGTCTGGTAGGCGAACATCCCGCCCTGGGAGTAGCCGGCCAGGTGGATGTCGCGCCCGGTGGCCTCGACGATGAGGTCGATCGCCCGGCTGATGGCGACCACGTGGTCGGCGAGGTTGCGTTCCATCCCGCCTTCTTCGGAGTCCGGCGACCCGAAGTCGACGACCCACGGCGTGATGCCGTTGCGGTGCAGGATCGACACCGCACCGTTGTGCTCGGTCACGTCGTAGACGTTGGCCGACACCATCATCGGCGGCACCAGAACGATGTTCGGGCCGGTCGACGGTTCGTTCGGGAAGTACCGGCGCAACCGGAACATCTTGTGTGTCTCGACCACCGCGAAGGGCGCCGGCTCGGTACCGGTCTCCAGTCCGCCGAACCGCAACACCTCGAGGCCGTTCTGCGCGGTGGCCAGCACCCTGCCGACCACCCCCGCGAGATCCGGGCCCCCGTCCCACACCGCCATCGTGTCGATCCTCCAGTCGTCGGTGTCCCGGCCTCACCCGCGTGCTGATCACACCAGCGTCGGTGACACAGGTCACTGTACCCAGTCGTGCCGGATCAGCGTCGCCCGCCGGGCCCAGCGGTCCACCGAGTCCGCAGATCGGTGGTCGCGGCCGTCACGACGTCGATCTGTCGTCGCACCTGCTCGGGCGCGGTACCGCCGTGCGCGTTGCGCGATTCGACCGAACCGCGCACCGTCAGGACCTCCCGCACCGCCGCAGTCAGCGCCGGATGGACACCGGCCAGCGTCGCGTCGTCGAGCTCGTCCAGGCCGACGCCGCGTGATTCCGCCTCGCGGACACAGGCGCCCGCGGCCTCGTGGGCCACGCGGAACGGCACGCCCTGCCGGACCATCCATTCGGCGATGTCGGTGGCCAGGGTGAAGCCCGCCGGGGCGAGTTCGGCCATGCGGTCGGTGTGGAACTCCAGCGTCGAGACCAGTCCGGTCACCGCCGGCAGCAACAGCTCCAGCTGGGCGACCGCGTCGAAGACCGGTTCCTTGTCCTCCTGGAGGTCCCGGTTGTACGCCAGCGGTTGTGCCTTCAGCGTGGCCAGCAGCCCGGTCAGGTCGCCGATGAGGCGACCCGCCTTGCCGCGCATGAGCTCGGCGACGTCGGGGTTCTTCTTCTGCGGCATGATCGAGCTGCCGGTGGACCACGCATCGGCCAGTGTGACGTAGCCGAATTCTGGAGTGCTCCAGATGATCACCTCTTCGGACAACCGGGAGAGGTCGACCGCGATCATCGCGAAGACGAACGCGGCCTCGGCGGCGAAATCGCGTGCGGAGGTCGCATCGATCGAGTTCTCGGCCGGCGCGTCGAAGCCGAGGTCGGCGGCGATCGCCGCCGGATCGAGGCCGAGCGACGAGCCGGCGAGCGCGCCGGACCCGTACGGCGACACCGCGGTTCGACGATCCGCATCGGCAAGCCGGTCGATGTCGCGCAACAGGGGCTGCGCGTGTGCGAGCAGGTGGTGTCCGAGCAACACCGGCTGCGCGGCCTGCAGGTGCGTCTTGCCGGGCATGATCGCGTCGGGATGCGCTGCCGCCTGGGCGGTCAGCGCGTCGACGACGTCGAGCAGACCGAGTGCCACCCGACGCATGGCGGCGCGCAACCACATCCGGAACAGGGTCGCGACCTGGTCGTTACGGGACCGACCGGCCCGCAGCCGGCCGCCGAGTTCGGGACCGACCCGTTCGATCAGGCCGCGCTCGAGCGCGCCGTGGACGTCCTCGTCGGATTCCGCGGGGCCGAAGCTGCCGTCGGCGACATCGGCGGCGAGGCGATCGAGCCCGTCGAGCATGCCGGTCAGGTCCTCAGCGGTGAGCAGCCCGGCCTTGTTCAGCACCCGTGCATGCGCTTTGGACGCCTCGATGTCGAAAGGGGCCAGCGCCCAGTCGAAATGGGTCGACTTGCTCAGCGCGGCCATCGCCTCGGCCGGCCCACCGGCGAAACGACCGCCCCAGAGCGAACCCTGGTTGGTCGTCCCACCGGCCTCCGGTCCGCTGCCGCCGCCGGTGCCCGCACTCACAGATTCAGGTCCCGCTTCGCGGCGATCTTCGACGACAGACCATGCAGTTCGACGAAGCCGCGCGCCGCGGACTGATCGAAGGTGTCGCCCTCGTCGTAGGTGGCGAGGTTGAAGTCGTAGAGCGACTCGGCGCTGCGACGACCCGTGGCGGCGATCGTGCCGCCGTGCAGGGTCAGCCGGATCTCGCCGGAGACGTGCTCCTGCGTCGAGGCGACGAAGGAGTCCAGCGACCGCTTCAGCGGCGAGAACCAGAGACCGTCGTAGACCAGCTCGGCCCACTTCTGATCGGTGCCGCGCTTGTAGCGACCGAGCTCGCGCTCGAGGGTCACGTGCTCGAGTTCCTCGTGTGCGCGGATGAGGACCATCGCGCCGGGCGCCTCGTACACCTCACGGCTCTTGATGCCGACCAAGCGGTCCTCGACGACGTCGAGACGTCCGACTCCCTGGGCCCCGGCCCGGCGGTTGAGTTCCTGGATCGCCTCGAGCACACTCACCGGGCGGCCGTCGATGCTGACCGGACGGCCCTTGTCGAAGCCGATGATGACCTCGGCGGGTGAGTTCCAGTTGACCGTGGGATCTTCGGTGTAGTCGTAGACGTCCTTGGTGGGCGCGTTCCAGAGGTCTTCGAGGAAACCGGTCTCGACGGCGCGACCCCACACGTTCTGGTCGATCGAGAAGGGCGACTTCTTGGTCACGTTGATCGGGATGTCGTTCTCCCCGGCGAAGGCGATGGCCTTCTCGCGGGTCCAGGCGTAGTCGCGAACCGGCGCGAGCACCTGCAGATCGGGTGCCAGCGTCGCGAAGCCGACCTCGAAACGGACCTGGTCGTTGCCCTTGCCGGTGCATCCGTGGGCGACGACGGTGCCGCCGTGATCACGGGCCGCGGTGACCAGGTGCTTGGCGATGAGCGGCCGGGACAGCGCCGAGACGAGCGGGTACCGGTCCATGTAGAGCGCGTTCGAGGTGATCGCGCCGAGGCAGTACTCGTCGGCGAACTCGTCGCGGGCGTCGACCACGACGGCCTCGACCGCGCCGCAGTCGAGTGCGCGCTGACGGATGACCTCCATGTCCTCGCCGCCCTGACCGAGATCGAGGGCCACGGCGACGACCTCCTTGCCGGTCTCCTTCTGGATCCAGCTGATCGCGACCGAGGTGTCCAGGCCGCCCGAGTATGCGAGTACGACACGTTCTGCCATGAGGTGAAGCTCCTGTTCTGCGCGTTGACCGAGTCCATCATCGGCCCCGGTGTTCCGACGACACCGTCCGGGTATCGGTTGGCGGCGTCGCGGCTGTTCGTTTGGTGTGGTCTGTCGGTTTCGCAGCGAGGCGGAACCGGGACTGCGAGGTGGCGAGGGTTACACGAGGCCCTCGATCCGGCGGGCGAGTTCGGCTCCGTCGAGCGGCTCGCGCGCCACGACGAAGATCGTGTCGTCACCGGCGATGGTCCCCACGACGTCGGGCAGACGGGCCCGGTCGAGCGCCGCGGCCAGATAATGCGCCGCCCCCGGCGGGGTCCGCAGCACGGCGAGGTTACCGCTGTTGTCGGTCGACACCAGCAGCTCGGACACGAGTCGTCCGAGCCGGTCGGTACCGCCGGAGACCCCGCGGACCGGCGAACCGTCCTCGGGTACGACGTACACGCCGGCGCCGCCGTCTGCGGCGCGGAGTTTCACCGCGCCGAGCTCGTCGAGGTCGCGGGACAGCGTCGCCTGGGTGGCGTCGACACCCTCGTCGGCGAGCAACCGTTGCAACTCCGACTGGCTACGGACCTGGTTGGTGGACAGGAGATCGATGATTCGCGCATGCCGCCCCGCGCGCGTGGCGGCGAGGCGGCTCTCCGACGGTTCGGCTCCGGCGGTCATCGTGGGCTCCTGATCACTGTCGCTCCCCGATCACTGGTGATCCAGCAGCCAGATCAGCAGTGCCTTCTGCGCGTGCAGGCGGTTCTCCGCCTCGTCGAACACCACGCTGCGGGGTCCGTCGATCACCGAGGCGGTGATCTCGTCACCGCGATGTGCCGGGAGGCAGTGCAGCACGATCGCGTCGTCGGCGGCATGCGCGAGGAGTTCGTCGTTGATCTGGTAGGGACGGAACGGAGCGGTACGGTCCCTGCCGTCGGCCTCCTGACCCATCGACACCCAGGTGTCGGTCACCAGCACGTCGGCCCCGGACGCCGCGGCGACGGGATCGGCCACCAGTGTCACCGAGCCACCGGTCTGCGCGGCGCGCTGCTCGGCGGCGGCGATCACCACCGGGTCCGGTTGGAAACCGTCCGGCGAGCTGATGATCACATGCATCCCGGCGGTGACGCCGCCGAGCGCCAGCGAGTGCGCCATGTTGTTGGCGCCGTCGCCCAGATACGTCATCGTCTGTCCCGCAGGCGAACCCTTGTGCTCGGCGATCGTCTGCAGGTCGGCCAGCACCTGGCAGGGGTGGTACTCGTCGGAGAGGGCGTTGACGACCGGGACGGTGGCGGTCGACGACAGCGCCTCGAGGCGGTCCTGGCCGAACGTCCGCCACACGATCGCGTCGACGAAGCGGGACAGGACGAGACCGGTGTCCTCCAGGGTCTCCTCGCGGCCGAGCTGCGTCGTGCGGCCGTCGACGACGACCGCGTGACCGCCGAGCTGGGCGATACCGACCTCGAACGAGAACCGGGTACGGGTGGAGTTCTTGTCGAAGATCACCCCGACCCCCCGGGGGCCCTCCAACGGTCGGAAGTCGAACGGCTTCGCCTTGACCTCGGCCGCGAGTGCGAGCACCTCGGCCTGCTCGGCCGGGGTCAGGTCGTCGTCGCGCAGGAAATGTCTGGTCATGGCTTGTCCCCCTCGTTCGTTGTGGCGGCGTGCGCTGCCGCGGCGGTGTCGCGGGTTGCCGCTGCCGCGGCGGTGTCGCGCGTTGCCGCTGCCGCGGCGGTGTCGAGCAGTCCGGGAAGTGCGCGCACGAAATCCTGTCCCTGCTCCTCGGTGAGGATCAGCGGCGGGGCCAGTCGCAGGACGTCGGGTGCGGGCGCGTTGATCAGGAACCCGGCGTCCCGGGCAGCCGCCTCGACGCGCTGCGAGAGCGGCTCGGTCAGCACGACGCCAAGCAGCAGGCCCGCCCCCCGCACATGGGAGACCAACGGGTGCTGAAGGTCCTCGATGCCGGTGGCGATCGACTTACCCACCGCTGCAACCGAATCGAGCAGGTTCTCGGACTCGATGACCCGCAGGACGGCGAGTGCTGCGGCCGCGCTCACGGGATTGCCGCCGAAGGTGGTGCCGTGCTGGCCCGGTTCGAACAGGTCGGCCGCGGGACCGGCGGCGATGCACGCACCGATCGGGAGGCCGCCGCCCAATCCCTTGGCGAGCGTCATCACATCGGGCACCACACCCACCTGCTGATGGGCGAAGAACGTACCGGTCCGGGCGACTCCGGTCTGGACCTCGTCGAGGATCAGCAACGCGCCGCGCTCTTCGGTGATCCGGCGTGCGGCCGCCAGGTAGTCGGCCGGGGGCACCACGACGCCGGCCTCGCCGAGGATCGGTTCGAGGATCACCGCGGCGGTCCGGTCGGTCACCACCGCATCGAGCGCGCCGACGTCTCCGTAGGGAACGAACCGGACGCCGGGGGGCATCGGCTCGAACGGCGTGCGCTTCGCCGGCTGCCCGGTCATCGCGAGCGCACCCATCGTGCGGCCGTGGAAAGCCTTCTCCGCCGCCACGATCTCGGGCCGGCCGGTGCGCCGGGCCAGCTTGAACGCGGCCTCGTTCGCCTCGGTCCCGGAATTGCAGAAGAAGACGCGACCGGGGTGGCCGAACCTGTCGAGCAACCGCTCGGCGAGCTCGACCACGGGCGGCGCTATGTACAGGTTCGACACGTGCCCGAGCGTCTGGAGCTGTCCGGTGACCGCCTCGACGATCGCCGGGTGCGCATGTCCGAGCGCGTTCACCGCGATCCCGCCGAGGAGATCGAGGTAGCGCTTCCCGTCGGCGTCGGTGACATACGCTCCGGAGCCGCCGACGAGGGCGACGGCCGGGGTGCCGTAATTGTTCATCAGCGACTGTGCCCAGCGCTGCTGCAGTGGGGCGGTCATGCGTCCTCCTCCGGAACGACGACGGTGGTACCGGTCGAGCTCTCGGTCAACAGCTCGGCCAGCACGGAATGGGCGACACGTCCGTCGATCACGTGCGCACGGTCGACTCCCCCGGTGACGGCACGCAGGCACGCCTCCATCTTGGGAACCATGCCCGAGTCGAGCGACGGCAACAGCTCGGTCAGTGCGTCGGTGTCGATCCGGGACACCAGGGACCCGCGGTCGGGCCAATCCGTGTACAAGCCCTCGACGTCGGTCAGCATCACCAGCCGAGACGCACCGAGCGCCTCGGCGAGGGCGCCGGCCGCGGTGTCGGCGTTGATGTTGTGCACCACGCCGTCGCGGTCCGGGGCGATGGTCGAGACGACCGGGATTCGCCCGGCGGCAACCAGATCGAGCACCGCCGAGGTGTTGACCGAGGCGATGTCGCCGACGAGACCGATGTCGGTCGGAACGCCCTCGACGAGCACCGTGCGTCGCGCCGCGGTGAAGAGGTGGGCGTCCTCACCGGTGATGCCGACGGCGTACGGGCCGTGCGAGTTGATCAAGCCGACGAGTTCACGCCCGACCTGACCGAACAGGACCATCCGGGCCACGTCCATGACCTCGGGGGTCGTCACCCGGAACCCGCCCTTGAACTCTCCCGCGAGTCCCAGCCGCTTCAGCATCGCCGAGATCTGCGGGCCGCCACCATGAACCACGACGGGATGCATCCCGCACGCGCGCAGGAAGACCATGTCCGCGGCGAACGCCTTCTTCAGCTCGTCGTCGATCATGGCGTTACCGCCGTACTTGACGACGACGGTCGCGCCCGCGAGTCGTTGGAGCGCGGGAAGGGCCTCGGCGAGCACCTTCGCTTTCGCGAGCCCGGCGGTGGGGTCGATCGGGTGGGCTCCCGACGTCGCCTCGCTCATGACGAGTACGCCGAGTTCTCTTCGACGTACGCATGCGACAGATCCGTGGTCCGGATGCTGGCGGCGGACTCTCCCAGGTTCAGGTCGACGACGACGGCGATGTCCGGACCCGACAGGTCCACATCGCGCGCACCGTCGACGCCGAAACCGTTCTCACAGACCGGGCTGTCGTTGAACGACACCGCGATCCGGTCGGGATCGACGGTGACCGGCGAGGCGCCGACGGCGGCGAGTACGCGTCCCCAGTTGGGATCCGATCCGAACAGGGCGGTCTTCACCAGGGAGTCGCGTGCTACGGCCCGGGCGACGATCAGCGCGTCGTCCTCGGTCTGCGCGCCGGTGACCGTGATGACGACCCGCTTGGTGACGCCCTCCGCGTCGGCCATCATCTGGGCGGCGAGATCGTCGCAGACGGCGAACACCGCATCGTCCAGATCGGCCTGCTCGACCGGGATCTGACTGGCACCCGAACTGAGCAGCAGCACCGTGTCGTTCGTCGAACACGAGCCGTCGATGTCGAGCCGGTCGAAGGTGCGGGCCGTCGCCCTGCGCAGGGCGGTGTCGAGTTGTTCGGCGGTCGCACCGGCGTCGGTCGTGAGGACCACCAGCATGGTGGCCAGCGACGGCGCGAGCATCCCCGCACCCTTGCCCATACCGCCGACGTTCCATCCCTGCGGGTGGTGCAGCGCAGCCTGTTTGGGGACGGTGTCGGTGGTCATGATCGCGTGCGCGGCGTCGGTCCCGCCGGACAGGCCGCCGCCCATCTCCTGGACGATCTCGGTGACCCCGGCCAGCACCTTGTCCATCGGCAACCGGTCACCGATGAGTCCGGTGGAGCACACCGCGACCTCGACGGCACCCGTGCTGGTCCCCCAGTTGCTGAGCGCATCGGCCACCGCCTCTGCGGTCTTGTGGGTGTCCTGGAAGCCGCCCGGCCCGGTGCAGGCGTTGGCGCCGCCGGAATTGAGGATGACGGTGCGCAGCCGGCCCGTGGTGAGGACCTGCTGCGACCACAGCACCGGTGCCGCCTTCACCTGGTTACGGGTGAAAACGCCTGCGGCGGAATGATCGGGCCCCTCGTTCACGACGAGCGCGAGGTCGAGCGCACCGGAGGCCTTGATCCCGGCGGCGATGCCGGCGGCCCGGAACCCCAGGGGCGCGGTGACGCCCTGGGTCCGCACGAGGCGCGGGTGATCGCCCGGGGCGCCGCCCTCGATCCGGTCCTGCTCTGTTCCCCCGTTGTCGCTGTCCTGCGATCCGGTCACGGTGCCACTCCCACGGTGCTCAATCCCTCGTTCTCGGTCCAGCCCAAGGCCAGGTTCATCGACTGGACCGCGGCGCCGCCGGTCCCCTTGGTCAAGTTGTCGACCGCTCCGACGACCACCAGGGTCTGCGCGCGTTCGTCGACGGTCACGCCGAGTTGGACGGCGTTGGATCCGATCACCGAACCGGTGGCGGGCAACCGCCCCTCCGGTAGGACGTGCACGAATTCCTCGTCCGCGTAAGCCTTCTCGTAGACCGCGCGGGCCTCCTCGGCGGTGGCCCCGGTGCGTGCGGTGCACGTCGCGAGGATGCCGCGGGCCATCGGCGCGAGGATCGGGGTGAACGAGACGGTCACCGGCTGGTCCGCGGCGGCCGACAGGGCCTGGGAGATCTCCGGCGTGTGCCGGTGGACACCACCCACGCCGTAGGCCCGTGCGGAGCCGATGACCTCGGAGGCCAGGAGGTCGACCTTCGGTGACCGGCCGGCGCCCGAGGCACCGCTCACCGCGACGACGGTCACGTGTGGGTCGGCGATCCCCGCGGCGATGGCCGGGAGCAACGACAGGATCGACACCGTCGGATAGCAGCCGGGCACCGCGATCCGACTCGCGTCCCGGAGCGTCTCCCGGTTGCCGGGCAACTCGGGCAGACCGTACGGCCAGGTCCCGGCATGGTCGCCGCCGTAGTACGACGTCCATTCACCGGCGTCGCGCAGCCGGAAATCCGCCCCGCAGTCGATGATCAGCGTCGTCGGCGGCAGCGCGTCGGCGATCACCGCCGACGCCCCGTGCGGCAAGCCCAGGAAGACGACGTCGTGACCGGCGAGGATCTCCGGCGTCGTGTCCTCCAGGACCCGATCGGCCAGCGGGAGCAGATGCGGGTGATGCGTACCCAGGGCCGTCCCCGCATTGCCACCCGCGGTGAGCGCACCGATCTCGAGTTCCCCGGATCGCAGACGGGGATGCCCACACAGCAACCGGAGTATCTCGCCACCCGCGTAGCCGCTCGCGCCGGCCACCGCCACCCTCACCTTGCTTGTCGAAGCCATGTGATCATTATGCAGCAGGCCGCAAATCAATTCACGACGGGGTGGCCCGCAACCGGGTCAGCGCAGACGAGCCCCCACCCGTGCCGCCGCGGTGTCGACGGCGGCCAGCTTGGCCTCGTTGGCCTCGTCCTCGGTCAGAGTGCGATCGGGGGCGCGGAAACGCAGCGAGAACGTCAGCGACTTGTTGCCCGCGCCGACCTGTTCGCCGGTGAACACATCGAACAGCGCGATGTCCTCGAGCAGGTCACCCGCCCCGTCGCGAAGTGCCTTCTGCACGTCCGCGGCCGGGACCTCGCCACCGACGACGACGTTGACGTCCTGCAGGACCGCGGGGAACACCGACACCGAGGGCGCCGGAAGACGCTGGTCCAGGGGCAGCGCGTCGATGTCGATCTCCACGGCGCAGGTCCGCTTGGGAAGATGGGCCCGCTCGAGCACCGCGGGATGGAGTTCACCCGCGTAGCCGACCGTGCGGCCGTCGACCATGAGCCGGGCACAGCGGCCCGGATGCCACGGGCGGTGATCGTCGGCGGTGAGCTCGATGGTCACCCCAGCTGCCCGGCCGATCGTGCGGGCCGCCTCGAAGGCGTCGAGATGATCGGCGGCGCGTCCCGGACCCCAGGGCCCGGCCGGATCACGCAGCCCGGTGAGGACGACGCCGACGTGCAGCGGTTGGTGGGGCAGCGAGGCGTCGAGTGCGGCGATCTCCTCGTCGGTCGGGCGCCGTGTCACGTCGAGCGCCTCGACCGCGGCCACGTGATCGCCGGCGATGACGACCTGTCCGATGGTGAAGAGCGACAGATCGCGCTGTCCGCGTGCGATGTTGCGTGCCGCCATCTCGAGAAGGCCCGGCAGCAGTGTGGTGTTCAGTTCGGGACGGTCGGACTCGAGCGGATTGAGGACCTTGACGGTGCGTCGCCGTTCGTCGTCGGCCGGCAGGTCCCAGAGGTCGAACACCCCGGCGGGCATGAACGGGTACGGGAGGACCTCGACGTATCCGTCCAGCGCGAGCGTGCGCCCAACACTGCGCCGTCGACGCTGGACCGGCGTCAACCCGGCGCCGCCCGGCGCTCGGGGCACCACCGCGGGGATGTCCTCGAGGCCTTCGAGCCGGAGGACCTCCTCCACGAGGTCGGCGCGCTGGCGCAGGTCGGGTCGCCACGAGGGCGGGAACACGTCGAGCTCGTCGGTTCCGGTCACCACGCAGCCGACCTCGGTCAGCCGCGTCAGGGTGGTGCCCGGCGGATAGCTGACGCCCGCGACCCGGTCCGGTTCGTCGGCAGCGATGGCAATGGTCGACCGGATCGGGGTCTGGACGTGGGTCTCCGACAGCGGTGAGGCGATCCGCCCGCCGGCGATCTCGACGATCAGTCGGGCCGCGCGGTCGGAGGCCACCGCGGTGATCTCGGGGTCGACGATCCGCTCGAACCGCTTGCTGGCCTCGGAGGTCAGCTTGTGGCGCTTCGCGGTGCGGAAGACGCGAACCGGATCGAAGGTCGCCGACTCCAGCAGCACCGTCGTCGTCTCGGGACCCACCTCGGTGCTCGCGCCGCCCATGACACCGGCCAGGGCGATCGGCCCCGTCTCGTCGGTGATCAGCACATCCTCGGGGTCCAGGACGCGGACGGTGTCGTCGAGGGTGGTGAGCTTCTCCCCCGGTTGTGCCGACCGGACGGTGACGGCGCCCGTGATCCGGTCGGCGTCGAAGGCATGCAGGGGCTGACCGAGCTCGATCATCACGTAGTTGGTGATGTCGACGATCGCCGAGATCGGGCGGATCCCGGCGACCATGAGCCGCTTCTGCATCCACCACGGTGAGATCGCCGTCGGATCGACACCTGTGATCACCCGCGCGGTGTAGCGCGTCGCGCCGGAGTTCTCGTCGATCGCGACGGGCCACGCCGGGACCGAACCGTCGTCCGACAGGTCCGCCGATCGCAGTCCCGGATCGACGAACGGAACCCCGAAGCTGCCGGCGAGCTCGCGGCCCAGGCCACGCACCGAGAACGCGTAACCGCGGTCGGGGGTGACGTTCACGTCGATCGCGGCGTCGTCGAGTCCGAGGACCTCGCGGGCGTCGGCACCCGGTTCGGCGGTCCCGGGCGCGAGCACGAGGATGCCGCTGTGGTCGGTGCCGATCCCGAGCTCGGAGACCGAGCAGATCATGCCGTCGGAGACGCGGCCGTAGGTCTTGCGCGCGGCGATCTCGAACGGACCGGGCAGCACGACGCCGGGCAGCGCGGCGACGATCAGATCACCTTCGGCGAAGTTGCGTGCGCCGCAGACGATCCCACGTGGTTCGGCCTCGCCGACGGCGACCGTGCAGAACCGGATCGGCTTCTTGAACTCGGTGAGCTCCTCGATCGTCTCCACACGACCGATCACCAGCGGCCCGGTGATCTCCGGGAACGTCTCGATGTCCTCGATCTCGAACCCGACGCGGACAAATCCCGCGTCGATCTCCTCGGTGGTCGCCGACCACCGCGGGTCGCCGGACCGGAGTACCTCGGTGTACCAGGACTGTGGTGCACGCACTGTGTATCAACTACTTTCGTCGCGTCGTGAGAAGTCGTGCGGCCGCGGGTGTCAGGCGGCCGGACCGAACGGGAGGGTGAAGCGGATGTCACCCTCGACCATGTCGCGCATGTCGGAGATGTCGTTGCGGAACTGCAGGGTCCGTTCCAGACCCATCCCGAAGGCGAATCCGGAGTACACATCCGGATCGATACCGCTGGCGCGCAACACATTCGGATTGACCATGCCGCAGCCGCCCCATTCGACCCAGCCCGGTCCGCCCTTCTTGGCGGGGAACCACACGTCGACCTCGGCGGAGGGTTCGGTGAAGGGGAAGTAGCTCGCCCGCATGCGGGTCGTCGTCTCCGGTCCGAAGAGTGCGCGGGCGAAGGTCTCGAGGGTGCCGCGCAGATTGGCGAGCGTGAGCCCCTTGTCGACGGCGAGGCCCTCGATCTGGTGGAACACCGGGGTGTGGGTCGCGTCGAGTTCGTCTGTTCGGAACGTCCGGCCGGGGCAGGCGACGTAGATGGGCAGGTCGCGGCTCAGCATCGAGCGGACCTGCACCGGCGAGGTGTGTGTCCGCAGCACCTGCCGCGACCCCTCCGGCGCGATGTAGAAGGTGTCCTGCATGGACCGGGCAGGGTGATCGGGCAGGAAGTTGAGCGCATCGAAGTTGTAGTGCTCGGTCTCGACCTCCGGCCCCTCCGCGATCTCCCAGCCCATGCCGACGAAGACGTCGGCCACCTGCTCGGCGATGACGGTGATGGGATGACGCGCACCCACCGGGCGCCGGCCGCTCGGCAGCGTCACGTCGATGGACTCGGCGACGAGAACCGCCGCGTCCCGTTCGGCGTCGAGGATCGCGGTGCGCGCCTCCAGCGCCGCCGACACCCGGCCGCGGACCTGGTTCACCAGCTTCCCCGCCTCGGAGCGCTGGTCCTTGGGAATGGAACCCAGCGCGCGACGGGCGAGCGCGATCGGCGAGCGGTCACCGAGGTGAGCCGACTTGGCCGCCGCGAGCTGATCGAGGTCGGCCGCCGCCTCGAAGGCCGCGATCGCCGCCGATGCGGCTGCGTCGAGGTCGTCGGGTCCCGGGAATGCCGTTGCGTCGGCGGAAGTGGCCACGGTGGGCGTGCTCCTCATGCGTCGATCAGTGGATGGTCGGCATCGTCGTCGCGCTGCGCACGCCGACCCAGCGGGCCCGGCGGACACCTCGGGTGCCGACGATGACTCCCGTCGAGGGTAGTCGACTACCGCGGGGCGCTGACCTGCAGGGAGGCGTCGTCGGCGGGAGACGATCCCGCCGCGGTCCGACGACCGGCAGGAACCGCCAGCCGACGGGCGCCGGCGGCACACGCGAGGCCCGTGACCAGCCACCACACGCCGTCGCCGGTCAGACCGCCACGCGCGAGCATCAGGATCGCCACGCCGAGGGTAGCCAGCACCCACAGCAGGGCCGCGTTCCGCACCGGCCCGCTGCGCCGGGCGATCGGATCGTCCCACCACGGCAGGGGCCGGTTCTCGAGCGGCGACAGCACAGCGACCACCGGAACCATGACCGCGAGCAGCAGGACGGTCTGCGCCCCCACGATCACCGGGAACGACGCCGAGTGGACGTCGGCGCGATCGACACCGAGAGCAGCACACGCACCGACGATCGCGGCGAGCACCGGCAGATGCCAGAGGTAGAGGGTCATCGCGCCCCGGTTGCCCAGCACCACCCACCACCAGACACGCGGCCGGTCGGCGACGACCACGAGGAACCGGCGCACGGCGATCGCGCCCGCGCACAACACGATCGCGTGCCCGGCGAGCAGCAGGCTCGGCGGGCTCATGTTCGACAGGTGCTGACCCGGCACGGTCACGAGCGAGACCTCATAGGGCCCCCACGAGACGAGCACGAGGTCGACGGCGAGCGCGCCGACGGCCACGACGAGGGCGGTACCGGGCCGCAGGATCCTCTTGGCGTAGGCGACTCCGAGGACTGCGGGGATCGTCCACACGGTGAGGAAGTTCAGGTAACCCGATTCAGCGGGTCCGTCCGCGAGCCGGACGACGTCGACGATCGCGGTGCTCCCCCAGCACACGGCCAGCGCGACCGCCACACCACCGCCGGAGGAGAGCCGCTGCAGGAACGGGACCACAGCCAGGACCAGTAGGTAGGCGCCCAAGAACCACAGGAGCTGCACGCCGAGCCGCGCGACGACGTCGGCCGCGGCCACGGCACCGATACGGGACAGGACGGCGTAGACCGCTGCGGCCGCTCCGAGGTACCAGAAGACCGGACGCAGCAAACGCTGTGTCCGCGCCACGAGCCACTGTCCTGCCGTCGGGGTGTCGCCGCGCGAGGTCCAGCCGCGGGTCGCCGCGGCGGCGCCGGCGAAGAAGAACAGCGGCAGCACCTGCAGCAGCCAGGTCGCCGGTTGCAGCGCGGGCACGTCGCCGAGTGTGTTGCCCAGCTCGATCGAGCCGTCGGCAACCTCGACGGTGAGCATGATCGAGTGGCCGGCCACGACCACGACGAGCGACACGATGCGGATGAGGTCGATGACGCGATCCCGGTGTCCGGTGAGCGCGTCCAGTTCGCGGGGAGTGGGCAGACCTGTCGGAACCGAGCGCATTCCGGCCGGTCGCCCTGATTCGGTGCTGAGCATGGCGTCAGTCTCGGCCGCCGGGGCCGGGACGGCCTGAGCAGAACTACTCGGTCGGGATCAGCAATCTTCTTGTCGACCCACCCCGTCGGAACGGGCGGCGTCCCTGGCGAGGGTCGGCCGCGGCGGCCCGGCTCGACGTGACCGGACCGCCGGGCCCCGGCCCCTACTTGCCGAAGCCGGCCCTCTTGAGCGCATCGGCCATCGCCCCGCTCGGCGCCGGCCGCCGGTCGTTGCGGTTCCCGCCCCGGCTGCCCTGGTTCCCGCGCGCGCCCTGGCCTTGCGGGGCGCCGCGAGTACCGCCGCGCTGGTCGTTCCGGCGCGGCTGGCCACCACGCGGACCGTCGTCACGTCCCTGCCCACGGGGTGCGCGAGCAGGCTTGCCGTCGTTGCCCGGCTCGTCGTCGAGTCGCAACGAGAGCCCGATGCGCTTGCGCTCGACATCGACGTCCATGACCTTCACCTTCACGATGTCACCGGACTTGACGACCTCGTGGGGATCGGAGACGAAGCGGTGCGCCATCGCCGAGACGTGGACGAGTCCGTCCTGGTGCACACCCACGTCGACGAACGCACCGAAGGCCGCCACGTTGGTGACCTGGCCCTCGAGGATCATGCCCGGGGTGAGGTCGGAGACCTTCTCGATGCCGGTGGCGAACGTCGCCGTCTTGAACTCGGGACGGGGATCGCGCCCCGGCTTGTCGAGTTCGGCGATGATGTCGACGACGGTCGGACGACCGAACGTCTCGTCGACGAACTCCTCGGGACGCAGCTTGGTCAGGGTCGCGGTGTCACCGATCAGCGACCGGACATCGGTGCCCACCTTCTCGATGATGCGGGTGACGACCGGATACGCCTCCGGGTGCACGCTCGACGCGTCCAGCGGATTGTCGCCGTCGGCGATCCGCAGGAAGCCCGCGCACTGTTCGAACGCTTTGGGTCCGAGTCGCGGCACGGCGGTGATCTGCTTGCGGTCGCGGAACGCGCCGTTGGTGTCACGATGCGCGACAATCGATTCCGCGAGACCGGCGGTGACGCCCGAGACCCGGGACAGCAGGGGCACCGAGGCCGTGTTGACGTCCACACCGACCGCGTTCACGGCGTCTTCGACGACCGCGCCGAGCGAACGCGCGAGCAGGGTCTCGGAGATGTCGTGCTGGTACTGGCCGACCCCGATGGACTTCGGGTCGATCTTCACGAGCTCCGCGAGCGGATCCTGTAGACGCCGGGCGATCGAGACCGCGCCACGGATGGAGACGTCGAGGTCGGGCAACTCCTTCGATGCGTAGGCCGATGCGGAGTACACCGAGGCACCGGCCTCGGACACGACGACGCTCGTCGGCGGCTTCTTGCCGGCCTCCTTGATCGCGGACAGGAGTTCACCGGCGAGAGCATCCGTCTCCCGCGAGGCGGTGCCGTTGCCGATCGCGATGAGTTCGACGCCGTGCTTCTCGACGAGTGCGCCGAGCACTGCCAGCGACCCGGACTTGTCCCGCCTGGGCTCGTGCGGATAGATCGTCGCGTGGTCGACGACCCGCCCGGTCGCGTTCACCACGGCGACCTTCACGCCGGTGCGCAGACCGGGATCGAGGCCCATCGTCGTGCGGGACCCGGCGGGCGCTGCCAGCAGGAGGTCCTTGAGGTTCGTGGCGAACACCGCGGCCGCGTCGGCCTCCGCGGCCTGTCGCAGCCGCATCCGGACGTCGAGGGACAGCCCGACGAACAGTTTGGTGCGCCATGCCCAGCGCACGGTGTCGGTGAGCCAGCGGTCGGCGGGACGACCCTGGTCCGAGATCCCGAATCGGGCGGCGATCCGCTGCTCGTACGGCCCGGGACCGGCGGGCCGCTCGGCCGCCTCCGGATCGGCGTCGAGGGTGACCGAGAGGATCTCCTCGCGCTCACCGCGCAGCACGGCCAGCACCCGGTGCGACGGCAGCGAGATGAACGGTTCGGAGAACTCGAAGTAGTCGGCGAACTTCGCCCCGGCCGACTCCTTGCCCTCGCGGACAGCGGTGCGCAGCACTCCCGTCTGCCACATCAGCTCGCGGAGTTCGCCCACCAGATCGGCGTCTTCGGCGAACCGCTCCACGGCGATCGCGCGGGCACCGTCGAGTTGCTCGGCGGTGAACGTCGACGGATCCGTCGTCGGATCGGAGAGCATCGCATCGGCCACGGGCTCGTGCCCGGCCTCGCGCGCGATCTGGGCCTTGGTGCGGCGCTTGGGCTTGTAGGGGAGGTAGATGTCCTCGAGGCGGGCCTTGGTGTCGGCCTCGAGGATGCGGGCGTCGAGCGCGGCGTCGAGCTTGCCCTGCGCGGCGATCGATTCGCGGACCGCCTGGCGACGGGCCTCGAGATCGCGCAGGTAGCCGAGACGCTCGTCGAGCGTGCGGAGTTGCGCGTCGTCGAGGCCGCCGGTCGCCTCCTTGCGATACCGGGCGACGAACGGAACCGTCGATCCGCCGTCGAGCAGTTCGACGGCCGAACGCACCTGACCGACGCCCACCCCGAGTTCGGCGGCGATCGCCGAGGCGATGCGGGAGTTCACGACCGCGGGATCGGGCGCGGGCACCGTCTGCGGGGCCGCGGCCGGCGAGCCTGGGCTCGCGGGTGCGGGTTCGGGAGCGGAATCGGGTGACACAGTTTCTGACACGATCGCCGACCCTACCGGCCGGCTCGGACAGCGGTCAGACGCGACCCGCCGCGCCGTGGACACGCGCACTCTCGTATAGACAGATGGCCGCCGCGGCAGCGACATTCAGGCTCTCCGCGCGACCGCGGATCGGAATGGACACACGGTGGTCGGCCGAGCGCTGCACGTCGGCGGGCAACCCGTGTGCCTCGTTGCCGAACAGCCAGGCGACGCGAGCGGAGAGGACATCGCCCGCGGAGTCCAGGTCGACCTCGCCGTCGGCCGCCGTGGCCAGCAGCGTGACACCGCCCGCGCGGATGGCGTCGAGTGCGTGGTCGACGGAGCGCTCGCGCACCACGGGCACCGTGAACACGCTCCCCGCGCTCGCCCGGATGCACTTGCCGTTGTGTGGGTCGACGGCGTCGCCGAGCAGGACCACGGCGTCCGCGCCCATCGCGTCCGCGCACCGGATCAGCGTGCCCGCGTTCCCGGGTTCACGGGCTTCGACGGCGACGGCGAGGAGTCGGGGCTCGTCGGCGAGGACGGTTTCCAGCGCAACGTCGAGCAGCGGACAGATCGCGAATATACCTGCGGGCGTGGAGGTCTCGGCGAGCTTGGACGCGGCACGGGCGGTGATCACCGACACCGGGACGCCCGTCGCCGTGGCAGTGTCGACGAGATCGCGGTGTCGGTGGTGCTCCTCGTCGGCGACCAGGAGCGCGTCGATCCGTCCGACGGTGAGCGCCGACGCGACGGCGTTCGCCCCTTCGGCGAGGAAGCGGCCCTGCTCGCGCCGCTCGGCGGCTCGATGGAGCTTCGCATACGACACGACCCGCGAGGATCGCTCGGACAGGATCTCCGTCATCGGAGGCTCGTCCGCGCGACTCGCGGGTCGTGGGTGCTGGGGTGCAATCAGGCAGCCGGGGCGTTGACGTCGGCCGGCAGGGCCTTGCGGGCGACCTCGACCAGACCGGTGAAGGCCTCGGGATCGGTCACGGCGATGTCGGCGAGCACCTTGCGGTCGACCTCGACACCAGCGGCCTTGAGGCCCTGGATGAGGCGGTTGTAGGTGATGTCGTTGGCGCGGGCCGCGGCATTGATACGCGAGATCCACAGCTTGCGGAATTCACCCTTGCGCGCGCGACGGTCGCGGTAGGCGTAGGTCAGCGAGTGGAGCTGCTGCTCCTTCGCCTTGCGGTAGAGGCGCGACCGCTGTCCGCGGTAGCCCTTGGAGGCCTCGAGGGTGGACCGACGCTTCTTCTGGGCGTTGACGGCCCTTTTCACGCGTGCCATGTGTTAGATCCTTTTGCTTGTCAGATGTCTGGGGTCGCTGGCGTCAGCGGTTGAGCAGTCGCTTGATGCGCGGGGCGTCGTTCTCGCTGACGACGGTTGTGCCGTCGAGACGACGGGTGCGCTTGGACGACTTGTGCTCGAGCAGGTGGCGGCGGTTGGCCTTCTGGCGGACGATCTTTCCGCTGCCGGTCACCTTGAAGCGCTTCGCGGTGCCCTTGTGGGTCTTGCTCTTCGGCATGTTCTTCCTTTTCTCGGGCGAACTCGGGCACCGGACCTGGCGAGGTCCGGTGTGTACCGGGTTCGCGTGTCGTGATCTCGGCCGGAACGGTTCGGACTCTCGTCCGGCCGACCGACTCAGTTCTCGTCCGCGGCGGCCTTCGGGCCACCGGAACGTTCACGGCTCTCTTGCGCCTTCTGGCGGGTCTTCGCGCCCTTGTGCGGGGCCAGGACCATCGTCATGTTGCGACCGTCCTGCTTGGCCGAGGTCTCGACGAAGCCGTAGTCGGCGACGTCGTTGCCCAGGCGCTGCAACAGTCGGTAGCCGAGCTCGGGACGGGACTGCTCGCGGCCGCGGAACATGATGGTGACCTTCACCTTGGATCCCGCCTCGAGGAACCGGATGACGTGACCTTTCTTGGTCTCGTAATCGTGGTCGTCGATCTTGGGACGGAGCTTCTGCTCCTTGATGACGGTCATCTGCTGATTGCGACGCGATTCGCGCTGCTTCTGGGCCGCTTCGTACTTGAACTTGCCGTAGTCCATGATCTTGCAGACCGGCGGACGGGCGTCCGGGGCGACCTCGACCAGGTCGAGATCGGCCTCGTAAGCCAAGCGAAGCGCATCTTCAACACGCACGATGCCCACCTGCTCCGAGTTGGGTCCGACGAGTCGGACCTCAGGGACGCGGATGCGCTCGTTGATGCGGGTCTCAGTGCTGATGGGGCCTCCTTGTTCAATCCTGCAGTGGTAACCGTCGCGTCGTGGCGAGGGACGTATGCAAGAGAACCTGCGGGGCACCTCAGCAAGGAAGCCCCGGGACTGATGTCCGCGGGGCTCCGATACCGACCGGCTCGTCCACGCGTGTCAGTACTGACACACGCTGCCGTCGACCTACAGCTCAGCATCGAGAGATGCGATCTGCGACGATCGGCGTGAACCGGACCGTGCAACTGCGAGAACCTCGCGTCGAACGGTGGGAGCGGAACTCCACTTACGACCCCGGCGCATACCAGGGCGGTCGTGCTATGGGAGTCTAACAGCCATGGCCGAGAACTCCTATTCGTCACCTGCACCGTTACCCCCGGAGGGTGCGACGGGCGGCGGCGCCGACACGGGAGATGCGGCGCACACCGATCCGGACAACGTCCGTGACCTGGGCGATATTCCGGCCATCGAGGTCATCACCCGATCCATCGTCATGCTGATGAGCGCGGCGGCCGAGAAACTCGGCCTGGCCGAGGGCACGCCCGCGGATCGCATCGACCTGCCCGAGGCACGCACCCTGATCACCGCCTTGGCCGGCATCGTCGACGCGTCGAAAGCCGATCTCGGCATTCATGCCGCCCCGATCCGCGACGGACTGAAAGGCCTGCAACTGGCGTTTCGTGAGGCGAGCGCCTACCCGGACGAGCCCGGCGAGGGCCCCGGCGAGAAGTACACCGGTCCGGTTCGCGCGCCCCGGAGGTAGTGGCCTCGACACGCGGCGGCCTCGCTTCGCTGGGTCGACGCGGCTCGACCAGCAGTACCGCTGGTTGAGCAGGCGAGGAGCGTAGCGACGGAGCCCGCACCCCCGCTGGTTGAGCAGGCGAGGAGCGTAGCGACGAGCCGTGTCGAAACCACTACGCTGGACCCATGACGAATGCCGATGAGCCCGGGCGGTCCGACGAGATCGTCGACGCGGAGATCGTGCCGGCCGGACCGGTGCCGGGATCGCTCCCTGACCCGAACTACTCCGACAGCGGTGTCCCGACCTTCGACTTCGTCCGAGACAAGATCGAGCACCGGATCACTACCGCGATCGGCTCCCAGGAGCTCGCGGAGGCCGGCCCCGAAGGACAGAGCGTCGACGAGATGATGCGCAAACGCGACGAGGCGGCGAAGAAGCGACTCGAGGAGATCCGCAAGTCGATGGGCTCATAAGGCACTTCCCCACCGCGCTTTCCCCTTCCGACACGCAGATCGCCACTCCCGTTGACGCGCCCGGTCGTAACCGGCGTTCCTGCAACGGAAGTGGCGATTCTGTCCGGTGCGTCAGCCGGCCGACGCCACCGCGTGGTCGATGTCGACGATCTCGGCCAGGAACTTGCCGGTGTGGCTGCCCGGGGTCGCGGCGATGTCTTCCGGGGTGCCCTCGCCGACGACGGTTCCGCCGCCCGCGCCGCCCTCGGGTCCCATGTCGATGACCCAGTCGGCGGTCTTGATGACGTCGAGGTTGTGCTCGATCACGATGACCGTGTTGCCCTTGTCGACCAGGCCGTTGATCACGGTGAGCAGCTTCTTGATGTCCTCGAAGTGCAGCCCGGTGGTGGGTTCGTCGAGGATGTAGACCGTCCGGCCCATCGACCGCTTCTGCAACTCGGCCGCCAGCTTCACACGCTGCGCCTCACCGCCGGACAGGGTCGGGGCCGGTTGCCCGAGCCGGACGTAGCCGAGCCCGACGTCGACGAGGGTCTTGAGGTAGCGGTGGATCGAGGTGACGGGCTCGAAGAAGTCGGCCGCCTCCTCGATCGGCATGTCGAGGACCTCGGAGATGGTCTTGCCCTTGTAGTGGACTTCGAGAGTCTCGCGGTTGTACCGCGCACCGTGGCAGACCTCGCACGGAACGTAGACGTCCGGCAGGAAGTTCATCTCGATCTTGATCGTGCCCTCGCCGGTACATGCCTCGCAGCGGCCGCCCTTGACGTTGAACGAGAAGCGACCCGGCTGGTAGCCGCGCACCTTGGCCTCGGTGGTCGCCGCGAACAGGGTACGGATCTTGTCGAAGACGCCGGTGTAGGTGGCCGGGTTGGACCGTGGGGTACGGCCGATCGGCGACTGGTCGACCTGGACGAGCTTGTCCAGATTGTCCAGACCCTTGATGCGGGTGTGGCGTCCGGGAACCTGGCGGGCACCGTTGAGCTTGTTGGCGAGCACCGTGGCGAGGATGTCGTTGACGAGCGTCGACTTGCCCGATCCCGAGACCCCGGTGACCGCGGTCATCACACCGAGCGGGAACGACACGTCGATACCGCGCAGGTTGTGCTCACGTGCGCCGACGACGGTCAGCTGTCGTTTGCGGTCGATCGGCCGGCGGATCTCCGGCACCGGCAAGGTGTCACGTCCGGCTAGGTACGCGCCGGTCAGCGACTTCCGGTTCTTCAGCAGGTCCTTGTAGCTACCGCTGTGCACGACGTGACCACCGTGCTCACCGGCTCGGGGGCCGATGTCGACGATCCAGTCGGCGGCGCGGATGGTGTCCTCGTCGTGTTCGACGACGATGAGCGTGTTGCCCAGGTCCCGAAGACGGGTCAGCGTGTCGATGAGGCGGCGGTTGTCGCGTTGGTGCAGACCGATGGACGGCTCGTCGAGGACGTAGAGGACGCCCGCGAGGCCCGACCCGATCTGGGTCGCCAGACGGATGCGCTGTGCCTCACCGCCCGACAGCGATCCCGCCGCACGCTCCAGGGACAGGTACTCGAGCCCGACGTCGAGCAGGAAGCGTATGCGAGCCTGGACCTCCTTGAGGACCCGGCCGGCGATGGCCGCCTGGCGTGAGTCGAGCCGCAGCTGGTCGAGGAAGTCGGCGCAGTCGGCGACCGACAGTGCACACACCTCGGCGATCGACTTGGGTCCGTACTCGGGGTGGTCGAGGGTCACCGCGAGGATCTCCGGGCGGAGGCGAGCACCCTGGCAGGCAGGACACGGCACGTCCCGCATGTAGCCCTCGTAGCGCTCCTTCATCTGCTCGGACTCGGTCTGGTCCATGCGGCGCGCCAGGAACGAGAGCACACCCTCGAACTCGGTGTAGTACGAGCGGGTGCGGCCGTACCGGTTGCGGAACTTGACGTGCACCTGGTGATCGCTGCCGTTGAGCAGTGCCCGTCGAGCCTTGATGGGCAGCTTCTTCCACGGGGTGTTGATGTCGAACTTCATCTGGTCGGCCAGACCGGACATCAGACGGAGGAAGTAGTCGGCGTTGTGCCCGGTCGACCACGGCGCGATGGCGCCCTCGGCGAGGGACATCTCCGGGTCGGGCACGACGAGTTCCTCGTCGACCTCCTTGCGCACGCCGAGGCCGTCGCATTCCGGGCAGGCGCCGTAGGGCGAGTTGAACGAGAACGACCGCGGTTCGAGGTCGTCGATCGCGATCGGGTGCGCGTTGGGGCAGGCCATCCGCTCCGAGAAGCGGCGCTCGCGTTCCGGGTCGTCCTCCTCGAGGTCGACGAAGTCGAGCACGATGATGCCGTCGGCCAGGCGCAGACCGGTCTCCACCGAATCCGTGAGGCGCTGCTTGGCGCTGGCCTTGACGACCAGGCGGTCGACGACCACCTCGATGTCGTGCTTCTCCTGCTTCTTCAGCTTCGGCGGGTCGGTCAGCGGGTAGACGACCCCGTCGATGCGGGCGCGCGAGAAGCCCTGGGTCTGGAGTTCGGCGAAGAGGTCGACGAACTCGCCCTTGCGCGTGCGGACGACCGGCGCCAGCACCTGGAACCGCGTGCCCTCGCCCATCGCGAGGACCTGGTCGACGATCTGCTGGGGCGTCTGCTTGGCGATGGGCTCGCCACAGATCGGGCAGTGCGCCTTGCCGGCGCGGGCATAGAGGAGGCGGAGGTAGTCGTAGACCTCGGTGATCGTGCCGACGGTCGATCGCGGGTTGCGGTTCGTCGACTTCTGGTCGATCGACACCGCGGGCGAGAGCCCCTCGATGAAGTCCACGTCCGGCTTGTCCATCTGCCCGAGGAACTGCCTCGCATAGGCGGACAGCGACTCGACGTAGCGCCGCTGCCCCTCGGCGAAGATCGTGTCGAAGGCGAGCGACGACTTGCCCGAACCCGACAGACCGGTGAAGACGATGAGGCTGTCCCGGGGCAGGTCGACATCGATGCCGCGAAGGTTGTGTTCGCGGGCACCTCGGACGATCAGACGATCAACCACTGCAGTCCTTACATTCTCGAGTCACAGGGCGCACGGCCGGCGCACGGGCACAGTACCGACGGCCACCGACAAGATTGTCATCACGAGCTCGCCCCGGGAAAGATTCGCCGGTCCGGCAACCGGGCGATCGGTCTCGCCGCCCGCGTGTCATCGCCTAACCGATGGTCCAGGATACGCGCGTCCCGCGAACTCCCGTGGTCACGACCGTCACATTCCGACGGCCCGCTGTCATAGCCTGTCGGCATGACCTCCCCAGCGACACCGATCAGCGACACCTATACCGGCGACCTCTCCGAGTCGAAGACCCCGCAGCGCCGCACGCTGGCCTCGGCCACCATCGTCAAGTTGTCCGTCGGTCCGATGGACAACAACGTCTACGTGGTGACCTCGCGGGCGACCGGCGATCAGCTGATCATCGACGCGGCCAACGACGCGGAGACGATCACCGACGTCCTCTCGGCCGTCGAGGGGACTCCGACGCTGATCTTCACCACCCATCAGCACTTCGACCACTGGCAGGCCCTCGCGGCCGTCGCCGAGCACACCGGGGTCCCCACGGCGGCCGGGCGCCTCGACGCCGGTGAACTGCCGGTCACCCCCGACCGCCTCGTCGACGACGGTGACGTCATCGAGGTCGGCGACCTCGCTTTCGAGGCCATCCACCTGGTCGGCCACACCCCCGGCTCCATCGCCCTGGCCCTCACCGACGTGAGCGATGACGGCGAGCGCACCGTGCACCTGTTCACCGGCGACTGTCTCTTCCCGGGTGGGATCGGGAAGACCTGGAAGCCGGAGGATTTCGACACCCTCATCGAGGACGTCTCGACGAAGCTGTTCGACCGGTTCGACGACTCGACCGTGGTCTATCCGGGCCACGGCAAGGACACCAGCCTGGGTGCCGAGCGCGGATCGCTGCCCGAATGGCGTGAGCGTCGCTGGTGACACCACCGAGTGGGCAAACCCACCGTTCTTCGGGATTCCCACCGCTGGCCGAGGTGGTGGGTCTGCCGAAAAAGGGTGGGTCTGCGACGAGTGGGGACGGCGGGGTTTGACCTCGATCCCCCGGGGTTACCTGTTCCTCGGATCGTTCGGCGAGTCGTGACCCGGAACGCCCGCAACTGCGCAAACTGATCACGGCACGCCGAGCGACCAGCAGATTCGTCGCGAGAGGGTAGCGTTGAACGGGCCAGAAACGCGCTCCACCCGACGGATCTCGATAGCCAAACCCGACTGAAGAAGGTTGTGACCGATGATTCTCCGCCGTATAGCCCGTCCGCTCCTCGCCTCGGCGTTCGTCGCCAGCGGCGTGGACGCCATCCGGAGCCCCAAACCGATCGCGCAATCCGCGGAGCCGGTCGTGGACAAGGCCCGGTCGTCGCTCCCGCCGGAGGTGGCCGGCCGGATCCCGGAGAACACCGAGACGCTCGTGCAGATCAACGCTGCTGCCCAGATCGGCGGCGGCATCCTCCTCGCGACCGGCAAGTTCCCGCGCGTCGCGTCGGTCGTCCTGGCCGGGACGCTGATCCCGACCACCGCCGCCGGCACCGACTTCTGGAACGAGGCCGATCCGGTCAAGAAGGAAGCCCAGCGCAACGCCTTCATCAAGAACGTCGGCCTCCTCGGCGGAGTTCTGCTGGCGGCTGTCGACACCGAGGGCAAGCCCTCGCTCGCGTGGCGTGGGCGCCAGAAGGCCTCCGCCGTCGCCGCGGCCCTGCCGATCGGCGCGGCCGCCGGCTCGTCGACGTGGGACCACCTCGTCGAGCGCACCCACGACGGCGCCGAGATCGTCTCCGAGCGGTCCGCCGATGCCGCGGCGAAGTTCCGCGAGCACGCTCCCGAGATCGCCGAGGCCGCGCAGAAGCGGTCGCTGGAGTTCGCCGAGAAGGCCGCCGACACCGCCGCTGACGTCGCCGAGCGCATCCGCGACCGTGCCCCGGTTCTGGCCGATGCGGCACTCGTCCGTTCCTCGGAATTCGCCGACACCGCCCTCGCGCGCTCGTCGGACCTCGCCGAGACCGCGCGTAAGCGGGGTCCGAAGCTGGTGAAGGAAGCGCAGAAGCGAGCCGAGAAGGCCCAGAAGCAGGCCGCGAAGACGCAGAAGAAGGCGAAGAAGAAGGCTCCGAAGATCGCCGATTCCGCACGCGGTCGCGCGTCCGACCTCGCCGACACCGCCCGCAAGCGCGCACCGGAGTTCGCCGACGTCGCCCGGGACCGGTCCGCGGAGCTGGCCGACGTCGCCCGCGCCCGGTCGGCCGAACTCGCCGAGACCGCACGTCAGCTCGCCGCGGCCGCCGAGGACTCGGCCGAACAGGGCCGCAAGCGTCTGCGCAAGGCACGTCGCTGATCCTCCGGGACTCCCTCGCGCACGAGCAGAAGATACGAGCACGACCCTGAACACGACCGATCTCACGACCACGGACGCGGTGCACCCGCCAGAGGACTATCCCTGGGTGCCCGCGTCCGTGGCGCTGAGACAGGCCGCACCGCACGACGTGGTCCTGGGTGATCCGGCGTTCAGTCCGGTGCCGTCCCCCGGTTCCCGGCTGGTGGTGGCGGTCGGGTCGAACGCCGCCCCGCAGGTTCTGCGCCGCAAGCTGGCACAGGTGCATTCGTCGGACACCATCTGTCTGCAACCGGTCCACGTCACGAACATCACAGTCGGCCATTCCGCGCACATCGCGGCTCGCGGCTATGTGCCTGCCGCCCCGATCCTCGCAGGTCAGCAATCGATCACCACCATCGCGGCATGGCTGGGTCCCGCCCACATCGAGGCGCTCGACGCCACCGAACCGAACTATCATCGACAGACAGTGAATACGCGCGACCATCCCCTGATCCATGACCGGCCCACCCCCTCTCTCCCTGCGGATCGGCCGCCCCTGACCTCGGAGTTCGACCTCTACGTGTCCCGCCATGGCGTCCTCGCCGACCCGGTCACCGGCGACCCGGTCCCCTTCGGCTCCCAGGCCCACGTGTTGGCGTGGTTGTCCCGCCGGCTCGACGATCCGACGTTCGCCGGTCCGGTGTCGGACGTGTGTTCCCGGCTGGCAGCCGATCCCGAGGCGGTGACCGCCCGGATGCGGGGCGCCGGCGTGTCCCGGCCCGGTGACTTCCGCGCAACGCCGTCGATCGGGCACGACCGATGACCGCCCTCTCACCCGACGCCGATCCCCGAGTCGATGAGGAACAGCGACACCTCGATCGCGTGTACGGCCGCCTCGACCGCATGCGGCGGACCACACAGCGACGGTTGTCGTCGACGCTCTCCGAACGCGGCGGCACGCCGCAGGCGCTGTCCGAACGCGAGTCGTACGAGCGGATGTACAACGAAGACCTCGCCAAATTCGATGCCGCCGAACACAACCTGTACTTCGGCCGGCTCGATCTCGACGACGGCGAGATCCGTCGCATCGGGCGCATCGGTGTCCTCGACGACGGTTTCGCCGACGACGGCGAGCTCGACGCCACCGCCACCGACGCCACCCTCCTGCTCGACTGGCGCGCTCCCCTGGCCCGTCCGTTCTATCTCGCGACGCCGGCGGCCCCCGAGGACGTCGCACGCCGGCGCCACATCCGCACCCGCAGCCGGAAGGTCCGCGGTGTCAGCGACGAGTCCCTGACCGCCGGTGACGCCCTGCTCGACGACTTCGGACACGGCGACGTCGTCAACGAGTCGGCCTTGGTCGCAGCCCTCAATGCGGCGCGTACCGGTGAGATGACCGACATCGTCGAGACGATTCAGCGCGAGCAGGACCTGATCATCCGCTCGACGCATCGCGGGGTCACCGTCATCCAGGGCGGACCCGGTACCGGCAAGACCGCCGTCGCATTGCACCGCGCGGCCTACCTGCTCTACACCCATCGTGAGAACCTCTCGCGCAGCGGCATTCTCATCATCGGACCCAACGACGACTTCCTGAACTACATCGGCCAGGTACTCCCCTCGCTGGGCGAGTCCGGCGTGCTCCTCTCGACCATCGGCGACCTGTTCCCCGGCGTGCGGGCGGGCACCGACGATCCGCGGCCGACTGCAGCGGTCAAGGGCGGGCTACGGATGGTCGATGTCCTCAAGCGAGCGGTGCGCGCCCAGCAGTCGCTGCCGTCCCGGCCGGAAGCGGTGGATTTCGACAGCTATCGGGTCGAGATCGACTCGGCGCTGGTCAAGGCCGCGCGCGCCAGGGCCCGCGCGACGCGTCGCGCCCACAACCTCTCGCAGAACGCCTTCCTCAAAGCCGGACTCGCCGAACTCGCCGCGCGGCATGCGGCGGCGATCGGATCGAGCCTGCTCGACGGTTCGCAGTTGCTCAGTCCCGCGGACATCGCCGACATCCGCGACGACATGAGTCGCGATCCCGACATCCGTGCCGCGCTGCTGCGTTACTGGCCGACCCTCACCCCGCAGGCCCTGTTGCGCGACCTCCTCGGCGACGAGCGCGCGATCCGCAAGGCCACCCCGGGCTGGTCGGAGGCCGATCGCGCGGCGCTGCACCGGCCGTCGCGGCCGGCGACGACGTCGGGTGAGGACTTCTCCGCGGCGGACGTGCCACTGCTAGACGAGTTGGCCGAGCTGATCGGTTACGGCACCGAGGACGCCGAGCGGGCCGAGCGCGCACGCTGGCGGCGCCAGCTCGCCGACGCCCAGGACGCTCTGGACATCCTGACCGGTTCGGCACCACAGGACCTCGAGGACGAACTCGACCCGGAGATCCTGATGGCCTACGACCTGATCGACGCCGAACAACTCGCCTCCCGCCAGACCGAGACCCGGCGCGCGACGACAGCCGAGCGTGCCTATGGCGACCGCACCTGGACCTTCGGCCACGTCATCGTCGACGAGGCCCAGGAACTCTCGGTGATGGCCTGGCGAATGGTGATGCGACGCATACCGAATCGGTGGATGACCATCATCGGCGACACCGCCCAGACATCCGACGAGGCGGGCACACGCTCCTGGGGAGAGGTTCTGGAGCCCTACGTCGCCAAGCGCTGGCAGTTCAAGGAACTCTCGGTCAACTATCGGACCCCCAGCGAGATCATGGAGTACGCCGCCCGCGTCCTGGCTGAGATCGGCAACGGCGAGAAGGCACCGACCTCGTTGCGCAGCAACGGGATCGAGCCGGTAGCCATTCGCGCGGGCGGTGACGCGCCGGCGGACATCGTCGACGCAGTCCGCCGGGCCGTCCAGCTCGCCGAACCCGACGGACTCACCGCCGTCGTGGTGCCCGATCACCTGCGCGAACTCGTCGATGCGGCACTGTCTCCGGACCGGTTCACCGTGGAGGACCGCGAGCCTCCCCGCGTCTACACCGTGCGGAGCTGTAAGGGCCTGGAGTTCGACACCACGATCGTCGTCGAACCCGCCGCCGTCATCGATCAGTCACCACGCGGACTCAGCGACCTGTACGTCGCCCTCACCCGGGCGACACAGCGACTCGTCGTGGTCCATCGCGACGATCTGCCCGACGCCCTCGCGGATCTGCCGGTCGGCTGAGGACCTGGTCCCTGGGGCGAGCAACGCCCACCCCGCTCCCTGAGGAGCGGCCGCCCGCCCCCTGGGATGCAAGCGAGGGGCCGTCCGCCCCCTGGGATGCAAAGCGAGYCCCCCCGGATGCAAGCGACCCCCCGCTCCCTGAGGAGCGGCCGGAGCTTGCGGAGGCTGCGTCACGAAGGGTCTTGGCGAGACGAGTTGCGAGACCCTTCGAGGCTCGTCGCTTGCGCTCCTCGCACCTCAGGGAGCGAAGGGGGACGCCGCCTGCGCTCCTCGCACCTCAGGGAGCGAAGGGGGACGCCGCCTGCGCTCCTCGCACCTCAGGGAACGAAGGGGACGCCGCCTGCGCTCCTCACACCTCAGGGAACGAAAGGGGACGCCGCCTGCGCTCCTCACACCTCAGGGACCAGAGGTCATGCGGTTCTTTCGGATTGGGGAGCAGAGGGGGCGACGTCCGCCGCCCGCACCTCGAGCGGAGGGCGCTCCCCGCATCTCAGGCGTCGTTGCTGCGACCCTCGGCCGCGGTGATCGCCGCGTCGATCCGCGGTCCGATCTCGACCAGTGCGTCACTGCCGACGATCCCGAGATGATCGGCGTCGACGTCGACGCGGGTGACCGGCCCCTCGAGGAACGGTGTCCAGCGCTCGGCCGTCGTGTCCGGGTCCGCTTCTCCGGCAGCGGCGACGATGAGCATCGCGTCACCGTCGTAGCGCCGGGGGCGGTGGTCGACGGTGCGACGGGCCGACGTCGCCATCCGCCGCAGCATCCGGTCGAACGCATCGCCGTCGAGCAGGCCGAGTCCGGTGACCTTCTCGCGGATCGCGGCGGCCACCGCAGCCGGATCGTCCGACCCGACGACCGTGTCGACGTCGATGACGGCCTGCCACCCGCCGAGCAGGTCCGCGACCGTCGAGCGCGTATCGTCCGGCGAATCCGCGGAACCCGATGCCGTTCCGTCGGTCTCGAGTTCATCACCGACGGCGGGATAGCTGTCGAGGAGACCGAGGAAACCGACTTCCGCACCCTGCGCACGGAGTTCGACGGCCATCTCCTGCGCGATCAACCCACCGATGGACCAGCCGACGAGATGGTAGGGCCCCTGCGGAACTCGCGTGCGGATCTCGGTCACGTACCGGGCGGCGAGGTCACGGATCGAGGCGGCGGCCGTGTCACCGGCGACGACGAAGGGATCCTGCAGACCGAAGACCGGTCGGTCGTCGAGATACGGGGTGAGACCGGCGAACAGCCACGTCAACCCATCGGCCGGGTGGACACAGAAGACCGGGGCGCGGCTGCCCTCTGCTCGCAGCGACACGACCACGTCGCCGCGCGGGGCGGCCCCGGCGGCCGGGTCCTCGTGCGCGGCGAGCCGGGCGCCGAGATCGCGCGGCGTCGGCCCGGCGAAGACCCATGCGACCTCGACGGGCACACCGGTTCGCCTGCGCAGCAGCGACACCAGTCGCACGACGGACAGTGACGTTCCGCCCAGATCGAAGAACCCCTGGTCCGCGCTCACCATCCCATGCCCGGTGATCTCGGCCATCGCCTCGGCGACCGCCATCTCCCAGCGGCCCGTCGGCGCCACTGGCGCGGAGTCGTCGTGACCGGCTCCGCCCGCGGTCATGAGCGCTGCGATCTCGCGGCGCCCCGGCCGTCCGTCCGCCCCGACCGGGATGGCGTCGACGACGCTGAACACCGTCGGGACCCAATGCGCGGCCAGCACCTGCGACAGCTGACGGCGGAGCTCGGGGACGCCCAGGTCGTCGCGGTCGAGAACGACCCAGGCCCCCACCTGGAGGCCGTCGTCTGTCTTGACACTGCCCGGGACACTGCCGGACGGCACCCCCACGACGGCCGCCGCAGTAACGCCTGGCACCGAAGCCACCGCTTTCTCCACCGCATCGAGGTCCACTCGCCGGCCGTCGATCCGAGGATGACGCGCGACCGGCCCGAGGATCTCCAGCCGTGTCACGGAAGCGTCGACCCACCGTGCCCGGACGCCCGTCGGCGCCAGTGCACCGTCGTCGCCGCGCTCGAAGAGCTCGCCCGGCACCCGCGGTGGCACCGCCCGGGCCGCGCTGTCCAGGATCACCGACGCTCCGTCACCGGCAGCGGCCACCTCGACTGCGACCACCGGGACCCGGTCCACGACGGCATCGAGGTCACCGGTGACGGCGTCGAGCATGCGCAGGAACACGTCGCGGATCGCCGACACCGTGTCGATGTCGAACAACGCTGCGGCGTAATCTATCTCGCCGACCAACTCGACGCGGGTGCCGACCGTCCGTTCCGCGAGACCGAGTGTCAGATCGACCTTCGCGGGCGGCGGCCCCGGTTCGACGGGCACCACCTCGAGACCGTCCACGGTGAACGCACCGGCCTCCGGGCCGGAACCGGGCCCCGGGAGCGAAGTCTCGCCCGCGGACTCGGCGAGGTAGTTGATCATGACCTGGACGAGCGGAGCGTGGGCGGTGGAACGGACCGGCGTCAGGTGCTCGACGAGCGTCTCGAACGGGATGTCGGCGTGCGCGAACGCCGCGAGATCGGTGTCGCGGACCCGGCGGAGCAGGTCCCCGACCGTGTCCTCGGCCCGCAGCCGGGTCCGGAGCACCAGGGTGTTCACGAACATGCCGATCAGCCCCGTCGTGGCCGCGTGACCGCGTCCCGACACGGCGGCGCCGATGCTGACGTCGTCCACGTCGGCCACCCGCGCGAGGGCGGCGACGAACGCCGCGTGACAGACCATGAACGGGGTCATCCCGTGTGCGCGAGCGGTCGCCACGACCGCCGCGCTGCGTTGCTCGCCGAGTTCGAGGACCATGCGGCCGCCGGTCGGGTCGGCGACCGGTGGGCGCGGACGGTCACCGGGTAGCTCCAGCGCGGCGGGCACACCGGCCAGCGTCTCGGCCCAGAACGAGTACTGCGCGGCCATCGGCGACGTCGGGTCGTCGATCTCCCCGAGCACGTCGCGCTGCCAGAGCGCGTGGTCGGCGTACGCGATCTCCGGGACGTCGATGGACTCGTCCGCGGGGCGTCCACCGCTGCGGTATCGGCCGAGGACCTCGGCGGCCAGGATCGCCAGGGACGCCGCATCACCGGCGATGTGGTGCAGGACCAGCACGACCCGATGCACCGGTGGCCTCGCACCCTCCGCGGCTCCCGCGGAGATCGCCACACGCAGCGGCAGCTGCGTCGACACGTCGAATCCCTCCGTGCACAACGCCATCGCGCCCTCACGCGTGCCGACCGACTCCCAGCGCAGTTCGTCTGCCGCCGTCGCCGGATCGAGGATGCGCTGCGCGGGCACACCGTCCTCGCCGAGCGGGTAGACGGTTCGCAGGGGCTCATGACGCGTCATCACAGCGACGACCGCGGCCCGCAGCGCGGCGACATCGAGGAACCCGTGGATGTCGAACGCGACGGGCATGTTGTACATCGGGGAGGTCACGTCGAACTGGTTGATGAACCAGAGGCGTTGCTGCGCATACGACAGCGGGATACGGGCGGGCCGGGAACGCGCGACGAGGGGATGCTCGGCGATCCGGCGTCGTGCCAGGGTCCGCGCGAGCTCGCGGACCGTCGGGGCGCGGAAGAGGTCCCGCACGTCGAGGTCGATGCCGAGTTGCTCGCCGATCCGGGCCACGACGCGCATCGCGGCCAGCGAGTTGCCACCGAGATCGAAGAACGGTGCCGTCGCCGAGACCTCGTCGACTCCCAGTACCTCGACGAAGACCTCGGCGACCGCGCGTTCGGCGGCGTCGGCCGGCGGCACCATCTCGGTCACGTCGTCGCTCGGCGCGGGTAGGGCCCGGCGGTCCAGCTTGCCGGTCGCCGTGACCGGGACCGACTCGAGAATCACCCATCGAGTGGGACACATGTACTGCGGCAACGACTGTCGGAGGTGCTCACGGATCGCGTCGAGATCGACGTCGCCGGCGACGTACCCGACCAGTGCATCGCCCGCGGGACTGCTCCGGACGGTGACGGCGGCATGCGTGACGCCGTCGACGCGGGCCAGTGCGGTCTCGATCTCCCCGAGCTCGATGCGCTGCCCGCGCAGCTTGACCTGGAAGTCGGCCCGGCCGAGATACTCGAGAGCGCCGCGGGCATCCCAGCGCACGAGGTCGCCGGTCCGGTAGAGCCGGCCGCCCGTCGGCCCGGTGGGATCGGCCACGAAGCGTTCGGCGGTGAGATCGGGCCGGCCGGCATACCCGCGCGCCAGCTGATCCCCGCCGACGTACAACTCGCCGACCACCCCGGCCGGCGCCGGGCGGAGCCTGTCGTCGAGCACCCACGTCGTGGTGTTCGCATTGGGCCGGCCGATCGGCACGCTCACATCACCGGGAGCGAAGCGATACGCCGTCACCTCGACGGCCGCCTCGGTCGGACCGTAGAGGTTGTCGATGTCGGCCTGCGGGGCCAGCGCCGCCATCGCCTCGGCGGTGGCCGCCGGTAGGGCCTCGCCCGAGGCGTTGATCCGCCGCAGCGACGACAGCGCCGCCCGCCGCTGCGGTCGGTCACCGATGTACTCGACGAACGCCGCCATCATCGACGGCACGAAGTGAACGGAGGTGACCCGATGCCGCTCGATCTCGGCCAGGACGTGGGCCGGGTCGACGTGCCGACCGTCGTCGACGATGACCAGGCGGGCCCCGGCCATCAGCGGTTCGAACAGTTCGGGGACGGACACGTCGAAGGTGACCGGCGTCTTGAGCATGACCGCGTCGTCAGGACGCAGCGGCGAACGGACCGACATCCACGCCAGTCGGTTGAGAACCGCACCGTGACTGACGGTGACGCCCTTGGGTGTTCCCGTCGATCCGGACGTGAACAGGGTATAGAGGGCGTTGCCCGGGCACGGACGGCGCAGTTCCGGACCTGGACGGGAGATCGTCTCCAGCGGCGCGCGTCCGTCGACGACCAATGCCGGCGTGGACAGACCGGACAGCGCCGGCGGGCGGACGTCCACGGTCAGCACCACCGCGATCGACGCCGAGTCGACCATGGCCGCGACCCGCTCGGTCGGTGTGGCCGGATCGATGCTGACATAACTGCCGCCGGCCATGACGACGGCATGGATCGCGAGTACGAGTTCGATCGAGCGCGGAAGGCAGACGCCCACTGCGACATCCGGCCCCACGCCGTGTGCGGTCAGGGTCTCCGCGAGCCGGGTGGTCCGGTCGAGGAACTCGCGATAGGTCACCGTCCGCTCGCCTGCCACAAGGGCGGTCGACTCCGGTGAACGGCGCGCGGCGGCCACGATCGCGTCGGTGACCGTCGACCACGGCACCGGCAGGTGCGGTCCGGACACCAGTGCGGCGATCCGCGCGCGCTCGGCCTCATCGGTCAGATCGATGGCACCGACGGCCCGGTCGTCAGCGGCGACGACCGCCTCGAGAACCCGGGTCAACCGGACGATCGCCGTTCGCGCGGTCTGCTCGTCGAACAGGTCGGTGGCATAGACGATCTCGACGGCCCACGGACGGCCGGGCCGGATCGTCACCGCGACAGTCAGGTCGAGCTGGGTGGTGCCGGTGGACACCTCGACCGGTTCGAGGGTCAGCGCCCGCGATCCCGATGCGACCGACCCGACCGCGTCGGCGCCGTCGCGGTCGTGCAGCACCGACAGCATCACCTGGCTGACCGGGGCGAACGCCTCCGACCGGACCGGGGACAGGCGATCCACCAGATACTCGAAGGGCACGTCGGCACGCGCGAGAGCGTTGACGTCGTCGACGCGCACCCGGTCGAGGAACTCGCCGACCGGCGTCCGCGGATCCACGTCGGTGCGCAGGACCACGGTGTTGACGAACATGCCGACGAGGTCGTCGAGGTGTGCGTGACCGCGCCCGGCGACCGGTGTCGTGATCACGATGTCGCGGGTCGCCGACAGTCGCGCCAACATGATCGACAGAGCCGCGTGGACGACCATGAACTCGGTGGCGCCGTGCGCGCGTGCCGTCGCCGCGATCCGCGCCGTGAGATCGGCCGGGAGATCCGCCGTCACCCGACCACCGCGCTGCGAGGCCACCGCCGGCCGCGGACGGTAAGTCGGCAACGGGAGCAGGTCGGGGATCCCCGAAAGCCGATTCGTCCAGTAACCGACCTGGCGACCCAGAACGGAGTCCGCCGAATCGATGTCCCCGAGCGCCTCCCGTTGCCACAGAGCGTGATCGGCGAACTGGATGAGCGGCGCCGCAACACTCGGCCCGCTCGCTGCGCCGGCGACATCAAGCCCGCTCGCTCCGCTCCCGGCGCCGGCGGCCGGCGAACGCCCCTCGGCACGTGCCAGATACGCACTCCACAGGTCGGCGACGAGGGGTCGCATCGACTCGCCGTCGGCCGCGATGTGATGCAGGACGACGACCAGGACGTGCTCGTCGGGTGGCATCGCATCGTCGCCGACCGCGATGAGCCGGATCCGCAGCGGGAGTTCGGTGGTGACATCGAAGGTGGCATCGCCCACGAGGCCGGCCGGATCGATGTGCCCCGGTGGCGCCGCGACCGTCTCCCAGCGCAGGCGGGTCCGTGCCTCGTCGATCGGCAGGATGTGCTGACGGGGTTCACCGCCCTGAGCGGGGAAGACGGTCCGCAGGACCTCGTGGCGCGCGAGCACGTCGACGACGGCGTCGCGCAGGGCACGTCGATCCAAGCGGCCGCGCAAGCGGACGGCCACCGGGATGGTGTAGGCACCCGACTCCGGATCGAGCCGGTTGAGGAACCAGATGCGTTGCTGCGCATACGACAACGGGATGTGCGCCGGGCGTGGATCGGCACGACGCAACGGCGGCGGTGACGACGCGTCGTCGTAGGCGGCATCGATGCGACGCGCCAGCCGGCGCACCGTGGGCGCCTCGAAGACGTCTCGGACACCCACGTGCACCCCGAATGCGTCCCCCGCCCGGGCACTGACGCGGGTGGCCGACAACGAGTTCCCGCCGATCGCGAAGAAGTCGGCGGTCACCGAGATCTCGTCGAGACCGAGGACGTCGCCGACGACCGTGGCGAGTACCCGCTCGGTGTGGGTCGACGGTGGCACCCGCTCGGCATCGGTGGCCGACGATTCGACAGCGGGGAGGCGAGTGCGGTCGATCTTGCCGATCGGGCTGCGGGGCATGGCCTCCAGGACGGCGAGGGCGCCGGGGACCATGTGCGGTGGGAGGTGCGTGGCGAGATGCTCCCGCAGAGCCGATAGCAACTGCCGCTCGTGGTCCGGCCCGCCCCCGGGAGTCACGGGTTCGACATATCCGGCCAGAGAGGTCACCGGGTTCCCGACACCGATGACCGCGGTCGTCCGCACCTCGGGGTGTGCGTTCAGGACGGCCTCGATCTCACCGAGTTCGAGGCGCTGGCCACGCAGCTTGACCTGGAAGTCGGACCGGCCCACGTAGGTCAGCTCGCCGCTGCGGGATCGCCGTACGAGGTCACCGGTCCGGTACATCCGTGTCCCCGGTTCACCGGCCGGCGCGGCGACGAAGCGCTCGGCGGTCAGGGCCGACCGTCCGTGATACCCGCGCGCGAGCTCGGGTCCGGCGAGGTACAGCTCCCCGATGACACCCGGCGGTACCGGATGCAGCCGCTCGTCCAGGACGACGGCGCTCGCACCGGGGACCGGGCTGCCGAGGTGGACCGGCTCATCGGCGACGATCGGGGCCGAGGTGACGCTGATGATGGTGGTCTCGGTCGGCCCGTAGCCGTTCTGGAATCGCACATGCGGGGCCCACCGGTTCTTCTCGGTGTCGGGGACGGCCTCACCGCCGACGAGTACGTCGGTCATCGGCAGCAGCCCGGGGTCCGGCAGCGACGCGGCGACCGAGGACACCAGAAAGGCGTGCGTGGTCCTGTTCGTCGCGATGAAGTCGGCGAGCTCGCGACCGCCGTAGACGTCGGCAGGGGCGACGACGAGGGTCGCGGCGCTGCCATGCGCACCGAGCACCTCGAGCATGGCGGCGTCGAAGGCCGGCGAGCTGATCCCCAGCCACCGCGACTCCGGCCCGGAACGGTGCCGGTCGCGCAGGACCGCGGTGACGCCCGCCAGCCCGCGGTGCGTCACCAGCACTCCCTTCGGAGTTCCGGTCGAGCCGGAGGTGAAGATCATGTAGGCACCGGAATCGGGCGTCACCGGTCGACGCCGACGAGGCGGGGCAGTCGCCGGACGCGTCCGCAGGTCGCTGACGAGCGCCGGGTCGAGCAGCAGTCGCGTCGCCGACGCGGCCGGGCCCGCGCCCAGCCCCTCGACATCCCCATCGGTGAGGATCAGTGCGGTGTCGGCGGCCGCGAGGACACGGGCGATGCGTTCGGCCGGGTACCGCGGATCGACCGGGCAGTACACGGCACCGGTCTTGGCCACCGCCCACAACGCCAGTTGCGCAGTAGCCGACCTCGGGAAGGCGCACACGACCACGTCCTCCGCGCCGATGCCGCGCTCGATCAGATCGGCCGCGAGATGCGAACTCGCCGAGTCGAGTTCGGCGTAGGTCCAGGTATGGTCGGTAGGGGCGGCCGGCTCGACGACGGCCGGGTGGCCCGGCCGCATCCGCGCCGCCCCGACGAGCAGGTCCGGCAGGAGCGTCGGAACCGGATCAGGATCGCCCGATACGAGCGGCACCATCTCCTCGTCGCCGGTCAGCAACCCGAGGTCACCGATCGGGCGCGTGCAGTCCTCGACCGCGGCGGCCAGCACGCCGACGAATCGCTCGGTGAGCCGGCGGGCGGCGGGCTCGTCGTAGAGGTCCGTCGCGAAGGTGAGGGAACCGCGCCACGGCGCCCCCGGCGCCGGGTCGGTGAGCACACCCAGGGTGAGATCCAGTTTCGCCGAGTTGTCCTCGACGGCAACGGGTTCGATGTCGATCCCGACGGCGCCGGCGTCGGTTGCGACGGGATCGGCGACTTCTGAGGTGGTCAGCAGCACCTGGACCAGAGGTGCGTGAGATGCGGCGCGGGCCACCCCGAGTTCGTCGACCACGTCGTCGAACGGCACGTCGGCATGGTCGAGCGCATCGAGGTCCACCTCGCGCACAACCCGCAGGAGGTCGGCGAACGGCTGCCCGGGAAGGATCGGAGTCCGCAGCGCCACGGTGTTGACGAACATGCCGATCAGGTCGTCGGTCTCACCGTCCCGGCCCGCCACCGCGGTGCCGATGACGACGTCCCGCGTACCCGACAACCGGCCCAGTACGGCGGCCAGCGCCGCGTGCAACACCATGAACGGGGTGGCGTCGCCGTTCCGCGCGACGGCGTCCACCGCCTGCGCGACCCGCCCCGGGATGACGAATCCGACTGTCGCGCCGCGCATGGTCGGGGTGGCCGGACGAGGATGAACAGTCGGCAGATCGAGGAGAACCGGCGCGCCGGCGAGTTGCCGAACCCACCACCGGCGGTGCTCATCCTGCTCGCCCGCGCGCTCGGCCGTCCGCACCACGTGGTCCGCGTACTGGATCGGGAGCGGCATCCAATCCGGACTCCGACCGTCGCTTCGCGCCGCGTAAGCCCTCAGCAGGTCGCGCGACAACGCTCGACCCGACTCACCGTCGGCGGCGATGTGGTGGATGCTGATCACCACCAGCGCACCTGCGCCGGGTTCGACATGGGCACGGGCGCGGACCGGCAGGTCGCGGGTCAGGTCGTAGGGTTCCGTGGTCACGGCCAGCGCTTCGGAATCGGAATCCACGGTCGACCAGGCGAAGGCGGAACCGTCGACGCCGGAATCTCTCGGGTCGGCGTCGCGGATCAGCTGTTCGGGGCGCCCGTCGCGACCGATCGGGTAGGTGGTCCGCAGGATCTCGTGGCGGGCGACCACGTCGGCGATCGCGCGGCGCAGGTGCTCGACGTCGACCTCGCCGCGAATGCGAAAGGCGAACGGGATGATGTACGACGCGACGTCCGGCTCGTACTGGTTGATGAACCACATGCGCTGCTGCGCACTGGACAGTGACAAAACGGAAGGGCGGGGCAGAACGGAAGGGCGGGGAACCACCGCAGGACGGCCGAGCGCCGGTGTGACGGCGTCGGTGAGGGAAGCGTCGACGAGGCGCGCGAGGTCGCGGACCGTCGGGGCGTCGAAGACGTCCCGGACCCGCACCATCACGCCGAGCATCCGGGACACTCGTGCCGCGAGCCGGGTGGCGGCCAGCGAGTTGCCACCGAGGTCGAAGAAGGTGTCGGTCACCGACACCGAGTCCGGGGCCGGCAATCCGAGTACGTCGGCGAAGACACCGGCAATGGCGACCTCGGTGTCGGTGTCGGGTTCCACCCGTGCAGCGGAGACGAAGTCCGGTGCGGGCAGCGCCTTACGGTCGACCTTGCCCGCCGTGTTCAGCGGCAACGCATCCAGCACGACCCACGACGTGGGGCGCATGTAGGCAGGTAGTTGCTCAGCCGTCGCGCGCAGCGCCTCGACCTCGACGTCCGTTCCGGTGACGTGAGCGACGAGTTGCTGTCCCGCAGGGAGTTCCATGACCGAGACGACTGCCTGGGCCACACCCGGGGTGGTGGCGAGGACGGTTTCGATCTCCCCCAACTCAACCCGCTGTCCCCGCAACTTCACCTGAAAATCAACACGACCCACATACTCCAACTCACCCACACCACTCCACCGCACCCGATCACCCGTCCGATACAACCGCACACCCACCCCACCAAACGGATCCGCCACAAACCGCTCCGCAGTCAACCCCGCCCGCGACGCATACCCCCGCGCCACCTGCACGCCACCCAAATACAACTCACCCACCACACCCACCGGCACCGGACGCAACCGCGAATCCAACACCCACACCGACACATTCGGCACCGCCCGACCAATCGGCACCACCACCTCACCACCAACCACCACATACGACGTCACATCCACCGCAGCCTCAGTCGGCCCATACAAATTCACCACCCGCACCGACGGCACCAACCCCCGCAACCCCTCCACCGCACCCACACCCAACGCCTCACCCGAACAAAACACCTCACGCAACGACCCCAACCCCACCGAACCCCGCTGCTGCACCGTCTCCGCCAACGCATCCACAAACACCGACAACATCGACGGCACAAAATGACACACCGACACCCCGAACCGCTCCACCACCGACGCCACATACCACGGATCCCGATGACCACCCGGCTCCGCCACCACCACCGAAGCACCAACCATCAACGGCCAAAACAACTCCCACACCGACACATCAAACGACACCGGCGTCTTCCACAACACCACATCCCGCTGCTCCAACCCGAACAACGACTGCATCCACCCCAACCGATTCACCACCGCAGCCTGCGACACCGTCACACCCTTCGGCCGCCCCGTCGACCCCGACGTGAACAACGTGTACACACCCGCACCACCCGGCACCTCCCCCACACCCGACACCATGAACCGCCCCGGGTCTGTCGGAGGCTCTCGAACCTGTGAAGGATGGAGAGCATGGCAGCACCACGCAAGTACAGTGAGGAACTCAAGGACCGGGCCACCCGGATGGCATGTGAAGCGCGACGAGATCCCGATTCGTCGAGAGGTGCGATCAAGCGGATCGCCGATCAGCTCGGAGTCCATCCCGAGGCGTTGCGCAATTGGGTTCGTCAGGCCGAGATCGACGGCGGGGTCCGCCCGGGCACCACGAGTGAGGACGCTGACCGCATCGCGGCGTTGGAGCGGGAGAACCGTGAACTG
>NZ_NGFO01000036.1 GCF_002149015.1 Gordonia lacunae | reverse complement strand
CTCCTCAGGGGGCGGGGGTGACGCTCGCTAGCTCGCTCTTCAGGGGAGCGGCAGGGCTGGCCACCGCAGGACTCGAGAGGTGTTCTTGCTCAGTCGTTCTCGGCGACATGGCAGTCGCCGCAGCGACCGAAGACCTCGACGGTGTGGTTGATGTCGGTGAAGCCGTGCTGCGCCGCGATCTTCGCGGCCCAGCGCTCGACCGGTTCGGCCTGGACCTCGACCGTGGTGCCGCACTCGCGGCACACGAGGTGATGGTGGTGTCCCGACGAACAGTGGCGGTAGCGGGTCTCGCCGGAACCGTCCCACAGGACGTCGATCTGCCCGGCCTGGCTCAGCGCCTGCAGATTGCGGTAGACCGTGGTCAGGCCGATCGATTCGCCCCGGGCCTTCAAGATCTCGTGCAGCTCCTGGGCGGAGCAGAAATCCTCGGTGCCGGCCAGGGCGTCGGCGATCGCGGCTCGCTGGCGCGTCGACCGGATGCCGGTGACCGGCTGCGGTCCGGAGGCGACCCCGCTCATTCGCTCACCGCCCGGGGGGCATCGGACGCCACCGCGCGGCCGTCGTTGGTCTCGTTCGCGTGGATCAGGGCGTCGCCGACGATGTGCGCCACGTGATCGTCGAGGAGCTCGTAGGTGATCTCGCGGCCGTTGCGCTGGCCGCGGACCACGCCGGCGTCCTTGAGGACACGCAGGTGTTGACTGACCAGCGGTTGACTCAGGCCCAGATGCCCGACGAGTTCATGAACGCACTGCACCCGCTCACGCAGCGACAGCACGATCGCGACCCGCGTGGGGGAGGCGAGGGCGCGCAGCAGGTCGGCGGCGGCTTCCCGTGCCGCGGCATCGGTCGCCTCGACGGGGTCGGGCCCGTCCAACGGTTGGGTCGACATCGCGCTCCTCTCGCCTGGCTCGCGCCACTGACCCGCCCATTCTAACGGAAATGGTTTTCAATCAATGCCCGGGTGTCGTCGCTGGTCAACCACCGTTGGCGCGACGGCGATCGGTGATGGGCGGCACCCCGTCCCCGCCTGCGGTCGACAACGCGTACGTCGCCACCGAAAACGCGACCGCGGACGCGTTGACGGCCAGGAGGTCGGTGTCGATGTTGTCGAGGGTGTCGCGCGCGGTGTGATAGTCGGGGTCGAAGGGTTCTCCCGCACGGCCACCCCACAGCTCGGCCTGCGCCTCGGTCTTCTCGGTCTCGGCGCCGGTGAACACCCCGCCGGAGGGGATGCCCACCGCGATGAACGGACCGTAGTCGGAGCGGCCGTCGAAGTCGTCGGGGGCGAGCGGGATGCCGCGGTCGGCGTAGAACTTCTCGAAGGTCCGCTCGATGCCTCCGGAGCCGTCCGGGCCGGGACCGGCTCCCTCGTGTTCGGAGTCGTCGCCGTCGTAGGTGAAGTAGCCGCCATTGGGTGAGGCGAGCATGTCGAAGTTGAGATAGAGGGCCACCGCCGCGCGAGCGGCCGGATCGAGTCCGCGGACATACTCCGAGGAACCCACCAGTCCGTCCTCCTCCGCGCCCCAGAACGCGAACCGCACCCGGTGTGGAACGCGCGGGGACGAGCCGAGTCGCAGCGCGGTCTCGAGGACGGCCGCGCTGCCGCTCGCGTTGTCGTTGATCCCGGGTCCGTCGACGACGCTGTCGAGGTGCGCGCCGGCCATCACGACGTCGTCGGCGGCACCCGTCCGGGTCTCGGCGATCACGTTGCGCGTGCTGATGCTGGAGGTCTCCGCCTCGACGGAGAGCGTCACCGATCCTGCTGTCCGCACCCGCTCTGCGTCGTCGGCGGAGACCCCGAGGACGGGAATCGTGGGGCGGTCGTCCGGCCCGAGCGTGGCACCCGTGAGCGGGCCGGGTTCGTTGTTGACCATGATCGCCCCGACCGCGCCCGCGGACTGCGCGTTCCGCGCCTTGTCGGCGAAGGTGCAGGTGCCCCGGGGGATCACGGCGACGGACCCGCGCACCGTGCTCGGGAAGTCGGTGCTCGCGCAGCCGAGCCCGCGGACGGATACGGGCGCGGCGGTGACCGGGGTGTCGCCCGTCCCTGCGGAGTATTCGACGATGCGCGTCGCCACCTTCAGGTCGTCGGCCGTCAGGCTCACCGGCCCGGCGTCGAAGCGCTCGTAGCCGACCGGCGGTGTCGTCACGTCGAAACCCGCCGTGCGGAGCAACCCGGCGACGTAGTCGAGCGACGCGTCGTACCCGGACGTGCCGGCCGCGCGGTTGCCGCCGTTGTTGTCGGCGATCTGCTGGAAGGCGCGAACGTGGGCCATCACGTTCTCGACGGTGACGGCCTGGCCCAGCGCGGCCGGCGTGACCGTCGCGATCGGTGGTGCCGGCGACGGCGTGGACACCGGCGACGGCGAGGGTCGATCGACCTCGGCGGCCTGTTCGCCGGCGCACCCCGCGCCGAGCGCCAGGGTCACCGCCAAAGATGCCGCCAGGGTCACCGACCGGCGAGCCCGGGCCGGAACGGGGATGCCGACGCGCCGTCGTGCTGGAACGATCACACTGCCACTGTGGCAGTTCCGGAACGCCGGCGTGTGCCCTACGGTTCGTGACGAGTGCCTCGGATGAACGGTGCTTTCGGGAAACAGGACACCTGCTCGGTAGTCTGTACGGGTTGCCGCCTGCATCCCTGGATGCACGCCGAGCACCGAGCGTCAGCACGACCGTCCCAGCCGAACACTCAACCCGTGGAGAGCAGTTAACCGTGGCCGCCCAGTCCAATGTGGAATCCGTCGTCAACCTCGCCAAGCGTCGGGGCCTGGTCTACCAGTGCGGTGAGATCTACGGCGGTACCAAGTCGGCCTGGGATTACGGCCCGCTCGGCGTCGAACTCAAGGAGAACATCAAGCGCCAGTGGTGGCGCACGATGGTCATCAGCCGTGAGGACGTCGTGGGTCTGGATTCGTCGGTCATCCTGCCGCGCCAGGTGTGGGAGGCCTCCGGCCATGTCGAGGTGTTCACCGACCCCCTCGTCGAGTCGCTGCACACCCACAAGCGCTACCGCGCCGACCACCTCATCGAGGCGTACGAGGCCAAGCACGGCCACCCGCCGGCCAACGGTCTGGCCGACATCAACGACCCGGAGACCGGGCAGCCCGGCAACTGGACCGAACCCAAGGCCTTCAGCGGTCTGATGAAGACGTTCCTCGGTCCCGTCGACGACGAAGAGGGCCTGCACTATCTGCGCCCGGAGACCGCCCAGGGCATCTTCGTGAACTTCAAGAACGTGATGACCACCGCCCGCAAGAAGCCGCCGTTCGGCATCGCGCAGATCGGCAAGAGCTTCCGCAACGAGATCACGCCGGGCAACTTCATCTTCCGCACCCGCGAGTTCGAGCAGATGGAGATGGAGTTCTTCGTCAAGCCGGGTGAGGACGAGGAATGGCACCAGTACTGGATCGACCAGCGGTTCGACTGGTATGTCAACCTGGGCATCGATCCGGAGAACCTGCGGCTCTACGACCACCCGAAGGAGAAGTTGTCGCACTACTCCAAGCGGACCGTCGACGTCGAGTACAAGTTCGGCTTCACCGGTAACCCGTGGGGCGAGCTCGAGGGTGTCGCCAACCGCACCGACTACGACCTGTCCACGCACAGCAAGCACTCGGGCGAGGACCTGTCGTTCTTCGATCAGGCGTCGGGCGAGCGGTACACCCCGTTCGTGATCGAACCGGCCGCCGGCCTGACACGCTCGCTGATGGCGTTCCTCTGCGACGCCTACACCGAGGAGGAGGTGCCGAACGCCAAGGGCGGCACCGACACTCGTACCGTGCTGCGGCTCGACCGGCGTCTGGCGCCGATCAAGGTCGCCGTGCTGCCGCTGTCGCGCAACGAGAAGCTCTCGCCGAAGGCCCGCGACCTCGCCGCCGAACTCCGCAAGCACTGGAACGTCGAGTTCGACGACGCGCAGGGCATCGGCAAGCGGTACCGCCGACAGGACGAGATCGGCACGCCGTTCTGCGTGACCGTCGACTTCGACACCCTCGACGACCAGGCCGTCACGGTGCGCGAACGGGACACCATGAGCCAGGAGCGGGTCGCGCTCGACAAGGTCGCCGAGTATCTCGGCGGCAAGCTGCTCGGAGCCTGAGGCCTCTCGCGGCGCCACGGCCGTACGCTCACGATTCAGCCTGACCTGCGGATGTCTGTCACAATTGAGGACGAGTTGTCGCGTGGACTCGGGCATGGGGTCCGTCGTGCGCGCGACGAGAGAGTGAGTGGAGTCGTGCCTGTCAGCGGGAAAGTCGTTCATTACGACGCGAATCGGGGATTCGGTTTCTTGGCGCCGGAATCGGGCGGTGCCGATGTGTTCCTTCACATCAACGACATCGACATCGACGAGAACTCGTTGAAACCCGGCGCGAAGGTGTCCTTCGACGTCGAGGAGACCGATCGGGGTTCCAAGGCGATCAACGTCGCGGTCACCGAGGCCGCACCCGCCGATGAATCCGCGGGCGCGCGTGCGCACCGCCGTGACGATCACCACGGCCGTGATCGCGGCGACCGCGGTGATCGGGGCGACCGCGGTGATCGGGGCGACCGCGGACGCCACGACGACCGCGGCAGCCGTCGTCCGCGCGCCGGCGGCTCGCTGGACTCCGCCGCCTTCACCGAGGAGCTGACCGAACTCCTGCTCGACGCCGACGGCGCCCTCACCGCACGCCAGATCGTGGCGATCCGGCAGCGCGTCACCGACTTCGCCGTCGCCCGGGGCTGGGTGCTTGACTGACACCCGACAGGGGCCGGAGACCGTCGGTCACGTACTCCCGGCGGTGGCGACGTACGGCGACGAGGCCGTCGAACGATTCCTGCCCGAGGGGGCCAAGGTCGCGAGCCTGCCCGGCACCCGGACCGATCATCGGAGCGACTTCGCCCGGGACCGCGCTCGGGTTCTGCACTCCGCGGCGCTCCGGCGGCTGGCCGACAAGACTCAGGTCGTCGGTCCGCGCGAGGGTGACACGCCCCGCACCCGGCTCACGCATTCGCTCGAGGTCGGGCAGATCGGCCGGGGTATCGCCATCGGCCTCGGCGCCGAACCCGACCTCGTCGAACTCGCCGGACTCGCCCACGACATCGGGCATCCGCCCTACGGACACAACGGCGAACGCGCGCTCGACGAGGTGGCCGCCGATCACGGCGGCTTCGAGGGCAACGCCCAGAACCTCCGGATCCTGACGCGGCTCGAGCCCAAGCTGCTCGACGCCGACGGGCACAGCGTCGGCCTCAATCTCACCCGCGCCTCGCTGGACGCGACCCTGAAATATCCGTGGACCCGTCGTAGCCCCGGCGGGAAGTTCGGGGCCTACGACGACGATGCCGGCATGCTCGCCTGGATTCGTCGGGATGCGCCGGGGACACGGCAATGCGTCGAAGCCCAGATCATGGACTGGTCCGACGACGTCGCGTACTCCGTGCACGACCTCGAAGACGGTGTGATCGGCGGTCGCATCGATCTGCGGACCCTCGGGGACCCGCAGGATCAGCGCGCGCTGGCCGACATCGGCGCCAAGGAGTTCCCCGGCCTCGATCCCGAGGCGCTCGTCGACGCCGCCGCGCGGTTGCACCGGATGGACATCGTGCGTTCGGTGGGCGTCTTCGACGGCACGCTCGACTCTTATGTCGCGCTCAAACGGTTGACCAGTGAGTTCATCGGCCGCTTCGCGTCGGCGGCGATCACCGGGACCCGCGAGGTGGTCGGGGACCGGCCGGTGTCGCGCTACGACGCCGACCTCGAGGTGCCCGAGCTCATCGCCGCCGAGGTGTCGATGCTCAAGACCCTGGCACTGCGGTTCATCTTCTCCAACGAGCGCCACAAGGCGACACAGCGTCGTCAGCGGGAACGCGTCCATCGCGTGGCGAACTGGTTCGTCGAGGCGGCGCCCGGGGGACTGGACCCGGTGTTCGTGCCGTGGTGGAACGCCGCGTCCGACGACGCCGCCCGCATGCGCGTCATCGTCGACCAGATCGCGTCGATGACCGAAGGCCGGCTCGAGCGCACCGACAAGCACAATTCGGGGGCCCAGGCGCACCTCGGGTAGACCGGGGCGGGGGTCGACGAAGCACCCGGCCGGGCGGCATCACCGGCGTCACTACACTGGTCGCGTGGCAGGCCGAATTCCCGATCGCGACATCACGGCGATCCGTGAGCAGACGAGGATCGAGGACATCGTCGGCGACTACGTCGCCCTGCGCCGCGCCGGTGCCGACAGCCTCAAGGGGTTGTGCCCGTTCCACGACGAGAAGTCGCCGTCGTTCCACGTCCGGCCCAACCACGGCCACTTCCACTGCTTCGGCTGCGGCGAGGGCGGAGACGTCTACAGCTTTCTCCAGAAGCAGGAACACATCAGTTTCGTGGAGGCGGTCGAGCAGCTCGCCGACCGGATCGGCTACCAGATCAACTACGAGGGCGGCGGGACCGCCATCAAGCGCGACCGCGGGACGCGCGCCCGCCTGGTGGCGGCCAACGCGGCCGCGGCGAAGTTCTATGCCGCCGCGCTACAGTCGCCGGAGGCCCAACCGGCGCGCGAGTATCTGAAGGAACGCGACTTCGACGCGGTGGCGGCCGTCCAGTTCGGTTGCGGCTATGCGCCGGCCGGCTGGGACACGATGACCAAGGCGCTGCTGTCGCAGGGATTCGAGTTCAGCGAGCTCGAGGCGGCGGGGCTGTCGAAACAGGGCCGCAAGGGGCCGATCGACCGGTTCCACCGCCGTCTGCTGTGGCCGATCCGCAACCTCGCCGGCGACATCATCGGCTTCGGTGCCCGCAAGCTCTTCGACGACGACAACCTCGGCAAGTACATGAACACGCCGGAGACCATGCTGTACAAGAAGTCTCAGGTGCTGTTCGGTCTCGACCACGCGAAGAAGAGCATCGCCAAGGGGCATCAGGTGGTGGTCGTCGAGGGCTACACCGACGTGATGGCGATGCATCTCGCCGGCGTCACCACCGCCGTCGCGTCGTGTGGCACCGCGTTCGGCGAGGATCACCTGGCGCTGATCCGTCGATTGATGATGGACGACTCGTACTTCCGGGGCGAGGTCATCTACACCTTCGACGGTGACGATGCCGGAAAGGCCGCCGCGCTGAAGGCCTTCGAGGGGGAGCAGTCGATCTCGGGCCAGACGTTCGTGGCGATCGCGCCCGATGGGATGGACCCGTGTGAGCTGCGTCAGGAGAAGGGCGACGCCGCCGTCCGCGACCTGATAGCCCGCCGGGTGCCGATGTTCGAGTTCGCGATCAAGGCGCTGCTCGCCGGACACGACCTCGACACCGCGGAAGGTCGCGTGCACGCCTTGCGCGACACCGTGCCGGTGGTCGCCCGGATCAAGGACATCGCGCTGCGCGACGAGTACGCGCGGCAGCTCGCCGGCTGGGTCGGGTGGGAAGAGGTCTCCCAGGTTCTCGGGCGCGTGCGCGAGGAGGGCGCCAGAATCCGGAAGGCACAGGGCGTCAGCCCATCCGGCGGTAGGGGCGCCACGCGCGGTGCTCGGAATCGCCCGGAGGCGGAGGCGGCACCGACCTCGGCCCGGCCGCAGCCCAACGACCCGCGTCTGTGGCCGCAGAGGGAAGCGCTGAAGGCGGCGCTGCAGTATCCGGCGATCGCCGGGACGGTGTTCGACTCGCTGCCCGTCGAGTGCTTCAACGAGCCGGCCTACGCGATCATCCGCCAGGCGATGACCGGGCTCGGCGGGACGTCGTCCGGTCTGGGTGGCGCGGCCTGGGTCGACGCGGTGCGCAATGCCGTCGACGACCCGATCATCGATCCGCTCGTGACCGAACTCGCCGTCGAATCGATGCCGGTCGACGAGGACAACATCGCCCGCTACATCTCCAGCGTGCTCGCACGGTTGCAGGAGGTGTGGGTGGGTTCGCAGATCGCCGACATCAAGTCGCGCCTGCGCCGGATGGCACCCAGCGACGACCCCGACGGCTACAACGCGGTCTTCGGTGATCTCGTGGCGCTCGAGGCCTATCGTCGTAGCCTGCTGGAACAGGCTGTCGACCCGATCGTCGACGCGGGCTGACACACCCGCGTAGGTTTTCGCACCGACGGTCGCGGGGCCGGCGGACGATGAGTATCCGTCTCCGGCCCGGTCTACCCCGTCGGCACCCCCCACGCCACCGACGGAGGCAGGAATCCATGGCGACAACGATCTTCTCGGCGACGGCATCACTCGACGGGTTCATCGCCGGACCCGGTGGCGACATGTCGTGGCTGACCCGATTCTTCGACGTGCCCGCCGACGGGCAGCCGGCGTCCACTGCAGCGGACGATGCCGCCGCACGGTTGATGCGCGGCACCGGCGCACTGCTGGTCGGCAATCGCTCGTTCCGCGGCGATGATCCCAACAAGGGCACCGACCGCGAAGGTGCGTTCGGTGGCGAATATGACGGGCCCGCTGTTGTTCTCACGCACAACCCACCCGCCGACCCCGTCGACGGCGTCACCTTCGTGTCCGATCTGCACGAGGCGGTCGAGACCGCCACCGCGATCGCGGGCGACGCCTATGTCACCGTGATCGGTGCCGATGTCGCGCGACAGATGATCGATCACGGGTTGCTCGACGAGGTGCTCGTGTTCTTCGTCCCGGTGTTTCTCGGCGCGGGCGTGCGGTTGTTCGACCGGCCCGGCGGTGGCGAGGTCCGGCTCACACCGATCCCCGGTGAGAGCGAGTACTGGTGTCGAGTGGAGCGATGAACCCGAACCGGAGTTGAACAGTCGACGACGGTTCGTGCTCCCGGCTGCGAGTCCGCCGGCGGCTGCCTACCGTGGGAGCGTGGACGCCAATGACGAGCGCAGGCAGGTCACCGAGGTGCAGCACCGCCTGATCGGGATGTACACCGACAAGAAGCCCGAAGAGGTCGCCGAGGCCGTCGAGGCCGCGTATCGGCACTTCGACGGCATCGATGTCCGCGACTTCGTGCCACTGCTCGTTGAGCGGCGTGCCAACAACGCACTGAGTGGGTCTTCGGTGATGGCCGATTCTGCCGAGGTGCCCCCGGCGTTGGGTGGCTGACGTCGGGGAACTCGTACACCAGTCCGGTGCCTCATGAGTGGGGAGTGCGGGGCTCGAACCCGCGACCTACGGATTATGAGTCCGCGGCTCTAACCGACTGAGCTAACTCCCCGCGCAGGTCTTGCGTCCTGCGGGAGAGGACACTACCGCACACCCGGGGAACGCTCGGAGACGCGTGCGTGCACAAGTGTCGACCATCTGGCGCGGCGGGCCACGGGGCTCGCAAGCGGCCGGCGACGAACACTCAGATGAAGGTGTCGCGCGTTCGTCCCATCGCGGTCGACGGTCAGTCGGTCACCGCCACGCCTAGACGGCTGACCGCGCGTTTTGTTCTCCGGCGCGACGATGCGCTAGAGTCTGACCTCGGTTCTGGTGAAGCCCCTGAGGGTGCCGAACAGGGCCGCGGCAATCCCCCATAGCTCAATTGGCAGAGCATTCGACTGTTAATCGAACGGTTACTGGTTCGAGTCCAGTTGGGGGAGCAGAACAGCCCGTCACCTGCAAGAGCAGGCGACGGGCTTTCTGCTTTCGGACCACCGTTCGTTTCGCGGCCCGACGGCGGGGGTAGGCGCCCCTGCATGCACACAGACCCGTCGTCACAATCTGTTCTGGTGATCGCCGATCCCGGTGCGACGGAGGCGATCGGCAAGCGGCTGTCCGAATCCTTGTCGGCGGACAGCGAAAGCGCCGTCGGCCGGCAGGTCTCGACCCGAAGTCACGCGTATCCGATCGACGAAGACACCGACTTCTCCGACGTGGTCGGCACGGTGGATCCCGATTCCGCGAGCGAGGACGTCGTCATCTACCTCACCGACCTCGTGCGCCGATCGGGGACGACCCCGCTCGTCGCCGAGATCCACCTCTCGAAACGGCTGGGGGTGATCTCGATTCCGGGGATGGGGGCTGCATCCGTCGATCGCCGCACGAGGGATCTGGCGCGAATGGTCGTTGCCGAGGTGTCCAGCGAACCGGGTGAACAGCCGGCAACTGAACGCATTCATCGGGTGCAGGACGACGACGTCGTGCACTATCTCGCGCCGTCCAGACTGTCGCGTCTTCGGCTGCTCGCGGGCATGGTCTACGCCAATCGGCCGTGGCGCGTGGTCGCCGGTATGTCGAAGGTGATGATGGCTGCTTTCGCCACCGGCGCAGTGAGTCTCGCATACGGGACCATGTGGCAATTGTCCGACATGATGGGGCCGTGGCGACTGAGTGTGGCCACTGTTCTGTCGATTGCCGCGCTGATCGCCTGGCTGATCATCGAGCACGACCTGTGGGAACGGCCGCCGTCGCGGGAAGAGCGCGAACGGGCGGTGCTGTACAACATGTCCACCGTCGTCACCCTGACGATCGGTGTCATCGTCTTCTACGTAGTCGTGTTCTTCCTGCTGCTCCTCACAGCGTGGTGGACGATACCGCCCGACATGGTCACCGACCAGATCGGTGATCCGGTGGACTTCTGGACTCTGGTGGTGATGGCGTGGCTGGTGGCATCGGTGGCGACATTGGGCGGTGCGCTCGGTTCAGGCATGGAGGATGACGACGCCGTCCGGGCAGCGACTTATGGGGCTCGGCAACGCCAGCGTTTCGAGCGGGACGACGATGGCGATCGGCGCTCGGCGACGAGCAAGAGCCGATAACGCGAACGGAAGGGCCCATCACCTGCTGAGCAGATGATGGGCCCTTCGCGTACCGGGTGGACGACCGGCCTACTCGCGGGGGTAGTCCTCGGGGTCGGTGTCGACCTCGACGGCCTGCTCGGCGGCGTCGGCGGCATCGGCGTCGAAGGGCACCGTAGGCTCCGGTCCGGAGGCGGTGTCGGGGTCCGTCGGCTGGGCTTGCTCGATCGCATCGGCCTCGTTGGCCTCGATCGGCAGGTCGGCTTCCGGTGACGTCATCGGGTCGCTCCTCTCGTCGTCGAACTCCTACGTGTCCACATGTACCCGACGAGATGGATTTCAGTCTCCGGCCCCGCGTCGCTCGTCGTAGCGGGCCTGGGCGTCCCGGACGGCGGGCATGTTGTCCTGCACGAGTTCGATGAGTCCGCTCAGGTGGTCGGCGACCTGCCGACCCAGCGGGGTGAGGTGGTACTCGACCTTCGGTGGGATGGCCTCGAGGACGGTGCGCACGATCATGCCGTCGCGCTCGAGGTTCTGGAGGGTCTGCGACAGCATCCGCTCACTGACGCCGTCGACGCGCCGCCGTAGCGCGCTGAACCGATAGTTGCTCTCGCCCAAGGCGATCAGGACGAGGCTGCCCCAGCGTCCGGTGACGGCCTGCAGCGTCGTCCGGGACGAGCAGTCCCGGGCGAAGACGTCCGCCTCGAGGGACTGGTCGCTGATCTCGGTCACGGGTTCAACGGTAGCCGAAGGGGCGAGATCTTGCTAACAGTTGATGTTGCACTTACGAAAAGTTAGTGCATACTGTGGTCACCAACCCAGAAGAGAAGAGGACACAATGACCACAGCAGTGACCGGCGCGACAGGACACCTCGGCGGCCTCGTGATCGAGGAACTACTCGCTCGCGGCGTCGCGCCCGGCGACGTCGTCGCGATCGTGCGTGACGAGTCGAAGGCGTCGAAGCTTGCGACACAGGGCATCACGGTCCGCGTCGCCGACTACAACGATCCGGACTCGCTGCGGAACGCGCTCGCGGGAGTCGACAAGTTGTTGCTCATCTCGGGGTCAGAGGTCGGGCAGCGTCTCGCCCAGCACACCAACGTGATCGAGGCCGCCGAAGCCAACGGTGTCGCGCTCATCGCGTACACGAGCCTGCTGCACGCGGATACGAGCGGTCTGAGCCTGGCTCCCGAGCACGTCGCCACCGAAGCCCGGCTGCGCGAATCGTCCGTTCCCGCCGTGATCCTGCGCAACGGCTGGTACTGGGAGAACTATCTGGCGGCCATCCCGCAGGCGGTGTCGACCGGGACTCTCTTCGGTGCCGCCGGCGAAGGACGGCTCGCGGCCGCCGCACGCGCCGATTACGCAGCCGCGGCTGCGGCTGCACTCACCGCCGATTCCGATCAGGCCGGCAAGGTCTACGAGCTGGGTGGCGACGAGCGGCTGACGTACGCCGAGTTCGCCCGCGCGATCGGTGAGGCCTCCGGTGCGACCGTCGAATACCGCGATCTCTCCGAAGCGGACTACCAGGCCACCCTCGTGGGCGCGGGTCTGCCCGAACCGGTCGCCACCATGCTGGCCAGCTCGGACGCGGGTATCGGCCGCGGTGAGCTGGACACCGATTCCGGCGATCTGCAGTCGCTCATCGGCCGGTCGTCGACCCCCGTCGCGGACATCATCGCGCAGGCGCTCGGCTGAACCGCCGGCGCAGGACCGGCGGCTGAGGTGTTCCGGCCTGGGTCGCAACGATGAGTTTTCCGGCGCCACCGGGTCAGTCCGCATAGATTGCTCGTGCCGACAGATGACGGGAACGGAAAGCCATGCCGCAGCTACTCAGAGTCCAGAACTTCTCCATCTCGCAGGACGGGGTGGGGGCGGGGGAGAACCAGACGTTCGAGCGGCCCTTCGGTGACCGCGTCGAACCGTGGGAACTGATGTCGTGGGCGGGTGCCACCGCCGGTTGGCCCAACCGGACCGACCCGGGTGGCACCCGCGGCCTCGACGACTACTTCACTCGCGACTTCGCCCACAACATCGGTGCGGAGATCATGGGCCGCAACAAGTTCGGTTATCAACGCGGCCCGTGGACCGACCACGAGTGGCAGGGTTGGTGGGGTGACGAGCCCCCCTTTCACACACCTGTCTTCGTGCTGACGCACCATGTGCGACCGTCGTTCACGCTGAGCGACACCACGTTCCACTTTCTCGATGCGACGCCGGCCGAGGCCGCTCAGCAGGCGAAGGCCGCGGCCGACGGCAAGGACGTACGTGTCGGCGGCGGCGTGAGCACCGTGCGGGAGTTCCTCGACGCCGGCCTCCTCGACACCCTGCACATCGCCGTCGCGCCCGTCACGATCGGCGCCGGGCTCACACTCTGGGAGTCGCCCGAGGAACTCGAGGACCGGTACCACCACGAGACGGTCCCCAGCTCCAGCGGGGTCACGCACCACCTGTTCTGGCGTGACTAGCGGGTCGTCGGTCACTCACCGCGATCCGGCTGCGGTTTGTCCCGGAATCCGGGACCGAAGACAACCGGATCGCGGGGGCGGTGGAATGCGGTCGCCGATCGGCGTAGTTGTAGGGACCATGACGGAACTCTCCAGCAAGGCCACGACTCTGCTCGAACTCCACCAGCCCGGGAATCCGGTCATCCTGCCCACCGTGTGGGATGCCTGGTCGGCGAACCTCGCCGTCTCCGCGGGATTCACGGCGCTCACGGTCGGCAGTCATCCCGTGTCGGATTCCATCGGCAAGCCCGACAACGAGGGCATCACGTTCGACGAACTGACCACCCGCATCCGGCAGATCACCGCGGCCGTCGATGTCCCGATCTCCGTCGACATCGAATCCGGGTACGGAGAAGACCCGAAGGCGCTCATCGAGGGACTGATCGCCGCGGGCGCCGTCGGCCTGAACATCGAGGACACGGTGCACAGCGAGGGCGGGCGTCTTCGCGAGGCCCAGGAGCACGCCGACTTCGTCGGCGCTCTGCGGGCGGCGTCCGACGCCACCGACGTGCACGTGGTGATCAACGCGCGCACCGATCTCTTCGTGAAGCAGATCGGGGACGAATCCGACCGCGTCGACCGCGCCATCCAGCGGCTGAAGCTCGCCGCCCAAGCCGGTGCGGACGTGCTGTACCCGGTCGGTTTCCACGACGACGCCACGCAGAAGAGACTCACCGCGGAGCTGCCGTTGCCGGTCAATGCGATCGGCCATCCGACCAAGAACTCGAAGTCGGCTTTCGCCGAACTCGGCGTCGCCCGGGTCAGTTTCGGTCCGATCTTCCAGATGGTGCTCGCCGAACGCGCCGCCGAGGTCCTCGAGCCCTGGAAGTAGCCGGAGCATTCCGTCCGGGTCGTCGAACCCGGACGGGATGTCGGTGGTGCGGACTACCGTCGGCGCATGGCACTCACGAAATCCGAACGAGAAGCGTTTCTGTCCGAACCTCACGTCGCGGCGCTGTCGGTGGAGGCCGAGCCCGGCCGGGCGCCCCTGACCGTCCCGATCTGGTACCACTACGAGCCGGGTGGACGTCCCTGGCTGCTCACCGGAACCGAGTCGCGCAAACTGCAGCTCATCCGGGCCGCCGGGCGGTTCACGCTCATGGTCGACGAGGTGTCGCCGCGGCTGATGTACGTGGCCGTGTCGGGGGATGCGGTCGACCTGGTCGCCGGCACTCGCGCCGACCTGCAGGAAATGGCGGCGCGCTATCTTCCGCCCCAAGCGGTCGAACCCTACGTGGAGATGGCCGAGAAGGACCACGGTCCGCAGACGAAACTGTTTCTCGAGCCCAGGCAGTGGGTCTCGCTGGACCTCGGCAGCCTGTGACCGAGGGCCGCTGATCCGGCAGCGAGACGAACCGGCCCCGGACGTCTCGCTACATTGAACGCATGCCGAAGTCGCGTTCCACGTCCGATCAGCCCGACCCCGGGTCCAGCCCATCCGGCGTCGAGTCCGATCAGCCCGTCGACTCCCGACCGCGGCAGGCGACGTCGCCGAGCGGCGAACAGGTGACCCCCCTCGACGGCAACGAGTTCCTCGAGGCCAACCGCAGCAACCGCGACAAGTACCGAGCCGAGGCCGAGGCCAAAGCGGCACGCAAAGCCGAGCGTAAGGGTGGCACAACGGGTTCCGACTCCACCGGGCCCGATCTCGCGGACCCGGAGGTCACGAGCCCGGACGCGGCTGCGCCGTCCGTCGAGCCCGTCGCCGACGCAGACCGGACGCCACGCAAGATCGATCCCGCCGCGGCCGGTCGAGGCGGCTCCCGCTGGACCGGATGGACGTCGACGGTCGGCTCCCGTCCCTGGGCCGTGATCGCGCTGATCGTGGCGGTCGTCGCCTTCGCGGTGTCGACCGCAGTGCTCGCGGTGGCCTATGTCGACGCCGACGAGCGGGCCGGGACGAGCGCGTCAGCCGGCGCCACCACATCGGTGCTCGAGACCGCGCGGCGGTACGCGGCCGAGATCTCCACCTACAACAGCGCCGACTACGCCGACCTCGATCGGCGGATCCGAGAGATCTCGACGCCAGCCTTCACCCAGACGTACATCGAGTCCTCACAAGACGCCCGACGCGGTTCCACTGCGGCCGAATCGGTGTCGACGGCGCAGGCCGACAACGCGGGCATCATGTCCATCGACAACGGCAAGGCCGTGGTGCTGGTGACGCTGGACCAGACCCTGAAATCCCCGCAGACCGCCCAGGAGTTCCCCGACGGATTTCCGTACCAGTCGCGGGTCAAGGTCACACTCGTCGAGCAGGACGGCCGGTGGCTGATGGACGATTTCGCCGTGCTGTGACCCCCGATCCCTGAGGAGCGAGCTTTGCGAGTGTCATTTTCTGCTCCCTGGGGAGCGAGCTTTGCGAGTGTCATTTTCTGCTCCCTGGGGAGCGAGCTTTGCGAGTGTCATTTTCTGCTCCCTGGGGAGCGAGCTTTGCGAGTGTCATTTTCTGCTCCCTGGGGAGCGAGCTTTGCGAGCGTCATTCTCTGCTCCCTGAGGAGCGAGCTCGCGAGCGTCACGAAGGGTTTCGCAACCTCGGTCGCCGGACCCTTCGTGACGCGCCGTCCGCAAGCTCCGGACGCTCCTCAGGGAGCGGGGAGTGACGCGCCCTCCGCAAGCTCCGGACGCTCCTCAGGGAGCGGGGAGTGACGCGCCCTCCGCACGCTCTGGACGCTCCTCAGGGAGCGGGGAGTGACGCGCCCTCCGCACGCTCTGGACGCTCCTCAGGGAGCGGGGAGTGACGCGCCCTCCGGACGCTCCGGACGCTCCCCAGGGAGCAATGGTGTCGCTTCGTTCGGCTCAAGGACCGGAGTCGCGAGCGTGCCCGCGATCGATTGCTCAGCCGGGCAGCAGAATACGCATCGCGAGCGCCTCGATCCGCTCGGGCGAGGGTGGTGGGGACTGGCGGGACAGGTCGGTGACCACGTTGAGCGCCGCATGGACGAGGAACCGGGCCTGGGAGAGCGACAGCTCGTCGCGGTCGCGGGTGAGCCAGGTGGCGAACTCGTCGACGGTGATCCGCTGCTGGTTGCGGAGTTCCGCGCGCGCCTCCGGAGTCGTATGCCCGATCTCGGTTTCGTAGATGGCGATCAGATCCGTGGTGCTGGAACTCAACCGGATGTAGGCGGCGAGTATCGAGACGATCGCCTCCCGGGGGGTCGTCGACGCGGCGAGCGCGTCGGCTATCGCCGACGTGACCCGGTCGGTGGCGCGCCAGAACGATGCCTCGAGGATTGCGACCTTGCTCGGGAAGTGGCGGTACACGCCCGACGCCGGCAGGTCGGCCGCTTGGGCGATGTCCTCGATCGTCACATCGCGGAACCCGCGGGCGGCGAAGAGTTCGATCGCCTCGGTCAGGATGACCTCGCGCTTGGCCGCGGGCGCGAGGCCGGTGACCGTCGGGGGCCCCGGTTCGGTGGGTTCGGGTAGGACGACGTCGAACAGGCCGATCGCGGCGGCGGACATCAGAGCCGTCGCCTCACGGGGAGGCAGCGCGGCGCGGTGCGTCGTGGGACTCGCCGCGACGCTGATCATCGCGGCCACGACGAGGTTGGCGTCGTCCTCGCTCAGTGACGGCCGCAGCCGCCGGGCGGCCGCGCGCACGCGCCGGTGCTGGTGGACGACGACATCGCGGACGATCGCGGCGTCGGCCGGTTCGAGGTATCGCGATTCCCAGCGGTACAACCCGCCGCGGCGCCGGTTGTCGAACGAGGTGGCGGTGATGGCCTCGAGCAGCGCATGCAACTCCGCCGGCGTCCCCTCGGGGACGGTGTCGAGGACGCCGCGCAGACCGGTGGCGAGCTCAGCGGTGGTCTCGGCGAACAGTGCGTATTTGTTCGGGAAGTGCCGGTACAGCGCAGGCGTGGAGATGCCGACCGCCTCGGCGATGTCGTCGAGACGTACCGCGTGGTACCCGCCGTCGCTGAACGCCTTGGCCGCGGAGTCGATGATCATGCGTCGCCGATCGGCGGGACGGCGACGCCGGGCGCCCGTTTCGGGGCGGGACGTCTGCGGGCGGGCGGTCATGACGACACAGCCTAACCGGAGACCACGTTCTCGTGACAGGTTTCGACCGTCGGCGACAAAACCGCAGGAAAAGCGGCAGGCTGCTGCGGATAAGTTAACGAGAATTCTCGTGATCTGCGTCGCACTGTGATAGTAATCTAGGCGATGGCACAGCGGTGGGTGTGCTGTGTCTATCGGAACCGGCAGGAGTGGGGAGAGGTAGTGAGCGACGAGATCACGCACGGCGGAGTGGTGACGTCTGTGGACGATTCGGGAATCGGGCGTCTGACGATCTCCCGCCCGGAACGGATGAACGCCCTCGACGGCGGGGCCCATCAGGCGATCGAGGACACGCTCGCGGAGTGGTCGACTCGGGACGACGTCCGCGTGGTCGTGATCGACGGCGCAGGCGGCAGTTTCAGCGCCGGTGCCGATGTCCGGGGCTTCGCCGAGAGGTCGACCGAGGGTGGTGCGTCCGGTTTCACCCGCGAGCAGGCCCGGCAGATCATCTCCGGGGGCTCCGCTCTCCTGCGGGCCGTGCGGTCGGTCCCGGTCCCGGTGATCGCCTCCGTCGACGGCGCGGCAGCCGGGATCGGCGCGTCACTCGCACTCGGTGCCGACCTCATCTACACGACGGCGCGGTCGTACTTCCTGCTCGCGTTCGTCAACATCGGTCTGATGCCCGACGGTGCCGCGTCGATGTCGTTCGCCACGGCGGTCGGTCGCGTACGCGCCAACGAATTGGCGCTGCTCGGGGAGAAGCTGCGTGCCGCAGAGGCTCTCGACGCCGGGCTCGTCAACGGAGTCGTCGACGACCGCGCCGCGCTCGACGAGGTGGTCGGCACAGTGGCCCGCAAGCTGGCGGGCAAGAGCGCCGCCGCGCTGCGGCTCACGAAGGCCGCGCTCGACGCGCACACGATGGCGGGTTTCGACGCCGCCATCGAGCGAGAGCTCGAAGGCCAGACCGAACTGCTCCAGTCCCCGGAGTTCCAGGCGGCGATCACCGCGTTCGCCGGCGCCTCCAAGTGAGTGCTGCGTCGCCCGGACGCCTTGCGCCACAACCGTTCCCGACCCCATCACCAGAATGACAACGAGGAGACCGATCGTATGACCGCGACCGTCGACACCTTCAGCGACCTGGCCACCGAGCCGCTGCGCTCGCGCCGCAACCACTGGAACAACCAGATCCGCCGACACGCCTTCATGACCCCGGACGAGCCCGCGCTGAAGTTTCTGGGCAACATCACCACCTGGCGGGAGCTCGACGAGCGCAGCCGTGCCTTCGCCGCCGCGCTGAGCCGGCGTGGTGTGCAGTTCGGTGATCGCGTCCTGATCGTCCTGCTCAACCGCTCGGAGTACGTCGAAGCGGTTCTCGGCGCCAACCTGATCGGCGCGATCCCCGTGCCGGTGAACATCCGGATGAGCCCGGCCGAGGTCGCTTTCCTCGTCAACGACAGCGGTGCCAAGGTGATCGTCACCGAGACCCTTCTGGCGCCGCTGGCCGACGCGGCGGCCGCGTCCACCGGCGCGATCGAGCACACCATCGTGGTCGGCGGATCGGACAAGGACAACCACCTCGACTTCGAGGCGCTGGTCGCCGAGGACTCGTCGGATCTCGAGGAGATCGACGTTCCCGAAGAGACCGTCGCGCTGATCATGTACACCTCGGGCACCACCGGAAAGCCCAAGGGCGCCATGCTCACCCACACGAACATGCAGGCGCAGGCCGTCACCTGTCTACAGGCTCTGCAGACCCGGTCCGATGACATCGGCTCCTGTGTCGCGCCGATGTTCCACATCGCCGGCCTGGGCGCGATGGCGCCGCTGTTCTACATGGGTGCGCTCTCGGTGATCCATCCGCTCGGCGCGTTCGATCCCGACGACATGCTCGACACCATCGAGAAGGAGGGCACCACCTCGATCTTTCTGGTGCCCGCGCAGTGGCAGGCCGTCTGTGCCGCGCAGCAGGCCAAGCCGCGCGACCTCAAGCTCCGGGTGATCAGCTGGGGTGCCGCCCCGGCGTCGGACACGGTTCTGAACGCGATGAACGAGACCTTCCCCGATGCGCTGAACGTCGCCGTCTTCGGGCAGAGCGAGATGTCGCCGATCACCTGTGTGCTCGAGGGCAAGGACGCCCTGCGCAAGATCGGCTCCATCGGCAAGGTCGTCCCCGCGGTGACCGCGCGCATCGTCGACCCCGAGGGGAACGACGTCGCGCAGGGTGAGGTCGGGGAGATCGTCTACCGGGGCCCGAACATGATGAAGGGGTACTGGCAGAACGAGCAGGGCACGGCCGATGCATTCGCCGGTGGCTGGTTCCACTCCGGCGACCTGGTCCGCGCCGACGAGGAGGGATTCCTCTACGTCGTCGACCGCGCCAAGGACATGATCATCTCCGGTGGCGAGAACATCTACTGCGCCGAGGTCGAGAACGCGCTCTTCGGTCACCCGAGCATCACCGAGGCGGCGATCATCGGTCGGGCACATGAGAAGTGGGGCGAGGTGCCGGTCGCCGTGGTCGTGCTGGCCGAGGGCGTCGACGATCTGACCCTCGCCGACCTCGAGCCGTATCTCAACGAGAACCTCGCGCGGTTCAAGCACCCGAAGGACCTCGTCATCGTCGACGAGTTGCCGCGCAACGCCGGCGGAAAGGTCGTCAAGCCGACGCTGCGCCAGAGCTACGGAAGCAAGGACGCCGGCTTGTCCGACTGACGTCCTCGTCTTCCACGTCGCCATCTGCACAGTCGGCGACATCGACACCCTCCGACCTGGGCGCGAGCACTCGCGCCCAGGTCGTCGTGGTCTCGTCCGTACCGACCGCTGCGGGCGTCGACGCGGCCAAGAAACGCACACTAGAACACGTTCCAATTTTGTGGTTGAGTGACTACTGTCACGTCATGGCGGCAACCGTCGGAGTGAGTAGATCCTCCCGGTGCGAGACGTCGCCGGGTTCGAACGGAGGAGTTCAGTGAAGACAAATGGTGCACTGCTGCGGGAGCACAACAAGCCGTGGGCGATCGAGGAGATCGAGATCGGTGATCCCAAGGCGCACGAGATCAAGATCAAGATGGAAGCCGCGGGCATGTGCCATTCGGACCATCATCTGATGACCGGTGGCATCCCGATGGCCGGGTTCCCGATCCTGGGTGGCCACGAGGGGGCGGGTGTCGTCGCCGAGGTGGGCGAGGGCGTCACCGATTTCGAGGTCGGCGACCACGTCGTGCTGTCGTTCATCCCGTCGTGTGGCAAATGTCCGTCGTGTCAGTCCGGCATGGCCAACCTGTGCGACTTCGGCGCCATGCTGCTTCAGGGCGAAGCCGTGTCGGACAACACCTTCCGTATCCAGACCGCATCCGGTGAGAACGTCTACCCGATGACGCTGCTGGGGACCTTCGCGCCGTACATGGTCGTGCACGAGGCGTCGGCGGTGAAGATCGACAAGGACATCCCGTTCGAGGTCGCCGCGCTGTGTGGCTGTGGCATCCCCACCGGCTACGGCTCGTCGACCCGCAGCGGCGACGTGCGTCCGGGCGAGGACGTCGCGATCGTCGGTGTGGGCGGCGTCGGCACCGCGGCCCTGCAGGGTGCGGTCATCTCCGGTGCCCGCAATCTCTTCGCCATCGACCCGGTCGAGTGGAAGCGCGAGCAGGCGCTGAAGTTCGGGGCCACGGCAGCGTTCGCGTCGGTCGAGGAGGCCGCCATGGCGATCGCGGAGACCACGCACGGCGGCATGTGCCAGAAGGTGATCGTCACTGTCGGCGAGGTTCACGGCAAGGACGTCGACCTGTGGATGGGGATCACCGCCAAGGGCGGCACCTGTGTGCTGACCGGCATGGGCAACATGCTCGAGAGCGATGTGAACCTCAACCTCGCGATGCTGACGCTGCTGCAGAAGAACCTGCAGGGTTCCATCTTCGGTGGTGCCAACCCGAAGCTCGACATCCCGCAGCTGCTGTCGATGTACAAGATCGGCAAGCTCAACATCGCCGACATGATCACCCGGCAGTACCGCCTGGACCAGATCAACGAGGGTTACCAGGACATGTTGGACGGCAAGAACATCCGCGGTGTCATCCGTTACACCGAAGAGGACTGGTGAGCACCCGGGTAACGTGACCCGATGTGTCTGTCCTTGATTCTCTGACGGAATGGCCCGTCGACCACGTGTCGGCGGCGATCATCACCCGCGACGGGGTCGCCGAGCAGTTCGGCGACCCCGATCGCGTCTTCGAACTCGCCTCGGTCACCAAGCCGCTGGTGGCCTACGCGGTTCTCGTGGCCGTCGAGGAAGGGGCCGTCGAACTCGATGACCCGGCGGGCCCACCGGGGTCGACCCTCGCCCACCTGCTCTCGCACGCGTCCGGCCTGGCCTACGACACCCGGGAGGTCGAGGCGTCGCCGGGGGAACAGCGCATCTACTCGAGTTCGGGCTTCGAGGTGGCTTCCGAGGTCGTGGCGGACGCCACCGGTATCGAGTTCGGCCGGTACCTCTCCGAAGCCGTCTGCGCACCGTTGGGGTTGTCGTCGACCACGCTCTACGGACCGGCCGGCCACGCCGCGCGGTCGAGCGCGGCAGATCTGGCTGTCTTCGCGCAGGAGCTGCTGACACCGCGCCTGCTGGCGCCGGAGACGTTCGGGCAGCTGACGTCGGTCCGGTTCCCCGGCCTCGACGGGTTCGTTCCCGGCTTCGGCAAGCATCGCCCCAACGACTGGGGGATCGGCTTCGAGATCCGCTCGGAGAAGTCACCGCACTGGACCGGGACGAGGAACTCCCCGCGCACGTTCGGGCACTTCGGGCAGGCCGGGACGTTTCTCTGGGTGGATCCGGCGCTCGACGCGGCGTGCGTCGTGCTGACCGATCGGGCCTTCGGCGCGTGGGCGAAGCCGCTCTGGAGCGAGTTCAACGACCGTGTCGTTGATGAACTCTTGTCACAGAACTGAATTTTTCTCGCACCAGAAACTAGCGCAACACGTGCATCATGGGGCACAATTGAGCTCACGAATGTGATATCCGCTGTCGCGAGGTGTGTTGGGGAAGACGTTCCTCGTCGACAACGGAGGTGAACAAGGTGCGCAATCTGAATCAGTTTGCGGACATGACAACAGGAGTGGTGTACATCCACTCGGCGCCGGTGGCGCTGTGCCCGCATGTGGAGTGGGCTCTGTCGTCGACCCTGAATGCGCGCGCCAACCTGAAATGGTCGGCACAGGATGCCGAGCCGGGCATGCAGCGTGCCACTGTCGACTGGGCTGGACCGGTCGGCACCGCGGCGCGTCTGGTGACGGCTCTGCGTGAGTGGTCGGCACTTCGCTTCGAGGTGACCGAGAACGCGAGCGAAGGCGTCGACGGCGAGCGGTTCTGCTATGTCCCGGGTCTCGGCCTCTGGCGCGGTTCCACGAGCGCCAACGGGGACGTCATCATCGGCGAGAACCAGTTGCGCTCGATGATCGAATCACAGCCCGACAGCGCCGGTCTCGCCGGAGAACTCGAAGGCGCGCTCGGCACCGCGTGGGACAACGCGCTCGAGCAATACCGGATGGGCGGTGCCGGCGCCGAGGTCACCTGGTTGCAGCAGCGGGTGGGCTAGCAGGGAGCAGACACGACAACGAGAAGTGCCCCGGTCCTTGGCGGACCGGGGCACTTCTCGTCTGTGCTGATGCGTCAGAGCGGGATGTTCTTGTGGCGTCCGCGACGTGCGGGTGCTGCCGCGAGCGCCTCGGCGATGATGCTGCGTGTCTGCGCCGGGTCGATGATCTCGTCGACCACCCCGATGGACTGAGCCCGGCCGACACCGCCGGCGATCGCTTCGTGCTCGGCGGCCAGACGGTCGTGCAGGGCCTCGCGCTCGTCGTCGGGCGCTGCGGCGAGAGCCTTCTTGTGCAGGATGCCCACCGCGGCTTTGGCGCCCATCACGGCGACCTCAGACCCGGGCCAGGCGAAGACCGCGGTGGCGCCGAGCGCACGCGAGTTCATCGCGATGTAGGCGCCGCCGTAGATCTTGCGGGTCACCAGGGTGACCCGGGGGACCGAGGCCTCGGCGAACGCGTGCAGGAGCTTCGCGCCACGCCGGACGACGCCGTTCCATTCCTGGCCGACGCCGGGCAGGTAACCAGGCACGTCGGTGATGACGATGAGCGGGATGCCGAAGGCGTCGCACAGGCGCACGAAGCGCGATGCCTTCTCTGCGCTCTCGGAGTTCAGGCAGCCGCCCATCCGCAGGGGGTTGTTCGCGATGATCCCGACGCTGCGACCGGACAGGCGGCCGAAGCCCACGACGATGTTCGGTGCCCACTTGGCTTGCAGCTCTTCGAAACTCGAGATCTCGGTCTCACCGTCGGCGGCCACGCCGGAGTCGAGCAACTGCTCGACGACGGGATGGACGTCGTAGGCACGCCGATTCGACTCGGGCAGCAGTGCCTTGAGGTCGGTGTCGCCGGCCCGGGCGTGTTCGCGATCGAAGTGTCCCTGCTGGGTGAACGTCGACACCAGCCGCCGCGCGCGCCACAGTGCATCGGGCTCGGAGTCGGCGACGATGTGGCAGACGCCGGACTTCTTGCCGTGGGTGGTCGGGCCGCCCAGTGACTCCATGTCGACTTCTTCGCCGGTGACGCTCTTGACGACGTCGGGCCCGGTCACGAAGACCCGGCCGGCCGGCGCCATGATCACGACATCGGTCAGCGCCGGACCGTAGGCGGCGCCGCCGGCGGCGAATCCGACGACAACCGAGATCTGCGGGATGTAGCCGGAGGCGCGCACCATGGCCTCGAAGACCTGGCCGACCGCGTGCAACGCCTCGACACCCTCGGCGAGGCGAGCGCCACCCGAGTGCCAGATGCCGATGACCGGCGCCTGCTCGGTGATGGCGGTGTCGATGGCGTTGACGATGTGCGCACACCCCACGACACCCATGGCGCCGCCCATGACGGTGCCGTCGGTGCAGTAGGAGACCGTTCGGACCCCGTGTACCAGACCGATGGCGGCCTGGACGCCCGATTTGTCGCGCGGATGGAGCAGCGACATCGTGCCTTCGTCGAAGAAGTTGGTGAGCCGCAACAGGGGGTCGCGGGGATCCGCAGCTTCTTCGCGGCCGGCAACGGGAGCCAAGGTCGTCATCGATGTCTCCTGGGTGTCGGGGGTGTGGCGGACGTGCTCAGTAGCGACCGAAGGCGAGCGCCACGTTGTGCCCACCGAAACCGAACGAGTTGTTGATCGCGTATTCGATCTGCCCGTAACGGGGTTCACCGTGCACGACGTCGATGTCGCATTCCGGGTCCAGGTTCTCGAGGTTGAGGGTCGGCGGGATGACGCCTTCCTCGATGCTCTTGATGGTCAGGACCGACTCGAGCGCGCCGACGGCACCGATGGAGTGTCCGAGCGCGGACTTGGGTGCGTACACCGCGGCGTGCTGACCGATGGCGGCGAGGATGCCCGCGGCCTCGGCGGTGTCGCCGATGGGGGTCGACGTCGCGTGCGCGTTGATGTGGCTGATGTCGGAGCGCTGCAGACCGGCTGTCTGCAGGGCCCGGGTCATGGCCCGCGCGTTGCCCTGTCCACTCGGGTCGGGAGCGACCAGGTGGAATCCGTCGGAGGTGATGCCCGTACCCAGCAGGCGCGCGTGGATGTGTGCACCACGTGCGCGAGCGTGCTCTTCGCGTTCGAGGATCAGCATCGCCGAACCCTCACCGAAGACGAAGCCGTCGCGATCCTTGTCGAACGGCCGCGAGGCGGCTGCGGGATCCTCGTTGCGCGTGCTCATCGCACGCATCATCGAGAACGCGGCGATCGGCACCGCGTCGATGTGTCCTTCGACGCCGCCGGTGACGACCATGTCGGCGTCACCCATCACGATGTGACGCCAGGCGTGCGCGATGGCCTCGGCACCGGATGAACAGGCCGACACAGGCGTGATCACGCCGGCGCGGGCGCCGACGTTGAGTCCGGCCACGGCCGCCGGACCGTTCGGCATCGCCATCGAGACGGCGAGCGGGGACACCTTGCGGTAGTTGCCGGTGCCCTCCATGGCCTGGACCGCGTCGACCATCGCGTCGGCGCCGCCTTGACCGGTTCCGATGACGACAGCCAGACGGTCCTTGTCGACGTCGGGCTCGCCGGCCTGCGCCCAGAGGCGCTTGCTCATGACGTGGGCGATGCGCTCGACGTAGGCCATCCGCCGGGACTCGACGCGCGTGACCTCTTCGGCGGGATCCTGTAGGAGACGACCACCGATGCGCACCGGGAGGTTGTACTTGGTGATGAAGTCGTCGGTCAGCTCACGGATGCCCGATTCGCCGGCCAGCAGGTTCTTCCAGGTCGAGTCGAGATCCCCACCCAACGAGGTGGTGGCCACCATGGAGGTGACCACCACGCTCGGGAAGTTCCCACCCAGCGTGGAGTACTCGCGGAGGGAAGAGGGGGTCATCAGGCCTCGTCTGCCTCGACCTGCGCCTTGATGGCAGCTGCGGCCTCGGGGTTCTCGTTCTCGAGCTTCTGGATGTAGGCGACGGCGTCGCCGACGGTGCGCAGGCCGGCGAGATCCTCATCGGGGATCTTCACGCCGTACTTGTCCTCGGTCTGCACCGCGATCTCGACCATGGACAGCGAGTCGATGTCGAGGTCGTCGACGAACGACTTCTCGAGGGTCACCTCGGACGGCTCGATGCCGGTGACTTCCTCGATGATCTCGGCGATGCCGGCAATGAGTTGTTCCTGGGTGGCAGCCACTGTGTGGTTCCCTTTCCGTTTTCCTACGTGGATGTGAGATTTCCGGAGCGCAGCACGGACCGATCAGTCCGCGCGCTTGGACACGCCGGCATCAGAGCCGGCGTCCCGGGGGTCGCGGACTACCCGCGACCGCTATCCAAGTTCGGTGATCTTCGCGATGTCGCCGGGCTCCTTGAGCGCCAGCGCGGGAGTGCCCTTGAGTTCGCGCTTGGCGATACCCACGAGCGTTCCCGCCGGGGGCAGTTCCACCACGGCGTCGGCCGAGTGGTCCCGCAGGTACGCCGAGCAGAGATCCCAGCGGACCGGCCTGGTCACCTGTCCCACCAGTTTTGTCAGCGCATCTGCGCCGTTCGTTACAGGCCGGCCGTCGGAGTTCGACAGCAGGGTCCGGGTGGGATCGGCGGGCGTGATCTGGGCGGCGGCCGCGGCGACGGCGTCCTGGGCCGGGGCCATGAAGTGCGTGTGGAACGCGCCGGCGACCGCGAGCTTGCGGATGCGGGCCTTCTCCGGCGGCGAGGCGATGAGCTCGTCGATCTGCGCGGCGGCGCCGGCGGCGACGATCTGGCCGGCCGCGTTGCGATTGGCGGGGACCAGGTCGAGTTCGTCGAGGCGGGCCAGGACGGCTGCCTCGTCACCGCCGAGCACGGCGGCCATGGTCGTGGGCTGCAGTGCGCAGGCCTTCGCCATCTCGGAGCCGCGGATCGCGGCCAGCGTGACGGCCTCGTCGGCGGAGATGACGCCGGTGATCGCGGCGGCGGCGAGCTCGCCGACCGAGTGTCCGGCGACGACGGCGTCGGCGGGCAGCTCACCGTTCTTGCGCACCTCGTCGTAGGCCAGCAGTGCGGCGACGACGACGAGCGGCTGGGTCACGGCGGTGTCCGTGATCTCCTCCGCCGTGGCAGTGGTGCCGAGGCGTTCGAGGTCCAGGCGGGTCTGTTTCGACCACGTGGCGATCTGGTCACGCGCGCCAGGCAGTTCGAGCCACGGCGTCAGCATGCCGGGTGTCTGTGAGCCCTGTCCGGGAGCAAGCATCGAAAGCACGTGACCAGAGAACACCCTTTCCCCGCGGGATGTGGGTGTGGAGAAGCATGAACCTTGTTGCTGCGTTTTGTGGGGTTCCCACAAAGGTGACCTCCGGGTCACCTGGTTTGTCACCAGTCTGAGATTTGTTACCCAACCGTGTTCTCAGGTCTCCTATCAGCACAAACGGTGAATCGGACATGAAACGCGTGTGACCTATGGGGCAGGTGTTGGCGATTTGTGCCGGAAGTGTGTCAGACGACCCACCGTTGACGCGACCCTCAGAACGTAGGCGTCTCGCGGGTTAGTTGGGTCACGTCCTGTGATTTCTGAAATTTTCTTCAGTCGATAACGAACCGTATTTGGATGTATGTACAGAACTCGGGCGCACGACTCGACCGAGCCGCCCGAGTCGAGATACGCGTCGAGTGTGGTGGTGAGTGTCGAGCCGCCCTCGGCGAGCGGGTGGACGAGGGACTCGACCAAAGCGGTCATCGCTGACTCGTCGCCGTTGAGCGCGCGCTCGGGCAGCAGTTCGAGACTGTGGACGGGGCGCGGGGCACTCGGCCAGCCCGCCACCGCCTCGATACCGGCCATCGCCTCGGTGGCGCTCGAGTGCGCACTGCCGAGGTTCGGCATCGTCGGTCCGATCACCACCGGACCCTCGGCGAAGTGGGAGAGCAGCGCGGCGACGAACTTCTCGGTCGGACGGGCGGGACCGCTCACGATCGCCACCAGGACCGAACCCTGGACCACCGACAGGGCCGAGCGGTCGAAGGACTTGGCCGTGTTGTGGATGGCCAGCGGCACCGACACGTTCTGTTCCGGAGGTGGCGTCCCGACGATCACCGTGGCAGGTGCGTCCGAATCCCAGTTGAGTGCCGCTGCGCGAGAGAGCAACTGGGGCCCGGTGTCGCCGCGGACCACCGCGTCGACGACCAGTGCCTCGAGGCGCGAATCCCACGCGCCGCGCGATTCCGCGGCGGAGGCGTAGATGGATGCGGCGGCGAACCCGATCTCCCGTCCGTACCGCAGCACCGACTCGGTCAGCGCGCGCAGCTGGGCATCGTTGCGGGCCAGGAGCGGAAGCCACTTCTCGAAGAACTCCATGGCCACGCGGACCATCTCGACCGTCTGCAGCAGGGTGATGCGACGGGCGAGATCCTGGGGAACCACCTGGAAGGCCTGGACCGTGAACTTCACGTTGCCCTCGGGGTCCTGGATCCACTCGACGAAGTTGACCACCGCGGTCTGTACGACGAGTTGCACGCTCGCGCGCTGGGCGGCGTCGAGATCGGAGAAGTACGGCAGCTGGTCCTGCATCGAATGGACCGCTTCGGTGGCGAGGCGGCCGCTGTACTGCTTGACCCGACGCAGCAGCGTGTCGGGGAGCGCGTCGTGCACGGTGGCGGGGGCCGGAACGTGGGCACCCCGCTCACCGAACACGTCAGCCGGTGGTGGCTTCCTGTTCACGCGAGAATCGGACACGACCTCAATCTAGACCTTCGGACGGGTGGAGTCCCCGACCGTGCGTGAGACCAGGCCGTGTCCGTCGGCGCGAGGCTCAGGCGACACCCGGATCGCTGGTCTGCTCGGGCGCGGCCGAGACATCGTCGATCCGGTACTTGTCCGCGGCCTGCTTGGCCACCGACATCTCGATGTTGCCGTCCCGCGCGAGCGCGACGAGTACCGCGACCACGATCGACTCGGCGTCGACGTTGAAGAAGCGTCGTGCCGCCGGACGCGTGTCGGAGAACCCGAAGCCATCCGTGCCGAGCGTGAGGTAGGTGCCCGGGAGGTAGGCCCGGATCTGTTCCTGCACCCCGCGCATGTAGTCGCTGACACCGACGAACGGGCCGGCGGCGTCGGCGAGCAGCTCGGTCAGGTATGCCGGGGCCGGGTCGGCCGCCGGATCGCGCAGTGCCTCGCGGTCGGCGCGGATGCCGTCCCGGGCGAGTTCGCTCCACGAGGTGACCGAGTAGACGTCGGCACCGACGTTCCATTCCTCCGCGAGCATGTCGGCGGCGCGCAGGGCGTCGGGCATGGTCACGCCGGAGACGAGAATGTTGGCCGGATGCTCCTTGCCCTCGGGTGCCTTCTGGAACCGGTACGCACCGCGGACGATGCCCGCCGGATCGAGTCCCTCGGGCTTGGCCGGCTGGCTGATCGGCTCGTTGTAGACGGTGAGGTAGAAGAAGACGTTCTCCGGGTCGTCCCCGTACATGCGCTCGATGCCGCTCTCGACGATGTGGCCGAGCTCGTAGGCGAAGGCCGGGTCGTAGGCGACGACGGCGGGGTTGGTGGCGGCCAGCAACGGGGAATGCCCGTCGGCGTGCTGGAGCCCCTCGCCGGTCAGCGTGGTGCGGCCCGCGGTCGCCCCGATGATGAAGCCGCGCGCCATCTGGTCGGCGGCCGCCCAGAAGCTGTCACCGGTGCGCTGGAACCCGAACATCGAATAGAAGATGTACAGCGGGATCATCGGCTCGTCGTGGGTTGCATACGACGTGCCGACCGCGGCGAAGCTGGCCGCCGAGCCGGCCTCGTTGATGCCCTCGTGGAGGATCTGCCCCTCCGAGCTCTCCTTGTAGGCGAGCATGAGTTCGGCGTCGACCGAGGTGTAGAGCTGACCGTTGCGGTTGTAGATCTTGAGGGTCGGGAACCACGAGTCCATCCCGAACGTGCGCGCCTCGTCGGGGATGATGGGGACGATGCGCTTGCCGATCTCCTTGTCGCGCAACAGGTCCTTGAACACCCGCACGAGCGCCATGGTGGTGGCGACCTGCTGCTTGCCCGAACCCTTCGCGGTGGCCTTCAGCGCCGAACTCATGTCGGCCTTCAAGACCTTCGCCTTGGTGCGACGGCTGGGCAGGAAGCCGCCGAGCGTCTTGCGCCGGTCGAGCATGTACTGGAGCTCCGGGGAGTCCTTGCCGGGGTTGTAGTACGGCGGCAGGTACGGATCCTTCTCGAGCTGCTCGTCGGTGATCGGGATCCGCGTGCTGTCGCGGAAGGCCTTCAGATCGTCGAGCGTCAGCTTCTTCATCTGGTGCGTCGCGTTACGGCCCTCGAAGTGCTTGCCCAGCGTGTAGCCCTTGATGGTGTGGGCCAGGATCACCGTCGGCTGGCCCTTGTGGGTCATCGCCGACGCGTAGGCCGCGTGGATCTTGCGGTAGTCGTGACCGCCGCGCTTGAGGTTCCAGATGTCGGCGTCGGAGAGGTCCTTGACGAGTTCCTTAGTGCGCGGGTCGCGGTTGAAGAAGTGCTCGCGGACGAAGGCGCCGTCGTTGGCCTTGTAGGTCTGGAAGTCGCCGTCGGGGGTGGTGTTCATCAGGTTCACCAGCGCACCGTCGCGGTCGGCGTGCAGCAGGGAGTCCCACTCGCGGCCCCAGATGACCTTGATGACGTTCCAGCCCGCACCGCGGAAGAAGGACTCGAGTTCCTGGATGATCTTGCCGTTGCCGCGCACCGGGCCGTCGAGACGCTGCAGGTTGCAGTTGATGACGAACGTCAGGTTGTCGAGGCCCTCGGTCGCGGCGAAGCTGGCGAAGCCGCGCGACTCCGGTTCGTCCATCTCGCCGTCGCCGAGGAACGCCCAGACGTGCTGGTCGGAGGTGTCCTTGATGCCGCGGTCGTGCAGGTAGTGGTTGAACCGGGCCTGGTAGATGGCGTTCATGGGACCGATGCCCATCGACACCGTCGGGAATTCCCAGAAGTCGGGCATCAGCCGCGGATGCGGGTACGACGGCAGGCCGCCGCCCTCGCCGGCGTGGCTGTGTTCCTGCCGGAACCCGTCCATGCGGGCCTCGTCGATCCGGCCTTCGAGGTAGGCGCGGGCGTAGATGCCGGGGGAGGCATGGCCCTGGATGAAGATGTGGTCGCCGCCGCCGGAATGGTCCTTGCCGCGGAAGAAGTGGTTGAAGCCGACCTCGTAGAGCGACGCCGACGAGGCGTACGTGGAGATGTGGCCGCCCACACCGACACCTGGCCGCTGCGCGCGGTGGACCATGATCGCGGCGTTCCAGCGGATCATCTGGCGGAACCGGCGTTCGACGTCCTCGTCGCCGGGGAACCAGGGCTCGGCCTCGGTGGGGATGGTGTTGACGTAGTCGGTCGAGGTGAGCGCGGGGATCGACACGCGCTTCTCACCGGCCCGCTCGAGGAGTCGGAGCATCAGGTACCGGGCGCGACCGGGACCCGCGGCATCGAGGAGAGCGTCGAACGAGTCCAGCCATTCGCCGGTCTCGTCGGGGTCGATGTCGGGCAGATAGGACGCGACTCCCTCGCGGATGACCCGGACTCGTTGTCCGGCGGCGCGTCCGTTCGAGCTGGGGCCGGTGTTCCCGGCTCGATCGCTCGGCGAGACGTCCTGTGTCGCATGGTCCATCTGGTTGGTCACGGTGATGCCTACTCCCTCTGACAGGCCGGACTCGGGGTGGTGGTCCGACTGCATGGCGTCGGGCACCGCGCTCCGATGTTGTGCGGTGCCTCCCTTCATCGTGCCCCATGTGGGGTGGCTTGGCACCGGGTGGATCCGTGTCGGGTGTCGCGATCGCTTCGATGCGGTAGCGTCCAGAAACGGTTACTGACCAGTAGGGGGAGTGGATGCCGGATCGAGGAGCGGCGGCGGCCGGGCGCCGCCGACGCCGCGTCGTCCGGTCGGTGTCCGCGGCCGCGGTCGCACTCGGGGCCGCGCTGTCGGGTGCGTGCGCCACGACGGTCGGTGGCGCGGGAGCGCCGGCGCCGGGCGAGGTCGCGGTCTACCGCGCCGAGCTGTCGGCGTCGGCAGCCGCCGAGGTACGGGCCGAGGGCGTCGAGCTCTGCCGCGAGTCGATGGCGTCGATGGTGGTGATGGTCCGCGGCTTCAACGCCTTCGTCGCCCGGCTGAACGTCGCGCAGTCGTATCCCGGGGTCGGCGATCTCGACGAGAAGGCACGGGCCAGTCTGATCGCCGGTGCCGATCAGATCCGCCCCAAGATCACCGCGACCGCCCCGGTCGACGTCTCGACGCCGGCGCGGACCTTCCTCGAGTCGACCGCGCGGCTGGAGAACGCCATCCGTCGTGAACTGAGTGCCGGCCTGAATCCGGTGTCGGGACAGTGGTCCCGGGACAAGCAGCGGCTGCTCGACGTGTGTGGTGGCTACACGCCGCTCCCGGCGACCTCCTCGGCCACCCCGCGCCCGTCCGTCCCCTCGACGACCTCGGCACGCCCCGGCGGATAGCCGGCGGCCCTCCCGGTGATCGACGTTGCTCTGATCTCGGATGGTTGACGTTGCTCCGCTGCGGGTACCGGTTGTGCACAGCCGGTCGCGAAACGCCCGAAATCCCTGACGGCGTTCGGCTTGCAATGTGAGGCTTTAGGCTGTTGCCTATGCTGACAGGCGAACGGCGTGCGGGAACGTACGCGGATTCGGCACAGACGACGCACACAACGATTCACACATCTTCAGGAGGTCACGCGCGGTGGTAGCCGCCACAGACGGTAGCAACGCCCAGAAACTGGGCTTGACCGCAGGCTTGGTCGTGCAGGAACTCGGCTGGGACGAGGACACCGACGACGAACTGCGCGCTGACATCGAGGACGCGATCGACGCCGAGATGGTCGACGAGGACGCCGACGACGTCGTGGACGTCGTTGTCCTCTGGTGGCGCGACGGCGATGGTGATCTCGTCGACGCTCTGATGGACGCGATCGGTCCACTCGCCGAAGACGGTTACGTGTGGGTTCTCTCGCCCAAGACCGGCAAGTCCGGCTACGTCGATCCGAGTGAGATCGCCGAGGCCGCCCCGACCGCGGGGCTCACCCAGACCTCGGCCATCAGCCTCGGCGACTGGTCGGCGGCACGACTGGTCCAGCCCAAGGCCCGCGCGGGCAAGAAAGCATGAGCGGTGCTCCGCCTTCTGCGCCCCTGACCGTCGGCGAGCGGGCACCGGACTTCGCCCTCCGCGACCAGAACAACCAGCTGGTGTCGCTCTCGACACTGCGAGCCGACCGCAACGTGCTCGTCGTGTTCTTCCCGCTCGCGTTCACCGGCACCTGCCAGGGCGAGCTGGGCTACATCCGCGACCAGCAACCCCGGTTCGAGAACGACGATGTCACGACGGTGACCGTCTCGGTCGGTCCCTCACCCACCCACAAGGTGTGGTCCGCGGCGCAGGGATTCCTGTTTCCACTGCTGTCGGATTTCTGGCCGCACGGTGACACCGCACGCGCCTACGGCGTGTTCAACGAGGACCGCGGCTACGCCAACCGCGGCACCTTCCTGGTCGATCGCGACGGCCTGATCGTCTTCGCCGACATGGTCGGCCCGGGTGAGGTACGCGAGAACGCCGTCTGGGACAAGGCTCTCGGCGCGATCGGCTGACCGTCTGGCATCGACTCGAGTCGGTGCATGGGTCTCCGGATGTGTCGCTGCCGGAGCTGCGTTCTGGGCAGAGATCTCTCCGCGGCGGCGGGTGTCATGGGGAGTGCCGGGTCGGCATCGGGAGCAGAAAACCGGTTGCCGCCTCGAGGATTCGACGGTGTGATGTGTGGGCCCGCTGACCCGGGCGTTCACGAAAGGAACACCTCCCATGCCGACCAAGGCGTCGCCCAAGGTGCTGAACTATGCATCGCACGTGGACGACAACACCCTCACCCAGGCGGCTGAGACCGCCCGGATGCCGTTCGTACATCCGCACATCGCCCTGATGCCCGACGCGCACTTCGGAAAAGGCTCCGCGGTGGGCACGGTCATCCCGACGACCGGAGCGGTGATCCCCGCCGCTGTCGGAGTCGATATCGGTTGCGGCATGATCGCGGTGCAGACGCGTCTGCGCGCCGAGGACATCGACGGGATGGACCTCGGCCGACTGCGGACGAGGATCGAGGATGCCATCCCGCTGTCGCCCGGCAACTACAACAGTGGTCTGAACCGGTTCGAGTTCACCCGGGCGCGCATCGACTCGCTCGACGAGCAGGCGACCGACGACGGTGTGGATCTCTCGCATTCGCCGAAGTGGCGGGAACAGCTGGGCTCGCTCGGCGGCGGCAACCACTTCATCGAACTGTGCCTCGACGAGCGTGACGTGGTGTGGCTGTTCCTCCACTCGGGTTCGCGCGGCGTCGGCAACAAGATCGCGCAGAAGCACATCAAGGTCGCTCAGCGGCTGTGCCGCCAGTGGTGGATCAGGTTGCCGAATGCCGATCTCGCCTACCTGCCGCAGGGCACCCCGGAACTCACGGCATACCTTCGGGATCTGTCCTGGGCTCAGCGGTTCGCGCTCGAGAACCGGGCGGAGATGATGGATCGGTTCGTCGCGGTGTTCGCCGAGTGGTTCGGCGACAACGTCCCCGGTGGCGTCGACGCCGGCTCGGATTCCCTCGAGGTGGACCGGATCAATTGCCACCACAATTACACCGTGCGGGAAACGCACGCCGGCAAGGACGTCTGGCTGACCCGGAAGGGTGCGATCGACGCTCACGAGGGGGTGCGAGGCGTCATCCCCGGCTCGATGGGAACGCGGTCCTATGTGGTGCGGGGCAAGGGTAATCCGGCCGGGTTGTGCTCGGCACCGCACGGTGCCGGCCGCCGGTACTCGCGGAGCGAGGCGCGCAGGCGCTTCACGGCCGACGATCTCGCCGCCCGGATGACGGGGATCGAATACCGGCACGGTGACGAGTGGGTCGACGAGATCCCCGACGCCTACAAGGACATCGATCAGGTGATGGCCGACGCCGCGGATCTCGTGGACATCGAGCACACCCTGCGGCAGATCCTCAACGTCAAGGGGACGTGACCGGCCGCGTCTGACGTCCGAACGAAACGAATCCCGAAGGTGCCGAGCACCTTCGGGATTCGCCCTGATCACCGGTGATGGGGGTCAGTTGCCGGACAGCTTGTCCTTGATGTTCGATGCGGCGTCCTTCACGCTCTCCACGCCGTCCTTGACGGCCGCGGAGAGCTGATCGCCCTTGCCCTCGCTCTTGAGCTGGTCGTCACCGGTCACATCGCCTGCGGTCTCCTTGGCCTTGCCCGAGAGGTCCTCGGCCTTGTTGCTGACCTTGTCGCTGAATCCCATTCTTCTTCTCCTTCATCTCATTGATCGACGACGTCCCCTGATGAGGCCGTCTGTCGAGGTCTCGCGTCCAGGTCATCGGTCGAGATGGACGAACGCCTGGACATGTACGCCGGAGTCTCCCAACGCGGTACGGATCGCGGTGACGGTGTCGGCGACCGGCGCGGTCACCTCGTCGAAGCTCCGATTCGGTGCGGCCGACACCTCGAGCCGGATGATGCTGCGCGACCGGTCGTCGATCGCCTTCGCGGTCACCTTCTGGAACATCGGGTTCCCGGCCAGCTCCTCCGCGGCGGCGTTCGCCATCAGTTTCGGTGCGACCGTGAGTGTTCCGGTCTGGTCGGAACCGTCGAGCAGCGCATCGTCGACGGCGCGGGGCCGGATGTTGGTGGCCAGCAACAGCAGACCCCAGCCAAGGGCGAGCACAGTGACGCCGACCAGCACCCAGATCCACCAGGACGCCTGAGCCGCATCGAGAGCGGCACGCTCGTCGAGACGGTCGACCCACCCGGCCACCGGCTCGGCGTCGACCCGCCAGGCCACGGCCGCCGCGCCGACCGCGATGAGCAGCAGAGCGACGAGTCCGATCGACAGTCGGTGTGCGGTTGCGGGAAGACGATTCATCGGATGCTCCTCGGTGCTCGATCGCGCAGCCGCACCACAACCCGCGGCGGCGAGAGAAGGTCGGCCGCGACGGCGGCGACGGTGCTGTCGATGAGTGCCCGGTCGGCCACCTGTGATCGCACCCCGACGGTGCAGGTCAGCTTGCGGCGGGTCACGACCGTGTCGGCATCGAGCACACCGGGGAGGTCGGACACCGCAGCGCTGCACCGTCGCGCGACGTCACCGGGTCGGGTCCACATGCCGTCGCCGCCGGCGAGGGCGAGATGAGTCCGGCGCCGCGGCTTGACGGCGATCCACAGCAGGACCAGTCCCACCACGATCGCCCCGACGGCGGCGGGCCACATCCAGTTCTGCCACCGCAGATCTGCGATCCACTGGGCGGCGGTGACCGACCACGCCTGACCGTCGAGCCAGTTCGCTCGGACGGCGATGTCGCGCACGGCCACCGCGCCCAACGCGATGAATGCGAGACCGAGTGCGGCGCCGGCGATCGCGGCTCCGGGGAGGGCCGCGGGCGGAAAGACGCGCTCGGAGTCGGTGGCGTGATCGGGTTCGAGTGCGGTCTGCGTCGTCATCGTCGTGCCCCCGTCTCGATGCTGATGGTCGGAGTGAACGCCGCGGTGCGGTGCGGCGGACCTGCTGCGTCCGGTGCGTCCGACGGCGGGTTCGCCTGTGCCGTGTCGGGCGGCGTGTCCTCACGGACCGGCGGTAGGTCGACGTACCCCCGTTGCCGGCGTCGGATCGCTTGCCGTGGCTCGAACTTGGACACCGTCACATCGACACGCAGCGGGACGACCCCGGTGAGGCGCTCGACCTCCGCGGCGACGTGATCGCGTGTACGGCGGGAGACCTCGGCGACGGCACACGGCCATTCGAGGGCGAGCGACAGCGTGATCCGGGTACCGCCCGCATGGACGGTCGCGTGGGGTAGTGCCGACCGCTCACCGACCGGCCCCAGGACCGAGCCGACTCCGCTGCGATGGCGGACGACACCCGGGATGTCGAGAGCTGCTCGGGCCGCGATCTTTTCGAGGACGCGGTCGGCGATGGTGAGCGTCCCGGGCGGCGAATCGTCCCCGGACGGACCGCCACCCGACACGGGCCCGCCGGGCTCCTGCTCAGCCACGACCCCGGCTCCGTAGGAGCGCGCCCAGGTCGATGGCGCCGTCCCGGTTGAGACCCAGCACGAGTCCCGCCGCACCGAGCACGACGGCCAGCAGGAATCCCGCCAGCCCGCCTGCGACGGCGGCCAGTGCCAGGAGCAGGCCCACGAACAGGCCCACGACTGCGTTGTTCATTCCGCTTCCCCTTCGTTCGGACTCGGCTTCGAGCTCACGGTGATGTCGGCCACGGTGACCGTGACGGGTCTCGCCGCGAGTTTCTCGGCGAGGTCGCGGACCTCCGCGGCGACGCCCTGGAGGTCGTGCGCGGCGTCGACCACGATGTGGACCTCACCGCTGTCGTCGGCGAGGGTCACACCCGAGACACGATGCCCGGGTAGATAGGTGGCGATCTCTCCGAACAGCCCACTGTGCAGGTCGTACACGCCCGGGACCGCGAGTACGGCGGCGGCGAGGCGATCTGCCAATGAATCGCCGTCGTCCGTCCGCGCGGCCGGGAGGTCCGACGTCATCACTGAACCCGCGGGGTGGTGTTCGACTCCTGCTCGTCGTCGCCGAACGCGATGTCGTGGACGGTCACGTTGACCTCGGTCACCTCGAGGCCGGTCATCTGCTCGATCGCGCTGATCACGTTGCGTCGGATGGCTGCCGCGAGTTGATGGATCGCGACGCCGTACTCGGCCACGATCGAGACGTCGACGGCGGCCTGACGCTCGCCGACCTCGACCTCGATGCCCTGGGTGGTGCTGACCGTCGTGCCCGGCAGGACGTCGCGGACCCGACCGACGACACGCTCGGTGGTGCCGCCCAGATCGTGGACGCCGTCGATCTCACGAGCGGCGATTCCGGCGACCTTCGCGACCACGATGTCGGCGATGGAGGTACGTCCCCGGTCGCCCGTCGAATCACGGCGGGCGAGCGCACGGCCCGCAGCGGTGTCGGTGGCGTCGGTGCGCGATGCGTCGACGGCGTCGTCCTTGGTGGCGTCCTTGGTGGTGGTAGCGCTTGCGGACATGTCGAACTCCTTCGGTCGTCGTGTCTTCTTCGTAGACGGACCGTGTTCGGATGATGCGCTATCGCAAAGGCTGTTCACGATCCGTCTGTAAGGTCAGTCGGGACGGACGGGGGGAGTTGCACGCATGGGACCCAGTGATTCGGCTCACAGACAGGCGCTCGACCTGTTCGAGCTCGGCGATGACGAGCTCGCGGGCGCGGCTGCGGTCGGCGACACCGAGGCATTCGACGTGCTCGTCCGGCGCGTGACACCCGGTCTGCTGCGCTACATGCTGCGCATGGTCGATGGTCGGCAGACCGCCGAGGACCTCACCCAGGAGACCTTGCTCGACGCATGGAAAGGGTTGCCCGACTTTGCCTTCCGGAGCAGCTTCCGTACCTGGATATTCACCATCGCGCACCGGAAAGCGGTCGATTACCACCGACGTCGACGCGATGTACCGTTCGACGACGAACGGTTCGCCGAACTCGAGGCCGCCGGACCGCTGCCGTCCGACATGGCAGAGCGAAGTCTCCTCATGGATGCCCTGCGTGCCGAGTTGGACAACCTCCCGGCCAATTCGCGTGCCGCGTGGTGGCTCAAGGAAGTCGAGGGGCTTACCCTCGAGGAAATCGGACAGGTGTTGCGCATCACAACCGGGTCGGTGCGGGGTCACCTCCAGCGCAGCCGGAAGTTCCTGTTGACCCGTTTGGAGCCCTGGAACCCTGGTAAACCGAGAACCACACCGACGGCCACGACGATCGTCGACGACGCGGAGGGAGGCGAGGTCGGTGCCTGACAATTACGCACGCGACGCCGAGACCACCGACGTCGCCGACGCCTGGCTGGTCGCGGCCACGCAGCAGATCGCCGACGAACCCACGAGCGACGTCGACCGGTTGATCTCCTCGATCTCGGGCAGCCTGCAGCGGATTCGGCGCCCCGCGCGAACGCTGGCGACCGACGGGATCCGCATCAAGACCAGCGACCGCGTCGTCAAGCAACTGATCGCCGTCCGGACCCGGCGCGAACTCGGCCGTCTGACGGTCTTCGTCTCGGTCGATGGCGCCGGCGACACCGTCGAGGGCGTGCGCGTCGGCCTCATCGCCCGCTATGCCGACGACCTTCCCTCGCTCTCCGACGACGTGCGCGACATCGTCGAGGGGGTTCTGATCGAGACCCTCGGGGCCGACAGCAGCGCCGCCGCCCGCCGCAACATCTCGGTGCGCTGGCAGGACGTCTACACCCGAGAGTGGCTGAGTCGGTAGAGGTTTCGTAGCTTTCAGCCGCGCCTGGCGGGTTTGGGGCGGTGGAATCGGGGGAGTGCGCGCAAAGGGATTCGAACCCCTGACCGCTGGTGTGTAAGACCAGAGCTCTACCGCTGAGCTATACGCGCGTGCCGCGCTGACGAGCGTGGCGCTGCGCACACGAATTTAGTCGCTCCGATGCCTGTCGCCCAAACCGGGTCTGACCGGGGGGCTGAGTGGTCGGGTCGCCGGCCCTTCGAGGCTCGTCGCTATCGCTCCTCGCACCTCAGGGATCAGAGGGGTGCTTGCTGCTCTTCGCACCTCAGGGATCAGGGGGCCGGCGCCTTCGCTCCTCGCGCCCCAATGGGTTGGGATTGTCGATGCCTGGCACCTCAAGGGTGCTAGGGCGGGGGACCGGCAGACGTCAACTCGACCGACAGACTTCGATCGAAGTCTGGCAGTCGAGTTGAGGTCTGGCTGTCAGGCGAACACGGGCGGGAGAGCCAGGACCATCACGGCGCCCCAGATCACGTGGGTGATCGCGGGTGCGAGGACGCCGGCGGTGCTGCGTCGAAGGATCGCGCAGACGGTGCCGAGGACCGCGCCGGCGAAGCCGAGCATCACGTTGCCGCTGGCCATGGTGACCAGCACGTAGATCACCGTCGACACGAGGATCGGATTGTGCGGGCGCGCTGCCGAATACACCGAGCCGCGGAAGAACAGCTCCTCGGCGAGGCCGTTGACCATGGTGATCGCGGTGACCACGGCCAGGCTGCCGAAGTCGGCGAAGGCCAACACCTGGTTGGCGAGGTCGCTGACGCCGGGGATCATCCGTGCCACCAGGCCGCCGACCACGAACGCGCCGCCCACCGCAAGACCGACCACGACGCCGAGGCCGATCGCGCCGATGCGGTCGGGCGGTCGTGCGGGGGTTGGGCTGAAGGCGCCGAGTCGCAGCGGTCCGGAGACGAACGCACCGACGATCCACACCGCTGCCAGACCGATGGTCAGCGGGTAGAAGGCGGCATCTCCCGGCTCCACCCGCAGGGACACGCCCAGTACGACGGCGCCGATGACGAGGAAGACACCGACCAGCCAGCGTCGTCGGACGTAGTGGGCGCCGGGATCGGGGTCTCGGTCCGCGGCGACGGAGTCGTACAGGTCGCGCGCCAGTGAGGTCACCAGCACATCACCACCTAGTTCGATCGGTCAGGAATCGGTCGATCAACGGTTACCGGTCACGACGCTACATCGGCGCGCGGCGGCCGGAGGACTCCGACGACCTTCGACGCGACCCCGATGGACGTCCCGATCGTCTCGACGACGCTGCGCTTCACACGTAGCCAATCGCCGCCGGCCCAGGCCGGATCGGTGTCGGCGAGGTGGTGCAGGTCGTCGAGATCGCACACCGAGCGCGGATACGGCGACCGCACCGAGGCGTGGACGGCCTCGCGCATCGGCGTCAGACCGCCGGCCGGTGGCGGGACCAGATCGCGGATGCGGTGCTCGGACGCCGTCATCGGATGGTCGAGCGAGGTGACGAGCTCCTCGGTGAGAGATGTCGGGACCGGTACGAGCATGCCGCCTACCCGCCCCGCGAGCCGGGTCGAGATCCCGAAGACCGGCAGCCGCAGCCTCGGCATCCGGATCGCCGACACGTACTCGTGCAGGATCGAGATGTAGCGTGCGCTGTCGGGGCCGGAGATGTCGTAGTTCCCGGCGGGCAGGACCGACGAATCGCACGCCGCGGCCAGGTAGTGGACCGCGTCGCGGATGGAGATCGGATCCATCTCGTTGGTGATCCAGTCGGGCTCCGGGATCACCGGCAACCGGTCGGCCATGTACCGGATGATCTCGAACGACGTCGAACCGGCGCCGATGACCACCGCGGCACGGAGCCAGACCAGTTCGGGCCCGCCGTCGACCACGAGTCCCTCGGCCACGTCGGCGCGGCTCTGCAGGTGGGTCGACAGCTTGTCGTCCGACGGTACGAAACCGCCGAGGTAGACGATGCGACCGACTCCGGCGTCGCGAGCGGCTTCGGCCACGTTCCGCGCCGCATCGCGGTCACCGTTGGCGAAGTCGGCCTGGCCGATGGCGTGGACGAGGTAGTAGATCGCATCGATCTGACCCGCGTCCGACACCGCCCTCGTCACCGAAGCCGGGTCGTCGGCGTCCATGGCCACCTTGGTGACCTGCGACGACCAACCGAATCTGGCGAGCTTTCGGGTGTCCCGCGACGTGACGACCACGTCGTGTCCCTGTTTGAGCAGTGCGCACACCAATCGGGACCCGACGTACCCCGTGGCGCCAGTGATGAGAAGTCGCATGACACCGACGGTAGAGAAATTCGGCGGACTCGGTCGGGCTACGGCTGTGCATGTGACGGACACGGTGCCGAAGTCACGGCGCGATAACGGATGTGGCGCCGGTCACGGTCGCGCGTCGACTGCTCTCCGGTACCGCTCGGCGACACGGTCGTGGTACTCCGCCGCCGACGCCATCTCGGCTCGGAGTTCCGCTGGTTCGATGATGGTGAAGTCCGCTCCGAACGCGTACATCCAGCGCGCGATCGATGCCAGTGACGTGCTGTACAGGGTGACCTCGCAACTGTGCTCGTCGCCGGACTCGAGCGCCCCCCACGATTCGTGGACCATCGCCGAGACCTCGTCGAGCGGCGCGTGGATACGCACCCGCGCGGTCGCCCGTCGGTACACCGAACCCAGGCCGCGCAGCACGAATGCCGCGGCCCCGCCCTCGGGGGGCTCGCGCGGGGTGAAGCGTGGGCCGGTCGGTACCTTCGGCTCCATCCGGTCGACGCGAAACGACCGCCAGGCCATCCGCTGGAGGTCGAAACCGACCAGATACCAACGATTTCCGTTGCGCACAAGCCGATAGGGCTCGATCTCGCGCCGACTCTCCTCGCCGTCGTTGCGCCGGTAGTCGAACCGCAGGCGCTCGTTCCGGTGGCATGCGGTCGCGATCTCGGTGAGCCGGTCGGCCGACACGGCGCTCGCCGGCGCCGTCCGGGGCACGGCCTCGATCCGCAGTGCATCGAGCCGGTGGCGCAGTCTCGAGGGCATGACCTGGCGCAGCTTCGCCAATGCGCCCGCCGACGCCTCCGCCATGTCGGCGACCGCGCCGGTGGTGACCGCGTCGAGCCCCAGGGCGACCGCGAGGACCTCCTGGTCGTCGAGCAGCAGCGGCGGCATCTCGGCTCCGGCGCCGAGTCGGTACCCGCCGCGCGAGCCGACGTTGGCGTCCACCGGGTAGCCCAGCTCGCGCAGCTTGTCGACATCGCGGCGCACGGTACGGGTGGTGATGTCCAGGCGTTCGGCGAGCTCTCGACCAGACCATTCCCGTCGTGTCTGCAGCAGCGACAACAGCGCCAGCAACCGCGCGGAGGTTTCCAACATGCGTCTCATCGTGCCCGATGTTGCGGACAGGTTCGGTCCTTGTTCGGCGCGAGCGCCGAGACCGGTCACGAGCGCGGGTCAGCAGGCGATCTGTGCACTCGGGTCAGAGACCGTGTCCAGCCACTTGCCGTAGGCCGACGGACCGAGGCGGCTCTTGAGGGAACACACCTCATCCTGGGTGGGTCCCGCCACGTAGTAGACCGTGTAGATCGCACTGCCGTCGTCGTATCTCTGCCGCAGCGACGGGCACGACTGGTCGGTTCGGAGGTAACTCGCGCCCGGATACTGGTTCAGGTAGGACTGCACCTCGTCGGGGTAGTTCCCGGGCGCGGTCGCGTTGGCGACCACGACGATCCCCGTGCCGTCGCACACCGGCCGGGTCATCGGCACCGAGAGACCGAGGTCGCCCGGGACGACTGCGCGCGGTGAACTCGCTGTGGGTAGTGACGCTGGCTCTGGCCGAGCCGACGGGCCCGGTGGTGAAGTGTTGCCGGGTTCAACCGACGTCGACATCGTCGGCGAGGCCGATGTCGCGGTGGCCGTCGACTGGGCTGAGGTGTCATCTGCCGCGAACGGGCTGTCCCGCTGGGTGGCGACGATGGCCCAGGCGACGATTCCGGCACCGATCAGTAGGACGACAACGCTGGCCACGATGATCGGGACGAGAGGCGAACGACGGCAGGGTGGCGGGGTCCAGGCCGCGGCCTGCGTGGCATCCCACTGCACGCCCGGACCAGAGGGTCCGATCGGACGGGACGGGGCGCCCGGTCCGCGCGGGTAAGACGTGGTGGGCACGACGGTCGGCGGTCCGGCCGGGATGACCGTCGGCGCCGCGCCGAGGGGCTCCGAGCGGAGAGCCGCGCCGGCGTCGACGACCAGTTCGGCACACGAATGCTGCCGCTGCGCAGGGTCTTTCGCCATCCCGCGGGCAATGACCCGGTCGACAGACACGCCCAGGAGCGGTGGCGGGGAGGTGAGGTGAGCGGCGATCAACCGTTCGATGGTGGTCGCCGACGCAAACGGGTGTACGCCGGACAGGCATTCGAAGAGCACGCACGTCAGCGCATAGACATCTGCGGGCGGGCCCACGACGTCGTCGCCGAACCGCTCGGGCGCCATGTAGCCGAATGAGCCGACCGCGGTACCGGTGCTGGTGAACCGCGTGTCCGTGTCTGCTTGTGCGAGGCCGAAATCCACGAGGTACGCGAAGTCGCGATCGTCAACGAGGATGTTGTCGGGTTTGACGTCACGGTGAACCAACCCGGAACGATGCGCCGCATCGAGAGCGTCGCCGATCTGGCCGACGATCCGCAGCGCACGCTCGGCCGGCAGGGGCCCGTCCTCGACGAGCAGGGTGCGCAGGTCACGCCCGTCGACCAGGCGCATGTCGATGAACAGGCGACCGTCGATGTCACCCCAGTCGTGGATCGGGATCACGTGTGGATCGTTGAGGCGTGCGGCGACGCGTGATTCGCGATGGAACCGGTCGCGGAAGGCGGGATCGTCTGGGACCTGGGGGCCGAGCACCTTCAGAGCGACGACCCGATCTTTGCGGTTGTCGGTGGCGCGGTAGACCTCGCCCATTCCACCCCGTCCGATCAACTCCTCGAGGAGGTAGGGGCCGAGCCGGTCGCCGGCGCGCAGGGTTGCAGCCACGCGGACAAGAGTAGGGGGCCGTGGTCGTCCCCCGAAGCCGACACCCGCGTGTTGTCCTTCGTTCGGCGGGTCCCGGGATTCGTGGAACGGTCCCCGATACGGTTGATCCGAGTGATCCGCCGGCAACCCGAACGCCGACACCGACCCGAGGGAGTGACGATGGGGACGACGATCCTGCCGATCGACGACGTGACCGAGGCGCTGATCGCCCAGTGGCGCGTGATCGGTGAGCTGGCCCGGGCGCTCGACGACGACGCATGGTCGGCTCCGTCGGTTCTCCCCGGGTGGACCAATGCCGACATCGTCGCCCACATCGTCGGAACCGAGAGCATGCTCGACGGTCGCGACGTCGAGGCCACCCGTACGGTCAGCGCCCTCGACCATGTCCGCAATCCGATCGGCGAGCTCAACGAGAAGTGGGTCGACCACTATCGTCCGAAGCCGCGTGCCGAGGTCGTCGCCGCCCTCGACGAGATCATCGGGGTCCGCACCGCCGCGCTGAAAGCCATGTCGCAGAGCGACTTCGACGCCGAGGCGATGACGCCCGCCGGACCCGACACCTACGGCCGGTTCATGCGGATCCGCATCTTCGACTGTTGGGTGCACGAGATCGACCTGCGTGACGGCACCGACCGTTCCGCGGTCGCCGACCCCGGGCCGGCGTCCTTCGCACTCGACGAGATCGGTGCGTCGCTCCCGTTCGTCGTCGGCAAGCGAGCCGATGCGCCCAAGGGCAGCACCGTGCTCTTCGACGTCACCGGGGTGGCCCCGCGAACCGTGCGGATCGCGGTCGGCGACCGGGCGGGCGTCGTCGACGAGTTCGACGGTGGTGACGATGCCGCCGACGTGCGCATCCGACTGGACGCGACCAACCTGGCGCGGTTCGCCGGGGGTCGGCGTGACGCCGATCCGTCGGCGGTGGAGTTGCACGGTGATCAGGCTCTGGGACAAGCGATCCTGAGCCGGATGAACTACGTGATCTGATCGGCGGCGACGCGTCGGGGCGGTCGAACGGTTCAGGGGCATGTCGCACCGCGCTCACGACCTGATCGCCGCGTTCGATGATGTCGGCCCAGGTGAAGTTCAGGACGGTCCACCCGGCGTGGATCAGCGCATTGCGCTTTGTCCGATCTTGCTGAAATGTCGTGACATCGCGGTGATGGGCGAATCCGTCGATCTCGACAGCCAGCTTCTCCCGGGTGAAAGCCACGTCGATGACATACCCCTCGGCGCTCGAGTTCGGGGTCCAGCCCGACATGCCGGACTTGCGAAGCAGCGTGGCCACGATTCGCTAGGCCTCCGATCGGGCACCGTCACCGAGCAGTCGCAAGTACTGGGTGAGGGCCGGTGATCCGTGCTGTCTGGGGTATCGCGAGTGTGCTGCCTGCAGGTCGCCGAGTTTCACGGTGCCGGACAGGAGAGCCGAATCGAGGAGTGCGATGTCGTCGAGGTGTCGGTGCCGGATCACCGCGGTCGCCGACGACCGCCCGTGGACTCCGCGAGAGGCTGTGAAGAGGAGGTGCTTTCGGGGCTCGGTGGGATGTAGACCGAGCCACCACGCGGCGGCGACTCCACCGAGTGCTGCGTCTGCGCTCACGGAGAGCACGGCGATGCGTGCCTGCGCGCGCCGAACGATGATGGCCGGCGACGAGGTAGACCGCGCGGGCAACGGCGACCCATTCACCGGCGGCGCGTCGTCGGCTGATCGCCGATCGGCTCACCCCGATCGCGATCGCCTGCGACGTCGAGACCACGCCATCCTGTCTGCTGATGAGTTGATGAAGGTCGTCCACGTGCATTGGACGCGGCAGCGGCCGTTTCGGTTTCGTTGTGTGACAACAGCCGGCGAGGCTGAAGGTTCCGGTTGCGGTTTGTCCCGGAAGCCCGGGACCCTAATGGGGGTGGATCGGCTCTCTTTTGGGGGATGCTGGTCGTGTGAGCCTTCCCGGTCGGTGACCACTGCCGGACCCTGAAACGGTGTGTTGGATTTCTAGACGAAGACCGTGGCCCGGCCGGGTGAGGATCACCCGCTAGAACGCTTCTGGGATGTCGTGCCCCCTGAAGGTGTGGGTGAGCACTGATCCATTAGGCCGCGTCAGGGTGATCTCCCGAAGGTTCACATCGAGATCGTCGAGACGACCGAAGACGAGGTGAACGAGTGTCATGATCTTTGTGGGCAACGAC
>NZ_NGFO01000035.1 GCF_002149015.1 Gordonia lacunae | reverse complement strand
GGAGATGGCGTTGCACACCGCGATCACCGAGGCGACCGGGCTGCCGATCTACTTTGCCGACCCGCACAGCCCCTGGCAGCGAGGCAGCAACGAGAACACCAACGGCCTGCTGCGCCAGTACTTCCCCAAGGGAACCGACCTGTCGTTTCACGGGCCGGGGATCCTGGCCAACGTGGCCGCCGAACTCAATGGCCGGCCCCGCAAACGACACGGTTGGCGCAGCCCCGCCTACAAACTCGACGAACTACTACGATCAGGACCAACCGATCCCGCTGTTGCAGCGACCGGTTGAATCCGCCTGGCGCTTCCGCAGGGTCCGGGCGCTCCTCAGGGAGCGGATAGGTGGCGCTTCCGCAGGGTCCGGGCGCTCCTCAGTGTCTGCGGCGTGGCGGACGTCGTGGCCCATGAGAGCACCGCGCGCGAGTGCGAGTGGCCGAGTTCTCGGCTCCCTGAGGGTGGCTGGATACTTCGGGTCGGTGAGCAGAGGGGCCGGCGGGTCTGTGGTTCTCTCGGATCAGAAGCGCCGTCAGTGTTCCGCGACGCGCCGGACCACGGCGGCCGCGAATTCCGCGGTGGTGGCGTCACCGCCGAGATCACGAGTTGCGGTGTGCGCGAGCGTGTCGGCGACCGCGGCGTCGATCCGGGCGCCGGCCGCGACGAGTGCCGCGTCGTCGGTCATCTGACCGTGGCGCCGGAATCCCATTGCCACCGAGGCGATCATCGCGACGGGGTTCGCGATACCGCGCCCGGCGATGTCGGGCGCCGCACCGTGGGTCGCCTGCGCCATCACCCGTGATTCCGAGCTGTTGACCGAACCGGCGATGCCCAGCGAACCGGCGAGCTCTCCGGCGAGGTCGGAGAGTACGTCGCCGAAGAGGTTCTCGGTGACGAGGACGTCGAAGTCGGCGGGACGCCGAACCAGCAGGGCCGCCATGGCATCGACGTGTTGCTCGGACACCTCGATCTCGGGGAACTCGGCGGCGACGTCCCGGCACGCGTCCCGGAACAGGCCGGTCGTCATGCGCAGCACGTTCGCCTTGTGCACGATCGTCAATTGTGGCCGGCGGCCGGAACCCGCCCGTTCGATCGCCGCGGCGCACGCGACCCGCGCGATTCGCTCCGACGCAGCGCGTGTGACGAGCCCGACCGCGAGCGCAACGTCGGGCGTCGGCATGAATTCTCCACTGCCGGCCGCCATGTTGCGATCGGCGTAGAAGCCCTCGGTGTTCTCCCGCACGATCAGTACGTCGATGTCCGGCCGGAGCGCCGGGACTCCTGTGAAGGCCCGGGCCGGACGGAGATTCGCGAACAGCTCGTAGCGTGTCCGGAGCGTCGCTCCCGGCGTCCGATCGCCGTGACCCGGCGGGTAGGCGGCCGAGTCGTGGGGTCCGACGATCCAGAATCCGAGCCCGTCGAGAGCCGACAACGTCTGCGCGGGCACCGGGTCGCCGTGGGAGGCGATGGCCGATAACCCGAAAGGCAGTTCCTGCCAGTCGATCTGGATCAACTCCGCGGCGGCGGCCGCGTCCGCGATCGCGACGGCCGCGGGCACGATCTCCGGTCCGATCCCGTCGCCGGTGAGGACGCCGAATCTTCTCTCGGACACACCCATCAGTGCGCTGCGTCGTCCCACGACCGACCGAAGCCGACCGAGACCTCCAGCGGGACCGACAGGGTGATGGCGTTGCCCATCTCTTCGCGCACAACCGCTTCGACGGCGTCCCGCTCGCCGGCGGCGACCTCGATCACGAGTTCGTCGTGGACCTGGAGAAGGGTTCGCGATGTGAGACCTTCGGCGGCGAGACGCTTGTGGACGTTGATCATCGCGACCTTGATGATGTCCGCAGCGGTGCCCTGGATGGGCGCGTTGAGCGCCATGCGCTCCGCGGACTGTCGACGCTGCCAGTTGTCGCTGTTCAGGTCGGGCAGGTAGCGACGCCTGCCGAACAGGGTCGCGGTGTACTCGTTGCGGCGGGCCTCGGCGACGACGTCGTGCAGGTAGTCGCGCACTCCGCCGAACCGAGCGAAATACGCCTCCATCTGCTCCTTGGCCTCATCGCGACTGATCTTGAGCTGGGCCGCGAGCCCGAAGGCACTGAGGCCGTAGGCGAGTCCGTACGACATGGCCTTCACGCGGTGCCGCATCTCGGTGGTGACCTCGTCGATCGGCACCCCGAAGGCGCGCGACCCGACGAAGTTGTGGAGATCCTCACCGGTGTTGAACGCCTCGATCAGGCCCGCATCCTCCGACAGATGGGCCATGATCCGCATCTCGATCTGGCTGTAGTCGGCAGTCATGAGGCAGTCGTAGGGAACACCGGTAGCGGTGTCGGCGCCGACGACGAAGCCGCGCCGGATCTCGCGACCCGCCTCCGTGCGCACCGGGATGTTCTGCAGATTCGGCTCGGTGGACGAGAGTCGCCCGGTCGCGGCGATCGTCTGATTGAACGTCGTGTGGATTCGCCCGTCGTCGGCGACCGACTTCAGCAAGCCGTCGACGGTGACCTTCAACCGTGTCGCATCGCGATGCTCGAGAAGGTGTGCGAGGAAAGGGTGTTCGGTCTTCTCGTAGAGAGACTGCAGTGCGTCGGCGTCGGTGGTGTAACCGGTCTTGGTCTTCTTCGTCTTCGGCATGTCCAGCTTGTCGAAGAGGACGGTCTGCAACTGCTTGGGTGAGCCGAGGTTGATCTGCTCCCCGATGACCTCGTACGCCGCTTCCGCCGCGGCGCGGATCCGGTCGGCGAACATCCGCTCGAGGGCGCCGAAGTGATCGACGTCGACCGCGATACCCGCCGCCTCGGCGTCGGCCAGCACGAACGACAGCGGCAACTCCATCTCGGTCAGCAGGGGCTTGGAGTCGATCCGGTCCAGTTCCGTGTCCAGCGTGTCGGCGAGCTCCTGGACCGCACGTGCCTCGAGCATGTGCTGTTCGGCGACGCGGCCGTCGGAATCGTCGTCGAGCAGGGACATCTGGCCGTCGCCCGGGCCGCCGTCGGCGCGCAGTTCGCGACGCAGGTATCGCAGGGCGAGGTCGTCGAGGTTGAAGGTGCGCTGTCCGGGCCGGACGAGGTAGGCCGCGAGCGAGGTGTCACTGGTGACACCGTCGAGCTTCCACCCGCGCGAGCGGAGTGCGTGCACGGCCCACTTCGCCTCGTGGACCGCCTTGAGTGCCGATGGGTCGGCAAACCACTCTCCCAGTGCCGCCTCGTCTTCCGGGCTCAGCGCGGTGACGTCGACATAGGCCGACGATCCGTCGGCCGCCGCGATCGCCACGCCCGTCGGGTCGGACCCGACGACGACGTGCGGCGCGGTCACGGCGAGACCGACGCGTCCGGTGCGGGCGTGGTCGGTGAGCCAACCGGCGACCTCGCCGGCGCCCAGGACCGCACCGTCGAGGTCGAAACCCGCTTCCGCCTCGGGCTCAACGGAACTCAGCGTCGAGAAGAGCCGATCCCGGAGGACCCGGAACTCCAGGTCGTCGAAGAGCTGATGGATGCGGTCGCGGTCCCACCCCACCATCGCCAGGTCGTCGGGAGACGCCGGCAGCTGCATGTCCCGGACGAGCTCGGTGAGCTGCCGATTGGTCTGCACCGACGCCAGATGCGCGCGCAACGCGTCGCCCACCTTGCCCTTGACCTCGTCGACATGGTCGACGAGCGCGGCGAGCGATCCGTATTCGCGGATCCACTTGGAGGCGGTCTTCTCGCCGACTCCGGGAATCCCGGGCAGGTTGTCGCTGGGGTCGCCGCGCAACGCCGCGTAGTCGGGGTACTGGGTGGGGGTGAGACCGTACTTCTTCTCGACCTCCTCGGGCGTGAAGCGCGTGAGGTCGGAGACTCCCTTGCGCGGGTAGAGCACGGTCGTCGAGGAATCGACGAGTTGCAGTGAGTCGCGGTCCCCGGTGACGATCAGGACCTTGTATCCGTCCTCACGCGCCCGGGTCGCCAGGGTCGCGATGATGTCGTCGGCCTCGTAGCCCTCGATGGCCAGCACCGAGACACCCAGCGCATCCAGGACCTCCTTGGTGAGATCGACCTGGCCGTTGAACTCGTCGGGCGACTTCGATCGCTGCGCCTTGTACTCGGGATACATCTCCGACCGGAAGGTCTTCCGTGAGACGTCGAAGGCGGCGGCGATATGCGTGGGCTCCTCGTCGCGCAGCAGGTTGATCAGCATCGAGGTGAAGCCGTAGACGGCGTTGGTCGTCTGGCCGGAATGCGTCTTGAAGTTCTCCGCGGGTAGCGCGAAGAACGCCCGGTAGGCGAGGGAGTGCCCGTCGAGCAGCATCAACACCGGCTGCTTGGTCTTGCCCTTGGCGCGGGGTGTCGGTGCACCCGTCGATCCGGGTGCCGTGGCGGGGGTCGTTGCCGGGGAACTCTGCGCTGGACTCACAGTCGCCGAGTCTAGTGACCGCATCCGACACGCCTGGGGCGACTCCTCACAGTCGGCCGCTCACCTGAGGGGCCGGTACATGGCCCACACCTTGGGACCGTCGAGCGGGAGCTCGAACTCCTCGGTCACCGTGAATCCGAAACGCTCGTAGAGCGGCACGTTGCGGACGTTCGAGCACTCGAGATACACGGGACCGTCGATCTGCTCGAGCCGATGACCCAGGAGCGAGGTGCCCACCCCGACCCCATGGACCGGCGCACCGATCTGGCCCAGGTACCAGTGCGGCTCTTTGGGCCGTCGCTTGCCGAACTCTTCCTCGAGCTTCATCCCGCGACTCATCCGCGACCCCATCGCCCGGAAGAACCCGACCATCGACACGACCTGCGCCGCGGCCGACACCTTGTGTCCCGGGGGATCCCATGCGGCCGCACCGACAGGTTGCCCGTCGCGCGTCGCGAGATCGAGGGTCGCGTTCGGGCCGTGGCTGTACTTGAGCAGCGTGCGGAACATGATGAGGTGTCGCGAGGTGTCCGGTTGCATCCACACCGTCACCGGGTCGTCGGCGAAGGCCTGCGCCAGGAGCGCTGCGGCGAGTTCGACGTCGGTGGTTGGCGACACGCTGACCGGGACCATCGGACCAGCGTACGACCCGGATCGGGTCTCCGACAGCACATCGCGACTTCTCGGTGTGGTCGGGCGGCGCGAGAAGTTACCTCCGGGAAACGTCGTTGTCGCCACGTGGTGACGACGCTGGCGCTAATGTCCCGCAGGATGACATCGCAACGCGCCGGCACCTCTCCGCAGACGCCGCCACGATGCGCTCTCGACGAGGGTTCCGATCTCGAGAGCCATCCCCCCGCGCCCCCTCCGTCGATGCGACGCCCGGCGATCGCGATGCTGCTGCTACTCGCCGCGTCGATCCTGTGCGGGCTGTTCGGTGCCTCCCCCGCCGTAGCCGCACCGGAGGACTCGGTTCGCGTCTTCGGGGTGTTGCGCAACGGTGCGGAGAAGGTCGAGGGTGTCGAGCTCGAGGCGAAAGACGCGTCGGGGACCGTTGTCGGCACGGCGACGTCGTCGCCCACGGGCGCGTGGTCCATCAACGTCCCGCCCGGTCAGTACACGATCGTGATCGACACCGACTCACTCCCCGACGGCGTCGAGGTCCAGAAGTCGCAGCTGCCCGTCGACGTCAGCGGGGGTACGGCGCGACCGGTCATCTTCTCCTTCGGCGATGTCCGGACCGGCACCGAGGTGTCCCCGGTCGCCGAGCTGACGCGGCTGACCATCGACGGGATCCGGTTCGGGCTGATCATCGCCATCACCGGTGTGGGTCTCAGCCTCATCTTCGGCACGACCGGACTGACCAACTTCGCCCATGGCGAGCTGGTCACCCTCGGCGCGGTGATCGCGTGGGTCATCAACGTCAAGCTCGGCGTGCAGCTCATCCCGGCGACGATCCTGGCGGTGATCGTCGGGGTCGGCATCGGGATCCTCAACGAACTCGGTCTGTGGAGACCGTTGCGACGGCGACGAACCGGGCTGATCGCCATGCTCGTCGTGTCGATCGGCCTGTCGCTGGTGCTCCGCTACCTGATCCTGATCTTCTTCTCCGACCGGGCCGAACCGTTCGACGACTATCAGGCGCAGACCCAGATCGGGTCGGGTCCGTTCGCGATCACACCGGTGAACCTCGCCTGCATCGTCATCAGCATCGTGGTCCTGCTCGGGGTCGCGCTGCTGTTGCAGCGCACCAGGATCGGCAAGGCGATGCGTGCGGTCGCCGACAACAAGGACCTCGCCGAGTCGTCGGGTATCGACGTCGACCGCGTCATCCTGTTCGTGTGGGCACTCGCCGGCGGCCTGGCGACGCTCGGCGGTGTGATGTTCGCGCTGTCCGAACTCGGCGGCCGGGTGCAGTGGGAGATGGGTTTCAAACTCCTGCTGCTGATGTTCGCGGGCATCACCCTCGGCGGACTCGGCACGGCCTACGGCGCACTGCTCGGTTGTCTCATCGTCGGCCTGCTGGTCCAGTTGTCGACCTACATCCTCAGTCCCGACCTGAAGTACATCGGCGGCCTGCTGATCCTGATCATCATCCTGACCATCCGGCCCCAGGGCATTCTCGGATCTCGAGCGAGGATCGGCTGACCCATGGACATCATCTCAGCGCTCCAGATCGCGATCGCGCAGCTGATCGGCCCGTCGGCGATCTTCTACGCCCTGCTGGCCATCGGCCTGAATCTCCACTTCGGCTACGCCGGACTGCTCAACTTCGGCCAGATCGCCTTCGCTCTGCTCGGTGGGTACGGCGTCGGCATCATGGCCGTGAACTACGACCAGCCGCTGTGGCTCGGCGCGATCATCGGCATCGCCGCGGCCGGGATGCTCGCGGTGGTGCTGGGCCTTCCGACACTGCGCCTGCGGGCGGACTACCTGGCGATCGTCACCATCGCGGCGTCAGAGATCCTCCGACTGGTCTTCCGGTCGACCTCGACCGACGACTTCACCCATTCCACCAACGGCATCTACGCATACGCGGGCAGCTTCTTCTCCATCAGCCCGTTCGACAACGGCAAGCAGTACTCGTTCTTCGGGGTGAAGTTCCTCGGCGGCGACCTGTGGTCGATGGTGGTCGGCTGGATCGTCGTCGGCCTCCTGTGCGTGATGGTCTACCTGCTCGTCCGCAGTCCGTGGGGCCGGGTGCTCAAGGCGGTCCGCGAAGACGAGGACGCCGCGCGCTCGCTGGGCAAGAACGCCTACTTCTACAAGATGCAGGCCCTCGTGCTCGGCGGCTGCATCGGCGGGCTGGCCGGTGTGTTCAATGCCTTTGCCACCCAGTCGATCAACCCCGACTTCTACTCGACCGCACAGACGTTCTTCGCGTACGGCGCCCTGATCCTCGGCGGCGCGGCGACGGTGTTCGGCCCAGTTCTCGGCGCCATGCTGTTCTGGTTCCTGCTCGCCGTTCCCGACGCGCTGCTGCGGCAGGCCACATCCGGCGACGATCCCCTGCTGCACCTGTCGGCGCAGCAGGTCGGCGCATTCCGCTACGTACTGCTCGGTCTGGCGATCATCCTGATGATGGTGTTCAGACCGCAAGGACTGCTCGGAAACAAGAGGGAGGTGCAGCTCGATGCCTGACGACTCCACACCGCGTCCGGGCCGGCATTCCGCCCCCGACGGCGACCCGGCCCCCTCTGCTGGCCGAGCAGCGTCGTCCGAGCGTGGCGAGGCCGCCGCGTCCGTCGAGGTCACCGCGTCCGTCGAGGTCACCGCCGGGCCCTCGAGCGACACAATGACCGTCCGGGCGACCCGCCGGGACCTCACCGCGCTCTCCGCGTCGGATCGGTCCCGGTTGTTCGCCGGGGTCACCGCCGAACCCGGATCACCCAAGCCCGATCCGATCATCGTGGTGGACAACATCTCCCGGACCTTCGGCGGCATCAAGGCCGTACAGGTCGATCATCTCGAGGTGCAGCGTGGCGCCATCACCGGCCTCATCGGACCCAACGGCGCGGGCAAGACCACCTTCTTCAACCTGATCACCGGGTTCGACAAACCCGACTCGGGCACGTGGTCGCTGAACGGGGACCCCCTGGGCCGGATGGTTCCCCACCAGGTGGCCCGTCGCGGCATGGTGCGCACCTTCCAGCTCACCAAGGCGCTCGCGAAACTCACCGTGCTCGACAACGTCCGGCTCGGGGCCGCCGGGCAGCGGGGCGAGCACTTCCTCGCCGCCCTCGCGCCCTGGGTGTGGCGAAAGCAGGAAGCCGAGATCACCGACCGCGCACACGAACTGCTCCGGCGCTTCAAGCTCGACGCCAAGGCCGGCGACTTCGCCGGATCGCTGTCTGGCGGGCAGCGCAAGTTGTTGGAGATGGCTCGCGCGCTGATGACCGACCCCGAGATCGTGATGCTCGACGAGCCGATGGCCGGCGTCAACCCGGCACTGACCCAGAGCCTGCTCGAGCACATCAAATCGCTGCGCGACGAAGGGGTCACGGTCGTCTTCGTCGAACACGACATGGACGTCATCCGCGACATCAGCGACTGGGTGGTCGTGATGGCCCAGGGCCAGGTCATCGCCGAGTCACTCCCGGATCGGTTGGGCGACAACGAGGCCGTCGTCGACGCGTACCTCGGCGGCCATCACGATCAGGCACTCGAGTTCGACGACCAGGGGCGCCCGGTCGGCGCCACCGCGGTACTCGCGGAGAAGGTCGAGGCGGCGATCGAGGCGACGCTCGAGGAAGGCGGTGACCTCTCGGAGGTCACCGAGTTGCCGCCGTCGGCGCCGGAGACCAAGGAGAGCGGACGATGAGCACCGAGCCCGAATCCGGCGAGCTGACACCGGCGCAGCTCGCCGCCACCGCCGAGGAACATCGCAGACTGGCCGGAAACGCACTGCTGCGAGCCGACGACATCACCGCGGGCTACCTCCCCGGCATCAACATCCTCGAGGACTGCAACTTCTACCTCGGTGACGGCGAGATCGTCGGGATCATCGGCCCCAACGGGGCCGGCAAGTCGACCCTCCTGAAGACGCTGTTCGGACTGATCCCCGTGCGCGAGGGTTCGGTCACGCTCCGCGGCGACGACATCACCTCGGCGAAGGCGCACGTCCTCGTCGACAAGGGGGTCGGTTATGTACCGCAGACGCAGAACGTCTTCCCCGCGTTGACCATCGAAGAGAATCTGGAGATGGGCGTCTATCTGCGCCCCAAGACCTTCGCCACGAGGTTCGAGTTCGTCTCGGAGCTCTTCCCGCTGCTCTCCGAACGGCGAAAGGTGAAGGCCGGCGCACTCTCCGGTGGTGAGCGACAGATGGTGGCCATGGGACGCGCCCTGATGATGGACCCCGCGGTACTGCTGCTCGACGAGCCGTCGGCGGGTCTGTCCCCGATGTTCCAGGACGAGGTGTTCATCCGCTGCAAGGCGATCAACGCCACCGGCGTCTCGATCATCATGGTCGAACAGAACGCCCGTCGCTGCCTGCAGATCTGCGACCGTGGTTACGTGCTCGATCAGGGCCGCAATGCCTACACCGACACCGGCCGCAACCTCGCCAACGACCCCAAGATCATCGAGCTGTACCTCGGCACGCTCGCAGGCAGTTCCGAGAAGAAGTGAGCCGTTCACCGGTGCCGTGACCGCTCGCGCCCGCACGGTGCGACAACGGCATGTGTGGTCGGAAACTTCTCAGCGACAACACGACCCCCGGCCGAAGCCGGGGGTCGTCTTGTCGTGGGTGGATCTACTGCGCCGCCACCGAGACGTACTTGCGCGTCGGGGTGAGCAGTGCGTTGCTGTCGTCGAATTCGAGGATGCCGTACGAACCCACGCTGGGTTCACCGGCGGCATTGAACGCCAGGTTGCCGGTCTTGCCGACGTAGGCGATCGTCTTGCCTCCGTTCAGCAATTCCAGGCAGGCCTGGTACGAATCGCAGTTCTCGTCGCCGTTGGTCACGCCGATGATGTTGGCCGCGATCGTCCGACCGTCGGTCGACTTGGCGGCCGTGGCAGCCAGTGCGCTCAACACGGCGGCGTCGTAACTCTCACCCGAGTAGTTGAAGTCGATGAGGTCGCCGTCCAGCTCCTTCAGAGCCGCCTGGAACTCACCGCTGGTCTGGGTGAGCGGCGTCGTGCCCTTCATACCCGCGAGTAGACCTGGGCCGACCGCCTCACCCAGTGCGTTGCCCATGTTGCCGTCGACGCCGTAGACCAGTTTGCCGTCACTGGGGCCGATGCCGACCTCGTGCATACGCGTGATGATCTTGGCGCTCTCCTCGAACCCGATGATCGCGATGCCGTCCGGGTCGAAGTTCTTCACCTGGTCGATCTCGGCGTTGAACGACTGGGCGTTCGGGTCGTAGATGATCTTCTGGATCTGATCGGCCGGGACGCCGGCTGCCTCGAGATCGCGAACGGTGTTGTCGGCCAGCCCTGTTCCGTACGGGTCGTTGAGCGCGAGGATCGAGACACGCTGCACGCCGTCCTCGGCCATCGTCTGCGAGAGTGCCTGCGCCTGGAGGACATCCGCCGGTGCGGTGCGGAAGTACTGGCCCTTGTCCTGGTAGCAGGTGAACTCGTCGGAGGTGTTCGCCGGCGAGAACATGACCGCGCCCGCGTTGGCCACCTTGTCGATGACCTTCAGCGACACCGAGGACGACGCGGCGCCGATGATGACCTGGGTGCCGGAGCTGAGTTCGCGGTCGACGGTGGCATTGGCCGTGTCGGTCGTGGTGTCGCCGGAGTCACCGGTGACGAGCTCGACCGGCTGGTCCAGGACCCCGCCGGCGGCGTTGATGTCCTTGACCGCGAGGTTCACGCCCGCCTCCATGGGCGGGCCGAGGAAGGCCAGCGACCCGGTCGCCGGGAGCAGGGTGCCGATCTTCAGTGCGGCCGTGCTGGCCGGGCCGGGGGTGGCCTTCGGCGGATTGCACGCCAGCTTCTGCGCGAGGCCGAGGCCCGGAGGTGCAGGTGTGGACTCCACGGCGGCGCTCGACGACGCCTCGGACCCTCCGTCGGAACCCGAATCAGAGCTGCTGCAGCCGGTGACCACGAGCGCTGCCGCCGCGGTCAGGACCACTGCCCCGCTCCTCAAAAAGCGTAAGGACATCGATGCTCTCCTTGCGTCTGGCCTGCGCGTTCGGCGTTCGGCCTGTGCGTTCGGCGTTTGTCACGGGGACGGCACATCGGAGTACGACGATCCGCGCCTCGCTGGAGAAAAGCTAGCGCGATCTTGTTGCGGCTGCGTAAAGACAGTGAAACTGACTTGCGCACAGAAACATTGCGCCGCCGGGGCGCCCGGGATCAGTCGCTGCCGAGGGTCTCCACGACAACCTGCGCAACGGCTTTCATCGTGGTCCTGCGGTCCATGGCCGCACGCTGGATCCATTTGAACGCCTCGGGCTCGGAGAGGGCCTGCTTGTCCATCAGGAGTCCCTTCGCCCGCTCCACGAGTTTGCGGGTCTCCAACCGCTCGTTCATGGTCGCGACCTCGCGCTCGAGCTGTTTGAGCTCCTGATAGCGGCTCACCGCCACCTCGATCGCGGGAACCAGATCGGCCTTCGTGAACGGTTTCACCAGGTACGCCATCGCACCCGCGTCGCGCGCCTTGTCGATGAAGTCCCGTTGACTGAACGCGGTCAGCATCACGACGGGCGCGAGGCGCTTCTCGGCGATCTCGGTCGCGGCGTCGATACCGTCCCGCACCGGCATCTTGATGTCCATGATGACGAGGTCGGGCGACAGCGACTCGGTCAGTTCCACGGCGACCTGCCCGTTCGGCGCTTCTCCGACGACGTCGTACCCCTCTTCGCGGAGCATCTCGATCAGATCCATCCGGATCAAGGAATCGTCCTCGGCCACCAGAACCCGATGCGTAGTCGTGGTCTCACCGGCCGCTGTCGTCGTACTGTCGGTCACCGTCACCATCCCCTCCTCCACGTCGCTCACGCCACGTCTGTGTGCACGCAGAGTACCGGTTGCCAGGCCGCTCGGCCGATCATCTAGAGTTGGTTCCCGGCGCGGGGCAACCCACGCACTGGCCCCCGTAGCCCAATTGGCAGAGGCAACGGATTCAAAACCCGTCCAGTGTCAGTTCGAGTCTGACCGGGGGCACCAGATAGCGGCTGTTCGTGGGCCCATCATCGGTCCTCACAATTGCCATGCAGACATCAGTGCATGGCAGTTGCATGAGATCGGGGTGTTCCCACCTGGTTCTAGTGCATTGCGTGGAGCTGCAGACACGAGAGTCGCCGCGCTGTCCGCGTTGATGCTTCAGTGGTCGAGGCCGGCGCGGCCTATCGAACCGTTCATCGCAGTCGCAGAACTCAACGGGTGGAAACGCGGCTGCGAGCTGTTCCCCTTCAGGACGCGGCTGATGACCTTGTAAGACCTCCAACACGACCGCCCGGTACAGGCCGGCTGTGGAACGCGACGCTCGGCTACACGCCCGGGGATGGTTGCGCCGCCATGAACATGGCCGGGGCTAGCTGCGGGCAGGGGGCTGTCCACCGGGTTCGCCGCCGGGCACGCCTGCGCCCATGCCGGTGGCAGCTTGCTGGGTGACACTGTCCGCGTAGTCGTTGGACGGGTCTCGATAGATCGTGTGGACGTGGCCCCAACCTGCTGTCGTGACACCGTCGACATCGGCACCAGCAGAGCCCTTTTGCGCGGCGAACTCGATGTAGACGTCGGGACCGGAGATCTGGAAGTAGATCCCGTCGCCCTTCGTCATGTCGCAGGCGGTGGCACCCGACCAGTTGATGTAGGTCGTGTCGAGGGTCGCCTCGATCTCGGACAATGCCCGGGAGGTGGTCTCCTCATCGGCCAGGCCCACCCAGTTCGCGATCACGTCGAGCAACAGGTTCTTCTGCTCTCCGGTCAGGTCGGCGCCCGAGATACCGGCGCCTGTCGGGTAGTCGCAGATACTTCCGGGAGCGCACACCATGTCCGCGACGGCCGAGCCCTGGTACAGGACCGCCCGCTGTTCATCGGTCAAGCTGTCGTAGAACGCGAATGCAGTGGTGTAGATGCCGTTGAACGGTTGGACCTCGTTGCCGTCGGAGTCTGTGTAGACCGCGGGTTGAATCCCGAGATGCGTGGGAGCGAAGGTTATTTCGTCGGTCGAACCGTCGAGTGTGGCGTTGATGCCGAGATGGTGCCCACCGAACTGGATCTCCCATGCTCCCGAATTCGACGGATCGCCGAAGAAGGCGATGTAGTACTGGCCGAGCGACTCCTCCGTCGACGTGCTCTTCTCGTGGAGATACTCATCACCGCCCATGATCCCGGTGACGGTTGCATAACCCTCGTCGCTGAGCAGCGCTTCGAGAACCTTCATCGCAGCGGCCCGTTGCTCGTCGGACAAGTCTGCGAGGTTCACCCCTGCGCGGTCGACAAAGGTGACCGGGAAGTTCGACCATGACGTCGTCTTGGTCTCGTCGTCATAGTCGTAGGTGGTTTGCTCACGCTGCTCGTCGGACAGCGTGTCCAGGAATGCCTGGGCCGCCGCCGCGGACGTCGAGATCGTCGCGGCGGTGGTCGCGTCGTCGGCGGCAATCGACGACGACACAGTTGAGGTCGAGGTCGATGCTGACGACGTGCTCGGTGCGTCGGTGGCGCATGCACCGAGGAGAAGGCCTCCGGCAAGGAGCGCCGACGCAAATGCCACACGCACACGTCGCGGAGAAAGTGGGCGGGCGGAAGTTCGCGAGTTCATACGACGAAAGGCATAGACGCGGACTGCTCCCTCCCTGGGAGAAACCTGGACGATTGCTGGGAACGGTGCGGCCCTAAGGGACGCTCATCGTCGTGCCGGGTTGATGCCAGACCTGGTTCGCACCTTGACTAGTTGCCGTTCGCAAATGTGCAAGACACTCCGAACGCGATGCACAAAAGTGGTCCACAGCACGTCGAAAAGCCATCACGACCGGAAACACACTCCGGGAAACGTGGCTTCCGGCCAACACCCCTCGTCGGTGCTACTCGGCGATCGACATCACCGCATCGAACGAAAGGTTTGAGATGACCACTTTGCAGGATTCCCCGGGGCACACCACTCTTCCCGAAAGCACGGCCACCGAACTCCTCATCGACGGGCAGTGGCGCCCCGCCCAAGACGGGGAAACGTTCGATGACCTGCACCCGGCGACCGGGCAACTGCTGGCCAGGGTCGCCGCCGCGACTGCGGCCGATGTCGATGACGCCGTTCGGGCGGCCCGGGCGCAACTCGACGGCGACTGGGGGGCCACCCCCGGCACCATCCGTGGCCAGGTCCTCAACCGAGTCGCCGAACTCATCGAACGCGACAGCGACACCCTCGCCCGGCTGGAGGCCCTCGACATCGGCAAACCGGTCGGACAGCCCAGCATGCTCGACATCCCCAATGCGGCAGCGACATTCCGGCACTTTGCGGGCTGGGCCGACAAGATCACCGGGCAGACCATCCCCACCGCCGGATATTTCGGACAGCCGACACTGTCCTACACGGTGCGCGAACCGGTCGGCGTCATCGGTGCGATCGTCCCGTGGAACACCCCCCTGATGATCGCCGCGTGGAAGCTGGCCCCGGCGCTGGCGGCCGGCAACACGCTGGTGGTCAAACCACCGGAGGACGCCCCGCTCTCGATCCTGCACCTGGGACGACTGTTGTCCGAGGCCGGAGTACCCGACGGCGTCGTCAACATCGTGCCCGGACTCGGGCAGGTCGCCGGCGACGCACTGACCAAACACCCGGGTGTCGACAAGATCAGTTTCACCGGCAGCCCACTAGTCGGCCGCATCATCGGACGGACCGCCGCGGAGAACTTCACCCGCGTCACCCTCGAACTCGGCGGCAAATCGCCCCAGATCATCCTCGCCGACGCCGACGTCGACGCCGCCATCAACGGCACCGCCATGGGGCTGTTCTTCAACCAGGGTGAAGTCTGCGCTGCGGGAACCCGTGTGCTGGTTCATCGCTCGCTGTACGACCAGGTGGTCGAAGGCCTCGCCGCCGCGGCGAACGCACAGGTGCTCGGCGACCCGCTCGCAGAGTCGACGACAATGGGTGCGCTCGTCAGTGCCAGGCAACGCGACTCCGTCATGAGCTACATCGAAGCCGGCAAGCGCGAAGGTGCACGAGTGGTCGCGGGTGGCGAACCGATCGACGGTGACGGATTCTTCGTGCGGCCCACCATCTTCGCCGATGCCAGCAATGACATGACCATCGCCCGCGAGGAGATCTTCGGCCCGGTCGGCACCGTCATCCCGTTCGACGACATCGACGAAGCCCTCGCCATCGCCAACGACACCGAATACGGTCTCGCAGCGAGCATCTGGACTCGGGACATCTCCTACGCACACACTCTCGCGGGCAAGGTCCGTGCCGGAGCGGTGTGGGTCAACGGCTGGGCGGCCATCGACCCGGCGCTGCCATGGGGCGGCATGAAGGCAAGCGGTATCGGACGCGAGCTCGGCCAGGCCGGGATCGACGCCAACACCGAAGAAAAGGTCATCACCGTCGTCCTCTGACGATGGCAGGAACACGAGAGGACTAGATATGAAGACTCAGGCTGCGGTGCTCTGGGAGCCCGGACAGGACTGGCAGATCGAGGAACTCGAGCTCGATGCACCGAAGTACGGTGAGGTCAAGATCGAGCTCGCCGCGTCGGGGATGTGCCACTCCGACGAGCACGTACGTGACGGGAGCGTGCCGGTGGGCATGTATCCCTATATCGGCGGACACGAGGGGGCGGGGGTCGTCACCGACGTCGGGCCGGGAGTGACCACCGTCGAGGTCGGCGATCACGTCGCCCTGGGGTTCATCCCGGCGTGCGGCCGTTGTCCGTCCTGCGCGACCGGCAAGTCGAGCATCTGCGATCTCGGCGCGCATCTGCTGGCCGGTGTTCAGCTCTCGGACGGCACGGCGCGGCATCACGTGAACGGCAAAGACGCCGGCCTGATGTGCCTGCTGGGCACCTTCGCGCCCGTGACTGTCGTCAACGAGGCGTCGTGCGTCAAGCTCACCAAGGACATTCCCCTCGACAAGGCCGCTCTCGTCGGCTGCGGCGTCACCACGGGTTGGGGCTCGGCGGTGTACGCGGCCAACGTGTCAGCCGGCGAAACCGTCGTCGTACTCGGCATGGGTGGCGTCGGTTGCGGCGCCGTGCAGGGCGCTACGCTCGCCGGCGCACGGCACGTCGTGCTGGTGGACCCGTCACAATTCAAGCGCAACCAGGCCAAGGTCTTCGGCGCCACGCACGCGGTGGCCACCATCGACGAGGCGCTGGAGCTTCTACAGGAGATCACTTGGGGCCAGCTTGCCGACAAGGTGCTCATCACCGTCGACGTCGCCGACGGTGCACTCATCGCCCCCGCGATGAGCCTGGTAGCCAAAGGCGGTGTGTGCGTCCAGGTCTCGGTCGGGGACCTCGCTCAGACCGATGTCAGCCTGAGCCTTTTCGATCTGACCGCCATGCGCAAGACTCTCACGGGAGCGTGGTTCGGCAACGCCAACATCCGTTTCGACATCCCCCACCTGCTGAGGCTGTACATGGAGGGTCATCTCAAGCTCGACGAGATGATCACCACCGAGTACACCCTTGATCAGGTCAACGACGGGTACGCGGCCATGCGCCGTGCCGAGAACGTGCGCGGCCTGATCCGTTACTGAAGTCGTCGACGACGCTCCCGGTGTGCCCGCCCAGCGGGCACACCGGGAGCCGTCTCGGTCGGGCACTCACACGTCGGCGAGACCGTTGACCTCCCGGAACTGCCGCGGCGACAAGCCATAGGTCTGCCGGAACAGACGTGAGAAATGCGAGGCGTCGACGAGCCCGTGCGATGCTGACACGGCGCCGATGCTGCGATGGCGCTGCGCGGGGTCGGCGAGGTCACGCCGACATCGGTCGAGCCGCCGCTGCCGGATGAACGTCGCCACCGACAATCCGTCGTAGGCGAAGAGTTTCTGCAGGTACCGGACGCTGACGTGATGGTGAGCGGCCACCACGGCCGGCGACAGTCCCGGGTCGTCGAGATTGGCCTCGATGAAGGTGCGCGCGCTGAGCAGGATGGTCTCCCCCGCACCCAGCGCCTGGATCGGTGCCGAGGATCGGATGAGCGCACTCACCAGGTCGGCGACGGCATCCTCGACGAGTGAGGCGGCGACACCGCTGCCCGCCCCTGCTGCACCGGCACGCAAGGACAGCATGAGGGGCCGTAACAACGATCCGACACCAGCGGCGGTCCCGATGGTGCGAGCGGTCGCATCCGTGAGTTCGCGGTCGGCGACGCGCAGAGCGGCCCGTGGCACCACGGCGACGAGCATGTCGAAGGAGTCGGCGAGGTCCAGGTCGTACTCGACGCTCGTGTCGTACACCGCGAGGTCGCCCGGTGTCAGCACGGCACAGCGTCCGTCCTGATGCACGGTGCTGTGCCCGCTCAGCTGCAGACCGACCTTGACGACACCGGGGTCAGCGCTGCGGATCATCGCCGGGGAGCGCCGCACGCGAGACCGGTCGCCGATGACCTCCGAGAGCTGGACGTCACCGAGCGTGGTCGAGTCGAGAGCGCCGCGAAAGGACGCCACCGGACTCTCCGGCGAGGCGATGAGCGGGACGAATGCACTCGAAATGGCCTCGCGCCAGGCGTCGAAGCCGACACTACTCACGCTCGACGGTCCGCTGGACATGGGTTCCGGCTCGGGCATCTCGGCTCCTCGGAGATCAGACCTTCGGGCGCTCAGTCCTTCGGACGGTTGTCGACCAGCCGCTTGGCCTTGCCGACCGAGCGGAACAGTGCAGCCGGCTCCACGGCGTCGACCGTGACGGTGACCCCGATACGGTTCTTGATCAACTTCTGCAGTTGGACGGCCGCGGCGCCCCGATGTTCGGCCGGTACGTCGTGACGGTACTCCACCTTGACCGTCATCTGGTCCATACGGCCGGGCCGTTCGAGAACGCACTGGAACTGTGGCGCAAGGGCCGGCACCGAGAGGATCAGTTCCTCGATCTGGGTCGGGAACAGGTTGACCCCTCGCAGGATGATCATGTCGTCGGTACGGCCGGTGATCTTCTGCATGCGCCGCATCGAGCGCGCGGTGCCGGGCAGCAGGCGGGTCAGATCGCGAGTCCGGTAGCGGACGATCGGCATCGCTTCTTTCGTCAGCGAGGTGAAGACCAACTCGCCCTCTTCCCCGTCGGGCAGCACCTCACCGGTCATCGGATCGATGACCTCCGGGTAGAAATGGTCCTCCCAGATGTGCAGGCCGTCCTTGGCCTCCACACATTCCATTGCCACGCCGGGGCCCATCACCTCCGACAGGCCGTAGATGTCGACCGCGTCCATTCCGAGTTGGACCTCGAGTTCGGTGCGCATTTGCTCGGTCCAGGGTTCGGCCCCGAACACGCCGGTGCGCAACGAGGTCTGCGCCGGGTCGATCCCGGCTGTCAGCATCGCGTCGACGATGGTGAGCATGTACGACGGGGTGACCATGATCGCGTCGGGGCGGAAGTCCTGGATCAGCTGAATCTGCCGCTCGGTCATCCCGCCCGACATCGGGATCACCGTGGCGCCCAGGCGTTCCGCGCCGTAGTGTGCACCCAGACCACCGGTGAACAACCCATAACCGTAGGCCACGTGCACCTTGTCACCGCGACGGACGCCGGCGGCGCTCAGGCTCCGCGCGACGAGATCGGCCCAGTTGCTGACATCGTTCGCGGTGTACCCGACCACAGTCGGCCGGCCCGTGGTGCCCGACGACGCGTGGACACGCGAGACCTGGTCCTGCGGCACGGCGAGCATCCCGAACGGGTAGTTCTCGCGCAGATCGGCTTTCGCGGTGAACGGAAAGAGTTTGATGTCGCCCAGGGACTGCAGGTCCTCCGGGTGCACGCCACGCTCATCGAAGGCTTTCCGGTAATGCGGCACGTTCTCGTAGGCGTGACGCAGTGACCACTGCAGCCGCGAGAGCTGGGTGGCGGCTATCTCGTCGCGCGAGGCGTATTCGAGATTCTTCTCGGCTCCGTCGGCGGCCGGGCGGGGCAGGGTGCTGGTCATGTCGTACTCCGGTGATCGTGGGCTGGTGGTGTGCCGTCAGGCGTCGAAGTCCACGGTGACGGCGTCACCGAGGGGGAAGGTCTGGCAGGTGAGGACGAAACCGTCGGCCACCTCGGACTCTTCGAGCGCATAGTTGCGCCGCATGTCCGCGTCTCCGCTGGTGATCTTGGCTCGGCAGGTTCCGCACACCCCGCCCTTACATGCGAACGGCAGGTCGGACCGCAGTTGTTCGGCCGCATCGAGGATCGACTCGTCCTGCGGCAGAGTGCCGGTGACCGATCGACCGTCGAGCACGATGGTGACCTCGCTGCTCGGGCCCTCGATGCCGGGCTCGCGCTGCTTCTTGTCCGGCGGCGGGCCGTCATCGACATAGAACAGCTCGTGGTGAATCCGCTCGGCCGGGACGCCGCGTTCGGCGAGCACGGTCTGTGCGTCGGTGACCATTCCGAAAGGACCGCACAGCCAGAAGTGGTCGATGTCGGGAACCGGGACCACCGCGGCGAAGATGTCGCGCAATCGGTCGGCATCGAGTCGCCCGGAGAACAGCTGCACCTCTCGCGGCTCCCGCGACAACACGTGGATCACGTCGAACCGCGCGCCGTATCGGTCCTTGAGGTCGGCGATCTCCTCGGCGAACATCACCGACCGGGTCCGCTTGTTGCCATACAGCAGAACGACTTCGGTGTCCGGGTGGGCCAGTACCGAGGCCGCGATGGAGAGCATCGGAGTGATCCCGGATCCCGCGGCGATGAGCACGTGCCTCCCCCCGGCATCGGGGTCCGCGGCGAAAGTACCGGCCGGGGTCTGTACGTCGATCTGGTCGCCGGGGCGCACGTCGTGGACCAGCCAGGTCGAGAAGAGGCCGTCGGCGACCTCCCGGACCCCGACGCGGGGCGCTGCGCCCGCCGGAGCGCAGATCGAGTACGAACGGCGATGCTCGACGCCATCGACGTTGCGACGCAGCATGAGTGACTGCCCCGGTCGAAAGGTGAAGCTCTCGGCGAGGTCGTCGGGCACGTCGAACCGGACGGCGACCGCATCGTCGCAGAGAGCCTCGACATCGGCGACCCGGAGGGTGTGGAAGGGACGGTTGCGCAGGGACACCGCCGCCTGCGGATCGACGGTGGGACGAGTGTCGGACTGGGCTGTGGTCATCGCTGTTCAGATCTCCTTCACATGGTCGAACGGCTCCGAGCAGCTCAGGCAGCGGTAGTGCGCCTTGCAGAGCGTCGCGCCGAACTCCGAAACCAACTGTGTTGCGCCCGAACCACAGCGGGGGCAGGTCAACGACCTCGGGCGGGGGATGAGCGTCAGCGGAACGGGACCGGGCACGGCGGGCGATGCCGGTCCGGGGGTCGAGTATCCGCTTTCGGCCAGTTTGCGGAGTCCCTCGTCGGTGATCCAGTCGGTGGACCACGCCGGGTCCAGCTGCGTCCGCACCTCTACCGAGTCGTACCCATGTCGTGTCAGCGTGTGCTCGATGTCGTCGCGCATCGTCGCGATGGCCGGGCATCCCGAGTAGGTGGGTGTGATGGTCACGGTCACTCCGCCGCGGTCGTCGACCTGGATGTCACGCAGTACGCCGAGATCGGCGAGCGTGAGCATCGGCATCTCCGGGTCGGTCACCGACGCGACGAGTTCGCGGGCGGCGTTGCTTCGGGTCGGCGTCGCCATGGTCACCACACCCCCTCCGGATGAGCGCGGGCCACGCTCTGCATCTCGGCGAGCAGCAGTCCCATCGATTCGGTGTGCAGTCCGTGCCGGCCGCCACGGCCGCCGACGGTCCCGACCGAGCCGACCCGCGGCACCTCGAGTTCGGCGGCGTGGAACACCTGGTCCACTACGGAGTCGAACTCCTCGCGCACGGTCCGCGGGTCGACACCCACCGACACATGGGCCAGTTCGATCTCCTCGGTAGTGGGCCGGAACAGTTCATCGACATACGGCCACACCCGCGTCAGCGCAGTGGTCACACGTCGACGGGACTCCGCGGTCCCGCACCCCAGCGTGACCACCCAGCGTGCGGCGTAGTCGCGGTGATAGGTGAGCTCCTTGACGCCCTTGGCGGCGACGGCGGCGAGTACCGGGTCCCGGGAGTCGCGCAATCGGGTGAAGACAGCCAGTCGGAACGTGGCGAAGACGAGAAGCCGGACCATGGACGCCGCGAAATCGCCGTTCTCGAACTCGACCAACCGCACGTTGCGGAAGTCCGCCTCGACGCGGAAGAACGCCAGGGCGTCTTCGGCTGGGACAGGAGACGTCTCCGAGATCCACGGAACCACCGAGCTGTCGGCCGCAGCGGCACGGGCGAGCAGGAGCCGGGCCTGCCCGAGAAGGTCGAGGCCGACGTTGGCGAGTGCCACCTCTTCCTCGAGTTCCGGTGCGCGGGTGCTCCATTGGGCCAGGCGCTGCGAACTCACGAGGGCATCGTCGCCCAGCATCAGGCAGTACGCGGCGAGCGCGGCGAGGTCGACGTCATCGGGCACGGTGGTGTCGACGCCGGCCAGCGGGTCGTCGAAACTGGTGCCGAATGCCCACTGCCCGTGCGAATCCTCGTCTACCAAGCCCTCATAGGCATTGTCGTGATCGGTCATCATCGGCCTCACATGTGGGGAACGTCGTCGGGGATGTCGTAGAACGTGGGGTGCCGGTAGACCTTGTCGCCGCTGGGCGCGAAGAACGGATCCTTCTCGGCGGGACTGGACGCGACGATCGCGGCGGACGCGATGACCCAGATGCTCACGCCCTCGTTGCGTCGCGTGTACACGTCGCGAGCGTGTCGCAATGCCATCTCATCGTCCGCCGCGTGCAGCGATCCGACGTGGACGTGGTTGAGTCCGCGCTTGCCCCGGAGGAAGACCTCGTACAGCGGCCAGTCCGCGCGAACCTGCGCGCGTTCGGGTTCGACGGGGATGCCGGTGGTCGGCACCGCGCCGTGTCCACCTTCTGCGGTCATGTCGGTCATCGGTTGGTCTCCTCGTTCCGGGCCGCGAAGGCCATGGCGGCCTCACGCACCCATACGCCGTCCTCGTGTGCGGCACGACGGTTCGCGATGCGTTCGGCATTGGCGGCACCGTTGCCCGTGATCACCTCGGTGAACTCGTTCCAGTCCGGTTCCCCGAAGTCATAGGAGCCGCGTTCCTCGTTCCAGGCGAGGTCCGGGTCGGGGAAGGTGACACCGAGCGCCTTGGCCTGCGGCATGCTCATGTCCACGAACCGCTGGCGAAGTTCGTCGTTGGTGTGTCGCTTGATCTTCCACTGCATGGACTGCTCGGTGTTCGGCGACTTGTCGTCGGGGGGGCCGAACATCATGAGCGCGGGCCACCACCAGCGGTTCACCGACTCCTGGACCATGGCGCGCTGCTCGTCGGTGCCGCGCATCATGGTCGCGAGCAGTTCGTAACCCTGGCGCTGGTGGAACGACTCCTCCTTGCACACACGGATCATCGCTCGCGCATACGGACCGAAGGAGCTGCGGCACAACGGAACCTGGTTGCAGATCGCCGCCCCGTCGACGAGCCACCCGATGGTCCCCACATCTGCGTAGGTCAATGTCGGGTAGTTGAAGATCGACGAGTACTTCTGCTTGCCCTCGATCAACTTCACGGTCAGGTCAGCGCGGTCGGCACCCAGGGTCTCTGCTGCCGAGTAGAGGTACAGGCCGTGGCCGGCCTCGTCCTGCACCTTGGCCATCAGTATGGCCTTGCGCCGGAGCGACGGCGCGCGGGTCAGCCAGTTGCCTTCCGGCTGCATACCGATGATCTCGGAATGCGCGTGCTGCGCGACCTGACGGATCAGGGTCTTGCGGTAACCGTCGGGCATCCAGTCGCGCGGCTCAATCCGCGCATCGTCGGCGATCGTCCGGTCGAAGAGATGCTCGAGGTCGGCCTCGCTGACCCCGGCGGGCTGTGACGTGGTCATTCGTCCTACTTTCAATACCGACTATTCGGTTGGTAATAGTATGCGCGAGAGTGAGCCGGAACACAACCGGCCCGACGTCAGCGGCCGGTGAAGACCGGCTTCTCCTTCGCGAGGAAGGCGGCGACCGCCGCTTTGTGGTCGGCAGTCTGGCCGAGTGCGACCTGAGCATCACGTTCACGGTCGAGCGCAGCGTCCAGGCCTGCTGCCGAGGCGCCGACGAGCGACTTCACCTCGCCATAGGCGGCTGTGGGCCCGCTCGCCAAACGCTGCGCGATGTCCAGCGCAGCGGCTCGCACATCGTCGTCGGCGACCACCCGGTGCACCAGACCCCACTCGAGGGCCTGGGCGGCGGTCACCTTGTCGCCGAGCAGGAGCAGGGCGCCGGCCCGACTCGCACCGAGATTCTGCACCAGCGAGTGACTCAGACCCGAGTCACTGGCCAGCCCGATCCCGCTGAACGCCGTCGCGAAGGACGTCCGCTCCCCCGCGACCCGGATGTCGCCGGCCAACGCGATACCCCACCCCGCCCCCACACAGGCGCCGGGAATCGCGACCACCACCGGCACCCGCAGCGCGGCCAACGCACGGATGAGCGGATTGTAGTGTTCGGCGACGGTCTCCATCGCGGTGGCCGGGTCGGCATCGAGGGCCGCGACGTGATCGCCGAGATCCTGTCCGACGCAGAAGTTCTTGCCCTCGGCGGTCAGCAGCACCGCGCGAATCTCGGGCGACGCCGCGGCCTTGCCGACCGCGTCGAGGAACGCCGTCTTCATGCCCGCGTCCAGTGCATTGTGTGCAGCCGGACGGGCCAGTGTGATCGTGGCCAGCCCGCCGCTGATGTCAAGCGTGACAGTCATGATGTGAGACCTTCCCATTCGTAGAATCCCCGGCCGGTCTTGCGACCGAGCTCTCCGCGGGAAACCTTGTCCCGCAGCAGTTGTGGTGGGTCAAATCGAGGCCCGAGGGTCGAGGCGAGATGCTCGGCGATCGCCAACCGGATGTCGAGACCGACGAGGTCGGTGGAGCGCAGCGGTCCCATCGGGTGGCGGTACCCCAGTTCCATTGCACGGTCGATGGAGTCGGCGTCGGCGACCCCCTCCTCCAGCATGCGGATCGCCTCCAGGCCGAGGCACACCCCGAGTCGGCTGGTGGCGAACCCCGGCGAGTCGTTGACCAGGATGTCGGACTTGCCGAGCGAGCCCACCCATCCGCGCACCCCGTCGACGACGGTGTCGGAGGTCGCCGGCGTCCGGACGATCTCCACCAGCACCGAGGCAGGCACCGGGTTGAAGAAGTGCATGCCGATGAATCTGGACGGATCATTCAGCGCCGCCCCGAGTTCGGCGATCGACAGGGAACTGGTGTTGGTGGCGACGACGGTGGAATCGCCCACCGCCTTCTCGATCTCGGCGAGAACCTCCACCTTCAGCGCGGGGATCTCGGGGACCGCCTCGACGACGAGGGCGAGGTCGGCGGGCAGATCGGCAGGGGCAGCGACCGTTGTCACCCGCGCGAGCACGGCGTCGACCGACTGACCGTCGAGCTTGCCGCGCTCGTCGGCGCGCCGAAGTCCGGTGGCCACACGGCCGAGGGCGGCAGACTGGTCGGCAGCCTCGGCCACCGTGACGGTAGAACCGAGTGTCGCGAACACCTGGGCTATCCCTGCGCCCATCCGTCCGCCGCCGACAACTGCGACGTGTGCGGGGGTGTCGATCATCGTCTCCTCTCCAAGAACGCGGTCATACGCTCGCGTTTGTCGTCGGTCTCGAACAGCACCGCCTGGGCGATGTCGTCGACCCACGGCTGACTGCCGGGCGCGTCGACGATGGTCTTCGTCAGCCGCAGGGCCAGCGCCGATTGGCGGCCGATCCGGTCGACGACACGGTGGGCCGCGGCGAGGTGATCCTCGGTGATCTCCAGGACGAGGCCGGCGGCCAACGCCGTGTCGGCGTCCAGGGTCCGGCCCGCCAGCAGGACCTGCTTGGCCACCGACCGGCCGACCAGGTCGGGCAGCCGGTAGCTGGCGCCCGCGGCCGCGAGAATGCCGAGGCCGGGCTCCGGATTGCCGAACACCGCGGTCGGTGTCGCGATCCTGATGTCACAGGCGTAGGTCAGTTCGGCACCTCCACCGAGTGCGAAACCGCTGACCGCGGCGACGGTCGGCAGCGGCAGCGCCGCGACGCGGTCGAACAGCGTGCGGTTGATCCCGGCCAGCGCTTCGTCGCGACGTCGTTCGCGCAGCTCGGCGATGTCTGCACCGCCGGCGAAATGGTCGCCGCGACCGACCAGGATCACCGGCTTGGGATCGGCCTCGACCCGCGCGCACACGTCGTGCAGCTCGCGGATCATCGCCGCGTTGATCGCGTTTCGCTGCTCCGGGCGGTTGAGCACGACGACGAACCGGTCATCATGCTCCTCGAACTCGGTGGCGCTCATCTCGACGGTGTTCATACAGCCTCGATCAGCATCGAGACACCCTGTCCCACACCGACGCACAAGGTGGCGAGACCACGTCGGGCATTCTCGCGCTCCATCCGGCCGAGGAGAGTCAGCACGATTCGCGCGCCCGAGGCCCCGAGCGGATGCCCGAGTGCGATGGCGCCACCGTCGCTGTTGACGGTGTCCTCGTCGAGCTTCAGTTGCCGGATGACGCCGAGCGATTGAGCGGCGAACGCCTCGTTGAGCTCGACGGCGTCCAGGTCGTCGATGCCCCACCCAGCCCGCCCGAGGACCTTCTGGGTCGCCGGAACCGGGCCGAGGCCCATCACATTGGGCGCCATGCAGGCAGATGCGCTTCCCACGATCCGGGCCCGGACCCGCAACCCGTGTTCACGGACGGCCGACTCGCTCGCGACGACCAGCGCAGCGGCACCGTCGGTCAGCGGGGACGAGCTCCCGGCCGTCACGATTCCCCCGTCGCGGAAGATGGTGGGCAGGCCGGCGAGCCGGTCCATCGTGGTATCCGGGCGTGAGGTCTCATCGACCACGACGTCACCGCCGCGACGTCGCGGGACGGGCACGATCTCGCCGTCGAAGCGCCCCGCATCTAGAGCCGCCGCGGCGCGTTGCTGGCTGCGCAGTGCGAAGGCGTCGCTCTCCTCGCGGCTGATCCCCTCCAGCACGGCCACCTCCTCGGCGGTCTCGCCCATGGCGAGCGTGATCCGCCGGTGTTCCGGGGACGCCGGCACCGGGGCCGTCCGATCGTGTTCGGCGAATCGCGGATTGGTGAATCGCCATCCCAGCGCGGTGTCGGCGGTTTCGCCGGGCTTCGCCCACGCACGCGACGGCTTCGCGGTGACCCACGGCGCGCGGGTCATCGACTCGACGCCGCCGGCGACGACGATGTCGGCCTCGCCCGCGCGGATGGTGGTCGCCACACTCGCAAGGGCGGTGAGACCGCTCGCGCACAGCCGGTTCACGGTGTAGCCCGGAACGGTGTCGGGCAGCCCGGCCAGCAGCACAGCCATCCGTGCCACGTTGCGATTGTCGTCGCCGGCCTGATTGGCGGCGCCGAGTACGACCTCGTCCACCCGATCGGCGGGTACACCGGCTCGTCGTACCGCCTCGGCCACCACCAGGCCGGCCAGATCGTCGGCGCGCACCTCCGCCAGTGCACCGCCGTACCGGCCCTGTGGGGTCCGGGCACCGTCCACCAGATAGACCTCGGCCACTGCTCACTCCTCGTCTCGTCCGGCACGTCACACGGTCGCGTGGCGTGCGGACACCTCGACACAGTAACCAACCTTTCGGTCGGTATTCAAGACCCGTCGGACACCACCTTCGCGGATGACGCCGGGGGCGGGTGTCAAGATGGAAGCCATGACCACCGCACGCACCCCACGACGCACCGGGCGTCCCGGCCGCCCCGGATACGACCTCGACTCCCTGCTGGCGGTTGCGGTGAAGGTGTTCAACGACAAGGGCTACGACGGCGCCAGCATGGATGTGCTGGCCGAACGACTCGGAATCAGCAAGTCGTCGATCTACCACCACGTCTCGGGCAAGCAGGAACTACTCGAGCTCGCGCTCAACCGTGCACTCAACGCACTCTTCGCGGTGACCACCGAGGCCGGTGCCACCGAGGGTCCCTCGATCGATCGACTCGAATACCTGGTCAGACGCAGTGTCGACATTCTGGTGAGCGAACTGCCCTATGTCACGCTGCTCCTCCGAGTCCGCGGCAACTCCGCCGTCGAACGTCGCGCACTCGCCCGCAGACGGGAGTTCGACGAGTTCGTGTCCGGACTGGTCGTCGCCGCGGCCGCCGAGGGCGACCTCCGCGGAGACACCGACCCCCACCTGGTGGCTCGACTCCTCTTCGGCACCGTCAACTCCCTCATCGAGTGGTATCGGCCGCGGTCCGGCGGCTCGTCCGCCGAACTCGGCGACGCGCTGGTCGCGCTGACCTTCGACGGCCTCCGCCGACCCTGACCCAGGGGCACTCCCACTCCCGGTCCTTGACATTGAACCACTACCGCGGCGATGGTAATTACCGACCGAACGTACGGTGGGATGGAGTAGATGTGAGCAGACTATTGGAGAGCTACGCGGCAGGGCGTTGGTTCGCCGCGGAGGACACCGGCACGCCACTGATGAGCGCCGTGGACGGCAGCGAGGTCGCTCGCATCTCGTCCACCGGACTCGACGTGGCCGGGATGGTCGAGTACGCGCGCACGGTGGGCGGGCCCGCGCTGCGGGCGTTGACCTTCCACGAGCGGGCCGCCCTCCTCAAGCAGCTCGGACTGACGCTGATGGCAGGAAAGGACGAGTTCTACCGCCTCTCCGCGTCGACCGGTGCGACGGCCCGCGACTCCGCGGTCGACATCGACGGCGGCATCGGCACGGTGTTGAGTTATGCGAGCAAGGCACGTCGCGAATTGCCCAACGACACCGTGTATCTCGACGGTGCGGTCGAGCAACTCGGCAAGAAGGGGACCTTCCTCGGGCAGCACATCTACACCCCACGCCACGGGGTGGCCGTACAGATCAATGCGTTCAACTTCCCGGTGTGGGGGTTCCTGGAGAAGCTCGCACCAGCCTTCGTCGCCGGTGTGCCCTCGATCATCAAACCGGCCAGCCAGACTGCCTACCTGACCGAGCTCGTGGTCCGCCGGATCGTCGAGACTGGAATTCTGCCCGAGGGCTCGGTACAGCTCATCTCGGGCAGCGCACGCGATCTGCTCGACCATCTGGGCGGCCAGGATTCCGTCGCGTTCACCGGATCCGCCGACACCGCGGCGCTGCTGCGGTCCCATCCGAGCGTCCTCGACGACGGTGTGCACTTCAACGCCGAAGCCGACTCCCTCAACGCATCGATCCTCGGCCCCGACGTCACCCCCGATGACCCGGAGTTCGAGCTCTTCGTCAAGCAGCTCGTCTCCGAGATGACGGTCAAGGCCGGCCAGAAGTGCACCGCCATCCGCCGTGCCCTGGTTCCCAGGACACAGATGGACGCGGTGATCGAGGCGACGACTGCGCGACTGGCGAAGATCGTCGTCGGCAACCCCGACTCCGAGGCGGTACGGATGGGCGCGCTGGCCAGCCTCGAACAACGCGACGAAGTCCTCAGATCCGTTCGCGGACTGACCAAGTCGGCGCAGATCGTCTTCGGCGACCCGGATCGGGTCGAGGTCGTCGACGCCGACGCCGCCACCGGCGCCTTCCTGTCCCCTATTCTGTTGCGCGCCGATGACAGGGACGCGAACGAACCGCACGAGATCGAGGCCTTCGGACCGGTGTCGACGGTGATCGGATATGACGACACTGCCGACGCGATCGAGCTCGCCGCACGCGGCAAGGGCAGCCTCGTCGCCTCGGTGGTCACCAAGGACGCCGGGATCGCCCGTGAGATCGTGCTGGGACTCGCGCCCTTCCACGGTCGGGTGCTCGTGCTCGACAGCGACGACGCCAAGGAATCGACGGGTCACGGCTCTCCATTGCCGGTGCTCGTCCACGGCGGGCCCGGACGGGCGGGCGGTGGCGAGGAACTCGGCGGGATTCGCGGAGTCCTGCATCATATGCAGCGCACCGCCGTTCAGGGGTCACCCGAGGTGCTCACCGCGGTCGGCAACACGTGGTTCACCGGTGCACGACGCAACCACGATGGTGTTCATCCGTTCCGGAAGAGTCTGGCGGAGCTGCGGATCGGCGACACGATCGTCGGCGGACCGCGTCAGGTCACCCGAGCCGACATCGATCACTTCGCCGAGTTCACCGGCGACACGTTCTACGCACACACCGATCCAAAGGCTGCAGCGGCCAATCCGCTCTTCGGGGGGATCGTCGCGCATGGATATCTCGTCGTGTCCCTCGCCGCAGGGCTTTTCGTCGATCCGGCACCGGGTCCCGTACTGGCGAACTTCGGAGTCGACGGCCTGCGGTTCCTCACGCCGGTCAAGGCCGAGGACAGCCTCACCGTGACCCTCACGGCGAAGAAGGTCACCCCACGTCAGAGCGCCGACTACGGCGAGGTGCGGTGGGATGCGGTGGTGACCAACCAGAACTACGACCCGGTCGCGACCTACGACGTCCTGACCCTGGTCGCGAAGGAGCAATCAGCATGAGTCTTCGGATCTCAGTGTGCTACGGAAAGCCCACCGATGAAGCAGCTTTCGATGAGCATTACGCCCGCGTACACATCCCACTAGCGAAGGCGGTTCCCGGGTTGACCCGCTTCACCTGCGGCAAGGTGTCGTCACTGGACGGTACCGAACCCCCTTACTATGCGGTCGCCGGTCTGTACTTCGCGGATGAGGAGACGATGCAGACTGCGCTCAGGTCTCCCGAGATGCGCGCCGCAGGAGGCGATGTGGCGAACTTTGCCACCGGCGGTGCGACAATGTACGTCACCGACGAGCACGAGGTGGGACTGTGAGCGCCCCCGCCGCCGAACGGTCCGGCCGCCCGCGCGATCATGCAATCGCGCGGGCGATGCTCGATGCGGATGCCGCGTCGAAGGCCGTCGGTATCGATCTGCTCGACCTCGGACCCGGACGAGCCCAGACCACCATGACCGTCACCGAGACGATGGTCAACGGTCACGGCATCACGCACGGCGGATACGTCTTCCTGGTCGCCGACACCACGTTTGCCCTCGCCTGCAACAGTCACGACGACCACGCGGTAGCCGCTCGGGCCGACATCCGGTACCTGCGGACGACTCGTCTGGGCGACGTTCTGGTCGCCACCGCTGTCGAACGGGGACGCTTCGGCCGCAATGGTATCTACGATGTCACGGTCACCGTCGACAACGCGGTCGTCGCCGAGTTCCGTGGTGACAGCCGGGTCATCCCACCACCTCCTACGCTCTGACATCACTCTGGCGGGACCCGATCTGCGCCCATGCACACGCGCCGAGCGAGTCGCTGGAAGTCAACTGACCGGTGTCCGACACGTTTCAGTCGGCATGTGGCCCACCGGCTTCATTGAACGGGATCGCCCGGTCGCGCAAGAGTCTTCCAAGAACGACAGTGGTCCCGGCGCGTCGTCGCGCCGGGACCACTGTCCATCTACGTACCCAATTTACTCGACCCGCTGGCGACTCGGACTGTCAGCGCCTCCGAATAGAGCTCACGCTCAGTGGTTCTCACTGTGGTACGCCATACTTCTCGATAATCGGCGCCAGCAGCTCTGCCGCCCGGGAACTGGTGATCACGTCGTCATTGCTGACCTTGGTGACCTTCTTGGACTCGGAGTCCTCGTAGACATGTTCACCGAGCATCAGGCCGTTCTCATCGTAGGGCCACACAAAGGCGAGCGTACGTCGCACGAGGTAGTAGGAGCTGGCATCGTAGTCCGACGAATCAGCCGCGGGGTCGTTGTTCATGGAACCGAAGACGTTGTCGCCGAGTAGCGCACCCGGAACGAACTGACTGAACTCGGCCTCGCCGGCGAACCCCCAGTCGTGCACGGCCATCTTCTGCCTGCCCGTCCACATGACCAGCATGTCCATCTCGGCAAGCTGCTGATAGAACGCCCGCACCGTCTCCATACCGTCCAAGATCGTTCCCTGGCCGCCTTCGAAAAGCCGGTAGTGGGGATGGGCGACGGTCATATTCGGCGCGAGCAGTTCATCGTAACGGCCAGACACCTCGAGAAGTCCGTGCCGCCGGTAGTTGATGAGGATCTTGCGGTGAAGTGGGTTCGTGAGGGTGTCGATGAGAACATCGACGTCGTCCATCATGTGGACGAACTCCTCCTCGTAGGTCGTACGGGTGGTGATGGGAGCGTGGGCTGTGCTCATGGCTGTTCTCTCTCCTTACAGATACTTGCTGAGGTCTGGGTAGCTGCCGATCTCGTACCCGCCGTCGACGACGAGGCTCGCTCCGGTGATGTAGCTGGCGGCACCGGACGCCAGGAAGACCGCGGGCGCAGCCAGTTCTGCCGGACGGGCCGGACGCTTGAGAACTGCGTTCGCATTGAACTCGGCCATGATCCCCTCGTTGCCGAGAATGAAGTCGGCCATCGGGGTGTCGACGAGACCAGGAAGTACGGAATTCACCCGGATACCGTGCCGCCCCAGTTCGAGTGCAGCATTCTTGGCGAACATGTCTGCCCCGGCCTTGCCTGCGGCATAGGCACTTCCGCCATACAGCGGGATGTGCGCATTCACTGACGAGACGACGACGATGGATCCGGGCGTACCGGAACGGATCATGCTCTGCGCCGCGAACTTGGTGCAGAGGAAGACTCCGCTCATCACCACATCGACGGTGAAGTCCCACGTGTCCTTGTCCAGATCAGCGATCTGGCCGGGACGTATCGCGCCCGCCACGTTGAACAGGCTGTCGAGGCCGCCCAGGTCAGACTCGGCGCGTCGGACCACCGACTGGACCTCGTCGGCGTCGGTGACACTCCCGGGGTGTGGAATGTATCTGTCGCCGAGCTGTTTTGCCGCGTCATCAAGGCGCCCGGAGTCGAGGTCGAATGCGACCACCGAGCCCCCGTCGGAGATGAGCTGTTCGGCGATCGCGTAACCGATGCCGGAGGCGGCGCCGGTCACGATCGATCGTGTGGGTGATGAAGAGGTGGTGGACATGGTTTCCCGTCTTGCGAGTGATGAGACGTGGACCGCGGACGAATCGGCCCGATGATCGGGCAGTCTGTCCGCTGCCGAAGTGCGGAGATCGAGTCGTTGACCGAGCTCGATCCCGACGAGTTCAGCTTGTCTCGACGCCGCTGTGACGTCCATTACATAGTTCGGACGAGGCGTTAACCAAAGCCCTAACATTGCAGCTCATGGCGCTACTGGGAGGTGATTCCAGTCACATTTGATGCTAACCTCGCGGGTATGAGCCTCAATCTCCGGCTGGTGAGGTACTTGATCGCTGTCGTGGACGAGGGTCACTTCGGACGCGCCGCCGACCGCCTCTATGTCAGCACCCCGGCGCTCAGCCAGCAGATCCGTAAGTTGGAACGTTCCCTCGGCATAGAGCTCCTCGACCGCTCCGCCCACCCGGTCCGACCGACCCCGGCGGGAGAGAGGTTTCTGACGGAGGCACGAGAGGCCTTGGCCGCCGCCGATCGAGCGATCGCAGCCGTGGACAGCTACCGGCGAGAAGTCGCCCATACTGTGCGAATCGGATTCATGACAGCATCGACAGGCCCCCAGACGCGGGAGATCCTGGATGACCTACGTCGTCGAGTGCCGAATGTGACCATCCAGATGGTCGAGCTGCAATGGTCGCAACAGACCTCCGCTGTACGCGACGGCAAGGTCGATGCAGCACTGGTGCGCCCGCCCTTCGCCGATTCGACCGGACTTCGGCTCGACGTCATCCGGCACGAGTCGAGAGTGGTCGCACTGGCGAGAGCCCATCCGCTCGCCGATCGTTCGGAGGTCCACCTCAACGAGCTGGATGACGACCTTCATGTCACCAACGACGACGCGGACCCGGTGTGGGTTCGTTGGTGGGCTTGCGACCCCCGGCCGAGCGGAGTGACGGTGAGATACGGACCGTCCGTCCGCACCATCGACGAACTACTCGAGGTCGTCGCGGCTGGCCAAGCGGTGTCCATCACCGGAGGATTCGTCGCCGACAGCCATCGCAACCCTGGAGTGGTCTTCGTGCCGGTCGCCGATGTGCCGCTGTGCCCGCTGTCGCTATGCACGCGCATCTCCGACGCGTCGGCCGTCATCGCGGAGCTACGCGAGGCCGTCTTGTCCTCGGGCCCGGGCTCTCGTTTGGGACGCGACGCCAGTCCCTCAACGTTCGATGGGTCAGTGCATGAGTTCGGCAGGGTGGTGACGGGCACGTGAGTCGAGACCTACGCTCATACTCGGGAGTTCGAGGTGCTACCTGCGGCACGACCGCAGGTGTCCACGTCGTTGAAGCCGATCTGCAGTGCTGTAGGCCTACCGACTTGTACTGACAGCACATGTAGCGCGTCAGTTCCAGCCGGCGGCACCGAATGAATGCGGCCGGCGAGTCACCACCGTCGGCGGTCGGCCGGGCAACTACTCTCTGCAGAATCCTGATCGAGATGTGCTGCGCGGCCGCCACTGAGTCCGGACATAGAGTCTGGTCGGCGATGTGGTCGTCGAGGAAGCTACTGATCGTCATTCTCAGTACCGTCGGGTCGCCTGCGGGCGACGCCCCCGTATTGGCTGATGCGGCAAGCGCGGTGAGCAGGGCGACAATCGAATCTGCGAGCGCCGGGTCCTCGAGGGATCGGCCGGGGAGGCAGGCTCGATCGCGTCAGCCAGCGCTTTCAACGCCCGCAACGGCGGGCTGCCGGCATCGGCCGGCGATGAGATCTGTGAACCGGCTTCCGATGCGCGGGATCTGCCGCATCGAAACCGAGTTCCCCGACTGGCGGTGGGCCATCCGCACCCCGCCCCCTATCAGACACAGCAGAGGCAACGGGTTCAAAACCCGTCCAGTGTCAGTTCGAGTCTGACCGGGGGCACCAGTCACACCCGAGCACGAGGCCGAGCACCCGCCGCTCCACGATGCGCGCACCGACCCCTGCGCCACACTCACCAGGACAGCGCAGGTTCGTGGACTCCGACGACGATCTCGACTTCACTGTGGCGCACTCTCCGGACCCCGAACAACCGGCCGAGCAGCTCGTCGGCGCCGAGGTCGGTACGCGCCGCCCAGCGTCGGACCCGGTGCCGTGCACGAGACGACGCAACCGTCACCGACGCCGACGGTGACCCGTCGAAGTCCACCGTCACCCGGCCGCACTCCCCCGGCGCGACCTCGGCAGTCAACCGCGCGAGAGAGTCATCGGAGAAGACCACGGGTCCGGTGACCTCGACGACAAACCTGCACCGTGACAGCGTCGATGTGTCCGGCGTCCCGGTCCGGATACGCGAATCATGCACGGCCAGCCGGAGCAGCAGCGCGTCGGCGGTTTCTCCGACGAGCCAGACGGCCGCGTCCACCCCGCGCAGCGCGCCGGCGATGGTGTGTATCAGCGACGCCGCGGTGTGTCCGTCCGTTGACACGAGCACCACGATGTCCGGTATCGAGTACCGCAGTCCGGCGGTCCGGGCCGCCGGATCGGTGATGAGCGGTGCGAGTGCGAGAGCTTCGGCATTCTTCTCCGAGATCCGTTCGGGCACCGGCCGTTCGGCCCAGTCGGGACCATCGTGCCAGGCGAGGGCGTCGGGTTCGTGTGCGAAGACCGCGCCCATCATGAACGCCCGGTTCGCGAGCTCCCAGTCCTCACCGCCGTACCGGATGAACGACGGATCGAATCCGCCCACGTCGTCGAACAAGTCACGGCTGCAGGACATCACCGCACTGATCAGGTACTTGTAGCCGTCCCAGCCCGGGGTGAGGAGATCGGACGTGCGGTCATACGCGTCGACCAGCCATCCGGGTTCGCAGTCATGTGAGGGGTGGAGCCGCCGCTGCTCGGACAACCACTCGACCACCGAGTCCGGGGCGACCCGGCTCAGGTCGGCGTGCTTGCGCCGCCCGACCACGAGCGCGTCCGGCGCCGTGGCGGGCAATCTGACCGCACGCCGGATGTAGTCGGGTGTCGGAACCGTGTCCGCGTCGAGGAAACACAGGACCGAGCCGCTCGATGCCGCGGCGCCCAGATTGCGGGCGGCCGCCGCTCGAAAGCCCTTGTCCTCCTGGGTCACGACAGTGATGTCGAGGCGCGACGTCCACGCGCTCACGTCCGGTGGACACGTCGAACCGTCGTCGGCGACCACCACCTCGAGACGATCCCGCGGGTGGGTCTGGGCGGTCAACGCCTCGAGGACCAACGCGAGTTGGTGGGGTTGGTTGTAATGCGGGATCACGACACTCACCAGTGGCGTCGTCGTCGGAGCGTCGCCGACCAGATCCCAGCGATTGTCGGGCACCACGGTCCGACCGTCGTCGAGCTCGACGACGGTCACGCGCTCCACCGCCGCAACAGTCGCTCGTGAGTCCGGCCGACGTCGGCGGCCGTCGGCGACGGCGTCACGGCCGAATCGATCCACGTACTCGCAGGGTTCGCGAACGCACTCTCGATGGCGGCTCGAAGCGCGAGGTCGTCGTTCGCGTGCATCGTCAGCACACCCGGGGAACGCGCAGCGAGTTCGTCGGTATAGGCGGTGCGCGGGACCAGCGGCCGTCGTCCGGCGGAGATCCAGGAGTTGATCGACCCGGACGCCGACATGTGCCGGTGATAGGCGACCGGGACCGTCACCTCGGCCGACGCCCGACGCAATTCGTCGTCGGTCAGAAATCCGGTGATCGTGCACCGCCTCCCCATGTCCGCGGCGATCTTGGCGAGGTCGTCGGCCAGGTCCTCGTGGCCGGGCGACGGGGTGCCGAGCGCCATGAAGCCGATCGACGGATCCAGGTCGGACATCGCCTGCAGCGTCTCCAGGTGCCCCTTCCCGGGGTACAGGTAGCCGAGCACTCCGACGGTCGATTCCGCTGACGCCGAGGGCTTGTCGACGCGGACGGTGTCGAACAGCAGCGGAACGACCTCCACGTCGATCGACGCATCGACGTACTCGGCGAAGAGCGACGCCTCGTGGCGGCTCGACACGATCACACCCGTCGCGGATCGGGCCACCGAACGAAAGAAGTCGATGCGTGCATGCATCGCTCGTCCGTCGGAGGGTTGGGGCAGGTCGTGCAGGGTCACCGAGACCGGACGCCGAAGCGCAGCGATCATGGCGAGCACGTTGTCGCGAGCCTGCGATGGCGTGCGCCCGAACAGGCGATCGGTCACGTGCACATGCACGAGCGCGCACTCGGCCAGTCCCGATGCGACACCGGCACCGAGTGTGCGCATGTGCGCGAGCCGATGATCCGCGCTCTCGACGCTCACCGCGTCGAAGACCGATTTCGCGTACCGCACCACACCGTGCGACCGGGGGCCGACCATGAGGTGTCCGATCGGTCCCGTCACGGCAGACCCAAGATCTCGAGGAGGTCGTCGTAGCGGTCCAGCACTGCGTCGATGAACTCGGGATGTTCGGCGTACCAGCGCATCTGGCGGCGCCGGATGTCGTCGTCGGTGCGGGCTTCGCCATCGACGTCCCAGGACGCCCGCGGGGACGCCTCGATACCGAGCGCGTCGATCACCCGTCGTTCCAGGGGTGCTCGGATGTTGCCGAGCAGGTCGCGTGCCGGCGGAACCGGTGCCGCCGCCCCGAGCGAGTCGAGGATCCGGCCACCGAGAGCCAGCAACACCCGATTTCCGGGATGGTTGATCGTGTGCGCGGCGTCGGCCCCGAAACCGAGCAGGATGTCGGAGACCCCGATGTCACAGTGGCGACGCTCGCGGACCTCGAGCTGGTCCACACTCCAGCGCGCCGCCTCCCGGAAACGCTCGGCGGCGACATCGACGTCCCAGTCGTCGAAGCGGCCGCGGCCCGCTCTGATAGCGAGGACCGTTCTCAGATCGTGGTACGGAACACCGGCGGGCACTGCGGACGGCTGCGCTGGATGTCGGGCGATGACCTGGAACGGGTACAGCCCGCCATAGCGGATGACCGGCCATACGAGGACGGACGACGACGGCGCGATGTCGGCCAGGTCCGGACCACCGATGGGGAGTCCCCGGTATCCGGCACGCACCGGCTGGGAGACGATGACCGCGGTTCGACGGAGGAGGCGTTCGACATGGGCGATGTCGGAGGACTCGAGTTCGTGAACCGGTGGGACGCGAACGGTGCGGAACGGAAGGTCCGGGGAACTCGACAGCACGATCCGTAACGCCTCGGCCTGGCAGTTCCCCCAGACGACGAGTGGCTGCCTGTCATCGTTCGCCGGAGCCTCGGTGACGCCGTAGAACTCGCCGTAGTGCCGGGTCCGCCCGTCCACCAGCGCGTTGTCACTCGACGACATGTGCGCTTCGCTGTGGTCGAGCGACCTGGTGGTGTGCTGTCATCGTCTGTACTGACTCCCCTCGCGGACAACCGGCCGACTCCAGCTCCTCGTATAACCGTTCGTCCCGCTGACGAATCATCGGCTTGGTCACAATGCCCCGGTTCTCCAGACATTCGGAACGCACCGGAAACCGGACGGGTGTGCGACGGCCCCGGTGATCAGATCACCGGGGCCGCCTGCCGAACGAGAGAGGTTTTCCGTCACAACGTCCGGGCGATGATCTCTTTCATGATCTCGTTGGTGCCCGCGTAGATCTTCTGCACGCGGTTGTCGGCCCACAGGCGGGCAATCGGGTACTCGTTCATGTATCCATAGCCGCCGAAGAGCTGGAGGCATTCGTCGGCGACCACCATGGCGCGGTCGCTGGTCCACCACTTCGCCATCGCGACGGTCGGGATGTCGAGTTCGCCCTTGATGTGCTTGGTGATGCAGTCGTCGACGAACACGCGCGCGATCCGCGCCTCGGTCGCCGCCTCGGCGAGTTTGAACTTGGTGTTCTGGAAGCTGAAGATCGGCCGGCCGAAGGCGGTGCGGTCCTTGGTGTAGGCGATGGTCTCGGAAACCGCCTTCTCCATGCCGGCCACCGATGCCAGCGCGATGATCAGTCGCTCCTGCGGGAGCTGCATCATCAGCTGGACGAACCCCTGCCCCTCTTCGGCGCCGAGGAGGTTCGAGGTGGGGACGCGTACGCCGTCGAAGAACAACTCCGAGGTGTCCTGTCCGCGCTGGCCGATCTTGTCGAGCACCCGGCCACGGCGGAAGCCCTCTCGCTCGGCCTCGACCAGGATGAGCGAGATGCCCTTGGCGCCTTCGGACACGTCGGTCTTGGCGACGACGATGATGATGTCGGCCTGACCACCGTTGGTGATGAAGGTCTTGGAACCGTCGATGACGTACTCGTCGCCCTGCTTGATCGCCTTCGTCTTGACGTTCTGCAGGTCCGATCCGGTGCCCGGTTCGGTCATTGCGATGGCCCCGACCGCCTCGCCGCTGGCCATCTTGGGCAGCCAGGTCTTCTTCTGCTCTTCGGAGCCGTACTCCAGGATGTAGTGCGCGACGATGCCGTTGTGCAGGCTGACGCCCCACGAGCTGTCGGCGACGCGCGCCTGCTCCTCGATGAGGACCGCCTCGTGCGCGAAGGTGCCCCCGCCGCCCCCGTACTCCTCGGGGATCGACATACAGAGCAGGCCGAGGTCACCGGCTTTGTTCCACAGGTCCCGGTCGACGTGGTGCTGCTCGATGAACTTCTCGGTGTTCGGCTGGATCTCCTTCTCACAGAAGCTGCGTGCGAGATCGCGCAGCGCGGTGAGGTCGTCGTCTTCCCAGGAGGACCGTTCGGCCATGGTGTACATACCTATCCACGAGTGACAATGTCAACGGCGAGCGTAACAGTGAGTGTTGGTAACGTCGCGCGCGCATGACTCGTGGTCGCCCCACGCACTCGAGTTCCTACGACGCCGCATCCGATTTCGCGAAGCACTGCGCACGCATCGCAGCGACGGTCGCCCGTGCCGCGCGGTCGGCCGCAAGGTCGTCGAGAGGTGTTGTCATCGTGAGGAACTGGTAGTACAGGGGCGCGGACAGATGCCGCACGACAGCGATGGGATCGGTGTTCGGGGGGACCTCTCCCCGTTCGATCGCGTCGATGATCGGCAATGACCACTCCTCGACGCGCCGGCGGAAGAACTCGGCCAGGGCCGCCTTGGTGTCGCGGTCGTGGGTCGACGCCGCGATGAGCGCGGCGAACAGGCGGCCCTGCCGCGGGTGGGTGAGCGTCCGGACGACCAGCTCGGCGTTGGCACGCAGGTCGGCGTCCAGATTTCCGGTCCGCGTCGCGGTCACCGACCGTGCGGCCATGTCGTCCAGCAGATCGGCGACGACACACTGGGGAGTTCCCCACCGGCGGTAGATCGTGGTCTTACCGACTCCGGCAGCCCGCGCCAGGGACGACAGGTCGATCCCGGCGAATCCGTGCTCGATCAGCGCGTCTTCGGTCGCGGACAGCACCGATCCGCGGACCGCGGCGGTTCGGCCACCGGGACGAGCCACACCGGCTTGCGGGACGACCGGGCGGGATGAGGCGTCGGACATGCGCACATCCTAAGACCCCGCGCAGTCGTTATCGGGAACTCAGTTCCATTTGGTTCGATTCTGGGCTACGGTTACTAACGGATCTACAGTTCCCTTAAGGAGAGACATGGACTATCGTCAGGTTGGCCGATCGGGTCTGACCGTTTCTGAATTCGGTTTCGGCGCTGCCACATTCGGCGGCCGCGGAGAGTTCTTCGGCGCCTGGGGCAGCACGGATGTCGCTGCCGCGCGTCGACTCGTCGACCTCTGCATCGACGCCGGGGTGACGCTGTTCGACACCGCCGATGTGTACTCCGACGGCGCCTCCGAGGAGGTCTTGGGCGCAGCACTCCGCGGTCGTCGGGATCGCGTGGTGGTGTCGACGAAGGCCGCGTTGCCCATCGGAGACGGCCCATCCGACCGCGGCACGTCGCGTTCTCGACTCATCCGGGCCGTCGAAGCGGCACTGCGGAGACTCGACACCGACTGGATCGACCTGTTCCAGCTCCACGCCTACGATGCCGCGACCCCGCTCGACGAAGTCGTCGACACGCTGGACGTCTTGGTGCGCAGCGGCAAGATCCGCTACACGGGCGTCTCCAACTTCTCCGGCTGGCAACTGATGAGCTCGCTGGCAACGGCTGATCGACGTGGTGCCCCGCGTCATGTCGCGCACCAGGTCTACTACTCGCTGATCGGCCGCGACTACGAGTGGGAGCTGATGCCGTTGGCCGCCGAAGAAGGAGTCGGTGCACTCGTATGGAGCCCCCTGGGCTGGGGGCGCCTGACCGGGCGGGTGCGCCGCGACACACCCCTGCCGACGACGAGTCGTCTGCACTCGACCGCTGCTGCCGGACCGCCCGTCGACGACGAGCACCTCTACACCGTCGTCGACGCACTCGATCAGATCGCGCGCGAGACCGGCCGGACCGTGGCGCAGGTCGCACTCAACTGGCTGAGCCGTCGACCCACCGTGTCGAGCGTCATCATCGGGGCGCGTGACGAAGCGCAACTACGCGACAACCTCGGCGCGAGCGGATGGTCCCTGACTCCCGAGCAGATCCGAATCCTGGATGCGGCGTCGCAGGTGGAAGCCCCCTACCCGTACTTCCCCTACCGGCGGCAGGAAGGCTTCGCACTGCTCAATCCCCCGGCCGTCTGAGACCGGGGTCGGCACCCTGTAGATGTAGTGAGTCGTTGCGCTGGGCGCAACGTTGCGCGACGTCTACCGCCGAAAGAGCTTGTTGCCCAGCCACACCAGCGGGTCATAGTGCCGGTCGGCGACGCGCTCCTTCATCGGGATCAATGCGTTGTCGGTGATCTTGATCTGCTCGGGACAGACATCGGTACAGCACTTGGTGATGTTGCACAGTCCCAGCCCGTGTTCGGTGCGGGCCGAGTCGCGGCGTTCGGCCACGTCGAGGGGATGCATGTCGAGTTCGGCGACGCGCATCAGGAAGCGCGGCCCGGCGAAGTTCTGCTTGTTCTCCTCGTGATCCCGCACGACGTGGCAGGTGTCCTGGCACAGGAAACACTCGATGCACTTGCGGAACTCCTGTGAACGCTGCACGTCGATCTGCTTCATCCGGTACTCCCCCGGCGCGAGACCCTCGGGCGGCGTGAACGACTGGATCTCCCGCGCTTTCGCGTAGTTGAACGAGACATCGGTGACCAGGTCACGGATGACCGGGAACGTCCGCATCGGGGTCACCGTGACGACCTCGTCCTCGGTGAAGGTGGACATCCTGGTCATACACAGCAACTTCGGGCGCCCGTTGACCTCTGCCGAGCACGAGCCGCATTTGCCCGCCTTGCAGTTCCACCGGACCGCCAGGTCGGGCGCCTGCGTCGCCTGCAGCCGGTGGATGATGTCGAGCACCACCTCGCCCTCGTTGACAGTTACGGTGTAGTCCTCGAGACCACCGGCGTCGGTGTCCCCGCGCCAGATCCGGAACTTCGCGTCATATCCCATGTCAGTCCTCCGAATGCCCTTCGGCTCGCTCGCCCCCGGCGCCGGGGTGCCCGGCGATCTCGGCGGCGGTGTAGTACTTCTCGACCTCCGGGAACTCGAACAGCTCCAACAGGTCCGGACGCATGGGGGTCTGCTCCGTGCGCACGACGCTGACCTCCGGGACCGGGCCGTCCCCGTCGAGATCGGCGGTGCAGACCAACAGAGCGTTACGCCAGTTCGAGTCCATCGACGGGTGATCATCGCGGGTGTGCCCGCCACGGCTCTCCGTGCGCATGAGTGCAGCCTTCGCGACGCATTCGCAGACCAGCAGCATGTTGCGCAGGTCGACCGCGAGATGCCAGCCCGGATTGAACTGCCGGTGCCCTTCGACCTGCATGCCGCCCAACCGGTTTCGCAGGTCGGCCAGGACACCGAGCGCCTCCTGCATCTCGGCCTCTTTCCGGATGATCCCGACCAGATCGTTCATGGCCTGCTGCAGGTCGGTGTGCAGGGTGTACGGGTTCTCCGGTTTGCCCTCGGCCGGCGGATCGAAGGGCGCCAGAGCCGATGCCGCCGCCCGGTCGATGTCGTCGGCCGAGACCGCGGGCCGCGTCGTCAGTGATTCGACGTACGCCGCCGCGCCGAGTCCGGCACGTCGCCCGAACACCAGCAGGTCGGACAGCGAGTTGCCGCCCAGCCGATTCGAGCCGTGCATCCCGCCGGAACACTCACCCGCCGCGAACAGCCCCGGGACCCGTGAGGCAGCCGTGTCCGGATCCACCTCGATCCCGCCCATCACGTAGTGACAGGTGGGCCCGACCTCCATCGGTTCGGCGGTGATGTCGACATCGGCGAGTTCTTTGAACTGATGATGCATCGACGGCAGTCGGCGCATGATCTCCCCGGCGGGCATCCGGGACGCGATGTCGAGGTACACACCGCCGTGTTCGGTCCCGCGCCCGGCCTTCACCTCCTCGTTGATCGCCCGGGCGACCTCATCTCTCGGCAACAGGTCCGGCGTCCGGCGTGCGCTGTCGTTGTCGGCCAGCCACTCGTCGGCCTCCTCCTCGGTCTCCGCGTACTGACCTTTGAAAACCGGTGGGATGTAGTCGAACATGAACCGCTTGCCGTCGGTGTTCTTGAGCACACCGCCGTCGCCGCGGACACCCTCGGTCACCAGGATGCCCTTGACGCTGGGCGGCCAGACCATCCCGGTCGGGTGGAACTGGACGAACTCCATGTTGATCAGGCTCGCCCCGGCCCGGAGGGCGAGCGCGTGGCCGTCGCCGGTGTACTCCCACGAATTGGAGGTCACCTTGAACGACTTGCCGATCCCCCCGGTCGCCAGGACCACCGCCGGCGCCTCGAACAGGATGAAGCGGCCGGACTCACGCCAGTACCCGAACGCGCCGGCAATGGCGTCGCCGTCCTTGAGCAGATCGGTGATGGTGCATTCGGCGAACACCTTGATGCGCGACTCGTAGTCGCCGGTGGCGGCGAAGTCCTCCTGTTGAAGGGAGACGATCTTCTGTTGCATCGTCCGGATCAGTTCCAACCCGGTGCGGTCGCCGACGTGCGCGAGCCGCGGATAGGTGTGCCCGCCGAAGTTGCGCTGCGATATCCGGCCGTCATCGGTGCGGTCGAACAGGGCGCCGTAGGTTTCGAGCTCCCAGACCCGGTCCGGGGCCTCCTTGGCATGCAACTCGGCCATGCGCCAGTTGTTCAGGAACTTGCCGCCACGCATCGTGTCCTGGAAGTGCGTCTGCCAGTTGTCCTTCGAGTTGGCGTTACCCATCGACGCGGCGCACCCGCCCTCCGCCATGACCGTGTGGGCCTTGCCGAACAGTGACTTGCACACCACCGCAACCGAGTATCCCCGTTCGCGGGCCTCGATGACCGCCCGCAACCCGGCACCGCCCGCACCGATGACAACGACGTCGTACTCGTAGCGTTCCGGCTCGGTCATCTAGCGGGACTCCCAACGTTGAAAACGGCTGCACAACAGGCGTTGTGTGGTCAATCGGTCAACCCACGAACCTCAGGTCCGAGATGGTGTCGCTGGCAACCAACATGATGTAGAAGTCGGTGAGCACCAACGTGCCGAGCGTGATCCAGGCGAACTGCATGTGCCGTGTGTTCAGCTTGGAGACCTGAGTCCAGATGCGGTACCGCACCGGGTGTTTCGAGAAGTGCTTGAGACGGCCACCGGTCACGTGACGACACGAGTGACACGAGATCGTATAGGTCCAGAGCAGTAGCACGTTCCCGACGAGGATGACGTTGCCCAGACCGAAGCCGAACCCGCCGTCGGCGCCGTGGAACGCGATGACGGCGTCGTAGGTGTTGATCACCGAGATGATCACCGCTGCATAGAAGAAGTACCGGTGTGAATTCTGGATGATCAGCGGCAGCCGCGTCTCCCCGGTGTATCGGCTGTGGGGTTCGGCGACCGCGCATGCCGGCGGGGACAACCAGACCGACCGATAGTAGGCCTTGCGGTAGTAGTAGCAGGTCAACCGGAACCCGAGCAGGAACGGTAGCGACAAGAACGCCAACGGAATCCACATCGGGAGTTCGGGAAACGGCGTCCCGAAATGACTCGCGCCGGGGACACACGACTCGCTGAGACACGGCGAGTAGAACGGCGACAGGTAGTGGTACTCCGCCGAGTAGTAGGCGGTACGCACGAACGAACGTATGGTCGCGTAGATGACGAAGGCCGCGAGACCGGCGATCGTCAGCAGCGGCGCCAGCCACCACCTGTCCCGGCGGAGTGTTCGTGCCAGGATTCGCGCGCGACCGGGAGAGAAGACCCCGACTGCGTCCCGCTCAGTCGCGGGGGCACTCACTTCGTGCGCTCACGCGAATGAAAGCCCAGCCCTTCGTCTTGCGCACCCAGCCAGGCCGACTCGTCCGACTTGCTGTCGGGCACATAGATCACCTGGTCCCGTCCGAGCTTCGCCTGCAGGAGCGGCGGGGGCGCATGCTCGAAGTCGTGGAGGTCGATCTCCAGACGGTCCAGGTCGTTGGACATCCGTCGGACGGCGTCGACATCGCCGTACTGGGTCTGCAGTGTGGTCATGTGATGGCGTAAGGCCCCTATGCTGCGATGCAGATCCCTGATCTCGGTCGGTATCATGGCACATCCCTTCCTGCCTATGTGATGAAGAACACAGTACCGGCCGGGCACGTCGAGTCAACGGTCTTGACCGAACGTGTCGGGGCCCTCGACCGGAGGCTGCCGGATGAGCGACGACGACCGCGGTCCCGGGGAGAACCTGCCCCGCGCCGAGCAACGATGGACTGCATCGGCGTTCGTGCTGGTCGCGATGGCGATCCCGTTCCTGCTCCCGGCGCGCTACGCCGCCGGCACCGCATGGCTGCTACCCGCGATCGAGGGAGTGGTGCTGCTGACACTGATCGCGGTGGATCCCGGGCGGATCGACCGGCCCGGACGATGGGTTCGAGCACTGTCCGTGGGTCTTGTCGTCGCCATCGCCGCGGGTGCGGCGTGGGGTGCGGGACGACTCGTGTGGGATCTCCTGCACGGCGATCCGCAGACCGAGGCGGCGAACCAGTTGTTGGTCGCCGGTGCGCTCGTCTGGCTGCAGACCGTCATCGCGTTCGCGTTTCTCTACTGGGAACTCGACGGCGGCGGTCCGGTCAACCGACACCTGAACCCTGCCGAGCACCCGGATCTCGCATTTCCGCAGCAACTCGAACCGCGGTTGGCAGCGCCGGGTTGGCGGCCGGTGTTCTTCGACTATCTCTACCTGGCCTTGACCAACGCGACGGCGTTCAGTCCCACCGATGTGATGCCCCTGGCGCGGCGCGCGAAGCTCGCGATGGCGTCGCAGGCACTGCTGTCGATCGTCATCCTCAGCCTGGTCGTGGCCAACGCGGTCAACCTCCTCGACTAGCCCGGCGCCGGCACCGGCCGGAATAGCGTCGGCGAGGCAACGGTTGAGTCGGCGGAGTTCCCCGGAGCAGATCGGAGTCGACGATGAGTGAGACAGGAGCCGCGACCGTGGCCTCGCGGCAGGTCATTCGAGGCACCGATCGGCACATCTTCCGAAGCGAGTGGCTCGATTCCCGCCAGTCGTTTCCGGTCACCGGCAACTTCGACCTGACCGCGAATGCACACGGGGTCCTGCTCGTGCACAACGATGATCGCGTCGACGCGGGCGAGGGCTTCGACGCCCATTTCCACCGCGACGCCGAGATCATCACATGGGTGCTCGAAGGTGCTGTCGCTCATCGTGATTCGTTCGGCAACACCGGCGTGATCACTCCCGGTGTCGCTCAGCGGATGAGTGCGGGCCGCGGGATCACCCACACCGAGGCAAACGCTTCTCGCCGTAGCGAAGACCGTGACCTGCGCGTCATCCAGATGTGGGTGGCTCCCGAACACGCCGGAGGTGAACCCGGTTACGCGGAGCGCGATTTCACCGGAGCCCTCGCGGCCGGCGGCCTCGTGACCGTCGCCTCCGGCATGCCCGAGCACGCTGCCACCACAGCGATCTCGATCGACAACCAGCATGCGGCACTCCATGTCGCGCGACTCGGATCCGGACAGTCGGTCACTCTTCCGCCGGCACCGTTCGGACATCTGTACGTGGCGCGGGGCGGTGTCGAGCTGGACGACGGCATCCGACTCGTCGAGGGTGATGCCCTGCGGACCACCGCACACGGAACCGTCGCCGTCTCCGCGACGACGGATACCGAGATCCTCTTCTGGGAGATGCACACGACGTTTCGCCGCTGACCGACCCGAGGACAGCCCTCGTCCACCTCGTCTTCACTGACCTGTAGACGATTTGCCATAATGCTGCCGGTTCACTGCGACACCGCTACTGTGTGAGCCACTCGAAGGGTGAGGCACTTCGCGCGCCTCGACGGTCAGGTCACCCAGCGAAAGGACGTCCATGCCTTCTCCGTCACCCGCGGCACGACTCGCGGCTGAGTTCTTCGGCACATTCTGGTTGGTCTTCGGTGGATGCGGCAGCGCCATCTATGCCGCCAAGCAGATCGCTCAATCCGAGGACGGCCAGGACACCTTCCAGGTCGGAATCGGCTTCCTCGGAGTCTCTCTGGCGTTCGGCCTGACCGTGGTCACGATGGCCTACGCGGTCGGACACGTCTCGGGAGCACACTTCAACCCCGCGATCACGCTGGGCGCCGCCGTCAGCGGTCGACTCTCCTGGAAAGAGCTGCCCACCTACTGGATCGCGCAGGTCGTGGGTGGTCTGCTCGCCGGCCTGATGCTCTTCCTGATCGCGAAAGGCCAGCCCGGGTTCGTGGCCGAGGGCAACATGGCCGCCAACGGATACGGGGAACACTCTCCCGGCAACTACTCGCTCACCGCGGTCCTCATCGCGGAGATCCTGTTGACGGCCTTCTTCCTCATCGTGGTTCTGGGTGCGACCGACGGGCGCGCTCCCGCTGGCTTCGGCCCGCTGGCCATCGGCCTGTGCCTCACCCTCATCCATCTGATCTCGATCCCGATCAGCAACACCTCGGTCAACCCGGCCCGCTCGACCGCGGTCGCCTTCTTCAACGGCAACGGTGCACCCGGCCAGCTGTGGGCCTTCTGGCTCGCCCCGTTGATCGGTGGTCTGATCGGCGGTCTCCTCTACCCCCTGCTGTTCCAGAACGGGAAGCGCACGGCGCCCGAGCCGACCCGGGCCGAGACAGCCGACGCCTGAGCGGATCCGCGGCCTGGCGGCAACTCACCCGGTGGCGGTCCTGCGCACATGACGCAGATCGGAACCCGCACGAGCGCGAGTGGCCGAATCGTCTGCTCCCTGAGGTGCGAGCGAAGCGAGCCACGAAGGGTCTCGCAAGGCGTCTCACCAGACCCTTCGAGGCTCGTCGCTTGCGCTCCTCACACCTCAGGGGGCGGGGACGGTCGTCGCTTGCGCTCCTCACACCTCAGGGGGCGGGGACGGTCGTCGCTTGCGCTCCTCACACCTCAGGGGGCGGGGACGGTCGTCGTTTGCGCTCCTCACACC
>NZ_NGFO01000034.1 GCF_002149015.1 Gordonia lacunae | reverse complement strand
TTGCCCACAAAGATCATGACACTCGTTCACCTCGTCTTCGGTCGTCTCGACGATCTCGATGTGAACCTTCGGGAGATCACCCTGACGCGGCCTAATGGATCAGTGCTCACCCACACCTTCAGGGGGCACGACATCCCAGAAGCGTTCTAGCGGGTGATCCTCACCCGGCCGGGCCACGGTCTTCGTCTAGAAATCCAACACACCGTTTCAGGGTCCGGCAGTGGTCACCGACCGGGAAGGCTCACACGACCAGCATCCCCCAAAAGAGAGCCGATCCACCCCCATTAGGGTCCGGCGACCGAGCCTGCGAAACCCTCGGGTTGGTGGTCCGTGGATCTCGTCGCGCACGGTGTTCAGATGGTGTACGAGTCGCCGGGGTATGTCGGGTCGGCGGTTGATGTGTTCGGGGTTGGGTGGTGCTCCGGGTTCGGCGTTGAGTCGCCAGATGCAGCGGCCTTCGTCGGGTCCCGACCGTTCGATGTGGGTGGTGTACTGGCCGGGCTGGTCACCGACCATCCGGTTGTGTCGGGGGCAGGCGGGGGCGAGGTCGTCGATGTCGGTGAGTCCACCCTGGGCCCAATCCTTGTGAGCATGGTGGAGTTCGACGTGGGTGGCGGGTTGGTCGCACCCGGGTGCGGAGCACACTTCGCCGTCGGGGCGGGCGAAGGAGACGAGGCGTTGTTCGCGGGTGGCCAGACGCTTGCCGCGTCCGAAGTACAGCGCTACGGCGGTGGCGTTCTTGAAGATCGCCAACCACGGCTGCACATCCGCGGCCATCGCGAGCAGGTCGGGGATGGGCAGCAGTGTGCCGGTCGCGGTCGTGGCCAGTCCGGCTTCGCGAATGAGGTCGTTGAGGTCGGCTTTGATGAGCAGTTGCACGGGTAGGCCGCGGTGCGACCTGCCGAGCGTCCCGTCGGCGAAACCGGCGGCCAATGCGGCGTCGAGTGCGTCGTGATTTGTCTGGGCGAGGGTACGACCGTCACGCTCGGCGGCGGCGGCCACGGCGTCGGGGTCTGCGGTGCCGGCCGGGCCGCTGGGTGAGTTGGGGTCGTCGGGGTTGTTGAGTCCGGGTTTGCCCCAGACGGCGAACATCATCGTAAGCCGGGCGGCGAGTTCGGGGGTGAGGGTGCCGGAGATTTTGGCGGTGCCGTCGGCGCGTTGGCGGCCGATCCAAAGGTTGCGGCGCCGTTTCTGGTCGGTGTCGTCCGTGAGGGTGCCGTCGGGGTCGAGATGAGCAAGCAACCGCGCGCCGAGCTGGGTGATGTCGGCCGGTGTGTGATCGATGGCGATCTCGGCCATCTGCCGCTCGGCAGCGACTTTCACATCATGCTCGACAGCGTTCGGGATCTGGTCGAGGACATCGAGGGCAGCCTGGACGTGAGCAGAGCCGACTGTTCCTGCAGCGAATGCTCCGGCCAGGGTGGGGTGTTCGGGTTCGAGGCGTTCACCACCCAAGCTGGTGCGGGTGGCGGTGGCGTCCATCTGCTTACGACGCCGGACAGGGTTGGAGACCCGCAGCCGGTGGGTCATGAACTGCATGAGGGTTCGGCAGCCTGCTTTGCGGGGGAGGTCGCGGGCCTCGACCTGATCGATCTGCCGGTCCCCGGCGACGGTCAGTCGTGCGATGGCCCGTTCGGTCGCAGATGCAACCTCGATCAAGTCTTCGTCCGAACACGGCGCCAGGTCCACGGTCTGCAGTTCGTCGAGGATCGCATGCAGGTCGGCCACCAGCTCGACGGCTCGCGGTTGCGGCACCGCCGATTCGTCATCGACGTGTGTGGTGACAGACAAGCCGGTCGCCTCCCCCCGAGATCCGTTGCTGCGAATGTACGTTCGAGTGTACACGAGATCTATGGATTGGACGGGCGAAAAGTGTTGTCTGACTGTTGATCTGACAGATGAGTAGCGCAGTGGAGTTGTCGGTGTCTTGTGATAGGAGGCGGGAATCCGATGCCGGTGGTCTGAATGACTTTGCGATGAACCGATCCGGACCGCCGACGTCAGACGCGCGGCCTAACTGAACAGCGATGCGGAGCCGAGCACCCGGCTCACGCTGATCTCGATCACCACGCGACGCGGGTTGGGTCGGGGCTCCCGGTAGCGCTGCGCATAGCGCTGCTCGGCCTCGCGGACGGGGCCGGGTTCGCGGCGAACCGTCGCGGGCCCCTCGAGGGTCAACCACCGCGGCCCGTCGACATTGGTGACGGCTGCATAGCCGCCGCGTTCGGCGTTACGTACCTTCTGATTGCCGTCGGAGGTGATGACCCGTGCCAGACCGGCCTCGGGATCCCAGGTGAATCCGACGGCTACGGCGTGCGGCGTGCCGTCGGCGCGCAAGGTGGTGAGGGTCCCGAGGTGGCGTTCGGTGAGGAACGCGAGCGCATCGGATCCGAGGTCGGCAGCAGTGCGAGGCATGACCCCACGATAGAGGTGTGCCCGGGGGCCGATGCGATACTGCTAGCCATGGCGTCACGCAGCAGAGGGGAATCGGCGAGTCCGGACTCCGACCCGGTCGGTGCCCTCGTCCTGTTCGGTGGCCGCAGCGAGATCGGCGTCGCCACCGCCGCGCGTCTCGCGTCCGGGCGGACGGTCGTACTGGCGGCTCGTCGTCCCGACGATCTGGCCGTCGAGACGGCACGCCTGCTCGATGCCGGGGCAGTGGCGGTGCACACCGTCGCGTTCGACGCGAACGACACCGACTCCCACCCCGCACTCGTCGAATCACTGGCTCAGCGGTACGGTCCCATCGGGATCGCGATCGTGGCGTTCGGCATCCTCGGCGACCAGACCCGCGCCGAAACCGATGTGGCGCATGCACTTCAGATCGCCCACACCGACTACTACGCCCACATCAGCGTGCTCACACCGCTCGCGTCGGTGCTCCGTGCCCAGGCCTCCGGGACCATCATCGTCTTCTCCTCGGTCGCCGGCATCCGCGTTCGTCGCGCCAACTACGTCTACGGCTCGACCAAGGCCGGACTCGACGGATTCGCGAGCGGACTCGCAGATGCGTTGCACGGCAGCGGCGTTCGCCTGCTGCTGGCCCGCCCCGGGTTCGTGGTCGGCGCGATGACCCGCGACCTGATGGAGTCCGGGGTGAAACCGGCGCCGCTGTCGCGAGATCCGGAGCAGGTGGCCGATGCGGTGGCGCGCGCCTACCGCAAGGGGCGCGGCGAGGTCTGGATTCCGGGAGCGCTGCGGCCGGTGTTCTTCGGTATGCGGCTGCTACCGCGAGCCGTGTGGCGGAGACTTCCCCGATGACGACCCCGGATACGACCGTCTTGTCATCGATCGACGAGTTCGTGGTGGTCGGCATCGGTGCGGATGGCTGGCCCGGTCTCGGTGAGACGGCGCGGGACGAGCTGCGCCGGGCACGGGTGATCTACGGCGCCGCACGGCAATTGGCGCTCCTTGACGGTGCGGCACCGGAGCTCGGTGCGCAACTGCGACCGTGGCGTTCGCCGATGTCGAAACATCTGGCCGAAGTGATCGGGAACGGTGTCGTCGCAGAAGGAATGATCAACGACGGGCATCCGGACGCCGCGCACCCGGAGACCGTCCACATCCTGGCCAGCGGCGACCCGATGTTCCACGGGGTCGGCGCGAGCATCATCGCCCGCGTCGGCGCCGGCCGGGTGCGGGTGTACCCGGCGGTGTCGAGCGCGAGTCTCGCCTGCGCGCGTCTGGGCTGGGACCTGGCGACGGCCCGGATCGTCAGCGCGGTGCGCGCCGATCCGGGTGTGGTGCTGAGTGAGGTCACCGACGGGGCACGTGTGCTGGTCCTCAGCCGCGACGAGACCACCCCCGCCGCCGTCGCCGAACTCCTCGTCGATGCCGGTTTCGGCGCGTCGACGCTGACCGTTCTGGAGCAGCTCGGCGGTCCAGCCGAACAGATCGCCGCCGACACCGCGGAGTCCTGGCGTCGCCGGGCGGGGGACCCCCTGAACATCGTCGCGGTGGACTGCGTCGGGCCTCGCCGGTCCCGGCTACCCGGCCGGCCGGACGATACCTACGAGCACGACGGCCAGATCACGAAGTCGACGATCCGCGCCCTGACGGTGTGCACGCTCGGCCCGGCCGGGGCGCAGACCCTGTGGGACATCGGGTCCGGTTCGGGCAGTGTGGCGATCGAGTGGTTGCGTGCCGACCACCGCGGGACGGCGGTCGCGTTCGAGCGCGACCCCGAGCGGGCTGATCGGCTGCGCCGCAACGCCGCCCGTCACGGGGTGGCGCACCGGCTCACGGTGCGGGGTCCGGCTCCCGACGAACTCGCCGATGCACCGCGACCCGACGCGGTCTTCATCGGCGGCGGGCTCGACGAGGAGATCCTGGCGCTCGCCTGGGCAGCGCTTGCCGCCCGGGGCCGTCTCGTCGTCAACGCGGTGACCGTGGAGAACCAGACCCTCGTGACCCGACGGCACGGCGCACTCGGCGGTACGTTGCGTCGACTGTCGGTGGAGACCGTGGCGCCCCTCGGCACGATGACCACGTGGCGTCCGGCGCTGCCGATCGTGCAGTGGTCGGTCGACAAACCGGCGCAGTCGATGCCCGAACCCGGTGGCGATCCTGCGGAGGCGGGCCGGTGACCGTCTACTTCATCGGCGCGGGACCCGGGGCGCCCGATCTCATCACCGTGCGCGGAGCCCACGTGCTGGCCGAGTGCCAGACCTGTCTCTATGCCGGGTCGCTGGTCCCCGCGGAGCTCCTCGATCTGTGTCCGGCGGAAGCCGAACTCGTCGACACCGCCCGGATGCCGCTGCCGGACATCATCGACGTCATCGTGGCCGCCCATGCACGGGGACACGACGTCGCGCGCCTGCACTCCGGCGACCTCGCGATCTACTCGGCGTTGTCCGAGCAGCAGCGCGAACTGACCGCACGCGGTATCGATCACCAGATCGTGCCGGGTGTCCCGGCGTTCGCGGCGGCCGCAGCCGCACTCGACACCGAACTGACCGTCCCGGGTGTCGGACAGAGCCTGCTGATCACGCGGGTGTCGACACTGTCGACCGACATGCCGCCCGGTGAAGATCTCGCAACCCTCGCCGCGACCGGGGTGACCCTCGCCCTCCATCTCGCGGCACACCGCGCCGAGGAGATCGTGGCGGCGCTCACCCCGCACTACGGCCGTGACTGTCCTACCGCGACAGTCGCTTTCGCGAGTCGTGCGAACGAGCAGATCGTCCGCTGCCCGCTGCACCGACTGCCCGAGGCGCTGGACGCCGCCGACATCCGCAGAACCGCGGTCATCTTCGTCGGCCGTGTGCTCGACCCGGCGGGGTCCGCGGCCACCGACAGCTACCTGTACTCACATGCGCGGATGACCAAGCTGCGCAACGACCGGGGCTCGTCGTCGTGACGGAGTTAGCACTGCCGGAGGCTGTCCCGCGCATCCTGATCCTCGGCGGGACCGGGGAGGCGCGGGCGCTGGCCTCGACCCTGAGCGAGTCCGGCATCGCGTTCATCAGCTCCCTGGCGGGTCGGGTGAACGACCCCCGTCTGCCGGTCGGTCCGGTGCGCATCGGTGGCTTCGGCGGGTCCGACGGCCTCCGGGACTGGTTGCAGAGCAATCGGATTCAGGCCGTGGTCGACGCCACCCACCCATTCGCCGCGTCGATCACCCGCAACGCGGCGTGCGCCGCCGCCGACGCGGGACTACCGCTGCTGCGCCTGCGCCGCGATCCGTGGGTGCCCGGCGACACCGACACCTGGATCCGGGTGCCCGACCTGCCCTCTGCCGCGCGAGAAGTGGCCGCTCGGGGCGGCCGTGTCTTCCTGACCACGGGGCGCCAGGACGTGGGTGTCTTCGCGGGGATCGAATCGGCGTGGTTCCTGATCCGGGTCGTCGACGCCCCGACCGGGCCGCTTCCGCCACACCACCGGGTGGTGCGCTCGCGCGGACCCTACGACCACGCCTCGGAGTCGAGGCTGCTGCGCGACAACGACATCGACCTGCTGGTCACCAAGAACAGCGGTGGCTCGCTGACCTCCGCGAAGCTGGTGGCCGCCGCCGAGCGCGGGATCGAGGTCATCATGGTCGACCGGCCCGCCGAGCCCGACTCGCCGGTCGTCTCAGAGGTCGGTGCCGCCCGGGACTGGCTCCAGGCGCTGCTCGGCTGACTGGTCGGCGGTCTGATCGGCGCTGTCCACCGGACGGTGACTGCGTGGCGTGAACACCAGCGGGCCCGCCGCGCGCTGCACGACCCGGGTCGCCGACGATCCGATGATGATCATGGTGCGCATGTCCACGACGGCGGGATCGAAGTCCGCGACGGTGGTGGTCGTGAGCTGCTCTTCCGGGCCGCCGACATCTCGCCCGAGCACCACGACGCGATCGGGCGACACCGTCTGGGCGAGCGTGTGTTGGAGGGCGCCGACCTGCCAGGTGCGGCTCGCCGACCCCGGGTTGTAGATGGCGATGACCAGATCGGCGCCGAGCGCGGCACGGATGCGACGTTCGATCACCGACCACGGCTTGAGCCGGTCGGAGAGCGAGATGACCGCGAAGTCGTGCCCGAGGGGCGCCCCGACCGCTGCGGCGACCGCGGTGGCCGCGGTGACGCCGGGCACCACTCGGACGGGCACCTCGTGCCACCGCGGCTGCGCGGCGACCTCGGCGACCGCGGCGGCCATCGCGAACACACCGGGATCACCGGAGGAGACGACGGCGACGCGCGCGCCGCGTCGAGCCAGGTCGAGGGCGAATTCGGCGCGTTCGGCCTCCACCCGGTTGTCGCTGGCATGCACTCGCTGGCCCGGGCGCGGGGTCACGCGCTTGAGGTAGGTGGTGTACCCGACGAGGTCGGTGGCCGTGGCCAACTCGGTGCGGACCTCCGGTGTCGTCCAGCTGTCGTGGCCCGGGCCGAGTCCGACGACGACGAGCTCACCGGGGACGGGCTCCGGCTCGAACCTCGGATTGTTGCGGCGTCCCGGGACGACGAGGATCGAGAAGTAGGGCACCTCCGCGGGATTCACGTCGGCGGCCGGTAGGACTCGTTCGACCGTCGTGGAAGCGCGCTCGACGTAGAACGCCTCGTCGAGACGCCCCGCCTCGCGGAGGGCATCCCGCACCCGCTCGAAGGTCCGGCCGAGCTTCATGACGACGATCGCGTCCCCGGAACGGAAGCGGAAGAGCAGCTCCGAGGTCGACGCCGTGCCCGGAACGACCGTCAGGGTCTCCTCGCCCTCGACCAGCGGGACCCCGGTGGCCGCCGACGCCGCGCTCACCGAGGTGACACCGGGCACGATCTCGGCGTCGAAGTGCGGCGACAGCCGCTTGTGCATGTGCATGTAGGAGCTGTAGAACAGCGGGTCGCCCTCGGCGAGGAGGACCACGTCACGCCCGGCCCGCAGGTGCACCGCGAGGCGTTCGGCGCTCTCGGTGTAGAAGTCGTCGAGTGCGCCCTGGTAGCCGCCGGGATGGTCGGTCGTCTCGGTGGTGACCGGGTACATCAGACGTTCCTCGGTCTGGCCCTCTCGCAGGTACGGCTCGGCGACCGACCTCGCGATGCTGTTGCCATGGCGCGCAGAGTGGTACGCGATCACATCGGCGGTGGTGATGAGGCGGGCGGCCTTGACGGTCATCAGTTCGCTGTCGCCCGGGCCGAGCCCGATGCCGTAGAGCGTTCCGTGACCTGGCTTCTGTCCGGCCGCCGCGGTGCTGTCCGAGTTCATGGGGGTCACCGTCATTCCTGCGGGGTCGCGAGGGCGTTGACCGCGGCGGCGGTGATCGCCGATCCGCCGCGCCGGCCCCTCACCGTGATGAATTCGAGGTCGTCGCGCTCGGCCAGGGCCGCGCAGGATTCGACCGCGCCGACGAAGCCGACCGGTGCCCCGACGATGGCGGCGGGTCGCGGTGCGCCGTCGTCGATCATGTCGAGTAGCGCGAACAGTGCGGTCGGCGCGTTGCCGATCGCGACCACCGCACCTTCCAGGCGGGGCAGCCAGAATTCCAGTGCGGCAGCGGTTCTGGTGGTCCCCATCTGCTCGGCGAGAGTCGGGAGAGTGGGTTCGGACAGGTGGCAGAGCACCTCGTTGTCTCGGGGCAGACGCTTGCGCGTGATGCCGGAGGCCACCATGGTGGCGTCGCAGAGGATCGGGGCGCCGGCCTCCAGCGCACCGCGCGCGGCCGCCACGACCCCGGGTGTCGCGACCACGTCGCGCGTCAGGTCGGTCTGGCCGCACGCGTGGATCATGCGGACGACCACGGTCGCGACGTCGGGCGCGAACGCGGAGAGGTCGGACTCGGCGCGGATCGTGGAGAAGGACTGACGATAGATCGCGGCGCCGTCTCGTAGGTACTCGGTCATGGTGCTGACGAGCCTAACGGCGCCGCCGTTCGTATCCGCCGTCGGGCGTGGCCTCCACCGAGAGGTGGGATTCGGCCGGCGATCCGCAGCCACGGGCGCAACCGACCCAGTGCTCGCGCTCGGCGACCGGGTCGCCGTCCTGCACCCGGGCCACCAGGTCGTCCCGGACCGGGGCGTGGGCGGACGCGCACCCCGGTGCTCCGACACAGCAGCTGACCGAGGCCCAGGGCGACGCGGCGTCGAAGATCAGGCCCATCGGGGCGAGCACGCGGACGACCGTCTCGGCCACGCCCTCGCTGAGATCGCAGAGCAGGATCTCCCGGTCGGGCGTGAACACGACCGGGGCCTGCACCGCGGCGATGAACTCCGCCAGTCGGGCCGGCAACCGACCGAGTTCGACGACGGCACCGAGCAGCACCGCCCCGTCGTCCTGGTCGAACCAGCCGACGATCGGCTCGCCGGGGGTGCTCGGCGCGGCGTCCGCGTCGTCGATCATCGTGTCGTCGTCGATCACCGTGTCGTCGTCGATCATCGTGTCGTCGTCGATCACCGGGTCGAGAGCCGACGCGACGAGGTCCGTGAGCCGGCGTCGGGCGTCGGCGTCGAGGTCGCGGACCCGCCACGCGCCGGGCGAGACCTCGCCCAGACCGGCAGCCACCGAGATCAGCGCGCTCACGATGGATTCCGGGCCGGTGGCCGACCCCACGGCGATCCCGCCGATGCTGATGTCCGCGGCGAGAGGCGTAGCGGTCCGGAGCACCGCGCACGCATCCGGGCGCCGGGCGGCGATGTCACCGCGACCGTCGTCGATGCCGAACAGGAATCGGCCCGACAGGGATGCGGCGGCCGGATCGGCGCGCAGGGCGTCGTCGAGGGCGGCGGCGAGCGGACGTGCATCGGCGATACCGCCGATGCGACCGGTCAGTGGGCTGAGTTCGATGTTGCGGACCTTGTCGTGGGTACTGCTCGGTGCGAGCCCGGCGGCGACGACCGCGGCGGCGACGGCCTCGACGTCGGTGATCCCGCGCATCTGGAGGTTGCCGCGCACCGTCAGCTCCAGGTGTCCGTCGGCATGGTCGGCCGCCGCACGGGCCAGGACCTCCAGCTGGTCCGGACGGATCCGCCCGCCCGGCAGCCGGACCCGGGCCAGTGCGCCGTCGGCCGCCGGATGCGTGTCGAAGACCCCTGGGCAACGGTCGGTGGCGGCCCGGGCTGGCTGGTTCATCCCACCAGCCTACGACCGGCGGGCACGGTGGCCGTAGGCTGAACGCACCGCGAGCGGGCTGAAGCCGGTGCGATTCCGGCGCGGTCGCGCCACTGTGATCGGGGAGCCGGGATCGACCGGCCATCCGGGAGCCAGACCAGTCCCTCGCACTGCACCCCGCCACCCATGGCACCGACACGCACCGGGCGCGACAACCCGGCGAGGAGACACGATGATCCTGCTGCTCTCGACCTCGGACACCGATCTGCTCACGGCCTCGGCTGCCGACGAGGGCAACGCGCCGCCGGATGCGTCGGTGTCCTACCGCGGCGCCAATCCCTCGCGCATCCTGATCGAGGACATCCCGCGACTCGCGGCCGACGCCGACCTCATCGTCGTGCGCATCCTGGGCGGCGTGCGCGCCTGGGAGGACGGACTCGCGGCGGTCGAGGCGACCGGCAAGCCCCTGGTCGTGTGCTCCGGCGAGCAGCAGCCCGACCCCGACCTGATGGCGCACTCCACCGTGCCGTCCGGTGTCGCCGCGCAGGCCCACGACTACCTCGCGGCCGGTGGCGTCGCCAACCTCGTGAACCTGCACCACTTCCTGTCCGACACCGTCCTGCTCACCGGCAACGGTTTCGAACTCCCGCAACAGACTCCGGCATGGGGCGTGCTGGACCGTTCTTCGGTCGCTGAGCCGTCTCCGCTCCCTGAGGTGCGCGGAGCGCACGCCGAGGCTTCTCCGCTCCCTGAGGAGCGAGGAGCGCACGCCGAGGCTTCTTCTCCGCTCCCTGAGGAGGCCCGGAGCTTGCGGAGGGCCGTCACGAAGGGTCAACCAACCCCACCGGACGACGCCCCCACGATCGCCGTGCTCTACTACCGCGCCCAGCACCTGGCGGGCAACACCCGCTACATCGCCGCGTTGTGCGATGCCATCGAGGACCGCGGGGCCCGCGCGCTGCCGATCTTCTGCGCCTCGCTGCGGACCGCGCCCGACGACCTCCTCGAGCTGCTCGGTACCGCCGACGCCCTCGTGGTCACGGTGCTGGCCGCCGGTGGCGCGACCCCGGCCACCGCATCGGCGGGTGGCGACGACGAGGCGTGGAACATCGAACGACTCGCCGCGCTCGACGTCCCGATCCTGCAGGGTCTCTGCCTCACGGGGTCCCGCGCGGACTGGGCGGAGAGCGATGACGGCCTGTCGCCACTCGACGTCGCCACTCAGGTGGCGGTGCCCGAGTTCGACGGCCGCATCATCACCGTGCCGTTCTCCTTCAAGGAGTTCGACGACGACGGATTGCCGTGGTACCAGCCGGATCTCGAACGTTGCGCGCGGGTGGCGGGCATCGCCACCGCGCACGCCCGGCTGCGCCGGAAGCCGGCCGCGGACAAGCGGATCGCGGTCATGCTGTCGGCGTACCCGACCAAGCACGCGCGGATCGGCAACGCCGTAGGCCTCGACACGCCCCGCAGTCTGCTGCGCCTGCTCGCCGCGATGCGCGACGCCGGCTACGACATCGGCCCGGAGGCCGGCCCGGACGCGATCCCCGGTCTGGCAGAGGATGATTCGGACGCGCTGATCCACCAGATCATCGCCACCGGCGGTCAGGATGCGGACTGGCTCACCGAGGAGACCCTCGCGGCCAACCCGATCCGCCTGTCGGCGAACGATTACCGCGAGTGGTTCGAGACCCTGCCCGAGGGCCTGCGCTCCGCGGTCACCGAGCACTGGGGACCCGCACCGGGCGACCTGTTCGTCGACCGCACGCACAACCGCGACGGCGACATCGTCATCGCCGCACTGACCTTCGGCAACATCGCGATCATGGTGCAGCCGCCGCGCGGATTCGGTGAGAACCCGGTCGCGATCTATCACGACCCCGACCTGCCGCCGTCGCATCACTACCTCGCCTCCTACCGGTGGCTCGCCGCCCACGACACCGGCTTCGGCGCCGACGCGATCGTGCACGTCGGCAAGCACGGCAACCTGGAGTGGCTGCCCGGCAAGAACCTCGGCATGTCGGCGGACTGCGGGACCGACGCCGCGCTCGGCGACCTGCCGCTCGTCTACCCGTTCCTGGTGAACGACCCGGGGGAGGGAACGCAGGCCAAACGACGCGCGCACGCCGTCCTGGTCGACCATCTGATCCCGCCGATGGCACGCGCCGAGTCCTACGGCGACATCGCCCGTCTGGAGCAGCTCCTCGACGAGCACGCCAACATCTCCGCGCTCGACCCGGCGAAATTGCCGGCGATCCGCCAGCAGATCTGGACACTGCTCACCGCGGCGAAGATGGATTCCGACCTCGGTCTGACCGAACGGCCCGACGAAGAGGTCTTCGACGACATGCTGCTGCACGTCGACGGATGGCTGTGCGAGATCAAGGACGTGCAGATCCGCGACGGGTTGCATGTCCTCGGCGAGCCCCCGCGCGACGACGCCGAGGTCGACCTGGTCCTCGCCATGCTGCGCGCGCGCCAGCTCTGGGGCGGCACGTCGGCGCTGCCCGGACTGCGCGAGGCCCTCGGACTCGTCGAGGACGGATCGGCCGAGCGCGGTTCCGTCGACGCCGTGGAGGCGCAGGCCCGCGAGCTCGTCGCCGCCTGCGCGAAGGACGACTGGTCGGCCGAGGCCGTCGCCGCGGCCACCGCCGGGCTGCCCGCCGCGGTCGGGGACGTGCTCACGTTCGCCGCCACCGAGGTCGTCCCGCGCCTGCGTCAGACGACCGGCGAGGTCCCTCGGGTGCTGCACGCCCTGGACGGCGGGTTCATCCCGGCCGGGCCCAGCGGCTCACCGCTGCGCGGCCTGATCAACGTGCTGCCCACCGGACGCAACTTCTACTCGGTCGACCCGAAGGCGGTGCCCTCGCGGCTCGCGTGGGAGACCGGGCGGGCGATGGCCGACTCCCTGCTCGAGCGCTACCTGGCCGATCACGGCGAGTACCCGGCGTCGGTGGGGTTGTCGGTGTGGGGGACCAGCGCGATGCGCACCTCGGGCGACGACGTCGCCGAGGTCCTCGCGTTGCTCGGCGTGATGCCCGTCTGGGACGAGATGTCGCGGCGCGTCTCCTCACTGGAGCTCATCGGGCTCACCGAACTCGGCCGTCCGCGTATCGACGTCACCGTGCGCATCTCCGGGTTCTTCCGGGACGCCTTCCCACACGTCGTCACCATGCTCGACGACGCGGTGGCGCTCGCCGCGGCGGCCGACGACGAATCCGACGAGCAGAACTTCGTCGCCGCTCACGTGCGCGCGGCGATGGCCGAACACGGCGACCCGCGGCGCGCCGCCATGCGCGTCTTCGGCTCCAAGCCCGGCACCTACGGCGCAGGGATCCTGCAACTCATCGACTCGCGGGACTGGCGCAGCGACGAGGACCTCGCGCGTGTCTACACCGAGTGGGGCGGCTACGCCTACGGACGCGACCTCGACGGTGTGCCCGCCGTCGAGGACATGCGCTCCGCGTACAAGCGGATCGCCGTGGCGGCGAAGAACACCGACACCCGCGAGCACGACATCGCCGACTCCGACGACTACTTCCAGTACCACGGCGGCATGGTGGCGACCGTCCGCGCGCTGACCGGATCCTCGCCCGAGGCCTACATCGGCGACAGCACCCGGCCCGACTCCGTCCGCACCCGGACGCTGTCGGAGGAGACCAGCCGTGTGTTCCGCGCGCGCGTGGTCAACCCGCGCTGGATCTCGGCGATGCAGCGCCACGGGTACAAGGGCGCCTTCGAGATGGCCGCCACGGTCGACTACCTCTTCGGTTACGACGCCACCACCGACGTGGTCGCCGACTGGATGTACGAGAAGCTCACCGAATCCTACGTCCTCGACGAGACCAACCAGCAATTCATGCAGCAGTCCAATCCCTGGGCGCTGCACGGGATCGCCGAACGTCTGCTCGAGGCCGTCGAGCGCGACATGTGGCGCGAACCGCCGACCGAGCTGCTCGACGCCCTGCGGAACGTCTACCTGCAGACCGAGGGCGACATCGAAGGTCGCGGTGAGGACGCCTCCGCCGGCTGAGCCGCCCTCCGCCGGCTGAGCCGCCCTCCGCTGGTTGAGCCGCCCTCCGCCGGTTGAGCTTGTCGAAACCACTTCCGGGAGAAAAATCGCGTCGTCGTTCGTTACCGATGCAGACCCTGACGTCAACGGGTGCCGAAGGGCACCGAAGGACAGGTGAAGCATCATGGCTCTCCGCTGGTTCGCGGCCTACGCCGTACTGGAGATCGCCGCATTCGTCGCGATGGTCATGACCCTCGGGTTCGGCTGGGCGGTGCTGATCAGTCTCGCCGCCGTCGTCCTCGGGGTCGTGGTCCTGCGCTGGCAGGGACGCAAGGTCTTCGGCGAGTTGCAGCGCGCGTCCCGGAACGAGGTCGACGCCCGCGCCCCGCTGGCCGACACCGCGCTCGTCGCCGTGTCGACCCTTCTCCTGGTCATCCCGGGAGTCGTGTCGACCGTGGCCGGGACCCTGCTGCTGTTCCCACCCACCCGTCGGGTGATGCGTCCGGTCGTCGTGGCGGTCGGCGCACGCCGGGTCGCGACCGCGATGGATCGGGCCGGGGTGTATGCCACCGGCGTCTACGGGGCGGGACGTGGCGCAACCGTCGTCGAGGGTTCCGTCGTGGAGTCCGACACGTCCGAGCCGGGGTCGGCCAGCACACCGTTCGGAACCCGGGGTCTGCCGCAGGGCCGCTGAGCCCGTCGGTGAGCTGAGTCGGACGGGGCGGCACCGCCCGCGGTCCCGGCGCCCCGGCATCCGGACCCCTCGCCACCCTCCACCGACGGCAAGGCACACTGAACGATCGTGGCAACCCAACTGCTTCTCGGCGGCGCCGTGTACTCGTCGGCCGCCCCCGACGCGACCGCGATGGCCGTGACCGACGGAATCGTCGTCTGGGTCGGGACCGACGACGTCGGCCGTGCGCTTCATCCCGACGCCGAGATCGTCGACCTCGGCGGCCTCTTCGTCAGTCCCGGCTTCGTCGATTCCCACGTGCACCTGACCTCCACCGGGCTCGGGCTCGACGGGCTGACCCTGAACGAGGCATCGAGCCGCACGCACTGTCTACGCCTCGTGGAGAAGGCCGTGACCGCCGAATCCGTCCACGACGGGGGTGACCTCATCTGGGGTCTCGGCTGGGACGACTCGACCTGGGCGGGCGCCGAACCCGACGACGGCCGGTTCCCGACGACCAGCGAGCTCGACGCCGTCGTGGGGACGAGACCGGTCTACCTCGCTCGCATCGACGAGCACTCGGCGGTGGCATCCACGGCGTTACGACGCCTGATCCCGGACCTGGCCGACGCCGTCGGGTACCACCCGGAGGAGCCGCTGGTCGCCGAGGCCCACCATCTCGTCCGGGGAGCGGCCCGGCTGCTCGTGACCGCCGCACACCGCGAACGGGCCCAGCGTCGTGCGCTGGACGGGGCCGCGGCCCACGGTGTGGTCGCCGTCCACGAGAACGGCGGACCCGACATCAGCGGTATGGACGACTTCCTGGCGCTGGCCGAACTCGACCACCCGGTCGAGATCCGGCGCTACTGGGGGCAGGCCGTCACCGACGCCGACCACGCCCGCGAACTGATGTCGATCACCCGGGCCGACGCCCTGGGCGGCGACCTGTTCATCGACGGTGCCATCGGGTCACACACCGCGTGGCTCACCGAGCCCTACACCGACGATCCGCACACTCACGGGATCAGCTACCTCGACGCCGATCAGATCCGCGATCATCTGCGCGCCTGCACGCTCGCCGGCATCCAGGCGGGATTCCATGTCATCGGCGACGCCGCGACCGGCGTGGTCGTCGGCGCACTCGCCGAGCTCGCCGACGAACTCGGCACGCCCGCGCTCGCACGGTGCGCCCACCGGCTCGAACACGCCGAGATGGTCACCGCCGCCGACGCCGAGGTCCTCGCGCGCTGCGGCGTCATCGCCAGCATGCAACCGCTGTTCGATGCCGAATGGGGCGGGCCGGGCGACCTGTACGACGCCCGCCTCGGCGCACCCCGTGCGGCAACTCTCAACGATTTCGCGATGCTGGCCAAAACCGGAGTCGCCCTCTCGTTCTCGTCGGACGCGCCGGTGACCGCCATCGACCCGTGGTCGACGATCCGGGCCGCCGTGCACCACCACCAGCCGGCCAATGCGATCTCGGCTCGCGGCGCCTTCGCCGCGACCACCCGGGGCGGCTGGCGGGCCGGGGGAATCAACGACGGCGTCACCGGCACCCTCACACCCGGCGCCCCCGCGAGCTACGCGGTGTGGGAGGTCGACGACCTCGTCGTCGCCGGGTCCCATGAGAAGGTCCAGCGGTGGTCGACCGATCCGCGGTCGCGGGTGCCCGCGCTGCCGGACGTCTCGCCGGGCGCCGTGCTGCCGCGCTGCGTGCGCACCGTGCACCGCGGTCGGACCCTGTACGACCGGGACGCCGGGTGAGTCCGCCGCGGGCCTCCCGATCCCGGATCTCACCGTCCTGGCTCGCACGTACCGGGACCGCCGTGGCCGCGGGCATTGCAATGTGGGCGGCCTTCCCGCCGCGCAATTGGTGGTTCCTCGCCGTCCTCGGACTCGGCCTCCTGTTCACCGCATTGTTCGTCGGGGCGCCACGCGTGCGCACGGGCGCCTGGGTCGGTTTCGTCTTCGGCCTGGCGTTCTTCGTGCCGCTGCTCCCGTGGATCGGCGTCTACGTCGGCCCGCTCCCGTGGCTCGCCCTGGCCGCGATACTCGCCGGCTACCTCGCGCTCTTCGGTGCGATCGCCACCGTGACGATGCGGCTACCCGTTCCACCGGTGTGGTTCACGGTGTCCTGGGTGCTCGTCGAGGCGCTGCGCTCGGCGTTTCCGTTCGGCGGATTCCCCTGGGGTCGAACCGCTTTCAGTCAGGTCGACGGACCGCTGTTGCCACTGGCCTCGGTGCTCGGCGCACCGGGGCTGTCGGCCGGTGTCGCACTGTTCGGCTCCTCGGTCGCCTGGCTGCTCGTAGTGCTCGTGCGGGCCTACCGGCGCACCAGCCCGAGGCGCGGTACGACGCCGGCCCCGGCACCCGTGATCGACGCCCCGGCCCCCGCTGCCGAACGTTCCTCGGGTGTGGTGCGTATCGCCACCGCGGCGGTCGCCATCGCGCTGCTCGCCCCGATCGCCGCGATCGCGGCGACCCCCGGCAGCCTCGACCGGAACATCGCCACGTCCTCGGCCCGCATCGGTGCCATCCAGGGCAATGTGCCGCGCCTCGGCCTGGACTTCAACGCCCAGCGCCGCGCCGTCCTCGACAATCACGTGCGCACCACGATGGCCTACGGCCGGGCGATCGACACCGGGCAGACCGAGCAACCCGACTTCGTCCTGTGGCCCGAGAACGCCTCGGACATCTCACCCCTGGACAACGCGGACGCCGCCGCCGAGATCACCGCCGCCTCCGAGGCGGTCGACGCACCGATCCTGGTCGGTACCCTCATCCGCAACCCCGATGGCCGGCCCACCAACTCGGTCCTGGTGTGGGACGGTGCGAAAGGCCCGGTCGCCCGGTACGACAAGCACATCGTCCAACCGTTCGGGGAGTACCTTCCGTGGCGGCCGTTCTTCCGCCTGTTCTCGTCGTACGCCGACATGGCCGGTGACTTCCGGCCCGGCACCGGACCCACTGTGGTCGAGGTGCCCGGTCGTTCCGGGACGGTGACCGTCGGGATCGCCACCTGTTGGGAGGTCGCCTTTGACCGGGCCGCGCGACAGTCCGTGCGCGAGGGCGCCCAGATGCTCTTCGTCCCCACCAACAACGCGACCTTCGGCCGGACCGAGATGACCTATCAGCAGTTGGCCATGTCACAGGTCCGCGCCGTCGAACACGGACGTGCCGTGGTCGTCGCGGCCACCAGCGGTGTGAGCGCCGTCATCGAGCCCGACGGCTCCATCAGCCGGCAGTCCGGCATATTCACCTCGGATGTTCTGACCGGACGTCTTCCGCTGCACGACGACCTGACCCTGGCGACCCGGCTGGGCCCGTGGCCGGAGGTCGTCGCGATCATCGCCGCGGTGGTCGGGCTTTTGTTTGCGCTGCGCTCGCGTACTAGGTTCTCACTCAGGCCACGCAGGGTCGCCGCACGGGCGACCGGTGACACGAAGGAGCTCGATGGCATCGGGGATTGACGCCACGGCAGGGGAGCGGCGGCCCGACGACGCGCCGCAACGCGTGGTCGGTGCCGACGGCACCGGCGCATTGGTCGTCGTGCCGACGTTCAACGAACGCGACAACCTGCCGCTCATCATCGGACGGCTGCAGGACGTGCTGCCGGGGGCGCACGTTCTCGTCGTCGACGACTCGAGCCCGGACGGCACGGGCGACGTCGCCGACGAACTCGCCCGGTCCGACGATGCTGCACGCGTGCACGTGATGCACCGCGTCGACAAGGACGGCCTGGGCAAGGCCTATCTCGCCGGTTTCGCGTGGGGACTCGACCGCGACTACGCCGTCATCGTCGAGATGGACGCCGACGGCAGTCACGCGCCCGAACAGCTGAACCGACTCTTCGATGCCGTCAACGACGGTGCGGACCTCGTGATCGGGTCCCGCTACGTCCCCGGCGGCAAGCTCGTGAACTGGCCCAAGCGCCGGGAGTTCCTCTCCCGCGGGGCCAACACCTACGCGCGACTCGCCCTCGGGGCGGGTGTCCACGACATCACTGCAGGCTTCCGCGCCTACCGCCGCATCGTTCTGGAGAAGATCCAGCTCGACACCGTCGAGTCCGCCGGATACTGCTTCCAGATCGATCTCGCGTGGCGAACCGTACGCGCCGGCTTCGACGTCCGGGAGGTGCCGATCACCTTCACCGAACGTGAGATCGGCGTCTCGAAGATGAGCGGCGGCGTCATGTCCGAGGCATTCACGATGGTCGCCCGCTGGGGTGTCCAGAGTCGGCTCGAGCGCTGGGGGCTCCTCCGGACGCGGTGACCCGCAGAACAGACGAACAGACCCGGCAGGTGATCCTGCCGGGTCTGTTCGGTTCGGGCGTCGGGCGCCCGCGGTGTCAGTTGGTGATGCCCTTGCGGCGCTGCTTGAGGAGGTCGAGGCGCTCGTTGAGCAGCACTTCGAGCTCTTCCTCGCTGCGGCGTTCCAGGAGCATGTCCCAGTGGGTGCGCGGTGGCTTGCCCTTCTTCTCCTCGGGTTCGGCGCCCTCGAGGATGGTGCCTTCCATGCCGTTCTTGCACGGCCACTTCGACGGGACCTCCGCGTCGTCGGCGAACGGCACGTCGAAGATCTCGCCGTTGTCGGTGCGGTACTGGACGATGCGTCGTGGCGCGAGGTCGTGGTCTCGATCGGTCTCGTAGCTCACCGCGCCGAGGCGGCTACCCCGAAGTACTCGATCTGCCATGAAGGGTTCCTCTCAACTTCGTCGGATCTCCCGGTCTGCCGGGAGATCTCTGTTGCATTCCTGGTTCGCGCGCAGCACTGCGAGCGACTTTCGGGTCGTCAACAGGAACATTCTACGCGCATTCCCGCGCAGGTTCGTCATCGGCGACGACCCGTGTCGCCCGGCGTGGTCGGCGCGGCCGACGCCGCCGGGAACGCAGCGAGCGGGGCTACTGGCTACAGCGGTACGGTCTCGGTGTGGAACCAGGCACTTCGCACCGTGTGGACACCGGCGCCGCGCGCCGGCGGCGGCCCTACTCGTGCGCCTGGTGCGGCCGCACGATGGTGGACTCCGAGCTGGGGCGGCGTCGGAAGTACTGCAAGCGTTCGTGCAGGCAGCGTGCCTACGAGCAGAGAACGCTGCTCGAGGGGACATCCATTCCCGACGACGCGGTGATCCTCTCCTCGGCCGAGGCCGCCGACTTCGGTGACCGGATGTTCGCCCTCCGGTGTGCCGCCGAGGACCTCGGCACGGCGGTCGCCGAACGCGCCGACCACGACGTGCTCGCCGGCCTCACCGACACTCTGCTCGAGCTCGCGCGGGAAGCCGAGAAGTTGCGGTGACCGGGCGCATCTTCGCACCGTCGCTCGTCGTCACCCTGGTGGCGCTGGTCGTCGCCTATCTGTACCTCGGCTGGACCGGAGTCGCGCTCTGCGCGATCCTCGGTGTCCTCGAGGTTTCGCTGTCCTTCGACAACGCGGTCATCAACGCGACCATCCTGGAACGGATGAGTGCGTTCTGGCAGCGCATGTTCCTCACGGTCGGCGTCCTCATCGCGGTGTTCGGTATGCGGCTGCTGTTCCCGCTCCTGATCGTGTGGATCACCGGCAACCTGAACCCGGCCGAGGCGCTCGACCTGGCCATGAACCCGCCGCCCGAGGGCCAGACGCACTTCGCCGATGGTCAACCCAGCTACGAGACGATCCTCACCGAGGCGCATCCGCAGATCGCCGCGTTCGGCGGGATGTTCCTGCTGCTGCTGTTCCTCAACTTCGTGCTCACCGAGCGGCCGCAGACATGGCTCACGTGGCTCGAGCGACCCCTGGCCACTCTCGGCAAGCTCGACCAGCTGGCCGTCGTCCTCGCCTCCCTGGCGCTGGTGCTGACCGCCGAGTTCCTCGCACCCGACGAGGTCCGCGCGACGGTGCTGATCGCCGGGATCCTCGGCATGGTCACCTACATCACCGTCGACGGGCTGAGTTCGCTGTTCATGGCAGATCCAGACGGGGCAGATACAGACGGGGCCGAGGCACAGCAAGCCGGACGGGGACGGCCCGGCCCGCATCCGGTCACCGCGGCCACCGGCAAAGCCGGGTTCTTCCTCTTCCTCTACCTCGAGCTGCTGGACGCCTCGTTCTCCTTCGACGGGGTGATCGGTGCGTTCGCCATCACCTCGGACCCGATCATCATCGCGCTCGGTCTCGGTTTCATCGGCGCGATGTTCGTGCGATCCATCACGATCTACCTCGTGCGCAAGGGCACGCTGGGGGAGTACCGCTACCTCGAGCACGGCGCACACTGGGCCATCGGGGCCCTGGCCGCGATCCTGCTCATCAGCATCGAGGTGGAGATCAACGAGGTGGTCACCGGGCTCGTCGGCGTCGCGTTCATCGGCGCGTCGCTGGCGAGCAGCATTCGCGCGAACAGGCGCGAGGCCCGCGCGACTCACCCCGACCGGCTGGCCGTCTGAGGGTCGGTCCGGCAGTCTCCTCGAACGTGCGATGAACGTTTGAGGCACCTTTGGAATCAGCCTGGGCCACCTGCTGTCTTCTGTCGGTCGACAGGTGTAAAAATGACGACGTCGGTGACGTGCATCACGCGCTGGCCCGAGGTAGAGGTAACTGCCGTCGGGGCTCGGCGACGCACGTTCGGGTTCTAGGTCGAAAACGCAGATTCGGTGGCTTCCATGGACAGCAAGCAGCAGCAGATGGTCCAGTTCGAGACGAACTGGTATCCCTTGGGCGGGGGCTCCTCCCGGCAGATCGGCGAGGAGTTCGGTCTCACGGATCGGGACTTCTTCTCGGAGGTCAATCGTCTGGTCGACACCGATCCGCCGTCGGCGCTGACGGCATCGGAGCTGCGTCGTATGCGTGAGGTCATCCGCCGCCGACTCTGGATGGCTCGCTGATCCCCGGCTGGTTCAGGTCAGTAGGCGCCTGATGCGTCTGCTCTCGATCCGTCTGCGCTGAACCCGGCCCGCCTGGCGCGACGAGCGCTCGCCCGGGGGGATAATCGACAGGTGCCCTTCTCCGACGACGATCTCGAGGCGTTCTATCGCGACGTCGAGGCACGCACCGCGTTTCGCGATCAACATCGTCGCGCCCGCCGCGGCGGCGTCGACTATCCGCCCTGCCCGACGCCCGACAAGTTGCCGTTCGCCTCACCCGCCGACGCGCGCGAGGGGATCGATCGGCTGCGCCGCCACCTCATCGGCACGTCGCCGGAGCTGCGGTACTACGAGTGCTCTTGTGGCGCTTGGCATATCACCAGCTCCGCGCAATTGATCCATCGACGGGTGCCGCCGCCGGCGGCCCGTCGTCGAAAAGGTAAGAAGAAGCGGTGACGATACTGCCGGGACCACACGCCCTCGTCGATCTCGCGAGCGACGACCCGTCGTCGACCGCAGCGACCCATGAGCGGCTGCTCGGGCGCGAGGTCGGTGCCGGCACCGATGGCCGCCGGGCGGTCGCGGTCGGCAACGTCGTGCTCTCGCTGCGGGCCCGCTCGGACGAGGCCGACACCCATGACGTCTACTTCACCGTCGACGACGTCTCGGCGACCCGGCGCCTGCTCGATCGGCGCGGTCACCCGCTCGCCGACTCCGCGCTCGGCGCGCTCGGCGAGACCTCCGCGGTCGGGATCGCTGCGCGCCCCGATCCCGTCGCAGACCCCGGCAGCGACCTCATCGGTCTCGACCATCTGGTCTTCACCTGCGACAACCGAGATGCTGCCGTCGCACTGTTCGCGGGCACCTTCGACCTCGACTTCCGGCTCGATCAGCCGATCGGGCAGGACGCCCGCCAGTTGTTCTTCCGGCGGGGCGACCTGATCGTCGAGGTGGTCGCGGCGCCGCGGCCGCCGGCCGACCCGGTGCCGTCCTCGCCGGTCACACTCTGGGGCGTCGCGTGGCGCTCCACCGACGTCGACGCCACCCATGCGCGCCTGACGGCAGCGGGGCTCGATCTCAGCGAGATCCGCGTCGGCCGCAAGAAGGGCACGCGGATCTTCACGGTCCGTCACCGCGAACTCGCCACGCGGACCGTGGTCATCGGCCCCGAGGCCTGAGTCCGGCTCGCGGCCGGTGCCCGAAATCCGGCAAACGGTGGGTTTTCGTGAATACCTGCGCTAATCTGACTACAAATGTTGTCGAATTAGCAGTTTCCGAGACCATTGTTGGGGGCACCATGACCGCGGTACATGACGAACGGACAACGACCGAACCCGAAATCGGGAACCCCGTGGCGGCCGAGCCTCTGCTCAACCACCGTGACGAGGAGATCGAGCTGATCCCGCCGGACTCGCTGACCGCCGAGCTCACGGGGATGTACACGTTCCTTCCCATCAACGGGGCGGCCTTCGTGATGCAGGTGATGCACCCGGTCATCGGCGATGTCGTCGACAAGTATTCGGTGTTCCGTACCGATCCCGTCGGCCGTGCGATCCGGTCCGCCGACTCCGTGCTGCGCTGGACCTACGGCGGTCAGGAGGCTCTGGAAGAGGGCAAGCGGCTGCGCAAGCTGCACCAGCCACTGCAGATGCGCAATGCCGACGGCAAGCACATCAGTGCGCTCAACCCGGAGGCGTACGCCTGGGTGATCGCCACTGCGTTGCCCACCATCGAGACCGCCGCGCCCCTGGTGCTCGGCCGGCACTTCACCCTCGACGAGCGCCGGGAGCTCCTACGCGACAACCGTCGCATCGCGAAGATCGTCCAGGTGCCGATGAACAACTATCCGGAGACCCTGGAGGAGTTCGACGAGTATTTCGACGACTTCATCGAGAACAAACTGGTCCGCCACCCGGTCGCCCTGGAATTGATCGGCCAGATGCGCGCTGCGCCGGTCATCCCGAAGTCGGTCCCCAAACCGTTGCGACCCGCCGCCAAGAAGGCGGCCGCCACCGCCTCGGTGCCGTTCCAGAACTTCAATTACCTGACCACGGTCGGTGTCATGGATCCACGCGTCCGCGAGATCCTCGGGCTCACCTGGACCGACGCCGAGCAACGGCACCTCGAGCGCATCCACCGCAATCTGCGGTTCGCCTACCGCACCCTGCCCGAGCGGCTCACGTATTTCCCGCTGGCATATCACGCTCGGCGGCATCACGACGCGATCCAGGCCATGAAGGTGCGCGAGAAGGCGAGTGCCGCCTACCAGTACCATCCGAAGCCGGTTGTGTCGCAGCAGAGCTGAGCTCTCCCCGGTCGGTCTGGTCACGTCGTCGGGGGCGTGACCAGACCGACAACATGTTCGGCGATCGCCAGCGACGACGTGATGCCCGGCGATTCGATGCCGAACAGGTTGACCACACCGGCGACTCCGTGAGTCGCCGGGCCGTGGATCTCGAAATCGCCGGCAGTAGCCCCCGGCCCGGTGACCTTCGGCCGGATCCCGGAGTACGCGGGAACCAGGGCGTCGGTGGGCAATCCGGGCCAGTAGGTGCGGATCGCGTGCTGGAATGCTCCGGCGCGCGCCTCGTCGACGGCGTAGTCGAGCTCGTCTTTCGCGACGGTCTCGCCCGCAGTCTCGTCGAGCCACTCCACATCGGGCCCGAATCGCGCGGCCCCCCCGAGATCCATCGTGAAGTGCACACCCAATCCGCCGTCGGCGGGAACGGGGTACACGAGGTGCCGGAACGGCGCGCGGACGCCGGACAGCCCGAAGTAGTTGCCCTTCGCGAGAAACCGGGGCGGCACCGGCCCATCGAATCCCGTCAGGCTCCGGGCCACCTGCCACGCGCCGATCCCGGCGCAGTTGACGAGGATCCGCGTGGCGGCCGACTCACCGTCATCGGTGTGCACGGTGACACCGTCGCGGTCGATGCGCCCGCCGATCACCCTGCTGCGTAACGCCACCGCACCGCCCAGTGCCTCGAGGTCGCGGCGGAGCGCACGAACCACACCGTCGACGTCGACGATTCCGGTCGACGGTGACAACAGGGCCGCGACGCCGTCGATCTCCGGTTCACGATCGCGCAGTTCGTCGGCGCCGATCCGCCGCAGGTCGTCGACTCCGTTCGCCAGGCCGCGTCGAAAGATCTCGTCCAGTCGCTCGCTCTGGGTGCTGTCGGTGGCGACGATCAGTTTGCCCGGTTGCGCCCAGGTCACGTCGTGCTCGTCGCAGAAGCGTGTCAGCAACTGCCGACCGCGGACGCACAGTCTCGCTTTCAGACTGCCCTCGGGATAGTAGAGGCCGGCGTGGATGACCTCCGAACTCCGCGACGTCGTCTGCGCGCCAACGGAATCCGCGGCCTCCAGAACGACGACCGCGCGTCCCTGCAGTGCGAACGCGCGGGCCACGGCCAAACCCACGATCCCGCCACCGATGACCAGACAGTCGACCTCGACACGCTCGTTCGTCGCGTGCTCGGCCCGGCGGATGCGCGCCACCGGTGTACCTCCTCGTCAGACCCGACCGACGGATCTGTGGTCGAGCATGCCACGGAGAGTCCCGCGGCCCCGCTATCCGGGCACACCCGGCGGTGTGCGGCAGACTGGGGTGATGCGGTATTCGGAGGTTCTCGCGATAGTGCAGGCCGGCGGACGAGGTTCGCGGATGGAGGTGCTGACCGATCGGCGAGCGAAACCCGCCTTGCCGTTCGCGGGCAACTATCAGCTCATCGACTTCCCGCTGTCGAACCTGCATCACAGTCACATCGACGATGTATGGCTCTGCGTGCAGTACGAGGCCGAGACCATCACACAGATCGTGGCCGGCGGCCGGCCCTGGGACCTGGACCGCACGAGCGGCGGTCTGCGCGTCGTGATGCCCGAACAGACCGATGCTGCGGAGACCGAGGACGGCTTCGCCACCGGCAACGCCGACCTCCTGTACCGCATCCGCGGCCGCATCGCCGCCCATGCGCCGGCCGAGGTCATCGTGATGAGCGCCGACCACGTGTACGACTTCGACTTCCGCGACGCCATCGAAACCCACCGCCGCCACGGGGCCGAATGCACCGTCGTCACCACGACATGTCCGCTGGACGAGGCCACCCAGCACGCCACCGTGAAAGCCCGCCGCGACGGGACGGTCCGCGAGTTCCGCTACAAGCCCGAGCGTGCCACCACGCGCACGATCGCCACCGAGATCTTCGTCTACGACCCCGCCGTTCTGATCGAGGGCCTCGAATACCTCGAGAGCCGGACGACCGAGGGCTCGCCGAAGGACGACACCGGCCTGGGCGACTTCGGCGAACATCTGGTGCCGTGGTTCGTCGACCGCGGCAAGACCGTCGCCCACGCGATGCCGGGGTACTGGATCGACGCCGGCCGGCCCGAGACGTACCTGCAGGCGCACCGCGATCTGATCTCCGGGTCGCTCGACGTCTTCCGCAGCGATCGGCCGATCCTCACCAATCAGCCGCAACGTCCGGCCGCGCGCATCGAGACCGGGGCGGTCGTCGAGGACAGCCTGGTCAGCAGCGGCGCCCACGTGCTCGGAACCGTCCGGCGGAGCGTACTCGGACCGGGGGTGGTCGTCGAGAAGGGCGCGGTCGTGGTCGACTCGGTCGTCTTCGGCGACTGTGTCATCGGCACCGGCGCATCGGTCGCGTGGTCGGTCCTCGACGAGCGCGTCCGTGTCGGTGCGGACGCGGTGATCGGCGGGCACCCGCGGACGCGTCCGGTACCGACGGAGAAGATCACGCTCGTCGGCATGGACACGCAGATCCTGCGCGGTGCCCGCGTCGCCCTCGGTGACCGCGTCGAGCCGGGCCGCCGAATCCGGTGACAGCTGTCGAGACCGCACGACACTGGCGGGACCACGATCCCGATCCGTCGACCCGAGCCGTGCTCACCGAACTGATCGACGCCGCCGAGACCGGCGACGACGCTTCCGCTCTCGATCTCGCCGCCCGCTTCGCCGGCCCGTTGACCTTCGGAACGGCGGGCCTGCGCGGCGAGGTCGGCGCCGGCGAGTCGCGGATGAACGTCGCCGTCGTCACCCGCGCCACGGCCGGTCTCGCCCGGTATCTGCTCGACACGGTCGGTCCCGATGCACGTGTCGTGGTCGGTTGCGACGCCCGGTACGGTTCGGCGGAGTTCTTCGATGCTGCGACCGGAGTGCTTGCCGCGCAGGGGATCACCGTGTTCGCATTGCCGCCGCGGCTGCCGACCCCGGTGACGGCTCACGCGACACGGTCGCTGGACTGCGACGCCGGCGTGATGATCACCGCCTCGCACAATCCGCCGGCCGACAACGGCTACAAGGTCTATCTGGGCGGTCGCGCCAGCGATGATGCGGGCCGGGGAGTCCAGATCATCTCGCCCGCCGACGCCGACATCGCGGACCGGATCGCGCAGGCGCCGCCCGCCGATGAGGTACCGCGTGACTCCACGGCCGTGATCCATCTCGACGACGAGATCGTCCGCACCTACGTGCAGCGGACCGCCGCGGCGCGACCCGACTCCGGTCCGTCGCCGGTCCGCGTCGTCGTGACGCCCCTGCACGGCGTCGGCGGTGGCGTTGCCCGAGATGTGTTGCGACAAGCGGGGATCGGCGACGTCCATGTCGTGGCGGCCCAGGCCGATCCCGATCCGGACTTCCCGACCGTGCCGTTTCCCAACCCGGAAGAACCCGGTGCCCTCGATCTCGCCCTGGATCTCGCTCGCGACGTCGACGCGGATGTCGTGATCGCACTCGACCCCGATGCCGACCGCTGCTCGGTCGCCACGACCGGTCCGGATGGCCGCTGGCGGCAGCTGACCGGCGACGAGGTCGGCGCCTTGTTGGGGGAGCAGGCGGCGCGCGACTCGGGGCGACCCGGGGACACGCTGGCGTGTTCGATCGTGTCGAGCCGGTTGCTGGGCCGGATCGCCGCCCACCACGGGCTCCGGTTCGCGGCGACGCTCACCGGATTCAAATGGATCGCCCGCACACCAGGTCTGCGCTTCGGCTACGAGGAGGCGATCGGCTACTGCACCGACCCGGACACGGTCCGCGACAAGGACGGCATCGGCGCGATGGTGCGGGTGGTCTCCCTGGTCGAGGAACTGGCCCGCGACGGCCGCATGCCCACCGACGAGCTCGACCGACTGGCGCGCGACCACGGCCTGCATGCCACCGCACCGTTGACGATCCGCGTCGAGGACACCGCGCTCATCGGTGAGATGATGGAGCGCCTCCGGTCCACCACGATCGATCGGCTGGCCGGCTCGCCGGTGGTGGAGAACCGGGATCTCGCACACGGATCCGCCGATCTGCCACCGACGGACGGCATCCTGCTGCGTACTGCGGCCGACGACCGCGTCGTCGTCCGCCCCTCGGGCACCGAACCGAAACTGAAGTGCTACCTCGAGGTCGTGTTGGACTGCTCGGACGGTGTCGTACCCCACGCCGAGGCCTCGCGTCGTCTCGACGCACTCGGTGCCGACATCGCGGCGGTGCTCGAGGCCTGAACTTCCAGCGCACCGAACCACCCGCGCACTACGATCGACGGGTGCCGCGAACCGATTCCGATCAGCGTCTGCGTGACCTGACCCTGCTGCGTCAGGTCCGCGACCGTATCGACCGCGACTACGCGCAACCGCTCGACGTCGAGGCGCTCGCCCGTGGGGTGAACATGTCGGCCGGGCATCTGAGTCGCAAATTCCGCCAGACATACGGCGAATCGCCCTACTCGTACTTGATGACTCGTCGCATCGAACGGGCGATGACCCTGCTCCGGCGCGGCGACCTGAGCGTGACGGAGGTGTGCTTCGAGGTCGGTTGTTCCTCGTTGGGCACGTTCAGCACCCGGTTCACCGAACTCGTCGGGGTGCCGCCGACGGTCTACCGCGAACAGTCGGCCGATGCGACGGACGGGATACCGGCCTGTCTGGCGAAGAACATCACCAGACCGATCAGGAATCGAGAAGCACAGCGCGGGTGAGACTGCCTAGCCTGATCCCATGAACATCACGATCCAGTACACCTTCCTCCCGCACACCGACGGCGACGCCGCCCTCGGCTTCTACCGCGACCTCCTCGGCTTCGAACTCCGCAAGGACGTCGGCTACGAGGGCATGCGGTGGCTGACCGTCGGCCCGCCCGGTCAGCCGAGCACGTCGATCGTCCTGCATCCGCCGGCTGCGGATCCCGGCATCTCCGACGAGGAACGCCAGACGATTCTCGAGTTGATCGCCAAGGGGAGCTACGGTGCCCTCACGCTGGCGACCGACGATCTCGACGGACTGTTCGAGAAGCTGCAGGGCAGCGGCGTGGACATCGTGCAGGAGCCGATGGACCAGCCGTACGGTGTGCGTGACGCGGCCGTCCGTGACCCGGCAGGCAACCTCATCCGTATCGACCAGGCCGGCTGAGAGATGTGCGGACCCGGTCGATTTCCGCCTTCGGAAGCACTTGTCGCGGGTGTCGACGCAGAACCCGCCGCGACCGTGCCCTCCACCCTGGTTAGATCGACCGGGAGTCCGCGCACCGATCCTGCGGAACCGATCCTTCGGAACGACACGAGCACCCCGAACCCCGACGACCGTCAACCGGTGGTCGCTGCCCTGATGGAGAGACGATGAGCCGAGCGACGCGCACCGCCCCACCTGCCCGAACCGCGACCCGTTCCGAGAAGAAGGTCGACGCCGTGCGGGCCGACGGCGTTCACCCCGCCGACACGCACGACATCATCCGCGTCCACGGCGCACGCGAGAACAACCTCAAGGACGTCAGCGTCGATCTGCCCAAACGTCGGCTGACGGTGTTCACCGGCGTGTCGGGTTCCGGGAAGAGCTCGCTGGTCTTCAGCACCATCGCCGCGGAGTCCCAGCGTCTCATCAACGAGACCTACAGCGCGTTCGTCCAGGGGTTCATGCCGTCGATGGCGCGTCCGGACGTCGACATCCTGGAAGGTCTGACGACCGCGATCATCGTCGACCAGGAACGCATGGGAGCCAATGTCCGCTCGACCGTGGGCACGGCCACCGACGCCAACGCGATGCTGCGTATCCTGTTCAGTCGCCTGGGAACCCCGCACATCGGCTCACCGCAGGCCTTCTCGTTCAACGTCGCCTCGATCAGCGGGGCGGGGGCGGTGACGATCGAGAAGGGCGGTCAGAAGGTCAAGGAGCGACGCAGCTTCTCCATCACCGGCGGCATGTGCCCGCGATGTGAGGGACGCGGGGACGTCTCCGACTTCGACCTCACCGCGCTCTACGACTCGACGAAGTCACTCAACGAGGGCGCCTTGACCGTTCCCGGTTATTCGATGGACGGCTGGTACGGCCGGATCTACCGCGGCTGCGGCTTCTTCGACCCCGACAAGCCGATCGCGAAGTACACCAAGAAGCAACTCAACGACCTGCTCTACAAGGAGCCCACGAAGATCAAGGTCGAGGGCATCAACATCACCTTCGAGGGTCTGATCCCCAAGATCCAGAAGTCGATGCTCAGCAAGGACCGTGAGGCCATGCAGCCGCACATCCGCGCCTTCGTCGACCGCGCGATCACCTTCGCGCAGTGCCCGGACTGTGAGGGCACCCGCCTCACGGCGGAGGCGCGCGCATCGAAGATCAAGGGCATCAGCATCGCCGACGCATGCGCGATGCAGATCAGCGACCTCGCCCAGTGGGTCGCCGAGCTCGACGACCCGTCGGTGGCGCCCCTGATCACCGCGTTGCGCGATCATCTCGACGCGTTCGTCGACATCGGTCTCGGCTACCTGTCGCTGGAGCGACCGGCCGGCACGCTGTCCGGCGGAGAGGCCCAGCGCACCAAGCTGATCCGGCACCTGGGGTCGTCGCTGACCGACGTGACCTACGTCTTCGACGAGCCGTCGATCGGGCTGCACCCGCACGACATCACCCGGATGAACGACCTCTTGCGCGCGTTGCGGGACAAGGGCAACACGGTCCTCGTGGTCGAGCACAAGCCCGAGGTGATCGCGATCGCCGACCGTGTCGTCGACATCGGCCCCGGCGCGGGCACCGACGGCGGCGAGATCGTCTTCGAGGGCACCGTCGACGAACTGCGCGCGGCGGACACACTCACCGGCCGCCATCTGGAGGATCGTGCCGCCGTCAAGGACGAGGTCCGTGCGCCCAGTGGTCATCTCGAGGTCCGCGGCGCCGATGCGAACAATCTGCGCGATGTCGACGTCGACATCCCACTCGGCGTGCTGGTCGTGCTCACCGGCGTCGCCGGTTCCGGTAAGAGTTCGCTGGTCAACTCGACGGTCGCCAGGGAGGACGGGATCGTCTCCATCGATCAGAGCGCCATCAAGGGTTCGAGGCGCTCCAATCCGGCGACCTACACCGGTCTGCTCGAACCGATCCGCAAGGCCTTTGCCAAGGCCAACGGCGTCAAACCGGCGCTGTTCAGCGCGAACTCCGAGGGTGCCTGCCCCAACTGCAACGGTGCGGGTGTCGTCTACTCCGACCTCGCGATGATGGCCGGCGTCGCCGCGCCCTGCGAGGTGTGCGAGGGCAAGCGGTTTCAGGCCGAGGTGCTCGACTACACCTTCGGCGGCCGCAACATCAGCGAAGTGCTCGAGATGTCGGTCGCCCAGGCTGAGGCCTTCTTCGCCGATGGGGACGCCAAACTCCCGGCAGCGCACAAGATCCTGCACCGGATGGTCGACGTCGGCCTCGGTTACATCAAGGTCGGCCAGCCGTTGACGACGCTGTCGGGTGGTGAACGTCAACGGCTGAAGCTGGCCGGCCACATGGGGGAGAAGGGTGACGTCTACATTCTCGACGAGCCGACCACCGGCCTCCACCTCGCCGACGTGGAACAGCTCCTCGGATTGCTCGACCGTCTCGTCGACTCCGGGAAGTCGGTGATCGTCATCGAGCATCATCAGGCCGTCATGGCGCACGCCGACTGGATCATCGATCTCGGTCCGGGTGCAGGCCACGACGGCGGCCGGATCGTCTTCGAAGGCACACCCGCCGACATCGTCGCCGACCGGTCGACCCTCACCGGCGAGCACCTCGCCGAGTACGTCGGCGCCTGACAGCAGAACGGAGATCACTGACCTGGACCGATCGACGACCCTCACCGCGCCCTGAGGTGCAAGGAACGCAAGCGGCAGCCCCCACCGCTCCCTGAGGTGCGAGGAACGCAAGCGGCAACCCCCACCGCCCCCTAATCCGAAAGAACCGTATAGCCCCTGCTCCCTGAGGAGCGCCCGGAGCTTGCGGAGGGCGCGTCACGAAGGGTCTTGGCGAGACGAGCTTGCGAGACCCTTCGTGACGCTCGCAAGCTCGCTCCTCAGCCTGGATATTTCATGTCTTTGTGAGGTTGTCGGCGTGTGAATGCGCGAAAGTGCCTGTCTGCCAGTGGATTATTGAATCACCACAAAACAAAGATCCGGGGCAGAGAGGCACTTCGCAGGTGAAGCATAACCGCTACCCACATCTGGTTGTCGATACCGACCGCAGCGAGTCACTGACCAGCTCCACCGGCGCGGTCCTGCTGCGCGAGACCATACAGATCGCCGGTCTCGATACCGCCTTGACCACGGCGTTGATGCCGTGGACCACCACACGGACCGTTCACGACCCCGCCAAAGTGCTGTTGGACCTCGCGACCGCGGTCGCGGTGGGCGGCGATTGTGTGTCTGATCTGTCGATCGTGCGCGCCCAACCCGCCCTGTTCGGCCCCGTCGCCTCAGACCCGACGGTCTCTCGCCTGATCAGCACACTCGCCGATGATTCCACCGCAGTGGTGGCAGCCATCCGCCAGGCCCGCGCACGCTGCCGAGACAGTGTGTGGACGCGTCGACGACCGCTGCAAGGACAGCCGGGCAGCTTCGACGGCGGTCAGGTCATCGTCGATCTCGACGCCACCACCGTGACCGCGCACTCGGACAAAGAACACGCCGAAATCAACTACAAACGCCACTACGGCCACGCCCCGATGTGCGCCTTGGTTGATCACGGCCACTACGGCACCGGTGAACCACTCATCTGCGACCTCCGCCGCGGCGGTGCCTCACCACAAGGTGCTGACCTACACATCTCCACCCTGACCGCCGCGCTGGCTCAGTTGCCGGCCGGTGAACGCGACCAGGTACTCGTGCGCACCGACGCCGCGGGATGTTCCAAGGAGTTCCTCGCCCACATCACCGAGGCGGGATTGCAGTACTCGATCGGCTACATCGTCTCCGACACCATCAAAACCGCACTCGCTCGACTACCCGAACAGGCCTGGCAACCAGCGGTCGACGCCAGCGGCGAACCCCGACTCGACGCCCACGTCGCCGAACTCACCACTGCAATCCCGGCCTTGGCCAGCACCGACGCACCGTGGCCGGACGGGATGCGTGTCATCGCCCGCCGCGAGTACCCCCACTCCGGCGCCCAACTCCGACTGACCGATATCGAAGGCCGCCGCTACACCGTGTTCGCCACCAACACCCACGGCACCGGCTGGACGCTACCCACACTCGAACTACGCCACCGCCAACGCGCCCGCGCCGAGGACCGCATCCGCAACCTCAAAGACACCGGACTGGCCAACCTGCCGTTCCAGGCGTTCGCCAAAAACCAGATCTGGCTAGAAATAGTCTGTCTGGCAACAGAACTGCTGGTATGGACACAAACCCTGTGCTGGGACCCTCACGCACCAATCCGGCGGTGGGAACCCAAACAACTACCCCTACGCATCCTCGCCGTGGCCGGGCGCATCATCCGATCCGGACGCCGCCAACTCCTACGACTACCCCGCAACTGGCCCCACCTCGAAGCCATCACCACCGGCTGGACCGCACTGCACACCACCTGAGCACCACCAGCCACCACGCACTCGGTCACCGGCAGCAACCACACCCAACAACCCAGGACACCGAAGAACCGGCGACACAACGCCGGAAAACCCGCACGCCCACACCACAACCCACCCGCCCCCACACAAGATGAAAGATCCAGGCTCAGGGAGCAGTGAATGTGGTCGCCGCACCGAGCACGACGGTTGCTTCGTAGTCCACGACGGCCGCCAGGCCGCAGAAACTGAGGTGCGAGGAGCGTTAGCGACGAGCCTCGAAGGGTCCCGCGACGCCGGTGTCGGAGTCCTATACGGCTCGCGAGCTCGCCCACATGGGGCGGTGCCCAACTCTCGACCACGTCGTATCCCACTGTGGAGTTGTCAAAGGACGGTTGCGGTCCCGGTCACCGGCCGGGTGCGGAAGGTGCTGCGCGAGGTGTGCGGCGGTCAGGCGGCGTCGTCGAGTCGCATGGTGCGTCGGTTGTAGGCAGGTAAGGGTCGTCGGTTCGGGTCGATGGTGGCGGGCGGGACCAGCCAGGGATGCCGATCGAAGCCCATGACGACGTCCCAGCCGTGGTGGTGGACCTGGGTGTGGCAGCGTTGGCAGAGCAGGCAGCCGTTGTCGAGATCGGTGGGTCCGCCGTCCGCCCAGTGCGCGATGTGATGCACCTGCGTATGTGAGGGTGGTGCACCGCATTTGATGCAGCAGCCATCTCGCACGATCACTGCTTTGCGTAGATGCGATGGGAACAGTCGGTGGGTCTGGCCCATCTGCAGAGGTACGCCTTCGCCGTCGAGGACGATTTCGGTCAACGACCCGTCACATGACACCTGTTTCGCGGTCGCGCGGCTGACGGACCCGGTCCACGGGAGGTGTGCCGGGTCCGTGCCTGCGGCGGGGATGGTCACCACCAGCTGGGTCCGCGGACTGCCGACGCTGTCGATGCGCGCCCCCAGCGCAGCTTGATCGAGGATCAACTCGAAGGCGTCCGCGCGACGCTGTTCAGCGGTACGCCGATCCGCCGCGCCGTCGGGTTCGGGCCGCGGGCAGGAGCGTTCGTCGATCATCGACAAGAACTTCTCGCCGACCACCTGGGTGACGTCGGCGCGGATGTCGACGCGTCCGTCGTCCGTGGTGCGAGCGCTGACGGTGTTCAGCGATGGGTCGTCCGCGGCGGGGATCCCGGTGTCCGTGGCGTCGGCAAGGGCGTTGCCGATCCCGCGGGCGTACTCGAGTACCTGCGCCGGCGTCGCACCGGACAAGGCCTGGGCGAGGAGTTCGGTCTCGTGCGCACGCTTGTCTCTGTCGGAAAGCCCTTCACGACACCGCTTCCCGATGGAGCTCATCCCTCGGACGATGGCGTCGATGATTTCCGAGGACAGGTGTCCGTCGGCGGCGTGATGGGCCACGGCCGGGAGCGCGGGCAGGGCGTCGACGCTTCGCATGACGCGATGGGCCGCTGCGGGCGCATGTCCCAGCTCGATCAGCATTGCCTTGGTGCTACCGCCGGTTCTCTGGGCGACCGCGAGTTCGCCGAGTTGCGCTGTGTGGGTGACGATCTGATGATCCACGGTGTTGCGGATCAACTGCAGCATGCGCAATGCGTCGAAAGTTGCTCTGCCGGTGAAGTCATCGGCGGGCGGCGCGGTCTCGATGAGCTGATCGAGGACGGTGGCGAGCTCTGGCATGACTCCACTGTACGGGAACATTCGTTCGACGACGAGGAGTTTCCACAAGCTCCGATATCGAGAATCACTGCACCGTAGCCGAATTCGTCGACTGTGCGCTTCATCGTCACCACCAGTGAACACCAGCCACAGCTGTTTCGAATCGAACCGGAAGTGCGGCATCCGTAGTCGACTTGCGCCTCTGCGGCCGCCGGACGCGGACGAGTCGGGTGTTCGATCGCCGATCACTACCGTCCCGGGAGCGGCGCGCCCACGAGTTGTGGTCAGACCGGCGACGGATCGTAGGCAATGGCGCGGCGTCGTCCTGCCATCCGGCCGCTGGAAGCTGCCACTGCCGTTCATGCTCGTGTGGCGGTCATGCGCTCTTCGCGGCAGTCCCAGTCGGGGTCGCGACGAGTGGCACCATCGAGTTCGAACCCGTGTTTGCGGTAGAACGCGACAGCACGCGCGTTGTCGCGGGCGACCCATAGGTAGGCGGGGACGCCGATGACGCCGAGCACGGAGATCATCAGGTCCAGGGCCACGCCGCTGCCGTGATGGCGGGGAACGACATTCAGAGACCACAGTTCAGTCGGTGCGGGCGCGTCGCGATCGCGACCCGGGCCGCTCGTTGCGAAGCCGACCATCTCCTGTGTGGCAGTGCAGGTCGCGCATCGGAGCCGGACCCCGCGCACAGCATGGTCTGCGAAGTCTCCGACCGTCTCCCGCCAGCGGAGGGCAGCTTCTGCAGAAGTGAGTGCATCGAGTCTGTCCTGGTCCACCATGCCCGGATAGGTCATCTTCCAGATGGCGGTGTGGGCGGCCGAGATCTGCTCGATGTCACTCGCTTCGACAGGCCGGATGTCATAGCTACCCATGGAGACCGGGTCTACCAGACCTCGCACCCGGAGGAGACGGTGTGCGTCGAGTTCGATCGGGAAGGCAAGCAGACAATCCGGAGGCCCTCCGGACAGGGCGCCACTGGAAGTGTGGGTGACGGTCGCAGAGGCTGTCGCGAGACTCACCTGATCGTGTCGACACCGAGTCCACCCACCGGCTGACTCGGCGCGAACGCGCGCGAGCACCAACGATCCCCGAGATCCGGCAGATGAAAGGGTTCCTCAGCTGCAGCGGAACACCGACGATCCGCAGACCGCCCACCCACAAACCACTTTCACCAGCACGCCACCAGCAACCGCGCGCATCTGACCCGCGGACCTCGGCGTCCTCCACTCGGTTGTCGCACCCTCGTGGCACCATGTCGATTGATGAACGACGGGCGAGGTGAGAGGGGATCGTCGCGATCCGTCTCAGGGGTAACCCCTGGGTGCACTTCACAGTTGGTTCCTGCGTCCGACGCCGGCGCGCACGCTTCACGTGCCACCCGGCGCCGTTGCACCACAGCTCTGGTCACCACACCCGTCGTTCATCACCGACAGTCGTCCCGTACACAGGCGACGACGCAGTGACCGACCCGTTCCTCCGCGCACACGAGGCCGCCGAAGTCGCTGCGGACTTCTCGCGGACATATACCTCCTGGACCTGGCCGGAGGTGCTGACCGCGCTTCGTGTGCTTCTGCCCGCGGAGGTCACCGCCGACGTGGCCGACCGCATCTTCGAACTCTCGCCGCACGAACCCAGGCATCCAGCAACGGTCGTCCTGGAGGCGCTGGCGCCGTGGACCCATCCGGAGCCCCAACCCCGCCGGCCCCTCGTCCTTCATGAACCGGAGTCGTCGGGAACGGTGCTCGACGATCTGCCTGATCTCTACGACGTTGAGCAGGTCGCGCACTGGCTCGACTTCACCGTTCCGGAACTCGAGTGGTTCGCCGACCGCGGACAGTGGTTGCGAACGGCGCGTCCGCCGTTGCGGCACTATCGCATCTGGCGACGGGACAAACGCGAAGGCGTCCGTGTCATCGAAGCGCCGAAGCCACGGATGCGAGAGACCCAACGGCGTCTGCTCAGGCGTCTGGTCGAGCGCATCCCGGCGCATTCGGCGGCGCGCGGGTTCGTGCCCGGGTCGTCGCCGGCTGCGTTCGCCTGGCCGCACACCGACCGGCCCGCGGTCGTGCGTGTCGACCTCCGGCACTGCTTCGAGTCCATCACCGTCCAGCGCGTTCGCGCGGTGTTCCGCGACGCGGGATTCCAACCCCACATCGCACGCCTGCTCGCCGAATTGTGCACCACGGCAACGCCTGTCGATGAGCTCCGAGGCCTCGATCACATGCACGCCGCACTGCTTCGCGAACGTCATCTCCCGCAGGGCGCACCGACGTCGCCCCATCTCGCCAACCTCGTGATGCGGTCGTTGGATCGGCGGCTCGACGGCTATGCCCGCCGCAACGGTCTCCGGTACACCCGGTACGGCGACGACCTCGCGATCTCGGGCGACGCGATCGATGCCGACCGGGTGCTGTGGACAGTGCTCCGCATCGTCGATGCGGAGCGTTTCACCGTCCACCCGGACAAGGTCCGGATCATGCACAGCCATCAGCGCCAGCGCCTCGCCGGCCTTGTCGTCAACGACCGCCCCCAGGTCGCCAGATCCGAGTACGACAACCTGAGGGCCCTGCTGCACAACGCGCGCCGCCATGGAGCGGCGTCGCAGAATCGCGCCGATCACCCAGATTTCCGCGCGCACGTCTACGGACTCATCGCGTGGGTGGGGGCGACGGGGGAGGCCCGACGACGCCGGCTGCTGGACCTGGCAGCCACCGTCGACTGGGAGACGTAGGAACTCGAACCATCCCGAACCTCACACGTAGGGCCCGTCGGTGTGAGGCCACGTTTACCTCCGCCTTCCGCGCTGCGCGTCCACCCGCAATGCGCGAGCCCCAGGGTCCCTCCATGGACAAGCAACTGCTCCACGACAGTCTCGCTCTCGTCGACCTGCCCGACTCGGGCCTCACCGTCCGCTTCTACGAGATCCTCTTCGACCGGTATCCGACGGTCCGCGCGATGTTCGGCCGCGACACCCGAGTGCAGGCCGAGATGTTGCGGGGCGCGATCGTGTCGGTGGTGGACCACGTCGACGACGCCGACTGGCTGCGAACGACACTCCACGCCCTGGGACGGCGCCACGCCCGGTTCGGTGTCACCAGGCCGATGTACACGGCAGTTGCGGAATGCATGATCGCCACGATGAGCGAGATCGGCGGCGATGCCTGGACTCCGGCCATGACATCGGCGTGGGATCGTGCCCTCGGCGCGATCGCGACGATCATGCTCGATGGTTACCCGGACGAGTCCGCTATTCCGGCGCGCGCACGTCGACGCAGCGCCGGGGCCGCCTGACGAGTCCCGGACTCCGCTCCGCTGCACCGAGGGCGCCCCGCGATACGATCCCGCTCGGAAGTGAGGGCTCGTGACTGCTGCTGGAACCATCCGACGTGCGCTGGATCGCTATCTCCGAACGCCGTGGGCCCGATGGGCGGCACTCGCCGCCTTCGTTCTCAGTTCGGCGGTCGCGATCGTCGTCCTGCCGAATCAGCCGCCCGCCCCGTACCGGATCGACTTCGACGTCTACCGCATGGGAGGTCAGGTACTGCTCGACGGCGGCGACCTGTACGGCATCCTGCCGCGGCTCGCCGAGGGCTCGTACCTGCCGTTCACCTACCCACCGCTGGCCGCCGCTCTGTTCTCGGTGTTCACCGTCGTACCGCTCGGCCTGGGCCAGGCCCTGTTCACCGCGATGTCCATCGGCTGTCTGCTCGTGGTCTGCCGGATCGTCCTGACCGTCCTCCTCGACCGGCCGGTCTGCGACCTGTGGTGGCTCGCAACGGCTGCCACGACGGTCGCCCTCTGGCTCGAACCCGTCCGAGACACGCTGAACTTCGGTCAGGTCAACATCGTCCTGATGACGCTCGTCGTCGTCGACGTCCTGCTGGGCCGGGGCAGATGGTGGAACGGGCTCCTCGTCGGCCTGGCCATCTCGATCAAGCTCACGCCCGCGGTCTTCCTGTTGTACTTCTTCGTCCGCCGGGACTGGCGTGCACTGGGCGTGGCCGCCGTGTCGGCGGTCGGATACGCCGCCCTGGGGCATCTGCTGACACCGAGCGACTCGACCACCTACTGGACCTCGACCCTCTTCGACACCGACCGCATCGGGAGTCCACACTTCGCGAACAACCAGTCGATCAAGGGGGAGCTGGGGCGCTTGGGCGTGGAGTCCGACGCGGCGTGGTTCCTCGTCTCGCTCGTTGTCGGAGTGTTCGTGGCGTGGGTGGCGTGGCGCCTGCTGTCACCGGCGCAGGCAGACCCACGGACGATGACTCCGCGCGACGTCGCGGCCCTCATCGCCGTCGCGTTCGCCGCGCTGTACTGCTCGCCGGTCGCGTGGGATCACAGCTGGGTCTGGGTGGTCCCGGTGCTGATCCTGCTGACCTACGTCGCGACGCGCCCCGCGGCGTCGGCGATCTGGTGGTGGCTTCTCGGCTCGGGGCTGGTCATCTTCGCTGCCGCGCCGCATCAGCGCATCCCTCAGCGGTACGACGCCGAGCTGTCGTGGGCCTGGTGGCAGCACGTCGTCGGGTCGTCGTACCTGCTGTGGGGCCTGGCCGTGCTGATCTCGCTGGGGGTCTCCGGTCCCCGGGCGCTTGCCTCGGGACGTGCGTCCGACACGCTCGCGCAACCTGCATGAACACCCTCCGCGAACGCCCCCCTTGAAACAACCGCTAAAATCCGTTCCAATGGTGCATAGTGATGTAACGCACAACGGAACAATGGGGAGTGGCAGGTACATGACGAGTCGGAAGAAACAGATCCAAGGCGTGCTGGCGAAGGCGAGCAGCATGTATCCGAGCTCGGAACGCCCGCTGGCCGAGCCACCCGCCGGGTCGGATCTCAAGCCGGTCATGGGTGATCCCGGGATTCCGTACCTCGGCAACACCCTCGAGGCGCTGGTCGACCCCCTCAAGTCCGCGATGGAGCGATTCGAGCGCTACGGCCAGGTCTCATGGTCCGGCGCGCTGGGCATGAACATGGTCACCCTCGTCGGTCCGGATGCCATCGAAGCGGTCTGGATGAACCGCAAGAAGGCGTTCTCCAGCGAACTCGGCTGGGAACCGATGATCGGCCCGTTCTTCCGCCGCGGCGTCATGCTGATGGACTTCGACGAGCACATGCAGCACCGGCGCATCATGCAGCAGGCGTTCAGTCGGCCCCGCCTCACCGGCTACCTCGACATCATGACCCCGCACATCGAGAAGACCCTCGCCAACTGGGAGGTGGGCAACGGGTTCAAGATGTACTCCCGCACCAAGGACCTCACGCTGTCGCTGGCGACCGAGGTCTTCATGGGAGCCCACGTCAGCGAGTCCGAGGCCCACCGACTGGAGCACGCGTTCGAGGCCGCTGTCCGGGGTGGTCAGGCGATCGTGCGCAAGGACGTCGGCAACTGGACCTGGGCGCAGGGACTCCGCGGCCGCGAGGCGCTGCAGGAGTACTTCCGGTCCGAGATTCCGCTGCGTCGCGGGAACGACGCCGATGACCTGTTCAGCGTTCTCTGCAACGCCGAGAGCGACGAAGGCGAGACGTTCTCCGACGAGGACATCGTCAACCACATGATCTTCGTGATGATGGCCGCGCACGACACCAGCACCATCGCGTTGTCGATGCTGACCTACTTCCTCGGCCGGCACCCCGAGTGGCAGGAGCGGCTGCGCGAGGAATCCCTTGCACTCGACAAGCCGACGATCGACTACGACGACGTCGACAAGCTCCCCAGCATGGAATTGGCCTTCAAGGAGACGTTGCGCCTCAACGCCCCCGTCGGGATGCTCTTCCGGATGGCGATCGAGGACACCGAGATCTGCGGGCACTACATCCCGAAGGGCACGCTGCTCGCCATCCACCCGTGGGCGACGATGCTCCGCAAGGAATGGTGGCCCAACCCGACCCACTTCGACCCCGAGCGCTTCTCGGCCGAACGCCGCGAGGACAAGGTCCACCGGTTCGCATGGGCGCCCTTCGGCGGCGGCGCACACAAGTGCATCGGCCTGTATTTCGGTGGGATGGAAGTGAAGTCGATCCTGCACCAGATGCTGCAGCGCTTCGAGTGGGACGTCCCGGCCGACTACCGCCCGGAATTGACCTACGGAACCGGCCCGACCCCCGCCGACGGCCTGCCGATCAACCTGCGGCACCGCAAGATCTGAGCGCTACCCCCTGCTCCCTGAGGAGCGCCCGGAGCTTGCGGAGGGCGCGTCACGAAGGGTATGCCGACCGAGGTTGCGAGACCCTTCGTGACGCTTGCAAGCTCGCACGTCAGGGAGCAGAGTCCGCTCGCAGTCCACGACGGCCGCCAGGCCGCAGAAACTGAGGTTCGAGCCCCGCACGCGCCGCCCCCTGCTCCCTGAGGTGCGAGGAGCGATAGCGACGAACCACGAAGGTTCCTAACCGATCTCACGGTAGGACCTTCGTGGCTCGCTGCGCTCGCACCTCAGGGAGCAGGGGGTGGCTGCCCGCTCACAGTTTGCGGGAGCTACCGCCCTACGACGCTCCGAGAATGCTGATCTCGAAGACGAGGGTGTCGCCGACCTCGATGCCCGCCTGGGGGTTACCGGAGGCGTAGCCGTCGGCCGACGTCATGGCGACGCCCACCTTGGATCCGACCTTCTGATTCGCGATGGCCTTGCTGAAGCCGGGGATCACGCCGTTGAGGGGAAAGGTTGCGGGTGAGCCGTTTGCGTAGGCGCTGTCGAAGGTCTCGCCGGTGCGCCCGTTGACGCCGACGTAGCAGACCGACACCGTCGCGGTCTCCGGGACAACCGCGCCGTCACCCTCGACGAGGACCTTGACCTGGGTGGCGTCGACGCTGAACGGGTTCTCGACGGTGATGTCCGGAGCCTCGGTCGCGGTGGACGCGACCATCTGCAATGCGCCGGTGGTGCCCTTCTCGGTCCACTGCGGTGTGGCGTCGGCGTTCGCGGGTGCGCTCGGGCAGCTCTCCGCTCCCGCTGCCGGGGTCTCGGCGCCGCCGGTCGTCGCAGTCGCAGTGGTTTCCGTTGTGTCCGAACCGGAGTCGGAATCGGAGCTGCAACCGGCGACGGCCAGGACGAGCGCGGTGCCGAGGACGAGTGTCGCGTTCTTGATGTTCACCCTGGGAACGCTACCCGAGGAGGGATCCCTCACCGAGAGCCGCGACGACCCAGAAGACGGGCAGCCCGCTCGAGATCGGCCCGCACAGCGCGCGCGGCGGGCCATCGCGTCGCGGTCAGCACGAACCCGCTGACGGCGGGGACCGTCAGCACAGCCTCGGCATGGACGTCGGTGCCCCCGTCCCGATCGCCCCCGTCCGGATCGCCCCCGTCCCGGTCGGAAAACGTCAGCGTCAGCACCGCGTCGACCGACCGCCACCGTCCGATCTCCTGCCACATGCGGCGAGATTCACAGGCGGTCACCTCCATCCGCGGGGACACCCCGGGGACGACCGTGACGTCGGTCCAGCTGGTGCCGACGTCACCGGCCCGGTCACCGATCGGCCGGAGGTCGTCGACCTGACGCAGACTCGACTGCCACTCCGGTCGATTCGCGGGGTCCGCGAGGTAGTCGAAGGTGACGTCGAGCGGCGCATCGAACGGCACCACGGTGTCGATGAGGGTGACGCGGGCGGGGGAGAGCATCAGCGGATCAGCTCGGCGAGTTGCTCTACCTCGGCGACGCTTCCCGGCGATACGAGCATCATCGTCACCCCGCACGCTTCCCAGACCTTGATCTGTTCGCGCACGTGGTCGAGATCGCCGACGATCGCCGAGTCGTCCACGACGGCATCGGGGATGATCTGGGCCGCTTCGTCTTTGCGGTTGTTCCGGAAGAGCGCGGTCACCTCGTCGACGACGTCGGAGTAGCCCATCCGCCGGTAGACCTCGGCGTGGAAGTTGGTGTCCTCGCTGCCCATCCCGCCCATGTAGAGGGCCAGGAACGGTTTGATCGCGGCGTAGGTGCCCTCGCGGTCGTCGGTGACGACGATCTGCGCGGTCGCGCACACCTCGAAGTCCTCGCGACTGCGCCGGGCACCCGGCCGAGCGAATCCTTCGTCGAGCCACTCGTTGTAGGTGTCGGCCATCCGCGGCGTGTAGAACAGCGGCAGCCAGCCGTCGGCGATCTCGGCGGCGAGCGCGACGTTCTTCGGCCCCTCCGCACCGAGCATCACCGGGATGTCGCTGCGCAGGGGGTGAGTGATCGGCTTGAGCGTCTTGCCCAATCCCGACGCACCCGGACCGTCGAACGGCAGCGGGTAGTGGGGCCCGGCGCTGCTGACCGGAGCCTCCCGGGCCCAGACCTGCCGCATGATGTCGATGTACTCGCGGGTCCGGGCCAGGGGCTTGGCGAACTTCTGCCCGTACCAGCCTTCGACGACCTGCGGTCCCGAGACACCCAGCCCGACGATGTGCCGACCGCCGGACAGGTGGTCGAGGGTCAGCGCGGCCATCGCGCACGCGGTCGGTGTGCGGGCCGAGAGTTGCAGCACCGATGTCCCGAGCCGGACACGTTCGGTCGACGACCCGAGCCAGGCCAGCGGGGTGTAGGCGTCGGATCCCCAGGCCTCGGCGGTGAAGATGCTGTCGAAGCCGGAGGCCTCGGCCGCGGCGACGATCTCGGCGTGATGGGTCGGCGGTTGCGCACCCCAGTAGCCCAGTTGCAGGCCGAGTTTCACTGGCTGACCCCCTCGGACTCCGCTGCGGCCTCGGCGGCGATCTGGTCGAACTGCGCGCCCATCGCCGCAGCGACGGCCTGTGCGCCCGACAGCGGGCGGACCATGACCATGAGGTCGTCGATCTTGCCGTCGTCGTTGACGTGGATGAAGTCGCAACCGGTGATCTTCTTGCCGCCGACCACGGCTTCGAAGACGAGCGCCGAGTCGTGCCCGCCGGCGTCGTTGATCTCGCGGATGTAGCGGAAGTCCTCGAAGACCCGCAGCACGCCACGCAGGATGGCCGACGTGATCGCCTTGCCCGGATACGGCTTGAATGCGACCGGACTGGTGAAGACCACATCGTCGGCGAGCAACGCCCTCATCGCCTGCTCATCACGCGCCTCGACGGCTTCTCGGAACTGCTTCATGTGTCGACCTCCCTGTCGATGATTCTGCTTCGACGCTAGTGGATGCCGATCCGGCTGATGGCGGAAGGCGAGGAGCCAGGAGTACGAGCAAGGCCGCCGCCAGCACAGCGATGCCCACCCACCCGATCGCGGTGATCGGTTCCGCGAGCACGCCGACGGCCAGCGCAGTCGCCACGGCGGGTTCGATCAGGGTGATGGTGGTGGCGGTCGAACTGTCGATCCGACCGAGTCCGCGACTGAACAGCACGTAGCCGAGGAACTGCGGAACGAGGACGAGGTAGGCGAGAACGCCCAGCGTCCCGGGGTGCGTGATGACCGCGGGTATGCCGATCGCGACGATCGGCAGGAGGAACACCCCGCCCAGACCCATGACGGTTCCGGCCGCCGCGCCGCGTGGCACGGACCTGTTCATCAGGCGACGCATCGCCCACGACAGCCCGGCGTACGTGACGCCGGCCAGCAGCCCGAGCCCCACACCCACAGCGGCCGAATGGTTACCGGAGAGGGCATCCCCGTGCGACGACTCACTCCGCGACAGCGCCAGTGCGCCACTGCCGACGATCCCGAGCAGACAGGCGACGGTCCACCGCGTGGTGAGTCGCCGGCCGTCGGCGATCCGTTCGATGACCGCGGAGACCAGCGGCGCCGACGCCAGTGACACGACGGTCCCGAGCGCGACGCCGCCGACGCGCATCGACCCGAAGAAGCAGAGCGGGTAGATGAGCACGCAGATACCGCCGAATAGCGCGACCGGCCACTGCCCGATCAACGACGGTGTCATTCGGCCCGCTCGCTCCGCTCCCGGCGCCATCCACGCCGCACGGATGGCGCGGGCGTTCACCGCCGCCTGCAGAAGCCCACCGCCGCACATGGCGATCGCGCCGACGGTCACGGCGCTCAATTCGGGCGCCATCGCGGCCGCAGTTCCCGACGTGCCCCACAGGATGGCGGTGAGCGCCACCGCCAGCATGCCGGCGCGCTCGGCCCGGCGGGACTCGCTCATCCGCGGGTGCCGACCGGTGGCCCCGGGTACGGGTGCCGGGCATAGAACTTGAGGTGCCGACGGGCCGCGTCGTCCCACGTCAGCGAAGCGGCCAGAGAACGGCCGGACCGACTGCGTTCCGGGTCGGACGCGAGCGACGCGTCGAGGGCATCGGTCAGTTCCGCGACGGTCGAGGCGTAGGCGACGGTGTCGCCGAACACCTCGCGCAGGATGGGAAGGTCTCGCGCGACGACCGGGCGCCCCGCGGCGAGGGCCTCCATCGCCGCCAGACCGAAGCCCTCTTTCACCGACGGGAACGCGAAGACACGGCAGGCGGCGACCAGCGACGGCAGGTCGTCGTCGGGCACATTGCCGAGCACGATCGGTTCGACGTCGAGTTCGGCACGCCGACGGTCGAAATCGGCGCGGTAGTCGCGGTAGTCGAAGAGGGTCTCGCCGCCCGCGAAGACGAGCTGCAGTTCCGGATGACGCTCCCGCAGTGCACCATACGCATCCAGGAGGTCGATGCTGCCCTTGCGCGGCTCGATTCCGCCGACGGCGAGCACGTAGTCGCCCAACTGGTCCGACCAGCGCCGTCGCGCCTCGACCGACTCGGGGGAGTCCGACGCCGCGCCGGCGAAGCGTTCGTACGCAACGCCATTCGGGATCACCGTCGGGGTCAGTCCCCAGCCCTGCTCGACCTCGTCGGCGACTGCGCGCGACACACAGATCCGCGCATACGGATTGACCACCGCCTTCTCGTGGCAGTCGACGAGGATCGGGGTCGTGAACTGGTCGAGATGGTGAATTGTGCGGATGCACGTCCCGACGGCGTTGGCGCTGATGCAGTCCTGGGCGTGCACGATGTCATGGGCACCGGCGTCGAAGGCGCTGCGGAGGGTGTCGATGGACCGCACGATGCGTTCGGTGATCGTCTCGTTCTCCCGGTCTGGGAATGGTACGAGCCGCACTGTCACGGCCGGATCCACGTCCCGGAAGAAACCCTCGTCGCCACCGCGGGCGAGCGACCACACCGTGACGTCGGCGCCGTGCCGAGCCATCGCCTCGGCCAGGTTCAGCGTATGAACGACGCCGCCACGGGGTTTCGTCGAGTAGGTGAGCAGCGCCACCCGGAGTGGCGAAGTGTTCGTGCCGGTCACCGCTGATCCGCCGGCGTCGTCGACCGGTAGGTGTCCGGCCGTAGTTCGGCAAGGTGACTCAGGACGCGCCGCGCCCGGTCGACCTCGGCGTCGACATCGGCAGTCACCGTGGCCATCCCGCCTTTCGATCGAGTCGTCGCCAGGATGTCGCCACCCGGCCCGACGACCTTCGCCTGTCCGAGGAAACGCAATGACCCCATGACCCCGGTCTGGTTCGACGACACGACGAACACCTGGTTCTCCGCGGCACGGGCACAGTCGTAGAGGTCGAACAGCCGGGACTGTCGATCGGCGGGCAGGCGGGCAGCACGGTCGGTGACGCTGGCCGGCCACGCGGACAACGCCGCGATGATCCGCGCGCCGTCGAGCGCGAGCGTGCGTGCCGACTCCGGAAAGGTCTTGTCGTAGTCGATCAGCATGCCCAGTCGGCCGACCGGGGTGTCGAACGAGCCGAACTGATCTCCGGCCGCGTAGGCGAGCGATTCGCCTGCGGGCTGATGAACCTTGCGGTGGGTGCCGAGGACGCCGTCGCCCGAGACACACACCGCGGTGTTGAACCGCTGCTCGCCGACGGCTTCGGTGTACCCGATGCACACGGTCATGTCGCCGGCGGCGGCGGTGATCGCGGCGAGTTCCGGGCCGTCGGGGTCCAAGGCGGGTGGCAGTTCGGCCGGATCAGGCTGACGGAGATCGCCGAGATAACCGCCGAGCGAGGCGTCGGGGAAGACGAGGAGGTCGACGCCGTCGCGTGCGGCGGATTCGACGATGCCGACCGCTTTCGCGACACCGCGTTCCACGTCGCGCCCGAAGTGCGCGGCGAGGGCCCCGAGGGTGACCGACCTCATGGGCGAACTGTACCGGTCGGATCCGCCGCTACGGCCGCTCGCTCGGGATTCACGCGGCACCCAGCCCGGTGACGGTGGATGCGACGGCGACGGTCGTCTCACCGTCGGGCCACCGCAATCGCACGCCGGGTTCCGCGATCAATCGGCCGCAGTCGACGGTTGTGACCGGAGCAGGTGTGGGGCCTGTGCGTCGGGCGCCGGTGCGGTCGGTGCTGAGCATCGCGTACCCCGGGAAACAGGTGAGCCACGCGCCCATCGACGCGTCGCCGGGACGCGGTACTGCCATCACATCAAGCTCGGCGCCGGTTCCGGACGCTTCGGCGAGCATGCCCAGCGTGCCGGCGATCCCGGCCATGCTGACGTCCTTGGCCGACGCGGGACCGACGGTCGCGAGGTGGGACGCCATGGCGCAGAGTTCGTCACTGCTGCGTGAACTCGTCGAGTCCCACTGTCGGTCGTGATATCCGGGTCGCCACGAGCCGCCGAGGTCGGCGTGGAGGGTCACGGTGTCGCCGACTCGGCCACCGCCCGCGGGCAGTGGACTGGGCGTGGTCCCCAGCGCGGTCACTGCCAGCGCCGACGGCACGCCGACCTGCGTGTGCCCACCGAGAACGGGGGTGCGCCACGCGCCTGCCGCCGAGGAGATCCCGCGGATGATGCGCGTCAGGTGCGACGTCGTGGGCGCTCCGACGGCATCGAGCAGACCGAGCGGACGAGCCCCCATCGCGCTGAGGTCGTTGAGGTTGACGAGCACCGAACACCAACCGGCCCACTCGGGATCGCGTTCGATCATCGACGGGATGATGGCGTCGCAGGCGGCGATCACGTCGGTGCCGGGCAGTGGAACGCCGTCGTCGCCGCGGAATCCGGCGGCTCCGAGGCCACCGGGCATGTCGGCGAACGGCGCGAGCGCCTCGGCGAGAACCGCTTTCGTCCCGTCGACCGTGCGTTGGATTCTGTCGACTGGGTACCGCATCTTCCGGTGCGACCGGCCTTCGATCCGCGGGCCGGGACCGCGGTCCAGCCAGCCGAGCCGGGCGAACATCGGTGCGTAACGATCCTGGACCGTCGCGTCGAACCGCAGGGCGCCCAGCTGTTCGACGTGCGCGCACGCCGCTCGCACGAGTGCCGGGCCGATCCCGGCGGCCAGCCCCGGGTCGGCGACGACGAGCCGCGAGCCGAACCACCAGCCGATGTCGGCGTATGTCGATCCCGCCCACGGAGTGGGTGCGATCCGCACTCCACCCGCGATCGTCCCGTCGGGCAGGGTCGCGACGAGGACGGTGGTGCGCGGGTCCTCGTCGGTGTCGTCGAGATCCGTGTGCTCGAACAGCGCTTGCCGTTCGACGAATTCGCGGTGTCGCAGCGCGCGGTATGCCGTGTGGTCCCGCGGGCTGTCGGCAACGGTGATCAGGAAGTCCGACCGCGCCGTCGTTCGCGGCAGCCCGGAGAGAATCGACAGTTCGCCTCGTGACAACACGTCAGCCTCCGACCGTCGGCAGCACGCTGCAGGCACCGCAGGCCGCGCACCCCGCGCGCTGTTCCGACCCGGACATCCCGATGAAGCTCAGATGACCGGCGACTTCGCGGCTGATCTTCTCGACGATCGCCGGGTCGGGTGCGGGGGCGTTGTCGACGTCGACGGCGAGAGTCCCGGCGTGGCGCCGGAACGGGACGATGAAGGGATACACGCCCGTGTCGGCCAGTTCCTTGGCGCCGGCGATCATCTCGTCGGTGTCCTCGCCGAGCCCGACCAGCAGGTAGGTCGACACCTGATTGCGGCCGAACACCCGGACCGCCTCGGCCCAGGCCGCCCGGTACTCCGACATCGGGACCGTCGACTTGCCGGGCATCCAGCGACGCCGCACGTCGTCGTCGAGGGATTCGACGTGGATGCCGATGGCGTCCGCTCCGGCGTCACGGAGCTCGGTCAGGACGGCGAGATCAGCGGGCGGCTCGCACTGGACCTGGATCGGCAGTTCGGGCACTGCCGCCTTGACCGCCCGGACGCACCGGGCGAGATGACGGGCCCCGCGGTCGCGTCCGCCGCTGGTGCCGGTCGTCATGACCATGTTGGTGACGCCGTCGAGATCGACGGCCGCACGGGCGACTTCGGCGAGTTGCTCGGGCTTCTTCACCGCAATCGTCGAGCCGGACGTCAGGGACTCCTCGATCGAGCAGAATCGGCATCGCTGGTCTTCGGCGTAACGGATGCAGGTCTGCAGAACGGTGGTCGCCAGCACATTCCGGCCGTGCAGGCGGGCGATCTTCTCGTAGCTCACCCCGTCCAGGGTTCGCAGGTCGTAGAACCGGGGCCGGCCGATTGCGCTGACCTCGACGCCGATGTCGACCCCGTCGTACAGCACACGATCGCCGTCGAAGACGAACGGACTCTGTGGGTTCCGGGGGATCGCGGCATGCAGCCCGTCGACCATCAGGTGCCCGTCATCGCTGGGCCCCGCACCGCCGCTGCGCTGCACCGGCGGATCACCGCGAATTCCGAGCAACGCCAGGTCGACTCGGGTCGATACCGTCATGGGTACTCCTTAGAAGAATGAACTATTTGCTCGACGGTGAGCGCGACGCCATCTGCTCCCTGAGGTGCGGCGAGCGAAAGCGATGAACTTTCTGCTCCCTGAGGTGCGAGGAGCGCTAGCGACGATCTGTTTGCTCCCTGAGGTGCGAGGAGCGATAGCGACGACCACTTTCTGCTCCCTGAGGTGCGAGGAGCGCTAGCGACGAGCCTCGAAGGGTCCCGACGCAACCCCCGCTGGTTGAGCCGACTCCGAGCGAAGCGAGGCGTCGAGTCGAAGCCAGCTGGTGACCCACCCTCGACAACGCAATCCCGGCGCTCACACAAGTCCCACACCTACTGCGCAACAACCAACCGCGCGCGTCCATCACAAACCGACTCGACCACATGCTCCGCCACATACCGCGCGTCGCGGTCGATACCGAGGAACCGCCCGGAGCCCCAGGTGTGCATCCACGGCAGCCCGATGAAGCTGAGCCCGGGCACCTCGGTGATCCCGCGCGTCTGCATGGGCCGGCCACCGCCGTCGAACGCGCTGGCCTCGATCCACCGGTAGTCGGGCCGGTAGCCGATCGCCCAGATGATGGAGGTGACGCCTTCGGCGGCAAGGTCGAGTTCGGTCGGATCGACCTCGGGCGCCCACACCGGTTCATACCGGGACGCTTCCGGCGCCTCGATGCCCAGCTTCTCGATGTGACGGTCGATGTCACCGCAGATGGAGTTGTACACCGCGTCGGCCCGGTCGAGCGCAGCGGTCAGTGTCGGCGCGAACCGCAGCTCCGCATCCTTCCCGTCGGTGAGGACGCCGTAGAGCTTCATCCCCTCGGTCGCGAATCGTCGGAGGTCGATGTCGCGACCACCGTCGCGGCCGGTGACGTAGTGATTCGTCTTCTCCTGCGCCGCCCGGCCGCCGGGGTACTCCTGGGTCGGGGTGTCGTAGAGACCCATGTCGGAAAGCCATGTCATGCAGTCGCGCCCGCGGTAGAACCGGGCGACCCTCGGCGCGTTGCCGATCGCGAGGTGCACCTGCCGGCCCGCGAGGTGGAGGTCCTCGGCGATCTGCGTGCCCGACTGCCCCGACCCGACGACCAGCACCGAACCGTCGGGCAGTTGCTCGGGGTTGAAGTACTCCTCGGAGTGCACCTGGTGCACAGCCGGATCCAGCGACGACGCGAACGGTGGCACCACCGGCAGCGGATATCCACCGGTCGCGATGACGGCCTGATCGCAGGTGACCGACCGCATTCCGTCGGGGCCGTCGAGTGTCAGCTCGAACCGATCACCGGACAGCCGCTGCAACCGCGTGACCTTCGTGTGTTCGACGAGCGGCGGTTCGAAGGTCTCCAGCCACCCGTGCAGCCACTCGACGACCTGGTCGCGCGTCATGAACCCGTCCGGATCGGGGCCGTCGTAGGTGTACCCGGGAAGCTTGCAGTGCCAGTTGGGCGTCACGAGAGTGAAATTGTCCCAGCGCTTGTCGGCCCACGCATGAACCGCGGTGTCCGCTTCGACGACGAGGTGCTCGACGCCCGCCCGCCCGAGGTACCAGCTGACCGAGAGCCCGGCTTGTCCGCCGCCGATGACGACGACCGGCACGTGTGACTTCATGAGAGCTCCTCACTGCTGGATGATCCGGGCCGGAGCGAAGCGACGGCCCGTATCGAAGCCACCTCCGCAACCGGCAACGGCGGGTACATCGACACCACCTCGACCTCAGCGGAATCGGGATGTCGAGCAGCGTCGACGGCGATCTCCTCCGCCGACGCCGCGGCCGATGTGCAGGCGAATCCGTACTTGGCGCGGACCCGTGCACTGGCCTCGTCGAGTGCCGTGGTGGCCCGCGACCGGAAGTCGTCGACGCGATACATTCCCGGCGCGAGATGGTCATGCAGCACGAGGCTGGGGGAGTAGTAGTGACGCGACAGGCCGTCGGGCCAGCGCACCTGGACGGTCATCTCAGGCATGGGCGAGGTCCCGCCAGGCGAAGTCAGCACTGGTGTCGGGGTCGGTGTCGGCCTCGACGAGCATCCCGTACACCTCGGGCCGCCGGTCCCGCAGATGGAACATGCCGGCGCGCATGGCGGTGAAGCTCTCCGCGATGTCCACCTCGGCGACGGCCATGCCGCTCCCGAGAAGCGTTGTGTCGAGGATGTTCCCACCGGGATCGACGATCTTGGCATTACCTACATAGCGCAAGGACCCGAAAGTGCCGCTCTGGTTGGCCGCAACCCAGAACACCTGATTCTCCAGGGCACGCGCGGTGTCGAAGAGGTTGAACCGGTACGTCCAACGGTCGTCCTGCAGATTCTCTGCGGTCGCGGTGCGCGCCGCGGGCCACGCGGACAGACTGGCGATGATCTCGGCGCCCTTGAGCGCCATGATCCGGGCCGCCTCGGGAAAGGCCTTGTCGTAACAGATCTGGAGGCCGATCCGGCCGACGGGAGTGTCGAAGACGTCGTAACCGGTGCCCGACGAGTACGACATGTTCTCGCCCAGCGGCTGATGGACCTTGCGGTAGCTGCCGTAGATGCGGTTCCCGTCGAGGACGGCGGCCGTGTTGTAGCGGGTCTCGCCGTCCTCGCCGAGTTCGCAGAATCCGATCGCCACCACCAGGTCTCCGACGATGGACTGCACCCGAGCGATCTCGGGCCCGTCGAGGGAAATCGCCGGCGGCAACGACCGGGTGCTGTTCTTCTGGGTGTCGCCGTGGTTGCCCAACGACGACAGGTATCCGCCGATCGCCGCCTCCGGGAACACCAGGAAGTCGACGCCCTGCGTTCGTGCCTCGGCGACGTACTGTTCGATCGTCGCGTAGTTCTGCTCGAGATCGCGGGTGAAGTTCGCCGCGACGGTTCCGATGGTGATCATGTGCTTCCCGGAGTCGGTGATGGTTTGATGGTTGATCAACCCCTGCTGGTTGAGCAGGTGAGGAGCGATAGCGACGAGCCGTGTCGAAACCACTCCCAGACAACAAATCTGGCGCGAACTCAGACCATGTAGGTCGAGTTGATGATCGCGCCCTTGCGGGCGTAGTGGATGAGTGCGTCCTGGACGTCGAGCGGGTGCGCCGGGATGACGCCTTCGATCAGGTCCTCCTCGCGTCCGCCGTGCAGGGCGAGACCGAAGCGACAGCAGAACACGGTGCCGCCCTCGGAGATGAAGGTCTCGAGCGAGTTGTTGATGTTCTGCTCGCCCGGGAATCCGGAGTCGCCGGTTGTCGGGAATCCCCGTGTGGCAAGGCAATTGATGGCTCCGGGCCCGTAGAAGTACATCGCCGACTCGAAGCCCTTGCGCAGCGCGCGGGTGGCCTGTAGGACAGCGACGAACGACACCGACGACTCGTGCGCGATGCCGTGCACGAGCGTGAAGTACGATTCACCGTTCTCCGCCTGGTAGTCGGGGAAGATCTTGGTGCCGCCATAGATGTTGGAGCCCTTGGGAAGTGAGGGGTGCGGGATCTCCGCCAGCGACGCGGCGATGTTCTCGGTGATGGTTTCGTCGAAAGAAGACACAAGAACTCCTGGGATGGCGAGACGAGACGGTGTCTCTGAGTGTTCGGCCGCATGGCGGCTCGACGTGCGAGGGTGGGTCGGGCATCATTGCCCTGAGTGGTTCGACCGGAGATCCGGTTTCATCGAGTAGCTAGTGCTTGCTACAACACACAGTTCACTCGCCGTCGATTACCGAATGGTTTCCGGCGGAATAAAGAAACCACGGATTCGCGTAACACGACCCTGGTCGGTCGACCGACACGCGCGAAGCCGGACACAAAAATATCCGACGAACCGGTCGGGTCGGGGGTCTGACCGGTTCGTCGGACGTGGTCCAGTGTATCCCTCACCCCACAGCACGGTCCATCGAGGTATCCGCAATTCCGTGACCTGTTGGATTGCGGATCCTTGATCGGCTCTCGCTCCGTGAGGTGCGAGCAACCACCACTCGCAGCCCTGAGGCGCGACGAGCGAAGGCGACCCCCCTGCTCCCTGAGGAGGTCCGGAGCTTGCGGAGGCCGTGCACCCCCTGCTCCCTGAGGAGGTCCGGAGCCAGCGGAGTCCCGTGCACCCCCCTGCTCCCTGAGGAGGCCCGGAGCTTGCGGAGGGCCATGCACCCCTGTTCCCTGAGGAGGTCCGGAGCTTGCGGAGGGCCGTCACGAAGGGTCTCCGCAACCAGCGACTACACCTGTGCGCGCCGCACTCGCCATCACCCGCGACACGGGGCAACCTTGTCGTCATGCTGACTGCAGTTCTGTACGGCCTCGCGACCGCCATTCCGATCGCGGTCGGTGCGGCGATCGGTCTGCGGTGGGACCTGCCGAATCCGATCCTGGCGACGCTGATGGCGTTCGGCGCGGGCACGATGATCGCGGCTGTGTCGACCGAACTATTCGAACCCGCCTTCACCCAGGCCGGCACCGGCGTGGCGGCCCTCGCGCTGTTCTCCGGGACCGCGGTCTACGTCGTCGCCGATCGTCTCGTCGAAACCAAGCTCGGGTCGTCGGCGATCGGTCCCGCACTGATGATCGGCGTCTTCCTCGACGGCGTGCCGGAGAACACCGCGCTCGGCGTCTCGCTGACCGCGGGTGGTTCGCTCGTGCTGGTGGTGGCGATCGCGGTCGGCAACGTCCCGGAAGCGGTGAGCGGCGCGTCGTTGATGCGCCGCGAGCACGACGCCTCGGGCCGCTCGGCGCTGGCGATGTGGACGTTCACCGCCGTTGTCCTGGTTGCCGTCACGGTGGGCGGTTACGCGATGGCCGACGCCATCCCATCGACCGCGATCAGCGTCGTCCAGGCGTTCGCCGGCGGCGCGACGTTGGGCGTGCTCGCCAACTCCCTGATGCCGGAGGCCTACCGCGAGGGCGGTTGGTGGGTCGGCCTCGCGACCGCAGCAGGTTTCCTGCTCGCGTTCGTCCTCGGCTGACCGCGTCATCTGCTCCCTGAGGAGGCCCGGAGCTTGCGGAGGCCGAGCTCCCACCGCTCCCTGAGGAGGCCCGGAGCTTGCGAAGGCCGAGCTCCCACCGCTCCCTGAGGAGGCCCGGAGCTTGCGGAGGGCCGTCACGAAGGGTCCCCGCAACCCCCCTTGCTCCCTGAGGTGCGAGGAGCGAAAGCGACGAGCCACGAAGGGCGCGCCACGACCCTCAGTGCGTCTGCACAGCCTCCGGATCACTTTCGACGTGCCCGTCCGCCAACTCGGACAACGCCCGGAACACCCGCTTCGACGCCTCGGCCCACGGCATGAGGATGGGGAACACGTGGAACATGCCGGGTTCTTCGATGGCATGCGTCGTCACGTCCGACGCCTCGAGCCGTGCCGCGAAGTCGCGTATGCCGTCGCGGAACATCTCGCTGCCGCCCCAGCACACGAACGTCGGCGGGAACCAGGACGGGTCGGGCTCGGCGTTGACCGGCGACACCCGCGCGTCGTTCGGTTGGACGCCGTGCAGATACGGCGTCACCGGGATGCTCCAGGGCAGGATGTCGTACGGGGCGTTCTCGGTGACCGACGGGTGGTCGAGATCGAGGTCGATCTCGGGGGAGAACAGTGCGAGCGCGCCGGGACGCGGCAGGTCGTGGTCGCGAAGGTAGGCCACCAGCGACGCCGCGAGCCCACCGCCACCGGAGTCGCCGGCGACGATGATGTGGTCGGGGTCGACGCCGCGTCCCAACAACCCGCGGTAGACATCGGCGGCGTCGTGAACACCTGCGGGGAAGGGGAATTCGGGAGCCATCCGATAGTCGGCGATGAACACCTCGTGCCCCGAGATGCGCACGAGCGACGACGCGAAGGCCGAGTACATCATCGGCGAGGTGCCGATGTATCCGCCGCCGTGCAGGTAGAGGATCGTCGCGCCGATTTCTTCCTTGTCCTCGTCGTCGTCAACGTAGGCGTCGGAGCTGGCCTTGGCGCGACACCACAGTCCGGGCACGCCGCCGACGATGTCGTCGGTGAGTTCGACGCCGTCGGTCAGTTCGACGAAGGGCGGCATCACGACGCGGCACACGTCGTCGAGCATTTTCTCCATCGACCGGAACTCCTCGATCGGCAGTCCCATCGAGTAGCCCATGAACGCGCGGATGGTCTGGCGGGTGACCGACTGGCCGAGGTTGTCGAGCAGCCCGGACGGACCCGACCACGGCTTGCGGAACGGCACCCGCGCGAGCCCGTTGATCATGCTCTGCGCGAGTCCGACGACGGTCAGCGCGGTCACCGGCGCCGACGCGGTCTGGACCTCCGGACGATCAGCCATCACCATGCGCCTCAGGGTAGCGACGCGCGTCTCACGCGGCTGGACACGCGACCCACCGGGTGGGGCGGCAGCTGCCAGGCGTGGCAGACTACCCGGGTCCTCTAGTCCCCGAGATCCCCGTGAGGCGGCGATGGAGTTCTCAGCCTTCCCGGCTCCGGTCGAGGCCCCCGGCGCATCGAGCGGCGCCGAGTCCGTGCAGCTCACGCTGGCCGACGCGTGGGAATCGAACCGCTCGATCCAGAAATCGGCGGTGGGCCGACTCTTCGCGGCCACCAACTCGGCTCTCTACGTCACCTTGATGGAGCGGCACCTCGACTACGGCGCCAAACTGTCCGAGACCGAGCTGACGGTGCGCCTGGACCGCGACCTCGCCGACCTCGACCTCACCGATCAGGCAACCGGCCTCGAACTGGTCAAACTCTGGGCTCGGCAGGGCTGGCTGCACCGCGTCACCGACACGACCGACCCGCACGCCCCCAACCTGTGCCACCTGACCAGCGAGGCGCGGTCGGTCCTGGACTTCATGCGGCGGCAGCGTCGCGAGGATTCGATCGCCACCGGCGGCTCCATCACCGGTATCGCCGCCGAGCTCCGACGCGTCGCTGGTCAGGTCAGCAACGATCCCGACCAGATCCGTTCGGAGATCGAGGCGCAGATGTCCGACCTCGACGCCGAGCTCGCCGACCTCGACGCCGGCCGACGACCCCCGGTCGACCTGCGCGTCGCCGAGGACGCCGCCCGGACCATCGGTTACCAGATGGAGCAGATCATCTCCGACATCGGCCAGTACGGCACGATGCTGGACCGCATCACCACCGCGCTGCTCGACGACCCCGGCGACTCCGACCTCGCCTACCGCGACCGCCAGCGCCAGCTCTTCGACGACTACGAGGCGCTCCTCGACTCGCCGCAGTCCGCGTCGTACCAGGCGTTCTCGCACCTGATCCAGGATCCAGAGCGTCGCGCCCGCCTGAAGTCCGACATCGAGACGATCATCGCCAGCTTCCCGACCATGGACGCGGGCCTGCGGTCGGTGATGGACAACTTCTTCGGCCTCGTGACCCAGCAGATGGCCGAGGTCGGCCGCACCCGGCAGCGGTGTGCACGCCGTATCCGACGCTTCGTCGCGTCCGGGACGCTGGAGCAGAGCCGCGGTCTCGCCCGACAGCTCAACGACGCCCTGGCCACCGCCAACGAGCTACTCAAGACGTCCCTCGCGGACCGTCGCATCGGCTACGAGCTACCTCTGGCCGCGCCGACGGTGAACTCGATCGGCCGACTCGCCTTCGAGATCCGCGAACACGTCCCACCCGCACCGGCGCTCCCGGCCGCCGTCGACGCCGATCTCACCTCGTTCGCGTCGCTGTCCGGTCAGGTCGACACGACCGAACTCACCGACACCGTGAATGCTGCGGTCGCCGCGGGGCCGGTCGCCCTCGCCGACGTCATCGGCGGACTCGAGGAGCCGTACCTCGCGCACGTCATCGTCCTGTGGTCGTGGGCCTCGAAACAGCAAGCGGCAGGGGAGAAGGTACCGATGACCACCGTCCGCTTCCGGTCCCTCATCGGCGACGACCACGCCATCGAAGTGCCCGACCTGACCTTCACCGAACCGATTCCGACTGCGGAGGTCGACGCCGAATGACCACCACCGACGAGACCAACCCCGGCTCCGGCGAGATTCCACCCCCGCTCCCTGAGGTGCGAGCGCAGCGAGCCACGAAGGGCGCCCCCGAGTCCGACGCGGCCCCCACC
>NZ_NGFO01000033.1 GCF_002149015.1 Gordonia lacunae | reverse complement strand
GGTTGCACACTGTGGAGTTGTCAAAGGTCGTGTGGCGTCGGGTCGGCGCCGGAGGGTCTGGGGGTGGGGCGGTTAGACGGGGGCGTCGTCGAGTCGCAGGGTGCGCCGGTTGTAGGCGGGTCGGGGTAGGCGGCGGGGGTCGATGTCGGCCGGCGGGATCAGCCACGGGTGCCGGTCGGGGCCCATCACCACGCGCCAGCCGTGGTGATGCACCTGGGTGTGGCAGCGCTGGCACAGTAGGCACCCGTTGTCCAGATCAGTCGCACCACCGTCGGCCCAGTGCACGAGGTGATGGACTTGGGTATGTGCGGCGGGGGCACCGCATTTCACACAGCACTGATCGCGCACGATGATCGCCTGGCGCAGATGGTGCGGGAACAGTCGTTTCGTGGTGCCCATCCGCAACGGCACCCCCTCGTCGTCGAGGACGATCTCGGCCACTCCGCCGTCACACGACAGGCGTCGGGCTGTCGATGCTGTGACCGCCCCGACCCACGGCAGGCGCGCCGGATCAGCGCCGTCCGCGGGGATGGTGACCAGGACTTGGGTGCGGGGTGCGCCGGCGGTCGTCATCGCCGCACCGATCGCCGCTTGATCGAGCAGGAGTTCCAACCCGTCGGCGCGACGCTGCGTCACACCACGGCGATCCTCGGCCCCGTCGGGTTCCGGGCGCGGGCAGGAGCGTTCGTCGATCATCGACAAGAACTTCTCGCCGATCACCGCGGCCACATCGGCGGTGATCGCGACCCTGCCTTCCTCGGTGACGCGGGTGTGCACGGTGTTCAGTGACGCATCATCAGCCGCCGGAACCGCGTCCGGGTCAGTGGCTGCGACCCGGACTGCGATCCCGCGGGCGTGGTCGTTGATCTCGGCGGGTGTGGCACCGGAGAACGCCTGGGTGAGCAACTCGCTCTCGACCGCCGACCTGTCGTCGTCGGACAGCGGTTGCGCGGCGTGTCTTTCGATGAAGGCGATGCTGCGGACCACCGCATCCACGCACTCGGCAGACAGATATCCGTCGGCGGCGCAGTCGGCGAGTTTCGGCAACGACGCCAGGCCTGCGGCGATCCGCACACCACGGCCGGCGGCTGCCGGGGGCATTCCCATCTCGATCAGCCACGACCGGGTCGTCGAGCCCGCGCGCGCTGCGGCATCGGAGGCGTCGAAAAGCGCTATGTGGACGGCGATCTGGTGATCGAGCACGTTGCGCAGCACCCGTAGTTCGTCGAGACGCTCGAACACGGCGCGACCGGTCCCGTCGTCGGGTGGTGGTGGCAGAGAAACGAGGGTGTCGCGGAGTGCGGTGATCGAGGTCATGACACCAAGGTACTCGCCCAAACGTTCGACGACGAAGTTTCTCCACAATCTATTTTGCAACGAATCAGACTGCGCGGCAGTCTATGTCACTCACGCACCAGTGGTGAGCCGTGGTGGACTGTGGTGAACAGAAACCCCATTAGTCACACGGGTGGACGGCCTGCTTGGAGGCGGGTCACTGCCGGAGGCGGGATGCTTCACCTTCGCCGGTCCGGCCGGCTGTGTGGCACTGCAGTTGTCACCGATGAACTCGAACTCGACTGATGTACTTCGATCGAAGTCCATCTGTCGAGGTGAGGTTCATCAGTCGGAGGGGGGCTCGGGAAGACCCTTCGTGACGCGCCCTCCGCAAGCTCCGGGCGCTCCTCAGGGAGCAGAGAGTAGTAACAGCCTGGCGGCCGTCGTGGACCACGAAAGAACCCCGCCCCTGAGGAGCGAGCTTGCGAGCTCACACCCCAGGATCACACCTGAGGAAGCACTTCAGGTCGCTTCTTCCAGATCCGGGAGCAGAACGGATCGCTTCGTTCGGGGCAGGCGGCGGAACGTGTGCGCGAGAGAATCTCCGCGCCTCACGATTCCGTGTTCGCCGCCTGACGTTCGGCAACGGTGATGTCACCGGCCGACCAGTGGGTGGGCGGGACCTCGCGGACGCAGACGCGGATGTTCGCGACCGGGGCACCGATGGCACGATGGGCGGCGGCCGTCAGCTCCCGCATGAGTGCGCGCACCTCGTCGGGCGAACGCCCCTGGGCGATGGTCACATCGATGAACGGCATCTCACCCTCCCGCGATCGTGATCGAGCCGAGCGTGGTGAAGTGTGCCGCGACCCGGCTACCCGGCTCGACCGGCACAGCGTCCGTCATGCCGCCGGTGAGGACGACCCACCCCGCCTCCAGGGTGATGCCCCGCGCGCCGAAGGTGTTGGCCGCGAACGCCAGCGCCTCGGCAGGATGTCCGAGCACCGCCGAGCCCGTCGCGGTGGCGACGATGTCGCCATCGATCTCCAGAAGGCACGCCTCGAGTCCGAAGTCCACGTTCGCGACATCTCGGATGACCGAACCCGTCACGTAGACACCGGAGGAGTTGTTGTCGGCCACCGCATCCGCGAGGGTGAACTTGAACCCCGAGTAGCGACTGTCGATGATCTCGATCGCGGCCATCGCATGATCGACCGCGGCGAGTGCCGTGGCCGCGGTGACACCGGGACCGGCGAGGGGACGGCCGAGCACGAAGGCGATCTCCGGCTCGGCGCGCGGATGGATGAGTCGCTCACGCGGGACCGGCACGCCCGCGGGCAGCACCATGGCATCGGTCAGCCACGCGACCGAGGGCTCGTCGACGCCCATCTGCTTCTGCTTGGCCCGCGAGGTCAGGCCCAGCTTGATCCCGGTCACGGTCTCCCCGCGCGCGCGGCGGTCGGCGAGCGCGATGTCCTGGGCGGCGTAGGCGACGTCGAGGCTCAGTCCCGGCCACTCGTGCTGGATCGAGGTCCGCGCCGTCCGCGAGCGCTCCGCGGCGAGCAACGAGCCGGCCACCCGAACCGCACTCCAGTCGTCGATTCCGTTGTCTGTCACTTCTTCTCCTGATGATTCGAGTACGCGAGCACTCACGCGCCCAGCACCGCGGTGACGCTGCCGAGGCCGGCGATGGTGGCGACCACGGTGTCCCCCGGCCCTACCGGCACCGCCGCGGTCATCGAACCGGGCAGCACCACGTGACCGGGTTCGAGCGTGACGCCGAGGGGTCCGACCGTGTTGGCCAGCCAGACCAGGGCGTTGATCGGCGATCCGAGTACCGCGCCGCCGGCGCCGGTGTCGACGAGTTCGCCGTTCACGTGCAGGTTGCAACCGGCCATCCGCAGGTCGACGTCGACGAGCGGCACCGGCCGCCCGCCCAGGATGACCCCGCCCGACGACGCATTGTCGGCGATGGTGTCGAAGATGCCGATCTTCCAGTCGCGGATGCGGGAGTCCACGATCTCCAGTGCGGGGAGCACGAAGTCGACGGCCGCTGCCGCCTCGGCGACCGTGACCCCCGGCCCGCGGAGCGGCCTCGCGAGGACGAAGGCGACCTCCGGCTCGATGCGCGGCTGGATGAACGTGCCCGCCGGGATCGGCGCGTGCTCGAGGTGGAACATGCTCGCCGTGAGGTGCCCGAAGTCCGGCTGGTCGACACCCATCTGCCGTTGGATGGCACGGGAGGCCAGCCCCACCTTGTGCCCTTTCACCACGTCACCCTGCTTCTCCCAGTCCTGGACCTGGGCGAGGGCGATCTCATAGGCGGTCGACAGTGGGTGGTCCGCGAACCGCGCGGCCAGGGGTTCGATCGGGGCGTGGTCTCGATAGGCGTCGAGCAGCGCATCGGCGGCGTCGCGCACGAGGTCGGCATGGTCGGTCATGGAAGGCACGATCTTTCTGGGCTGAGGAACGGCGATCGCGGGGTCATCCCGCCACCGCGTGCAGGACGGAGACCTCGCGCTCGGGCAGGCGGATCGGCGTGGACTCATCGCCGGACGAGGTGCTCAGCGCGCGGGACGCGTCGGCGGCGGCCGCGATGACCGCACGCCGGAATTCGTGTTGTGCCGGGACGAATCTCGTCGCGGGCGCGGTGATCGACATCGCCGCCACGACCACCCCCATCTCGTCGCGGATCGGAGCCGCGACGCAGTGCACGTCGGGCACAGCTTCGGCCAGGTCGACGGCGCAACCCCGACGCAGCACACCCTTCAGTTCCGCGGCCAGTTCGTCCGGGTCGGTCAGGGTCGACGACGTGTACCGCCGGAGCTGCTTGTCGGTCAGGTTGCGGGCCAGCTGGGCCGGATCGCAGTGCGCGAGGAGCACTTTGCCGACCGCGCTGCAATGCGCATCGAGCTGGGCACCGATCCGGGCGCCGGACACGTTGATGACGTGGTTGCCGAGCACCTTGTCGACATAGATCACCCGGTAACGTTCCATGACGGCGAGATGGGTCGTCTCGCCGAACTTCTCCGAGAGCGCCTGCAGGATCGGGGCAGCACAGGACTTGACGTCGACGGTGCCCTGCAGCGCCTGGTTCAGCTCGACGACGCGCCAGCCGATGCGGTAGCGGCCGCGGGCGCGGCATTGCAGCAGGCCGATGTCGACCAGCGAGGCCAGCAGCGCGTGCGCGCTCGATCGCGGGACACCGAGCTCGCCCGCGACCTCCGACACACCCCACTCGGGACGTTCGACAGTGAACAGATCCAGGACCGGGCCGATCTTCTGGACGGTCTGCAGCGCGGCCACCTCAGGGACCCACCATCGACTCGTCGCTGAACAGCATGGTCGCGCCGCCGGTGGCGAAGTTGGCGACATCGCCGGCCGCCGCCTGCCCCTCGGGGGAGCCGAGGGCTTGGGCAAGCGCGTCTTTCGAGTCGAAGTACAGCTCGGCCACCGAGTACGAGGCGGGCTCGGTGCCGTCGAGCGAGTCGCACCTGCCCGCGGCGAACCGGCGCAGTCCGGGGATACGGCGGACCAGCTCGGCATGCTTGTTCTCGTAGTGCCGGTCGAAGGCCGCCGGGTCGAGCGGATGTCCGTAGATCACGGTGAGTCGGTACATGACTTGCCTTTCGGATTCGAGCGAGATGTCACGATGCCGCGGTGGTCGCCACGGGGGCCGCCACGGTGAATTCCTCACGGAAGATGAGACGGGGCGCCATCCGGCGACGTTTCAGGGCCCGCACACCGGCCTCGATCATGGCCGGTGGGCCACAGAGATAGGCGCTCAGCCCTTTACAGCTGCGGAAGTCCTCGACCACGACGTCGGTGACCATTCCGGTGGCGCCGTCCCACTGCTCCTCGCTGAGGACGGGCCGGTAGTGGAAGGTGTCGTACCCGGCCTCGAGTTCGCGGAAGAACTCGACGTCGTAGAGGTCGTCCCGCCGTCGGCCACCGTGGTACAGGTACAGTTCGGGAACGAGGCCGTGGTCCAGCACGTGGCGGGCGATGGACTTCAGCGGGGCGAGTCCGGTGCCGCCGCCGATGAGGATCGCCGGCTCGGCCTGCTCGCGGACGAGATGGAACTGGCCGAGCGGTCCGCGGAGTTCGATCCGCTCCCCCACCGCCAGCGAACCGAAGATCCAACCCTCCGTTGCTCTTCCACCGACGGTGCGCTTCACGTGGAACTCCAGGAGCTTCGACTCCGACGGCGGGTTGGCCATGGAGTACTGACGCCCCACACCGGTACCGGGAATAACCAGCTCCGCATACTGGCCGGCGTTGAACGACATCGGCTCGTCCAGTTCGACGACGAGTCGGCGCGTATCGGTGGCGATGTCGTCCAGGACGACGACGGTGCCGTCGTGATCGCGCAGGGGATGTCGGGGCGCTCCGTCGTCGACCGCGGCGCCCAGCGGTTCGACGACCAGGTCCGAGCACGGGGTGGCCATGCAACCCAGCACCAACCCGGCACACCGTTCGGCAGGCGTCAGCGTGTAGTCGGGTGAGTCATTGTGCGCCACTTCGCCGTCGAGTACTCGGAGCTTGCAGGTACCGCAGGTCCCCTGCGTGCAGGAGTGCGGCAGCCATTCCCCCGCGCGCAGAACCGCATCGAGAACCGATTGATCGGCGGCGACCTCGAGCGGCGTGTCCGAACCCTGGATACGCACACGATGTGTGGTGGTCACGCCTCAGACCTCCCACTGGACGTGGAGCTCCTTGGGGCCACGGAAGCCCCAGCCCCAGAAGTTGACCTCGTGGTCGGTGTCGCGCTCGATGTTGGGGATCGTCTCCAGGAGTTCCTCGAGCGCGATCCGGATCACGTTGTTGGCGAAGTAGGTTCCCGCACAGGCATGGACACCGCCGCCGAAGGTCATGTTCGGGATCACCGCGCGGTCGAGGTCGTAGGCGGTCGGGGCGTCGTAGGCGTTCTCGTCCTGATTCGCCGAACCGTAGGAGAGCATCACCACGGAGTTCTGCGGGATCGTCACCCCGCCGACCACGACCTCGTCGGTGGCGATCTTCGCGGCCGCCGACCAGATCGGTGCGACCCACCGCATGCCCTCGCCCACCGCCCGCGGGATGAGGCCCGGGTCGTCGACCACCCGCTCCAGCTGGTCCGGCCGGCTGAACAGGCCGGCGAGCGTGGTGGCCATCGCATGCCCCGGCTCCTGCATCGCGCCGAGCAAGAACACGTAGAGGTTGGGGTAGATGACATCACGACTGCGCGTCTGCCCCTCGGGCATCCCGTCGTGCAGCCAGTGCGAGATCGCGCTGTGGTCGGGGTTGACGATCCACTCATCGATCTTGGGGTCGACATGCGCGATGATCTCGGCCTTCGCCTCGTCACCGGGGACGAAGCCGTTCGGGTTGGCGAACTCGCCGTCGGAGGTCATCGCGGAATTCGTGAACGAGACGCTGAGCTTGTGGAACCACTCCCGCAGCTTGTCGGTGCTCACGTCACCCAGGCCGAGCAGATCGCCGAGTGCCCGGACACTGACCGGTTCGCAGTACTCGGCGACGATGTCGGCCGAGCCGTTGTCCTCGATCCGTTCGAGCAGTTCGCGAGCGTACGGCCGGACCAGGTCGTCGATGTAGTTGTCGACGGCCGACGGCTGCAGATGCGGCTCGACCATGTCGCGGAGATCGCGATGCTCGGGACCGTTCGTGTTGAGCAGCGCTCCGTGACCGAAGGTGCGCCCGCCCGCCGGGGAGATCACCGCAGGCCAGCTGTCCGAATCCTTCGCGATCTGCATGCACAGCTCGCGGGTCGAGACGATGTACATCCCGAGGGAGGGCACGAACGCCACCGGTGCCTCCTTCCGGAGCCGCTCATAGAACGGGTACGGATCCGCCTCGAGTTCGGCCATCGTGATCTCTTCGACGAACTTCGGGGTGACCTCGTGCGAGGGCTGGACTGCGGTCATGGTGACTCTCCGTTGTCGTTCCGGATATCGGTTGTCGGGAGCCGGTTCGTTCGGTCATGCCGCCGGCCACCGTGGCAATGTCTTGTGATCTGGAACACTATGGGTGGAGGTGAGGGGAGAGAATGACTGCGAATGCACCGATGGATGACTCCGCGTGCACCGCCGGTTCCGTGGAACTGAGCACCCGCGAGCTCGCGAGCGCCGAGGGTCGGGTCCGCTGGGCGGAGGCGCTCGACGCCACCTTCTGCGAGATGGACATCGACTGGCCCCAGGATCGACGTCCGTTCGCCGCCCAGATCGTCGCCCGCCCCGTCGGCAGCCTGTCGGTGAGCGTGGTCCGCGCCGATCCACACACCGTCGTCCGCACCCCGGCGATGATCGAATCCGATCCGGCCGACGACTATCTCCTGTGCCTCATCACCCAGGGGGCGGCGACGATCTCGCAGGGCGAACACACCGGGCTACTGGAGCACGGTGCCTTCGGGATCATCGACGCCACTGCACCTTTCGTTGTCAGCGGCGCCACCGAGTTCGAGCAGATCGTCGTACGCGCCCCGCGGGATCAGCTCGCCGCGCGGGCTACGCACGACATCATCGACGACGCGACGGGGCGGGCCATCGCGGTCGATTCGGGCATCGGACGGCTCGTGTCGAGCTTCCTGGTCGACGTCGCGGCCCAGGTCCAGGGGATCTCTGTGTCGTCGTCCGGCACGGTGGCGAGCGCCGTGCTCGACATGGTCGCCGGCGCGGTGACCGAGCAGATCTCACCCCGCACCGCGACGGACCGGATACATGCCGCCGACCTCCGCGCGGTCCAGAACGCGATGACCGATCACCTGCACGATCCCGACCACACCATCGCGCTGGTGGCCGCCGAGGTCGGGATGTCGGTCCGCTACGTGCACAAGCTGTTCAGCACCACCGGCACCACACCGCGGGCCTGGCTCTACGCCCGACGGCTCGACCGGGCCCGAACCCTGCTCGTGCAGAGCGATCTCTGCGTCGCCGACATCTGCGCGCAGGTCGGTTTCCGTGATCCGTCGCACTTCAGTCGTGCGTTCAGCCGGACCTTCGGGGTCAGCCCGTCCCGGTACCGGACCACCGCCCTCTGAGCTGCGCCTTCCCTAGGATGGTCCCTACTACGCGATCACGGGAAGGGACCCATGACGACCAGCGACACCGAACGCAGTGCTCGATTCACCCGCTCCGAGTCCATCCGCATCGACGCCACGCCGCAGCAGGTCTGGGACCTGGTGACCGACATCGGTCGCACCGGCGAGTGGAGTCCGATCTGCAAGGCGTGCTGGTGGGAGGACCCAGCGGTCGGACCCGAGGTCGGCGCCTACTTCCACGGCCGCAACGAGACTCCCGAACGCGTGTGGGAGACCCGCTCGCGAGTCGTCGTCGCCGAGGAACCACGGGAGTTCGCCTGGATGGTGAACGAGAACGCCGTCCGCTGGTCGTACACGATCACACCCGACGGTGGCGGGACGACGCTGACCGAGTCCTGGGCCGTTCAACCGGCCGGTTTCGAGCTGTTCGCACAACGGTTCGGCGACGACGCCGACGCCCAACTCGAGCAGCGTCGCGACGCCGCACTGTCGGGCATCCCGGCCACTCTCGCCGCGATCAAGGAGATCGCCGAGCGCGGGTGATCTGCCCCCTGAGGTGCGAGGAGCGCAAGCGACGAGCCTCGAAGGGCCCGGCGGCTCATCTCACCAGGCCCTTCGAGGCTCGCTCCGCTCGCACCTCAGGGAGCAGGGGCCCCTCGCTTCACCTCAGGAGCAGAGACAGCTACGAGCTGACCACCTCGGAATCCTGCTTGCCCCACGCCGGCGACTTCTCGATGGCACCGATGATCTGGGGCCGGAGCTCCTCGGCCTGGATGACCGCGTCGACCGAGCCGACCTCGACGGCGCGGCGGATGCTGTGCACGGCGTCGAACTCCGCGGCGATCTCACTGATCTTCTCCGCGCGCACGGACTGGCGTAGGTCGGCCAGTTCGGCGTTGAGCCGCGAACGGTCCGGGCCGGTGGCCTGCGCCGTCTCGGCTTCGAGTTCGCGCACTCGGGCATCGGCACTCACCCGCTTGGCCACATCGCCGGCGAAGACGACCGCGGCCGCGGGTGCGCCGCCCAGGACGGAGGCGAACGAACCGTCGATCGCGAGCACGGTCATGTTGGGATTCAACGCCTTCGAGAACACCACGAACGCACCACCGTGATAGCGCGAGATCACGCAGAACACGATGGGGCCCTCGAAGTTCACGATGGCACGGCCGATCTCCGCGCCGTACTCCAGCTGCAACTTACGCAACGACTCCGGCGATCCGTCGAACCCGGACAGGTTCGCCAGCACCACGAGCGGACGGTTGCCACTGGCCACGTTGATCGCGCGGGCCGCCTTCTTCGACGACTGCGGGAACAGCGTGCCGGCGGTGTAGGTGTCCGGACCATCGGTCGGCGTGTACCCGCGGCGCGGCACCTCGCGCGATTCGATACCCAAGAGGCACACCGGGATTCCACCCATGTGCAGATCACATACGACCGCGGTCTCGGCGTCGGCCATCCCCGCCCAGCGTTCGAGCACCGGGTGGTCCTGGTCGGCGACGGCGCGGATCACCGTGCGGATGTCGAACGGCTTCTTGCGGTCGGGGTTCGAGGCTGCCGAGAAGATCTGCCCGACCGTGGTGAAATCGCTGCCGGCCAGGACGTGCGGGTAATCGGAGATGTCACGGTCCACCGGGTCGCTCGTGATCGCGCGACGCGGCGTCTGCTCGCCCGACGCCACGTAGGTGTGCTCGTAGTGAGCCATCAGGAGATCCCGTGCGGCACCGAGATTCGGCGCCCAGTACTGCGCCTGTCCGTTGGGACCCATGACGCGGTCGTAGCCGCCGATGCCGAAGTTGTCCTCGGCCGACACACCGCCGGAGAAGTCCAGCGACTGCTTGCCGGTGAGCACCATCGCCGACTCCGGGGTCATCACCAGGATGCCCTTGGTGTGCATGAGCATCGTCGCCTCGGCGTTCCAGTAAGGCTGGCCGCCCACGTTGATCCCGGCCACCACGATGTTGATCTCACCGCCGGCCTGCGTGAACTCGACGATCCGCTTCAGCGCCCGGGCGATCCAGTCCATGTTCTCGGTACCGGAATCCATGGAGATCCGCGCGCCCGACGAGAGCGCATACCACTCGAGCGGGACCTGCATCTGCTCGGCGAGATCGAGCGCCGCGACCAGCCGGCTGCACTCCGGCTCCGCAAGCGCGCCCAGCGATTTCGTCGGATCGCCGAGCAGGACCACGCGGGTGACACCCCGCGGGTACTTCTCGGTGGGCGTGGTGACCACACCGGCGACGATCGCAGCCGAGTTGCGGCCCTTGGGGCGGTCGACCTCCACCAGACGCTGCTCGGCGTCGAGGTCGTACTCGGTGAAATCGCCCAGGATGGCGGCCAACTCGTACGGATAGACGGTGTTGCGCTTCGCTGCGCGCAACACCTTCTGGCGGTACTCGTCGACCGGCTCGATGGGTTCGTCGCTCGGATCGACGACCCGGACGTCGTACCCGCCGGTGGGGTTGACCGAGAAGTGAACCGAGACCTTGCTCAGCTCACCGGTGTCGCGGTCGCGGCGCCGCGCGATGAGCTGGACCTCCTCGAGACCGACTCCCTGTGTCGTGCCGCGGATGTGATCGGCGATCAGATCGAGGATGTCGGCGTCGACGTCGATCGGCGGCCACACGTACATGATGATCCGGTTGGCGCTCGACAGGTTGGTGGACCCTCGCTGCGCACGCCGGATCGAGTCGACGCACGACGCGAGCGCGGCCTCGGCGGTCGGCAGCGTCAACAGCCGGCCGTCCTGCTCACGCAGGGCAGTCAGGTCGCGCACCTGAGCGAACGCGACGAGACGCCGGTCCGACGGATTTTCCCGTGCGACACAACGGAAGAGGTAAACCTCTTCGTCGTCCGACGACGGCAACCGGGTGAGGTCGAACTTACGCAGGCGCTCCATCTGCATCCGCTGTGCGATGTAGGGATGCAGACCGCGGATCAGACGCTCCTCGGCCATGCCGGTCGCCGACGGCCGGAACGTGACGTGGTGGTGCATCCGCGCGTCGGCGCTCCCGGCGACGGTGATGGTGACGCGATGAACCTGCGGCGGAAGCGAACTCGTGGCGACGATGTCGTGCAGCGTGCCGGCGAGGACGTCGAAGTCGTCGGGCTGCTGCTCCCAGGCGAGGTAGATGTCGGCGTCGACCGCGGCGGTGTCGCGGGCAAGCTCGGCCAGTCCGCCGATGGTGGCGGGCAGGGCGTCGAAACCGACTGCGGCCGAGGCGATGTTGCCTGCGTCGCGTTCGGCGACCACGAAGGTCGCGCCACCGGCCTCCCGGATCCGGATGTCGGCGAGACCCCGGTTGCCGTAGTAACGCCGGGTCAACACCTCGAGCATGACCGAGTTGTCGGCGTGCCGTTCGATGCGCTGCCCGAGAAGCCGCACAAGCGGTTCGGTGCTGCGGACCATGTCGTCGATGCGACTCGTACGGTCGGCGGCGGCGGGGTTCTCGTCGAGGTACTTCAGCTGCTTGCGCACGTTGCTGTAGACCCGAGCGCGGTCGCGCAGCAGCAACGGCTGGCCGTACCAGGCGTAGATGACGCCGCGTGCGAGGTCGGCGACTGCCGGGAAGCGGACCTGGGTGGCGGCGACGAGGCGGTCGAGAGCGGTGCCCACCGCCTCACGGAGTTCGTCGCGCGGGGTCGGCTCGTCGAGCCATTCCAGCAACAGCGCGCTGATCACCGAGGCCGAGTCGTTCGGGTTCTGCAGCGCGAGGAAGATCCGGAAGACCGCGGCCTCGAGCTCGGGGGTGCGCTCGAGGTCGGTGACGCCGTAGTGGCCGAGTGCGCGACCCAGCTGATCATGGAACGCCGCGGGCAGTCCGTCGCGTTCGGCGTCGAGACTCTGCAGGTAGGTGTGGAAGTTCTCGCGTGCGCTGTGCACGTGCTCGACACCGACCTCGTGGCTCGACGGCCGGTTCTGGCTCAGCTCGGCGAGGTCGGCGAACACCGTCACGAGCTCGAGTTCGTCGGCGAGCGGACGACGCCCGCTGTCGATGGCGGCACGGCGGACCGACAGGTATTCGTCGAGCAGTCGTGTCCGGTGATTCGGGTCCACGTCGAAGCCGAGCAGCTGGCTGCGCAGGTCTTCCTGGCTACGGGTGGTCCGCTCGGTCGGATCGACCTGGGGCTCCTCCGGCAATTCGAGGTCGACGGTCGCGCCGACCTCCTCCTCCGCCTCGTCCTCGTCGTCGGCGAGCGGCTCCAGGCGCATCAGGGTGGCGCCGGTCTCGACCTGCGTACCGACCGAGACCGCGCACTCCTTGATCCGCGAGCGCACCGGGGCACGCAGCACCGTCTCCATCTTCATGCTCTCGAGCACCAGGATGGGGGCACCGGCCTCGACCTCGTCGCCGGCCTGGACCGGTGTGGCGACGACAAGTGCCGGTGCGGGCGAACGCACCACACCACCCTCGTCGCGACTGACGCGGTGAGTGACCCCGTCGACGTCGACGAGGTGGATGGGTCCGTGGGTGTCGGTGAGCAGGCGGTAGCGGACCCGGTTGACCACGAGCTGTGCGGCGTGCTCGTCGAAGCGTTCGAGGTCCACGTCGGCGGTGCGGGTCTCGCCCGGCGCCTCGATGACGACGCGGAAGCGGTGTGCCCCGATGGCGGCGACCCGCACACGGTAGGCGACGCCGCGCAGCTTGAGGTCGAGCGGACGCCCGCTCTCGTGCTGAACCTGCGGACGGCCTCCGGAGGCCGTCGACATCAGGCGCTGCCGTTCGACGAGTTCCTCCTCCTCGTAGGCGTCGATCGCGGCGGCGATGAGTGCGATGGCCGAGTGCCGGTTGGCGACGAGGCCGCCGTCTGCGCGTACGCGGTCGATCCAGCCGGTGTCCGCGCTGCCGTCGATGACCTGCGGCTGATCCAGCAACTCGAGAACGAAGCTCTTGTTGGTCGCGCCGCCGGCGATGATGACGCGGGTCTCGCGGATGGCCCGGCGCAGACGGCCGAGCGCCTCGTCGCGATCGCGGCCGTAGGCGATGATCTTCGCGATCATCGAGTCGAAGTCGGCGGGGATGGTGTCGCCCTCGCTCACGCCGGTGTCGACGCGGATGCCCGGTCCCGCGGGCAGCTCGAGCAGGTCGATACGGCCCGGAGCGGGCGCGAAGTCGCGATCGGGATCCTCGGCGTTGAGACGGGCCTCGATGGCGTGTCCGCGCTCGCTCGGTGGCTCGCCTTTGAGTCGCCCGCCGGATGCCACATGGAGCTGCGCACGCACCAGGTCGAAGCCGGTGGTGGTCTCGGTGATCGGGTGTTCGACCTGGAGACGGGTGTTGACCTCGAGGAAGGCGAGCAGGTTCTCGCCCGGGTGGTAGAGGAACTCGACGGTGGCCGCGCCCCGGTAACCCACTGCCACGGCGAGCCGCTCCGCCGATGCCTTGAGCTCGGCGACCCGGTCGGCGGGCAGGACCGGCGACGCCGATTCCTCGATGATCTTCTGGTTCCGTCGCTGTACCGAGCAGTCACGCACGCCCAACGCCCAGGCGGTGCCCTGTCCGTCGGCGATGACCTGGACCTCGACGTGACGCGCGCCGGTCACGAGTCGTTCGAGGAACACGACTCCGCTGCCGAAGGCACGCTCGGCCTCCTCGCGGGTACGGGTGTAGGCGTCGCGGAGGTCGGCGTCGCTGGTGACCTTCCGGATGCCGCGGCCGCCGCCGCCCGCCGTGGCCTTCAGCATCAGCGGGTAGCCGATCTCGGCCGCCGCGGCCACCGCCTCGTCCAGGGTGTCCACCCCGCCGCGGCTCCACGCCGCCACCGGTACGCCCACTTCTTCGGCGATCAGCTTGGCGCCGATCTTGTCGCCGAGCTTGCGCATCGCGTCGGCCGACGGCCCGACGAACGTGACGCCGATCCGGTCGCAGAGTTCGGCGAACAGCGGGTCCTCGGCGACGAAGCCCCAGCCGACCCATGCCGCGTCGGCACCGGTCTCCAGCAGCGCGTGCTCGAGCACCTTCATGTTCAGGTACGGACGCGACGCCGCGGGCCCGAGGTCGTAGGCGACGTCCGCCTCGCGCACGAACGTGGCGTTGCGATCCACGTCGGTGTGCAGGGCGATGACCTCGATGGGTTGCCGGGTCTCCTCCGACAGGCCCCGAACGGCGTGGATGAGCCGCATCGCGGCCTCACCTCGGTTCACGATGGCGATACGAGAAAACAACACCGGCTCCATTCACGTCGTCGTCGTGCGGTTGAAGGTCCGCAGGTACGGTACAGCGCGACGACCCAGCTCAGTGGCGATCCGGGACGCGCGGGGTGGTTCGACGGTGTGATTCTTACGAGTCAAATCGCTACGCGCGAGTACGGCGCGTCGCGGGAGTGCGCGGAACCACGCGATTCGGACTTCAGACGCATCCTCGCGCCACGCCCGGTGCGACGTCGGTGCGCCGTCCCGTGGCGGTCGTCGAGCGGCCCCGGCGGTTGCTTCTCGTGACGTGGTCGGCCGGGCACAGCACCATCCGCCGTCGGCCGTCGGTCGTCGTTCAGATGTAGGCGGGTCCGTCTCAGGGTGTACCGGCGCCCCCGAATGATCGGCACTCTGGGCGACGCGACAGAGGATGCTGCGCTCCTACCGTGAATCGAGATGGTGTTGAACCGATTCATCGACTCACAGGAGAAGTGATCATCTTGTTGGACAAGTACTCTGCTGTCCTGGCCGCGGCGGCCACCGAGGACAACACGCCCCAGCTGATCGTCACGATCGTGCTGTTCGCGGCGCTGGCTGTGGCCGCGGCGGCGTTGCTGGCCCTGGTGATCGCGGCGCTGCTCAGCATCGCGCGGTCGACCTCATACAGCGGGATCGAGAAGGTCTGCTGGGCGGGGATCGTGATCATCTTCCCGCTGGTGGGATCCCTGGGCTGGTTCGGGGTCGGACGCCGTATGCGGGAAGTGGGGTGATCTTGATGCCGAGGAGGATGAGAACTGTTCTCACTCTGCCGGTGGTGGCTGCGGTGATGCTGACCGCATCAGCGTGTGGGGACGATTCGACCACTTCCGACGGGCCTGGCGAGGCCGCGGCCTACCCCTACCTCGAGTCCATCAGTGAGATCGCGAACGAGCACGGCGGCAACCGTGCGGTCGGCACCGACGGCGGCCGGGCCACCCGCGACTACATCGTGGAGCAACTCACCCGGATGGGCTACCAGCCGCGCACACAACCGGTGACCAGTGGCGAAGGCGACATGGGTGCCAACATTCTCGCCGACACCGGTGGCCCCGGGCGCACCGTGATCGTCGGGGCCCACTATGACTCGGTGAAGCAGGGACCAGGAATCAACGACAACGGCACCGGGGTGGCGACCGTGCTGGCCATCGGCGAGCGGTTACGTAACACTCGGCCGAATCTGAACGTGCGCTTGGCATTCTGGGATGCAGAAGAATACGGCATCGCCGGTTCGCACACATACGTGAAGTCGATGTCGCCCGCTGAGACGAAGTCGGTCGTCGCCTACATCAACGCCGACATGACAGGGACTCGGGAACCGACGGCGATGGTGTACGACGCGGACGGCTCGTCGGCCAAGCGGCTCGTGGAGAAGGTCAAGCAGGACCCGGACCTCGTACGAGGGATCAACGCGGCGATCCCGCCGAAGGATGCCGAGTCGGAGAACTTCGAAGCGACGCTGCGTGAGTGTCTGGGGAGGGAGCACATCCCCGTCGACGAGGACGTTCTCTTGAACGGCAGTTCCGATACCGCGCCATTCGTGGGCCGGGTGCCGGCGGGAGGGGCGGTGCTCGTGCACGAGGTCTTATCGCCCGACAATGTGCTGCAGTATGCGCCGGGATATCACACCTCGGGTGACACGATCGACACCGTCGACGCCGATGTCCTGGAGCGAACGACCGACGCGATGTGGTGCTCGGTCCTCACTGTCTCGGACGGTGCGCTGTCGTGACGTCGAGCTCGGCAGTTGACCGAACCGGGGTGAACACGATGTCCTCTTACCGTGACGAATGAACGCCTGCCCTCGGCCGGAGAGGTCACTGATCGTGACCGCCCCGGCCGAGGCGCGTTCTGGTTTCGGGATCCGCTCCGGACCGCCCGGCCCACGACACGTCAGCTGATCGCAGACGGTGTCTGGGCATGCGCGGCCGGCCTGATGTGCTTTCTGGTCGGCAACGGGTCCGACCCAGTACTACTCACCGTGGCTTTGTGTGCAGCTCTCGTGGTTGCCACCGCGACGCGTCACGCCATCCCGACGTTGTCCGTCATCTGCGTGGTCGCCTATCTCGGCGCCCGGATCGCGATCGGACCGCTGAGCTTCATCACGGTCTGGTTCGTCGCTCCGATCGTGTATTCGTTCAGCGCACACACCTCGCGTGCCATCCGCTGGGCGGCGCTCGGTGCGGTGACAGTGGTGTCCCTCCTCGGCGGATGGAAGGTCGCGCAGCTGGTGTCGGATTTCTCGACTCTGGGTCAGCTCCCCGACATCGCCGCCCTCGTCTCGAGCACCGTTCTGGTCTGTGTGGTTCCCGTAGCAGCGTGGGCCGCCGGAATGATGAAGTTCCACCGTGATTCCGCCACGGCTGCCCAGATCGCCGCGGCGCGCGCAGAAGCCGAGCGAGCACGAGCCGTCGAGGCCTACGCTCACGAAGCGGCCCGCAGCCAGATTGCGCGTGATGTCCATGACGTGGTCGCGCACTCGCTGGCCGTGATCATCGCGCAGGCCGATGGCGCTCGCTACTCCCTACGCAGTTCCCCGACTTCCATCGAACCGGCGCTCGGGGCCATCGCCGCCACCGGGCGATCGTCGTTGCTCGAGGTTCGGGCGTTTCTCGAGCGACTACGTACCGACCTGGAGACCCACGACGACACGATCGATCACCTGGACGAGGAGCACCTCCTCGCGCGGATGCGCGCGGCCGGGCTCCGGATAGACCATCACGTCATCGGTGATCCCGAAACTGCCTCGCCGGCAACAACACACGCGGTTCTGCGGATCCTCGCCGAGGCCCTGACAAACGCACTCAAACACGGCGACCCGCGAGAATCGGTCATCATCAGGCAGCGGTGGGACGATCCGGTCACCGTGGAGGTCGTCAACGTGACTGCCGCCCATTCGGGAGAGGCCGGTGGTGGCGGATACGGGACGATCAGCATGACCGAACGAGCACGTCTGGCCGGTGGCTCCCTCGACTCGCGCCGTGTCGGCGACAAATGGGTGGTCACCGCCGTACTTCCCCTGAGACGGTAGTTTGCACCAGTGATCTCAGTAGCTCTCGTCGACGATCAGCCGCTGTTCCGCAGCGGCATAGCGATGGTGATCAACAGTCAGGACGACATGACCGTGGTCGCCGAAGCAGCGACGGGCGCGACCATCCTTACACTGTGCCGCACCCACCGTCCCGACGTCGTGCTGATGGACATCAGAATGCCGGACACCGATGGCATCGAAGCGACGAGCACGTTGTTCGCCGAACTCGGCGCGGAAGCGCCAAAGGTGCTCGTGCTGACCACCTTCGACCTGGAAGAAGCAGCCCTGTCCGCAATCGAGGCCGGCGCCAGCGGATTCATCGTCAAAGACACCGAACCCGAGTTCCTACTCGCGGCCATCCGTCAGGTGAACGCGGGATCGAACGTCGTGTCGTCGGCCGCCACACGATCGCTGTTCGAGCAGTTCCGCCCTGCCGCGCGGAGCACGCCGGGCGCAGAATACGGAGAACTCACTCCGCGCGAACGCGAGATCCTCCTCTACGTGGCACAAGGAATGTCCAACTCGGAAGTCGCCGGCCAACTGTTCATCTCCGAGGCCACCGTGAAGACCCACGTGTCCCGCATACTCACCAAACTCGACCTTCGGGACCGCATCCACATGGTCATCTACGCGTACGAGCACTCCCTGGTGTGAGGTCTCCACCGCAACAACGGTGGCCGGCGGGACCCGCCGACCACGCGGTGGTTCACTGGCCGGGGCCGACAAATCCCGCGGGGTCCCCCCATGACAGCACGTACCAGCAGATGGCGATCCATCCGGCCATCACGAGCACCGACGCCACCGTGGTGCCGCGGCGGAAGTGGACGACAGTGGCGGCGAACTCCCGGAGGAATGCGCTGGGAAGGTAATACGCGGCGGTGGGTGCCCCGACAGACGACGAAGAGATCCCGAGCTGTCTGGCCAGCGAGGCCGCCCGCATGATGTGAAAGTTGCTGGTCGCGATCGCCATCGTCGTCCACGCGATGCTCCGCTCGGCGAGTGCCGCCACAGAGAATGCGAGATTCTCCTCGGTGGAGGTCGATCCGGACTCCAGGATGATTTTCTCAGCCGGGACACCTCTCGTTGCGAGGTACTCGGCCATCGCCTCGGCTTCCGACCGACGCTCGTCGGAGCCCTTTCCTCCGGAGACAACGATGACCGGGTTCTCTCCGGCGACGCATCCTCGCTCGTACGCGGCCATTCCTGCATCCAACCTCGAGGCGAGTAGGGGCGTGACCTGATCACCGGCCAGCCCCGAACCCAGAACCACCACGACGTCGGCGTCACCCTCCCCCGTCATTCTCGAGTAGACAAACGCATACAACGCATAGGCGACGAGCTCGAAAACGATGACCACCCCGGGCGAAGCAACGACCGGGACCAGGAGAACAGCCACACGTCCGAGAGAACTTCCGCTGGCGAGCCACGCGGCCACCTGAAGGACCACCGAGACCAGTGTCATCACGATCAGCCCACCGATGGCTGCAGGGGCCAGGGTCGCCAGGTTGAGACGCTCCCGGCGAGCGACGACCACGGAGTTGATCACCAGGAAGAAGGCCAGCGCCAAGAGGACGAGCGGCACTGCGAGAATCGGATAGACGATGATGATCGCCAGCCACGACTGCACCGTCCCGGGCTCTGTGCCGAGGCCGGCGACCACCGCACAAATCCACAGCAGAACGACGCCGAAGCTGACCCAGATCCCATTCGACGGGCGGCGCGGCTCCTGCCACGTCCGAACCGTTCCGACGGCGATCACCGCGAGTGACGAGAGGAACAGAACAGCGGTCGCGTACATAGCCCAGGTGGTCATCGTGTTGACTCAGCTTCTGCGTCGAAGGACGTTGTGCGAAAAGAACTTCACGCTGTGGCCCCGACACTCGGATGCGTCTGGCGACCCTGGTCGGTGCCTGATTCCGGATCGGAGGAGGGAGTTGAGCACTCCCTCCCCCAACCCCCTGTGAGAGGAGGCCCGAAGCGATCGTCGACGGTGTTCGACTCTCACGCACGGAGATTCACACCGACGTCGCGCACGGCGTGACCGGAATCGTACGACGACCGGCTCGTTCTCGTGCATATCGCCGACACTAGAGCGATCACCCAGCTCGTCACATCGGCCTCGAGTGGGCTTTCGCGTACGTCTTCGGGATGACCGGGGTGCGACCAGCGGAGTACTGAAGGGGCAGCCCGCGAGTCCACCGAGTCGATGTTCCGTTGCCGCAGCCGGCCACCGACCTCCCCGCCACCCTCCCGCCAGGACAGGAACTCGCTCGCCGCCATCCGTCTCGCGGATGACGCGGGTATCGCCCTGGACGCCGATGCGAGAAGTCCGGAGCCGCACTTACTTTGGCCCTCACGACCAATGACTGCGACGCGAAGGACCGATCCACGTGAACCAAACCACCACCGGCCCCGTCACCACCGCGGCCGCCCGCTGCGACGGCGCCGCGCCGTGCCCGGCGGCGACACGCACAGCCGGCGACCCGACTGCTCGTCTGATCGGCGGTCTCCGATGATCGGCACGCGACCGATGCTGGTCGCACTTGCACTCGCCACAGTCGCCACCGCCGCGGGGTGTTCGAACACGAGCACCGCACACCCCCAGCCGGAACCGATCAGCTGGCAACGATGCGAATCTGCGCTGACCGATGCGATCACCGCAATCAGGACCGATCGGGTCAGCGCACTCCGCTGCGCACACCTTTCCGTGCCTCTGCACTACGACATACCCGACGGCCCCACCGTCGACATCGCGATCAGCCGAATGCCGGCCAGTTCGAAGCACAAACGCGGAACACTACTGGTCAACCCCGGCGGCCCCGGACTCGAGGCGAGGACGCTACCGGTGATGCTCACCGAGGTCGCCGGACTGGCCGACTGGGACATCATCGGTGTCGACCTTCGAGGCACCGGGGCCAGCACCCACCCCACTTGCACCGCCATCAGCGATGCAGCCCCGCCGACCAGCGGCCAGATCACGCAACCCGATTCCGAGGCAAGAGCTTTCGTCGACACCATCACGCGAGCCAACCGCGACTGCACCGAGACAGACGGCCCGTTGCTCTCGAGTCTGACCCCCAGGAACGCCGCCCACGACCTGGACCGGGTGCGGGCAGCACTGGGAGTCGACAGGGTCAGCTACTACGGCGCCTCCTGGGGGACGGAATTGGGCGTCGCCTACCGCACCCTGTTCCCCCACCGCCTCGACACGATGGTCCTCGACAGTCCCATGTACCTGGGAACATCACCGGACCAACAGAACAGAGACCTCGCCCAGGCGATTGGCCGTCATCCCCACCCCGAGGAAGCTCCGCCGCCCGCCGACGAGCCACCTGCCGATGACGGCCCGGCGGCGGAAACCACCCCTCAACCCGACACCCCGCCGGCACCTCCGCTGAACCTGTTCACCCCGGCCGCGCGGACCGCCTACACGTGCAACGTGCTCGACCCGGAACCCGACGCGCACGCCCAGTGGGCCGCACACGTCGCGATCACCAGCGAGGCGCGCCTCCCGGTCTCCACCAGACTTCCGCACCCGGCAAACTCCGAGATCCCCGGCGCAAGCGCCTGTTCCGGATGGCCTACACCAGGCCAAGGAATCGATGCGACCGACACCCGACGCCCCCTGCTGATCGTCGGGCACCGGTCCGAGACAACCACACCTCACGTGTGGGCCACGCAAGCCGTGGGCCGGGTAGGTGGCCGGCTGCTCACCATCGAGGACGGTGCGCATGGCTCCGGTCTCGGCGGCTCGTGCGCGGATTACCTGACCGCCTTCCTCGCCGATCAGACACCACCACCCACGACCTGCACTCCGGAGAGATAGGGACGGCGCCGCACCGCGGCGACCGTCGATCGGATCCGACTCTCACCAACACAGGTGAGTCGGGCCCGCGGTGGCAACCGCCCATACGAGCGCGATGGCGAGTGCGATCGACAATGCGGCGACGATCGACCAGGCCACGCTGCGTCGACGAGCAGCGACGGCGACGAACGGCAGCACCCACACCGGTGGGACCACAAACGCCAGCCATCCACCGCCGTCGAGGGTGCGTCCCACCGGACCGTCGCAGGAGGTGTCGACATTGAGCGTCCACGTTCCCCACCACAGAAACGCGGCCGCGCCGACCGTCCATAGGAGCAACGCCGCCGCCAGCACGGCATTCGCGATGATCTGACCGCGGGTGGTCACACAAGGGCCTTTCTCGATCCACGACAGTGAGTGAGTCCATGTGGCCAGTCAGCGCGGGGGTTGTCAATGACAACGCCTGCCGTCACCCGGAATCACGGCGCGACGACGACTTGACCTCAGCTCTCACCTGGGTGATGATTTCGTCAGATTTGACGAACTCGGACCACAGCGCCGGCCGGCCGGCCGCGGTTCTCGACTGAGGCGGGCAGATGACGGGACAGCGTGCGTCGTCGCGGCCGGAAACCCATCGTGGGGCTCCGGTCGTCGACGTCGATCTGTACGGCGACGAGGCCGTCGACGATCCGCATCGGGTGTATCGGCGCCTTCGGGACGCCGGACCCGTGGTGTGGCTACCCCGCCACGGCGTTTTCGCGATCGGGCGGTTCGACGACGTGCGAATGGCATTGCGCGACGACGCCACATTCCGCAGCGGGCGGGGTGTGGCGGCGAATCCACTCGCGAACACCCTCGGGCACTACACGACCCTCGCGAGCGACGACGACACACACATGACCCGCCGCATGATCCTGATGCAGTCACTGACCTCGCGAGCGATCCGGCCGTCACTGCCTACGCTCGAGCGGGAGGCGGTGGCGACCGTCGACAGGCTCCTGACCCACCCCGGCTTCGACGGCATCGCCGATTTCGCCACGCGTTTACCGGTACAGGCCGTAGCAGAACTGGTCGGGGTGAAGGTGTCACCGGAGCAGATGCTGAGGTGGGGGCGAGCGACTTTCGACGGCCTCGGCCCCACCAACCGGCGCGCACGTCGATCTCTACGCGGTTCACTGGGGTTGTTCTTGTACACGATCGCGATCGGGCGTCGGCACGTGACGCCCGATGGGTGGGCGGCGACCGTGCTCGATGCGGCCGACCGCGGGGAAATCGGCCGCATCGAGGCCAAGAACATGATCATCGACTTCGTCGCACCGAGCTTGGACACCACCATCCTCTCGACCGGCCAGCTGCTGTGGAGTCTGGGAACCGATCCCGAAGTCTGGCGCCAACTGCGGGCAGAACCTGACCTGATCCCGACCGCGGTGGTCGAAGCCGTGCGGATGGCTTCGCCGGTTCGAGTGTTCACCCGATCGGTAGCGGCCCACACACAGATGGGCGGAGTCCATCTGCGGCCCCGGGACCGGGTGGCGGTGGTGTTCGCCGCAGCGAACAGCGACGAGCGGCGCTTCGATCACCCCGAGCGTTTCTCGCTGCTGCGACGGGGCAGCAACGTCGGATGGGGACACGGGGTGCACACCTGCGTCGGTATGCAACTGGCCAAACTCGAGATGCAGACCTTGCTCCGCGCCATGGTCGAGCGAGTCGAGACCGTCTCGGTCAGCGACCCGATCCCCCTGCGCAACAACTGCCTTCAGGGCCTCGAGAGCTTTCGCGCCTCCTTCACCTGATGCGATCACACAGGCGAGCTCACTGAAGGGCTACTGCGTCCCGTCGCGGAAATGCAGCACACCGTGGGCGTCGGCGATCAGTCCCACCTCGGTAGCGGCAGGGCGATGAGAGCACGGATGTCGGACTCCGCGACCCCCAGGGCTCGGAGGACATGCTCGGCGACGGCGTCTGTTGCGATCGCGTCGTCGCGCTCGGGCTGTTCGAGGAGCAGCAGCGCCAGCGACAGAGTCGCGCCGGAGACCACGGTCAGCGCGAGATCCACGTCGGGGGCGACGAAGCGTCCGGCGGCCACCGCGGCCTCGATGTCGCGTCGCGCGCGCGGAAGCAACCCGGCATCCGAGCTGGTGAGCATCGACATGCCGTAATTGACAACGACCTTGCTCAGCTCCGGGAACCGACGATGCAGACGTCCGGTCAATCGGAAGCTCTGCGTGAACGCCTCGGCCGGGTCCGCGACGTCGTCGGTCAAACCGTCGAGCAGATCGCCGTGATCGTCCACGATCGCCACCACCGCAGCCTCGAACAGCTCATCTTTGGTCGCGAAGTGGTTGTAGAACGAGCCGTTCCCCACGTCGGCCAGCGTGGTGATCTCGAGCACCGAGGCAGTCGTACGCCCCTCAGCCATCAACTGCTGCGCCGCACGAATGAGCGACCGACGCGTCTGAGCCTTACGCCGCTGCGCGCGCGTCGTCACTGCGGGGTCGTCTCCTGCCATCGGCCGATCCTTTCGCCGGAACGCCTCATGGTCGCACATCCACCACTGACGAAATCGTCAGATTCCCTTGACTGATGCATGCGGCGTGTATGACGATATCGTCAATCAAGAGATCGATCGGAGCCGCGATGCCACTGCAACACGACGTGCACGAGGGTCTGCACGCCGACGAGGGGGCCCGACTTGGCGAGCATCCCGGACGACGCCGGCAACCGGTAGTGAAAGTGCGCGACATCGCCTGGCTGGAGTTCGACAAGCCCGATCTGGCGCGGACCGCAGCCTTCGCGGTCGACTTCGGGTTCAGTCCGACGCTCCAGACACCGCGCGAGCTTCACCTCCGCGGGGCACTGGCGGGTTCTCCGTGCGTGATCGTCCGGCAGGCACCCCGAACAGCGTTCACCGGCGTTGCGTTCCGCGCGAACGACGTATCCGATCTGCACGTCCTGGCCGAAGCGTGGGGACGACCAGTCGAACAGCTCGGCGAGGCCCTCGGCGGCTGCGCGGTGACGACGCGCGACCCGAGTGGATGTCGAGTGCGAGTGGTTGCCGGGGTCACCGAGTGGCCATCGTTGCCACTGCAGACCGTGCGGGGCTCATTCAACTTCGAGCACAACACGATCCGCACCAACACTCCGCAACGCCCACCACGCGCGCCCGCGGTCGTCGAACGGCTCGGCCACGTGGTGCTCCAGTCCACGCGCTACCTGGCATCTCTGAACTGGTATCTGCACAACCTGGGCATGATCGTCAGCGACTTTCTCTACTATCCGGGACAGCGCGAACGCGGCCCGGTCATGAGCTTCATGCGTTGCGACCGGGGACCTGAGCCGGCCGACCACCACACGCTCGCCCTCACGCTGGGTCCGGCCGACCGCTATGTCCACTCGGCGTACCAGGTATGCGACCTCGACGCCCTCGCGGCCGGCGGCGAGTATCTGACCGATCGCGGGTACGCCCGCTCCTGGGGAGTCGGCCGCCACATCCAGGGCAGTCAGATCTTCGATTACTGGCGCGATCCCGACGGATTCCTCGTCGAGCACTTCACCGACGGCGACCACTTCGATCACACGGTCGCCCCCGGTTGGGCGCCGATGACCGCCTCGGGCCTCAACCAATGGGGCCCGCCGGCCACCGCCGATTTCCTCGGCGTCAAACCAGGCCGCGCAGCGCTGCGGGAGTTCACCGCGATCGTGTCGTCGCTGCGCGAGTCGGAGAACGAGTTCGATGTCCAACGCCTACTCGGCCTGATGAAAGTTGCACGCTCATGAGCTTTTCCGTCTTTCGCACCGACGAGGCGTGGTGGGTGCTCGCGCCCGCCGGCGCCCGTCGGATCGACACCTCCGCGACCACGACTGCCGAGCTGATCGCCGACCGCTCGGCGGTTGCCAGGGCCGCTTCAGGCGACGGACCGACGACCGACCCGTCCGAACTCGACCTGCTCTCGCCGGTCACCGCGCCGTGCCGGGTCATCGCGCAGATGACCAATTATGAGTCGCACGTTCGTGATTCCGGGATGGATCCGGACCGGGTCCCGCTGACGTTCTTTCGTAAGTCGTCGGGGTCGATCACCGGTCCGACCGCTGACATCGTCAAGCCCAGCCACGTGTCTTTGTTGGACTACGAAGTCGAGATCGGCGTCGTCTTCGGTCGGACGCTTCCCGTGGGATCGACGGTCGACAACGACTCGCTGGCCGAACTCGTCGCGGGTCTGGTCGTCACCAACGATGTCTCGGCCCGCGACGTGCAATTGCCCAAAACCCAATTCTACGAGGCGAAGTCGTACCCGACATTCACACCGGTCGGTCCGGTGCTGCTGCTCCTGGAACCCGGCGAGTGGGCGAAGTTCAGCACCCTCACCCTGCAACTGCGGGTCAACGGGGTCACCCGTCAGAACAGCTCCGTCGCCGACATGATCTACAGTCCCCTCGAGGCGGTGCGCACCCTCACCCGCTTCCAGCGAGTGGACGCCGGCGACCTGTTGCTCACCGGAACCCCGGGAGGAACTGCGCTCACCGCTCCGCCCAAGCCCATCGAGATGATCGGGGCGCTGCTTCCTCCACACGTGAAATGGAAAGCGTTCTTCCGCCGACAGGGCAGCAACCCCAAGTACCTCACCGACGGGGACATCGTCGAAGCGAGTATCCGTTCGGGGGACGGCACACTCGATCTGGGCACCCAGCGCTCTGTGGTGCGCGAGGCATGAGGTCGTCCGCGACCGGCAGAGACGCCGCGCTCTGGCCTGCCTACGGCTCCCCCGCCGATCTCGTACTCGAGGGATACGGACTCACCGAGGCGACGTGCGCGCGTGTGCGGAGCTTTTTCCACGGCCGATCCGACGGGTCGGTCGGACAACGGATGCCCTGTCAAGATGTACGTGCTGTCGACGACCGGTGGGATGACGTCCCGACCGGCTCCGTGAGGCGGCTGCTCGTCTCGGGCCGCATCCCTGCTGGACGCGGGGTAGCCGTGTGCCTGGCCGCCACCGGCATCGCGAAAGTCCTTGCGCTCGAGCCCATGGTCGAGCGCGCACACCACGTGCGATTCCCGGTGCCGGCGTTCCGCCTGATCGGTGCCGCCGAACTCGCCGGCGCATCCGGACTCGTTGTGGGTGAACGACATCCACGCATCGGCGCAGCGGCAGCAGTGTCGCTCTGCACGGCGATGGTGGGTGCATGCGCAGTGCACCTGCGCATCGGTGATCGTTGGCCGGCCGCGGCCCCGGCGGCCATCATCGGCGCTGCCACCGCCTACGCCGCGGCCGGCTTCGTGGCCCGGGTACGACATCGATGAGTCCGTGCAGTGCCCCGGTGCTGATCGTGGGGGCAGGACCCACCGGACTCACCGCCGCGACGTTGCTCGCCGACCTGGGTGTGCCGTCGGTCGTCTTCGAGCGCTGGGACGGGATCTACCCGCAACCACGCGCGGTGCACCTCGACGACGAGGTGTATCGGATCATCTCCCGACTCGGCATCGGTCCGGAATTCGCGGCGATTTCCCGGCCCGCGCTGGGCCTTCGACTCGTGACGAAGTCGCTCGAGGTGATTGCCGAGTTCCCACGCGATCCCCAGCCGGGTCCACACGGCTTCCCCGCCGCGTCGATGTTCGACCAGCCTCGGCTCGAGGAGTTGCTCCGCGAGGCCGCCGCCGACCGCTCCACGATGATCACCCTGCGTTCAGGTGTCGAGATCGAGGGAGTCGACCAATCCGATGCCGGAGTGACAGTGACCGGCCGCTCCCGGCGGACCGGTGAACCGATCGTCCCCGTGTCAGGCAGCTATCTACTCGGCTGCGATGGCGCCGGCAGCGTCACCCGCTCAGCGATCTCCGCTGGATGGCGGGATCTGGGATTCAGTCAGCGATGGCTCGTCGTCGACATCGAGACCTCCGCCGACCTCGGGCAATGGGACGGCGTGTCGCAGGTCTGCGATACCCGCCGAGCCGCCACGTACATGCGGATCGGCGACACCCGATATCGGTGGGAGTTCCAACTCCTCGACCATGAGAGCGCCGCCGGTTACCGCACCGTCGCCGGCGTCAGACCGCTCGTGCAACCGTGGCTGAACGGCGTGGACGCTCCCGATCTGACACTGATTCGCTCCGCGGAGTACACCTTTCGGGCGCGGCTCGCTCGACGGTGGCGAGATCGACGGATCTTCCTCCTCGGTGACGCCGCGCATCTGACCCCACCGTTCATCGGACAGGGGATGGGAGCAGGCATCCGCGACGCGGCAAACCTCAGTTGGAAACTCGCCGCCGTCCTCTCGTGCGACATACCGCCGACGACGCTGGATTCCTATGAAGAGGAACGCATGCCACACGCGGGCAGCATGATCCGGCTCGCCACGGCAACAGGCGCCGCAATGACCGGCGGCGGCCGCGCCGGCGACGCAATCCGTCGTGCCCTGGCGCCCGTGGTCGCCCGGACACCCCACCTCACCGAGCGACTGACCGACAGCACAACCGCTGCGCTCGGGCCCTCGTGGTACGTCCGTGCCGGCGCACTCGGAGCGTGTCTGCCTCGATGGGCGCGCCGCCACACCGCCGCGTCGTCGGCCGGCATGCTCATGCCCAACGCCATCACGACAGAGCACGGACGCCGTCTCGACGACCGTCGATCCGGCTTTCAACTGGTCTCCGTCGATGCGCCCACCCCGGAACAGTCCTTCGAGATCGAGCGACGCGGCGGCTCCATCCTCGTCGTGTCCGCCGACCATCCTCTCCGACGCTGGCTACTCGACCACCACGCCCGTGCCGCGATCGTTCGTCCCGACGCCACGGTGATGGCTGCCGGCCGGTCGATCGCGGCCATCTACACCCTGCTCCCCACGTTCGCCACCAGACGGGATGCGCGATGAGCCCCCACCCCGGCACCGAAGCCGGCAGCTACGACCTCGCCATCATCGGATTCGGACCCGCCGGCGCCACGGCCGCGAACCTCGCAGGCCGACTCGGCCTGCGCACGCTCGTTGTCGAACGCGACCCGGACGTCTTTCCCCGGCAACGCGCCATCGCCATGGACGACCAGGCTCTGCGCGTGATCCGGGACATCGGCCTCTACGACGAGGTGACCGCGCGCATGCACATGGGTGTGACCGCCCGCTTCATCGGCGTGGACGGCCGGCCCATCCTGACGACTCCGACCCGGCCCAGCGACGAGTGTGGGGACCCCCTGGCCAATTTCTTCCACCAGCCGTGGCTGGAGTCGACGCTGCGCGGCGGCGTGACACGCTTCGACAACGTCGAGGTCCTGCTCGGTCACGAGGGCCGGTACCTCGCTCAGAACGACGACTGCGTGACCCTCGGACTCGACGCCGTCGGCGAGTCCGTACCTCTCCGGCAGGTGCGCGCTTCCTACGTCCTTGCCTGCGATGGTGGTAGCAGCCCCACGCGCAAGTCGCTGGGAGTCGCGTTCGCCGGCAACTCCTACTCCGAACTCTGGATGGACGTTCAGGCGAAGCTCCGCCGACCACTCGCCTATCCCCCGCACTTCGACTTCATCTGCGACCCCGATCGTCCCGGGGTGCGGTGCCCCTGCCCCGGCGGTTACTTCCGGTGGGAGTGGCGCATCAACGCCGGCGAGACGCCCGAACAGATGCTGGCGCCCGAGAACATCTGGCGAATGCTGGCGGCCGACGGCATCACCCCCGATGACATCGACATCCACCGGACCTGGACGTACACGTTCCATGTCCGCAAAGCGGCCGAGTGGCGAATCGGGCGTGTACTCCTCGCAGGCGATGCCGCGCACGTGATGCCACCGTTTGCCGGCCAGGGGATCTCGGGTGCCATCCGCGATGTCGCGAATGTCGTCTGGAAGATCGGCGACGTCCTCGCCGGCCGCGCCGATGATTTCCTGCTCGATTCCTATCAGAGCGAGCGACAAGCACACCACGACTTCATGACCCGCCGCGCGGAAATGTTCGGCCGAATCGTCATGCCACCGAATCGAACGGTCGCGCGGACGCGAGATGTACTGCTGCGGAGCCTCTCCCGGACCCCATTGGGGAGATACGTGGTCGAGCACCTGGCACAGCCACCCGCGCTCGGGCCGGGTTTCTCCGATAGCTCCCGCACTCGCAACCGTGCCGTCGGCCACCTACTGAAGTCGGTGACGGTGGCGTCTCCCGGCATCGTGCTGCATCGAATCGACGCCGCGCTCGGACCAGGCTGGGCGATCCTCGGCCTGAACCGGACACCGTCCGTCGAGGTGCCCCAACACATCCTGGCCGCATGGGAGACCTTCGACCCTCGGCTCATCACCATTCGCCCCGGCACCTCGGTGGTCGGCGACGGCGAAATCGGCGATCCCGTCGGCGAACTCTGGGATTGGATGCGGGCCAGGAGCATCAGGTTCGCCATCGTGCGGCCCGACAGATACATCCACAGTGCCGCCTACCACGCGGCCGATCTTCCGCTGCCTGTCCGTCAGCGTCCGTCCGCGACCAGAACAGGGGCAGCCGCCGGCGCCTGAATCCTGGACGGGCTGCGGACATCGAGCGCCGCCCGGCCGGTGGTGGGGTTCAGGCTGTGCCGCCCACCAGCGCACGCACCTGGGCCACCGAGTCCCAATCGACCACCGCGGCACAGTTGCGGCGCAGCAACGCGAGGATCAGGGTGTTGACCGTCTCGGTGTCGGGCAGCACGTCGATCGCGGCGAGGGTGATGTACAGGCCACTGAGCAGTTGCACGCGGTAGTCCCGCAACGCGGTGTCCTCGTCGTAGCCGGCGGACTTCTTCGCGAAGGTCTCCGCGTAGTGGGTGATCAGGCGGCGTTCGTGCGCTCGCCGCTCCGCGACGTCGACGCTGCCGGACATGAAGTACCCGACGTCGTACATGGGATTGCGGAGTCCGGTGACCTGCCAGTCGATCAGGACCGCACGCCGGTTGCCGCCGACGGACTCGAACAGCACGTTGTCCACGCGGGGATCCCCGTGGGTGAAGGTGAGGTGTTCCTGTGGGAGCAGGTGCCACGCCCGGACCAGTTCGATTGCTTGCCGGATCGCCTCGAGATGATCGTCGGGGAGGTCGTCGGCGAACCGGGTCAGCTCCTCGCGCGCTCCGCGTTCGGCGGCGTCGGACCAGTAGTCGCAGACATCGCTCAGCCGGATCATCCATTCCGGTGCGGTGGCGGTGTCCATCGGGTGGAACTCGGCGTGCAGACTGGCGAGTTCGGTCAGGACCGCTGTCGCGTCCTCGACGGTCGCACCCTGAACCTGGTTTCCCGCAACAGCACTCGTGCTCAAGTCCTCCATCACCAGATTGATCGTGGTCTCGTCTCCCGCGACCCAGTACTTCAGCGGTATCCGGCACGCGTCGCGCGCGGAGATGTCGACATACGCCCCGATCTCGCGATGGTATGCACCACTGCGCAATCCGTGGGCATGCACGTCGGGGTCGCGGGGCCGGAGCTTGACCACGACCGCATCGGGCGCGCCGGGACACGGCCTGGCGTAGGCGATGGTCACCCGGACCGTGTCGCTGACGTTGCCCGCGCCGATCGGCTCGACCGCGATCGACGCGATCGACGTGTCGTGGCCGGCGTGGCAGAGGACCTCCTCCAACCAGGGCGCGGTGATGTCGTCGGTGGTGTCGATCAGCTTCGGTGTCGTCAGCGTCATGACCAGGACCCTTCGAGGTAGTCGGGATTCCACACATCGGTGATGACCCCGTCGTGGACTTTGAAGATCTCGATGCCGCAGAGCCGCTCGCCCGTCGTCAGGCGTTCGGCATTCCAGGTGAGGGATGCGAAGGTCTCGTCGCCGACGAGCGTGACCACGGTGAACTTCGGTTGATGCGCAGCGAGGTCGGCGACGATGCGCTCTCGTTGCTCGCGTCGACTGAGTGCCCGGATGCTGCCCGCCCCATGGCGTGTCATCGGGTCGCCGCAGATCTCGTCGACCAGGTCGATCTGCTCGTCGTTGTACAGTTCGTAGACGTAACGTTCGACGAGTCGTACTGCCCCAGTGCTCATGTGGTGACTTCCTGGTGGATTCTGTCGGTCAACCGCCGAGAGCGGCGAATTCGGCGACCGTGCTGTCGAGTTCGGTCGGGGTCGCACCGTGCATGATCACGCCGTCGACACCCAGGTCGAACTGGGCGCGGACCTTCTCGGCGCAGTGCCGCGGCGTCCCCATGGCCGCGCAGTCGAGCCACTCGGCGGGGATCACGTCGCGAAGGCGCTCGAAGGTCGCGGTGTCCCCGACGGCATCGGCCCATCCCGGTAGCTCGCGCACCACCTCGGAATCCCGGAACTTGTTCAGCGCGGCCACATCCCACCTGTTGGTGGACACCAGCAGGTCCCCGTAGACCTGGAGGTAGGTGGCGATCCGGCCGACGGTCTTCTTCAGGATGACCTGTTCGTCGAGTTCATCGGTGACGGTGGCATAGCACGACCACACCTCGACCGAGTCGGGGTCGCGTCCCGCTGCAGCCGCGGCGTCCTTGACAGTGCGCACGACTCGGGCCGTCGTCTCGTCGGAGAAGAAGGTGTGCAACACGACCAGGTCGTAGGCTCGGCCGGCCATGGCCAGGGTCTCGGGCCCGAACGCCGTCGTGGCCAGCCTGATGTCCTCGTCGAAGGTGGGGTCGAGTGTGATCGCCGGGAACCGGCCCAGGGCCCCGTCGTAGTCGGTCACGGTCTCGCCACGCCACAGTCGACGCATCAGATGAGCGAACTCTTCGAGTTGGGCGGTGGTCGTGTGCGAGAGTCCGAGACCCGCGATCTGTGGACGCAGGCCCCGGCCGACGCCGAGCGTGAAGCGACCGCGGGTGAGGCGATGCATGGTGGTCGCGAAGGCCGCGGTGATCGCCGGGTGGCGGGTGTTGATGTTGGTTGCCGCCGTGGTGATCCCGATGCGGTCGGTCACGGCGCCGGCAGCCCCGGACAGGGCACACGCCTCTTTCACGTTGAGCCGCTCGGAGATGAATGCCTGCCCGAGACCGAGACGCTCGGCGTGCTCGAGTTCTCCCAGCATGTCCCGGGGGTCGGCGACGTGCCCGCCGAGCGTGTAGAACCCCAGTCGTTCGGTACCGATCGCGGGTGTGCCGGTCGGCGGTCGGTGCTCGCGGGTGACCGTGTCAGACATGCACTGCTCCTTGCCCGCTCAGCGCGATGATCCGCGCGAGCGCATCGTGGTCGCGGGCGTGCGCCAGCGAGTTGGTCACCATGGCCGTGAACAGGTCGTCACCCCGATCGGATCGCGCGACGAGCATGGCGGCGGCGACGCCGATCACCAGGTTCTGGAAGGTGCCGACCGGATAGTCCCGCATCAGCTCGGTCAGTGAGTAATCCCTGACGCCGTGCTCGACGAGGCATCGGTGGTAGTGCTCGAGCAACTCGCCTTCGGATTCCCGGCGGGCCGCCGGATCCAGCGCGCCGCCGATGAAGTAGGCGACATCGACGACGCCGGGCGCGAAGATCACCGTCTGCCAGTCGAGAACCGCCAGCGGCACATCGCCGCCGGCCGCGTCGAAGAGGACGTTGTCCGGGCGGTAGTCGCCGTGCTGGATCGTGAACGGCATCGTGCGCAGTGCGGTGTAGTAGTCGGCGATTCGCTCGGTGAACGCCGTTCCGAGTTCGATGTCGGCCTCGGACAACCGGTTTCGGTAGCGGTCCACGAAACCGGACCACCACTCGGGCATCATCTCGCTGAAGCGGGCCCAGTAGGTGTCGGAGATGTCGAGCCACGACGTGCCGGCCAGTTGCGCCGATCCCCAGTACGGTCCGTGGATGCCCGCAGCCTGCTCGACTGCGAGTCGCACCTCGCCGACAGTGCACCCGACGAGCTGATCGCCCGGCCGGGCCGGGGTCAGATCTTCGAGCACGAGCGCGAATTCGGTGTTGTTGGAGTCGATCTCACCGTGATAGCACCGCGGGACGCGGACCTGCAGATTGGGCGCGATGTCCTGATAGAACCGCACCTCGCGCAGGTAGTTCAGTTCACTTCGGCCGGCCGCGCGGCTCTGCTCCTTGTCGGAGGTGACCTTGATGACGAACGACGACGGGGCGGACGTGGGTGCGGCGTAGCTGACCGTCGTCCGGATGCTGTCCGCGACCTGGCCGGTCCCGATGGGGCTGGTGGCGACGTCGGTGATCGCCACCGTGCCGTCCTTCGCCCCGGTGGTGGTGAGCACGGTGTCGAGCCAGGTGGGACAGATGTCAGAGGCGTGCATCGGACTCCTTCGTTGTCGCGCAGACCGACGCCGGGTCGGCGTCTTCGTCGGATGACCGGCGCCAGACCGACCGGCACGATGCCCCGACGAAGCAAGTCGGGGGACGATCGCGGCGGGTGCGCCGAGTGGAGCGGCCGGCCCCGAGGGGTTGGACCCTCTCGGGGCCGGCCGAGTCGAATTCCGAGGTGGAACCTCAGAGGAGAGTGACGGTGCCTGCGGTGCCGTCGACCTCGACGGTCGCGCCGTCGGTGATGCGACGGGTCGCCTCGGTGGCCGACACGACGCACGGGATGCCGAGTTCGCGGCTCACGATCGCGGCGTGCGAGAAGGGTGCGCCCACGTCCACGACGACCGCGGCCGCGGCGACGAACAGGGGTGTCCACGACGGATCGGTGATCGGGGCGATGAGGATGTCGCCGGGTTCGAGAGCGGACGGATCGTCCGGGTCGGTCAGCACCCGGGCGCGGCCTCGTGCGACACCACCACAGGCGGGGACACCGGTGATGGTGTCGCCGGCGGAGGCTGCCGTGACGGTCGACTCCGACCGCAGCGGCCACTCGGAGACCGGCGGCGGGGTGCCGTCGACGACGAACGGCGGCGTGCGGTCGAACAGGTCCAGGTACCCCTTCTCGCGTTCGACGAGGGTGTCGCGGTACGACGCCGGGTCGTCGAGGAAACCCGCCAGCTCGTCGGCGAAGAGCATGAAGATCTGACGTGGCGCGTCGATCGCACCACGGTCCGCGAATCGACGGCCGAGTTCCAGTGCGGGCAGCCGCAATTCGTGGATCAGCATCGCCGCTGTCGTGCGACCCCGTTCGCGGCCGCGCATCCACAGTGCCGATGCGTTCAGCACCGCCTCGAACTGACCTGAGGTCTCGGCGTCGCCGGCGAGCATCTCCCGGATCGCCGCCGCGGCGGCGTCACGCTGCGCGGACCGCTGAGCCGACTTTGCTTCCGGCGCCTCCCCGTCCGACACATCGCGCATCGTCTCGATCGTCGCCAGGGCGAGATCGGGGTCGACGCCCCATGTGATCGCGCGGATCTCCCACTCAGCAGGTCCACGGAAGTCCCAGTCGGCGAGGAAGGCATCCAACTGCGCGGTGAAGGCGCCGACCGCCTGCGACTCCGAGGCCTTGAGCTTGGCGTAGAGCCCCTTGGTTCCGGCATCGAACAGCGCTGCGACATCGGGATGCTGAGCCTGACGGCTCAGTTCCCACATCCGCAGCGAGGGGCCTGCGGAGTCGACGTTGCCCAGGCCGGCCACCAGGGTGAGTGCCTGCTCCGGTTTGCCGACCGCCTCCGCCAGCTGCGCGATGGCACCGAGTCCGACACCGCACTTCAGGCTGGCCTCGATGTGGTGCTTGAAGAGCCGGCGCAGCAGGGTCTCGAACGAGTTCATCCGCTCGACCAGTTCGGCGTCCGACAGCTGTGTCAGATCGGGCCGAGTGCGGCGGATCTCGTCGACCTCGGCCCGATCGGCGTCGTAGGCGGCGAGGTCGGTGGCGCCGAGAACCTGTTCGTTCAGCCAGGCACCGGCTTTCGCCTCGTACTCGGCGTTCTCGTCGAAGTCGCGCTTCTCGCTCTCGTAACTCGGGATGCCGGGCATGTCCCCGAAGTACTGCAGATCGACGGCCTCGGCACTCATACCGGGCACTCGCACGCCGAACAGCCGCATCAACGACATGTTGATGTAGAGGTAGCTGCCGAAGGCCGGGAGGATGTTGAAGGCCACCGCGCCGTCGTAGAGGTCGTCGTCCCACACGCCACATGCCACGAACGCGTCCCGCCATCCGGGTTCCAACGTGTGCTGGAACCCGAGGGAGGCGTTCAACGGGGTGATCGGGTCCGGGAAGATCTCGCCGACGTTGGCGCGCGAGTACAGCGGGAACAGAGTCGAGGTCTCATTCGAGATCGGCCAGGCAGTCATCGTCTTGACGTCCTTCCAGGTAGTCATGAGCGAGCGGCCGACACTCGGACCGCTCCCAGCTCTCGCAGTCGCTCCGAGATGGTTAGCGAACGCTGTTTCACATTATTGTGTGATGACACTCACGTTGTCAACCATCAGTTGTGGCCGGCACCCCGCTTTTACACGCATTTGATCCACCCATTGCTTGCGCGGCTGGACACAGATGTGATGAGTGAGTCACTATTTCCATGGGCGGCCGGTCGTGCCGGTGCCCGGGAGGAGAAGTCTGATGCGTGTGCTGGTCACCAACGACGACGGATACGACGCCGATGGGTTGATCGCGGTCGCGTCTGCGTTGCGCGCCGCCGGCCACGAGGTGGTCGTCGGCGCACCGAGCTCCGAGCGGAGCGGCAGCGGGAGTTCCCTGGGCACCATCGAGGACGGCGCGGTGATCGGCACGACCGAGCACCGGCTCCCCGGCCTCGGCGACACCCCGGTGTTCGCCCTCGACTGTCCGCCCGCACTGACCGCGGTGGCGTTCTGCGCCGGGGCCTTCGGCCCACCGCCCGAACTCGTCGTCAGCGGGATCAACGAAGGCCACAACACCGGACGCTCGATCCTGTTCTCGAGCACGGTGGGCGCCGTGCTGGCCGCCCGCGTGGCCGGCGTCAGCGGTGTCGCGGTCAGTTGCGGATTCGCCCCACACCATCGCTACGACACGGCCGCGGCGGTGACCGAGCGCGTCGTCGGGTGGATGGCCGAAACCCGTGCCACCCCGATGACGTTGAACGTCAACGTTCCCGACGTCGATTTCACCGCACTGCGCGGCATCCGGGTGTCCGCACTGGCGAGCCGGAGCATGTTCACCTTGCGGTTGTCCCGCACCGAGAGCGGCCTGCTGATCAATCGCGACGAGCGGCAGAGCGGGTTCCGCGAGGGCACCGACAGCGCCGCAGTGGCCGACGGGTACGTCTCGGTGTCCGCCCTGCGCGGGGTCGGCGCGGACAACGACTCCCTGGACGACGCCGAAACCGAACTGCGACAGGCGATGACACGGGACGACGTGGTCGGACTAGCACAACTGCGCTGACTCAAACTCAACGGGAGTTGCACCAGCTGATCGCCGGGACCGCATCCGTCCTGACGACACTCCACAGTGATCACCCTGAGCAGTCGGCCGAGGATGTTGGCCTCGACGGGCGCGGCGGCCTCGCTGCGCTCAGACGACGCTGCTCGACCAGCCGAAAGTGCGACCGGGCGCGGCGGCCTCGCTGCGCTCAGACGACGCTGCTCGACCAGCCGAAAGTGCGACCGGGCGCGGCGGCCTCGCTGCGCTCAGACGACGCTGCTCGACCAGCGGAGAGTGTGACCATTCCCGCTGGTTGAGCCGTGTCGAAGCCACGTGGTGACCCGATGATCAGGCCTTCATTCGTCACCCGCGCCACGCTGGTGACCCGAGGTCAGCAGCAGGTCCTGGTGCAGTTCCATCCAGATGTCGTGGTAGCTGTCGTACATCGGGCGCGCGAATGCGGCGGTGTCGCCGCCGTGCACCTTCTCCAGCGCCGCCGAGAGCCTGCCCTTGTAGCGGCCGAGTCGCGGGATCTCGGCGCCGACCTCGTCGAGCGCTTGCGCGATCCGGTGGTGGATACGGTCCAGCTCGGCGATGACGGATGCGTCGTAGTCGGCATCGGCGTGATCGTTGGGCGTCTCGTCGGGGCGGATCTGCCACGAGGCGCACACCTTCTTGAAGTCGCCGTTGATCGGCCCGAAGCCCTCGTGAAAGGTGTCCACCGCAGCACGTTCGGACTCGTTCAGCGGTGATTCCGCGGACAGGCGCTCGTACTCTGCCTTCCCGGCCGGGGTGATCATGGTCCCCGAGATCCGGCCGCCCTCGCGGCGCATCACGAATCCGGCGTCCGCCAGCTGTCCGACGGTCACCGCCAGGGCGTCCGCATCGTGGCCCGTCAGCGCGGTCAGGGTGTCGTCGGTCGCGAGCCCCTTCACCTTGAGGGCATGCAGCACGTCGAAGTGGGCGGTGGAGGTCTCGGTCGTCATACTCTTTCTCCTTGCTGTGACGGATCTTCGGACATCGTCGAAGTTCCCGGTGCCGTGGGTCTTTCGGTTCGCGGATCGGCCGGGGCCCCGGGGGAGGCGAACCGTTCGACGAGCCGCCTTTTGTCGAGCTTGCCGGTGGGTAGGCGCGGTAGGTCGGTGGTGAACTCGACGGACCGGGGCGCCTTGAAGTGCGCCAGGTGTTCGCGCGCATGGGCGATCAGGTCGTCGTCACTCACCGACGCGCCGGGGCGCACCTCGACGACCGCCTTGACCGACTCACCGAACTCGGCGTCCGGCACCCCGACCACCGCGACGTCGGCGACCGCCGGGTGCGTCAGTAATGCCGATTCGATCTCCTCGGGATAGATGTTGACCCCGCCGGAGATGATCATGAAGCCTCGACGGCCGACGAGGTAGAGGAATCCGTCGTCGTCGAGATACCCGATGTCGCCCATCTGCTTCAACGCCGGTCGTGAGGCCCCGGCCGGCCGGCCGGGGCCGTCGGCGGCCTCGAAACACACCGTGCCCTCGACGCCGGGCCCGACGTCCGCGCCCGTGGAGTCGGTGATGTGCACCCGTGCGGTACCCAGCGGCCGACCCACCGACCCCGGATGCGACCGGGCGTCCGTCGGCGAGATGTAGGTGTGCCCGTATCCCTCGGATGCTCCGTAGTACTCGTGGAGGACCGGACCCCACCATTCGAAGATCGCGTCTTTGACATGCGGCGGACAAGGGGCGCCCGAGGTGAAGGCCACCCGATGCCGCGGGGAGAGCGCGATCGACTCCCGGTCGGGCAGGTTCAACAGGCGGATCAGCATGGTCGGCACCCACTGCGAGTGCGTCACACCGTATTCGGTGATCGCTCGCATCGCCCCCGCGGCGTCGAACTTCTCCATGCACACGACGGTGCCGCCGGCCGCCAGCGTGATCAGCTGGAAGGTGAACGGCGCCGCGTGATAGTTCGGGGCGGGCGACAGCAGGACCGAGTCGGCTCCGACGCCGAGTTCGTCGACCAGACCCGAGTGCCGGCGCGGGGCGTCCGCGGGATGCACGCCGAGCAGCGGTTGGGCGAACCGCTTCGGCCGTCCGGTGGTCCCGCCGCTGTAGAGCACCCGCGCGCCGAGCAACTCACGCTCCAAGGGCTCGGATGACTGGTCGGCAAGCGCGTCCGCCAGGGCGACACACCCGTCCGCCGGGCCGTCGGCGCACACGATCACGGTCCGGTCCAGACTCGGGTCGGCGACCGCGGCGACGACCCGGTCGGCGAGCGCCGTACTGGTGACGATCGCCGCCGGGCGGTCCTCCCGAATGAGGGCGGCGAGCTCGGTCGGCTTGAGATGCCAGTTCACCGGGGTCACGTACAGACCGCTGCGCATTCCGGCGGCCACCGCCACCGGCCAGGCCAGGCTGTTCTCCAGGACGAGCACCACCGAGTCGCCCGGGCGGACGCCGCGCGACCACCAGAATCGGGCCAGGCGGTTCGATCGGCGATCGAGTTCGGCGTAGGTGATGCGCTCCCCCGACCCCGCCATGACGTAGGCGACGGCATCGGGGCGGGCACGCGCAGTGGACGGTGGGTACACATCACTCCTGTTTGCGAATCGAAAGTCGCATTGCCTGGTCGGGACACAACCGCAGGTTGCTGCAGGTAGGCAATCTCAGACTTTTGTACTGTTGTGGTTCACAACACACCATAGACTATGGTTTAGTGAAAGTGCAGTCACAAACGAGAGTCCATTGGAGAAGACATGACCATCGCTGACGACATCGACCTGATGGATCTCCGCCCGTTCGCGGCCGGTGTCGATCATGACGTGTTCGCGCGGCTGCGCACCGAGGACCCGTTGCACTGGAACACCGAACCCGACGGGCCGGGGTTCTGGTCGGTCACCCGCTACGAGGACGTGAAGGCCGTGGCCACCAATGCCGACGACTTCACCGTCACCCAGGGCACGCAGATCGCGAGCCGACGCGCGGAGGGCGAGGGTGCGCGCAGCATCCACCACGTCGATCCGCCGGAGCACGGCAAACTGCGCGGGATCGTCACCCCGCACGTGCGGCCGGTGAAGCTCAAGTCGCTCGAAGGCGACATCGCCGCAGTCATCGACGAGCTGCTCGACACCCACGCAGACGCCGGCGACATCGACTTCGTCGCCTCCGTCGCCGCGCAGCTCCCGCTGGTCATGATCGGGCGGTTGCTCGGCGCACCGCTCGAGGACTGCCCCAATCTGCTGCGATGGACCAACCAGATGGCCAGTGAGGACCCCGACTACTCCGAGGGCCCGGAGACCGCGGTGGCAGCGCGGAACGAGGTCTTCGACTACTTCCGCGGACTGGAGAAGCTGCGCCGCGAATGCCCCGCCGACGATCTGATCAGTGTGCTGACCGCGGCCGAGCTCGACGGCGTACCCCTGTCCCGCGGTTACCTCGACGCCTACTACCTGATCCTGATGGTCGCCGGTAACGAGACAACCCGGAACCTGCTGTCCGGCGGCGTCAACGTCCTCGCCGAGAATCCGCAGTGGTGGGAGTTCATGCGCGCGAACCCCGCCAAGATCAGGGTGGTCGTCGAGGAGATGGTCCGCTGGGTCTCGCCGGTGCTGTCGATGCGCCGCACCGCCACCCGCGACATCGAGATGCACGGCAAGACGATCCACGAGGGGGACAAGGTCGTGATGTGGTTCTGCTCGGCCAACCGCGACGAACGCACCTTCGACGACCCGGAGACGTTCATCGGCAACCGGTTCCCCAACGAACACCTCGGCTTCGGATGGGGCGCGCACGCCTGCCTCGGCTCCAACCTCGCGCGCCTGGAGGCACGTCTGTTCTTCACCCGCCTCATCGAGCGTGGACTCGGCGTCACCGTTCTTGATGCACCGAACCGGTTGCAGAGCAACTTCTTCCGTGGCATCAAGACTCTTCCGGTCCGAATCGAGGCCACTCGATGAGCGCGATCGGCGAACTGGCCGAGATCACCGGCCTCGGGACCGGACCGGCCGCCCTGATCGGAGACCGTGAACTCGCCGACGGCGCCCCGATCCCGGTGATCAACCCGTTCACCGACCGGGAGATCGGTGCGACCCGTGAAGCCGGCACGGACGTCGTCGACGAGGCGGTCGCCGCCGCAGCGGACGCCCTGCCGGCGTGGGCACAGACGCCGCCGGCGCAGCGAGCCGCCGTCCTGCGGGCGACCGCCGATCTCATCGATCGACGCGGCGACCGGATCGCGGCACTGGTGACCGCCGAAATGGGTATGCCCACCACGCTGTCCACCGCGACACAGCAGGCACTGCCGGCGACGGTGCTGCGGGCGACCGCGGACGCGGCCGAGAGCTTCCCCTGGGAACAGGTCGCCGACGGGGCGATCGTGCGCCACGTGGCCGGTGGTGTCGTGGCGGCGATCACCCCGTGGAACATGCCGGTGCATCAGATCATCGCGAAGGTCGCGGCCGCACTCGCCGCGGGCTGCACCGTCGTTCTCAAACCCGCCGAGGCAACCCCTTTCGACGCCGCCCTCGTCCGCGGGTGCTTCATCGACGCGGGCCTCCCCGCGGGTGCCCTCGCCATCGTCAACGGCACCGGACCGGTCACCGGCCAGGCTCTCGCGGCGCACCCCGGCATCGCCCACGTGTCGTTCACCGGCAGCGTCCGCGCCGGCAGGGCTGTCGCCGCGGCGGCCGCGGAGTCGCTGGCACGCACCACACTCGAACTCGGCGGCAAATCCCCCGCCGTCGTCCTACCCGACGCCGACCTCGACGCCGTCGTTCCGCGCATCCTGACGTCCGGGTTGGTCAACTCCGGCCAGGCGTGCAATGCCACCAGCAGGCTCGTGGTGCCCGCCGCCCACGCCGACCACATCGAGCCCCTGATCGACGCCGCACTCGGACGATTCGTGTTCGGCGACCCGACCGCACCGGACACCACTCACGGTCCGCTCGCCTCCGCGGCGCACGCGCGACGAGTTCTCGACCGCATCGATGAGACACGCCGGGTCGGCGCCCGGGTGATCGCCGGCACCGGAGAGCGTCTCAGCATCGGCGACTCCCGTTCGTTCGTCTCCCCCATCGTCTTCGGCGATCTCGACCCCACCGCCACCGCGGTCCGCGAGGAGATCTTCGGCCCCGTCCTGGTGGTGCAGTACTACCGCGACGTCGCCGAGGCGATCACGCTGGCCAACGACAGCCAGTACGGCCTGTCGGCCGAAGTGTGGTCCGCCGACCGAGATCATGCACTCGAGGTCGCGACGCGGTTGGAAGTCGGCCAGGTCAAGGTCAACGGCGTACGAACCCGCGAGCGGCCGGCCGTGCCCTTCGGCGGACTCAAGAACTCGGGCTACGGACGTGAGCTGGGCAGTGCGGGCATCGCCGAGTTCACCGAGATCCAGGCGGTGATGGCATGACCCGTTCGACACCTGCCACACGCACCGTGGTCGTCACCGGCGCCGCGTCGGGCATCGGCCTCGCCCTGGTAGAGCGGCTCCTCGACCGGGAACCCGGCACGCGAGTCATCGCCATCGACATCGCCCGCTGCCCGGATGACCGTGCCCACCCGCTTCTCACCGACCTCTCCGACCTGGAAGCGGTTGCAGCACTGGATCTCCCCGACCACATCGATGCGCTGGCCAACGTCGCCGGGGTCCCCGGCACCGCCCCGGCGGAGACGGTCCTGGCGGTCAACACCCTGGGTCTGCGCGCACTGACGTTTCGGGCACTCGAGCGGATGTCCGCGGGTGGCGCCGTCGTCAACGTGGCCTCGATCGCGGCGCACCGGAACACCCTGGCACACGACGACATCGCCGGCCTGCTCGCCGTGCGAGATCGAGAAGAGTTGCGCGCCTGGCTGTCCCGAGTGCAGATCGACGGCCCCGCGGCCTACGACACCTCCAAGCGTGCGGTCGTCGACTGGACGGTCGCACTGTCGGCGTCGCTGCAGCCCCGGGGAATCCGAGCCCTGTCGGTCAGCCCCGGCCCCACCGACACCCCGATCCTGTCCGACTTCGAACAATCGATGGGCGCCGAGGCCATCGCACGATCGGCGTCGATGGTCGGCCGCCACGGCACGGCGGCCGAATCGGCGTCGGTGATCGACTTTCTGCTCGGCCCGGACGCCGCCTGGGTCAACGGCATCGACGTACCCGTCGAGGGCGGACTCACCGCACTTCGCGCCGCAGCCATCCCCCTTCCCCTGTCCCGACCCCGTACCCGGGTCGACATCGCCGAGTGAAAGGACCACTCATGACCACACCTGCTGTCCTCGCGCTGGACGGAACTGCGCCGGCCGATCGGGAACTGCTCGGCGGCAAGGCCTACAGCATCAACCGCATGCGGTCGCTCGGGTTGCCGGTCCCACCGGCCTTCGCCCTCACCACGCCCGTCTGCGCCCAGTTCACCGAAGCGGGCGGCCAGCTCCCCGTTCACGTCTGGGACGACGTCCTCACCCAGCTGCGCGTCTTGGAGCAGCAGACCGGAAAACTCTTCGGCACCGGTCCGTTTCCGTTGCTCGTCTCGGTGCGCTCGGGCGCTGCCCAGAGCATGCCCGGCATGATGGACACCGTGCTCAATCTCGGTCTCACCCGCGAGCTGGCCGCTCAGCTGGCCGAGGCGACCGGCGACCCCGACTGGGCGCGCGACACCTGGGACCGGTTCTGTGCCGGCTACGGCAGCATCGTGCTGGGCGACGCCACCGCCACGCCGCCCGCCGACCCGTATGACCAGCTCCGCGATGCCATCGGTGCGGTGTTCGGTTCGTGGAGCAACGAACGTGTCGCCGCCTATCGGCGTCACCACGGTCTGGGCGAGGGTGGCGGCACCGCGGTGACCGTGCAGGCCATGGTGTTCGGCAACCGCGACGATCTGTCCGGCACCGGTGTGGTGTTCAGCCGCGACCCGGCCACCGGCGCTCCCGAGCTGTTCGGTGAGTGGCTCGCCCGGGCTCAGGGCGAAGACGTGGTCTCCGGTGAGCGCACACCCGAGAGCATCGACTCCTTCCGGACCCACGCGCCCCGCCTGCACGCCGAACTCGCCACCATCGCGCAGACACTCGAGAACGAACACCGCGATCTCGTCGACATCGAGTTCACGGTCGAGAGCGGCACGTTGTACATGCTGCAGTGCCGCTCGGGGAAGCGCTCCGCGCGCGCTGCGGTCCGCATCGCCGTCGACCTCGTCCGCGAGGGACTCATCAGCCGGGACGACGCCGTCGCGCGTATCAGCGCCGAGCAGGCGAAGTCGTTGTCGCAGAACAACTCGGCGGACATCTCCGCCGACGTGGTCGCCACCGGCACGGGCGCCGGGCCCGGCGCCGCGGTCGGCGTCGTCCACACCGACACCGACGAGGCCTGCGCCGCGGCGGCCCGCGGCGAGCACGTCGTCCTCGTCCGCCCGTCGACATCGCCGGCCGACGTGCCCGCGATGTTCGACGCCGTGGCGGTCGTCACCGAGGTCGGCGGCACGACGTCCCACGCCGCCCTGGTCTGCCGCGAGATCGGCGTGCCCTGTGTGGTCGGGTGCGGGACCGGGCTGACGGGCACCCTCGCCGGGCAGACCGTCACCGTCGACGGGTCGACCGGAAAGATCTACGCCGGTGACGCTCTCAGCGCCGAGGAGTCCGCCGACGAGTACGTCGAGGAGTTGCTGTCGTATCTGCCCGACGCGCCGTCCCCCAACCATCCACTGGCCGAACTGGTCGCCGCACGAACTCTGCAGGGGGCCTGATGAGCACCGACACCGGACCGGACGCACGGGCGCACGACGGGATCGACGCGGCCTACTCCGCGGCGGGCCTTCTCGACCACACCGCGGCCCCGGCCAAACGCGCGAACAAGCGCGGTGAGCAGACGCGCGACAAATTGGTCAAGGCGGCCACGGAGTGCTTCACCGAGTACGGATACACCCGCACCCGGATCTCCGACATCACGCACCGGGCCGAGATCTCCCAGGGCAACTTCTATCGCCATTTCGTCAGCCTCGACGACATCTTCCTCGCCGCGCTCCGACCGTCCCTGCTGGAACTGGCGAACGCACGGCTGCGTCCCGATCGCGCCCAGGGCGAATTGCAGTCGCTGATCGAGGTCAACACCACCTATCTGCAGGCCTATGCCCGCAGCCGCCACATGTTGCGACTGCTGCGCGAGGCCGCGGCGGCCAGCGAGAACCGGGGATTCCAGCAGCTCTGGCTCAATCTGCGGGGCGACTTCGTGCGGCGCACCCAACGCTGGCTCGACCGGCTCGTCGCCAACGGCACCATCGAGGCCTGCGACACCGAGCTGCTCGCCGAGACCCTGGGTTGCGCCACCGAACAGATGGCCTACATCCACGTCGGCCTGCCGGCCAGCACACCGCGACGCGAGCGCCTCGAGGCACTCGGCACCGCGCTCGGCGAACTCTGGTACCGGGTTCTCCCGCTCACCTCCAGGACCACGGCATGACCCGCTCCGTCACCTCGACCGTCGAGCGCACCCTCGGGGTCGACGTCACCGTCACCGCGGTCCGCGACGAGACGTCCGAGGCACGCACGATCGTGCTGGACTTCCCCGTGGACACCGACTACCGGCCCGGGCAGTTCATCACCGTGCGCATCCCGAGTGATCGGACCGGCTCCGTCGCGCGCAGCTATTCGCTGTCGACCGCTCCCGGGGTCGACGCCGCCCCGGCGATCACCGTGAAGCGAACCAGAGACGGTTACGGGTCGAACTGGTTGTGCGACAACGCCGAATCAGGTCTGACCCTGCACGTCATCCCACCGTCGGGGGTCTTCACGCCGCACTCCTGGGCGCACCCGCTGTACCTGTTCGCGGCCGGGAGTGGCGTGACGCCGGTGATGTCGATCCTGCGTTCGGCCCTTGAATCCCACGACACGACGGCGACCCTGTTCTACGCCAACCGCGACCGCGAGTCGACGATCTTCGCCGAGGCGATCGACGAGCTGGCCCAGCGTCATCACGGGCGGTTGACGGTGCATCACTGGCTGGAGGCCGACCGGGGGCTGCCCACCACGGACGCGATCGGTGACGTGATCGCCGGCACCGGTGACTGCGAGGCCTTCATCTGCGGTCCGGCGCCGTTCATGGACCTCGTCGAGCACACCCTCGGCGAGCGTGGACTGCACCACGAGGCGATCCATGTCGAGAGGTACGTGTCGTTGACCGGCGACCCGTTCACCCTCACGACACACGACGACGAGTCGGACGCCCACGAGGTCACCGTGCACATCGACGGTGACGTCCGCGCGGTCCGCTGCGGCTCGGACACCGTGCTGCTCGACGCACTGCTCGCCGCCGACGTCGACGCTCCGTATTCCTGCCGGGAAGGTGACTGCGGGTCGTGTGTGGCCCGACTGACCGCCGGCGACGTCGACCACGGCAACGGCATCGCGCTGGAACCCGAAGACATCGCCGAGGGCTACCTGCTGACGTGTCAGGCGACCCCGAAGGGCCCGGTCACCGTCGAGTTCGACTGATCAGATCCCGAGATCCGGCGCCTGCGAGTACTCCTCGTCGGTCACCGGTTGCAGCCACTGCACGACCTCGTTCTCATCGTCGCCCTCGTTGATCGCGAGATGGACCATCAGGCGCGTCGGGGCGGCGCCGTGCCAGTGTTCCTCGTCGGCTTCGAAGAGCACACGGTCGCCGGGACGGATGACCTCGATGGGCCCGCCGCGCCGCTGGCACAGGCCGATCCCCTCGGTGACGAAGACCGTCTGGCTGAGCGGATGACGGTGCCAGTGCGTCCGCGCACCCGGCATGAAGTGGACGAGGCTCGCCGACACACGTGACGGCGGCGGCGACGCGGCCGCCGCATCGAGGTAGACGTCGCCGGTGAACCAGTCACCGGGTCCTTTGACGGTGTCGATGGAACTGCGAGTGATCTTCATGCGGAACACCTTTCGTTGCGGTCAGGGTACCGACCGTGGTCAGATGGTGAGCAACACCTTGGTCGCCCGCCGTTCGTCCATCGCCCGGTAACCCTCGGCGGCGTCGTCGAGCGGGAGCGTCAGGTCGAAGACCTTGCCGGGATCGATCGTCCGGTTCCAGATCAGGTCGATGAGGTCGGGTAGGAAGCGTCGCACCGGGGCCGGCCCGCCGTGCAGGTGGACCCCCGAGAAGAACAGCTCCAGACCCGGCAGCTCCACATCGTGGGAGACGCCGACGTAGCCCACGTGGCCGCCCGGCCGGGTGGACCGGATCGCCTGCATCATCGACTCCTGCGTGCCGACGGCTTCGATGACCGAATGCGCGCCGAGACCACCGGTGAGCTCCCGGATCCGTGCCACGCCCTCGTCGCCGCGTTCGGACACGATGTCGGTGGCCCCGAACTCGCGTGCGAGCGCCTGCCGGTCGGCGTGGCGGCTCATCGCGATGATGCGGTCCGCGCCCAGTTGCTTCGCGGCCAGGACACCGAGCAGCCCGACCGCGCCGTCGCCGACCACGGCCACGGTCTTGCCCGGCCCCACCTCGGCGGCCACCGCACCGAACCAGCCGGTACCCAGCACGTCCGATGCGGCGAGCAGTGACGGGATCAGGTCGGCATCGGGCTGACCGGGAGTCGCGACGAGGGTGCCGTCGGCGTGCGGGATCCGGGCGTACTCGGCCTGGGTACCGAGAGCTCCCATCGGTTCGGCGTGCACGCACCGGGACTGGTAGCCGGCGCGGCAGATCTCGCAGGTGTTGTCCGAGGCGAAGAACGAGCCCACCACGAAGTCGCCCACCTCGATCGACGACACCTGGTCGCCGACCTCGGTGACGGTGCCGACGTATTCGTGGCCCATCGGCGCGTGGTCGACGTCCTCGATGCCGCGGTACGGCCAGAGGTCCGACCCGCAGACGCAGGTCGCGGCGATCTTGATGATCGCGTCGGTCGGTTCCTGGATGGTCGGGTTGTCGCGGTCGTCCACCCGGATCGTGCCGGGGGCGTCCATGATCACTCCGCGCATGTGTTCTCCTCGTCGGTCGGTTCGCTGTCTGTTCGCCTTCGCGAGGCGCGCACGACAGCAATGCGGGTACCCAGCAAGGCAACCGCATATGTCGGCGCGTGAGGAGTTCCTGTCAGGAGGTGTACTGACAGGGCACCCCTCGACGCCGCCGACCGTCCTACGCTGGGCGCATGGACAACCGTGCCGAGGTCCGCGAATTCCTGATGTCGCGGCGCGCGAAGATCTCGCCCGAGACCGCGGGACTCCCGGCCGGCGGCAATCGCCGTGTCCCCGGTCTCCGGCGCAGCGAGGTGGCGACCCTCGCCGGGGTGAGCGTCGAGTACTACTCGCGCCTGGAACGGGGCACCATCGCCGGCGCGTCATCGTCGGTCCTCGAATCACTCGCACGAGCCCTGCAACTCGACGACACCGAGCGTGCCCATCTCCTCGACCTCGCCCGCGCGGCGGACGGCATCCCGGCATCCGGACGTTCCCGTCGCCGGTCGCCGAAGAACACCGCGACCCGCAACAGCCTCCACTGGGCACTGGACGCGATCACCGACGCCGTCGCCTTCGTGCGCGACTCGCATCAGGACCTGCTGGCGACCAATGCGCTCGGGCGCGCCTTCTACTCGCCGGTCATCGGCGACGGCGGCCGCACGCCGAATCTGGCCCGCTTCCAGTTCCTCGACGCGGCCAGCCGCGACTTCTACCCGGACTGGGAACTGTTCGCCGAGATGTGCGTCGCCATCATGCGGGCGGAGGCGGGCCGCGATCCGCACGACAAGGCGCTGCAGGACCTCGTAGGCGAATTGTCCACGCGCAGCGACACTTTCCGCACCCTCTGGGCCGCCCACAACGTTCGCACCCACGGCTCCGGGACCAAGCGTTTCCAGCACCCGGTGGTCGGTGAGCTCACGCTGGCCTACGAGGAGCTCGCCGTGACCGCCGACCCCGGGACGATCCTGATGATCTACACCGCCGAGCCCGGCTCCCCCAGCGCCGAGCGACTGCAACTCCTGGCGTCCTGCGCCGCCAGCGAGGTGGCCGAGATCTGACTCGTTTCGACGGGCCCGATCCGTTGTGATCGGCACCACATCGTGCTAATTGTTACAGAGATACAGAGTCTGTGTCATTGTCACATTCCGATCAAACAGCGTGATCCCGACGAGGTGCAGCCCACCATGTTGAACCGAGAACTATTGCAGGCCAGCCTTTCCCTGGTCATCGACGACGAACAGGAGTTGATGCTCGACTTCTACAACCGATTGTTCGCCGAGCATCCGGAGGTCCGGCCGATGTTCGGCGCCGACCTGCGACCACAGGCCACGATGCTTCAGCAGGCCATAGCGGCGGTCCTCGACCACCTCGACGACGGCGAGTGGCTCGGCCGCACACTCGGCGCGCTCGGACGCCGGCACAACGATCTCGGCGTGACGCCCGAGATGTACGGATGGGTGGCCGACGCTCTGGTCACGACGATGGCCGAACACGGTGGCGGAGCCTGGACCGGCGAGATGACCGCGGCCTGGAACGACGCGCTCGGCGCGGTGGCGGGCCTCATGCTCGACGCGTATCCGGCCGTCGCCGACTGAACGGGCGGTCTGTCGCCGCCGCCGAATGTCTACTTTTGCGGACTTATCTCGCTGTGTCGTGAGTCATAGCTTCTGATGTGTACCCCTCACGTCACACAGGAGTCGTCATGACCAGACTGAAGTTCGGCACGTTCCTCGCCCCGATCCACGAACCGGGACAGAACCCGACGCTGCTGCTGCAGCGCGATCTCGAATTCGTCCAGTACCTCGAGCAATTGGGATACGACGAAGCGTGGTTCGGCGAGCATCACTCCGCGGGTGCCGAGATCTACGCGTCGCCCGAGATCATGATCGCGGCGGCGGGCGAGCGCACCAGTCGCATCAAACTCGGCACGGGCGTCACCTCGGTCTCGTACCACAACCCGCTCTGGGCGGCCGAGCGCATGATCATGCTCGATCACCTGACCCGGGGCCGCGCCCTGTTCGGCCTCGGGCCGGGTTCGCTCCCGACCGACGCCGCGATGCTCGGCCTCTCGCAGATCGACACCCGGGAGTTGCTCGCGGAGAACACCGACATCATCATGCGCCTGCTCCGTGGCGAGACGGTGACGGCCAAGACCCGCACCCACGAACTCTTCGACGCGAAGATCCAGATGGCCCCCTACTCGGATCCGCTGTTCGACGTCGTGGTCGCCGCGATCGCGTCGCCCACCGGTGCGCGCCTCGCCGGCAAGTACGGCATCGGCCTGCTGTCGATCGCTGCCACGCTGACCGCCGACGGTTTCAGTGCACTGCAACATCATTGGGGCCTGCTCGAGGAGTTCGCCGCCCAGGCGGGACGCAGCGACGAGGTGGACCGGTCGACGTGGCGTCTGGTCGGTCCCTTCCACATCGCGGAGACCAAGGAGCAGGCCTACAAGGACGTCGAGCACGGCATCGAGTACTGGTTCAACTACCTCCAGCACGTGGCGGCCTTCCCGCAGATGGACGTCCGCGGGACCAACAAGCACGAGATGATCGACTTCATCAACACCTCCGGCATCGGCGTCATCGGCACCGCCGACGAGGCACGCGCGCAGGTCCAGCGCCTGATCGACCAGTCCGGCGGTTTCGGCACGCTGCTGATCCAGGGTCACGACTGGGCGAACCCGCAGGCCACCCGGCGTTCCTACGAACTGTTCGCGCAGGACGTCATGCCGTACTTCCAGGGGCAGGCGCAACCGATGATCGACGCCGCGGCACGCGCCCAGGCGGTCCGCGAAGGTCAGGCGGCCGAACACGTCAAGGCCGTCGAGCACATGACCAAAAAGTACGAAGCCGAACTGGGACGGGTGTGACATGGCGAGCATCGAGGTGACCAAGGACTTCCCGTTGTCCGCCAGGGACGTGTGGTCGTGGATCGGTGACACCGGCGGTGTGGCGGCGTGGATTCCGGCCATCGACACCTCCCGGATGGACGGCGACGTCCGTCATGTGGTCTTCACCGACGGCGCACCGGCGCGCGAACGCATCGTCGCGTTCGACGAGGCGGCACACACGTACTCCTACGAGTACATCGACGGTCCACTTCCGCTCGAGCACTATCGCTCGACCGTGTCGGTCACCGCCACCGGTGACGACACCTGCTCGGTCCACTGGTCCGCGCAGTTCGGCGCCGAATCCGCCGCGGTGGAAGCCGAACTCGCCACGGCCATCGAGGGCATCTACGCGGCCGCTCTCGACGAGCTGGCCACCATGGCCGTCCGAGTCTGATCCTCCAGGTCTCGGCGGGTGCACAGCAGGACGCACCCGCCGGGCCGCAACGGAAGGAAATCCATTGAACCCCAGTCACACCGCCGACGAGGTTGCTTCCGTGTACGCCGGCGACGCGGAGTCGATCCGCGATCGATTCCGGGAGGTGCTCGCGCACTTCGGTTCCGGCGTCGTGGTCATCACCTCGGGCAGTCCGGACGGTTCTCCCGTAGGGATGACCGTCGGCTCCTTCACCTCCATCTCGATCGAGCCGCCGCTCGTCGGCTTCTTCGCCGGCAACACCTCGACGACGCTGCCCTCGGTGGTGTCGAACGGCGCCTTCTGCGCGAACGTCCTGGCCGAGGACCAACACCTCCTGGCGCGCACGTTCGCCCGTAGCGGCGCGGACAAGTTCGCCGGCGTGGAGTGGACGGCGTCCATGAACGGCTCCCCCCGGCTGGCCGGCGCGCACGCGTGGATCGAGTGCACCATCGACGACCACCGGCCCATCGGCGACCACGAGCTCGTCGTCGGACGGGTCGACGCACTCGGGGTGCCCGCGGTCAACGACCCGTTGATCTTCCACCGCTCGGTGTTCCACGGATTGCGAGCACATCGATGAGCCCCGACGACCGAACACGCACGGCCCGTGCCGCGATCGAACGGTGTCTCGATCAGTTCCGCCTCGGGCGACCGGTCATCGTCGTCGACGACGCCGACCGCGAGAACGAAGCCGATCTCGTGATGCCCGCGCAGTTCGCCGACGTCGACGACATCGCGTTCTTCCTCGAGCACGCACACTCGGGTCACGACGCTGCGACTGCGGTGCACAGCTGCGAGCCGCACTCCAGCACGTCGCGGATGCCGGAGCCGGGGTCGTGGTGTACGTCGGCGGCCACGAGGGGCGCGGTATCGGTCTCTCCGCGAAGATCGCCACCTACCGACTCCAGGACCTCGACGGCGTCGACACCGTCGAGGCGAATCTGCGTCTCGGTAAACCCGTCGACAACCGGGATTATCGGGACGCGGCAGCGATTCTGGCAGATCTCGGCATCCGACGAGTCCGCTTGCTGACCAACAACCCGGCCAAGGTCGACGGGCTGACCTCCCAGGGTGTCGAGGTCGTCGAGACGGTCGGACTCGAGGTCGAGGTCACCGCGGACAACGTTGGATACCTTGCCACCAAACGTGATCGGCTCGGCCACCGGCTGGCACCGTCGGTGGCGACAGCGACAGCGACGACGACGGCGGCGGTGGTCTGAATGTCCGACGAGAAGATCACGGGGACCAGCGGATTCGGCTCCTTGTTCGAACGGGTGACGGTGATGCACGCGACCGATCGGTGGAGCGGTGTCGCCGGTGACGTCGAAGCCGTCCTGGGATCACCCAAGTTCTCCGACGGATCCGCGTGGGCGGCGTGGGATGCGCTGAGCGTCTCCGACGAGACGGACGGGCCGGCCTGGTCGCTCCTCGCGCGCACCGCCGACCTCGAGGCCACCGTCGACGTCGCCCGCGCGCTGGGGTGGCATGTCGGCGAGAGGACGGTGGGTGCTCACGAGACGCGAGTGCCCTTGCGTTCGCCGCACGGACTGACCGTCATCGCGTACACCCCGACGCCTGCGTCGTGACCGCGTCGGGAGTCACTGTGGCCACCTCAGTATCTGCGGCCTGGCTATCGTCATGGAACACGAAAAACGCTCATGAGCGTTCGAATTGTCTGCTCCCTGAGGTGCGAGCGACCGGCCCCCTGCTCCCTGAGGTGCGAGCGAAGCGAGCCACGAAGGGTTTGGCAACGTGTCTCACCAGGCCCCTTCGAGGCTCGTCGCTATCGCTCCTCGCACCTCAGGGAACAGGGGTTATGTCGTTCTTTCGGAGTAAGGAGCAGTGTTCAGGTCGCTCCTCGCACCTCAGGGAGCAGGGGTTATGTCGCTCTCCCGGATCAATGAGCGCCGCGCCGGGAACGCAGCACCGTGGTCGCCAGCTCGGCCCGGTTGCGCAGTCCGGCGGCCTCGAAGATGCGGCTCACGTACTTCTTCACCGACAGTTCCGACAGCGACAGGCGCTGGGCGATCTCGGCGTTGCTCAGCCCGTCGCTGACGAGTTCGGCGACCTCCAGTTGCCGCGGCGTGAGTGCCGCCAACGGATCGACGGGCACGTGCGTCGCGGACACCGTCGCGGATCGTGCCCGCAGCTGCCGAGCAAGGATGCGCATCGCGACCAGATCCGACTCGTCCCACTTCCGGACGCGGTCGAACATGCCGATGAGAGCCTCACCGTCGGAGAGCGGAAGGTGCAGGGCCGACGCGGTCTCCATGTCATTGGGGTGCAGATAGTCCACGACATAGGAGCGCTGCGGGACCGGCAGGCGCGACAGCTCGTCGAGGGTCGCGAAACCGTCGGCGGTGAGGACCCGGCGGGCACGCGGCAGCGCGAAGATGTCCTTGTCGCGCCACCGTTCGCGGTAGTCCCGCAGCAGCGGGGCCGCGGCGCCGGTCAGCAGCGGAGCCGGGTCGTCGAAGATCTCGCTGTACGTGCGGCCGTGGAAGAACGTCACGTCACGAACCCCGAAGTACGTGGAGATGGCCTCGACCAGACCCTCTTTGAAGTCCTGACCGCCGGCCGCGTGCTCGCACTGCTCGAGCACCGCCAGGACCGCGAGCATCTGCCGACGCGACAACAGGTCCTGCCATCCCCCGCGAGGCGACACCGGATCGGCGCCACGCCTGCGTCGGGCGCCCGGCTCAGAACTACCGCGCATAGCTACGAACAGTACCCATCGACCCGGAGCCACCGGCCCGGGTCGCACAATTCCACCGGATCGAGAGGCACCCGCCCATGACGACTCCTCCCCGCGGAAGCGACCTGATCGACGCAGCGCGGTCACATTCCCTCGGCGACATCCCGCGCAGGTCGGCCGCCCGGACGCCCGACAAGCCGGCCGTCATCCACCGCGACACCCGGCTGACCTTCCGCGAGTTCGACGACGCCGTCGACCGGGTCGCCGCCGCGTTGCACGCCGCCGGCCTGCGACCGGGTCAGACGCTGGGCATCCTGTCGCACAACTGCTGGCAGTTCCCCGTGGTCGTCTTCGCCGCCGCACGGATCGGGGTCGTCACGGTCCCGATCAACTTCATGCTCACCGCGCCGGAGATCACCTACATCCTCGATGACTGCGGCGCGTCCGGCCTGATCGCCGAGGACGCGCTCGTGACCACCGCCGACGAGGCGATCGCCGCGTCGGGCGCACCGGTGACCGTCCGCCGATCGATCCCGCTGAGCACCGGAGCTTCCCATTCCCGGTGGCCGTCCGTCGACGACTGGGTGCGAGAACCGGCCGGGCCGTTGCCCGACGTCCGCGTCGCCGACGACGACGTCATCCGCATCATGTACACCTCCGGCACCGAATCCCGGCCGAAGGGCGCGATGCACACGAGCCGAACGCTCATGTGGCAGTACATGAGTTGCGTTGTCTCGGGCGGGATGAGCGAGGACGACATCGAGGTGCACTCGCTTCCCCTCTACCACTGCGCGCAACTGGACAACTTCCTGATCACCGACATCATGCTGGGCGCGACCAGCATCATCCTCGACCGTCCGGACACCGCGACGCTGCTCCGGACGGTAGCCCGGGAGGGTGCGACCAAACTCTTCTGCCCGCCGACCGTGTGGATCTCGTTGCTGAGTTCCCCCGACTTCGACCCGGATGTCCTGTCCTCGCTGCGGAAGGGTTACTACGGGGCCTCCGCGCTCCCCGTCGAGGTGCTGGGTGAACTGAGCGCGGCCCTGCCCGACCTCCGCCTGCGGAACTTCTACGGCCAGACCGAGATGGGTTCGCTGGCAACGGTCCTGGCGCCCGACGACCAGGCCACCCGCGGGGGTTCCGCCGGCCGCCCCGCGCTGAACGTCGAGACCCGGATCGTCGACTCCGACGGTCACGGCGTGCCGGCCGGCACGGTCGGCGAGATCGTGCATCGCAGCCCCCAGGTGACCATCGGCTACCTCAACCTGCCCGAGAAGACGGCCGAGTCGTTCCGAGGGGGTTGGTTCCACAGCGGTGATCTCGGCTACGTCGACGGCGACGGGTACCTGTGGGTGGTCGACCGGCAGAAGGACATGATCAAGACCGGCGGCGAGAACGTGTCGAGCCGCGAGGTCGAGGAAGTGCTGTTCGAACACCCCGCCGTGCACGAAGCAGCGGTCATCGGCGTTCCGCATCCCCACTGGGTGGAAGCCGTCGCGGCGGTGGTGGTGCCGGCCGCCGGGTGCACGATCGACCCGGCCTCGATCACCCAGCACTGCCGAGATCGACTCGCACCGTACAAGATCCCGAAGATCGTGATCGCGAGCGAGTCCTTGCCCAAGAACCCCAGCGGCAAGATCCTGAAGCGCGACCTCCGGGACCACTATGCCGACGTCGCCACCGGTGACGGCTGAACCCGCCGGTTCTCACCCGGTCGAGCTCACCTCGATCCGTTCCACGATCCCGCGATCACCGTCGACCCGCACCCGATCTCCGGTCCGCAGCACCTGGGTGCCGATCAGTGTGTTCACGACACACGGCAGACCGTACTCGCGGGCGACCACCGCCCCGTGCGAGACCGAGCTGCCGATGTCGGTGACCAGGGCGCCGATGACGGTGAAGTACGGCGTCCAGCCGACGTCGGTGACGGGCGCGACGAGGATCTCACCGCGCTGGACATCACGCGCCTCCACGATCGACTTCGCCACGCGCACCACACCTTCGACGGTGCCGCGGCTCGCAGGGCGCCCGGCGATCCGATCGTCGGTGGCACCGCGTCGCGGGGCGGCGACGAGCGGCGACGGTCGTCCCACCGACACATCGTCGAAGTCGAGGGAGTCTTGGAACGACAACGCCTCTCGACGCTGCCGCGCGCTGCGCACGAGACCGACCGCTTCCGCGGGGTCCGCGTCGGCGAGACGCTGCAACTCCGCGCGGTCGAAGAAGAAGACGAGGTCCGGCTCCGGTAGTCGTCCGGTCTCAGCCAGCACCTCACCGAGATGCCGGTAGCCTCGCTTGAGCGCATGAGCCATGAGCGCCATCCGGGACTTCGTCTCCTCGCGCCCGCGCGCGCCGCCCTGCGCCAGACGGGCGAGGAGCCTGATCACGGCGGGCGGCGTTTCGTCGACGGCCGCCGGAGCCGAATTCCGAACGACGGGGTCGAGCGCAGACCGCACCATCACCTGCATCATCGACCCCAGCCCGCCGGGATCGTCGGCCCAGGACGGGTCGCGCATGCACAGTTCGCGGTACCCGCGGTGACCATGTCGCTCGAGGAAGCACCGCAACGCGCGACCGGCGTCACCGGAGGCCGACCGCAACCCGGTGACCGCCACGTCCGGTGCCGCGGAGAGGAATTCCCCGGCGACCGCGGGGTCGGCCGCGATGGTGTGGACGACCGCGTCGAGTTCCGCGAGCATCATGGCGCTCTCGACTTCCGACGCACCGGCCATGAGCCGCGCGGTCTGCGCCTTGCCGTCATCCTCGGAGCGCCCGTCCTTGACCGCCTGGCGGACCAGGACACTCTCCAGGACGTTGGCCGCCACCGCGGCGCGCGACGACGAGCGCACATGGGTCAGCGTCACATCGCAGTACTGCTCGACACCGGTCTCCAACTGCTGCACCACAACCCGCGGATCGCGGCTCGTCGGCACCGGGAAGGCCGCGATCTCGGCGGGCAGTCGCCGGATGGCCGGGCCCACCGACAGGGCATGTGACGTGAGTCGGATCGTGTTGCCGAGCTTCCGTCGTAAAGGTTGTGCCGGTTTCGGTGTCAGCTCGTCGATCACCCGGCCGCAGATCGACATGGAGAACTGTTCGAGCGAGTTGCCTATGATGCCCGAGCTCAACGCCGTGCCCTCGGTCAGGTTCAGGAACATGTGCCCGTAGAAGTAGCCCACCTGCAGCCACGGCTTCTCGTACCTCTCCTGTGCCCTCGCGACCACCTGCACCATCTGCATCGCATAATCGATCGCGAAGCCGGAGACCGACGCGGTCAGCGGACAGAAGGCACCGGGCATCATCTCGCCGATGTTGCACCGGGTGTACACATGATCGGCACCGGCCAGCGGCGAGTCCATCTCGTTGAGATCGCCCGGCAGGGTGGTGATCGGCCGGGCCTGCAACCACCACAGTTTCCCGGCCGTGTCGATGGCCCACTCGAGGTCCATCGGCCGGCCCCACTCCTGTTCCGCCCGGCGGGCACCGGCTCGGATGTCGGCGATCTCCGCCGCCGACACGACCGGTACCGCAACGTTTTCCTGGACGACGACGGAACCGTCGACGTCGAGCACGAGATGGTCGGGTGCCGCCGTCCCGTCGACGAGCGACTCGCCCAGTCCGGCGACGGCGTCGATCACCATCAGATCTCGGCGCCCCGACGCCGGGTCCGCGGTGAACACCACGCCGGCGGCGCGCGCGTCGACCATTCGCTGGACCACCACATTCATGGTGGCGGAGCCGTTTCCGCCGTACGACGACGCTCGTCGTGAGTGCGCCGACTCGACGCAGGCACGAACGGCGGCGACGAAGGCGTCGGCGGAATCGACCCCGAGCACGGTGTCGTACTGGCCGGCGAAGGACTGATCGGGGCCGTCTTCCCCCACGGCCGAGGAGCGGACCGCGACCGGCGTCAGTCCGGCGGCGGCCATCTCGTCGAATCGTCCCGTGCCCGCGTCGGGATCCGCGGCGGACGCATCGGCGATGACATATCCCGGCGGCACCGGGAGTCCCAGGCGGCGCAAACGCGCGAGCCCGGCCGCCTTTCCTCCGTAGCGGTCATCGGTGATGTCGTCGAATTCGACCGTTGCCGAGCTCATCTCGCACCATCACTCGGGGTGTCGCCGCTCAGGGCGTCGACGATCTCGGCCAGCGGCTCCACGTCGATGGGCCCCGGCTGGTACAGACAGATACGATCCGACACACCGTCGACCCGGTCGCGGATGTGCGCGGCGATCTCGGCCGGAGTGCCGCAGGCCGCAATGGTGTGGAGCATCTCGTCGTCGATGAGTCCGGCCATCTCCTGCCAGCGCCCCTGCTTGGACATCGCGTTGAGTTCCGGCTGCAGGTCTCCCCACCCGTGCGCATCGAGGACCGGACGGTATGCGGGAGTGGAACCGTAGAAAGCCAACAGTATTCGCGTCGACGCATGGTCGTCGTCGCTCCCGGTGCCCGAGGCAACCGACACGATGATCTCCGGCACCACCTCGAAGTCGTCCTCGCCACGACCGGCGGCCGCGAGGCCCGCCCGCACGGCGGGCAGCGTCGTGCCGTGCAGGAACCGCTTCGACCCGAACGGCATCACCAGCAGGCCGTCCGCGACCTCGGCGGTGGCCCGGGTGAGCCGCGGACCCAACGCGCCCAGGTAGATCGGCGGCGGCCCATACGGGTTCGGCCCCGGGACGAAGGTCGGCGTCATCAGCGTGTGCCGGTAGTACTCCCCACGAAAGTCCAACCGCTCGCCGGAGTGCCACGTCGCGAAGATCGCGCGCAGCGCTCCGACCATTTCCTTCATCCGCTCCACGGGACGGTCGAATTCGGCGCCGTATCGCTTCTCGATCTGGGCGCGCACCTGGGTACCGAGTCCGAGAATGAATCGGCCCTCGCTGAGCAGCTGCAGGTCGTTGGCCTGGTGGGCGAGTTGAATCGGGTTGCGCGGGAGCGCGATCGCCACATTGGACATGATGTCGAGCCCGTCCACAGCCGTCGCCAGCGCGAGCGGCGTGAACACGTCGTGCGGACCTTCGAAAGTGAACACACCCGACGCCCCGGCCTCTTTCAGCGCCCGGGCGCGATCGACCGCGTCGGTCGGGTTGAACAGGGCAGTCATGACCTTCATCGTGGTGCCCTAGCCGTTCACGTCGGTCCAGTCGGAGAAACCCGACGGATGATGGGGACCGATGACGCCGTGCTCGAACAATCCGGCTCCCTGTCGGATGGTGCCGTCCGGCTCGGTGCAGACCGCCGTTCCGACGTGGTCGATGAGGCTGAAGAAAGCCCGGGCCATCACGTCCGGGTCGGTGAGGTCGAAGGTGACACGTTCGGCGAACGGCCCCTCCTGCCATGTGCCGTGACCCCAGGAGGAGTCACCGCCGTAACCCGAGCCGAAGGCGATGGGCGCGAACAGCTTCGACTCCACGTCGAGGACGACACGGTCACCGGCACGGGTGAGGAACTCGACGTGTGCACCGCGGGGAATCCGCGTCCCGGGCGTGTAGTCGATGGTGACGCGCACACCGTCGAGTTGTTCGACGCGACCGTCCCGCCAGCGACGCGTGCAGTCGTAGAGGCTGCGATGGCCGTCCGGATCCTCTTGCAGGATCAGAAACAACTGGAAGTCCTCGAAGGCCAGCGGGAGGTAGAGCCACCACATCCCGCGGAAGGAGGCATCGGGCCGTCCCGCGGGTTCGGCTTCGCCCACCGGCCTGATGCCCCAGGACCGATCCCGGCTGGCCACACTGCTGTCGTGATCGACGGTCAAGCGCTCACCGTCGAGGTCGATCCACCCCTCCCACGACCCGACCTGGGCAAAACGACACGCCTCCAATGTGACCCGACGTTCGGTCACCATGTTGTGCGGCTTCTCCAGGGCCGCGGGGAAGAGGCCGCGCCAGGTCAGGTCGGCGGAGATGCCCTCGGTCTCCGACAGCGTCAGGTGCAATTCCCGGAGTGGCTCCACCACGTCGAGCCGGTAGCCGTTGACCTGCTGGTGGAGCCGGTCGTCGTCGATGGCGTCGCTGAGGTGCACCGCGGTCTGCGTGTCCCCCCGACGCACCACGAAGTAGGCGTCCTTCACCCCGAGCCTGGGGTAGTAGCCGATGCCGGTCAGTGCCATGAACCGGCCCTCGCGGTCGAGCACGTTGAAATACGAGCGGTCGTAGAAGTTCCGGTCCGACGTCGCGGGCCAGGTGACCGGGGCCGACGTCTGATGGATCGGGTACTCGTCGAGTGGACTCAGTTCCACGGACACTCCTCTAATACGATGCACACTGTATTGGAACTATGATGAAGCTCATGACAGCAGATGGCCAGAGGGAAAACAAGAGGTCGACGTCGTCGGCACCCGGACGGCCCCGTGACGGAAGGATCGATGCCGCGATCGTCGCGGCGACCCGTGAGCTCATCCTCGAGACCGGCTACCCCGCGCTGTCCCTGTCCGCGATCGCCGCCCGTGCCGGCACGACGACGGCCGCCATCTACCGGCGGTGGTCGGGCAAGGCCGAACTCGTGCACGAGGCGGTGCTGTCCGCCGAGACCCTAGCGCCACCAACTGGTTCCGGAGACGTGCAGCAGGATATCCGCGCCCTCGTCGAGATCGTCCGGGCGATGTTCAACCGCCCCGAGGTGCGGGTGGCCCTCCCCGGCCTGATCGCCGACACCGTCGCCTCACCCGAGGTGCACAGTCAGATGATCGCCCGGCTCGCCGGCGACCTCACCGCCTTCGAGTCCCGCTTCGGTCAGGAACGCCGCGACGACGACCGGTTGCCCATGCTGGCGGAGGTCGTCGCGGGCACCGCGATCTTCCGCATCCTCATCCGCAGCGACGCCGCACTCGACGACGCCTGGGTCGATCAGATGGTCGAACTCATCACCGAGCGCTGGCCGGCGAGCTGATCGACCCGCGGCAGTCCATCGACCACCCGATGCAACTCATTCTGAGCATCTTCGACTTCCCCGACCGCGCGATCCCCGACTCCGCACTCGCATACCCCCGCATCCTGGACGTGGAGTACGTGCAGGTGAGCGCTCTCGGCGGCGACTGAGACAACCCCCCGGGGCCGTGCACGTCAGCACGTGGACCTTGCCGCCCCCACGGCGGCACTTTATTGTTTGTCGTACAAACACTGACGATGACGAGGACACTCATGCCCACGACCGGACGCGCCACGAGAGAGGCCGGCAAGGCCACGCGCACGTCGTTGCTCCGCGCAGCCGCCGAAGTGTTCGCCGAGAACGGGGAGTCCGCGTCGGTGGCGCAGATCTGTCAACGCGCCGACGCCTACCCGAATCAGATCACGTACTACTTCGGCTCCAAGGAACAGCTGTTCGTCGAGGTCGCGAGCGCAGGCGTGCTGCGCGCCGGCCGTCGCGCGGAGGAAGCGGCCGCCGCCGCCGAGACCGTCCGCGAGTACACCAACACCCTCGTCGGGACTCTGCTCGGCCCCTGCGCGCGGGACGTCGAACTCTTCACGACCGCAATGCTTCTCGTCGCGCGCCGCACCGATCTGCGGCCCCTGATCACCGACACACTCACACTGCTGCACGAGCGCGGTGAAGAAGCCCTGCTGTCCACGCTCGTCCGCACCGGATGGCAGCTCCGCGCCGGGATCGACGTCGAGGCCCGAGCATTCTGGTCGGCGATCTTCGGACTGGCGGTCCAGAAGGCCGCCACCGGTGCGGATTTCGGTTACCGACTCACCGACGCCGTGGCCGTCGTCTTCACCAATCTCCAGATCCCCGACGAGGTGCTGGACAGTCCGCTCCACCCGGTCCGTACAGACGCGCCAGCACACGCAGCACAGGAGGCATGATGACCCAGTCCGCGAGTTCCGTTCGGCCGCAGCCGCATCTCACCCACGAGGTGTTCAACCAGTCGGCGGCGCGGGTCGACGTGAACGAGTACGACCTCGACACGGTGTTGCGGGAGGCCGTCGCCCGCCACGACGCGGGCTGGGGCGATGCCGAACTGCGTGACATCGGCGCCCTCGTCGGGAGTGCATCGTTCAAGCACGACGCCCATCTGGCGAACACCGTCACCCCGACACTGCGGACCTTCGACCGATGGGGCAATCGCATCGACGAGGTCGAGTACCACCCGGCCTATCACCGCATCATCTCCGCGTCGATCGCCCACGGGTCCCACACCCGGTGCTGGGCGGATCCGCAGCCCGGTTCACACGTGGTGCGGGCTGCGGCGTTCATGCTCTTCGGCCAGATCGAGCCCGGTCACGCATGTCCGGTGTCGATGACCCATGCGGTGATCCCGTCCCTCGAACTGCAGCCCGACGTCGCCGCCCAGTGGGTGCCGAAGGCACTGTCGCGCATCTACTCCCCCGACCTCTCCGCAGGCAAGGGGTCGGCGATCTTCGGCATGTCGATGACCGAGAAACAGGGTGGCTCCGACGTGCGCGCCAACACCACCGTCGCGATCCCCGCCGGGTCCGGCGGGCCGGGCGCCGACTACCTGCTGACGGGGCACAAGTGGTTCTGCTCGGCCCCGATGTCGGATGCCTTCCTCGTGCTCGCACAGGCCCAGGGCGCAGGGGGCGAGGGGCTCTCGTGCTTCCTGCTCCCGCGTATCCTGCCCGACGGCACCCGCAACGTCTTCCGTATCCAGCGGCTGAAGGACAAGCTGGGCAACAAGTCCAACGCATCGAGTGAGATCGAACTCGACGGGACAGTGGCGATCATGGTGGGCGAGCCCGGCCGCGGCGTGCGCACCATCATCGAGATGGTCGCGCAGACCCGACTCGACTGCGTTCTCGGATCGGCCGCGGGGATGCGCCAGGCCGTGGCCGAGGCGGTCTGGCATGCCCGGCACCGCAGCGCATTCGGTGCGACTCTGGCCGACCAGCCCGCGATGACCGCCGTATTGGCCGACCTCGCATTGGAATCCGAGGCCGCGACCACCACCGCCATCCGGCTGGCACGCGCGCACGACGAGGACGCCGACCCACAGGAGCGGGCCTTTCGCCGGCTCGCCACCGCGGTGTCGAAGTACTGGATCTGCAAGCGCGGACCACACCATGCCTATGAATCCCTGGAATGCCTGGGCGGCAACGGTTACACCGAGGACTTCCCGCTCGCCATGCGCTATCGGGAGCAACCGGTGATGGCGGTGTGGGAGGGCTCCGGCAATGTCATCGCGCTCGACGTCCTCCGGGCCATGACCCGCGAACCCGAGTCGATCGCCGCGTTCGACGCCGAGGTCGCGCTCGCCCGCGGCGCCGACCGCACCCTGGACACCCATCTCGACAACCTGCGCGACCGGCTCGGCGAGCTCTCCCGGCTCGACGCCGCCGATGCTCAGCGGCGGGCGCGGTCCACCGTCGAGGCCATGGCCCTCGCCCTCCAGGCGTCGCTCCTCGTCCGGCACAGTCCCACCGCGGTCGCCGATGCGTTCATCGCCGCGCGACTCGGCCCCGACCGCAGCTTCGAATACGGCGCACTCCCCGCCGGCGCCGATCTGGGCACGATTCTCGAGCGGCACTGAGCCATCGATCCCGGTTGAGGTGCGGCAAAGCCACCCCGCCCCCTGAGGAGCGAGCTTGCGAGCGTCACCCCCCG
>NZ_NGFO01000032.1 GCF_002149015.1 Gordonia lacunae | reverse complement strand
GCGCCGAACTGACCGCGGCGAAACTCCTCGGCGAATCCGCCGGCATCACCCGCTTCGGTACCGAGGCACAGTTCGCCCGACACGCCGGCGTCGCACCCGTGCCACTGTGGTCGGCCAACCCCGGCCGCCATCGCCTCACCCGCTCAGGCAACAGACAACTCAACGCCGCCCTGCACCGCATCGCTTTGACCCAAGCCCGCATGCCCGAGTCCCTCGGCCACACCTACTACCAACGCAAACGCGACGGAGGCAAAACCAAACGCGACGCCATGCGCTGCCTCAAGCGACGTCTGGCCCGCGTCGTCTACAACAACCTCACCCTCGATCACCACAACCGCACAACCCCACAACACGACGCCGCTTGACATAGGAGCTATGAGGTGCGAGCGAAGCGAGCCTCGAAGGGTCTCGCAGTGTGTCTCACCAGGCCCTTCGGGTTCGTCGACCTCGACGCGCTCCTTCGTCGCTTGCTCGGCCCGGCGGGTATCGCTCCTCGCACTCAGCGACCAGTGGGTTTGTGTATCGAAAAGGACCGCTCGAATCTGCGGTCGGGCGCGCGACCGGCAGACTTCAACTCGACCGATGGACTTCGATCGAAGTCTAGGAGTCGAGTTGAAGTCCGTTGGTCACGAACGGGTGGTGCGCGCGAGACAGCCACGCTAGCTGAGCACGATTCGCGCGTGCGGGTATAGCCTTCCCGGCGGGGAGACCTGCCTCGCTGCGGCCCCACTACTGTTCCCTGAGGCGCGAGCGAAGCGAGCCTCAAAGGGTCTCGCAGTGTCTCACCAGGCCCGTCGAGGTTCGTCGACCTCGACGCGCTCCTTCGTCGCTTGCTCGGCCCGGCGGCTATCGCTCCTCGGACCTCGGGGACCAGTGGGTTTGTGGTTCTCTCGGATCAGGGGGCAGCGACAGCCGCCCCGAGGCGCTCGTGCACACGCGGGATGACCTCTGCGGCAAACCGTTCCATCTCCGCCTCAAACGGCTGGAACTGCAACATGAACGTGTCGATCCCGGCCCGATGGAAGTCCGCGATCCGATCCGCCACCTCGTCGTAGGATCCGACGAGTCCGGCTGCGGTACCACCGTTCGTGCCGATCGCCGGGTAGCGAGCGAACGTCTGGAACATCACCGCTTTCTCGTCGGCGCCACCGACGATGTTCGCCAGGGCGGGCTGATCGAGTTCGTTCAGCTTCCAGTGGTGATCGAGCTCGCGCTGAGCGGATTCGGCGTCCTCGCGCGCGATCACGAAGGCGGACAACCCGTATCGGACCGGTGGGCCCGTGCGCCCGCGGCGGGCGACATCGGCGATGAGTTCGCGAACCCGCTCGATCGGCTGGCCGTTGATGAACCACACGTCGCCCTGCGTCGCCACGAGATCGCGAGCCTGATCCGACTCGCCGCCGACGTAGATCTCCGGACGTGACCGGAAACGTCCGGTGGGGTTGATCTGATAGTCGTCGATGCTGAAGTACCGTCCCTCGTGCGAGACCCTCTCCCCGCTGAGCAACCGGCGGACGATGGTCAACCATTCGACGCCGTACCCGTAGCGGTCGTCGTGCTCGGGGAACGCGATCCCGGCCTTCTCGAGCTCTGGGCGGAACCATGCGTTGACGACGTTCAGGGAGAGTCGGCCACCGGAGATCTCCTCGATGTTGGCGGCCTGCTTGGCCAGTACCACCGGATGGAACAGCAGCGGCTTGATGGCGGCGATCAGCTCGATCGTGGACGTCGACGCCGCGAGTGCGGCTGCCGAGGTCCAGGTCTCGAGCTGATCCCACTCCTGTGAGAACGGGTTGATCACGTGCTGCGCGATCAGCGTGCTGTGGTAACCGAGTTCCTCGGCACGCCGGACCAACGCCAGATTGCGTTCCCAGGACGCGTCGACGGGGTCGTCGGGATGGTGTGCCGACGCCCAGGTGCCGTACACATTGGTCCACACCCCGAACCGGGGCCCGGTCACGAGTTCGCTCCCGTCGCGGGACGCTGCAGCCAGGAGTCGAGATCGAAGTCGTCTTCGATGCTGCCTTGTTCGACCAGGAAAGCCTTGGTACCGGTGAGCAATTCGACACCGCGGGCCGGGAACGGCTCCTCGGAGTACCCCTCCGGGTTGGCGGCGGCACGAACAGCGGCTTCAGGCGCCTTGGAGTTGGCGAGTTCGAACTTCAGGTACTCGTCCCAATTCGCCTTCGCATAGCGGACCGACTCCGCGTGCAGTTGCTGCCACGTCGCGGCGAACTCCGGGTTCTTCTCGAGGAACTGTTCACTGCTCACCGTCGCGCTGGTGCCCGCGAGATCAGGGTGGTCCCGGTACACCGAGTCCACCAGGTGGAAGCCCTTGCCCTCGAAGGTCTGCAGCGCCACCGACGGGATGACGCCGGGTAGCGCCGCTCCGTCGATCTCCCCGGAGTTCAGTGGGGCCTCCTGATCGGCGGGATACAGATGGATCAGGTTGGCCTTGATGCCCTGTTCGGCAAGCGCGCCCTGCAGGTAACGGTCGATGTAGGACCCCTTCGGCACGCCGATGTTCTTGCCGGCCAGATCGGCCAGCGACCGGATCGACGGGTCCTTCGCCACCACACCCGCATCGTTGTCGAACTGGCCGATCGTCAGCAGGCGGGTCTGCAGGCCCGAACCCCGGGCGACGAGCGCGGGGGTGTCGCCGTAGCTCGCGACGTCGAGGCGTCCGCCGATGAGCGCCTGATTGAGGTCGGGCCCGTTGGGGAAGCTGAAGACCTCGACCTTGCTGACCCCCAACGGGGCGAAGGCCTCGAGCAGCTCGCCTCGGCTGTGGGCGAAGCCGACCGGACCGGTGATGACGTTGGTCGAGCCGATGACTCCGACGCGGAGGGTTTCGATGACGTCGCGCTGCGCCGACGACGCGTCGTCGGATCCGCACGCGGCAACCGCCGCCAGTGCGACGCCCGCCGACAGCAGTGCGACGGCGCGTCTGATCCGGCGCAGCGGTGATCCGAGAGGTGTTCTGGTGGACATTGGTTCTCTGTTCTGGAGATCTCTGGGGTGAGTGGGTCAGTCGGTGTTCAGGCGGATTGTGTTTCGTCGGTGCGCTGGTCGACGAGCCGTGGTGGCGGGTCTCCATGCGGGATCGGGGGCCCGACCGCGGTGAGGCTTCCAGGTGCGCGCCCCTTGCCCCAGCCGAGCCGCTCCCGGTAGCTGCCGATCAGCTCGAGTGGCAACGATTCCCGGGTGCCGAGCGGGGACGAATCCGGGCTGACGTAGAGGGCGTCGGTAGGGCAGTACGCCTCGCACATGAAGCAGGTCTGACAGTCGGACTGTCGTGCGATGACCGGCACGCCGTCGGGTCCGGTGTCGAAGACGTTGGTGGGGCAGGCATTCACGCATTTGTCGCAGGCGATACACGCCGAGGCGACGACGAGCTCGATCATGCGGGGACGCTGCCGGCGAGTTCGGCGGCCGGGTTCTTCGCCCACCGCACAGGCGACCCGGGAGCCGCCACCCAGACGTCGTCGAGTCCACCGGTGCGGATGTGGTCGCTCTGTGCGGGGTCGAGTTCCGGATGGTCGGCGCGCTTGCTCATCCCGCGAGATTCGGTGCGGGCGAGGGCCGATCGGTAGATCCACCGTCCGACGGCGGTGATCGCGGCCGCCTCTCGAGCGCGGATTCGCCCCGCCCGGGTGAGTGACCCGTAGCCCGATCCGGCGACCTCGTCCCACAGCGAGTCCAAGGCGCCCAGCGCCGGCGTCATCCGGTCTCCGTGACGCAGATAGTTCTTCTCGAACGGGAGCAGCTCGCGCTGTGCCGCGGTCACCACCTCGTCGGGGGTGATCCCGTGCCGGGCGCCGCCCGGTCCGGCAGTGGCCAGTCCGACGGTGCCGGCACCGGTCAGCCGGTCGAGCGGGGATGCCCCACCGGCTTCGCGGGCCGCTCGTGCCGCGGCCGCGCCGGCGAAGCTGCCCGACGACATGGCCCAGGCCGAGTTGTGACTGCCCCCGCCGGTGAATCCGCCGCAGATGCGCTCGCGGGTGGCGGCATCACCGGCGGCATAGAGCCCCGGAACGCCGGTCCAGCAATCCGCGTCGACGACGTCGATGCCACCGGTTCCGCGGACGGTGCCCTCGGCGAGCAGATCGACCTCGAATCGATCGGTGAACGGGTTGATCCCTCGCCGATCGAACTGCAGGAAGAAGTTGGGCTGGCCCTGACGCATCTGCGTCGCCACCTGCTCGTCGGCGCGGTCGAGTTGAGCGTAGACCTTCTCCTGCAACAGGGTTCGCGCGATCACCGACCGGCCCTTCGTCGACCCCGCACCCTCGACGATCCGTCCGTCGGCGTGGAAGAAGGTCGCATAGCCGTAGTAGGCGGTCTTCGTCACCGTCGAACCCTTCGGGACGATCGCGTAGGCGTTCGCGAACTCCATGCCCGAGAACGACGCGCCCACCTCGGCTGCCATGAGTGCGCCGTCGCCGGTGTCGACGTTACTGCCCAGCGCCTTGGACAGGAACGCGCAGCCGCCGGTCGCCACGACCACCGCACCGGCCGACACCCGGAAGTCCCGGTCGGTCTGACGCTGGTGCCCGGCAGCGCCGCGCACGGCGCCCTCACTGTCGGTGAGCAGTTCGAGGACAGGGGAGTGATCGAGGATCCGTACCCCGCGGCGCTGTACCCATGCGCGCATGCGGCGCATGTACTCCGGGCCCTGGACTCCGGTACGGATGGGTTCGCCGGTGTGCTCGTCGATCGGGAACGGGTAGCGCCCCTCGGTGCCCAACCGCTGCATGTTCGCATACGTCTTGTCGAGGACCCGGTCCATCCAGGCGTGGTCCGCGAGATATCCGCCGAGAGCCTCGCGGCTGGCCTTCGCCGCCGACCGCTTCTCCGGATCGGGGGCGACGTACCAGACTCCGGTACCGGAGGGGGCCGTCGTGCCCGACGAGCCGCAGTAGCCCTTGTCCACGAGGATCACCTCGGCGCCGGAGTCGCGGGCGTTGATGGCGGCCCAGGTGGCTGCGGGGCCGCCGCCGATCACCAGCACGTCCGTGGACAGGGTCAGTACGTCAGACATGGGTGAACTCCCGGGGTGTCGGTGTCGTTGTGGGGTCGGTGGATTCGGTGTCGCCTCCGCCGACGCCGAGTCCGGCGAGTAGTTGTGCACGGAGGGCGACGAACTCGGGGTCGGTGACCCGGCGTGGGCGAGGTAGGTCGACGACGATCTCCTGTGCGATCCGGCCGGCCCGCAGGATCAGCGCGCGATCCGCCAGCAGCAGGGCCTCCTCGACGTCGTGCGTCACCAGCAGCGTTGCCGGACGGTGTGCTTCCCACAGGCGCGCCACGAGGCGCTGGGCGTTGATCCGGGTCAGGGCGTCGAGCGCGCCGAAGGGCTCGTCGAGCAGCAGCAGGTCGGGCTCCCGGACGAGCGCGCGTGCCAGCGCGGTACGTTGGGCCTCGCCACCCGAGAGGGTGGACGGCCACGCGTCGGACTTGGCCGCCAGCCCCACCTCGTCGAGTGCGCGCAGAGCACGGGCCTCGGTGTCGCCGCCCCGCAGCCCGAGTGCGACGTTGCGCCACACCGACATCCAGGGCATGAGCCGGTGCTCCTGGAACACGATCGCCTTGGCCGACGGCGCCTCGATCGTCCCGGTGAAGCCGCGGTCGAGACCACCGATGCCACGGAGCAGCGTGCTCTTCCCGGATCCGCTCGCCCCGAGTAGCGCGACGAACTCGCCTCGGTCGATGGTCAGATCGACGCGGTCGAGCACCCGCCGACCGTCGAATTCCCGTGCGGCCCCGGTGACCCGGACGCCGTCGAGGTGTTGTGCGGGCATCTCTTTCATCTTCCTTCGAATCCGTTGCGCCACGACAGGAATCGGCGCTCGAGCATCCGTACCCCGATGTCGGTGAGCAGCCCGAGTACCGCATAGATGACCAGGACCAGGAAGATCTGATCGGTGCGGAGGTATTCCTTGGCGTCGTTCATCAGGAAGCCCAGACCGACCGGGGTGGTCTGCATCTCCGCGACGACGAGGACCAGCCAGCCGATGCCCAGCGCCTGCCGCAGACCGACGAAGATCTGCGGTAGTGCGCCCGGCAGGACCACGTATCGCACGAGCTCCACGCGCGTCAGCTCCAGCGATTCGGCGGTTTCGATGAGCTTCTGGTCCACGCCGCGGATCCCGGCGAGGAAGTTGAGGTAGATGGGGAAGATCGGGGCGACGATGATCAAGGCGATCTTGAACGAGTCGCCGATCCCGAACCAGATGATGAAGACCGGAACGAGGGCGACGGCCGGCATCATCCGCAGCACCTGGACCGGTGCGTTGACCAGGTCCTCGGCGACCTTGAAGAGGCCGGCGGCGGCGCCCAGCACCGCGCCGATGGCGATGCCGATGGCCAGTCCGATCGCGACGCGGCGCCCCGACGCGGCCAGGTGGGTCCAGAGTTCACCGGTGCTGATCAGTTCCCAGCCGGCCTCGACCACCTCGGTGGGTGCGGGCGTGGTCGCGCCGAGCCATCCGCGCGCACCGAGCTGCCAGATGACGACCACCAGGATCAGCCCGATGGACTGGCGCAGCGTGCGGGTCGCGGCGTGCCGGGAGAACCGTCGCCGACGTACTCGGGCCGCTGGGCTGTCGGCCGGCGCGTCGACGGGTCCGGTCGCGGACGGGCCGGAGGCGACACCGACCGGTGTCGTGAGTTCTAGAGTCATCGAAATCCGCCTGGAAGAGGGCTGGCAGGACTTCTGGGACGCTACTGAGAACTCGACTCCACCGACACCGTTGGAGTCATGGTGATTTTCAAACCGCCGCGCGCCGAGGAGAATCGGCGGACGACCGGATCGGGATCAGTCCGGGATCAGTTCCGGATGGGCGTCGGCGAGCAGCTCCTCGCGATCCTCGGCGAGGACGAAGCCGCCCGCGATGGCGGCGTCGGCGGCATCGCGATAGTGCTTCTCGTACTCGTCCCGGGTTCCATACCGGGCCACCAGATCGTCGACGGGGACCGGCGATGTGGTCCCGAACAGCAGACAGATCCGGGAGACCGGGGCGACGACGATCCCGCTGAGGATCTGGGTCGGCGCGTCGACACATGGTGTGCGAACCCCGCCTCGGACGTTACCGATGTCGTCGAGCTCGAAGACGGGGTCGACGCCGCCGGCGTCCCGGAGAGCCAGTGGTTCGGCCACCGGTGGCGGGTCGCCGCCCTCGGCCCAGGACCGCAGGTGTCGCAACGCCGATCGCAGGACGAACCGCTGCTGGCCCCGGTTGACCGGGTCGGGGCAGCCGAGGAATTCCTCGAAGTCGCCGACCTGGTGGAGATCGGCGTGTGCCGTGCCCGCCATCTCCCACACCCGAAGCCGATCGGAGTCCGGTTGCCGCACGGCGTGATAGCGGAAATTGGTCAGGACGTCGGTCTCGGTCTGCACCACGAAGACCGGCGTGTCGAGGTCGGTGCGGATCGTGGTGGGTTCGCATTCGAAGACGGTCGCCACGTCGATTCCCGAACCGACTTCGCCGGCAGGCAGTCCGGCGGCCGCACGGCTGTGGATGAGGTAACCGTCGAAGGGCGCCGCACCCGGCCCGATGGTGTTGACGTAGGTCGTCAGAGCCATGGCCGACTGCGACTCGCCCATCGCGAGCACGGTGGAGACCGGCAGACTCTCCAACGGGTGGCCGGCGGCGGCGGTCTCGCGAACGGCCCGGCCGACGGAAGTGAAGATGTCGTAGCAGTACGCATCACCGGGGTGCCGAAGGCCGGTATACCGTTCCGGGTCCTTCGCCGCGAGGCTCTGCGGGGCACCGGTCGACACGCCGACCGAACCCGCTCCGCCCTCGACGCCGACGTGCTGCGCCGACACGCCCACCCACGCGTGCCCGGAACGAACCAGTTCGGCTGCTACGTAGGAATATTCGGGTGCGGCATCGGCGCCGCTGCTCACGTTCAGCCACTCGACGACGACGCAGCCGCTGAACGCCGCGGCCTCCGCGGGTCGACGGACGACGATCCGGGTCGTGAACTCGGCGGCCGGCGCGCCGGTCTCGCCGACGACCGAGTCCGCGGTCCCGGACGCCGCGTACTCGGTGTCGGTGTATCCGGCCGCGGCGAGGTCGGGTAGGGGTGAGGCGCTCAGCAACGAACATCCGTTGCCGCCGCCGAGGACACGGAACCGCATGAGCCGACTCACTTCTTCTTCCGGTGCTGCTTGATCACCTCGCCGAACATGAAGTGCATCTTGGTGCCCTGCGGCCAGCCGACGTAATAACAGAGGAAGAGGCTGATCTCCTCGAGCTGCTCGGGTGTGAGCTCTCCGTTCCCGAGGGCGGCACCGGCCTGGATCTCGGCGACGTCGATGTTGTTGCTCGCGGCGAGCGCGCCGAGCAGGATCAGCCGGCGATCCCGGTTGGTCAGCCCGTCCCGGGCCCAGACGTTGCCGAACACCTGGTCGGCGGTGTGCGCGAAGTAGTCGCCCGGGCCGTCGCTGACCTCCCAGCCGTAGACCTCCGACATCTTGGCGAGTCCGCGCCTGCGCACCTCGTCGGGTTCGGCGTCGGAGATGTTCGATCGGGTCATGCTGGTTCTCCTTCGAGGTGGGGGACACCGAGCCCGGCGGCCAGATTCCGCAGCGCGAGCTGTCCGAGAGGCAGGTCGACGCCGAGTTCGTCACCGAGAGCGAGTGCGAGCGTCAGGTCCTTCTCACCCAGGGTACGGACGCCGGTGAGGATGCCGTACCAGGGATCGTCGGTCGCCACCGGAGCGGTGGTGTCGCGCAACATGATCGCCCCGGCGCCGCCGGTCACGGCGTCCGAGTGCCGGACCACCTTGCCGAGCTTGGTGATGTCGATGCCGGCGGCCTCGGCCAGTCGAGCGGCCTCGGTGGTCGCGGTGAACGAGATGAAGTGGAGGAGGTTGCGCGCCAGCTTCATCCGGGTGCCCGCGCCGACCTCGGCTCCCGCATGGACCAGCATGTCGGCGGTGAGCGCGAACGGTTCCTTCAGCTTCTCGTACGCCGCCCGCGGTCCACCGACCATGATCGCGAGCCGGCCCGACGCGGCACCCATCGCGCCGCCGGAGATCGGGGCGTCGAGCAGTGTCACCTCGTGCTCCGCGCACTGTTCGGCGAGTTCGACTGCGGTCTCCGGCGCGATCGTCGAGTGGACGGTGATGACGGTCCCCGGGCGAGCTGTCGTCAGCAGGCCGTCCGGCCCGGCCACCACCGAGCGCACCTGGGCGTCGTCGAGGACGCAGATGCCGATGATGTCGGTCGACGCTGCGAGATCGGCGAGCGATTCCGCAGCGGCGGCGCCCTTCTCGACGACCTTGGCGATGGCCTCCGACGACAGGTCGAAGACCGTCAAGCCGCCGGTCCAGGCGGCCAGGCTCCCGGCCATCGGCCCGCCGATGTTGCCGAGTCCGACATACCCCAGACGGATGGGGGACGACTCGCTCATGAGCGGATGACCTGGCCGCCGTCGACGTTGAAGATCTGGCCGGTGATCCAGCCGGCCTCGTCGGACAGCAGGAAGAGGCACATACCGACGAGATCCTCGGGCGTGCCGAACCGCTTCAGCGGCAGGCGGTTCACGATGTCGGCGACCATCTCCTTGGGCGTCGTGGTCCGGGTGGCCTCGGTGTCGATGGGCCCCGGCGCGATCGCGTTGACGCGGATGTTCTGCCCGCCGAGCTCGGTGGCGAGCTGCTGGGTCAGACCGTTCACCCCGACCTTGGCCAGACCGTAGAAGCCGCTGTACAACCACGCGGCGGTCGAGGACTGGTTGACGATGGCGCCGCCGCCGTTGGTCATGTGCCGGTAGACCGCCCGGGTCACGTTGAGTGCACCGTCGAGGTTCACGCTCATGAACTTCTTGTAGTAGTCCCAGGGCACGGTGATGAGGAAGTCGAGCTTCATCCCGCCGTAGATCGCGGCGTTGTTCACGAGGCCGTCGATCGAACCGTAGGCGTCGGCGGTGGCCGCGGCGAGCGCCTTCGCCGAATCCTCGTCGGCGACATCGGTGCTGACGTACAGCCCGCCGATGTCGGCCGCGACCTGCTTGCCCTTCTCGTCGGCGAGGTCGGCGACCACGACGTTCGCGCCTTCCGCGGCGAGCGCACGCGCATAGGCCTCACCGATCCCGCCGGCCGCGCCGGTGACGATGATGGTCTTGTTCTCGAAACGCTTGGAACTCATTGTCCTGCTTTCTGTATGGTCGGTGTTTCTGCTCCCTGAGGTGCGAGGAGCGATAGCGACGAGCCTCGAAGGGTCACGCCGGGCGGGCGACGGCCTTGGTCTCCAGGTACTCCTCGAAACCGGCGACGCCCATCTCGCGGCCGATGCCGGACTGTTTGAAACCGCCGAACGGGACATCGGCGGAATACCAGATGCCGCCGTTGACGCCCATGGTTCCGGTGCGAACTCCGTTGACGACCTTGTTGATCCGCTCCTCGTCGGTGCCGTAGACCATGCCCGACAACCCGTATGGCGAGTCGTTGGCGATCCGGATCGCGTCGTCGTCACCGTCGTGGGGGATGATCACGAGCACCGGGCCGAAGATCTCTTCCTGCGCGACGCGCGCCGAGTTGTCCAGGCCGGAGATCAGGGTCGGCTCGACGAAGAAGCCTGCGGGTTTGTCGGCGGGGCGGCCGCCGCCGATCTCGATGGTTCCGCCCTCACTGGTGGCGAGTTCGATGTAGGACTCGATGCGCTGGCGCTGCCGGGCCGAGATGACCGGTCCGCAGATGGTGCCGCCGTCGGTCGGGTCCCCGGCGGGCAGGCCGGCCATCGCGTCGCGGGTGGCGGTGATCGCCTCGTCGAGGCGCTCGCGCGGCACCACGAGACGCGTTGTGATGGCGCACCCCTGACCGGCATGGGTGACGACGTTGAACGCGGCCATGGCGCAGGCGGATCCGATGTCGGCGTCGTCGAGCACGATGAAGGCCGACTTGCCGCCCAGCTCCAGGAACACCTTCTTCAATGACTCGGAGGCGGCGGCCATCACCTTCTTCCCGGTCGCTGTGGAGCCGGTGAACGAAATCAGGTCGACGCGGGGGTCGGTGCTGAGCTGGGCGCCGAGCTGATGGTCGGTCGAGGTGACGATGTTCAGAACGCCGGGCGGGAAATCCGTCTCCTCGGCGACCACCTTCCCGACGAGCGCCGCGCACCACGGGGTGTCGGGTGCGGGCTTGAGCACCACCGTGCACCCGGCGGCGAGCGCGGGCCCGATCTTGGCGAAGTTGATCTGGTGCGGGAAGTTCCACGGGGTGATCGCGCCGACGACACCCACGGCCTCCGAGCGCAGTTCGCGGTGGTTCTTCAGCCCCATGGGCTTCGCGGTGCCGAGGTCGCGGGTCCACTCGTAGCTCTCGGCGAGGTCGGCGAAGTAGCCGAGATCGGTGACGGGTCCCTCGAATTGCGGGCCGTGGGTGAGGAACGACGGGCACCCGACCTCGGCGATGGTGAGAGCGCGAAGCTCGTCGCCGTGGGCGAGCAGCGCGTCGCGCAGTTGACGCAGACAGCGAGCGCGCAAGGCGTGATCGCGCGACCAGTCGGTGGTGTCGAAGGCCGTGCGCGCGGCTGCGATGGCGGCATCCATGTCGGCCGCGGTGGCGTCGGCCGCCTGCCCGATGACCTCCTCGGTCGCGGGATCGACGACGTCGAAGACGCCACCGCTCCCAGGGGTGAGCTTGCCGTCGATCAACAGATCCGACGCGGATTCGGGGCGAAGGGACATGAGCTGGAACTCCATCTGGACAGGTGTCTGGACTCGCGTTCAAACCTAGTGTAGCGTGGCTCACATGTCCAGCCCCGTGTCTCAGGAATCCACCCGCCGCAGGCTGACCCAGCAGCAGGCGGAGACGGTCACACGCCTCACCGATGCTGCGGTCGACGTGCTGAACGCCGAGGGTTTCGACGGGCTCACGGTGCGGTCGGTGGCCAAGATCGCCGGGGTCGCGCCGGCCACCGCCTACACCTACTTCTCGTCGAAGAGTCACCTCGTCGCCGAGGTGTTCTGGCGTCGCCTCTCGGCCGGGGTGCTCGAACCGGATCCCGGTGCGCCGCGGAGCGAGCGGGTCGCGCAGGTGCTCCGCGAGGTCGCGCTGGTCGTGGCCGGCGAGGGGCAGCTGGGCGGTGCGGTCACGGTGGCCCTGCTGGGCAGCGACCCCGACGTCGAACACCTGCGCGTGCGGATCGGCGCATTCATCCGGCGTCGTCTCGCCGCCGCCCTCGAAGAGGACCCGGAGAACCCGGGCCCGCTGCTCGACGCCCTGGAGATGATCTATTCCGGCGGCCTGGTCTACGCCGGCATGGGGCACATGACCTACGAGCAGACCTCCGAACGTCTTGTCGCAGCCGCACATCTACTGATGGAGAAGTGATGACCGAAACGACGACGGTGTCGGGGATGGAGCACGGGCTCCCCTTCGACCCGTATGCCTATGGTTTCCACGAGGATCCCTATCCGACCTACTCCCGTCTCCGCGCGGAGGCGCCGGTCTACTACCACGGCGGGATGAACTTCTGGGCGCTCGCCGGACACGCCGACGTCCGTGCCGCATTCCGTGACACACAACGACTCTCGAACAGCTGGGGCGTGTCGATGGACCCCTCGGCGTACGGTCCCGACGCGCACAAGTCGATGTCCTTCCTCGCCATGGACGACCCCAAGCACATGCGTATCCGCAAACTGGTCTCCAAGGGCTTCACGCCTCGCCGCGTCAACGAACTCACCGGCCGGATCACCGCTCTCACCCATCAGCATTGGAGCAGATGTCTCGACAAGGGCGAGTTCGATTTCGTCCACGACTTCGCCGCCCTGCTCCCGATGGACGTCGTGTCCGAACTGCTGGGTGTGCCCGAAGCCGATCGCACCCGGCTGCGCCACCAGTCCGACCTGCTGTTGCATCGCGAGGACGGCGACCTCGACCTTCCCGAGGCGGCGGTGTACGCGTACATCGAACTGCACAAGTACTATTCGGAGCTCATCGCCGACCGCCGCAAGAATCCCGGCGAGGACCTGGTCTCGGCTCTCATCGCGGCCGAGATCGATGACGACGAGACCGGTGAGAAAACGAAGCTCACCGAGGACGAGATCGTCGGGTTCATGGTCCTGATGGTGGTGGCGGGCAACGAGACCACCACCAAACTACTTGCCAACGCCCTGTACTGGGGCTGGCGCAATCCCGACGAACTCGCCAAGGTCTTCGCCGACCCGGAAGTCGTCGTCCCGGACTGGACCGAGGAGACGCTGCGCTACGACAACTCGACGCAGATCGTCGTGCGGCGCGTGATCGAGGATGCCCCCTACGGCGACTTCGTGATCCCGGCGGGCGACCGCGTTCTCCTGCTCGTCGGTTCGGCGAACCGAGACGTCGAGGTGTTCGGCGCCGACGCCGACCGGTACGAGATCGGCCGTGACTGCAGCCAGGCCCTGATGAGCTTCGGCCTGGGCGCGCACTTCTGCCTCGGTGCGCATCTCGCGCGCCTCGAGGCGAACATCGGACTGACCGAGGTCGTGAAATCGATCCGGGCAGTGGACATCGATGCCGACAAGGCGGTGCGGGTCCACTCGGTGAACGTGCGCGGCTTCGCCGAACTCCCGGTGAAGGTGACGGTGCGCTGATGGCTTTTCGACCCCATCCCGAGCGCCGACCGGTCCTCGTCGCGGGCGCATCGTCGGGCATCGGTGCAGCCACCGCCGAATTCCTGTCCGCCGCCGGTCATCCCGTCGCCCTTGCCGCCCGCCGGGTGGAAAAGTTGCAGGAACTGGCCGACAAGATCACCGCTGCCGGAGGCGAGGCCGTGGCAGTGCCGCTCGACGTCACCGACGAGCAGTCGGTGCTCGAGTGCGTGGCGAAGGCCGAGGCCGCCCTGGGGCCGCTGGAGATCGTGGTCGCCGGCGCCGGTGACCTCGCGGTGGGGCTCTCCTACGAGACCGGCACCGACCACTTCGCGGATCAGATCAACATCCATCTCACCGGCGCCTATCGGATCTACCGTGCGGTGATCGGTGGCATGATCGACCGTGCCCGAGGCGATTTCGTGTTCATCGGGTCCGACGTCGCCATCCACCCCCGGCCGTGGTCGTCGGCCTACGTCGCCGCGAAGTCCGGCATCGACGGGCTGGTCGCGACCATCCAACTCGAACTCGAGGGAACCGGTGTGCGGGCCGGGGTCGTCCGTCCCGGACAGACCCTCACCGGCATGGGGATGAACCTCGATCCGAAGACGACCGAGAACATGCTCAACGACTGGATCACACACGGTCTGGCCCGCCACGGCAATTTCCTCTCGCCCGAACACATCGCGCAGGCCGTCGCGGCCATGGTGACCATGCCGCGCGGAGCGCACATGCGGTCGGTCGAGGTGGAGGCCGAAGGCGCAGTCAGCGACAAGAAACGACAGGCAGTACAGGAGAAGGGGACGGATGGATGACCGCCATCACCGAATCAGGCCTGAAACAACCGAATCGCGTCTCGGGTGGCGAGGGCGAACACGGACACCTCGACGAACTCGCCACCGACCCGATCTCGCTGTTCTGGCGCGTCCGCGAGGAATGCGGTGACGTCGGCATGTTCCAGCTCGCCGACCGTGAGGTGGTGCTCGTCTCGGGATCGGCGGCGAGCGAGGAGTTCTTCCGCGCGCCCGAAGAGGATCTGGACCAGGCGGCCGCATACCCGTTCATGACACCGGTGTTCGGTGAGGGCGTCGTGTTCGACACGAGTCCCGAGGAGCGGTCGAAGGCGATCCACAACTCGGCGCTCAAGGGCGCACACATGAAGCAGCATGCGGTGACCATCCCCAACGAGGTCGAGCGGATCATCGCCGACTGGGGGGACGAGGGGGAGATCGATCTCCTCGACTTCTTCGCCGAGCTGACCCTCTACACCTCGTCGTCGTGCCTCATCGGACGGAAGTTCCGGGAGCGACTCAGCGGACACATCGCCCACCTCTTCCACGACCTGGAGAAGGGCACCGACCCGATCGCCTACGTGGACTACAAGGCCGACATCGAGAGCTTCCGCAAACGCGACGAGGCCCGGGCCGAACTCGTCGAGTTCATCCAGGGCGTGATGGACGAGCGGATCGCGAACCCGACCGAGGACAAGGAAGACCGCGACCTGATGGACGTCCTCGTCCAGGTCGGCTTCGACGCCAACACCATCACCGGCATGTTCATCTCGATGATGTTCGCGGGCCACCACACGACATCGGGCACCGCCGCGTGGACCCTCATCGAACTGTTGCGCAACCCTGACTACATGAGGCGCGTGTACGACGAGCTCGACGAGATCTACGGCGAGACCCCGCCCGGTGAGCGTCCGGAGTACTCCTTCGCGCACACCCGCCAGATGCCGCAGCTCGAGAACGCCCTCAAAGAAGCGCTGCGGCTGCACCCCCCGCTCATCATCCTCATGCGGGTGGTGCAGAACGACTTCCACGTCGAGGACTTCGAGGTCAAGGCCGGGCAGTCGATCGCCGTCTCGCCGGCGATCTCCAACCGGCTTCCCGAGGACTTCCCGGAGGCGGACAGCTTCGACCCGGACCGCTACGACAAGCCGCGACAGGAAGACCTGGTCAACCGGTGGACCTGGATCCCCTTCGGCGCCGGTCGCCACCGTTGCGTCGGTGCGCAATTCGCCATCATGCAGCTGAAGGCGATCTTCTCGGTGCTCTTCCAGAACTACGAGTTCGAGATGCTCCAGCCCCCGGAGAGCTACCGCAACGACCATTCCAAGATGGTCGTCCAATTGCAGCAGCCCTGCCGCGTCGCCTACCGCAAGCGTCAGGACGCGTGATGCGCGTCGAGGTGGACCTGGACCTCTGCCAGGGGCATGGGATGTGTGAGCTCGAGGCACCCGAGGTCTTCGCCGCGCACACCGACCATGTGGAGATCCTCGACGCGACCCCCGACGAATCCCAGCGCGCCGAGGTCGAGGCCGGCGTGCACTACTGCCCGACCCAAGCCCTCCGGATCATCGAGGGCTGAGTTCCCGTTCGCACTGCCCACGCACGACCTGAACGATCGAATGAAGGTGGATCACATGTCTTTTGACCGTGCCGAACTCGACGAGATGAAGGAGCGGTGGCTCGCCGCCAACATCGAGGCCGAGAAGGCGGGGGACTGGAAGCCCCTGGCCGATTTCTACACCGAGGACGCCACCTACGGGTGGAACTACGGCCCCAACAAGGACTTCATGGCCGTGGGTCGCGAGGAGATCCGCGAGCTCGCCCTCGGCCAGGAGATGGAAGGTCTGCAGGGGTGGGAGTATCCCTATCAGGCCTGGGTCATCGATGACCGGACCGGCGACATGATCGGACTGTGGAAGCAGATCTACGAGGGCACCCGCGAGGACGGCAGCCATTACGCACTCGAAGGCATCCAGGGCAGCTGGTTCAAGTACGGCGGCAACTTCCAGTTCCGCTGGCAGCGTGACTTCTTCGACTACGGGAACGTCTCCGCGTTGTTCATCGAGATGATGAAGAACAACGCGATGAGCGAGCCGATGCTGAAGCGAGTGGAGAAGTCGGCGCCCGGAAACCTGCCGGGGTGGTACGACTTCGGCAAGGCCCCGGTCGCGTTCTGGTGAGCTGACATGACTTCCACAGCCCCGACCTACCAAGGTCTGAGTCAGGATCAGCTCGCCGTGCTCGTACCGGAACTGCTGCTGTCGGGCCAGATGATCGACCGCAGCGGGATGGCGCACCTCATCAGTGCATTCGGCCGGGACGTGATGGGCAAGGTCGCCATCGAGGAGTGGATGGCGGCCAGCCCGGTCTACACCCATCGCATGCGCACCGCCCTCGGTATCGACGGCGACGGCGTCGAGGACATGTTCAAGTGTCTGCAGCTCGACATCGGTGCGCCTCCGCAGTTCATGGACTTCCGGTACCGCATCGACGACGCGTACCACGGATCGTTCGTGCTCGATCACTGCGGCGCGTTGCTCGACGTCGAACCTCTCGGCGACGACTACGTGACCACCATGTGTCACGACATCGAGGACCCCACCTTCGACGCGACGGCCATCGCGACCAATCGGCGAGCACGGATCCGTCCGGTGCACCGGCCGCCGCGCCGACCCGCCGATCGCACGCCGCACTGTGAGTGGACGGTCACGATCGAACCGGATCGGGACGAGTTGCCGCTGCCGCCCGATTCGGTGGACATGTTCGAGACCCGGGCGGGGCAACTCGTCCTGTCGGCCATCGACACCACCGAGACCGACGGCTGGGTCGACTACCGCGGTCCGCTCGTCGAGGACCTGCAGTTCGCGGAGTGGTCGACGTCGGCTCTGGTGCGAGTCGCCGAAGAGGTTGCACTGCAACACCAATTGCTGTCACTGGGCTTTCTCGTCAGTGTGCGCCGGTACGCCGAGAGCGAAGCGCAGGCCATCGAGATCTTCCGCAAGCAGCTGACCGGCATCGCCGGACTCGCCGCCGACCGGATTCGGGCCGCGCTCGGCGTGTCCACCGACGCCGCCGGACTCGCGCAGGTGCTCGCTCTGCACCCGTGCTTCGGTCCGGCCCAGTACACGGGACTGACCGCCGAGGCCGACGAGGACACGGTCGTCGTCCGCATCCCCCGGGAATCCGAGGCGATGGCCGATGGCGGCTGGACGTCGATCCTCGACGCCGACCACGTCGAGCCGCTGCAGGCTGCCGCCACTGCTGTCGATCCATACCTCGTGGTCGCGGATGCGACCGAGGCCGACGGCGATCTCGTCGTCCGGATCATCAAGGCGGACAACCCGCAGAAGGAGTACGGCGAGGTGGCCGTCGCGCGCTTCAGCGGGGGTGCGAGTTTCGAATTCGTCGACCGCGGCCGGTCGATCCCGATAACGCCGGTGGGCAGCTCGGCGTGAGCTCCGGCGACGGCTGGTCACCCGGCAGCGCGGGACTCGGGGGTCGGGTCGCCGTGGTCGCCGGGGCGACCCGGGGTATCGGTCTCGCCGTCTCGTACGCGCTGTCGGGCCAGGGGGTCTCGGTCGTCGTCAACGGGCGCGATCCACACGCCGTCGCCGACACGGTCGCCGAGATCCGCGGGGGCGGGGGTTATGCCGTGGGCGTGCCCGGCTCCGCGGGCGACGACGGGGTGGCGCAGACCATGGTCGAGACCGCTCTGGCGGAATTCGGTGCCCTCGACATCGCCATCAACTGCGCCGGCATCGCCGAACCACCCGGTTCGACGGTCCTGACGATCTCCGCGGAGGAGTTCCGCGCCCAGGTCGACGCACACCTGATGAGCGCCTTCCACCTCCTTCAGGCCGCGGGAAGGGTGTTCGTCGAACAGGGGTCGGGGTCGGTCGTCCTGACCGGCTCGGCAGCGTCGCTCGGAATGTTCGGTGGCAGTGGGTATCCGGCCGCCAAGGGTGGCGTCAACGCGCTCGCTCTCGCCGCAGCCGCCGACCTCCGGGATCACCGGGTACGCGTCAACGTGGTGATGCCCGGCGCGAAGTCGCGATTGTCCTCGGGTGACGACTACGTCGCCCACATCGAAGGACTGCACCGTCGCGGGATTCTCGACGACCTCACGCGCGACGCGGCACTCGATCCCGCCCCACCCGAGTACGTCGCCCCGCTGTACGTGTTCCTGGCCGGCGACGCGGCCGAGCACATCACCGGCGAGATCTTCAGCGCTGCTGGTGGTTTCATCGGCCGGTTCGAGTCGCAACAGGCGGGGTTCGTCGCCTACCGCGACCACAAGGACACCTCGCCCTACAGCCTGGATGAACTTGCCGGCATCCTCGCCGGGCCCTCTGCTCCCTGATCCGAGAGGACCCGCCCACGAGTGTGAGTGGCCAAATCCTTGTTCCCTGAGGTGCGAGCGAAGCGACCGGATCCTTGTTCCCTGAGGTGCGAGCGAAGCGACCGGATCCTTGTTCCCTGAGGTGCGAGCGAAGCGAGCCACGAAGGGTCTCGCAAGGTAACTCACCAGGCCCTTCGTGGCTCGTCGACCTCGACGCGCTCCTACGTCGCTTGCTCGGCCCGGTGGCCGTCGTGGACTACGGAACAACCGTCGTGCTCGGTGCGCGACCACATTCACTGCTCCCTGAGGAGCGAGCTTGCGAGCGTCACGAAGGGTCTCGCAAGCTCGTCTCGCCAAGACCCTTCGTGACGCGCCCTCCGCAGGCTCCGGGCGCTGCTCAGGGAGCAGGGGCTATCCGGTTCTTTCGGATCAGGGAGCAGGGGTTTTGCGGCTCGTTCGGATCAGGGGCGGCGCGCGGCGCGGCGCTCGAGCCAGAAGCGGGCACCGTCGGCGATGGCCTCGGTCACCGGGCGCGGATGCCATCCGAGATCGCGTTCGGCCTTGCCGTGGTCCATCTCGGACATGAAGTGCATCAACCGGACCGACGGGATCGTCAACTGCACCGGCTTTCGGGTCAGCGCGGCCCGCGCGGAACCCACCGCGCCGAAGGCGTACAGCGCGGCGCGGTTGAGGACCAGACGGGGAGGCTGCCGATGCGCGATCGCGGCGGCGATGGACACGATCTCGCCGATGTCGATGGATCGCTCGGCGACGATGTAGCGTTCGCCGACCTCGCCGCGGGTCGCGGCGAGTAGTAGCGCATGCGCGGCGTCGTCGATGCCCACCGACTCGGCACGACACCCACGAATCGTGAACGGCAACCTGCCCAGTGCCGCGCCCGCGACGAATGCGCCGTGCGGGGTGGGTTGCCAGTCGCCCGGACCGTAGGTGTTGGCGACGCACATCGCGAGCGCGGGCACCGCGCCGTCCTGCGCTCGACTCATCACCAGGTCTTCGGCGGCCACGCGGCTCTGCACATACGCGGGAGCCTGCGCGGCCCAGTTGAACTCGTCGTCTTCGGTCGCCCGTCTGCCGTCCACTCGCCCGATGGTGGCCGCGGTGCTGGTGAACACGAACTTCCGCAGGGGCATCCGAGCCGCGACGTCGAGCACCGAACGCAGGGCCTCGACATTCGTCCGGTAGAGCGGTGCGGGATCGCGCAGCCACGCGCGGGTGTCGACGGCACAGTGAAACACCACGTCGCATCCGGTCATCGCGTGCGTCACCGCGTCGGCATCGAAGAGGTCGCCCGTCAGGTGGTCGACATCGAGTCCGGTCAGGGTACGGAGGTCACTCGTCGGCCGGGTCAGTACCCGGACGTCCTCACCCGACTCGACGAGTTGTCGAACGAGGCGGGAACCGAGGAACCCGTTGCCGCCGATGACGAGTGACGGCACGAGTCAGAGTCCTCCGGGTGTGAGATCGTCGATCGCGGCCGCGCTGCGGGACAGCATCGCATCGAACATCGCGTTGCCCCGCTCGGTGGGTTGTGCGGCGGCCGAGCCGAACACGATGATCAACGGGGCCTGGATGAGGTTGCCGACGTAGTCGTTCCAGCATTCGTCGAGCGTGTAGTCGCGGACCCCCGCGGTGACCAGCGCCCGATGGTACGAGGCGACGATGCCGCGCTCATGTCGGCGCCGATCGTCGGTGCTCAGACTGGTGCTCAGGAGGAAAGCGATGTCGCGCAGCGGGTTACCGGTGGTGATGGTCTGCCAGTCGATCACCGTGACCTCTCCCGCGGGTCCGAACAAGACGTTGTCGACGCGGAGGTCCCCATGGATCAGGGCGGCGTTGTCCAGCGGGGCGACCAGCCAGTCGCCGGCCTCTCGGACCAGCCAGTCGACCGCGGCCGACGACGGGCCGGCGGGGGAGAAGCGCTCGCGGTAGACCTCCGCCATCGGGGCGAGAATCGAATCCATCACCTCCCGGTCGGCGTCGGTGGGCAGCGGCATGTCGGCCAGGAGGGTCGGGTCGTTCCAGCGGGGAGCATGCAGGCCCGCGGCCGCGACGGCGATCGATTCGGCCTGTGCGGGCGTGCAACCGGCGATCTGGTCACCCTGCACCGCGGCGCCCATGTCCTCCAACAGGAGAACGAACTCGGTACCGGAGTCGGAGATGGTCGTGGCGAAGCAGGCGGGGATCGGAACCGTGAAGGAGGGGGCGAGGTCGCGGTAGAAACGCACCTCGTTGCGGAACACCCCGGAGCCGAACTCGCGTTGGTCCGGTGTTCCGGTGGCGAGTTTCGCGATGACGGTGCCGGGCAACGCCGCACCGTTCTGATGGTCGAGATGCAGTCGATAGGACCCGGCCATCTGTCCGGTGCCGACCGGCTCGGTCCGGACCGACTCGATGCGGACGTCGTGTCCGTTGACAGCGAGGAACGCGGTCAGCCAATCCGGGGTGAGTTCTTCTACGCGGGTGGGGATTCCGACGGTGTCCGGCACGGTCACGCCCTTTCGGTCCAGCGGTACGGGTCGGCCCGATGTGACCGGGCTCACCCTGCCGCTGGTGGCGACACTACCGAGGAAATGGACTGGTGTCCAGGGAGTGAACCACTCGTTCCGCCCGCGGTGGGTTCCCATCCCGAGACGGTCGCGAGAACGGCAAATCCATTCCGCCACAGAAGAGATCGGTGGTCGGTTAGGCTGCGCGCAGGTGCGGTGACCCGACGCGCGGTCACCCGAAGAAGGGAAGCGCGAGTGAACACCAGGCTCGACGGAAAGGTCGCCCTCGTGACGGGCGCGGCACGAGGCCAGGGCCGCAGCCATGCCGTGCGGATGGCCGAACTGGGCGCCGACATCATCGCGATCGACATCTGCGATCAGATCACCACGGTGAACTACGCCATGGGCACGCCGGATGACCTGCAGCAGACCGCCACGATGGTCGACGCCACAGGCCGCAGGGTGATCGCCAGGATCGCCGATGTCCGAAGCCGCGATGCCCTGCAGGCCGCGATCGACGATGCGGTGGCGCAGTTCGGCAGACTCGACATCGTCGTGGCCAACGCCGGGATCAGTCCCCTCGGACCCGAGAGTCCCTCGGTCACGTGGCTGAACACGGTGTCGGTCAACCTCGGTGGTGTGATCAACACCCTCGAGTTGTCCTTGCCCCACCTCGAGGCCGGTGCGTCGATCGTCTGCATCGGGTCGATGGCGGCGTTCATGCCGTCGTTCGAGTCGGCGCAGGCGGGGCCGGGCGCCGGCGGGTACGGCCATTCGAAACGGGCGGTGGCCCGGCTCGTCAACGATCTGGCCCGGCATCTGGCGCCGAAGGGTATCCGCGTCAACGCGATCCACCCGGGTAACGTCGACACCGCGATGGTGCATCACGACGAGATCTACCGGTTGTTCCGCCCCGATCTGGAGAAGCCGGACTATGACGACGTCAAGCATGTCTTCGCGTCACTGCACGCGATGCCGGTCGATCTGCTCGCACCCGAGGATGTCACCGAGGCGGTCCTGTATCTGGTGTCCGATGCGGCGCGTTACGTGACGGGGCAGCAGCTTCGGGTGGAGGCGGGTGCGCTGCTCAACTCGGTGCCTCCGGGCGTGCCCGACTGAGGCGCGCCGAGGTCTACCCCGCAACCGAACCCGGGTTGACCGGGAGTGGGCGTACAGCGGGCCGGATCGACCGGTACGCGCGCAGCACGGGCAGCAGTTCCGACGGTGCGGCGCCGTGCATGATGACCGAGTCGACACCGAGATCGAACTGTCGGGCCACGGCCGCTGCGCAGCGCTCGGCGTCACCCACCGCGCTGTCGGCGACCCAGGACGACGGGATGACCTCGGCGAGGCGGGCGAGTTCGTCGGCGGTTGCGGTCGCGTCGATCGGACCGCGGGCATCGGCGAAAGCCGAACTCGCCCTGATCCTGTCGAGGTCGTCCTGGTGCCATGCGTTGGCGCGCATCAGGACATCCGGATATCCCTGGAGGTAGGTCGCGAGGCGGCCGTACAGGCGCCGCAGGCGATCATCCTCGTCGAGTTGGTCGGGCACGGTGGCCAACACGGACCAGATGCGCACCGAGGCCGGATCCCGGCCGGCGTCGTCGGCCGCCGCCCGCACCGTGTCGACCGCGGCCGAGGTCGCCGCGTCGGAGAAAAAGGTGTGCAGGACCACGCCGTCGGCGATCCGACCGGCGAGACGCAAGGTGTTCGGCGACATGGTCACGAGCAGGATGGGGACCGGTGGTACGGGCACGCCGAGATTGAGGTAGTCGAAGGTGCCGAGTGGCCCGTCGTGCCCCAGGATCATCTCGCCGCGCCACAGGGTGCGCAGCACCGAAGCGGCGTCGGAGAGTTGGGCACTCGTGACATCGGGAACGCCGAGAACCTGCCACTGCGCGGCGAATCCGCGGCCGAGGCCGAGTGCGAACCGCCCACCTGTCATCGTCGACAGTGTGGCGCCCATGGACGCGGTGATGATGGGATGACGCGTGTTGTGATTGGTCGCGGCGGTGGCGATGCCCATGCGGCGGCTCGCTGCCGCCAGACCGCCCGCGAGCACGGCGGCGTCCTTCACGTTGAAGCGTTCGGAGACGAAAGCGGCGCCGAAACCCTCGCGGTCGGCGAGTCGCGCCTCGTCGGCGAGCTCGGCCGGATCGACCGGATGGCGGGAGAGGGCGTAGTAACCGATCTCCGGAAGTGTCTGCTGTGTGGTCGAATCCGGGAGCGGTGCGGTGGTCGCGGTCGGCGTCATGCTTGTGCGGCGACCGCTTGCCGGTACACGCGGGTCCGGGGCTCGCGCACCCAGAGGCGGCCCGATCCGGGCGTGGCCCCCTCGGCTTTGAGGGTGCGTTTGAGGATCTTGTTCGTCGCGGTCGTCGGGAGGTCGTCCTCGAGCCGCACATAGGTCGGCCAGGCCTTCGGTGACAGGTCAGGTTGCGCGGCAAGCTGTTCGGCGAAGGACTCCGGCGTGAGCTCGACGCCGTCCTGTAGTACCACGGCAGCCATCACCGCGTCGCCGACATGGTCGTCCGGAACGGCGTAGACGGCAACGCGATTGATCTCCGGAACGCGGAGCAGTACGCGTTCGATCGGTCCGGCGGCGAGGTTCTCCCCGTCGACGCGCATCCAGTCACCCGTCCGTCCGGCCAGGTAGATCCAGTCGTCGGCGTCCTTGTAGGCCAGATCGCCCGACCAGTACATCCCGTTGCGGAGCCGCTCGTTCGTGGCATCGGAGTCGTTGTAGTAACCCATGAACATGCCGCCACCCTCGATGTTCACCAGCTCGCCGATCGCGTCGTCGGCATTGAGAAGCGCACCGTTGTCGTCGAACTCGGCGCGCGGGCACTCGGTCAGCGTCGAGGAGTTGTACACGGCGACGTTCGGGAAACCCCGGCCGATCGACCCGTGCGGGGTGCCGGGCTCGCGGGTGATGATGATCGCGAGTTCCGTCGAGCCGAATCCGTCCCACACGGTGCAGCCGAAACGTCGGGAGAAGTCGTCGATGTCGCGGTCGGTGGCCTCGTTGCCGAACGCCACCCGGAGGGGGTTGTCGGCGTCGTCTGGCTTCTCCTCGGTCGCCAGGATGTAGGCGAGGGGCTTGCCGACGTAGTTCATGTACGTCGCGTTGTAGCGGCGGATGTCGGCGAGGAAGGTCGACGCCGAGAACCTGGCCGGTGCGATCGCGGCACCGCCGCACAGTGCGACGCAGTAACCGCCCATGAGTGCGGCGCTGTGGAACAGGGGCATCGACAGGTAACACACGTCGCCGGGGCCGATGTCGTACTTGTCGGCCAGTACCGGGCCGGCGAACGGGATCATCAGATGTGCGAACTGGACGGGCTTGGGATTGCCGCTCGTCCCCGAGGTGAAGATGAGCATGAACGTGTCCATCGCCCCGGGCACCGAATGGGGAGTGAGTTCGCCTGCGCCCGAGAGCATGTCCACCCACTGCTGAGTGGAGGTGTCCAGCACCGTCACCCCGGGTAGCTCCAGGCCGTCGAGGAGGGGGCGATGCTCGGCGTCGGTGAGCAGGATCTGGCAGTCGGCGCGCACGATGTCGGCGGCGAGGCCCTCACCGCGGCGGGTGTTGTTGATCCCCGCCGTCACATACCCACCCAGTGCGCCGGCGGCCAGCGCGATGAGCATGTCCGGGGTGTTTCCGAGCAGGGCGCCCACATGCAGCGGGCGCTGGGTGTCGGCGACACCGAGGATCGCCGACGCCGCACGCTCGGCGTCGCGTATGTACTCGCGCCATGTCCACTGCCGGCCCTCGTAGGTGATCGCGAGGTTGTCGTCGTCGGCACGTGCCTGCAGGAGCTGGGTGACTGTCTCGGCCATGCGGCAAATCTAGAACGTGTTCACCCCACGTGTGTACAGATTTGCAGAATTGTCTACTCGGTGCGGTCGGGGCTGCTGACCCCGGGCACGGAAGAGCGGATCCGGGTTCGGTCGGTCAGGGCCGGGCCGTCACCGACTCGAGGCGACGGGCGTCCGGGGGTCAGCGCGTGAACGATCCGCTGCCCGGTACGACCGTGAAGGTCTGATCGCCCTTGCCGAGGATCGTCGTCGTGAACTCGATCGACCCGTTCCCGGTGGTGACGGCGACGCCGTCCGCCGGACGTCCGGCGGTGCACGCGGCGAAGACCTCGTCCCCGGATGAGCCGGTCGAGGTGTTCTTCCACGTGATCCCGACTCGTGCGTCCTTGAGGTTGGTGGCGCAGGCCTCGGTGGGAGTCGTGTTGAGCGAGATCAGTGTGACGCCCGGCTCGGTGGCGGAGGCCAGGATGCTCGCCACGAATCCGCCGGTGACGCCGTTGGAGCCGACGGTGACGCCGGCATTGGGGATCTGATCCACGCTGAGGGGTCGTTCCGCGGGGGCCGCCAAGGCGGTGCCTGCTCCCGCGCCGAACGCTCCCACTGCCGCAATCGCCCCGATTGTTGCCACAGTCCTGCGTCGCATCTGTCTCTCCCGTCACTTTGGACACGTACGGACCCAGAGTACGGGAGTGAGATTGGACTCTCCAACGTGAGATCGGCTGCACTCCGCTGATACAAGGGATTTCATGAGCGAGCCGCATGATCCACTGTCCGCATTCCACCTCGGCGACATCTCGGTGTCGGAGTCGGGCGTGAGTGCCTCGCAGCGACTGTGCACGCGCTTCGCCGATCATCGGGGACTGATCGAGCTGCCGGCTCTCGCCGTGCTGTTCGATCACTGCGGCGGTATCCCGTTCCATGGCGTCCACGACGACCCCGCCGCGGCGACCCTGCAGGCGCGCTTGACCATGTCGACCCACGGGCGCGCAGACATCGGAGACCTCCTCGCGGCACGCGCCGAGGTGGTCATGTACGACGACGCGTGGGGCTCGACATCGGTCGAGATCCGCACCGGAGCCGGGGACCTGTGCTGTGTCGGGACTGCGCGAAACGTCCGCGTCGGTCGTGCGCCGACCGGTGCCACGCCGGCGGCCGAGCTGGGCTTGCCGACACCACGGTGCGCCGACGCGGATGAATCCGTCCTGCCCGAGCCGATACCGGCTGTGCTGTCCGGGCGCGCCGTGGTCGACGAGATCGCGTCGAAGATGCGGGAACCCGGTCCGCTCACCGACATGCTCAACGGCCGCGTCGAGGTGATCGACGGTGCCTCCGACCGCGAGTCCGGTATCCGCTTCCGTAGCGCCACCGAACCCTGGATGGGCAACATGTTCGGCACCATGCACGGCGGCGTCATCGCCACCATCGCCGGTCAGGCGGCATCGTTCGCCGGGCATCTCCATGCCGGTGCCGGGCAGGAGTACTCCATCGGGGACATGGCGATCGGCTTCTACCGCTCACCTGCTGTCGACGGGAGCGAAGTGGTGGTCGAGGTGACGCCGATCAAGCTCGGCCGTCGTGTCTCGTCGTTCGAGGCGACGATGACCTCCTACGACGACGTTCTGCTGAGCCGGGCAACGGTCGACATCCACTACCGCTGACGACCCGCGGCCCGGGGCCGTATCTGCTGGCCGAGCAGCGCCGACCGAGCGAAGCGAGGCCGCCGCGTCCGTCGAGGTCACTTCTGGTGCTCGGGTCGCCAGGTGGCTTCGACTCGGCGCCTCGCTGCGGTCGGTGCCGGCTCAACCAGCGGTGGGGGTCGGTGAAGAGTTCGTCCACCTCAGCATGGTCGAAGGGCATATTGCCCTTTGATCATGCTGAGATGGACGAGTTTTCCGTATCGCTGTAGCAGCGGATGGTCTCGGGGCTTCGCCGATAGGTCGGGGCTCGTGGATCACGGGAAGCTGCGTCGAAGGTGCCGTCCGCCGGGCAGACTGCCGCCGCGGTGTGTTCCTGCTGGCTGACCGGTGTCGACCGAGCGGACCGAGGCCGCCGCGTCCGTCGAGGTCGCTTTCTGGTGTAGAGGTCGCCGGGTGGCTTCGACTCGGCGCCTCGCTGCGCTCGGTGCCGGCTCAACCAGCGGTGGGCCGTCGGCGACGAGCAGTCGGGTGCCGGCTCAACCAGCGGTGGGGGCGTCGAGCGACGAGCAGTCGGGTGCCGACTCAACCGGCGGCGGTACCTGCGAGGAAAACAATCAAGCGTGCTTGATTCTTCTGTGGACCTGTGTGAGGGTGATCGCATGTCTGATGGACAAGCGGCCGTGCTCGGCGTCGTCGCCGACCTCGAGGCCGAATCCGCGCAGCTCGACGCACTCGTCGCGGGTCTCGATGACGCGGGCTGGGCCACCCCGACACCCGCGCCGGGTTGGACCGTCGCCCACCAGATCGCACATCTGGCGTGGACCGATGAGGTCGCCGCGATCGCGGCCACCGATCCCGACCGGTTCGGCGAGCTGCTCGGCGAGGCGGCGAACAGTGTGGCGACCTACGTCGACGACGCGGCCGAGGCCGGCGCGGCCGCACCGGTCGGGGAGATCCTCGCCGGGTGGCGAGCCGTGCGCGAGCGTCTCGCCGATGCCCTTCGGGAGGTTCCGGCCGGCGTCAAGGTCCCGTGGTTCGGCCCGCCGATGTCCGCGGCATCCATGGCCACCGCGCGACTCATGGAGACCTGGGCGCACGGTCTCGACGTCGCGGACGGTCTCGGCGTCTCCCTTCCGCCCACCGACCGGATCCGCGGCGTCGCCCACATCGGCGTGCGCACGCGCGATTTCGCCTACCTGGTCAACGGTCGTACCCCGCCCACCGAACCGTTCCACTATGCGCTGACCGCGCCGTCGGGCGAACTGTGGACCTGGGGGCCGGCCGACGCGTCGAACAGCGTGCGTGGGTCGGCACTCGACTTCTGCCTCCTGGTGACCCAGCGACGCGCACTCGCCGACCTCGATCTCGACCTCACCGGCGCCGACGCGGCCGAATGGTCCGGCATCGCACAGTGTTTCGCAGGCCCGCCCGGTCCGGGTCGCCAACCTCGCCAGAACTGAGACGGCCCGAACCCGTCGATGCCCACCGGCGACACCGATCGCCGGCGGATCACCCGATCGCACGCAGTCCCGACAGGAGAACACGATGCCCATCGCCAGCCCGATCTGGGAGACACCGGAACGTCTCGAATTGCGTTCCACCGTGCGGCGATTCGTTGACAAGCACATCCTCCCGTTCCAGGACGACTGGGAGCGGGACGGGGCGATCCCGCGTGAACTGCACGTCGAGGCGGCCGCACTGGGCCTGTTCGGACTCGGGGTTCCCGAGGAGGTGGGCGGCTCCGGCGGCGATCTGATCGACAGCACGATCCTCGGCGAAGAACTGCACTACGCCGGCGCGGCCGGCGGCGTCTTCGCGTCGTTGTTCACCCACGGCATCGCCCTGCCGCACCTGATCGCGGCCGGTGACCCGGATCAGATCGATCGCTGGGTACGGCCCACACTGGCGGGCGAGAAGATCGGCAGCCTGGCGATCACCGAACCCGGCGGGGGCAGCGATGTCGGCCACCTGACGACCAAGGCCGAGCGCGACGGGGACCACTACGTCGTCAACGGATCCAAGACCTACATCACCTCCGCGGTCCGTGCCGACTTCGTCGTCGTCGCGGTTCGCACCGGGGGGCCGGGAGCCGGTGGCGTCTCGCTGCTGGTCGTCGAGAAGGACACGCCCGGATTCTCCGTCACCCGCAAGCTCGACAAGATGGGTTGGCGTAGTTCCGACACCGCCGAACTGTCCTTCGTCGACGCCTGGGTGCCGGTCACCAACCTCGTCGGACCCGAGAACTCCGGATTCGCGCAGATCGCCACCGCTTTCGTCACCGAACGGTCCGGTCTCGCGGTGCAGGCCTACGCCAGCGCACAACGGTGCCTCGACCTCACCCTGCAGTGGGCGCGCGATCGGGAGACGTTCGGCAAACCGATCATCGCCCGGCAATCGGTGCAGGACACACTGATCGAGATGGCCCGGCGCATCGACATCGCGCGGACCTACACGCGGGCCCTGGTGGAACGCAAGGTCACCTCCACCGACGATCTCATCGCCGAGGTGTGCTTCGCCAAGAACACCGCGGTCGAGGCCGGGGAATGGGTGGCCAACAAGGCCGTTCAGCTGCACGGGGGCCTCGGTTACATGACCGGCACCGAGGTCGAGCGGCAGTACCGCGACATGCGCATCATCGGAATCGGCGGCGGCACGACCGAGATCCTCAACGGACTGGCCGCCAAACGACTCGGCTATCAGGCCTGACCCGCCGCCGGGCACATCCGCCGACGAACCACATCGACGACTGAACAGGGAGTATCGAGATGACCGTGGACACCAATCCGTTCGTGGAGACCACCGAACGCGCCGAGTTGCGCGCGGCGGTCGCCGGGCTGGCCGCGAAGTACGGACAGGAATACTTCCGCGAATGCGCGCGCACCGGCCGCAAGACCGACGAGTTGTGGTCCGAAGCAGGCAAACTCGGCTTCATCGGGGTCAATCTCCCCGAGGAGTACGGCGGCGGCGGTGCGGGGATGTACGAGCTCGCGATCGTGATGGAGGAGATCGCCGCGTCGGGCACCGGACTGCTGATGCTCGTCGTCTCACCGGCCATCTGCGGCAACGTCATCGCCCGTTTCGGCACCGACGAGCAGAAGCAGCGCTGGTTGCCGGGTCTCGCTGACGGGTCCATCACGATGGCCTTCGGTATCACCGAACCCGACGCCGGTTCCAATTCGCACCAGATCACCACAACGGCCCGCCGGGACGGTTCGGACTGGCTGCTCACCGGCCAGAAGGTCTACATCTCCGGCGTCGACCAGGCGCAGGCGGTACTGATCGTCGCCCGCACCGAAGACGCCAAGACCGGCAATCTCAAACCGGCTCTCTTCATCGTGCCCACCGATTCAGAGAACTTCTCGTACACCATGATCGACATGGAACTGCAGAATCCCGAGAAGCAGTTCCAGCTCTTCCTCGATGATGTGCGGCTGCCGGCCGACGCGCTCGTCGGCTCGGAGGATGCCGCACTCAGTCAGCTGTTCGCGGGACTCAACCCGGAGCGGATCATGGCCGCGGCCTCCGCCGTCGGGATGGGCCGCTTCGCGCTCGACAAGGCGGTGTCGTACGTGAAGGAACGCACGGTGTGGAAGACGCCGATCGGTGCGCACCAGGCGATCGCGCATCCGCTCGCGCAGGGCAAGGTCGAGCTCGAGATGGCCAAGCTGATGATGCAGAAGGCCGCGACCCTGTATGACGCCGGCGACGACTGGGGTGCCGCGGAACCGGCCAACATGGCCAAGTACGCGGCCGCGGAGGCCTGCGTGAAGGTCGTCGACCAGGCCGTGCACTCCCTGGGCGGCAACGGTCTGACCACCGAGTACGGACTGGCGCCGATGCTGAGCCTCGCCCGGATCGCCCGGATCGCGCCGGTGAGCCGGGAGATGATCCTCAACTTCGTCGCGCAGACCAGCCTCGGGCTGCCGAAATCCTACTGAGGTCTGAGGTCTGATGACCGCGTCGTCGGCGAATATCCGTTCACCGCAGCAGGAACGCTCGCGACTGACCCGCGAGCGCCTGTTGCGGTCGACGGTCGACGCACTGGCCGCAGACGGTTGGGCGGCCGCCACCGTGGCCGCGGTCGCCGAACGTGCCGGGGTGTCCCGCGGTGCGGCGCAACATCACTTCCCGACGCGCGAAGCCCTGATCACCGCGGCACTCGAGCAGGTCTTCGAGGACATGACCCGCGCTGCCGTCGGCGATCCGCACGCATCGCCGGAGGCAGCCGACGAAGTGACCCCGGACCGGGTCATCCGGGCCGTCCAGCGGGCCGTCGACGTCTACACCGGCACCGAATTCAAGGCAGCACTCCAGGTCTGGGCCGCCGCCGCGTCCGACCCGGCACTACGCCGGCTCATCCTGCCACTCGAGGCGAAGTTCGCCCGCGCGGCCCATCAGCGGACGATGGCCGCGATGGGGGTGGCCCCGGACGACGAGACCGGTTACCGGCTGGTGCAGGCGACTCTGGACATGGCGCGCGGACTCGGCCTGGCGGACACGTTGTCCGATGACGCCGCCCGGCGCGCGCTGGTCGTCGACACCTGGTCGGCGCAGCTCGTCGCGGCGTTCGAGAGCGCGCCCGCGGATCGGCCGGGCACGGACTAAGAGCGTTCGGCGGGAGCGTGTTCGGGGCCGGCTGCATCGGACCGCCGACCGCGGGTGCCGGCCCAGTACACACCGAACGACATGAAGGCCATGCCGACGAAAACGACGACGAGTGAGAGCGTCATCGACAGATAGCCCTGGCCACCCGGATCGATGAACGGGTAGGGATACCAGTCCACGATCGGCCCGCGGATCAACGTGTAGACGCCGTACACGAACGGGATCGCGAGCCAGGTCAGCCACGCCCGCTCGGGGAGTCGCCGGGCGCGCACCGTGACCCAGTCCAGGAGCATCACCAGCGGGATGACGCGATGGAGCACGTCGTCGACCCAGGCGTAGGTGACATCGACGTCGATTCCCTGCAGCAGCAGTGCGTAGACGATCCCGGTGATGACCATGCAGGTGGTGGCCGCCCCGCGAAGCCACTCCCACCTCGGCGTGCCGGACGCGACAAGGCCGCCGGCAAGCAGGACGAGCGCGGCGAAGATGTTGCTCAGCACCGTGAAATAGCTGAAGAAGTTCGCGAGGGTGAAACCGGCGTCGCCGTAGCGGAGGACTGCCTGATACACCAGGGCGCTGACGCCCAGGGCGGCAAAGGCGACGCGGAGCAGACGTATCCACCAGGTTGCGGTCACATCGACGATTCAAGCACCTCGGCCCCGCGGTCACCGGAACCCCACCGGTCGACATGGGTGGTCGGTTCGCCCGAGGGAGACGGCACCTCGGGCGAACCGACCGGGTACTCACTCCGCGTGGATGATGACCCCGCGGATGTTCTTGCCGTCCCGCAGATCCTGGTACCCGTCGTTGACCTGGTCGAGGGTGTAGGTCTGCGTGACCAGTTCGTCGAGCTTGAGCTGCCCGGCGTCGTACAGGCGCAGCAGTTTGACGATGTCGTACTGCGGATTGGCCGAACCGAACAGGCTGCCCTTGATCGTCTTCTGGTTCAGGGTCAGGTCGGTTCCGGAGACCTGAACGGTCAGCTTCGTCGGATCGGCGAGACCGGTGATCACGACCGTCCCGCCCTTGCCCACGACGGCGGTCGCGTTCGCCACGACCTCCGCGTCGACCGTGCCGACGAGGATCAGGGCCTGGTCGGCGCCCTGGCCCCAGGTCAGCTCGTTGACCTTCTCCGCGGCCTCGGCGGCGTCGGCGAAGGCATGTGTCGCACCGAATTTCAGGGCCGTGTCGCGCTTGAGTGCGACCGGATCGACGACCACGACGTACTTGGCGCCCGCCGACACCGCACCCTGGACCGCGTTGATGCCCAGCCCGCCGATACCGTAGATCACCACCGTGTCGCCGGCGCGGACACCGCCGGCATACACCGACGTGCCCCAACCGGAGGGCACGCCGCAACCGACGAGTACCGCCTTGTCGAGCGGCAGCCACTCGTCGACCTTGACGACCGAGTGCTGCGAGATCGTCGCCCGCTCGGCGAAGGTGCCGAGCATGCACATGGCCCCGAAATCGTCACCGCCGCCGTGGAATCGGAATGTGCCGTCGGGCATCGATCCCTCCAGGATGGTGGCGCCCATGTCGCAGAGGTTCTGCCGGCCGGTGGAGCAGTAGCGGCAGGTGCCGCAGTTCGGGATGAAGCTGCAGACCACGTGGTCGCCGGGCTTGACCTTGGTGACACCCGGGCCGACCGCCTCGATGATCCCCGAACCCTCGTGGCCGCCCACGATGGGATAGCGGGGCGGGAGGTCGCCGTCGGTCAGGTGAAGATCGGAATGGCACAGGCCGGCCGCGGTGTACTTGATCAGCACCTCGCCTTCGCGGGGCTCGTCGAGGTCGAGTTCGACGATCTCGAACGGCTTTCCGGGTCCGGTGAGGACGGCGGCCTTGGTGGTGAGAGACATGTTGTCGTGCTCCTTACGTGTACGGGGGGGCGGAGATGGGGTCAGAGCGAGATGTTGACGGCCTTGGTCTGGGTGTAGAGCTCGATGGCCGACGAGCCGAGTTCGCGTCCCCAGCCCGACTGCTTGTAACCGCCGAAGGGCATCGCGGTGTCGAAGCCGTTGTACTGGTTCACCCAGACCGAGCCGGCCTTGATCTGTCGGGCGGTCCGATGCGCCTTGGACAGATCCGTGGTCCAGATGCCTGCTGCGAGACCGTAGATGGAGTCGTTGGCCGCGGCCGCGACACCGGTGTCCGCATCGAACGGCATGGCGGCGACGACGGGACCGAAGATCTCCTCCTGCACGATCGAGAAGCTCGGCTCGACGTCGACGAAGACGGTCGGTTCGATGAAGAATCCCTCGTCGCCCCAACGCTTTCCGCCCGTCAGCGCCCGTGCGCCGTCGGCGAGGCCCGCCGACAGATATCCCGAGACGCGATCGAACTGTTCCTGGCTGACCAGCGGTCCGAGTTCGGTCGACGGGTCGAGGCCGGGTCCGATCTTGGCCTGCGAGGCCGCCTCGGCGACGGCCGCGGTGAAGTCGTCGAAGATCGGCCGCTCGACGAAGAGCCGGGTCCCGGCGACACAGCACTGGCCGTGGTTGAACATCCAGGCGGCCACCGACCCGGCCACCGCCTTCTCGAAGTCCGCGTCGGCGAACACGATGTTGGGGCTCTTCCCGCCGAGCTCCAGCGACACCTTCTTGAGATTGCCCTTCGCGGCGTCGACGATCTTCTTGCCGACCTCGGTCGAACCGGTGAAGGCGATCTTGTCGACGTCGTCGTGCGCGGCGAGCGCGGCTCCGGCCTCGCCGTAACCGGTGACGATGTTGACCACACCCGGCGGGAAGCCGGCCTCGTGGAACACCTCGCCGAGGAGCAGGGCCGTCAGTGGGGTCTGCTCGGCCGGCTTGAGGATGACGGTGTTGCCGGCCGCCAGCGCCGGTGCCAGCTTGAACGAGGCCATCAGGAGCGGGAAGTTCCACGGCACGATCAGGCCGCAGACGCCGACCGGCTCGCGCAGGGTGTACGCGTGGAACTCGCCGCCGGGCACGAACGGCATCGAGACGTCGACCGTCGACCCGGTGATCTTGGTGGCGAGGCCCGCGTTGTAGCGGAAGATGTCGGCCGACCACTGGGTGTCGACCGCAGCGGCGATGGTGGCCGCCTTGCCGTTGTCGAGCGCCTCGAGCTGGCCGAACTCCTCGGCGCGCTCGGTGAGGATGTCGCCGACCCGCCAGAGCAGGCGTTCGCGCTCGTTGGGCTTCATCCGTGTCCACGGGCCGTCGTCGAATGCCTGGCGCGCGGCACGGACCGCCCGGTCGATGTCGGTCGCGTCGCCGTGGGCGACGGAGGTGATCGGACGTGCCGTGGCGGGATCGATGGTCTCGAAGGTGCGGCCCGAGGCCGACGACACCCATTCGCCGCCGATCAGCATGGGACGGTCGGCGGAGATGAAATCGCGCACCCGCTGATGCAGGGCGGTGTGGTGGGTGGTGTCGGGTGCGACGGCGGTCATGTGGCCTCCTGGTCGGGACGGGGTCGGCGGTGCTGTGGTCTGCGAAGTGATCTGGGTCATATGCGACCTGACTTATTTCTCTCACCGTTCCGAGGTGCCGCCGTGTCCAGAAACTGAACACCTGGGCTGTACAGGGGTCCCGACGAGTGGCTGCGCCCGCGTGGCTACCGTGGGACGCCGACGAGTCAGTCGGGTACCGAGTCGGGATCTCCGGAGGAGCAGAGTGAACGTGCGCCCAGCGGGCCGGGTCGGCGCCGCCCTACGTGGTCTCGGCCCGGTGAGCGGGGGTCCCTCGGTGCGGGAGGCGATCCGGGCGGGGACGGGTGCCGGAGTCGCGCTCGGACTCGTCGGCCTGGTGCTCGCCGCGTCGGGGGTGGACCTGCGGCTCGGGCTCTTCCTGATCGCGCCGTTCGGGGCGACCGCCGTGCTCGTCTTCGCCGCGCCGAACAGTCCGCTGGCCCAGCCGTGGCCCGCAACCGTCGGCAACGTGGTGTCGGCCGTCGTGGGTGTGGCGACGACCCTCGCCATCCCGCAGCCCGCGCTCCGGGTGGCGCTCGCGGTGGGCCTCTCGGTGGCTCTGATGATCGGTTGCCACGCTGTCCATCCGCCGGCCGGCGCGGTCGCCATGACAGCCGCGCTCAGTCCGGAGACGATCCACTCCCTGGGATTCCGGTTCGTCCTCGCGCCGGTACTCGCGGGCACGCTGCTGCTGGTCGTCCTCGCCGCCGGCTATGCACGGCTGACCGGGCGGCGCTATCCATATCGCCGGTTCGACGCCGCGCCCCCGCCGGCTGAGCGGCTCGGTCTCGACGAGGACGAACTGACCGGCATCCTCGACCGGTACGAGCAGTCGCTCAACCTCGGTGCCGCCGACCTCGCGCGCCTGATCGGGGCTGCCGAACTCCAGGCCGCCGGACACCGTGCGGGTCCGCTCGCCGCGACGGACGTGATGTCCCGCGTTCTGGTGACCGTGGGACCCGAGACGTCGCTACGGGACGTCGCAGCCCTGTTCGACGAGTATGGCTTCACATCGCTGCCGGTGATCTCGAGCGAGGGCACGTTCCTCGGGGTGGTGTTCCAGATCCATCTCGTGCGCCGACTCATGCGTACGGACGACGTCGAACTGCGCGCCGCGGACGTGATGTCGCCGGGCCCGGCGGTCGCGACCCCGACCACGCCGGTCGGGGCCCTGCTGCCGCTGCTCGCCGAAAGCGGTTGCGACGCGGTGCCGGTGCTCGACGGCGAGACCCTGGTCGGCATCGTCACCCGGACCGACCTCATCGCGACGCTCGCTCGGCAGACGCTGCAGGACCCGCTTCCGCCCAGCACGCTGCCTACCAGCACGGTGCCGGAGTGAGCGGTCGGCTCAGATGTCCAGTGCGCGCATCCGCGAATACAGCGTCGTCCGGCTGATGCCGAGATCCTTCGCGGCGTGCACCTTGTTGCCACGGGCCCGGTCGAGCGCCTCGACGATGGCCGTGCGCTCGGCCTGCTCCCGGCCGGACAGGTGCGCGGCCCGGCTGGTCGTCCGGTAGGCGGGTGGGAGGTCGATCGGCTCGACGACGCGTGCGGCGCGTGCCCGGCACGCCGCCGCCGCCTCCCGGAGCACGGAGTTGAGCTCGGTGAGATTGCCGGGCCAGTCGTCGCACAGCAGTGCATCCGTCGCCAGTCCGGACAGCGAGAGTTCCGGGTCGATGTCGGTCAGTGCGCTGCTCGCGATCGCCGCCAGCTCCGAGGCCCGATGACGCAGCGGGGGGAGATCGACCCGCGTGGCACACCTGGCCACGAGGGCGGCCACACCCGGGCTCGCCTGATCTCGAGGGCCGCCGACGATGATCAGCGGTGACTCCCGCGAGCTCGACACCGCCACGCGTCCGAGCAGTGCGACGGACTGGGCGTCGAGAAGGTCGACACCGTCGATGACCAGGGCGGTGTTCATCGATCGGGCGCGTCCGACATAACCCGGGATGTCGGGCCGGCGTCCGCTGATGATCTCGTCGGCCACGTCGACGAACACCGCCGACGGATCGGCCTCCGCGGCGAGCGCGGCCGCGTGGGTGCTGCGTCCGGTGCCCGGCTCCCCGGTGATCGCGACGCTCGTGCGGGACGGCGCCGTCGGCGGTGCGGACCGCGTCGCGGGCGGCTCGCTGACCGGCCGGAACCGGAACAGGGCGGCGCCGCAGGCGCCGGGCACGGGCTCGACCGCGATCTCCACCTCGGCGCCCGACACCAGGGTCAGCGGCAGCACCGTCGCGCGGAGCGCCGGATCCGTCGCGACGATCCGCAGGGCGCCGATGTCGGTGGGGGAGAGCAGTTCGGCGGCAAGGGCATTCGTGAGCTGGAGGTCGTCACCGATGGCCGCGACAGCCAGGTCGCGTCGCGGGGCGGCGCGCTGGAACGCGTCCAGGACGCATCGCTGGTGCGCGCGCGACCGGTCGAGCAGACGGTCGGCGATGTCGGCGACGATCCCGTTGACGACGGGGATCGCCAGCGGATTGATGCGATCGGCGATCTCGGACATGCAGATGATCCCGGCCAGCCTGCGGGTCGCGGGATGGATGATCGGCTGTCCGAAGCAGCTGATCGACTTGAACTGTTCGAGGTAGTGCTCGGAGCTGTTGACGACGATCCCGCCCCGGGTCTCCGCCGGGGTGCCGAGAGCCGTGGTCCCGACGACGTCCTCACCGAACGGCACACCCGGTGACGCGCCGATCGCATCGAGCCTGCGCTCCACGGTCGTGCCGAACGCGACCCGGGTGACCATCCGGCACTCGTGGTCGACCAGCAGCAGCGAGACATCGGTGTCGGCGAGACGGGCGGCGGCGTCGTCGAGGACCGGACGGGCGGCGTCGAGCAGCGGATCGGCGGCGGCGATGTCCTCGACCTGCGTCGGGGTGCGGTCCCCGGGCCGTACCCCCGACAGCATCGACCGGCGCCACGAGTGTTCGATGACGGCTCGGCGGGGCGCGGAATCGGAGGTGCGGTGCAGTGTGTCGATGTCACCAACGTGACACACATCACCGTCGAAGGAAAGGTCGGGTCCGAGCTCGGCGCTCTCCGTTGCCCGATCGGGGCGTACTACCGTGGTCGCATGCGCGTGGCGACCTGGAATGTGAACTCGGTGAAGCAGCGCATCCCGCGCCTGTTGCCGTGGCTGGACGAACGCCGGCCCGACGTCGTGTGCCTGCAGGAGACCAAACTCTCCGATGCCGCCTTCCACGAGTCGCTGGGCGCCGACCTCGCCGACCGCGGATACGAGATCGCGCACGCCGGACAGGGCCAGTGGAACGGTGTGGCGCTGCTGTCGCGGGTCGGCCTCGACGACGTCCGCGTCGGCTTCGACGGCATGCCCGGGTATCCCGATCCGTCCACCCTCGAGGCGCGGGCGGTGTCGGCGGTCTGCGGCGGTCTCCGTATCCACTCGCTGTACGTGCCCAACGGGCGGTCGCCGGACTCGGATCACTACGGATACAAGCTCGAGTGGCTGGCGGCGCTGGCCGGGGCGATCGACGACCCGGCCACGACGCTCCTGTGCGGCGACATGAACATCGCCCCCGCCGATGCCGACGTGTTCGACCCCGACGCGTACGCGGGGCACACACACGTCACACCGGCGGAACGGGCCGCTCTGGCGACCTTCGCATCGATGGGCCTGCGCGACGTCGTGCGCGACCGGTGGCCCGACGACCGCGTGTTCAGTTATTGGGATTACCGCGCCGGCATGTTCCACAAGGACCTCGGCATGCGGATCGACCTGATCCTGGCCGGCGCGTCGGCAGCCGAGCGGGTGGCGGCTGCCTGGATCGACCGGAAAGCACGTAAGGGCAGCAAGCCGAGCGACCACGCACCGGTCGTCGTCGACCTCGACGACGCTCCCGACGGCGACATCGGGCCGGTGGTCCCGCCGCCGTCGAACCCGGCGAAACCCGGTGCGGCCAAGGTGAAGCTGCCGCAGACACCGGAGTGAGCCCCCGCCCGGCACCTGCCCGGCTCCCACGGGGCCCGGTCATCGCGATCGCGCGGGCCTACGGCCGCGTGCTCGGCGCGGTGCTGTCCGTCGGACGACGCTGCGGAGCCGGGCGCCTGGGCGGCGCGCCCGCGGCCACGGCCGGCACCCTCGTCGCGGTGCATCTCGCGGCGGTGACGATGTGGTTCGGCCCGCCCGGTATCGGTGCGGCGCTCGGGGCGGGCCTGGCGACGTCGATCATCGTGCGGTGTCGGGTCCGGCACCGAGGGCTGACCGAGGCCGAGCGCCGCACCGCCGAGGAGGTGTTCGGAACAGCGCCATGGCTCGACGACGTCGTCCTCACCGATCTGGCCGGCCGCGGTGGACGGGCGTTCACGCTGCCCGCGGTCGACGGACGCATCCTCTGCAGTCTCGGCTCGGCCTTCGACGCGGCCCTCGGTGAGGGGGCCGGGGCGTACCCGGCGCCGGGACAGCTGTTGATCCACGAACTGGTCCATGCCTGGCAGATCACCACCGCCCGGTCGGCCGGGGAGTTCCTCGCCGACGCCCTTGCCGACCAGGCCCGGTACGAACTCGGTGAGGACGTCTACGGTCTGCGCGACGCCCGTGACACACACCACGCGCCGCGCCGGCGCGACGTGGAACGGCAGGCGACGATCGTCGACCGGTGGTTCGGCGGCCAGTCCTCGCCGACTCGCCTGCCTCGCGATCCCGACAGCCCGGCCATACCGGTGATCGACCAGCTCAGGGGTCTCGGCCGACGCTGCTGATCACGTTCCCCGCCGGTCCCTCGACGCGCGCGGTTTCGCGGTGTACAAGTGGGAGAGGTACGCCGAGCACGAGCGTCAGCCGGAGCCGAGCACGCACGACCCGTTCACCTGCTGGTTGCGCGGAGGATCCGTTTTTTGACCTGTGTAAACCCGATCGGTAGAGTGGATCGTCGGTGCCCGGCCCATGCTGGGCCAGTCCGCATGCCTGCCCTACGGCTCTCGAGCCGCCGAGTATCTCGGGGTACGGCCGGCAGAGGGACTGACAGGCGAATCCGCTGTCGAGTGTATGACACGCCCGACCTCGGGGTAGCGAAAATGTACTGACCAGCGCATACGTGCTGGTGGGGCGAGTTGTGGAAGCCGCGAAAACAGGTCTGCGAGCCCGTTTCGCGCTTGCCCGGAGCACCAACCACAACCGATGACAAAGAGGAACGAACACCTAGTGCCAACGATCAATCAGCTGGTCCGCAAGGGCCGTCACGACAAGGCCGCCAAGACCAAGACCGCGGCCCTCAAGGGAAGCCCGCAGCGTCGTGGCGTGTGCACCCGCGTCTACACCACCACCCCCAAGAAGCCGAACTCGGCGCTGCGCAAGGTCGCTCGTGTGCGCCTGACCAGCTCGGTCGAGGTCACCGCATACATCCCCGGCGAAGGCCACAACCTGCAGGAGCACTCGATGGTGCTCGTCCGCGGCGGTCGTGTGAAGGACCTCCCGGGTGTGCGCTACAAGATCATCCGCGGTTCGCTCGACACCCAGGGTGTCAAGGACCGCAAGCAGGCTCGCAGCCGCTACGGCGCCAAGAAGGGGAACTGATAAGTCATGCCACGTAAAGGACCCGCGCCCAAGCGCCCCCTCATCAACGACCCGGTCTACGGTTCGCCGCTGGTGACCCAGCTGGTCAACAAGATCCTGCTGGACGGCAAGAAGTCGACCGCCGAGCGCATCGTCTACGGCGCCCTCGAGCAGGCTCGCGACAAGACCGGCACCGATCCGGTCGTCACCCTCAAGCGCGCCCTCGACAACGTGAAGCCCACCCTCGAGGTGAAGAGCCGCCGCGTCGGTGGCGCCACCTACCAGGTGCCGATCGAGGTCAAGCCGAACCGCGCCAACACCCTCGCGCTCCGCTGGCTCGTCAGCTTCAGCCGTCAGCGTCGTGAGAAGACCATGGTCGAGCGCCTCGCCAACGAGCTGCTGGACGCGTCCAACGGTCTCGGTGCTTCGGTGAAGCGCCGCGAGGACACCCACAAGATGGCCGAGGCCAACCGGGCGTTCGCGCACTACCGCTGGTGACACCAACCGTCCGCGGCGTCGAGAACACGACGCCGCGGACGGTCCCACCTCAGACCCAACAGCTCTAGCGAAAATGCGAGGCGATTAAGTGGCACAGGAAGTGCTCAGCGACCTGAACAAGGTGCGCAACATCGGCATCATGGCCCACATCGATGCCGGCAAGACCACCGCCACCGAGCGAATCCTCTTCTACACCGGTGTGAACTACAAGATCGGTGAAACCCACGACGGTGCCTCGACCACCGACTGGATGGAGCAGGAGAAGGAGCGGGGGATCACCATCACCTCCGCGGCGGTGACGTGTTTCTGGAACAAGAACCAGATCAACATCATCGACACCCCGGGCCACGTCGACTTCACCGTCGAGGTGGAGCGCAGCCTCCGCGTGCTCGACGGCGCGGTCGCCGTGTTCGACGGCAAGGAAGGCGTCGAGCCGCAGTCCGAGCAGGTCTGGCGTCAGGCGGAGAAGTACGACGTCCCGCGTATCTGCTTCGTCAACAAGATGGACAAGCTCGGTGCGGACTTCTTCTTCACCGTGCGCACCATCGAGGAGCGCCTCGGCGCCAAGCCGCTGGTCCTCCAGCTGCCGATCGGTGCCGAGGACAACTTCGACGGCGTCGTCGACCTCATCGAGCAGAAGGCCATCACCTGGCGCGGAACCGTCGAGATCGGTGCCGAGCCGACCATCGAGGAGATCCCCGCCGACCTGGCCGACCAGGCTGCGGAGTACCGCGAGAAGCTGCTCGAGACGGTCGCGGAGACCGACGAGGCGCTGCTCGAGAAGTACTTCGGCGGCGAAGAGCTGACCGTCGAGGAGATCAAGGGCGCGATCCGCAAGCTCACGATCGCTCGCGAGTTCTACCCGGTGATCTGTGGCTCGGCGTTCAAGAACAAGGGCGTCCAGCCCATGCTCGACGCGATCATCGACTACCTGCCGTCCCCGCTGGACGTGCCGTCGGTCGAGGGTCACGCCGTGGGCGACGAGGAGGAGATCCTCTCGCGCAAGCCGTCCGCCGACGAGCCGTTCTCGGCTCTCGCGTTCAAGATCGCGGCTCACCCGTTCTTCGGCAAGCTCACCTTCGTGCGTGTCTACTCGGGCCACATCACGGCGGGCACCCAGGTGCTCAACGCGACCAAGGGCAAGAAAGAGCGCATCGGCAAGCTCTTCCAGATGCACGCCAACAAGGAGATGCCGGTCGAGGACGCCACCGCGGGTCACATCTACGCGATGATCGGTCTCAAGGACACCACCACCGGTGACACCCTGTGTGATTCGGCCTCGCCGATCGTGCTCGAGTCCATGAGCTTCCCGGACCCGGTCATCAACGTCTCGATCGAGCCGAAGACCAAGTCCGACCAGGAGAAGCTGGGCACCGCGATCCAGAAGCTCGCCGAAGAGGACCCGACCTTCTCGGTGAAGCTCGACGAGGAGACCGGCCAGACCGTCATCGGCGGTATGGGCGAGCTCCACCTCGACATCCTCGTCGACCGCATGAAGCGCGAGTTCAAGGTCGAGGCCAACGTCGGCAAGCCGCAGGTCGCGTACCGCGAGACCATCCGCAAGACGGTCGACAAGCACGAGTTCACCCACAAGAAGCAGACCGGTGGATCGGGCCAGTTCGCGAAGGTCATCATCAAGCTCGAGCCGCTGGTGGACGCCGAGGACGGTGCGACCTACGAGTTCGCCAACGCCGTCACCGGTGGCCGCGTGCCGCGCGAGTACATCCCGTCGGTGGACGCCGGCGCGCAGGACGCCATGCAGTACGGTGTCCTCGCCGGATACCCGCTGGTCAACCTGAAGGTGACCCTGCTCGACGGTCAGTACCACGACGTCGACTCCTCGGAGATGGCGTTCAAGATCGCCGGCTCGCAGGCCCTGAAGGAAGCTGCGCGGATGGCCAGTCCGGTCATCCTCGAGCCCATCATGGCCGTCGAGGTCACGACTCCCGAGGACTACATGGGTGACGTGATCGGCGACCTGAACTCCCGCCGTGGCCAGATCCAGGCCATGGAGGAGCGCAGTGGCGCGCGTGTCGTCAAGGCACAGGTGCCGCTGTCGGAGATGTTCGGCTACATCGGAGACCTCCGGTCGAAGACCCAGGGCCGGGCAAACTACTCCATGGTGTTCGATTCGTACGCGGAGGTTCCCGCGAACGTGTCGAAGGAAATCATCGCGAAGGCCACCGGCGAGTAAAACCGGTCCTAGCGACATGCGCCGACCCGTTCTGCGCACCAACGTAAGAAGAAAACCCCTGCTGGGATCCGCCCAGTAGAGCAACAACAGTCCAGGAGGACAATCAAGTGGCGAAGGCGAAGTTCGAGCGGACCAAGCCGCACGTGAACATCGGCACCATCGGTCACGTCGACCACGGCAAGACCACGCTGACCGCGGCCATCACCAAGGTGCTGCACGACAAGTACCCGGACCTCAACAAGAGCTTCGCGTTCGATCAGATCGACAAGGCTCCCGAGGAAAAAGCTCGCGGTATCACGATCAACATCTCGCACGTCGAGTACGAGACCGAGAAGCGTCACTACGCCCACGTCGACGCCCCCGGTCACGCCGACTACATCAAGAACATGATCACCGGTGCTGCCCAGATGGACGGCGCGATCCTCGTGGTCGCCGCCACCGACGGCCCGATGCCGCAGACCCGCGAGCACGTGCTGCTGGCCCGCCAGGTCGGTGTGCCCTACATCCTGGTCGCCCTGAACAAGGCCGACATGGTCGACGACGACGAGATCATCGAGCTCGTCGAGATGGAGGTCCGCGAACTGCTGGCCGCCCAGGAGTTCGACGAGGAAGCACCGGTCGTCAAGGTCTCGGCCCTCAAGGCCCTCGAGGGTGACCCCGAGTGGACCAAGTCGGTCGAGGAGCTCATGGCTGCCGTCGACGAGTCGATCCCGGACCCGGTCCGCGAGACCGAGAAGCCGTTCCTCATGCCCGTCGAGGACGTCTTCACCATCACCGGCCGTGGCACCGTGGTCACCGGTCGTGTGGAGCGCGGCGAGGTCAACGTGAACGAGGAAGTCGAGATCGTCGGCATCCGCGAGAAGAGCACCAAGACCACCGTCACCGGTATCGAGATGTTCCACAAGCTCCTCGATTCCGCACAGGCAGGCGACAACGCCGGTCTGCTGCTCCGCGGCCTCAAGCGTGAGGACGTCGAGCGCGGTCAGGTCATCGTGAAGCCGGGCACCACGACCCCGCACACCGAGTTCGAGGGCCAGGCGTACATCCTGTCCAAGGACGAGGGCGGCCGTCACACCCCGTTCTTCAACAACTACCGTCCGCAGTTCTACTTCCGTACCACGGACGTGACCGGCGTCGTGACCCTCCCCGAGGGCACCGAGATGGTCATGCCGGGCGACAACACCGAGATGAGCGTCAAGCTCATCCAGCCGGTCGCCATGGACGAGGGCCTGCGTTTCGCCATCCGTGAGGGTGGCCGCACCGTCGGTGCGGGTCGAGTCACCAAGATCACCAAGTGACGATTTCCCCCGCCTGATGTGGTTGCGCGAGAGCGCTGCCAGTCGGGCGGGGGCCTGCGTCACGGATCACCAAGTGATCCATTGACTCACCACTGACTCTCTGAGTCGACAAGGCGCCCGGTCACGACAGTGACCGGGCGCCTTTGTCGTCGGTCCACCCCGACGCGGGGCGGCTGCTACTTGTGGACCCAGGCGTAGATCTGGTCCATCAGTCCGGTGCCCGTGTCCTTTCCGCCGCCGAGAGTCGGCGTACTGGCGAGCACGAAGTAGGTGTTGGGCTGGCCGGCATCGACGACCGCGATCGAGAACTTTCCGATGTCGTCGCCGACCGCCATCTGACCGTGCAGAACCTTGAACAGGTCGGGGAGCGCGCCGGTGTACTTCACGACATGGAAGTGCTTCTGGTGGTTCGGGTTCGACGTCTTCGCCGGATCGACGTCGAGTACGACATCGGTCTTCCTCCAGTTGAACAGGCTCGTCTCGGGGTGCGAGATGGCCTTGAGGTCGCGCAGCGTGCCGGGGTACACCTGGGCCAGGTGGATGTGCAGTTGATCCTGGCCCCGCTTCTCGGCGGAGTTCACGCCGATGGCAAGGGGTTTGGCCGGATCCTTGGCGACGCGCTTGCCGCCCTGCCACCACCCGGCGCTCCACAGATTCAACTGCGAGCCGTCCCACAGGTAGGGGCATTCGATGCCCCGTACACGGTTGGTGGGCACGATCAGGAAGTCGTCGTCGACCCCCTTGCTGTCGCCGCCGTGGCGAACCGCGTAGTACTTCGGCTTCTTCGGGTTCGGTTGGACCTGTCCCGCGGGTTGGACGACTTCGAGGTTGCTGCCGGGTTTCTTGGGTGTCGTGTTCTTCACCTGCCCCCACAGCCAGAGTCGGCTGTCGGTTTTCGGGTTGTCGCCGGCTTGTCCGCAGAGTTTCTGGGTCGGCGTCGGTGGCGCGGCCGAGGCGATCCCGCCTCCACTCAGGGCGGTGCTCGCGACGATGGCGGCGGTGACGGCCATCGTCGAGAGGAGCCGGGTGAACCGATGCGAGTGGGTGTCGTCCATGGGGGAACCTCTCGGTGGTGAGCCTCGGCGTGCTCATCTAGGCGCCGAGTGTGCCACCGAACCACTGGTCTGTGGCGAGAACTCGCAGATCAGACGTGTTTTGCTCGGCTAACAGGCCGCGTCTCGCACGCGTCCGGCGCACCCCACGTCGCCTCTGCTCGCGTGTCGTTCCACGGCGCTACGCGTCGACCGTCCGGCTTCCCCCGCGCGGGGTCCGCGAATAGAGTTCGCGCATGACCATGTTCGGAGAGTCGGGGACCGGGCCTCGTGTTCCTGCCCATGTATGGAGTGCCCTCGGCACATTCGCATTCGTCATGTTGTGCGGGATCGTCGGGCCGATCTTCCTCGTCGCCTACTTCGTGATCGACGCGCCCGACACCGAGTGGATGCTGTGGACGGGGATCGGCGTCACGATTCTCGATGTCCTTCTCGGCGTAGGTATCGCATGGTTCAACTACCGGGGCGGCGCCAAGCTGGAACGCCTGCGTGCGGCCGGGGTGATGGGCGTCGCCGAGATCACCTCGATCGGTCAGACGGGCGTCGAGATCAACGACCAGCCGATGATGAAGCTGGGCTTGCGGATACGAGCCGACGGACTGGCGCCCTTCGAGGTCTCGACCCGAAAGGTCGTGCCCTACTACCAGCAACCGCTGCTCTCCGCGCGACGTCTGGCGGTCATGGTCGACCCAGAGACCCAGGACTTCGAGATCGACTGGCAGGCAACGGCATTGCTGGCCGGTTCGGTGCCCGCGCGATTCTCCTCCGAAGAGGACGGGCGGACCTACGATCTCACCGGTCAGGCGGAACCGCTGGGACAGATCCTGCAGATCCTCGGGCGGCACGGGGTGGCCGGCAGCGGCGTCATCGATCTCCGTTCGAATCCGCAGGCACGCGCCGAGGTGATGGATGTCGTCCGCGGCTGGGCCGGAGTCCGGGCAGATGCGGCCAGTCCGTCGGGGGCGGATGCGCCGTTCCCCGGAAAGTCCGGCGAGGGACCGGGGCGCATGCCGGACAACGGCCGATCGCCGGCCGAGCGGCTCGCCGCGCTGGACGATCTGCGCCGTACCGGGGCGATCACCGAGGCGGAGTACGCGCGGGCGCGTCAGCGCATCGTCGACGATCTCTGACATCGCCGGTTCTGCAGTGTGAGCAACTGTCTGTCATATCAGAAACTTCCATCACTATGGCCACAGTGGTCACTGGTCGGTATCGATGTCGATGCCCTGTGGTCACAGCTGTGGCATCGCTGATCGTCGTCGAATTACTGTTCGTCGGTGCAGTTCTCACTTCGGCCTCGTCGTCTCGCGCGTCGACGACGAGCCCTTGCTCTCGCTCTGACGCTCCTCGCCGTGGTCGGCGTCGTCACCATCGGGTCGGGCAATGCGTCCGCCTCCGCGACATACGGCAGGTTCTCCGTGTCCGGTTGCGGCATGCCGAGTACCCCGGTGGACACGTGGACCCGCTGGGGCAACTACAAGACCGTCATCGCGCTCGACGGCCTCCGCGCGACCAGCGACATCAGCGGGTGGCGGCGGGACACGCGTGTCCAGCGCATCGCCGACTCCGGCGTCAACGTCATCCAGCCCGTGGGGGGTCTCGCCAGCTTCTACACGGACTGGGAAGCGGCCAGCCCGGCCAACAAGATCGGCTACCGCTACCGGTGGACGTGCCGTCTCGACACCATCGTGCGCGAACTCGACGCACGGGGCCTCGCCGTCGGCCCGCTGGGCAAGTACGCGCTTATGGGCATATCCATGGGCGGCAATGCCGCGATGGTCTACGGGGCGTACCACCGTCAGCGTGTCTCACATGTCTTCTCGATGTCGGGCTACCTGAACCTGTCCGCGCCGACCATGCGCGAGGCCGTCCGGCTCGCGTTGATCGACGCCGGGATCGGCGCGGGCGTCGGCCCGTTCAGTGCCGATGCCATGTGGGGTCCGCCGTGGAGCGACCGCTGGACTCGTAACGATGCGCTCGTGCAGCTACCCCGGATGCGGGGGATGAAGATCCGCATCGGATCGGGATCGGCGACCTGGGGTCCGCACAACGCCGACGCCGTCGCCTCGGTCAAGGGCACGCCGCTGGAGGTCGTGTCGCTCGCGCAGACCCGGTCGTTCGAGGTCGCGGCGGCGCTGCAGGGTATTCCGGTCACGACGGACTTCCCGTCGGTCGGGACACACACCTGGGGGTACTGGGAGGACATGGTGTGGCACGCCAAGAAGAGCGGCTGGTTCCGCGACCGGTGAGAACCGAACGGGCAGGAGCGCGAACGGTCGTGTGGAGTGTGACGGCGACCGCATCCCCGGCGCTCGTAAGCTGACGGACATGCGTGTCCTGCGGCGAAGCGGCGACCCCGATCTCGCGGTCCGGGTCGCGGGGGAGACCGATCGTGGCGTGCCCGTCGTGCTCGTGCACGGCATGGCGTCGGATCACTCGACGTGGCGCCGCCTCGCGGCGGCACTCCGCGCCCGCGGGCGCGCGGTGATCAGCGTGGACCTCCGCGGCCACGGACGCAGCGGCCGAGCGCGAGATGTCTACCGGCTCGACGACTTCCGCGACGATCTGGCCTACGTCCTCGACGCCCTCGGTGTCGCGGTCGCCGACGTGGTCGGCCACTCGCTCGGCGCCCACACCGCGCTCCGCTTCGCGATGCTCGAGCCGTCCCGGATCCGGCGTCTGGTCCTCGAAGAGGTGCCGCCGATGCCTCGCGACGAGGCCGACCTCTCCGAGGGCATCGCGATGCGCGCCACCCTCGGCGAACAGATCCGCGGCCTGATCGCGCTCGCGCGCAACCCCTTTCCGGTCATTCGATTCGACGGCCGGATGGGTGATCAGATCGTCGCCGAGTTCGATGTCTGTGCACCGCACTGGTGGTCGGAGCTGCCGGACGTGCAGGCCGCGTCACTGGTCATCTCCGGCGGCGAGAAGAGTTTCCTTCCCCCACACCACCTGCGGACCCTCAGCGAGGCCCTGCCCGACTCGCGTTTCGTCACCATCGACGCGGGTCACAGCGTCCACCGTGACCGCGCCGCCGAGTTCGTCGCCCAGGTCGACGGATTTCTCGGGCACTGACCCTTCGAGACGCTCGCACGCTCGCTCCTCAGGGGGCGGAGGGTGTCACGCACGCGCTCTTCAGGGAGCGGACGGGGTCATGCGGGTTTGTTGTGCAACGGCCGGGGGTCGATGCCGACCTTCTGCCACGCCTCGTAGGCCCACGGAACGTAGAGGTACTTGAGCGGCAGCCGGTTGATCAGTGGATTGGCGGCCCGCATGAGGGCGGCAAAACGTTGGAAGTTCCTCTCGCGCCGGTCGTTCCACTCCAGGTCGCAGACGTCGCGCATCTGCTGGGGCAAGGTGCCGACGACGACCGTGCGGATGAAGGCGTTCAACGGGATCGACATGATCCGCCACACGGGTGCGGGGATCTTCCTGGGCCGGGGGAGTCCCTGCCGGATGTAACCGGTGGCGTACACGATCGTCTTGTGCGGCACGAATCGGTCGAGCATGTCGTCCCAGTACTGGACGAACTCCTCGTATGTCTGTGGTTGTCCTCGGTCGCTGACCCCGTAGAGCTGATACCAGGTCTTGCTCTCCTCGAAGATCTGGACCTTCTCCGCGTGGCTCAGGCGGCGGATGAAGGTGTCGGTGATGAAGAGGACCTGGTCGACGAAGGTGGCGTGCGCCCAGTAGAAGAGTTCCGGGTTGAGCGCGTGGTAGCGCGATCCGTCGCTGATCGTGCCCTTGATGTCCTTGTGGAAGTCGCGCACCGTGCGACCCCACTTCTCCGGCTCGGTGCTGTACACGGTGCGCATGACGGGCGGGCCGGTGCGCTTGGCCCGGCCGAGGAAGTCGCTGAAGATGACCGAATGGTCCAGGACGGCCTGGCCGAGTTGTTCGATGCAGTTCTCGGTGCCGGCCAGGCGCTGGAAGCCGAGTAGGCCACGGTTGTCGCCGTAGAACTTCCACACGAGCGAGTCGGCGCCGAGGCGCGGTGACGCGATCTCGCCCGCGGTGTCCGGAGTGTCGTCGACGATCATCGGTTCCGCCTCGCGGATGCCGGCGTCGAATCCCTGGTTGACTGACATGGCGGCGAGAATATCGCACTTGGAACAAAGTTGGAAGGTTGTTTCAACGATGCGGGTGGACCGCACACGGAGACGGAGGTCGGATGGTGCGCGACGAGCGGCAGGACTGGGTGCTTCCGGATGTCGAGGACGTCCTCGCGTCGGCGGTGGCGGTCCGACTCCCGATGCGCACCAGGTTCCGCGGCCTCACCGCGCGCGAGACCATGGTCTTCGCCGGACCGGCGGGGTGGGGTGAGTTCGGGCCGTTCGTCGAATACGACGACCCGGAGGCGGCCTCGTGGTTGCGGGCCGGCCTGGAAGCGGCCTGGGTCGGGCCTCCCGCCGCCGTTCGCGACATCGTGCCGGTCAATGCGACCGTGCCCGCGATCCCCGCCGACGAGGTCGCGGCGCTGCTCGAGCGCTACCCGGGCGCGGGTACCGCGAAGGTCAAGGTCGCCGAAGCCGGGCAGACGCTCGACGACGATGTCGCGCGGGTGGCCGCCACCCGCGCGGTGATCGGCCGGGTGCGCATCGACGCGAACGGGGGGTGGACCGTGGACGAGGCCGTCGCTGCCCTGCGTGCCATCGGCGACGTGGAGTACGCCGAACAGCCCTGTCGCACAGTCGAGGAACTCGCCGCCGTCCGGCGGGCGGTCGGGGTGCCGATCGCAGCCGACGAATCCATCCGGAAGGCGGACGACCCGTATCGGGTGGTGGCCGCCGACGCCGCGGATGTCGCCGTGGTCAAGGTGGCGCCTCTCGGCGGGATGCGCGCAACGCTTGCACTCGCCGAGAACATCGGACTCGACATCGTCGTCTCGAGTGCGCTCGACAGCGCGATCGGTATGGCCGCGGGGGTCGCCGCGGCCGCCGCGCTGCCCCGCCTGGAGCTCGCGTGTGGACTGGGTACCGGGACGCTGCTCGCCGCGGACGTCGCGACGTCGTTCCAGATGATCGACGGCGGCGTCGGGGTCCGATGGTTCGACGCCGGCGCCACGATCGACACCGTGGGGCTCGCGCTGGGACCCGAAGGCCAGCACCGGTGGCGCGAACGTCTGCGGCGATGCCATCGCCTCCTCGCCGCGCGGTGAATGCGCCCGGACACACCTCGCGGTAGGAACGGTTTTTCCGATCTGTCTCAACATGGTCTAGTATGCGATGTGGGTCACACCGGGTGAGCGCTTCGGAGACGGTTCGAACGGGAGGGGATGGGCATGGCTTCGGTTCTGGCGATGGTGCCGGCGCGCATCGGGCTGTCCGGAGCCCCGTGCCCGGATCGCGTCGCGACCGCGGAGGCCGGGGACGGCGCTCTCGGCGGCCGCGTGCGCGGAAGCGGCGGGTTGTATTTTGACCAGATGGAGATCACGACGATCATGCATCGCAGGCTGGGCGGTGGCCGGCTGCCGGTACCCGCGGAGAACGAACTCCCCGTCACCACTCGGCGGCGATGACCGTGGCAGACACCGGAACGAAGACCGACAGCAGGACTCGCTCGACCCGTAAGGTCCGCAACACCGCGAGCCCGGCCGACCAGGAGGCTGCGATCCTCGCCGCCGCCGGGGCCGAGTTCGCCGAGGTCGGCGTCCGACGCGCCAACATCGACGAGGTCGCCGCTCGTGCCGGGGTTAGTCGCAGCACCCTGTACCGGCGCTTCCCCAACAAGGACGCACTGCTCTACGCGGTGGCGAACGACGCCTACGAGACCGGCATGCAGAAGCTCGAGGCCTCGGTGAAGGGCCTCGGTCCCAAGGCCGCGCTGGTCGAGGCGTTCGCGGTCGGCGCCGAATGGGTCAACTCCGATCCACTGCTGAGCCGGATCGTCCTCACCGACTCCGAGATCAAGAGTGTCACCGCCAAGATGACGTCGTTGTTCATCGACATGGTCACCGACCGGGTGGCCGCCACGCTACGCGACGAAGGCGCCCAGATGCCCGTCGAGGATCTGCTGGAGGCTGTGGAGATCCATGTGCGGCTGGTGATCTCGCTTCTCGAGACACCACCGTCGGATCCCGCGCGCAACGAACCGCAACGCGTCCGGGACTTCGCCTCGAAGTTCCTCGCACCGATGATCTGGTGACGCCCCGCCGGAGACGAACGGCCCGGTCCGCTCCGCTCCGCGCCGATCGCTTCCGTTCACATCCACCGAAGGAGATCCAATGAGTCTGCGCGACAGGCTGTCTCGTACACCCGACCATGCGGCCATCCGCGCCGCGCTACGGGACAAGGTCGTGGTCATCACCGGTGGCGCGCGGGGCATCGGATTCGAGACCGCCACCCAGCTGTTCGACGCGGGGGCGAAGGTCGCCATCGGTGACGTGGACTCCGAAGCCGTGGGCAAGGCCGCCGCCGACCTGGGCGTCGAGGGCATCGAGGTGGACGTCACCAAGCGCGAGTCCTTCGACGCGTTCCTGACCGAGGTCGAGGCACGACTGGGGCCGATCGACGTACTCGTGAACAACGCCGGGATCATGCCGGTCGGTCCGTTCCTGTCCTATGACGACACGATCATCCGCCGGACCTACGAGATCGACGTCCTGGGCGTGATCATCGGATGTCAGGAGGCGGCCCGCCGGATGGCGCCGCGCCGGACCGGTCACATCGTGAACATCGCCTCGACGGCCGGACGCATACCGACTCCCGGCCTCACGATCTACAACGGCGCCAAGGCAGCCGTCATCGAGTTCTCCGAGGCGCTCGGGGCCGAACTCGAGCCGCAGGGTGTCACGATCAGCGCGGTGCTACCCACGTTCACACGGACCGCACTGATCTCGGGTCTGCAGACCAACAGATTCATCCAGACCGTCGAGCCCGGTGAGGTCGCCTCGATCGTCGTGCAGACGATCGCGCGACCGGTCACCCGTGTCTATGCGCCGCGGTCGATGCGGTGGGCCGAGTCGAGTCCGCTCTTCCCGCAGGCGATGAAGCGCCTCTCGCGCAGGCTGACCAAGCTGGACTCGATCTTCCTCAGCCCCGACCAGCACGCCCGCGCCGCGTACTCCAGCCGAATCCGTGGCGAGACGATCGACACCAGGGCGGCGGGCGAGGGCCTGACGCGGCCCCAGGAGAGCACGCCCCTGTCGTCGTGAAGGTGTCGGAAACGAACGGCCGGGCGGCCGCCTCGTCCGGGGCTCCTGAGCTGAGCGCCGACCGGGCGGCCAGACGCGAGCTGCGCGAGGCGCTGGACGAGCTGCACAGGATCGAGGTCGACGCCGGTCTACGGCGTCGCCTTCCCCGGCGTCGATGGGTGGTCGCCGGCCTCGTGCTCGTCGTTGCCCTCGTCCTGGCCGGGGTCGCGGTGACCGCGTGGACGCGGGACCGTGCGCACTACTCCGATGCCGAACTCCAGTCGGCCGCAGCCGAACGCGTCGAGGTGCTGATCGCGCCGGACAGCTGCGACGACCGACGCGCCCAGCGAATCCTCGCCGGTGCCACCGGGGCCTTCTACGACGAATTCGCCCAATCAGCGGACAGCTACACCGAATTCGTCCGTGCCAACGGCACCGTCGCGGAGTCCTCGGTCGACGGCACCGGGATATCCGTCCGCGACGGCGATTCCGCCACGGTCCTCGTCGCCGCCACCGTGGTGTTCGCCGGCAGGGGCGCGCCGGACGCCGACGGCGACCAGGCCCGCCGATTCCGGTTGCGAGTCCTGGTCACGCCCGCTGACGGCAGTCTGAAACTCGGGGCGGTGCAGTATCTCCCATGAGTTCGCTGACGCAGTCCGGAGCCGCTGGTCCGGGTCGGGGGCAGACGTCGACCCGGCCGGTCACCGCACGAGCCGCCGCCGCCCGCATCGCGATCGCGGCCGTCGTGCTGGTGACCACCATCGTCGTCGTACTCGCACTGTGGGGTTCGCAGCGTGCCGGGGCCGATGTCGCGCAGAGCCGGGATCAGTTGCGAACGTCGGCCGGCACGATCGTCTCGGACGTCTTCTCCGTCGACGCCGGCCGGTGGCAGCTGGATCGGGCCCGCGCGCGGACACTGGTCGCCGACGACTTCACCGACAGCTACGGCGCTCAGCTCGACCGGCCGCCACCCGAGGGCACGTCGTCGGTGACCTGGCGGCCCGAGATCGTGAGCGTTGTCGCAGCCGATGCCGACGCGGGGGAGGCGTTGCTGCGGGTGTCGGTGACCGTGCGCCCCACCGCCGGGCCGGCGTCGACCGTACGTCGCTCCGTCCTCGCCCGGTTCGTCCGCTCCGACGATGCGTGGCTTCTCGCGGCGGCGGATGTGATCGGGTGACCGCGCCGACGGACCCCCGACGGTGGTGGCGATGAACGAGACAGGTGCTACGAGAGTCGAACTCGCTCGCGAGCGGGTCGACACGGCGGCGCGCCGGGCGCGCACCGCCCGGATCGCCGCGACCCCGGCGCTACGGTCGCGAGCGGCACGACGGACACGTCTCCTGCGCCGGGCCCTCATCGGGGTGGCTGTCGCCGTACTCCTTCTCGTCGCGGTGGCCGCAGCGCTCGGTTGGCAGATCCGCGGACAGCATGCGGCGGCGGACCTGACGGATGACGTGCTCACGTCCGCGCGTGGTGCCGTCACCACCATGCTCACCGCCGACCCGACCGACCCCGAGGGGTATGTGACCGCCGTTGCCGAGGTGAGTACCGGTCCGCAGCAGGAGCGGATCGACGCCGCCCGCGCCGCCCTGGTCACGGAGGTGGGTGAGCAGACGGGTCCGAGTGTCGGACAGGTGGTTTCGGCGGGGCTGGTCACCGACCCGACGTCCGACGAGATCGGCAGCAGCGTCGACGTGCTGGTCGTCGCCGATGCGACGAATCCGGCGCTCCTCGGCGGGCCGGGGGGCGGTTCGGAGACCGACACCACCGGCGAGCGGATCACGGCCTTGGTCACGATGACCAGTACCGACGACGGCTGGAAGATCGCCCAGGCGAGGCGACCGTGACCACCACCGCCGACCGGGAACCACTACCGGCACAGCCGACCCGACGCCAGCGCGTCCGCCTGCGTCTCGTCGTCGCCGCGTCGGTCCTGCTGCTCGTGGTCGCGGTGATCTTCGGCGTGGCAGCGCTGCGTCCGGACTCTGATCCGACCGACGATCAGCGCGCCGAGATCCTCTCGGCTGCGGCGACGGCCGTGGAGGCGGTGCTGACCTATTCGCCCGACGATCCCCCCGGTCGGCCTCGAGCGACCGACGCGTTGCTCACCGACCCGCTGCGCCTGGACTACCGCAACCGCGGTGCCGATGTCGTGGTGCCGGGCGTCCGTGCGTCCGCGCTCTCGGTCCGGGGTGAGGTCGTCGGTGCCGGGCTGCACGAGGCTGGTTCGGACCGAGCGCGGGTGCTGGTGTTCGTCAACGAGGTCGTCGGACGCACCGCGGATGAAAAATCTACAGATGTTAGGCAGTCCGTCGGCGGAAAACCTGCGGCGACCCCTACCGCGAGGTGGGCACTTATGCGTAAGGTCGACGGGAATTGGCTGCTGTCCGACCTGCAACCGGTCGGCGATGTGACCCGTTGAGACACGAGTTGTCCCGGGGCGGTCCGCGCGACCGCCGGGCTCGGACCGGTGTCCGCGGGAGAGACGACAAAGGGGACGAGAGATGAGTGGATCGAGCGCGGGCGTGGTGGTCGTCGGTGCCGGGCTGGGGGGAATCCGTGTCGCGGAGAACCTGCGCAACAACGGGTTCACGGACCCGATCACGCTCGTCGGGGCGGAGGACCACCCGCCGTACGATCGTCCGCCCCTGTCGAAGTCGGTGCTGCTGGGCAAGGACGACCGCGTCGATTTGAAGCCTGCGGAGTTCTACGCCGAGGCCGGCATCACCCTGCGGCTCGGTGAGCCCGTGACCGCGGTGTCCCCGGCAGACCAGACGATCACGCTGGCCTCGGGCGCCACCATCGCCTACGACACCCTGGTGCTGTCGACGGGCCTCGATCCGCGGCCGTTCCCGGGTCTGACCGAGAACGTCCGGGGCGTGCACGTGCTCCGCACCTACGACGACGCGGTGGCGCTGCGCGGCGAGATCGATTCCGCAAGCACCGCGGTCGTCATCGGCGCGGGCTTCATCGGATGCGAGGTGGCGGCCGGGCTCGCCACGCGCGGGCTGTCCGTCAGCCTCGTCGAGCCGGCTCGGACGCCCCTGGCCGTGGCGCTTGGGGAGCAGATCGGCGCGCTGGTCTCGCGGCTGCACGTCGCCAACGGCATCGATCTCCGGACGGGCGTCGGTGTCGCGAGCATCGCGGTGTCGGACAGTCGGGTCGAGGCGGTCGAACTCACCGACGGCACGACCCTGCCCGCCGACATCGTCGTGGTCGGCATCGGCTCGACCCCGGTGACCGACTACCTGGACGGTTCGGGAATCGATCTCGCCCCGCGCGAGGTCGGTGGTGGGATCGCCTGCGATGCAACCGGACACACCAGCGAGGAGAACGTCTACGCTCTCGGTGACGTGGCGAACTGGCTCGACGAGGACGGGCGGCCGAAACGCGTCGAGCACTGGAACCACACCGTCGAGCAGGCGTCGGTGGTCGCCCACCAGATCACCGGGGGCGACGCTGTCACCGCGTCGGTCGCCTACTTCTGGAGCGACCAGTTCGACGTCAAGATCCAGGTACTCGGCGCCCCGCGCGCCGACGACGACGTCCACGTCGTCGACGACGACGGCAAGAAGTTCGTCGCCTATTACAGTCGGGACGGCGTCCTCACCGGCGTGGTGGGCGCCGGCAAGGTGGGGGCCGTGATGAAGACACGGCCGAAGCTCCAGACCCCCACGCCTGTGGCTGATCTGCTGTAGCGGCACATGTCGGACGCGCCGACCGCCGCGCAGGTACGTGATGCGGCCGCCGAGGTGGCCGATCCGGAGCTCGCGCTCGGGCAGGCCGCGTTCTTCCAGGCGCGGCCCGGGGGATACGGAGAGGGCGACGAATTCCTCGGAATCCGCGTCCCCGTGCAACGGAAGCTGGCGAAAGGCTTCCGTGGCATCGGCGCGGATCAGGTCGTCGAACTACTCGATTCGCCGATGCACGAGCATCGGCTGATCGCCCTGTTCCTCCTCCGCCAGGAGTTCGACAGCGAGCTGCGTCGCGGTGACGACGGGCGGGCCTGGGTCGACCTCTATCTCGACGCCGTGCATCGGGGCCGGGTGAACAACTGGGACCTCGTCGACTCCTCCGCCGATCCGGTGCTCGGCGAATACTGTCGCCGCACCGGAGACCTCGACCTCATCCTGCGACACGCGCGGGAGGACGACCTGTGGCGGCGGCGGGTGGGGATCATCGCGACCTTCGCGTCCATCAAGCACGGTGACGCGACCGCGCTGCTGGCGGTGGCGCCGTGTGTCCGCGACGACCGCCGCGATCTCATCCAGAAGGCGTTCGGCTGGATGCTGCGCGAGGTCGGCAAGCGGGTCGACGAGACCGTGCTGCTCGGCTACCTCGACGACAACGCCGCCCGGATGGGCCGGACCGCACTGTCATACGCTCTCGAGCACCGGGCTCCGGACGAGCGCGCGCACTATCGCGCGCTCCGTTGATCGGCTCCCCGCCCTCTCGAATCCGGTGCCGCCGCAGGCAGGGAAATGATCCACTGCCGCTTCGTCGCGCGGGCGGTTTCGTCGTCCGCGTCGGCCGTCAGCCCTCGCGGGCGACCCTCGCGGCGGCCCAGATCATCGGGAACTGGAAGGGCAGCCGGGCGAGGGCGACGATCTTGTACGGCAGCGGCTTGTTCCACCAGAGCCGGACCATGTTGATGTTGGCGGGGTACACGGCGAGGAACAGCAGGACCGACAGCGCGCCCGCGGCTCGCCGGGTCTTCGGCGCGAGGAGTGCTGCGCCCAAGCCGATCTCGGCAACACCGGACGCGTAGGTCAGGGTCCGGGGATCGCCCGGGATCTCCTCGGGGATGATCTCGTCGAACGGTGCGGGAGCCACGAAGTGCAGCACGCCGATGCTGACGAGCATGGCTGCGAGACCACGTGCGAGCTGGGCGGGATCGAGCCGGGAACCGCGGGTGGTGCTCACGTCGTCGTACTCCTTCGATCGAACTTCGACTGCACGGACCCGACCCACTCTGTCAGAATTCGATCTTCAGCGTGTCCGATGTGGGATGCGCCTGACAGCCCAGGATGTAGCCGTCCTCGATGTCCTCGGGGTCGAGCGCGCCGGCATTGTCCATGTCGACGCTGCCCTCGGTGAGAGTGCAGGCACACGAACCGCATTCACCTTCCTGGCACGAATACGGCGCATCCAGTCCGGCGGCCAGCATGATGTCGACGAGAGTCCGGGAACGCGGCCAGGTCAGGGTATGGGTCTCACCGTCGAGCTCCACCTCGACCGTGGCCGCTGCGGCCTGTTCCTCGTCGCTGACCTCGTCGTGTTCGACGTCGGCGAAGGGGTCGCCGGACAGCGAGTTGTAGACCTCGGTGTGCACGTTGTGATGCGGGAAGTTCGCGTCGGCGAGGCCCTTGTGCACGGCGTCCATGAAGGGTCCCGGCCCACACATGTAGGCCACGTGCGACGCGGCGTACGGAGCGAAGGCCGTCGCCAGGGCCGCGGCGCTCGGCAGGCCCTGCAGCGACTCGAGCCAGTGGATGACGGTGAGCCGGTCGGCGTGGGCGGCGAGGAGGTCGCGGAGTTCGGTGGCGAAGATGACGTCGGCGACGTCGCGGTTGGCGTAGAAGAACACGATGGGCGCATCGCTCTTCTCGAGGGCGGCCTTGAGGATCGACATCACCGGAGTCACACCGCTGCCGGCCGCGATGAGCAGGAGCGGATCGTCGTAGGACTTGGGGGTGAACACGCCGGACGGCGGCAGCACCTCGACCTGGGTGCCGGGGGCGAGGTTGTCGCACACCCAATTGGATCCGTAACCGTCGGCGGTGCGCTTGACGGTCACCTTCGGCCGCGGGTCGGTGAACGGCGACGATGCGAGCGAGTAGCAGCGCGCGACCGACCCGGTCCGCTCACTGGGAATCCGCAGCGTGAGGAACTGTCCCGGTTTGTAGTCGGTGAACGCCTTCGCCGAGGCCTCCGGCACGTCGAAGGCGATGGACTTGGCCTCGGCCGTCTCGTCGATCACCTCGGACACCGTGAGGATCACGCTGCGTGAACCGTGAGGGGTCAGGTCAGACATGTGCGCAGTCTCCGCCGTCGAGGACCGGCACCCCGGCCCAAATTAGAACACGTTCTACTTCAGCCTAGCGCAACTGCCGGTGTTCCCACGAGGGGCTCCGGCGAGGTGCTGCAGGCCCGTTCACAGCGTAGTCATGCCAGGGATGCCACGCCGTCGGCGACGGTCCGGGCGCCGGACCCGATGAGCGCCTCCAGATCGGTCTCGGGGTCGTCGAGCCACTTCTCGTACGCGGCGAGTGCGGCGCCGAGGCACAGCCAGCCGATGGTCTGAGGTACATGGTCCCCGACTCCGACACCCAGCCGGGCGGCGCAGAACTCGGCGATGACCTGTCGCCAGTCGGCGTAGACGATCATCGAATGTGCCTGCAGCGCAGGCACGCCGAGGAGGAGCGACATGCGTCGCCGGTGATTGTCGAGTTCCTCCGCCGGTACGCGGTTGAACGACACGAGTGCGTCGACGAGGGCTTCGGCCATCGGGGTCTCGCGCGGGATGCCGGCCAGCAACGTCCGCAACTCGTCGAGATGGTCGTCGAACTCGCCCCAGGGGATCTCGTTCTTCGACGAGTAGTAGCGGAACAACGTGCGCCGGGCGATCCCCGCCGCCTCGGCGATGTCGTCGACGCTGGTGTCCTCGAAGCCCTGGTTGGTGAACAGGTGGATCGCGAGTGCGCTGATCTGCGCGCGCGATGTGATGGGGCGTCGGCCCGGGGGTGTGCGTCCGGGCTGATCGTCGTGCGGCGTCGTCGTCATGTCCGACCTCACCTTATGGGACCCGTGGGACGGGGGATCACGGAACCGGTCGACCTGTCCGTTCGGACAGTTGTCGTCGGCACTCTGGATTTATGCACTGAGTGCCACTATAGTTCGTCGTGATCCGCATCACTACTCGATCAACCAGGAGGTATGGATCATGGCAGATCAGTCCGCTGCATCAGCTCACAGCACGAACGACACCGAGCTTCTCGCCGAGTCGCTCGTCGAAGAGGTCTCGATCGACGGGATGTGCGGGGTCTACTGATGTCGGCCCCGACATCGAATCCGATCTCCGGCGACCGTTCCGCGGTCGCCGGGGTCCGGTTCGACACCCCAGCCCAGGACCCCGGTTTCGACACCCTCGAGCCGTGGCAGCTGAATCCGAAGGTCGCGTTGCGCCCGGAACCGTTCGGTGCGCTGCTGTACCACTTCGGAACGCGCAAGCTGTCGTTCCTCAAGAACCTCACCGTCGTCGGCATCGTGAAGTCCCTCGCCGATCACGACTCCGCGGAGGCCGCACTCCTCGCTGCCGGGGTCTCGCCCGCTCAACGTCCCCTGTATCTGCAGGCGCTGACCGCGCTCGCCGACAGCGGCATGATCGTGCCGCGCGCCGCCTGACCCGCCGACCCCCCGCACGACGATGCCGACCGGGACAGCCCCCGGTCCGATCCACATCGTCGTCGACGTCGCCCGCCCCTGATCGCCCGGGCCCGGCACCCCAGCCCGGAACTGCCAGCCCCGAATGCAAGGACCTCAACGATGACGACCATCGAGATGCCGCCCACCGCAGCCGAACTCGCGAGTGCCCTCCGAGCGCCCGCGCCGCCCGCCGGCGACGTGCCCAAGGTCGGCCGGCTCGTCGACCAGTTCGAGAAGGGCCTCGACGCGCCCATCTGTCTCACCTGGGAGCTGACCTACGCGTGCAACCTCGCGTGTGTGCACTGCCTGTCGTCGTCGGGCAAGCGGGACCCCCGCGAGCTGTCCACCGAACAGTGCAAGGCGATCATCGACGAGCTGCAGCGTATGCAGGTCTTCTACGTCAACATCGGCGGCGGCGAACCGACCGTGCGTCCCGACTTCTGGGAACTCGTCGACTACGCGACCAGTCATCAGGTGGGGGTGAAGTTCTCGACCAACGGCCTGCGCATCGACAAGAAGGTGGCCGCGCGACTCGCGGCGTCGGACTATGTCGACGTCCAGATCTCGCTGGACGGCGCCACCGCGGAGGTCAACGACGCGGTCCGCGGTCCCGGCTCCTTCGACATGGCGGTCCGCGCGCTCGAGAACCTGGCCGAGGCCGGTTTCGCCGACGCCAAGATCAGTGTCGTCATGACCCGGCAGAACGTCAGCCAGCTCGACGAGTTCAAGGCGCTGGCCGACCGCTACAACGCCACCCTGCGTATCACGCGACTGCGTCCCTCCGGTCGCGGCGCCGACGTGTGGGACGACCTGCACCCGCTGCCGCAGCAGCAGCGTGAACTCTACGACTGGCTTGTCGCACACGGTGATCGGGTGCTCACGGGCGACTCGTTCTTCCATCTGTCGGCGTTCGGTTCGGATTCCGGCGGTGGCCTGCCGGGACTCAATCTCTGCGGCGCGGGGCGCGTGGTCTGCCTGATCGACCCGGTCGGCGATGTCTACGCATGCCCGTTCGCCATCCACGAGAACTTCCTCGCCGGCAACATCCTCTCCGACGGCGGCTTCCAGGAGATCTGGCAGCGGTCGGATCTGTTCACCGAGCTGCGCGAGCCGCAGAACGCCGGAGCCTGCACGAAGTGCGCGCATTTCGACGCCTGCCGCGGCGGATGCATGGCGGCGAAGTTCTTCACCGGACTGCCGCTGGCCGGACCGGACCCGGAGTGCGTGCAGGGCTACGGCGAAGAGCTGCTCGCCGGTGACCGGATGAAACCGACTGCGAACAAGGATCATTCGCGGGGCACTCCGCTGACCCTGATGACCCGCCGTCCCGACGGCGACCTGACCCCGGTGGCCGCGCGCCCCACGAAGTCCTGTGATGAGAACCCGCTCGCCGGGTTCACCCCCGCCGCGCGGTAGATCCGCCCGCGGTACACCACGGGCGCGTCGTCGTCAGAACCGGCGCCCCGTCTCCATGAGGGCCGACCGGTGCTCATGGATGGATGAATGAGTAGGAAGAACATGTCTGCCAACCCCTGGGCCAGAAACCCCTGGTTCGAGACCGTCACCGAAGCGCAGCGCCGGGCCAAGAAGCGTTTGCCCAAATCGGTGTACTCGTCGCTGGTCGCCGGTACGCAGGCCGGTGTCACCGTCGACGACAACGTCCGCGCGTTCTCCGAACTGGGCTGGGCGCCGCATGTCGTCGGTGCGCAGGCCGACCGCGAGATGACGACAACGGTGATGGGCCAGGAGATCTCGTTCCCGGTCATGATCTCACCGACCGGTGTGCAGGCCGTCGACCCCGATGGTGAGGTCGCGGTGGCCCGCGCCGCCGCGGCACGTGGCACGGCGATGGGGCTGTCGAGTTTCGCCTCGCACGCGGTCGAGGAGGTCACCGCCGTCAACGACAAGGTGCACTTCCAGATCTACTGGCTGGGGAGCCGCGAGGAGATCCTGGCCCGTGCCGAGCGCGCGAAGGCGGCCGGGGCCAAGGGGCTCATCGTCACCACCGACTGGGTCTTCAACGTCGGCCGCGACTGGGGCAGCCCCGAGATCCCCGAGAAGGTCGACTTCAAGGCGCTGCTGCGGCTGGGGCCGGAGATCGCGGTCAAGCCGAGGTATGCGCTCGACTGGGTCAAGGGCGGCAAGATCAACATCCCGGACCTCACCGCACCCAACCTCACGCCGCAAGGTGTACCCGGGCCGACCTTCTTCGGTGCCTACGGGTCGTGGATGAGCACCCCACCGCCCACGTGGGAAGACCTGAAGTGGTTGCGCGAGCAGTGGGATGGGCCGTTCATGGTCAAGGGCATCACCCGCCTCGACGACGCCAAGCGCGCCGTGGACATCGGCGCGACGGCGCTGTCGGTCTCCAACCACGGCGGCAACAACCTCGACGGCACCCCGGCCACGATCCGTCTCCTCCCCGACATCGCGGCCGCGGTCGGCAACGACATCGAGGTCCTGCTCGACGGCGGCATCCGACGGGGCAGTGACGTCGCCAAGGCGCTCGCGCTCGGTGCGCGCGCGGTCATGATCGGCCGCGCCTACCTCTGGGGCCTCGCCGCCAACGGCCAGGCCGGTGTGGAGAACGTGCTGGACCTCATGCGCATGGGCCTCGACGGCGTACTGATGGGCCTGGGTCACAAGAGCGTGCACGAACTCTCGGCCGCCGATCTCGTCGTCCCCGACGGCTTCACCCGGTCGTTCGGGGACGCCTGAACCGTCCCGGGGCGGTGCGAATGTGCCGATGAGAACGCTGGGGAACCATAACTAGAACGTGTTACAGTTCTGCCATGGGACAGTTCGACGGCATGGTCGTCTACATCACCGGCATCGCCCGAGGTCAAGGTCGCAATCATGCGATCCGGTTCGCCCGCGAGGGGGCCGCGATCGTCGGCCTGGACATCGCAGGGCCGATCATCGACCACGCGACCTATCCTGCGGCCACGGCCGACGACCTCGCCGAGACGATCCGTCTCGTCGAGGGCGTCGGTGGGAAAATCCTTGCGCGGCAGGGTGACACGCGAGACCTCACCTTTCAGCAGCAGCTCGTGGCCGACGCCGTCGAGCAGTTCGGCCGGCTCGACCACGTGGTCGCCAACGCCGGCGTGCTGACCTGGGGCAAGGTCTGGGAGCTCAGCGAGGATCAGTTCACCGACGTCATCGACATCAACCTGGTCGGTGCGTGGAAGACGCTGAAGGCCACCATTCCGGCGATGCTCGAGACGGGCAACGGGGGATCGATCACCGTGATCAGTTCGGTCGCCGGTCTGAAGGCGATGCCGCTGCAGGCGTCGTACTCGGCGTCGAAGTACGGGCTGGTCGGACTCACGCAGACGACCGCCAAGGAACTCGGGCACCACCGCATCCGGGTGAACAGCGTGCACCCCTACGCGGTCGACACCCCGATGGGTGTGGCCGACACCGAAGCTCACCGGATCTTCGGAATCCCCTGGGTCAACCCGCATTTCACGTCGATCCTCGACTACCATCCGGTTGCCGCGCTCGACGAGATCTCCGACGCGGTGCTCTACCTGGCCTCCGACAGCGCCAAGGGCATCACCGCGGCCGAGTTCCAGATCGACATGGGACATTCGAAGGTCTGACGCGCGAACGAAGCGAGCCACATTCCGCTCCCTGAGGCGCGAGCGAAGCGAGCCACGAAGGGCGACGTGAGTTGTCGCCCTTCGTGGCTCGTCGCTTTCGCTCCTCGCACCTCRGGGGGCGGGGGTGGGTCGCTTTCGCTCCCCGCGTTCGGTCCTCGCTCCTCGGGGAGCGGAATGTGGCTCGCTTCGTTCGCGCGTCAGACCTTCGAATGTCCCATGTCGATCTGGAACTCGGCCGCGGTGATGCCC